>JAGVLS010000034.1 GCA_020054205.1 Candidatus Obscuribacterales bacterium | reverse complement strand
ATAAATCCATTCTGCATTTAATCAGTTAATAAAGGTAGAACTAAAATGCCCAGGCTAAGAAAATCAGCAAGATTTATCCTGATACTATATACGGTGCCCAGAAACCACAAAAAAAGAAGAACCGAAAAATTTACGGTCTTGGTCTTGACCATTTTTGTGTTGACCCAATATGCTTTGTCTTTTAATGCACAAAGACAGAAAGGGGTTTCACGATAATCCTACTAAAAAGGCGATGGAAAAATAGCAGAGCGCTGCTACTACGCCGCAACAACGCTCTGCTGTAAAAGGTCAGGAAAGCAATCTTTAGCGTGCTAGATATTACATTGGCGACAAGATTAAGTGCCTAGGGAAAGATAGCAACTCAACCGTGACATTCCATCCTGCTTGGCTAAACCATTCACAAACAGCCTCGATCAAGTTTGCATTTTCAAGCGTTACCTCTATTAGCTGAAGTTGCCGCTGATGATCAAACCCTTCATCGCTGATGATAACACGCAAAGCACCGACAATAAGACTAGCAAGGGGCTGCTCAATGGAGCTGTCTGATTGCACAGCGCGGATCATGTTATGCCAATCACTGCCTTTAGCGTTGTACCATTGCGCTTGCGAAAGAATGCCATCGTTCTTAAGAGTACCTTTGCCCTCAAGAAATTGGCAAGCTTTCTGGTATTGTGCATGAAGGTTGAGAATGGAATAGTGCTCACCACATATTACAATATAGTGCATGCTGTTAGAATATAGCGCCTCAGCTAGTAATTTGCCCAAACACATTAGATTGTGCTGAAAAGCAATCAATTCATCGCCGGAAACATCTTGAGCTTCTTTTGGATTTTGAGCATAAAAACAATAGGCTTGCAAAATGGAGCCAGCGCGATCAAGCAGAAGAAGTTTTAGCTCCTGAACTGCCTTTACCAATTGAATTCGATGCAGCTCATAGTCCAAAGCTTTTACCTTACCTTGTGGAACCAGTAGTCCATGAGTTCTCCACTCCTCATAACTATTGGCGCCTGCATCAAGCGCAAGTCGATGCGCTAAAGTAGTCACTGATTTAAGTGCGTTGCAGAGTCTATGATAATTTGCTTGCAAGTTGGTGATGGCAGCTGCTGCATCGGAACAATCGGCACAGTCAAAGAATTGCCAGGTGAAGTGTGTGTTCTGGTCGAAAGAGGACAGCCTTGTCTCCATTTGCTTGAGCCTAGCTTGTGCCGCTTTCTCTCGTTCCAGCTTTGATTTTGATCGATCGCCATTCATTTCAATGACTATGTCATGACTAACACCTTCGCAGAAGCGCACAAGGTCAAAGATCGATTTTGCTTCAAGCTCAGTAGCACCCAGAAAGATGGGAAGACTTTCGTTATAACCTATGCACATGAGGGCATACGCTTCTGTCTCTTCCAATAATTGAGCAGCATTAATTACATTGAATTTGTATATTGAATGTTCATCATCCAGAGTTAATTGCTGCAAAAGAAATGCGCCATTGGCATGAAGAAATTCTCTTAGCAATCTTTGTTGAACATGCAAGCGCTTTATTCTGACGCTGAAAACAGCACGCTTTACCTCATACGCGGCAAAACGTTGCATTGCTTTAAGTATAAGCGTCCCTTCGTCTTCTGTCGGATCCAAAAAGTTATCTTGTCTACCTCTACGTATTTGGTAAATGCCAGGCAAAGTTCCTTTGGCATTTCCCACTTGTTCTTTAGCTTCCTTCAGATCGGCAGCAGCAGTTTTTACATGGTGAAATAACTCTTCAAATTTTTCTAGCTTAGGATGCTTAACGAAATAAGGAGCTCTTCCAGTTTTCTTTGTCGTATTCATATGATCTCTCATTCTTTTTGCCTGGTAAATTTAATCGCATCGGCATCTATCCCCAGGCTGGTATGCCGATGCGAAAAACTGCAGCAATAACGACACAAGCCGTAGCTATGGTCGTTCTTTCACTGCAATTATTTTTTCTTGCCTCTTCCTCTTACACAAAAATGGATTCAACAGAGAGGCGGCTATTGAATCAAATGAAAACGCCTAATTACAGTTCGCTCAAATTATCTGCTTCAATCAAAAATTCACATTCAGTAATTTCCACTGCCACACCACCAGGTAACGAAGCTACACCCGTAGCGTTGCGAGCACCAACACCATTTTCTGGACCAAAAACTTCTCGCATCAAATCAGAAAAACCGTTAATTACTTTAGGATGATCAGTGAAAGTTTCAACAGCATTTACAACACCGGTGGCTTTCACCAGACAAATAATGCGGGAAAGTTTGCCACCTAAAGCAGCTTTGGCTGAAGCAAGCACAGCTAGCCCGATATCACGAGCAGCTTGGTAGGCTTGTTCGGTGTTTACCGAACCACCCACTTTACCAAATACTGTTTCTTCAGGTGAAACAGCATCATCTTGTGTATGCCCAGAGATGATTAAGCGATTACCAACAATAACAGCTGGGCGATAATTACCTGCTGCCTTACAAGCAGGAGGTAGTACAAGACCAAGCTCTTCAAGTCGCAGACTAGGAATCCAGCGTTCGATAGTGTTCATAACTTATTCCCTTTCTGTTCTAGACCTTTCGATCGTAATTAATTGCAAACTGAAATTATCTGATGGCAAACTGCAAAAAAGCTTTCGCAAATTAGTTCCAAGTGGAATTTCACGTACGTTTTGCCACCAAAGAGTATTGACCCAATGTGCATCATCTGACAAGCGCAACTTTGCTTCCAGCCAATCAGAAAATAGAGCATTTCTCTTTCTTGCATTAGGAGGCTCAGGAAGTGTTTGTAAATCGTGAGCCAAAGCGCGAGTTAAAAGAGCTATGTTTACTTTCACCGCGACAACATACAAATGTCGGCTGCAATCATTTCCCTTGGCGGCTAAATCTTGTTTCATTGTCGCTAAGTTTGAGAACAACCTAGCATCGTAGTCAACGCCTGGTAATGCGCTTAGATGAGACTGCATAGCAGCCATAGCAGAATTTAAAGTCTCAGTATAAAGAGAACCTCCTCCTACTGCTACTTCTCCGTTTATCCAGCGATGATGAAAGACAGGATAAAACAATTGCGTTTCGGCTTCTGGCACTGTCCAAGCAATTTCAATACGCACACGCAATACCGGGCATTGAGACTCAGGATGCGATGTATCCATAACACACCGTACAAACTGAATTGTTTTACGGTCACCTTTTAAGCTAGCTCCGACAAAATTCATCTGCTCTCCACTACTTGGAGAAGCATCATCATCACTACTTATAATAATCCGACAGGCTTGATCAATCACTTTCGGGAGTTGACAAGAAAATCCAGTTTTTACTTCTGCCCAATCACGCGCGTATTTTAAACTACCAAATGGCTTTTTAAAATATTCCCATTCAATTCGGCAAGTAGCTTGTAAATTATCTTGCCCACTGCAGCGTTGCATCACTAAAATATTAGTAGAACCTTCGACAGACATAGAAGCAATTGAAAAAAGCCCTTGCCTACCAAAAGACATGACAATGTGATCAATACTTCCCAATGCAGGCAGTTCAAAATGAGAGCGTTCGTTAAGCGGCTCAAAACAATTAGCACAACAAGGTTTATTGTGCCTTAAAATAATCATGCCGCCTTCTGCAAACTGTCCCAAGCTTTGACATTTTGGACAACGAATTGTGCGATGAAGAGTTGTAGTATCCACGATATTTAATCCTTTCAGTTGCCGTAGCAACTTGCTTGTATTTTTTAACAAGCAATTTTAAATTTACGGTTTTTCCATCATGGAAAAAACCGGCTAGAGAAATGTTTGTCCTGTCGGACTGTTATACTCCTTTTTATTGCAGGCGGAGCACAACCTGGTGGTATTTAAGTCACCACAGACTAAAAGTATTTATAATTAGCAAACTTCTACACTGTCATGCAATAACAAATGAGCATGTCCCAAGGAAGCATCAAGCTCAAGAATGCGAAAAACTGGCAACCAGGCAACACTACCTGGTTTTTCAACACGTACTGTGTATGAAGGTAATTTACTTACATCAACGCGAATTGCATCATCGATAGTGACAGTACTTTCTTGTCCGCCTTGAAAAACTCTTTGATATGGCTCTGTACGCATGAAAATCAATGAGCGATCTGATGAACAAGAAAATGGTCCCCACGCACGTGTCAGCCGAAACTCAACACTGGTAAATGGAGAATTATCACTTACTTCTTTAACACGCAATAACAATGATTGATCCAAATCAACATGAACATCCACCAGATGGCCTTCGGTGAATTGATCTTGCTGACTTGCATGCTCTGCATACTGGATAAAAACAGGTGGGCGTTGTACTGGCACATTAATGCCAGCAAACGCATTGCGAAACAGAGGAAACAATTGCCACTGTGAAAACATGCTCTTTAATGGAATGTTATAAACACAGCGTGGTTTGCGCAACAAAGACTTAACTGGCGTAACTTTCAAATGCCATTTGGACCAAAGTCCAATATCACTTGGTTTATTGCCGTAAACATTTGGATATTCAACATCTTCAATTACCACATGATCAGAATGATTGGAGCCGCAGGCACAACTCCAATATCCTTTTTCCATGCCAATTAAACCTTCTTGCTGCAAAAAGTGTGCTTTAAGTTTTTCTGCTGCCAAAGACGCCCGCTCCAACTCAACATTATCAATGCTGTCAATGCCGTTACCAGAGATCATGAGACCTTCCTTCTGAGACATGTTAGGCAGTTTTTTGCCCAAGTTAAAAAGTTAGATAACCATTGAAATTTTATGCCACTTTATTTATTTGCCGCCTTCTGACGTATCCTCCTGCGTGCAACGGCAACCTTCATCGCCACTGCTACTTTCGATCATCAAACCTTCCCGGATTGGCACACGCGCTTGCGGCGAACAACAAATCTGAATTTCTTCTAAGGCTGGCTGTTCCGAAAGAGAATGATAAATTTGGTCCAACATATGTCTTAGCTTGAAGGCCGTATTTCTTTGTCCCAAACCACTGCCGCCTGTCCCAGGATGAGGAACAAATGGAATTGCTATTCGCTTTACGCCAAGCCTAATCGCTTCTTCGATAATGGTTTTAAAAGTACGACAAGCAACTTGTCCAGAATATTTCCTTGGCGGTCCAATGCCAACAAAAAGTGCTTCTTTCTTTTTGCCTTTAGCAGCTGTTTCATCGCCAGGGATTTCCACACGCAAGGTTTCGCCCAATTTGCCGCTAAAATTGCCTTCCGACAGACGAGTATCAAACAGAATAGCAATTGTTTTATTTTTTGGACGTAGGGAACGGTGGATTGCCATGCGTAGCAATTTAGGAATCACAACTAGTTCTGTATCAGAGCTGGTACCATCAAGCGATGCACTAGAATGAAACGTAATTTTGGGTAACTTATGCTCACAGCGAGACACGTTCAAAATAATTGGTTCCATGAGTGACTTACGTGCAGACTTCGATCTTGCTTTGGCCATCTTTGTCTCCTCAACCGCAAACATCCTGAATGGTGTAATTAGTGCCGCCACTTCCTGTAGTGGCACTATGCAAAGGTTATTAGTTTCGTACTAAAACCGCAAAACTGACTGCCTACCTGGATAACTTACTTAATTGACCTGCTCTTCACAAAAGAAAAAAACTTATAAAAACGTAGATAAACAATAAAGAAGTTGTCTATTAAAAGGCAATATAAAACTTATTAGAGCAAACTCACTAGGTAGAATAAATGAGAACAGTACTGATAATTACCATATGTGTTTTAAAAGAGATAAAAATCATATGTCTTTAGAATCAGTCCTGGTTAAGGTTTCATAGAGACTTAAGAGAAAATAAAACCTAGCGCAGTTACGCCAAACGAGCTTCAACAAAGTCTTGAATTGCTAGTTACACTTGCAACATTGATAAATGACTTATACAGAAATGGCTAAATACAGAAATGACTAAACCCGCTGCAAAGAGAGCGCTGTTTCGGCTGCAAATCATGCTTACGCTAGCCTCACTAGTCAATTGCAAATAAAGTCCATTGAATATACCTTTTCTTTAGATTCACATGCTACCCCAGAAAAGAAAAAGAATACTACCGTAAAGGCTTGATATTCCTAGCATAAAATATGATCTAGTATGTCGTTAGATCAGAAAAAGAGAGTATACCTAGCGCGAACTTGATCAAGATCTATATAAACTTCCATATAACAGCTCTTTATAAAGTCATTTTCTCTCTGTTATTTTCTCATCACTCTTCGTTTTCCTTTTCACTCTTAGGTTTTAAACAAATTTCCAAAGCAAAACTAAATCAATAAGACAAATTATCTATTAATGGCAGCTACACAAAGTGTAGATGGAGGAATTTTCAAATGCCCATTTTAGGATTTCCTTACCTGCTTCTCATACTGTCTGCCTTACTTAAAATAGTTACCTCATTGATTAGTTTCAATTATTTGCGAAACAAAGAAAACCGCCACAAGCTTTTGAAAAAGCTTGGACTACAACGCCTCATCAAAAACAACAATACGAAAGGAATTATATGATCAGTGTTTCTGTTTGCGACCCAAAATCCGCATGTGGCCCAAGGGGAACATTTGAAAGTTTTCAACACAATACGACGACATACGTTAAAATTCCGCATGATCATCCAAGTCGACTTTGGCTAAACGTTAACGAAGAATGTGAAGTTGTTCTTATTTCTCAAGGACAAACTTTAATCAGGAGGAAAGTCAGTGGTCCGGAAGCTATTGAACTTTCAAGCATTAGTGTTCCTTCTCTACCATCACAACGCCCTCACACACTTGCTTCGCGCTTTGGTGGTGGGCTCAGCTCTTTGCTTCGTCATCGCCAGCAAGAAACATCCGTTACTTCTTGTCCGGCTCCAAATGTTGAAGTGAAATTGCCCGAGCATCGTCTTTATCAATTCACGCTCGAATTTCGCACGTTAGACGAGAATCATGTTCTTGCTACTTTTGAATTTCACATCCTTTGCGAAGAAGACTACACCGCGGCTCATGCATTGCATTTGCGTATTCACCACGCTCCTGACGCGATTACACCTGCCACAATTGCCGAAAGGACAGAGGGCATAACGTGCCTGCGTTGCAGCCAAAACAAAATAGTTCTGGAGCCGTTAGTACGCTAATTCAGTTATCAAATTAGGAGTGCTATCGAAATGGAAAACAATTTCATGCCACTGTTCGCGCAGGGGCTTGGAAGCTTTTTAGCATACATGTTGTTGATAGCTTTAGTTCTTTCCACTGCTCTTTTAGTCCGGGTCAAATTTAAATTGAAGCCTGCAAATCATCGTACATCCGGTTGCCATAAATCTCATTGCAAAACATCATGCAAAAGAAAAGCTGCGCTGCCAAAACCTGTCGCCAATTCATTTTCATTTTGCCCCTTTTGTACAAGCAAACTTGAATTGGCATTAGTTGAAGAAGATATGAAGCGGCTAAAGTGTACCAATTCTTCTTGTACTTTTGTACACTGGGATAATCCAAAATTTGTCTCCATCTGCATCATTCCTTATCGAAATCCTACAAACAACGAACTGGGATTAATTTTAGTTGAACGCGGGGTAGAGCCTAAAATTGGTTATCAGGCTCTGCCAGGCGGCTTTGTTAATTCTTTTGAGCTGCCCGAACAAGCAGCAATACGTGAGGCGTTCCAAGAAACAGGAATTGCCATTGAAATCAATAGTTGGTTCGATACTCTTGCCGTACCCGGCAGGAATGAAATTCTCCTGGTTTATTTAGCCAAAGAAGTTAATCAAGAACCAAAAGCTGGTAGCGACGCACGCCGTGTCATCATACACCCTGTCGACGAAATACCGGCATTACTACTTTCAAGCGGAAAAATTGCTTTTGATTTACACAAACAAATCATCACTAAATGGCTAGAAGAAAGAAAGGGACAGTAGTGAAAAATCAATTTAACAAAAAGAGGGCAGGGACACTCGTTTTATTTATTGCCACGCTTATTGGTGGACTGAACACAAACATTTCTTACACTTATGCTGATGCAACAGAGAAGCAAGCAGCAGACGCTCCATTAACAGCACAACCCGAAAAAGTCGCTGCTCCAGCTGGACCTGCGGCAACAAATTTGATTGAAGAAGAAGGTCCGGCTGTAAATGCAACTCAGTCCATTCAATATGAAGCGTTACATGATAAGACTCAACCACCACTGGAAATTCAACTTAAGCCGGGCGACACACTCAATGTCATCAAACGTTGGGCACTAGATCCTGGTTTGTTTGAAGACAATCTAATCACTGTACAAACGCTTACGTCTGATGGTAATCCCGATAAAGTACTAGAAGAAAATCAAAATCACAAAGTCAACCTTGGTACCAGTAACACATCTGGAATTACTGTTTTTGAGCTTTGGAGTTGGAAGGCTCTCCGTTTAGGTACTGCGGAAATTCGTTTTCAAAATCCGGACGGCGAAGAAAGTTTGCGTAAAATTTCAGTTGTCGTTGTTGATCCGCCAAAAACACACACGGTTGATCTAGGTAAAGCATTACCTGCCGACCTCACTTTAAACATTGGTGATGAAATCATATTCCAGAATAGCACTGATCCCAATGTCAGTAATCCTACTGATATCAAAACTGATGGCGGCACAGATCCTTTACTGGAAACACGGCCTCATAACACTTTTGATCAAGCTGCACGTTTTCGCGCAAGTCATGCTGGCACAGGCAATATTAAAGTAGCATTTCCTTCCGATGGCTTGGCCACTGTTATCAAAACTGAAACGATTAAGGTAACAGTTAAAGCTACCCCTGGCTCTACCCCAGCAAAAAAGCCAGTGAAAATTGATGAAAGTCAAAATGGTCAAACGATTAAGGTAAAGCAAGGCGACGCTTTAGACATTCATCTCACTGGGACAATTTCTACTGGGGCACAATGGAGCATCGATAATCTAAGTAGCGACTCAGTAGAAAAAGCAGCTGATACTGAATATAAAGATCTCAACCCTAATGTAGAGGGTGGTAAGACGCTATTTATTTTGCACTTTAAGGCAACCAAACCTGGCAAAACCACAATTAAGCTCAACTATGGGCGTAGCGCACCAGCTACTCCTTGGAGCACTTATTCTGTTACCATCGAAGTAAATTAAGGAGAATACATTTGAGAATAAATCGCCCAATTCGCAAGATTGTTCGTGGAGTAATTGAAGCTCTCTTCTTTTTTCTTGAGATGATTGCCTGGGGCTTTCTAGTCGTAGCACCATTAATTGTCCCAATTGGACTGTGTTTTGTTAGTGAATATTTCGCCAACGAAGTGTTTAAAACATACAATCAATTGCATGGATTTTTAGCAGCAGTGCCTTTATTTGTAATTTTCTATGGCTTGCTTATTTATGTTCTTGCTGTCACGTGCACTAGAGGAGAAATGAGCAAACCTAAGTCCAAAATTAGACAAACTGGTTTAGCTTAGGCATCATTCTATAAATTCAGATAGAGCAAAACTCACCTGAGATCCACGGATAAAACATGGGCAAAAACCCATTTATCCGCGGATCTCTTTTTTGCACAAATCATACTACGAAATATAGTATAAAGACGGAAGTCATGATTTAAAACGGGTATCCACCTAGCCTGCCTAAGTCGATGTTCGAACGTCGGACATCTGACACCAGATACTTGGTGCCGGGCAGTACACACCAAAAACCACCAGTGAATATTTACAAGGAGGCGTAAACATTCACTAAAACCAGGCAAGTCTTTTGATGAATGAAGTAGTGGACATTACAAAGTTCAAAAAATGGCAATAAAATTAAAAGAATTAATCAACCAGCATGGACTACCCTATTTTGGTGTCTGGAAAAAGGTCAGAAAAATTGCAATTTTTCTGACCTTTTTCCTTATGTATGTAATTTATGGTTTGATGGCTTGTCGTTGTTACATCGTATTGCCTTGTCAGAATTTTATTTATTTTTCTGACCTTTTTTACGCGCGGCAACAGCATGGCTGCCATAGGAAGTATTTAGACTAAAGTATTTCGGTGGGCATCTTTACAACGGTAGCGGATTTCGACATGAATCTATTCTGCATTTAATCAGTTGATAAAGGTAGAACCAAAATGCCTAGACTAAGAAAATTAGCAAGGTTTATCCTGATACTACATACGGTGCCCAAAAACCACAAAAAGAAGGACACTCCCGCCATCACATGTCCTTCAGTGAATATTTGGAAATTACTACCGAAAATCACGAAGCTTACATAACTTGAAACAAATTACCCGGTAAAAATTACACTATCAAGATGCATCTAGGCTACAATAAGTGGGCAGGCAAGCGAATTACGAGGTGCTAAATGGCAAATCTTGTTTACGTTTATGATCCAAAGTTTAAACAACACCTGACTCCTGAATCACATCCGGAAGCACCAGCACGATTACAAGCTATTGAAAATGCTCTTCATCGCAGTGAGCTTATTCGTCAGTTTGAACAAAGAGCACCACGATTGGCAGAAAGCGATGAATTAGCATCAGTTCATGCAAGAACTTATATCGACGATCTCGAACAAAAAGCTGAAACTGCCCAAAAACAATCACAAACACTCGCCCTTGATCCTGATACATTTATGAGTCCTGAGTCATTTTACACAGCTAAATTGGCAGCGGGCGCTGGCTTAGTAGCAATTGATGCTGTTTTAAAAGATAAAGTACAAAATTCATTTGTAGCAGTTCGTCCACCAGGTCATCATGCTCTTTATGATTTACCAATGGGATTTTGTTTATTCAATAATGTTGCTATTGCTGCTCGTTATGCCCAACAAAAATATGGTTTGAAGAAAGTTTTGATTATTGATTGGGATGTACATCACGGTAATGGCACTCAAGCAATGTTTTACAATGATCCTTCGGTTTGCTTTATTTCATTTCAACAATTTCCATTTTGGCCACCTAATTCTGGTTGGTATACAGAAGATGGAGAAGGTGAAGGCAAAGGATACAATATCAATATTCCGCTGCCAGCTGGCACTGGCGATCGCGGCTATTTAAAAGCTTTTGAAAATATTGTCAAACCAATAGTTTTGAATTATCAACCTGATTTGATTTTATTATCTGCTGGTTATGATGCGCACCAAGCTGATCCGTTAGGGCAACAACAAATTTCTACTGCTGGATATTTTTTGCTAACACGTAAATTAAAAGAATTAGCAGCAGCAAATAATTGTCCAATTGTCGGCTTTTTAGAAGGCGGCTATAACACACAAAGTTTAGCGGAAGCTGTTGTTGCCACCACAAGTGTCTTGCAAGCAGAAAATACTGGAGCTTGTAATGACATCTCATTTAGATCATCTTTGCTTGGCATCAAAGACAAAACTTACGGCGGTGATGTCAAGGAAATTACAACCGATAGAAATCCGCATCTTGTTGACGAAAGAATTTTTGACTTGACAAATTATTTGTCAAAATACTGGAAAATTTTGAGAAGTCAAGTTTGAATGAGCTAGCGCATTAGCGATGCCTGCGCTATTTGCGCTATATGCAATATATCTTTTTGATTCTAGAATCAAGAAAATTCTCGAATCTTATTAGTCTTTAAGTCCAGATCTGTTGTGTACTCGATATTAATTTAAGTACTGTAAGAGAGATCTTTTTTCACTAATATCATTTGGAATTCTTTTTTCTAAACTCAACAAATTACCAACTAATCCAGCTTTCAACACTTATTTACTTGTTCTTACTTACAAGTAGGTAATTTATGACAATGAATTAGTTTTGTTTTTTGCGAAAACAAAAACTTTCAAAGATCAAAAAAATCCTTGCAACAACAGCTTTTCAGTTTGATTAGAGATGCAAGGGGAATCACATGGAAACTAATGAACTCCGCCTCTGTATGCATTCAGAACATTTGGATGATGATTGGCGCACGCTCTACAATGAAGCTTTCCCACTTCTTGAGCGAGAGCCAGAAGATAAATTATCTAGACTAATTGCTAGTCAACGTCTTATGTATCACCGTACTGAGGATAAAGACGGCCAATTGCTCTGCTTCACCATGATTTCCATAGCACCAGACCATTCACTCTTAGCCTTCATGGCTACTGACAAGAACCGGCGTGGGGGTGGTTATGGCTCAAAACATTTGACACGTGTAATTGAACTATTTAAAGAACAATATCCTCATCATTTGGGAATGTTTATTGAAATCGAAGCTGTAAATCCACACAGCAAAGTCTTAACGGATGAGGAGCGCCAAATCAATCAACGTCGTCGAGATTTTTATCTTCGACATGGTGCTCTTAGAGTTTGTCCTAATGCTATCTATCTAACACCCAATCCTGGAGCAGCAGTTGCAGTTGCTGATCAAGACAACAATGATTGGGAAGGTGAATTGCTATTTGTACCTTTTGGTGACAGTAAAAAAATCACAAAGACTGCTCTGCTTGCCAGAGTAATTGAGATGTATCAGCGTTTCTATTGCCTATCAGCCGATAATGGGCTTTTAGTAAGAGGCATCTCTCGTTTTCAAGAGTGCAAAGCAGCTGATTGTGCAAAGCAAGGTAATGCTTGTTGTGTACATAATGATGCCAGCATGGATAATCAGCCGTTTACTATTGCTGCCTTAGCTGATGCTGAATGTGCACCTTTCAATACAGTACCCAGCACAGCAGCGCAGATATCTGCACCCGAATTAAGAGATTCGGCATCCCATACATGCCATTGTTGTGAAAACTCGGATGCAGGGTTAAAAACACAATTACTCTCATGGTTGAAATGGTTCTTCAGTCCAGTGACAAGACTTTTTAGTCGTCTAGTTTCTCATTGAAGATAAGAAAGGCTAAGCGATGATGTTTATGCATCCAATTTGGTTTCTCGCTCTAGCACTTTTGCCAGTAGCGTGGTTTGTCTTCCGTCCAAAAACTTATATTGGGCACTCAAACGTAGTGCTGGTCGATAGATCTGTAAAACAAACTTGGTTACACAAAATTCCTTTTGTCTTGTTTTCCCTGGCTTTTATCGCGCTAGTTTTTGCCTTGGCTAATCCTCAAGCAAGAGTTCAGCAAGGTAAAAACACTATCAAGTCTCGCGATATTATCTTAGCTGTCGATATTTCTGGTTCAATGAGCGAAGTTTTTGATGGTAAAGTACCAGAAAAAGAAACTGGCGAGACTGAGCTTGATAAAGAATTCCCGACAGTAGCGCCACCTAAAAATACTCCGAATTATTACGGTAGCCAACAAGATGCAAGAATTGGTAAAAGACGAATTGACGCTGCACAAGCTGCTATTATGCGCTTTGTACGCAACAGGTACAAAGTAGAAGCTGGTGACCGCATTGGCATTCTAATGTTTGACGACATGCCTCATTGGTCCTGGCCATTGACCGATGATTTGAAAATGATTTATCGCAAAGGAATATTTGTCAATCAAAGTTCTGGTGGTGGTACAAATTTCGGCAATATTGAGCCAGGACCAATTGACGCTGCCGCAGAACACTTTGATGAACGTGGACAATCAGCAACCAAAGTTTTGATTTTAGTGAGCGACGGTGAAGACAGCATCAATCCAAATGCCATGGATCGCTTAATGGACCACATAGCCCATCACAACATGCGGCTTTATGTAATTAGCGTCGGCAATAAAAATACACCGGCAGATTTAGATATTTTAAATTTGGCAACAAGTGTAAATGGTGCAATTTTTCGGGTACAAGATGCTCAATCACTTGTCGATTGTTTTGACAGCATTGACCAAATGGAACGTACACCAGTGGAAGTTGATATGCAAGCAACTTACGAGACAAGATTTTACTATTTTGCAGCTGCTTGCATAGTATTTTGCCTAGGAGCAATTGTCTCAGAAACTTTCATAGTTCATCCCTAACAAGCTTTATCACAACAAATAGCTAATAGTCCAGTACAAAGGAGAACTACCATGCAAATGCAGTGGTTCAAAAACACACTAGTAAATCTTCTTATTGGCTGGCGTTATAGACTATTGCAAGTAGCATTTGCTATTTTTGCCATGGTCTTACTTACAGCTGCTTATATGTGGGCTACTTACAGCATCCCGATGCTGAAGGGCAAATATGAAAGTGCAGCGCGTAGCATGCTGGGTGAAAAAGAATTTGCTTTATATGATGCTGGATTAGAAGCATACAGTGATCATGATTATCAGCGCGCTATTAAGTTATTAGGTCAAGCCTTTACTGAAACAGCCAACTCTGATGGTGAGATACCAAAATCCAGAGAAAACCATGCCTCTGAAATCAAATTTCTCATTGGTTTGTCTCAACAAAAATCAAAACAGCCCAAGCAAGCAATTGAATCGTATAAAGAAGCATTGCGACTGAACCCCAATCACTCATATGCAAAATATAATTTGGAAATGCTTTTGCAACCCGATCCCAATGGTAGCAGCAATCAGCAACCGGATGGACAAAAACCAAGCAGCAGTCCAAAAGGTAAGATTTAGACTGGATATAGAGAAAGGACAATGCAATGCATCTCTTGTTTCCAGAACTACTCTGGCTCCTCATTATAGTCTTGCCAATTGCAATATGGGTAATGCTAATTTCTCATAAGCGTAAAATACAAATGCGCCGCAAATTTGCAGAAGACAAGCTCATTGACAAAAATTCTCGCTCAATCAGCAAGCGTGTTCTCTGGGCAAGAATTGCAATTCTATCTTCTGGCTTAATTGCACTAGTGATTGCATTAGCAAGACCAGTGACAGAAAATGGCAAAGTGGAATTCCCACAAGGAACAACTGACGTAATGGTAATAGTAGACGTCAGCCGCTCTATGGCAGCCTGCGAATATCAGGGCAAATTAGCAGCCCCTTACAAAAATGGTACTCGCTTGGATATGGCTCGTTACTTAATTAGCCAAGAAGTAATACCATCACTGGGGGTAAACAGAATTGGTATTGTCACATATGCTGGTGATGGTTTTCCTCTTGCATTTCTTACCAATGATTCATCGGCAGTTGACTGGATATTGAAACGTGCCATGCTCATAAGCTCAGCAACAGGTGATGGCTCTTCGATTGTCAACGCTTTTGTTTTAGCATTTAAAATGTTTGCTCTCGATTCTGACTCATCACATCGCAAGATTATTGTCTTATTTTCAGACGGCGGCAATGACGATGGGTTAGATGCATTAAATGCTTTAGCAGGTGAGCTGAGAAATCAAAACGTAGAGTTAATTGTAGTTGGCCTTGGCAAATTAGCACCAGCACCGATTCCAATGCAATATCTTTCTCCGAATGATCAGTATCAATACGGCTATCAGATGGGGGAATTTTATCAAGTAGATAATGAAATTGCCTATACGCAATTGGATGAAAACGCATTAAGGATTTTAGCAAATAGAGCTGGTGGGAAATATTTGCGCGTAAGCGAAGGCAATGATTTTTCATTTGACTCGCTTTCTCAGCGTCTTGAAATGCGCTGGCGAAAAGGAACAAAAGAACTCTTCTTTTACCCCCTTTTTGCTTCTGCCATTTTGCTGACAATTGGCTGGTTTCTAGCAGAAAAAATAACGTTATCTTGGAGGTCATCGCCTAACAAGCTAGTAGAGGAGGTAGATCATGAAGGCTAAGCTTTTAGCTGTTGTGACTGCACTGATACTTTTATGTTCTGGTGTTGGCATTTGGGTTTTTGTCAAATGGCAAAATGCGCCCAATTGGCCAGATTTGCTCTCTACCACAGATGGCAACCCTTCTGTGTATGTGGAGGTTAAGCCTGATTTTGGTTATAACATTGGTGATGTGTTGCCGATAACCATATTTATCAAACAAGCACCAAATACGGTTGTTGATCTAGATAGCATTGCGCTGGAAGGCGACTTTGAAATCAAGGGGGATTTCACAGTCATCCGCAAGAGCAATCCAAAAACTAGTTTTGAGATGATTGCAGTCAAATTATATCTGCAAAGTTTTACGCTCAAAGACGTGTTGAAATCAAATGTTAGTCTAACTTGGAACAAGAGTGGCACAACTGACTATAACGAAGTCACTGTGCCAGCACTCGAAATACACCTAAGTAGATTATATGATGGTCGTCCAGTGCCACAAGAAGGCGAACAACTTTTTGTCACCGGCAATCATCTCTTAGTTTCTACGATATTAGCAATAATTGGTTCAGCTGGCACCATTATCTGTGCCGTGTGGCTCACTTATTTTTACGCTAATAATAAATTGTTTTCTCAGTACAAGAAAGCTGACAAGCGCGCACTGGTAAAGCAGCAGTTTGAAGTAATCTGGACAAAAATTGTTGCTGGCGATCAGTCAGAAGCCAATTTTAGAGAAATTGCAATTCTCATACGTAATTTACTTGGCATTCAGACTACTGTGCTGTCCAAATTACCTGCTCTATTTAAGCAGAAAAATTTCATCGCCCACGGCAATCGAGTTTTGTTCATTCTTGATCGCTGCGAAAAAGTCATATATAGAGAAGATAAGTCCTTATCAGAGGCTGAATTGGCAAAACTAAAGCAAGCTTTTGATGAGTTTATCGACAATCAGTTGTTAGCCAACGATGAATATCTATACAGCAAAAGAAAGAAGGGCAAGCAATGATTGCTTTTTTTGTAATAAAGATTATCTTACTAGTGCTTACTCTTTTGGTAATTGTACCGGCTGCTACAAATGGCAATGTTGCAATTAGGCACGGTGGCTTAGTGCGTGGTCTATTTGTATTATTCGTTATTGCTTGCCTCAACAATATTCTTTGGCTGTTAATTATCTTTGCCACCGCTGGCGGTATCATACCTGCCAATTGGTTCACATTTGGATGGTTGGCCATATTGGTGAATGCATTGGCTTTTAAAGCAGTCAGCAAAATAGCCCCAAATACATTGAATGTTAGCAGTTTTGGTTCAGCTATTTTTGCAGCACTAATCATGACTATCGCCTCCCTCCTCATCAATCGTTTACTCTAATTTTGTTTTTAAAATCCCACACGAAATGGGGTGAACAATGGTCAAAATGCAAACATCATGCAGTCGGTTAAAAGGAACTTTGTCTAACCATAAAGAAGATCGTGCTGATTTAGTTTTGATTGTATTTGCAGACGAACCACTTTCTGGTCCAGCAAAAGCTGCCGATGAATTAACATCTGGACTGATTTCACGTCGGATAGAATTAAGTGGTTTTGAAGCAAAGCGAAAAGAATGTTTAGTAATCGACAGTGATTTAACAGTTACTGGATTGAATCATATTATTCTTGTTGGTTTAGGCCCACGCAATAAACTTAGTCTTTATGGATTAAGAGAAGCTTTGGCCGAAGGTTTTACGCAAGCTAAAGAACGTGCAGAATCTGAGCATATTATATTTCCAATCATTGATGTTGATTTGCGTGGCTTTACAGTTGAGCAATTTACTGAAGTATTGGCTGAATATGCAATCCTTGTAGACTATGAACTTAATCATCGCAAAACGCGTGCTTGGCCTGATTACAATGATGATGATGAGCCCACGCATTTGAAGTCATTGCATGTACTTTGTACGCGCGCCACTCTCAAAGCTGGCAGGCGTGGTGTCACAAGAGGGAAATTGTTAGGGCAAGCAACTTGCAAAGCCCGCAATTGGGTAAATGAACCATCCGATGAACTTACCCCAACCAGGTTAAGTGAAATTGCCCGTGAAATTGCTGATGAATCAAAAGGTCAGGTTTCTTGCAAGGTTTTGCGCAAACCGGGCATTAGTCAACTTAAGATGGGAGCATTTCTAGCAGTAAATAATGGTTCTAAATGTGATCCAGCATTGATTACTTTGTCTTATGATCCACCAACTGGTGCTACCGAGAAAGTAATTGCCCTTATTGGCAAGGGTGTCACATTTGATAGTGGTGGCTTGACTATCAAGGATGTGGATAGCATGCAAGACATGAAGATGGATATGGCCGGTGCGGCTGCAGTTCTGTCTGTAATGTCCATGATACCTCGGTTGAAGCCACGTGTATCAGTAAGAGCAGTAATTGCTGCTACCGATAATCTCATCGATAGCTTATCAATGCGACCTGGTGATATTGTTACTACCATGAGTGGCTTAACGGTGGAAATTCAAGATACTGACTGCGAAGGTCGCTTGACACTTGTTGATGCCATTACATATGCGCAGCAAATTTGTGGTGCTACACATATTATTGATTTGGCCACACTCACTGGTGGTATTGAGGATGCATTAGGCAATGCAATTAGTGGTGTGTTTGGTAACAGTACTGGTTTCAGCAAAAAGTTCTTATCTGCTGCCAACAGAGCAGGTGAGCTTATGCATGAATTGCCTGTAGCAGAAATTTATCGCAAAGGCAATAAGTCGACCATGGCCGATCTAACAAATAATGGTGAGGGTCCGCAGTCGATTATTGCTGCTTGGTTTTTGCGCGAATTTGTCGAAGAAGAAGTAGAGTGGTTGCATGTTGATATTGCTGGTACTGCTTTTTATCGAGATGCAGAAGGTGTAAATCCCGAGGGTGGAACTGGCGTCGGTGTGAGAACCTTGGCACACTTTTTACTTTATCTATAATCAAGGATAAACCTAAACAAAGATAAATCAATAATCTTTTGATTTGAATTACATTATTTTTGAATTACAGAAGGGGGCGTGAAACAAAAATCACGCCTTCCTTCTGTAATTTTTTGTTTTTAGGTAAATATTCACTGAAGGACACGTCGTGGCAGGCGTGTCCTTCTTTTTTTGTGGTTTTTGGGCACCGTATATAGTATCAGGATAAATCTTGCTGATTTTCT
>JAGVLS010000005.1 GCA_020054205.1 Candidatus Obscuribacterales bacterium | reverse complement strand
GACGCCCTCCTTCTAACTTATCCCCTTTTTTACCTTGGCTTTCTAAATCCATTCCTCAGCTATCAACGGCTTAGATAACATGCTTTACTGAGGTTATACTTATTTCATCCCAATATACTATTTTATATAGTAATATAAAATAAAACAAATAAAAAAACAAATTTGAAATAAAAAAGCAAGCAGGATCTGGTGTCACAACCAGATCCTGCCGCTTTTACGTTCCGCTCGTTGCTAGCGTAGCGAACTAGCTAGCTCCCTAAGAAAACTAGCTAGACTGACACCAAGCCTGCTGAACAATCTCAATCTCCTCCGGATTGCTAATGCCGAGCGACTCAGCAATGGCAAGGCGAGCGATGTCTTCGTCAATGACAGCGACATCAAGAATGAGATCAATCCAGCCGTCAGTGCCGTCACCATTTTCTTCACCGCAGGCATCCGCATTCTCACGCGTCATGAGCGTGAAGTGAGGATAATTACCTTCGCGGCAGAAGAAGTCTTCCCAAGGCGCTGGCAACGAGCCAGAAATGGTAAACACAGTCATCTGAGCACTCTCCTTTCTGGAGTAGTGCTACTGCTGGCCTACTGAAATTTCGGCCAGTACAGATAGCACATTACCAGAAAGCAAACTCGGGGGCGAAATTCGCCACACCCATGATCGGGCTCCTTTACCAGAGTTCTATGCCGGAGCACCAGCCACATCTTTCCCGAGAGCCACCATGCTCCTCCAATCCCCCGGGACCGTACGCCGTGTGCGACTCATCCCTCGGATCATACCCGGAGCTCATCGCGCCGATGAGCTGACCCATATGCACCGGCACAGGCGTTTTAGGCTGGGGCTCTTCTAGTGTTTCTCTGACATTCTTCGGCTTCGGGCGAACTTGAGCAGCGCTCATTCTTTCGTTTCTAACCTTTGCGATCAGGCGAACCAGTGCTGCGCTCATCTTTCTTTCCTTTCTTTCGTTTCAAACTTTTGCGATGATGCCCCCTGCAAAAATTGCACCGAAAGCAGTGTTGTATAAAAACACCAGGCTAGAGTTTGCTTTACTACAAAGCTCAGCATTCTCTAGCCTGGTGTCACACCGACCACGAGAAGATGAACTACTTGCCCTTCTTCTGCTTGCCACCGACGCCCTTGCCCGGCGGCAGGGGATTGAACCGCTTCACCTGCGCCTTCTTCGGCTTGGCGTAGTGCACGAAGTAGGCGCGTTGCGTATCGGGCGAGCGATCGCTCGCGAGCAGGACGACCTTGATCGTCTGCCCACGCGACGGATGCTTGTCCATGCGCAGATCCGTGTCGCGCACGCGACCGATGACGTCCCCGACCTTCACCACGAAACCCTTCTCGTTGCCGAGGGGCTCGTTATAGGTGCCGAGCACTTCCGCGCGGTGCGGCTGCCCGTCCGCGAAGAGTTGCGACGCGCGCTTAGTGTGGACAGCGGACTCCGAGAGCCGGATGTTCACACGACCGCCCTCGCCATCGGGCTCCTCGATGCTCGCGACGACGACGGTCACCGACTCACCCACTTCGGGCAAGCGGAAGCCGGCGAGCGCGCGGAAGTGCAGCAAGCCGGTAACCGGCGGCGTGGTCGGGAACTCGACCAAAGCGGCGTAGGGACGCGGGTCGCCCTCCTTGGTCAGATGCTTCACCACCTTGCCCTCGGTCGGCTGAGACCCGATGGACATGGCGGCGGCGTGGCGCTGGCGATTCAGGAGCTTGGTGACGCTCCCGGAATTGCCATGCGAATAGCCATCGCCCGTGGTGGACGTGATGAGCACGTCGACCATGGTGCCGACCTTCATCGTCGCGAGCTTCTGCTCGAACGAGCCCTCGACCTCCTTGGTCGGGACGAAGCAGCTCATGCCGCTCTCCACCTCCATGAGCTCGGTGACGCCCTCGCCGGAGCGGAGCTTCGCCACGTTCACCACCCAACCGATGACGCGCCCTTCGCGCTCGGCCTTGCGAGCCACCAAACCACTGACGACCATCGATGGATGCAAATGCTTAGCCATGGTAATGTCTCCATTGTTGGCTAGCCATGAAAATTGGCACACTCACGATGAGCATGCTACTATCTCGTCACAAATCCCAAACATATCTGCTAAGACATTTCAGCCAATTTATTTCCCATGTATGTAACACTTACTCCTGTAAAAGGAGACTTAATGTGTTGGGGTTATTGGCTTTGCTTTGAGTTGAGCGTCTTAAACAGAGTTATTGGGGGATGTGAAAAGATAATTCTACTGTGCGCCTTTTGAAGCCTGTAAAACAATAGCCGAGAATTAAATGTCAGGTGAATCCTGGTTTTTCTGTGAGAATTAACCATCTCAATAGTTATCGCAATTAGCACTTTTTCTAATCTACATGTGTTTTCCGCATGTATTTGCCGCAATTTTTGTACTTTTGTATTTTATGCTGTCTTATATTGGCGGATAGCTTTTCTTAAAGCTCGTACAAATATATGAAATCTTGCCGTTTTTCTAACGCGAGCATCTTCAACAAAAAATGATGGACCAACAAATAACTGCTGACGCAACACATCAGTTATTTCTAATTGCACACCTTCATTTTTTGCTAAATTAACAACATTATTTCTATGCTCACCCTTATGTCTTGGTGGATTGGCATTAACATTAAAGCCAGCCGTCTCAAGAGCGCATCTCACTATTTCTTTGAAAGCTTTATTGCGACCACCAAGCCAGATTTCTTCGTCACTTTCACTTCCCATGCTATGAATTGACATTGCTGCCATTGAAACTGAAAGTAATTTATTTAATGTTGGATCACGAAACTTACTCGATGTTACATGCAATTCTCGATCGCAATGTTGAACTAAACCTTGAAAATCAAACAAATTATAATCGGCGCAAGCTATAGCTTTAGCAATGGCTGATGTTCCAGGCTCAATAAAACCACCATGCGGGGCAATGATGGTAATCACTGATTTGCGATCCAAAACAAAACTACGATAATCAACACCTTCTTTCTTGGCGGCTTTTAGCTCGTCAAGAGAGTGGTAACGATCAGCGCTCATGTTAAGCCCTTTCTCGCGTTTTATTTAGATATCAATTCGTTTAAATTTCGTACTTAGTAAGATTTTCGCCTGTTTTTCTTATGTCATAAATTCAGACGATTACCTTAAACAAAATAAGGTTATCAATGCAAAGCAAAATGCAAAACAATAAGCATTTCGTACTGTTTTTTTCTATATTTTACTAGCTATTATCTCGCGCAGTTGTGCAAGCTGCTACAAAATAAGCTTGCTCTCATAGCTGCGTCAATTTTAAGTTTCTAATTCATACGCATTTACCGCCAAAATATATTTCAATTACCCCATTCTTTGTTCTAGGTTTTAGTCAGTATTTCAATTCATCTTGCTGGCTAAAAACAGGTAAAAGTTCTCAATAAATAACAAATGAATTTCCTCACGTAGCGCAAATTAAGCGCTATAGGAAATTTTGCCTGCTTTGCCGCCTGCACAAACATATCCATTTTCACAAGGAGGAAAGTATGGATCAACTTACACATTGGTTGTTGATTAACATAGTCTCGCCGATTATGTTGCCTTTATGTCTCATTGCTACATTGTGCATTATGTTTGGCGCAAAACCAGAGCCAATCATGAAAGCATTTGTAGACATGTTTGCTAAATTAGCAGTGGAATTGGTTTCAGCATTAGTAATAATTTGCCGCATTTATTTAAATAGTGTGAGCAAATTATTGCGCATGGCTTATGAAATATGGCGTTCATACAAAACAGGTGAAAAGCCACGCCCGTTGCCACCTGATGCTGAGCCAAAACCAAGACGCCGCACACCAAAACCTGAAATCGAAAAGCTTAAATACAAATTGCTTTTTGCTGTCAGGCGTTTTATAACAAAAACCTAAATGAAGTACTTACACGTTCACCAGCTTGTTTATGATCTAAAGCTTTTGCTCTAAACAAAACAAGTCTGGTGGAATCTGTAAGTAAATAGATATTGTGAGTTATAAATTTCTCTGCGCAGAAATTTTTTTATTCACATTATATTTACGATAAAATATAGTATTAACAATAAAATATCAAAATTAGAAACCAAGAAGCCAAATTCTATTCAAAAAATTTGCTTTTCAAAATTACTGTTGTAAGATCAATAAGCATTCTTAAAAGAACAGGCATTGCCTGCTAGAAAGATAAATTGTGTTACTTAGATTCGCTGTCAGAATTTCATTAGTCACAGCTGCAATATTTTTCGTTATGCCCTATATCTCAGGCATAAAATTTCATGGGGATATTTGGGGAGCTTTAACTTTATCTGTTGTATTTAATGCAGTATTTTTTGGCCTTGAATGTATTTTGGCCGTGCTTGTCTTTGGCATTAATATTGGCACTTTAGGCTTAGGCATGATATTAACTGGATCAATTAAATTCATTGCTGCCATGCTTTCTCCATCTTTAGCTTTATATGGAACAGCAAAAATGTTGCCTGGTTTATTACATATAACAGATTATTTTCCTGGAGCATTAGTTGCTGGACTAATGCTTGGTGGATTACTTTGGGCTTCTATTCCAGACAAAAAACATAGCTAATATTTAGATGTTTAGATAGATATTTAGCAAATAATTCCAAGATTAGAGACTATGCAAGCTAGCAAAGTGTCTCATCTTGGTCCTTTTACAAACATTAAACGGTGTTAGTATAGCTTTGCCAATTATCAAGAGATGCTTATTTAACCTTATTAGGGCATCAGTATTTTGGAATGAGCTAGCAAAAAAATACCCCGAAATAGACATTTCTCGGTACTTTCAAATCCTTATCTATAGGCAAAAACAATGAAATTGCCTCATTGGCAGGCTCTAAATTTTAATTGCTTTTACCAGTTGCCATTATATAGGGTAAAAGTATCTTTCGTTTAACTCACAAAAACCCAAAAGGCATTCAACTCACTAGACCCAGCAATTCCACAGCCACAGGCAAAATCCCAATTCCCAGAAATGCAATAGCCCCGGGTGAAACAAACCGGCCTATTCATTATCCCGGAGGGACATAAAGGGAAATTGCAAGTCTAGTGAGTCTTTTGTTTTATGCCTTAAGGAAATTGTGAGTTAAACCGAAGATATAGCACTTAACCTATGTGCGAGAAGGTAAGTGTTCAGTCGTAAATCTCGCGTTTTGTTTTTTGGCAATGGTGATGAAGGCATGTCGCTTTCATACCTATATCAGCAGAACTGTCTTTTCAGAAAACAGACATTTCTGCACATCAGAAGGAGACTCTGTCATGGCACGTACATTCACTTTGGGTGGCAACACGCGCAAGAACAGTGACAAGCCGGAGGGGCAACCCTGGGTAGTCCCCGGCATCGAAGTGCGTCGCGTCGAAGAACCCGATCGCCGAACGGGCAAAATGGCCACCCGCCATCGCTTGCTCCTCGGAGCGCGCCCCAAGGGCGACGGCTGCCGATCGACGTCCAGCTACCTGAACGTCGCAGGCGACGTCGCGGTCGAAGAAGTGCTGCCTCAGACCGGCACCGGCCGCGTCAAGTACGTCATTCGAGAAGCGTCGGTTCGGCAAGCCGACCCGAATCACCCGAACCCGCATCCGTCATTGGTCACCGACCGGGATGGCAACGCGTTGGTGAAGGTGATTTACCGGCAGACGCTCACCGGCACCGCGACCATCGTTCGGATGCTGAAGGGCTCGGCGCTCGTTGCCCAGGAACTCGTCGACGAGATGGGCTACCAGCAGGAGTACAACGACACCCTCGTCGAGGTCCGCATCGGCGGCGCCTTCGTCATCGAGACGTCGGAAGACTTCAACGGCAACAAGCCGTGCGCGTGGCTCGTCACCTACAACGGCGAACGTCTGCAGTACAAGCCGTATCGCCAACGCGACGAAGCGCTCGAGCTGCCGACGACGACCGTCACGGACGGCACCGATAACGGTGACGGCTTGGAGACGGAAAGCCTGCTGGTTGCCGCCGCTGGCGCGTCCACGGACGTGTCGGATGACGACAATCTGCTTGTCGGCGACGTCGAAACCGGCGACGGTGGCGAGTATGACGGCGAAGAGCCGCCGACTCTCGCAGCCGCGGCCGCCACGGACGTCAACGTGGAAGACAGCGACGACGAGGAAGGTGCGGCTGATCCATGCCCGGAAGCCGAGGGTTACCTGCCCGAGGGTCCGAGCGAGGATCACGTCGATAGCCTCGTCAGCGCCCTGGGATTCCAGGACGAGGGCGAAGGTGACGGTGTGACGTCCACCGAGACCGTGGAGCCCGTCTCGCCGGCGCAAGCGCCGACGATCGCCAAGCTCACGCTCAATATCGGCGGCGCCACGGCTGAGGTGAACGCGCGTCCCTGGTAACGTGCACGTGCGTAACTAAGCTTTCAAACGAGCAGCTCTAACTCTACGCGGTAGAGTTAGAGTGTAAACTAGGTTGTGGAGGCAATCGGTGCGTTTCCTGCCACCTGGGCACGAAGCCGAGTCTATACGGTGTCAATTGCCTTAAGGCACACAGTTGCAAATTCTCCAAGCGGGAGTAGTTTGTGACTGTGCTTGACTGTAGCAATACAGTTGAGGTTGCGTAATCCGCAAGATTAAGCCGTTGAAACAACCTAGTTTACTGCTTGTTTAAAGTTGCTGGGCTTAACCGCCTAGCGAAGGTGGGTTGGAGGTCTTTGACTGCCTCCGACTCATCTTTTTTCCGGCAACATACTATACGGCTTAGTATTATCTCCAAAATCCTTTATCCACTATCAAAAAGTTCTTTTATTTATTTAAAATAGACCATTAGATAAACAATAAAAATTCTCACCAACGGGTATGCATATATATAAGGTATGTGTATTAATTTAACTTTTTCATTGTTCAATAAGTCTGATAAAACCAAGCTGTCCCAAAAGAGAGCTTAAAATATAGTCTAATCATATGAAAAAACGACCGCCACCTGGTGCTATGCTCGTTGCCCGCCTCAAAGAAAGGCGGCTGGCTCGCGAACAGGCTGAAAAAGATAATGTCGAGAATCAACAAATTCTTTCTATTACCACTTTTGAAGAAAACGGTAATATAGAAACTGCCACTCACCCAATAACCATTGAAAGCAAATCAGCCAGCACCGAAGTTATTGAACCTGTTAAAAAATTACCGAGCAAAAGCAGTCGTTCAAGTTCTAAAGCAAATTTTGTTCGCCAACAAATTAATATAGAAGACTTACGTCCAAGCACAGATGATTATAAGCAACTAACTGATGAAATTCGCATGGCTGGGCGTTTTGCTGCCGTGGGACTTATTGCTCAAGGCTTACGACTGGCTCATTTGAAAGACGATCAATTATATAAAGACCATTATCAAACTTTTGAAGAATACAGCCGCAAAGAACACCATATGAGTGCTACTTATGCCTATAGACTTATTCGCATAGCCGAAATGGCGGAGCAATTAGCAGAACAAGATAAAGACTTTACCGATAAATCACAATTTGATCCTTTTGAAGTAATGCTTGGGCTTGGACACAGACATCTTATGGCTATTTTGCCATTAGAAATAGAAGTTGTACGTGATGTATTAGCAAAAGGTATTCCAATAGCTGGTAAAGAAGGCAATACTAATAAGCGCATTTCTTTGGATAGAGCAACTGAAAAACAAATTCGTGCTGCTCTCAAACATGTTTATCCTGAAATGGTTGAAAGTACTACAGAAAAAAAATTAGCATTACCATCGGACAAACAATTGGTGCCAGCATTAGGTCAAATGGTACAAATGCTAGAAGATTGGGCAACGTTTTTAAATGCTAACGGCACTCCCGCAGAACTACGTGCAGCTAAAATGGTTAGAAGACAATTGCTCGAACGTTTAGCAAATAGATTACGCCGAGCAGCTGAAATCGTGGCTATTGCTTTAGAAAAACCTGATGATTAACTATGCGCGAACATCAAATTGTTATCACTCTAAAACCTGAGCAATTTCTTGAAGTTCAAAGATTGGCTCGTCAAGCAAATGCTAAATCAATGGGTATTTTTGTCCGGCAAAAATTACTTCAATCATTAGGTATTGAAGGTGGTAAAACTGATAAAACCAATTCAAATAATGATATAAAAATAGTAGTACAAGAATTAAAACAATTGCATAGCGAATTAAAATCATTTGTTGCTCAATCATTATCAATGTACAACAATCAAAATCTACCATTGCCACAAAACCCTACACATCAACCTACTATTGATGATTTAGAAGAATTAGCAGAAAAAACATTTGCCATTTCTCCTCGTTTGGGTCCAATTGAAAATACTACTCGCGATCCATTGCATGAACTACTTGGCTCAGAAGAATTTCCACCAGCAACTAATAGCAATGATGACGACGAAGATGAATATGATGAAGGCGAATATGATCAAGGTGAAGATGACAATGAAATTAGTGTGCCATTAGCAATTCAACAACGTCGAGAAGAATTAGCTCAAAAAGATAATTCAAATACTAAGTCCACCTCATCTGATATTTCATCTGATACAAAGATCCCATCTGATACAACAAGCTCGTCTGACACAAACAGCTCTGCAAGCGCTCTTGATGAGTCCGAGATAATATCACCAGATCAAACAAAATCAGAAAACTCTCATGACAACAAAGGCTCAAATACTAATTTCAGTGGTGGACCTCCCCCCAAAAAGCGCCATTCATGAGATGCAATCAATTGACGATCGATTTTTCAAGCATTAGGATTAAAACTGTAGGCTAAACAACCAAATCCCAGATGTTTGCTCACAATAAGTAAACTTGAAACAAAGTTTAATGGTATACAAGAGAAGATTTTAATTGGCGTGGTATATAGGGACTAGAACAAATAAGGATACTTTTTTATGGCAAGAGCAAGTGATTCAGCTGGCAATGATCGTTCAAATGATGCAAGTGCATCTTCTGATTTGAGCAGTGCATTGCAAAATGATATGCCAACACCTGGCAGATTCTCTGATTCCGAACAATTAGCTGGTCAATGCCAAATATCTCCCGAGAGAGGTAGAGAGCTTGATGCAGGTTTTAGCCCTCAAGGTCTCATCAATAATTTACCGGATCTTTTATCTAAAGGAACAGCAGGGGATATTCGGTATTGTCTTGCACGCAGCAAAGAATACACAGACAATTATCAAGCTAAAGCACAAGGGATAGAAAAGAAAGCTAAAGAGTTACTTCCACTCTGCTAATTTAGTGTTGCAATAATAAAGTTTTTCAGGGTGCTCTGGTTGGCACTTGGGGAGGTCATTGACCTCTCCTTTGTCTTTTGAAATTTCCTCAATGTTCGCTCGCTATGTTCGAACATCGCTTAGGCAGGCTAGGGATACCTGCTAATATCAGATCTCGTGTCTCGAGATCCGAGATCCGAGATCCGAGATCCGAGATCCTTGTTGTAGATCTACAATACATACTCTCTAATAAAAAGTTTGTACTATCTGCCGTAGTATTTATCCCAAAAAAAGTAGAATACCAGAGAAAATAATTGCTCTCTGGTATTCTACTTACAGTTTATTCAACGCAAGAAGACTCTGTGAAATTTAAGCAGCGCGCAATGATTTGTACATCCACAAATAACGCTGCTGTATATTATCTTGTGGATTTGATTATTATTTCAAGTAAAAGATTTTTAGATAAAACTACTACTGTCCATCGCCAATGGCACACGAGCCAACCGCACATCCACCCGGCATGCAGCTATGAGCCTTCAATCCTAGATGTGTAGGTACAATGCCAGATGGTCTCATTGAAGAACCTACTGCCAAATCTTGACCATCACCAGGTGGAGAATAATCACGGAAAACAGCCAAATCAAGATCGCTTGCTGGTGCCTCACTTGCCCGAATAGCTAGCACTGGCATATCTCCACGCACTGTAGCTGTACGAGTAGCCCAGCCTTTCATGGCAAGTGCTGTCATCACTTGAGAAACGTCCTGTCCATCATAGCCAAATAGATTCACAAACAATTCTTCTCCAGTGTAACGCTGCAGAGAAACAATACAGGTAGCAAGAAGAATTTCAGCACTTGTTTTAGGAGTACGACTAGATGCAGCCAATGCTTCAGCAGGCGTCGGAATGTCTTGTGCGTTGCGCATAATTTCTTTATCTCTTTCTATTTGAGTTATTTATTTTCAGATTAAGAGGCATTAGCATCGGGTGCCGATGTAGTTGATGGTGTTGGGGTCTCTGCTGGAAGAACAACTTCCGCCGTAACTGAACTTGGCTCAACAACTGCAGGTGCTTGCAAATTCTTAATGCGCTCATCAACAGCAAGAGCTTCTTCATCTTTACCAAGAGTGCGCAGAACCTTTGCATAGACAGACAAAATATCAAACATCGCTTCATCAACATATTCTTGCGTAACACCATCATCTTCATGAGTGCGTGGTGGCTCTAGAAGAGGAAATATACGTGTGTAAATCTCATATGCTTGAGCAGAGTCGCCAGCAACATGATAGCCTTCTGCCAAATTGTGCATAGAAAATGCTGTAAGTTCATGCTTATCATCATACATCGCTAGAGTGCAGTCAAGCGCCTGGCGAAAGGCTTTTATCGCTAAATCAGGTTTTTCATGCCTTAAGTACAATACACCTAATGAAGTAAAATACATTCGTGACCCATTATGCTTAGGCATAACTTCTGCACTTACACTGGTGCTATTAAGCTCTTCGTCTGCATGAAAAGAAATCAATGCCAATGTGGTCTCCAATAATTTTTGAGCTAACTCAAGATTGCCTTCGTCGGCAAGAAAAAAAGCACGATTAGCAATGCTCTCGCCAAGAGCATAGTCACGCTCTGCCTCAGTCCTGTTTACATGGCAACAGCTCATGTAATACCTCTTTCTGTTTTTTATTTATTTAAATTTGTTATCCAAAGAAGAGTTCTCCCTGCAATTGGGAAAATATAAAAGAGTGTGATAACCATTGCCGTTACACCAGAAGGAAGCCATGTGTCAACAGGCAACCCCAGCGTATTAGCATGAAACCAACTAATGCTTATACCAACTGCAAGCGAAAGGATAAGTCCCAAACCAGCGAAGAAATTATTTTGTTTGATACGTAAAAATGAAGAAGGAAACAATTCATAGTAAACCCCGTTCCACAATTTCAAATGCAATTTACCAACAAGGCAAACAAAGCCAAAAATATAACCCGACTGCCAAGATGATTTGACAGCATCATCTTTTCCAGTGTTAGACATTGTTATTACTTTCTTTATCGTAGTTTGCAGTTTAAAAAAGAATTAGTAGGCAAGACATGTCTTGCCTACTAATTCTAAAATTACAATTTAGAAGACCAAAGAGAGAGCTAGATAATTATGCCCAGACGGTACAATGCGTGGTCTTAGGCAATCCAGGATCAACATTTTCTCCATCAAATGTGACTAGCGAAGGTTGCAAGTAATTTCTTTCTGTTTTGCCTCTAAAGGTAAACCAAGATATTTTAATCGATTCACCTTTACGCAATCGAATTACTGCTGGATCAGAAGATAGCAGCTGCCCTCCATTTTGTTCAATTTCTCCAAAGTAAACTTCAGGAGGTCCCATGCATTTGGGATCTTCTCCTACTACTGCATTCGGAACATGAATAAGAACAGCTGAAGATGTTTCATTGAAGCTTGATTTTGCTTGCTCAGGCACAAAACATCTGTTTGCATAACTATCTTCAATAAGCGAGGCTCTAAGAATAGTGAGGTGTCGCCTTTCAATATTATCGGCAGGATGACCAATAATTACATCCGGTGAAGCAAGCAATTCATTTGAAACGCGATATCCTAGAACCCACGTGTTATTCTTAACTGCGTTAGAAAACTTCCATACAAATGTGGCTCCTGGAAATGCTCCATGTTGAGTTACTGTGTAAAATTTCATTTTCTTTCCTTTCAGAACGGCTTTAAGCCGCCTAAGTGAATCGAGCTATAAATTCACCAGCTAAATTAGCTAGCGATGGTAGCTTGACCACGGGTAAATGGCATAGCAAATGCTATTGCCATCACCAAGAGAAAGTACCGTCACCAAATTCAGTGACTAGAGAATACTCTCTTAAAAGAGCCCCTCGTAATCTTGCGAAAGCATTGCTTTATAATCCCGCTTGGACACAAAAGCAGAGATGCCTACACCAATACAAAATATCAGTCCTGCAAATGCTGCACAAGCAGCAAGACGAAGATCTGGACAAAATGGAGCAGCAATTAGCACTGCTAAAAGGAGAATGCTACCAATTAGACAAACTAGCATAGCCGCATTGTATTGCTGATTATAAATAGTCCATTCAGAATTTTGTGGGCGAGAAGATTCCATGTTTTCTCCTTATATTTTTTATGGCTTAATTGCCACTATAATGTGCTTACGCACAAATTTTTCGCAAAGTTTCCAGATATTTAGCAGCCCCACCTTCAGTGAGAGAAACTGCTGCATAACGAGGTCTTGCGCTATTAACCTTCTTGCGCTTCTTCATCTCCACTTTACCCCAGTCGCCAATCTCTGCTTTGCTTGGCAGACAGGGAGCAGAGACTATACTGACTGGCACAACATTATAAATAGCATTACGCGTCGGCTCATCAAGACTGAGCGCTGCCACCACATCATGAATAAAAATAAGCTCGTCTGGATTTTTATCCTGGCGCGGCTTAACAGCAGCGTCGTACCAAAGAGCATAGAGATTGTACAAAGCACGCGTGCCTTTATTATCTGGCAAAATTTCACGCAATGCTTGCGCGTTCACAAAACCAATTTCTTTCACACGCGTGACTTCAGTTGGCATAAGATAAATAGGACAATCAAGCCCCATCAGAATGAAATTAGATGACAGCGGATCACAAGCAACATTGAATTGCAATGCACCGCGTGGCTTATCATCAAATTGCATGAGCGCTACATTACCCCAAGTAGCAAACATACAATGCACTTCTTTGAAGCGTGAAATAATTTCTGGATTGCGTTCAATCACTTGACGCAAACCTGTCATTGGACCGCCCACTGCTACTTTTACCGAAGCTTCTGGATAAGAAAGAATGAGCTTTACCAAATCTTCTTGTGGTTCTAGTTCTGAATGGCGAATTGCTTGCAGTGGATCTACATCAAGGAATTTATAGTATTCAGCAAAATGCACCCAATGCGGGACTAGTGTTCTTGGTGCAATTCCACCATCATAAACTTTGACAATTGAGACACCAAAGTTTTTCAAGAAATTTCTAGCTCTTACAGCTGAAGCTTCTTGCGCCATGCGTGAACTTTGATAATCCCATTCCCAAGTTTTATGATCTTTAGTTGCACCAAATCTTACTGGACGTCCAGTAAGAACGACAGCCAATTCAGCATTTGGATTTAAACGAATAAGCGCTAAAAGTTGTACAAAATTATCTGGGTCTGGTGCATCGATAAAAGCTAGAATCAGTTCTTTTGTGTTTGTGTCTACCATAATACCTAATTTCCTAGTTGCAAGCCCTTTAGACATACCAGCTCTTGCTCCGTCAACCATGCACTGACATACATCACAATTTTCAAAATGATTCATCCTCCCTGCAGGCAAACCCTGTTGTTCTGCTAATAGAAGTTGTTCGATTTCACCATCATTAAGACACTCACTTAAATCTACTCTGCTTTTCGGCGCAACAATACCGTTACTTAGATTATCTTTACGCCGTTCCCAATGTTCCCTGAGCGAGTCGGCCCCAGGCAATCCATCATCTTTTTCATGTGTTTCACACATTTTCTGCCCCTTTCTTTTGTGATTAAGCACATTTACGTCTAGATAAACTTACTTTCAAACTCTGTATCATTGTAGTGCGCAAGAAGCTTGCCAACTTTCTTGGACTGCGCACATTGTGCTCTTTAGCTGATATCCCAATAACTAAATGCTCCACACCATGTACTTCAATTACTTGTGGTGCATAGAAGTGTTCACGCAAATTAGGAATAGCAGCTACAAGTGTGCACGGGTCATATAAATTAAATGTTTGCACAATATCCCATATGCTATCTTCCAAATTGCGCTCTAGACCCTGACCACCACAAAACGTATTGCAAAACCAAGCTTTGTCACAGCGAGCCGGCAGCCCTTGTCGCGCAGTGTCATTTGCTGGCAAACAAGCACGCCGCCACAATTCCTCAATTGCTTTTTGTTGCGCATCACGCAAACGAATGCCTACCAAATGTCTAGTGGCAGCCATATCGTCATAGATTGCCCTAGGCACCTTGGCTGCAATTGCTGCGTGACGAGACAAAACAGTAATGGGAATTTGCAAATCCTGCAATTGTCGGTAAAGAAAAATTGTTGCCTCTTTATCAAACGCATGGTTTTGTGCTGTCAAATCCGGAAGAAATCTTCCTTCATCATCAAGCACTGGCAAATCATCTTTGACATTGACAGCACCCATTATCACCACTCGTCTTACTTTAGAAGCAAAAAGATGAGTATTCTCCCTGAGGACAGCAGCAGCATCGGTAAGCCCAGAAATTAGCAAAAGCACAATTGACTTTGGCTTTGCTTCTTTCAAAGTACGCAAGATCAATTCTTTTCCATCTTGCACTCTGCCAGATTCTGCAAGATAACCAACATGGAATTGATAATCCAAACCATCATCATCTTTTTGTAGACAGTCACTACCAATTCCTACAGGAATATCAGTTTGTCCAAGTACATCAAGTGTACCTTTAGCAAGTAAAGCGCGCTTTGCACTGGGCGCAAGATTAGCTACTACGCCTAAAACGCTCAGAATGTTGATACGAATCATGCGGTTAAGACTAACCAAAACATCTTCATCATCTTGATCGCGACCAGGGTCCATAATAACAAACAAATCACCAAATAAACGTATTGGGACTGGCATTTTCCCCATTAGATTTGCTCCTCGCTAAGGGCTTAAGAGGCTGCATCCAAAGCACCGTCAGCCAATGCTTGAGCAGCTGTTACTGTTTCATCAGCGGCATCAAGTGTTACTGCTACTGTTGAATCACTTTGTTCAATTAGCTCTCCATAAATTTTGTAGAGTGTGTAAGCAACAATTGTCTTACCGTCAGGAATGGAAACAATATCATCCAAGGGAATGATTTGAAGAGTAATCTGTTCACTTTCGCTCAATACACCAGCACATTTGCCATCCATCGCAGCCAATTCGTCTTTTGTCACTTCTTGGCGGAAAGCAAAAAGCCGAATAGTTTCTTCCGTGCCACCAGGTGAAACGAAAAAGCCTCTCTCGTGGTGAGCCAATTCGCTTAAGCTGGTAAGATCGGCTTCAGAAATTTTAAGCCCCAACTCCTCATCAATTTCTTTAGCAGCAACACCAGCAAAATTGCCGGAACCATCAAGCATTCCTGCTGGAATTTCTTTGAAGCTAAAGGAACCAGTAGCAATACGCGGTTGCACTGTAAGCACCGTGTATTCTTTGCCTTCGCAAACTAGAATAAGCAAAATTCCTACAGAACCACCACGCATAAACACAATACCAGGAATAAACTTGCCCTTTTCGTCAACTACGTTTGCCTTAAATTTGACAAAGCCAAGCTTGGCACCAAACATGTCGACAGACTGGATATGAATAGAATTTACCTGGAAACGCTTGCGATCAAGCGATGTCAACCAGTCTTGAAATTGTTTACTGGAAGTAACCTTTTCAATTTCAATTCCGGACTCAGCAGTGATGGAAATTCCATCAACGGTAATAGGATCCATGCCATGTTCCTTTCTTTGCGCAAATGTGTTTCTGCTTTAAGCAGCCATCTGCTAAATATATAATTGAAGAATGTTTCTAAAATGAAGACTGTTGTGGTTTTAGCTCGCGTGATTACTTAAAAAGAGAAGGTAATTAAGCTATAAGGTTAACGGTAGAGATCTCAAAGAATATCAAGCGTTGTTACATTAGGAGTGTTCAATGAAACACTCATCAGTTGCGCAAAAGCTTTATTAGACAATAAAATTTTGTATTTGCACTCTTATAATTAGTCAAGTCTAATGCACTAGCACAGCTAGGCTAGACGGAGAAATTGAATTGGCAATCAAATACTTTCTCAAGTTGCTCTAATGTTTTTAGTGTTAGGTTGCATTTTGTTGGATGCTCAAATTTCTGATAAGCCTGAGCAGAAATTTTTAATTTTTTAGCTACTTCTTTCTGGCTTTGATTGCCGCGCAATTCTCTCAAACGCAAAGGTATTTCAACGTGCAAAGGCAGACGAATCTGATAAATGTTTTTGCCTTGAATTTTAGAAGGCTTTGGCATATCAAAACCACGTTCAAAATCAACTTCTACAGATAAAGACAATGCCTCGTGGGCGTAATATATTGCTTCTTCTAAGGTGTCACCAAATGTATTAACATTAGGAAAGTCTGGAAAAGACACAAGATATGCTTTATCTTTGCGATTATGTACAATTTTTGCTGGATAACACAACATTATTTTATCCTTTGTATTTCTGCAATTTTTAGTATGGAATAAAGTATCCCTTTATTGATATCTTTACCAGAATGAACTGGAACAATAATATTTCTTTTGCCTTGCTTCGTCATAGTGACGTGACTACCTGCTTGGCGAGATTTAGTCCAGTCGTTGATTTCAAGCAAGCGAATTAATTCCCAACTTTTCACTATTGTACAACCTATACGTTGCATCCGTCCAGTCCATATTATTAGACGGAATTTTTTTAAAATTAGTTCAAAGTAAGAAAAATTCGTATATACTATATTCTATCGTATTAGAAAAACAAAAAAACTGGAGGGTGGAACAAAGTCCACCAACCAGCTCTTTGTTTAAAGGTTAGCAAAATGTGCGTGGCAAGCTTGTCAGACAGGTAAAGGAAGCCGGCGCGCTTTGGCTTATTTTTGCTAGCTGATCCGGAAGGTCAAATTGCCCACCTCAAATGTGTGCCCAACGCAGTTGTTGACCATAAGCCGAGTCAATGAGCTTGGTAGCTTCCTGGGTAGGCTGAGAAAAACGCAGTTTTCGGCCATCAGATAGGTCAACGTGCTGGGTAACGCGGGCAAACTCTTCAGAGGGCATTTGTAGACTGACAGATAGGTCAAGGTGCTCGGTAACTCTGGTAAACTTATCAGCTCATAGCAGCTGTCGACTGACAGATAGGTCAAGGTGCTCGGTAACTCTGGCAAACTTATCAGCTCATAGCAGCTGTCGACTGACAGATAGATCAACGTGCTGGGTAACGCGGGCAAACTCTTCAGAGGGCATTTGGCGATCCGCAGCTTGGTCAGCGTCCTTGGTAGCTCAGGCAGACTTGTCAGACATCGACAGTTATCAACGTCAAGCTCCTGAAGTTGGGGATTATTCGAAAAATACGCCGCCATTGCTTCTTTTGATTCGAAGTACATGTGTGTTTCTTTCTTTATTTTGCAGAAGTTGCTACCAGCAATTTTTCTGGTAGCACTAAAATTTCAGTTACGTCTTTACCAGCTCACGCTAAGCAGGTAGTTGCCACCATGCATCCGCTTATCCACCATGAATTCTGTGTTTTCACGTTGATAGGAATCGCGATCCGGATGCCAGTCACGATCCCATGTCCAAGCAATGATTGGCTTGAGCCCTGCCGCCTCCAGAACCGCAAAAACCAATTTCTCAGCCGGACTGAGATTGCTTGGATCAAACAGTGCTGGTTCACCAGCATCGAGATTACGATGGCAGTCCAGACCCCAATCCCCAACAGAAAACAGTTTCAGCTGGCGATGGCCAAACGTAGCATACTCACGCAGCAGCCACGTTAGGTACTCCAGATACTCGCCAGCAATTTCGCGAGCATTTTCACTGCTCAAGTCCTGATCTTCCAAGACTGCAAGCAAATCCGGATCGCCGCCCCAATCTTCCGGCTCTCCTTGCCGAGGATTGGTAGCAAGAGCAACGAGCTCTTCAATTGTCACACCAAGGGCAAGCTCGACACTCAAAGTTGCGGTGGTCATAAGACCTCCTGTGTTTTTGATTTGTTTTAGTTGCACCTGTTCATCTGAATACAAGAGCGCTACAGCCCCAAAGCGTCCGTCAGCAGCAACTGAGTTTGCACATCGTTGTAGACTACAAAGGTAATCGACTGAAGTGAAGAAGGACCAGTGCTCAGGAACGCACGCACCGCTGCTGCCATCTCATCAATCGCCTCTTGGGGAGTCTTCTCAACCCGACCAATAGCAGCTCCCATACGAATCAGGGGCAGAGTAACAGTCTGGTAGCCTGCTTCTTCTGCCACATTCAGACCGGCAAGAATTATCTGCCGCAAAGGTTGACGCAAGTCATCCACAACAAAAATCACGTCCTCAAATTGGCCATCATGCCTCGACTGCCGAATTGCCACAATGGTTTTTCCATCGCACAGTGGCGCATTGGCCCAAGCATGGTCGTGATACTGCTCGCCTGCCAATTCCACAATCACGTCATCAATTCTTCCACTCCAGGCACCCCTGGAATTGATAGCCGTGATTAGCGCATCAGCAGGAATCTGAGCAATGTTTCCACTGATGACGCTGACTGTTGTAGCCATGTATTCCTCCGTTGTTTGCTTTTTGAGGTTTGAAAGTTTCTTTGGGATCTGAACTAGTTCGGACAAGACCCATCATCAGATGTAACACCACTAACCAACCAAGAGACAATTCCGGCTGGCAGTGAAATGATTACTCCAACTACCGCAGCCCAGAATAACCCAATGAGATCGGGACCAGCAAATGGCCCGGTAGCCCACATGAAAAGAACGCACATACCAATCGTTCCACAAGCAACAAAAGCACCCACATGGGAAAGTGGGGCTTGCATCGCCCCCATCATAATGAAGGTAAAAACCGCAATGCCAATACCAAGGCAGGCACCAAAAATAAGATTGCTGGAGAGGGTTTCTCCTCCTCCCCAAAAGCCCATAATCACCGCACCGGATATACTGGCAACGAAGATACTGCTGAGCACCTGCCAGACAACGCGAGGAGTTACCTGCGTATCGTTTTCGATCGAATTGACAGAACTGTCGCTCATGATTTTTTCCTTTCTTCAATCTCGTTTTTCCATCGGGTAAATCAAGTAATAGTTGGTGTCAACAAGGTTGTGGATATGTTCGTACCCCCAACCCAGAGCTGCCAATTCACCAAGCAAAATCATTGAAGTACCTAGCGAAAATTCACCGGCAGCGTAAGTGAATGCTTTGCCACAAAAAAATTGATAGTCGTGCGCAGCTTAGCACGAGCGGATTCGAGTGGTAAACAAACAGCGCTCGCTCATTTAGCAACAAACGCTGACGCGCGCACCTTCGAGTTGTCCTTGTGCTTCCGCGAAGCTCATGTCGAACACACGCATGTACTCGCAGATTTCGAAGAGCACTTTGAAGTCCATGGCCGCACCGACTTCAAGGATTTCCGGATCGGTGATGCCAGCATAGGCCATGACACCGACCCACATTGACGCAAGCCCCCGGGTATCGTAGAGTCCTTCCAATACCAGTGGCTCATAGCCGGACATGCGCAGCAAATCACCAACCGCATTGCGTAATGGCAGCCGCTTTTGGATATCGGCGAGCACCTGCTGCCGGGTGTCCGCATCGGGAAATGGGTAATTAAGCGGCGGCTCGACGCAATCACCATCATACCAGTAGTAAGCTGCAGACAAGCAGGGAACCATTTCGGCAATGGGTCCACTGAAAGTCATTTCGAAGAGAGAGCCGGTGTTGCGTCCGTTCTCTGCGGCGATGATACTGACTATGGAACCCTCAGCCTTCACTCCACGCACGCTGTGTCCGTAGGCAAGGAGGTTGCAGAGCCAAGAGTACGCCGCTTCGCTCGTTCGTACGTACTTGTTGTTGTGCGGCGGCGCATCTGATTTTTCCGTCGGAACGTAATGATCACACACGGTAATCATCGGATTTTCTCCTTTCAGAGCTGTGTTGTCGGAATTACGTTAATGACAGTTAGCTATTGTCTTGACGCGCTCGCCAAGCCTCGATAGCCTCTTTGAGCTGCATACCCTTGCAGTCCGGCTTATGCTGACCATTTTCCAAAGGCTCTGCACTAGCATAGCCACTCACGAAGGTCCACTGACCACAGAACGGACAAGTAATGTCATCCGCGCCATCGTTGCGATGGGGTATCAGCGAAATGGAACCATCGGAGAAGGCAGCGTCGATGCGACTGATGATGTCGCGAGCGAGCTCATCGTCCGTCATCTCATTCACCGGCTTGACGGCAGACGCCATCATTTCTTGCAGCGTGCTACGCAAGTCACCAAGAACAGCGTTCATGTACTGCGTGACGTCTTCTTCGTAGCTCGTGTCATAGTCCACCCAGGTAAAACGAATGCCGTGTTTTTCCAGAAGAGGCCTGATTTTGTTTTTGTGTATACCAAAAATGATAGCGTACTTAGCCGCCCAATCGTCCGAGCCATTGAAAATGGCTTCCATCTCGGCGATGACCGTCAAGAGCTGTTGAATGTCGTCGCTATGTACGACTTGTGTCTGAGACATTGTCTCTCTCCTTTGCTTTCTTTTGTTCAACACGTGTAACTTGATTCGAGATTGCGATTAAGCACCCACCAAAGCAGCCACTTCGGATAAGGAAACACCCATTTCTTGTTTCCAGTCAATGAGTGCTTGCAAGTCCGCCATACCGTTCACACGTCCTCGGTAATTGACAGCAAACTGCAAATCATCTTCCGTGCGCAAACCAAGAGCAAGCACAAAGACCCAATCCTTGCCATTAGATCCTAACAGCCTATCTTGATATTCCGCAAAGTAAGCTGGCGGTTCGCCGCCGAGTAAGTCCAATACTACCCTCATCACCCTTTCATTCTGTTCGGGCTTCATTGCTCTATGAGAGCGAACAAAAAGGGCGCAGTACACAAGTTCAAGAAGTGAACGCATCTCCGTAGCCGGCGCTAGGTAAGTATGGGTATCAACACCCGGGAAAGCCATCGTCTGCGTCACAATCTTGTGTGAGAGAATCTCGAGCACGATTCCACCAAATTGAAGATCTGATGCCAACACATTGGCCGCATCAGCCAAGCTGGTATTATCGCGCATAAGCGGATAATCATGACCGTCCTTATGGCGATTCAAATGCAAGTTGAAAGACATTGTTTGTTTTCCTTCCTGTGCTCAGTTATAGAAGACAATTGCTTCTACAGAACGTGTTGTTTAACTAACTGATAACTCGGGAAAGAGGGTTCCTTCTATAAAATCAAGAAATGAAAGATACCTACAACCTAAAATAAACAAAGAAGTCCTATCAACGATATATTACAGATTACTATTTGATCTTTTTTTATTTAATTTATATGTCGCTAGCGGAATTGCGCTTACACGTAATTGCCCCATGTAGCTCCGCAAGCTCGTTCACTGTCTAATGTTTCTTCAAATAAACCCTAACAAATAGCCGCGGGCAGACTCTAGATCTAACCTCGGCTCTTGTGATTTTTTTAATTCATTTTTCTCAAATTATCAACTCAAGCTCTTCTACAAAGTGTTTTATATTCGTCACGTAGTTTTTCTGCTACCCAAGAACGCACCATAGAACCGACAGGTAATTTCTTAAAAGCAGCTACTTGCAATAAGTGATCCATCATTTCTTCATCGCAACGGAAATGCATTATTCCACGTTTAACAACTCTCTTTCGTGCTTCAGCTTTGCTTTTATCGATGCGCTTCTGTAAAGAAGTAGATCTTTTCTTTCTTACCATATCCATTTATTTAGTCCTTTTTTCAAAAACTTTCTGGCAATATTTTGTTGCATCCATAGCATGAAAAACATGTTCATGCCCATGAGGGAAATACTCTATTGCTACTTCAAGTAAACGTCCACCAAATGTAAATCCTACAAACATTACTCTATCATTTCCGTCATGACTAGGCTTCAAGTCAAAATCAACCGGGTTGTTAGCTTTCACCTCATCAATTTCACGTACTGTTACATCATGCTTTTTTAGATTTGCATAGTCATAAGATAAAAACACGGAGCCTTCTTTGTGCTACATTGTAGCATTTTGTGCTACAAGCAGTCAAGCGAACGAGCTTAAACGCTTAATAGCGAACAAAATTGTGATCTAAGCACTAATAGTGGACTATCTTACTAGACGTCATTTTTATCTAAAAAGTTCAAAGACTTACCGATATTTTATTTAAATATACCCGACATTCTTTTGACTATCTGGTGGTGGCAAAATGCGCAATCGTCTCATGGGTTCGTCCCCAATACTGCGACTGCTTAAATTAAAGCGTTCCACCAATTGATGTTGCAAGCGACGAATATATGCTTTACGCGGTGCAAGCTCTAAAGGTTCTTGCCGATCCATCACCATGGTTACAGCTTGCCTTGCTTCTTCCAATGCAATTTCTGTTTCATCCAGAATATCCACACCAGTATCGGCTAATGAAACAATTTCTGTATCCAAATGCAAAGCATCACGCAAAGCTTTTTGAATTTGTGGCATATTATTGGTCTTTACCACATATACAGGAATTTGCTTGGCTTCAGCTAGTGAAAATATTTTTGCACCAGCACGAGCATAACTACGCAAAGCTAAAATAGCATCTGCATCTTCAATTGTTCTCACTACTTCAGCTGGCAGCGCTAGTGTTTTTATTACACGCTCTAATAAGCCCTTACTTACAGCATAAGGATAAATGCGCAAATAAGTATCTTTGTTCTCCACCCAAGGAATATTTGCATCTTCTCCGCCTTGAGCCGATGATGGAGTTGCTGCCAGTTTGCTTTCCGGTCTGACAACCGCTACTTCACCAGTAGATTCATCACGACGACGAATTTCTGGATGAATTTTCCAGCCACGCAATAATTGATCAACTGATTCCGCTACATTTCTATGGATAGCTAAAGTTTGTCTATCAATAATTTCCACACAAATTTCAAATGTCGGCATAGCAGCACGTTCCAAAATTGTCTTTTGTGTGCCACGACGACGAGCTTCATCATCTCCTAACGTAACAGTTTGAATACCGCCAATTAAATCCACCAAAGTAGGATTTTTCAATAGATTTTCTAAAGCATTCCCGTGAGCAGTACCAATTAATTGCACACCGCGTTCTGCAATTGTTCTTGCTGCCACTGCTTCTTGTTCTGTACCAATTTCATCAATAACAATAGCTTCTGGCGTATGATTTTCTACTGCTTCAATCATGACAGCATGTTGATCTTGTGGATGAGCTACTTGCATTCGACGAGCAGCACCAATGGTTGGATGCGGCACATCACCATCGCCTGCTATTTCATTTGATGTATCAATAATTACTACTCTTTTATTGAACTCATCGGCAAGCACACGTGCCATTTCACGCAATTTAGTTGTTTTGCCTACTCCTGGTGGTCCAAGAAATAAAATGGATTTTCCTGATTCCACTAAATCACGAATAATGCTTATTGTGCCAGTGATTGAACGACCAACCCGGCATGTGAGCCCAATTATTTTACCGCCACGATTGCGCATAGCAGAAATACGATGTAACGTACGCTCTATGCCTGCTCTATTGTCTCCACTAAACTCACCAACTTTTTTAACAGCAGCATCAATTTCATTTTGTGTAACAACTTTATCTGAAATGACCTTTGTATGTTTATCAAAATAACGGGCTTCAGGCTTTCTGCCTAAATCTAAAACTACTTCAATAAGTCCTTCTTTATCTTTTTCAAGTGCGTTTTTTATATTATCTGGCAACATTGACAGAAACGCATCTAAATCATCAGCTGGAGGTATAAATTCCATTATTTTTCTCCTGGATTAGAAAATCCAATAATTACCCGCAAATCTTTTATCGAGTCATGCCTTATAACTTCTTCAGTTATCTTTTGTCCGGGTATAGTCAATGCAGTGCCCGGTGGGCATGGTGCAATGCAATCAGAAGCTATCCTGCCAATAGCTTTTTCTTTAGGTACTATTTCCGATGGCATAAAAAATGCTTCGCGTGGATTTATGTCCTGTTTCGATCTGGTTGGAGCATCCTTTCTAGTATTAGTAAATGATTTTTCAAAATCACCTTTATTAATGCTCGCCTCCTCATTTATTTTTTCCAATGCTTTTGTCAAAACTTCTATGTCTTTTTTTGTGCTGCCAATACCAAGCAAGAACAAAAGTCCTTTGCCTTGTATGGTTTCAGCAAATATGCCTTGTTCGCACAATTGAGTATATATATTGCTAGCTGAGATGTTATTGAAATTCACTAGTATATGCGCTGGATCCACATTGCCATCGAAGACATTTGCAAAACAGCTAATTTTATCAATAAGCAAGTCTTTCAGATCCATAATTTTATTTATGTTTTTAAGTCCGTTTTCGTCTTCCAGCATGGAGAGCGCTTCTTCAATTGAATTTAAAAGCACATAACTTGGACTAGATGTATGCAATATATTTAAAGCAGCACGCAAACAATTGCTATCTACAATGCTATTGTTATTTATATGAATGACAGCTGTTTGGGTTAAAGCTGCTAGCGTTTTATGCAATGAGTGAATAATCACATCGGCATTTTGACTAACAGCAGAAGGCAGCATTTTACTTCCTGGCAACAAATGACTACCGTGGGCCGCATCAATAATTAAAGCAATACCGTGCTGATGACATAATTCAGCAATAGAGGCAATATCACTAAGCTCACCAGCATATGTAGGTGAAACAACTAATACCGATCCTATATCTTGTGGATTTTGAGATAAAGCTTCTTTTATTTTCCCGGCTTCAACAGCACCCCAAAAACCCCAATCACTATGCCAATTAGGTTCATACCAAATTGGTTCTAATCCAGTAAGAATAAGTCCATTGATAGCCGAGCGATGACAATTGCGGGGCAACAAAACTTTTTTACCACGATGAACGCTCTCCATCAAAGCAGCCATTATCCCAGCTGATGATCCATTTACAGAAAGAAAAGACTGATCGCAGTCCCAAATTCTTGAAGCTTTTGCCTCTAGCTTTGCCAATACTCCTTTTGGATTAGCCAATTCATCAAAACCTGGCAATTCAGTAAAATCTTTTTGTAATACATCGGTACTCAATAAAGAAATACCTAAATTACTTTCCACATGCCTTTGTTTGTGCCCTGGCATATGAAATGATGCTATCTCTTTTTTAGAATGAAAGTTAATTAGTTCGGTTAAAGTTTCCGAATTTATTTGAGTATTAGACTGGTTATTAGGTGTAAGTGCTTTCTTAGAACTCAAATTGTTTAGTGTCGCTTTGCCACTTTTAGGGTTTACCTGTCTGAGTAGATTGAGCTGAACTCTAGTCTGGATGAACCTTTTAATTAGGAGTATAACACGGAGTTTAACTATTGACGTGACTCTATAAACACCTTACGCATATCTTTTATAAATCTTTTAATAGCACATTAAACCGCAATTTAATGCGCTTTGAATATCTGTCGACGAGCTTATGTTATATAGCCACCATGTCATACGCTTATTTGCTTGATAACCAGGCTCAGACTTCACACCCTAAAAGTCAAATGGATAGTGCTTCTTCATTAGACAGAGCGCAAATAGATGCAATAGAGCACAAATAAGATGTAATAGAGCGCAAAATTGATAAATTATTGTCAGTCAGCACGCAAAAACTACGATATTATCTAGTATAAGGATCGTAAACATGCGTCTCAGGATAGCGCAGCATAGAGGACAGGGGGGTTGGAGGCGCAAGCGGAAAGGAGCCGGGAGGCAAGTTGATACCAACTGTGGCGTC
>JAGVLS010000029.1 GCA_020054205.1 Candidatus Obscuribacterales bacterium | reverse complement strand
GGGTAGACAACTGTACTATATAGTATGCCCAAATAAAACTGAAAATAACGCAGACACAAGGGTTTTATTTTGTGGCTGCGTTATCCAGTGACCCATGAAGGTAAAAAAAGAGACAATACTAAAAGTAGCTTTAGTGTTGTCTCTTTCAATGCAAACTATTTATATAAATCCATTATATAAGCCTACTTGTTGTTGTTACTTGCTATCGTTACTTGTTATTATTCCTTGCGTCAAGTCCGCCATTTTAAAACAATATACAAGACAGTGCTTGTGGTAGAGCAGTCAATTTCAAGTAACTAGTAAGCTCTACTTTATCACCATCTATTTCGAGCATAAAAGGTGTTTCGCTAGTAACAATAACTGCTTTTCTGCGAACGCTATGATAAAATTGTGAGCGATCAACTTTCCCTAGTAAAAACATAACACCAAGCTTTAATAAATCGAGAGCAGTTGTAGCGTCGATAACCACAAAATCTAATAAGCCATCGCTAGCATTGCAACCCCTAGACACAAGACTAGCTAAAGGCGGAGCAATATTCAATGCAAAAGCGACTGATGTTTTGTAGTTATTAGTTCTACCACTCAAAACACTCACATTGTGATGTGTTTGTTTGTGAGCCAAAGCACTAGCTTTAAGCATTCTCCAGATATATGCGCCCATACCAAAGTGACGCTTATGCTTAGACTTGGTATCAACTAATACATCTGAAAGCCAGCCCAGACTTAATGCAACTACAGCAATTTTTTCTTTGGAATGATTTTCGTTGGCTGTAGGTTTATATTGAGCTGAAATGACATCCAGCTTGGTCCTTTGTCCAGACCGAATCATGTTTACAAATTCTGATGGGCTTAAATTAGAGTAAAAACTTTTGGCAAGCATATTTCCAGTGCCGCCAGGAAATACAGCTAAAGGTGTGTCCTTGCCTGCCTTAATTAGACCTTCAGCACAACCGCTTACTGTTCCATCACCACCATAAGCAATTACTAAGTCTACATTTTGCAGAGAAGCTTGAGATGCCAACTCGCTAGCGGAATTAGGGTCAGCAGTTGTTGGCATGTCCAGAACTTCTATGTCGTATCCGGCAAGTGCAGCATGCAATGACTTTAATCCCTCTTGTTTAGCTGATCCACCTGTGGGATTAAACACGACAGCAACAGTTTTGAGTCGCATTTCATTCTCCTTACGTTTAGCTCGTAAGAAAATGTTTTATTCTTCGACTTCGGCAATCGTTACTTTGGTAACATTTTGATTCTCAATCAATTTTTCAAGTAAGGCTTGGTAAGCAGCAGGTGTTAACTTTGGTTCGATGATAAATTCAATTTGGCTAGTGTCAAATCTTGTAAAACCATCTAAAACCGCACCCTCTCCAAAAAGTTCTCGCACTTGAATAAATTGATCTTGCTTACAGCGGATAGTAATGGGATGGCAAAAGTCATTGGGTTGGACAAATTTTCTGGCTAATGTTAGTCCAAAAACCATTAACAATGTTGTTATAACTGCAAGAGGAAATAGATTGAAACCACAAGCAATACCAACTGCAACAGAAAAGAAAATCGTGCCAGCCGTGGTTACGCCTGATGTGGCAATTCCCTTTTTGAGAATTACGCCAGCGCCGATAAAACCAATGCCTGCAAGAATTTGAGCAGCTAGTCTCGTTGGATCACCAATGCCTGCGCGAGTAGTAATAACAACACCGCAAAGTGTAATTAAAGCAGCGCTTGCTGCAACAACCATGTGCGTGCGCACACCAGCTGTCTTGTGGCGTTGTCGTCTTTCCCAACCAAGGAAAGCTCCTAAAATCATTGCCAACACAATATTTGGCAAATAATCTAAAAGCTGTTCTCTCATCAAATAAGAGTAAAACGCTTCTGCGAAGTCACTGAAAACATTCATCCCTGAAGGGGCCTGTCCTAGAACAATAGTATTCATGGTGACTATTCTCTTTTCTATCGAAGGTGAATGTATAACTGGTTGGGAACATAAGTACTCGAAGGAGAACGTGAGTGTTTGAAGAAGAACACAACGCACAGCTTTAAGCTGTTAAGTTAAATGGGTTTTTTTGGTAATGAAGAGAAGTGCCTAGTTAAAAGTCCTAAGGAATTAATGAGATTGAAAGTAATAAAAAATAGCTAGAAACAGATGCTATAAGCAATCAAAATAATTCATTCTGATCAAAGATATATACTTAAAACTTAGCAAGCTTGCGCTAGCAGACATAATTGTACGAAGAAAGCAGTTTGTAAAACTGTTTTCTCGTGATCTATCCCTTGATAACCGGTGTTTTTATTGTTTTCTGTTTTTGATTTATAAAGCAAGAAACGAGGATTTTATGGTCCTCGTTTCTTTAAGATTGGAATGATTCTTAGTTGTGTGATCTAAAACAATCACTAAAAGACTATTGTCTCTTAGCTTATCTCTTCTTGCCACCTTTTTTAGCTTTTTTAGCAGCTGGTTTTTTCTTAGCAGCTTTAGCTTTTTTAGCAGCTTTAGAAGGAGCAGATTTGCTGGATTTAGCAATAGACAACATTGGTTGCTTAGCGCGACCATTAACGATGTCTTTGAGTTCTTTTCCAGCGCGGAAAGCTGGAACTTTGGCTGCAGCAATTTTGAGTGGAGCCAATGTTCTTGGGTTGCGGCCAATGCGGGCCTTGCGATTACGACGTTCAAATGTTCCAAAGCCAACAAGAGTTACTTTGTCGCCCTTGGCGAGTGCTCCGGTCACTGTGTGTACCAAAGCGCCTAATGTACGGGATACTTCTGATTTTGGTTGACCAGTGGCATCAGCCACGGAATCAACGAGCTCGGCTCGATTCATTCAGTTTTCCTCCTTAGGAAAATTACCATTCCAACCAACTGCGGATGATAGCATCCTAGCATAGAATAAACAAGCCATCCTCTCAGCAAATCATAAAAATTTTGGGAATAATGTATTGCAAAACAGGCAAAGCATCTTATTTCTGGCGAAATAGGAAATTAAACGCTCTCCAAAAACGGCATAAACAGACGCTTTCAAAAAGGCAGTCTGAAAGCGGCATGCTATCGTAATTGTAGAGATTGCCAGCAAATGGAGATCTCGCAAACATCCCTGCCAAGAGGGTTTACAACATCTGAACAATTATTATTCATTGTAGCTAGACTAAAAAAATGGACGTATACTTTTACTAGGATTTCAAATTAGGTTGAACATATGAGAATAAGCCCACAAGGTAGTTTAAAAGTCAAAGCATTCATCTACTACTTAGTAATTTACTACTTAACAATAGTTAGCTTCTTTAACATTCAAGATGCTTTTGGGCAGGATGTTTCTAATAAAAATCAAGTGACTAAAAGTAATACGCAGCAAGCGCAACCTACAAATAGTACACAGTCAACAAATCATACGCTACGGACGCAAGCTACAAGTCAGCCTACACAATCTATAAATCAGGCGCAGTCCACAAATCATATGCAGCCGATGCAATCCACAAACAACAATGCATGTGATTGGAAAATGTATAGACAAAACTTGGGGCGCACAGGAGCATTGCCGGTTAATTCATTCTCAGACTTTAAAGGCAAATTGAAATGGATTTTTCCGTCCGAAGGCGGCATTGATTCTTCTCCGACTATATATAAAGGAGTTATATATGTAGGGTCTGATGATGGATATTTTTACGCCATTGATGAAAGAAATGGCAAAATGCTTTGGCGTGTTCAATTAGGTGGACAAATAAAGTCGTCTGCTTTTGTTGATGGTAAATTTGTTTATGTAGGCTGCGAAGATAATAATTTATATGCTCTTGATGCTTATTGTGGAAAATTACTCTGGAAATTTCCTGCTCAAGGTAAATTAAGCTCTTCACCAATTCTTTATGGCTCTTTAGTATTTGTTGGTAGCTGGGACGGAACGGTGTATGCCATAGATAGTGCTAGTGGTAGTGAAAAATGGCGATTTACTACCCAAGGAAGAATTACATCGTCACCATCAGTGTCAAATAAAGTTATCTATACAACTTCTCATGATGGATATTTATATGCATTATCGGTGAATGATGGTTCTTTATTATGGAAATTCAAATCTGCTAATAAGATTTACTCATCGCCTATGATCATGGATGGTATTGTTTATTTTGGCAGCTGGGATAAAAATTTCTATGCGGTGGATGCAATAACTGGTAAGCCACGCTGGAAAATTCAAGGGCAAGAAAGTTATAGCATTAGCCCAGCTGGTACATCTGGAAAAGTTATTGCTGGAAATGATGACTTAAAACTATATTGTTTTAGTGCTGCTAGTGGAAAGCTTTTATGGAAAACACAATTAGGAAGTCCCGTGCCATTACTTTCTTCATCACCAGCAATTGTAGGCAATCGGGTTTTTGTTGGTAGTTCTGATGGAAATGTTTATGCGCTTGATATAAATAACGGTGCTATCAAGTGGAAATATAAAACGCAAAGAGCTATTGTTAGTTCGCCAGCTGTATCAAACTTGGGTGTTTGTATTGGTAGCCAGGATGGCAATCTATATCTTATTAATTGAATAGTGCATTTTACTTTCATTTGTCTTTGTTTGTCTTTTTTCGGACATTCAGGTGTTTCTTTTTTCTATGCCGGCAACAGCTGAGAAAAACGGGAGAAAATCTAACGTTGATCAGGGATAAAAAAAGCGAATAGATTATTTTAGGAATATCGTTAGAAAAACGGCAGAATTTCTCAGCTATTATCGAAGTTGGCAAATAGCTAAGGTAGTCG
>JAGVLS010000003.1 GCA_020054205.1 Candidatus Obscuribacterales bacterium | reverse complement strand
GAGCAGAATCTGTCATACTAGGTAATGAGGCTATAAAGCTAAGGAGTCTCCTTTTCCAAAGAGTTTGTTGGAACTGACTAGCTAGAAGAGATAATATGAATACGAAATTATTTGTGGGCAACCTTTCATTCAATTTGAATGAACAAAGCATTGAAGAGTTATTTGCTCCAGCGGGAAAGGTTGTTTCCGTTGCTATTCCGACCGATCGTGATACAGGTCGTAAACGTGGATTTGCGTTTGTTGAAATGGAATCACAAGCCGGCGCAGAAGAAGCTATTAAAAAGCTCAACGGTAAAGAAGTTGACGGACGTCAACTTGTGGTGAATCCATCTATTCCCAAGCGTCCATCCCGCTAAATACGGGCAAGGACATAATAATTGTGGTGCTGGGATTATTTGCTAGCACCATTATTTTTTTTCTTTATTTTATTAAACTGATGCCATAATTGCAGGTTTTTTTGAGGACCTTTGGATGGATGTAAAGGTAAGTCCGCTATACTCAAATTAGGTATAATCATACTCAAATCGGGTATAATCATGCCAGTAATAGATATAGGACAAATTATGTATAAGACCTTATTTGGAAACAACGTAGCTAAACTTTGCCTTCTTTATATAGCAAATTATGGAGAAGGCTATATCAATGGCATAGCAAAAGCTTTTTCAATTTCACCTGGGCAAGTACAAAGGCAGCTTGAAAAATTGGAAAGAGAAGGAATATTAATTAGTCAATTTTCTGGTAATACTAAAAACTTTCGTATTAATCCAAGGCTTGCTATTCGTGAAGAACTGAAAGCATTATTAGAAAAAATGCTTACTTTAATACCAGAGGCAGAAACAAAAAAATATTTCCGTGAACGGCGACGTCCTCGTCGAACGGGCAAAAAGCTATGAGTAAAATTGCCAAAAAAACAACTAGACAACAATTAGCAGCCATTATTGTGCAAAAACTTTTAGAGCACGATATTAATGCAGTTTTGGTTGGAGGTTCTGTTGTAAGTATTTATACAAATAATAAATATGAATCAATAGATTTAGATTTCATTAGTGCAGCTGATCATAATCGCATTAAACAAGCAATGTCAGAATTAGGCTTTGATCTTAGTGGAAAAGATTATGTTCATCCAAATACAGAATTTACTGTCGAATTTCCTACTGGACCAATTGGAATTGGTGACGATCAACCAATAAATCCTGAAGGTAAAATGGAAATAAATGGAGTTACTATTCTTATGTTATCTCCCACTCAATCAGTGATGGATAGATTAGCATGGTTTTTTTATGCAAATGATAGGCAATGTCTTGATCAAGCAATTTGGATTACTGAAGAACAACCAGTAAATATTGCTCAAATAAAAGCCTGGGCAAAACGAGAAAAGCAAGAAGAAAAACTAAAAGTGTACTTAAATCGCATCAAACAATAATTATTTATGAAGCCCGCTTGTCTTTTTGTAATGGTACCCATTTATCAAGCATTTCTTTTAATTGTTCAAGCAAAACTGGCTTAAATAGAAAATCATTCATACCTGCTTCAAAACATTGATTACGATTAGGATTAGCTGTCATGGCAATAATTGGAGTTGGTTTTTCAATATTTGCCTCTGCTTCAAATTGACGCATTGCTTTTGTTGCATCTAAACCATTCATAATAGGCATATGGATATCCATAAATATGAGAGCAAATTTTTCATTAGATTTAAATTTATCCAAAGCATCTTTACCATTGCCGACACTAATACTTTCATATCCTAATTTTTTAAGTTGGCGTGTTACAGTTGTTTGCAATATTTTATCGTCCTCAACTATTAGAATCATTCTCCTCTCCCTTTTGTTCAATTTCAACAGGTATGCTAAACCAAAAACGTGAACCTTGTCCTTCTTCGCTATTGACGCCAATATCTCCTTTCATTAGCTTTACTAGCTTTTTAACTATTGAAAGTCCAAGTCCAGTACCGCCATATTTTCTTGTCATTGAGCCATCAGCTTGTACAAAAGGCTCGAATAAATGTTTTTGAAATTCTGATGAGATGCCTATTCCGGTATCTTGTACTGAAAATAATAGTTTTAATGAATTTTGTGATGCTTCTTGAGCCATCACTGAAATCATTACTCGACCAGCATCTGTAAATTTACTGGCATTTTGCACTAAATTCAAAAGACATTGTTGAATTCTAGCTACATCCCCTATCATTGTGGCTGGTATTTCAGGATCAATGCTTACATCAAGCTCTAAACTTTTCTTTCTTACTTCTGGCAAAACATTGTTACAAACTGGCTGCACAACTTCATTTATATTAAAAGCAATATTGTCTGGCTGGATCTTATTTGCTTCCAGTTTAGAAAAATCAAGTAAGTCATTAACTATGTTCAAAAGATTTTTAGCAGAAATAAAAATATTTTCTGCCATGTTTTTTGCATCTTTATTAAGATTTTCCAGGGTCAATAGTTCAGCTAGTCCTAAGATGCCAGACATTGGGGTGCGTATTTCATGACTTATATTTGCTAAAAATTCTGACTTTAATTTATTGGCTGCAATAGCTTCATCGCGAGCTTGTTCCAACGTATATATGTATTTTTCATTGGTTTTAATTACTTTACGTAAAGTAATCATGCCAATGATAATAGCTAAAGCTGTTCCTAAAAGTAAGGCTACTTGCATTGTCCATTTTAATAACCAAGCAGTTTCTGCTTGTGCAGTTCGCAAACCAAGTAAAGAAGTCTCTAATTGTTGAATTTGACTTACATGATGTTTTAAGCTATCCATAGCAAATTTTTGCTTTCTTAAGTCTTCTGTAGTGCCTCCTGAGGCTATGAATTTATTATTGATAGTGGCAATATTGCTTATATCTTTTTCTAGATTTTTTATATTAATCTGTTGTTGTTGATTATCTTTGGTTAGTTTAGCAAGCTCTATTCTTATATTTTTTAATTTCAAAAGATTTTTTTGATATGGTTCTAAAAAACTTTTAGAATCTGAAAGTAAATAACCTCTTACAGCTGTTTCAGTATTTTGGGCAGCAGTTAACAATCTTTCTGAAGTTTGAATTACTTCCCGAGCATGTCTTGCCCAGTTAGCGGCTGTATCTTCTGCTTTTCCAATAAAAAACAACGAAACAATTAATATAAATGTGACTACTAACGCCAATAAAAGGAAGGCAAAATCCTTCCAACCAATGTCGGTACGTGGATATATATTCCTTTTTCTATCCATAAATATGCCTTTATGGTGTTCCTCATTTATTTAGGACGAAAAAAGTCTTAAGTAGTTGCAAATTAGCTCATTAATTTGACAATTAAGCCGCGATTACGAGCTTCAAAAGAATCACTAGAGTCTTGAAAAGCAGATCTGTCAATTAATGTTTAGTACAAAAAAGGGTACAACCTCATAAGTTACATATGATCAGGTATTTCAATGCCAAGTAAATAAAGTGTTGTCTCTAATTGAAAGAAACATAATTGGAGTATGCCAAGCCACGATGATTGCAAATCTTTATTCTGTTCTTTAAGTATATGACATTGCAAATAGAAGCGATTAAGTTGCTGAGCAAGATCAAAGCAAAAAGTACAAAGGTAACTTGGCATTCTATAAGTATAGGCGTTGAGTATCACATCGGGAAACTTGCATAATTCAAGTAAAAGATCTCTTTCATTTCCATTTAATAATGTGATTGGGCCAATAGCTAATTTTTGCTCAACAGCTTTCGTGAGAATAGAGTTTATACGGACCGCAGCATATAAAATGTATGGACCTGTTTTTCCTTCAAATCTGGTGAATTTGCTGAGATCAAAAATATAATCACTTTGCCGATCATGCATTAAATCCCCGTATTTTAATGCAGCTAAACCTACTTTATTCGCGATATCAGATTTTGTATTTTCATCGTACTTTTCTGCACCATTTATTTCCTCTATACGTTTAAATGCTTCATTCTTGGCTAGTGATATTAAGTCTTTTAACTTCATGACACCACCAGCTCTGGTTTTAAATGGTTTCCCATCGGTGCCATTAACTGTTCCAAAAGCTAAATGTTCCATTCGTATTTGAGAATTCGCAATACCAGTTTTATGAGCCGCTAAAAATACCTGTTGAAAATGAAGTCCTTGGCGTTTATCAACTACGTACAGAATCAGTTCATCACCAAAATCTGAAACCCTTTCCTGAATAGTTGCCAAATCAGTAGTGCCATATAAATAACCGCCATCAGATTTAACAAGCATTAGAGGTGGTATTTCTTGTTCATTTTCACCTTCAATTGGAACAACCAAGGCTTCATCACTAATTACAGCCAAATTATTTTGCTTGAGACTTTTAATCATTTCAGGTATTTGGTCATGGTAATGACTTTCTCCACACCACAAGTCAAAAGTAACATCGAGTTGTGAAAAATCCTCTTTTAAGGAAGCAACTGAAATATTCACAAAATGTTGCCATAAGGCTCTGTAGCCTTTTCTGCCAGCTTGTAACTCTACTGTTGCCTGTTGAGCTTTCAGCATTTCTTTCTCATCGCTTTTGCATTTAGTTGCTGCTTTCGGATACATTTCCTCCAAATCACTAATTGTCACAGGGGACTCACTTGGATATGGACCCTCAAAATTTGCATCAAAATACGGCAAATTTGGAAATCCACTTTGTACTTCGCAAATAAGCATACCCATTTGTGTGCCCCAATCTCCCATGTGAATATCACTATGAATGGGCACCCCAAGAAATTTAAAGAGCCGCTGGAGGCAATCTCCGATAACTGTTGAACGAATGTGTCCAACATGCATCGGTTTTGCTATATTAGGTCCACCAAAATCAATTATTGTCTTTTTCTTTGAGTTCGAAGAAAGTAGAGTCGCATATTCACCTTTACAAACTAATTGCGCTTGGTTCATTAGGAATTGATCACTCAGTTTGATATTGATAAAACCAGGACCATCTATAGTCAAACTTGTGAATATTGGATTATCTTTGACAATATTTATAATCTCCTGAGCAATAAGACGTGGATTCTTCTTCGCACCCTTAGCTGCAGCAAGAGCACCATTACATTGATAATCACTTAAATCTGGTCTTTGAGAAATAGTAACATGACCATATTCCGAATCTAACCCACAAGTTCTAAATGCTTCTGAAAAGATGGTATTTAGAGCATCGGATAGTGACGTTAGTTTATTAATTGAATTATTGAATGGCTTCATAGTAGGTTGGAGTGCTTCTGTGAATTACAATTGATTTCTGGTGGCTATCGAGTCATCAAAGGTGGTTTTCCCCACTTTTGGGGGAATGGATCAAATTTCAAAAAGATCTAACAATTATGCAATTTTTTTGCCGAACACTTTTTGTACATGTTCCACTTCGATGATATATTCTGACATTTTGCTCTTGTCTACCCGGGCTTATTGCTTATTTAAATTGGGTTTGGCTAAATAATTGATTCATTATAGTTTTTGCAACGAGCGCATGTCCAGCAGATGAAAAATGTACCAAGATGTAATATGGACTTTTTTCCATAGGTGCTAGCGATGGAAAATATTTGTTTAAGTCTATAAATTTAAAATTGTAGTCTTGAGCAAGTTTAGATATACCTTTTAATTCATGGAAATAAAAAATGGAATTATTAGGAGCTGGCAGCCCTAATACAACCAATGGACAGTGATGAGCACTGCATTGAGCGTTAAACTGTTTAAGAATTTCTGCAGTCACCTTTTCTTGATATTTTCTTGCTTGGCAATAACTATAAAACTCATTAGCCCAAAGATTGCCCTCACTTAAATTAGTAATGGTTGGTATTTTATTTTCTTCTTTTTGCGCAATATTAGCAACAGGTATTTGTAAAGACTGAATTTCTGATCTAAAAGATAAGTCAAAATTTGGGTTTGCATAATGTGAAAAGACTTTAGATTGCAAATAATTGAATGGTTTATCAAATAAGGAAACAATTATTTTATAGGTTTTATTATTGCTTACATTCAATGCTGTTTTGTACCACATGCCTAAAATGTGGCTGTTTCTATGTAACCAGTCAAAATTGGCATAATATTTTGCTTGACGGCTATTTAGTAATTCATCGACAAAATGCCAGTCTATTGTAAGAGCATTATTTTTATCAAGACTAAAATAAGGTCTAGGTAATGCTTTCATCGCTGGAATATTTTCATCAGAATCAGCAAAGTTATAGGCTAATATGGCCATGTCTGGTTTGTATTTAAGCAATTTTTGAGTAAATAAAAGATATTCTTGCCCGGTGCTATAACCAGACATACCGCAATTCATTACTTCAAAATGTTTTTGACTATATTTTTCATTAAGTGAGCGCTCTAATATTTTTGAAAAGGTATTTTCACGAGGTACTTCAAAGCCAGCAACTTTTGAATCACCTAATACTACAATACGATAGGTATTTTTTGCTTTTGCTAAAGTATATAAATTGTCGCGGAATTCATTGTTATTGATTTGGCTTTGTGAATAACCTTCTGTACGAAAAGTGACAAATTTGTCGTTTAAATGTGTAAAGCCAAATATTGGATCTACTTTCAAGAAATCTTCTTCACCTACATTTGCCAGATCAAAACTTAATTCCAGTAATAATACCACTAAAATAATTGATGCAATTGTCCAGAGACTTATATGTAGAAAGCGCAAAAATATAGGTTGTTTTTGATTTTGCAATTCTCTGTGTACAATGGCATCAGATAATTGACCTTTTGTTTTGTGATTTTCAATTGTATTTGTTTTTAGTGTCATATTAGAATTGGAAATAAATGAAAGGTACACAAACCGGTGGTGCTAGCCCAATGATGAGTAAATAAATACCAGCTAGTATAAGGATGCGGGCAGGCAGGGGTGGATTTAACCATTTTAAATTTAATTGGGGCAATTTATTGCTTATTAACCAATGAGAAAAATAAGTCATACTATATATAAGGAATGCTGTTGGTAAAACTGAATGTAAGAAAAGGTCAGCAATAGAAGACTCAAGTCCATGACTTGGCTCATAGAAAAACATTGATTGATAAACAGTCATAGCGTCATGCATATTATCAGCTCTAAATAATACCCAACTCATGAGTACTATAATAAAAGTAAATATGCGGCTGCCGATTGTGCTCCATAACCAAGTTTTGCTAAATGCATTTAAAACAACAATTTTTGATGTTGCTTGTTCTAATAATCTGTTTAAAACTAAACCAATGCCGTGAAATGCTCCCCAAAACATAAAATGCCAGGAAGCACCATGCCATAGTCCACCCAATAACATAGTAATAACTAAATTGCGTAAGGTATTGAATGAACCCTTTTTTGATCCGCCTAGCGGAATATATAAATAATCACGTAGCCATGTAGAAAGGCTAATATGCCAACGATGCCAAAAATCTTGCAAACTAGTTGCTAAATATGGCATATTGAAATTTATTGGTAAATTAAAACCTAAGAGCTTAGCTGAGCCTAGTCCAATATCGGTATATCCAGAAAAGTCATAATATATTTGCAAAGCAAAAGCAATTGTACAGAGCCAAGCATCAGCTGTTCCCATTAATTGAGGATTGGCATAACCAGCGTTTACTATAGGAGCTAGATTGTCTCCTAGTGCTACCTTTTTAAACATGCCTTGAGTAATTAAAACAATTCCTTGTGTGCACATTTGCTTATTGAATTTTGTTTGTTTACCAACTTGACCATCAAAATCTTCATAACGTTTGATTGGACCAGCTATTTGAGAAGGGAAAAAGCTAGCAAACAAACTAAATCGCAATGGATTTCTTATTGGCGCTTGTCCAGCACGTATATCAGTTAAATAATGAATAAATTCAAAAACAAAGAAAGATATGCCTAATGGCAAAACTATTGGTAATGATCCACATATGAAATCACTAGTAAAATTAATGGGAACAGCAATGTGCAAAATTTGGCTTAAATAAAGAATACTTTCTTTTATTGAATCCAAAATAAAATTTGTATATTTGAAAATTGCTAAGCAACCAATGTTTAGGGTAATTCCTATAATTAGCGCTAACCTTTTAAACTCGTTTTTCTTTAAATTGGCAATTATCAATCCAAATGCATAATTTATTGCTGTGAGTCCAAATAAAAGTAAGCCATAAACTTTCATCCAGCTCATATAGAAAAAATAGCTGGCAATAACCAAGAAAGGTACTTTCAAAACCTTCGGTAAAAGCCAATAGACTAAAACTACTATTGGCAGAAAAATACAATATTCAAGGCTATTAAAAAGCATTGGTGTTATTTATCGGTGAAAAACAAAACATTTGACCTCAATGATATAAGGTAGATTTCAAGACTGTCTAGCAAATCACGACCTTGTAATCTTAAAGTTTCTATATAGATGTATATCAAACAAGCAAAATCTAGATAGAATCACCGTTCTGCTGCTTCTTGATAACTGCCGCGTCTAAGTAAAATCATTCCAAGAATGCCTGCTAAAATGGTTATTGCTTCTGGAGCAGATAAATGGGCAGTCGAAAGTTATCGGATTTTGGTAAAAATTTTTTAGTTGAACCAAGTGGTATTCAATTGACTGATGATGAGCTCAGATTATTGGATAAATTACAGCCAGTTGCAATAATGTTTCGCAAACGTAATTTTTTGCAAGAAACTGATTATGATACATGGCTTGCCGCTTATGAAAAATTGCTTGGACAATGTCGTAAAGTTTTAAATCATGAAAAACTGATGATATCTCTTGATCATGAAGGCGGCAGAGTTGTTCGTCCACCTTTGCCAATTACAAGATTTCCTTATGCTGCTTTTTGGGGTGTAGATGTTGCTAATGTGGCGCAGGCTATGGCGCAAGAACTTAAATCTTTGGGTGTAAATGTAAATTTTGCGCCGGTAGCCGATATTCATAGTAATCCGGAAAATCCAGTCATTAACGAACGTGCTTTTGGTACAACAGCTGAGTATGTAAGCCGAGCTGCTGTAACTTTTGCTGAAGTTTTGAAAAAAAATGGAATTGCTCCTTGTGCTAAACATTTTCCTGGGCATGGCGATACCAAAATTGACTCTCACTACGGTACTCCAGTATTAGAGTTTACATTCAATGAATTGAAAAAAAGAGAGCTCATACCATTTCAAGCTTTGATAGATATCAATGTACCTTTGGTAATGACTGCTCATATTACTTTTCCTAAAATAGATCCTAAAAACAGTGCCACTTTATCAAAAGAATTTCTTACCTATTTGCTTAGAGAAGAAATGAATTTTAAAGGCGTGGTAATAGCTGATGCTCTTGGTATGGCGGCCACAGCCAATCTGATTAAGCAAAAAGAGAATATTGTTAAAGCAATAAATGCTGGTTTAGATATATTTTTGGTGGCTGGTGACAATATCAATTTAGCCGATGCAACAAAAATGGCTGAACTTTTGCAAAATGCTTATGAATCAAGAGAAGTTTCTGAATCGGCAATTGATAAATCACATGAGCGTATTGATAAATTTATCAATGCTTTGCCACAATATCCAGTGACAAAATTAGATAATAATACACTGGCAGAGCATAAAAGATTGGCTGATAAATTATTCAATAATAAGCCATGGTCTAATTTTGAATTATCACTACCTGGTTTTGAATAAATAATATAAGGTCGTTTGTCTTGAGAAGAATTAATCATAACCTTCATCCTGAATTGCACGAGAAATGGCCGCAAGCTTCTTTATCTGAAAAGCTATTGCAATTTAGGCAATTACCATTATCGGATGCGCAAGAATTTTTTCTTGAACTCAGTACAAAAGATCAATATGAAATAATATCTCAAATGCCAGAAGGTGAACAAACTGTCTGGTTGCGTATTTTAGATCCTGATGATGCTGCTGACTTAGTGCAAGTAGCAAGTAATGAAGAACGTGATCATTTTATTGGTTTGGTCGATGATAATACGCGTGATGATATACAAGCATTATTAAAATATCGAGAAGATGTAGCTGGTGGACTAATGAGTCCTCGTTTTGCGCGCGTGCGTCCGGATATGACAGTATCTGAAGCCCTTACTTATGTACGCAAACAAGCGTTGGAAGCAACCGAAACTGTATATGTTGTATACGTACTTGATGCCATGCAACATTTATTGGGTGTTACTTCCCTGCGTACGATATTTGCTGCTGAGCCATATCAAATAATTCGAGATATTATGCGAACAAGGCCAGTTAAAATATTGGAAGATACAGATCAAGAAACAGTGAGCAGATTATTTGCCGAACACGATTTAATTGCTATCCCGGTAGTTGATGCTGATAATCGTATGAAAGGTATTGTTACTATTGATGACATTGTAGATGTTGTTGAAGAAGTAGCAACAGAAGATATTCAAAAAATGGGAGGCAGCTCTGCCTTAGGAGCTCCTTACCTGAAATTGTCTTTAATGGATATGCTTAAAAAACGAGCAGGTTGGCTGACAATATTGTTTTTAGGCGAAATGCTCACAGCTAATGCTATGAGTCAATTTGAAGATGAAATTGCGCAAGCAGTAGTGCTTGCTCTTTTTGTCCCTTTAATTATAAGTAGTGGTGGTAATGCTGGTTCTCAGGCATCAACAATTGTAATTAGAGCTATGGCAGTAGGTGAATTACGTTTGTCTGATTGGTGGCGTGTAATGCATCGCGAAATATTTACTGGTTTTATGCTTGGTGCTATTTTGTGTTTAATCGGGATAGCTAGAATTGTAATTTGGCAGCACTTTTTTCATACATATGGTGAGCATTATTGGTTAATTGCTGCCACAGTTGGCATTACATTATTAGGAATTGTTTTATGGGGAACAGTAGCTGGTTCAATTATGCCATTTATTTTAAGACGTGTTGGTTTTGACCCGGCTAGTGCCTCCACTCCATTTATTGCTACTTTAGTTGATGTAACTGGACTTATTCTTTATTTCAGTGTAGCTAGTTTGATATTACGTGGGACTTTATTGTAGTAGTCTCTTGAAAACAAAAAGTTTTTTTCTGTATTGATGTTATCTTGATATACTTAAACGTTGCGTTGATTCCTTTTTTATATTGGTGTTTGTATAGTGCATATGAAAACGTGCAATAACTGTCAAATTAACCATCTTCTGTGTATTTCTGAGGTTCAATTAAGGTGAAAAAACGGTATATCAATTTCTTCTGTGTTTTATTATTGTCAGTACACTCATGCTTACCAGTTAAATCACAGGCAATAGCAAGCACACAACCTAAAGAATCAACAGCTAATACCCTTGCTATTCCAAAGCAAATCCTCAAGACAGGAGTTAGTCTAACTACATCAACATTGGCACCAAATACAATACAGCTTGCCAACAACATTGGATTGATACCTTTATTAGAGCGCATTCGAAATTTACGCAGTAAAGTAGACTCAAATGATGGTTCCATAACTATTGAAACTTTAAGTGCAAGACAAGATTTATGGGAGGCTATACAAAAAGCTATTTTAGTAATTCAAAAGACTGATTTAGATATTGATTTTACAATGGCAGAAATTGGTGCAGAGCATCAGGTTTATTGTGAAATTCTTGCTACTTATACAAATGATCGTGATAAAGCAATTGCTCGCACTAATGCAATTAGCTTTATTAGCAATGGTGCCTTATGGGCAGTAACGGAAGCCTTAGCTATTCCAACTTATAAAAATGCTAAGTTTGCAATTCCTTCTGGGATCATTGGTATTCCTGCTGGTGTTGTACCATCAATTGCTTCATTGTGGACACTGAAACAACTTAATGGTAAAAAGAAAACTTCAGAAGTTGAGCCAAATATGTTGGCAAAATTATTTGGTTATCCTACTACTGCTGATATTGAATATCCTCGGTCGATTTGGGAATATTTGAATCAAGTTCCGGCTGATGATCCAAGAGGAAAAAAGAGGCTTGATCAATTGGTAGATCGCTGGGTTGCTGATTCCAACATGCCTTCTTTTACTGATAGACATTCCAAAAAACAACTTGACATATTAACAGCTAGTGTTTCCAGGCGTAAAGGGCTTTCTATCGGTACTTTGACAGCACGCAGTGTTATGCTTCAACAATTGAGTGCCGAGATTATGAAAATGAAGCGTATGTTATTAGAATTGACTATGACAGTACAAGGTGAAAAACAACTTACTGCATCTGAGCCAAATAGTGTGCCACATATTGGAATGCAAGGTGTTCCATAAGCTTAGTTATCAACTTTAAGCCTATAACCTATAGCAGGTTCAGTTATAAAATAATGAGGGTGGGCAGGGTCATCTTCAAGCTTTCTGCGTAGTTGAGCCATATAAACCCGCAAATAATGTGTTTCATCGCTATAACCCTGCCCCCATATTTCTTTCAATAGTTGATTATGTGTTACTACTTTGCCTGAATAACGAATGAGCGTGGTTAATAATTTGTATTCGTTTGGAGTTAAATGTATTTCTTTGTCTTTAAAAAATACTTGGCGCTTGGCAAAATCCACCCTAACGTTGCCAAAATTATATTCACTTTCGGTTTTTTCGTCGGTTGTTTTTGAGGCATGTCGTAAAGCTACCCTAATACGAGCAAGAAGTTCGGAAATGCCAAATGGCTTAGTAAGATAATCATCGGCGCCCGCATCTAATACTTCTACTTTATCTTGCTCTTGTCCACGTGCAGATAAAACAATAATTGGTATATCGCTCCATTCCCTTATCTGTTTGGTTACATCGAGTCCATCCATATCCGGCAAACCAAGATCTAAAATAATAAGCGCTGGCTGTATATTAGCAACTTGGAGAAGTCCTTCTTTGCCGGTAAATGCTTCTTTAAATACAAAGTTGTGATTAGTAAGCGCCAATTTTAAAAAACGCCTGATTGGTGCTTCATCTTCAATAACTAAAATTATTGGATCTTTAATTGACACAACTTCCTCTATTTATCAGATTCTAACATTAGTTTTGGTGGATTATCAGAGAGCGGCAGAGTAAATTTAAATGAAGCTCCTCCATCAATACGATTTTCGACCCAAATTTTTCCTCCGTGAGCTTCTATAACTCCATTACAAATTGCTAAACCAAGTCCGACTCCAGTTGATTTTGTTCTATCTGCCTGGAAGAATTTTTGAAATATTTTTTCTTGATTTGCTGGATCAATGCCAGGGCCTCGATCGGCTACTTCGATTAACAAGAAGTGATCCAAAATAGAAGCTGAAATATCAATGGGACTTTCAGCTGGTGTATATTTGATGGCATTTTCAAACAAATTTACTAAAACTTGTTGAATGAGGGTTGCATCAATAGCAATTAAGGGTAATTCTCTTGCGATGTGCGTATTTATTTTGCGATTGGACAATTTTTCATCGATACAATTTAATGCTACTCCGATTATTTCATCAATTGGATGCCAATCTTTATTTACTGTTAAATTGCCTGATTGCACCTGAGTCATATCAAGTAAATTACTAACTAATCGGTTTAGCCGAGCTGATTCTGAATAGATTTCTTTTGCCATTTCTTTGCAGCTATCTATATCTAGTTTTTCAGTTCCTTCAATAATGCTGCTAGCGGCCCCGGAGATGGTAGCAAGCGGTGTACGTAAATCGTGCGATACGGAGCTAAGTAATGAATTTCGTAATTGTTCAGTATAAATTTCTAGGCGGGTGCTTTCATTTTCCTTAGAAAGATTGGCTCTTTCCCAGGCAAGTGCGATTTGATTAGCAAAAGTCTCTAACAGATGTAATTGTTCAGGAGAAGAGAAATGGTCGCTCTTAGTAGGACGAACAGCTAAGACACCAATGGCTCTGTTTGATGCTACTAGAGGAATATAGAGGGCGTTGTTTCCAGGTAAAGTATTGGTACCAAGTCCAGCTAATTGACCATTATGAAAAACCCATATTGCTACACCTTGATCTGGTTCTGTAAAAGCATGTTTGGTTTCAGATACTCTTGCTATTTTTAGCTTCTTATTTTCATCTGGAAGCATTATGCTTACCTGGCAATTAAATATTTCACCAATGTGTTTTATACCAATTTCAACTATATCATTCATATCAAGGCAAGTAGCTAATTCTCGACTCATGGAATAAAGAGTAGCAGTTCGAGCTTCTCTTAAGCGTGCTGCTTCTGCTTGCTGCCTTGTACGAACAGTTAGTGTGCTAATTACAAGTGCTATGGTGAGCATAACAGCAAAAGTAATTAAGTATTGTGTGTCGGCCACGGCAAAAGTATAAAATGGAGGAACAAAGAAGAAATCAAAAGCTCCAACACTTAAAATTGAAGCTAAAATAGAAGGACCTCGTCCATATTTTGTTGATGCGATGACTATCCCCAATATGTATATCATTACAACGTTTGAAAGTTCAAAATAAGGATGCATAAGAGAGGCAATACCGGTGGCAATAATAACCAAAACTGTGGCTGAAATATAAAGGTCCCATTTGCTGGTAGGTCGCAAACGACGGGAACCAAGCACGCCTAGTTCACTACGCTCTCCTGTAATAACGTATACATCTATGGCACCGCTTTTACGAATAATATCATCGACTATGGAGCCGAAAATAATCTCTCGCCACCGTGGCAAAGTCGGCTTACCAACAATAATTTTTGAGACATTATATTGCTTTGCGTATTTTATTATTTCTTCACTGATATCATCTCCAGTCAATTCTAATGTCTGTGCACCAAGTTGTTCTGCCAATCTTAATGTCTGAACTACCCTGTCTTTGTCAGCACGTGGATGCCGAAGAGTTTCAGAAGTTTCTACATATGCTGCAATCCATTGAGCATGTAAGCTCCAAGCCATACGTTTTGCTGCTCTTACGATGCGAAACGATAAAGGACTTGGGCTTATGCAAACGAGAATTTTTTCTGTAGCAGGCCAAACATCTTTTATTTGATTTGCTTGTCTATATTCTTGCATTTGAGCATCAACGTGCTCGGCTGTATATCTAAGTGATAGTTCTCGTAAAGCTATTAAATTACCTTTTTTAAAAAAATTGTCTATAGCTTTTTTTGCTTGCTCGGGAATATAGACTTTCCCTTCTTTTAGTCTTTGAATAAGCTCATCAGGTGGTAAATCCACTAATTCGATTTCAAATGCTGTTTCTAGCAAGGAGTCAGGCACGCGCTCGTGCATAGTTATCCCAGTAATTTGTGATACAATGTCCTGCAAACTTTCAATGTGCTGTACGTTTAGGGTTGTAAAAACGCTAATGCCGGCCTCTAAAAGTTCTTGCACATCTTGCCAGCGTTTTGAATGACGTGATCCAGAAATATTTGTATGAGCAAGCTCATCGACGAGAATAAGTTCTGGTTTTCGAGCCAGTGCTTTGTCTATGTCGAATTCTTGTAATTCTACTCCGCGATAATCACTCTTTTTTAAAGGTAATATTTCCAAACCTTCCAAAAGAGCAGCAGTTTCTTGCCTGCCATGAGTTTCGACATAGCCAACAATAACATCTGTACCGGCTTGTTTGATTTTTTGTGCTGCCTCAAGCATTGAATATGTTTTACCAACGCCGGCTATAGCGCCAAAAAAAATCTTTAAGCGACCTTTAACCATTTTAGATTCTGCCTCGCGCCAGCGATTTAGAAATAAGTCAGGATTACGATCTTCAGTCATTAGTAACAGTATATGTTATTGTCAATAGTTTTTTCTTTTCTCTATATTGTCTAATGCTAAATTTAGCTTTAACACATTTACACATGGTTCTCCCAAAAATCCAAATTGTTGTTTAATCGTATTTTGAACAACAAGAATTCTAATTTTCTCTATATTTAAATTTCTTGCCTTAGCTACACGATTTATCTGATATTCGGCAGCTGCCAAGCTTATATGGGGGTCAAGACCACTTGATGATGCTGTGACCAAATCAACAGGGATCAATTTATTGTTCTGTGGATCTAAAGTGGTAAGCATTGTTATTCGAGTTTGTACAGCTTCCAATAACGCCTTATTCGTCGGGCCAAGATTTGATCCAGATGATGCAGCGGCATTGTATGGGAAAGTTGATGTAGATGACGGCCTTGCCCAAAAATACTTTGCTTGAGAGAAATTTTGTCCAAGTAATTCAGAGCCAATTATTTGTTTTGATTGGGAATCGAAAATTAAACTGCCATTTGCTTGGTATGGGAAAATTGTTTGTGCTATAGCCGTGACAATAATTGGATAAATTATGCCTGTAATTACTGTAAATATCATAATAAGAAGCAATGCCTTTTGTAACACGTGTTAGACTAACCTCAATAATTCTAGTGCCATATCAATTAATTTAATTCCAATAAACGGAACGATCAATCCGCCGATACCATAAATAACCAGATTATCTCTGAGCAAAATAGAAGCACCTACTGGCTTATAACGAACTCCTTTTAGAGCAAGCGGCAGTAAAAATAAAATTATTAGAGCATTAAAAATAACTGCAGAAAGAATGGCACTTTCGGGGGTGCGTAAACCCATTACATTTAACTTATTTAGTACTGGATATGTAGTAGCAAATGCTGCTGGAATAATAGCAAAATATTTTGCTACGTCATTGGAGATACTAAAAGTAGTGAGAGCTCCTCGTGTCATTAAGAGTTGTTTGCCAATTTCGACAATTTCAATCAATTTAGTTGGGTTTGAATCTAAGTCAACCATATTGCCAGCTTCTTTTGCTGCTTGCGTACCTGTATTCATAGCTACTGCAACATCTGCTTGAGCTAAAGCTGGTGCATCATTTGTACCATCGCCTGTCATTGCAACCAATTTACCACTAGCTTGAGAATTGCGAATAAGACGCAATTTTTCTTCAGGAGTTGCTTGAGCAAGATAATCATCTACGCCAGCTTCAGCTGCAATCGCTGCTGCTGTAAGTGGATTATCACCGGTAATCATTATCGTTTTGATGCCCATTGCTCTCAATTCAGCAAATCTTTCTTTAATTCCTCCTTTAACTATGTCTTTTAGCTGTATTACACCTAGTACATTAGCTCCATCTGCTACTACAAGTGGTGTACTACCACTCTTAGCTATATCAGCTACTATAGTTTTTACAGTTTGAGATACTTCTCCACCTTGGCTTGCAACATAAAGTTCAATGGCTTCAAAAGCGCCTTTCCTTATCTGTTTTCCGTCAAAATCGACACCACTCATTTTTGTTTGAGCACTGAAAGGAATAAATGTTGCTCCTAATTCATGAATATTTCGTTCACGTAATCCATATTTTTCTTTGGCTAAAACTACAATGCTTCTACCTTCCGGTGTTTCGTCAGCAAGTGAAGATATTTGAGCAGCATCAGCGAAATCTCTTTCACTAGTTCCGCTATTTGGAATGAAATTTGTAGCTTGGCGATTTCCTAAGGTTATTGTCCCGGTTTTGTCAAGCAATAAAACGTCAACATCACCGGCTGCCTCCACGGCTCTGCCTGACATAGCAATAACATTTGCTCTTAGTAATCTATCCAAGCCAGCAATTCCAATGGCTGACAATAGTCCACCAATTGTTGTTGGAATTAAACACACTAATAAAGCAATTAGAACAGTTACACTTACCATAAGTCCTTGATTATTTACTTCCACGCTATATTTAGAAAACGGGAAAAGTGTCAAAGTTACCAGAAGAAATATTAAGGTTAGAGCAGCAAGTAATATATTGAGGGCTATTTCGTTTGGAGTTTTTTGTCTTTTTGCTCCTTCAACCATTGATATCATGTGATCAAGAAAAGTTTCACCGGGATTAGCTGTAATTTTTATTACTAACCAATCAGATAAAACACGAGTACCACCGGTGACTGCGCTTCTGTCCCCTCCACTTTCTCTGATAACTGGAGCGCTTTCACCGGTAATTGCACTTTCATCAACTGAAGCTACACCCTCGATTACTTCTCCATCGCAAGGAATTGTTTCTTGAGCTTCAACAATTACTATATCTCCTTTGCGTAATGCTGATGCTGATATTCTTTCATAATTACTTCCATATTTTTTTTCTCCGACGCTAAGTTTTTTAGCTAGTATATCTTTGCGTGCTTGGCGTAAGGATTCAGCTTGTGCTTTGCCTCTCCCTTCGGCAATAGATTCTGAAAAATTAGCAAATAAAACAGTGAACCATAACCAAATAGTAATAGCAAAAATAAATCCTGTTGGGGCCTCTGCTTGACCGAACAGTGCGCTAAAGAATAACAAACTGGTTAAAACACTGCCAATTTCAACTACAAACATGACTGGATTTCTTGCTTGCACGCGCGGATCTAGTTTACGGACTGATTCCATTAGCGCTTGTATTATTATTTTGTGACTATATAATGATTTTTGAGCAGTCATGTTATTTACTCATAAGTTGTAGATGTTCGACAATAGGACCTAAAGCAAGAGCTGGAATAAAAGTAAGGGCGCCAATAATTAACACGATACTTATTAGAAGAATGACAAATAAAAGGTTGTGCGTAGGCATTGTTCCTAAGCTAACCGGAACTAATTTCTTTTGTGCTATAGATCCTGCTATTGCCAATACAGGTATAGCTAGCCAATAGCGAGAAAAAAACATACATATTCCTAAAGAATAATTGTAAAAGGGCGTATTAGCGTTAAGTCCAGCAAATGCACTACCGTTATTATTTCCAGCTGAAGAGAATGCATATAATATTTCGCTAAATCCATGTGCTCCAGGATTAAGTACAGAAGATCTTCCCCAATCTAGTGAAACTGCTAATGCAGTACCAAGCAATACTAGTATTGGTGGAATTAAAATTATAAGGGATGCCATTTTCATCTCAAATGATTCAATTTTTTTGCCTAAATATTCAGGAGTACGCCCTACCATTAATCCTGCTACAAAAACAGCCATGATAGCGTATACCAGCATTCCGTAAAGACCACAGCCTACTCCACCGAAAATGACTTCACTTAATTGCATCATCAACATAGGCATGAGTCCTCCCAATGGCGTAAAAGAATCATGCATTGAATCTACTGAACCATTGGAGGCGCAAGTTGTAGCAATTGCCCATATTGCTGAGTTGACAATTCCAAAACGAACTTCCTTGCCTTCCATATTGCCACCGCATTGCAATGGATTTGCCTTGATGTCTGCTCCTAGTTTTTGCATTACAGGGTTGCCATTTGCCTCCGCAACAAAACATATGGATAATGCTGCAATGAAAATAATTGTCATAGCTGCCAATATAGCAATGCCTTGACGTTTATCATTGACTACGTGGCCAAACGTATGACATAAAGCAGTTGAAATTAATAGAATTGAAATAAGTTCCAAAAAATTTGAAAAAGGAGTGGGATTTTCAAAAGGATGAGCTGAATTGACATTGAAGAAGCCACCACCATTGGTGCCAAGCTGTTTAATAGCAATTTGTGAGGCAGCTGGACCAAGAGCAATAGTTGGTGATTGTGGCGATATTTGTTTTGTAATATCTTTTTCTAAGGGGTGATAAATTTGATAGGGAGCAAAAGATTGTACCGATCCTTGAGACACCAAACAGATGCTCAAAATTATTGACAAGGGCAAAAAGATATAAAGAATACTCTTTGTCAGATCGCTCCAGAAATTTCCAATTACCTTAGTTTCTTGACGCGTAAAACCTCTAAAGAATGCAAATAAGACAGCAATACCGGTTGCAGCCGACAGGAAATTTTGTACATTAAGTCCTAACACTTGAGTTAAGTAGGACATAGTTGTTTCCCCACTATATCCTTGCCAATTTGTATTAGTAGCAAAACTAACGGCGGTATTAAAAGCGCTATCGGCTGAAACAGCTGGTAAACTTTGAGGATTTAACGGCAGCCATACTTGTAATCTCTGGAGAATATATACAATTATTAAGCCAATAATATTGAAAATAAACATTGTTATGGCATAAGTTTTCCACGACATTTCTTCTTCTGGATCAATTTTACATATTTTATAAATACCGTTTTCAATTGGAGATATAAGGAAGGACAATAATGTTTTTTGTCCTTTAAATACTTTAGCTATATATATTCCAAGTGGAACGGCTGTAATTTGAAGAACAACGATAAAAAAGATTATTTGAGTTAAGCTATTTGTTATCATGCAAAAATTTCGGGTTTTAGCAGAGCTATTAATAAATAGATCACTAAAAGAAGAGAAATTATCAAGGTGAAAATATAGATATAAATCATTGTTGATTTTTGCTCAATTTGTCACAAGCAGTTATAAATAACCATGTCACTATAGACAGGAGAATTACAGATATAATTGCGAATAGATCAGGCATATTATTGATACAAAATATTCAATTGGAATTGCTAATCAACTTTAGTTATGTACTATTAATAGAAACGTATTGCTTGTCAAACAAGTATAAAAATTGACACGAAAGAGATCAAAATTACATCAAGAATGAATCTTGATTCACATTAATTGAAATGATTTTTTCAAAGCGGGGACTTCTATTGATAATATTTGCCTATTAAAACTGTACTTGCCAAAATAATTATAGAACCTATTATTTGATTGATTGTCATAGTTTCTTGCAGCATAAAATAAGCCAATATTATCCCATATACTACTTCTAATGACAATAATGAAGCTATTACCCAAGGTTTTGCTGTTTTGAATGCGTAAAAATAAAGGCTAGCAGCAATAATAAAAAATACAAAAGAATAGCCAAATATAAGTTCTAATGATTTTGTTGTAATTGAGCTAAATGCATTTGGATATATGAATATGGAAATAATTGTAATGACAATGCCGCTAATGAAAGTAGTCAAAAAATTTAGTCCTTGTGCTGATGATTGTTTTACTACTATTTCAGTTGGCATATACGAATAAGACAAAAACAAAAGTGACAATATAATCAATAAATCGCCAATATTGGGAGCGCTAAGGGCATTATTTGGTGCTACTACTAAAGCCGAGCCTATTATTAGCATTGTTATTAATCCTAATTTTGCCTTCGATGGTTTTTCACCTTTAAGAAAAATACTCCAAATCAATACAAATACTGGCTCTAGGCGTAAAAGAAGAACAGATTTGACTCCGGTAGTGAGAGCAAATCCTGCTGTAATTAACATTTGACCAAAAATTGCTCTTGTTATCAGCACTTGCAAAAATGCTTTTCTTTGTTTGGTCAATAAATCTTTAATTAGTAATTTTTGTTTTGTAGTAACAGATACCAAATATAAAATTGGCACAGCCATGAGTGATCCCAAACCGGCTACAACAAGAGCTGGTGTGTTATTGCATGCAAGTTTTATTAACATAATACCTAAAGCAATAAAAAATGGAGCTAATACAGCTGCTAATAAACTAGAATTAAAAGATTTTTTGTTCAATTTAATGGTTTAAACTCGTTTGCTTTGTACAAGGTTTTGTCTTTTGTGATTACCATAGCAAATTGTAATATTTTTTTTGATCCTTCTTTATCATGCCAGCGGGTTAAAAATTCTTGTATTGGTATATACGTATAATTACCTATGGTTGCCGGATCCATGAAATAAATATTTTTATTATCATAGCCAATTGCTACTACATAATGTCCATTATCCCAATCATTTTTATAATCAACTTTTTTTTCAGCCCAGGCTTGAATTAAACAAATAACTGGATTGCCTTTGTTCAATATACTTTTTAATTTTTCAATACTTGTTTGTTCAGTTATGTTCACTTCATAACCTTTTGCTTTGGCGAGCTTGGCTATATTTTTATGAGAGGTACCATTCTTTTCATTGCTACCAAGTTGTTTAGCTAATAATTCTTCTCTTATATCTTCGCCATAAAAAGCAAAAATAGATTGTAAGGCAGCAACTCCACAAGTGTATTCAGTTGCTTGGCGGCATAATGGTACTTGGATTATTTTTGTTGCAAATGACCTATTTGGGTATGATGATTTAGCAATGGTACTATATGCAGTACCAAATGTAATGGCAAGCATAGAAATAAATAACAACAAGAATTTAAATATAATATGCTTTGACATATGAGGCTTTCGTTAGATGACTGTTTATTTTATCATGCAAAAGTCAAAGTATACAAGAGGACAATTGTTGCTTGTTTACTGTATGATTTTGTTCTAAAATAATTATTGTCTATAGGAGAACGATTTTTATTATGAGAATACTTCTTAGACTTATTAGCTTTGTGCTTGTAAGTTTTTTGGCATTTTCAAACTTTGCTTACGGACATTCACATCTTGAAACTGGATATGTGCCTTGGGGAATTGATGAATTTCAATTTTTTGGACTTAATAAAGCAGAGCTTTCAAAACAGTTTAAGGGACAGCTTACATTTGATCAAAAGTTCACTAATGCTAAATTTAATTCTGATTGCCATCATGGACCTCAATTCTTACTTACTTTCAAAAACGATCGTGTTTCTACAGTACAACGAATGTTTATTGATGGTGCTGGTTGTGAGATTAAAGGACCAGAGTTTATGTCTAAAAAAGATGCTCTCAAATTTTCTATTTTGGGACTTTCAAAAAGAACTAGTCGTGATTTGAAAGACGATAAAATGTTGGCAACTGCAAAACAAATGTTAGCTGAAATTGAAAAATCAGAAAAAACCACAACAAAGCCTTAGTAGTACTTCGTGAATAAAACTTACTATACGTATATTCTTAGATGTGTCGACAAGACTTTATATACTGGTTGGACTATTGATTTAGAAGCCCGTATAAGTAGCCATAATTCTGGCAATGGTGCTAAGTATACAAGGGGAAGATTGCCTGTAAAAATTGTTGCTTACTGGCAATTTGGTACTAAGTCTGAAGCTATGAGTTTTGAAAATAAGATTAAACGCCTTAGCAGGCAAAAAAAGGAATTGCTTATTGCTCAAAATATATAAGCATGGATTTTAATGCTATTTTGATGTATTCAAAACTGCTTTTGACATCATTTTTATTGATATTGGAAAAAATTGAGATAAGATGCGTTTATGTACCAATCCCAATTAATCTTAACTATTATCTTTCTGGCATTGACTTTGGTGTTTATAAAATTGGTTCAAAACTTTCTTAATCGGCTAACTGACAGATTGCTTAATAAGTAATCCGTCTTTGTCTCTGATACTCATCTACAGTTTAGAATTCATCCTTTAATAACACCAATTGGTTTTAAGCGAGCAACGCGTTTCGCCAGTCCAGCGTTATGTACAGCTTCGATTACTTCATCAATTGGTTTATAAGCTTCTGGTACTTCCTCTGTTAAGCCTTCTTTGGTTGATGCTTTAGCAATTACACCTAATTTGCATAAACTTTCAATTACATCTTTGGAATTATGACCTTTGCGTGCTTGCGTTCGACTCATAATTCGTCCTGCACCATGGCAAACACTGCCAAATGATTCTTTAAGTGTTTGTTCTGTACCTACTAAAATATATGAAGCTCTTCCCATATCACCAGGAATAATTACTGGTTGTCCACATTCTTGAAGTGATTTTGGTAATTCTAAGTGATGAGCAGGAAAGGCACGTGTAGACCCTTTTCGATGTATTAATAATTTTTCTGGTTTATTATCAATAACATGAGTTTCAAATTTGGCCATATTGTGAGCAACATCATAAAGCAAATTAAGCTCAGTATTTTTGCCAAATAATTTTGTCACTGCTTTGCGAATGCGGTATGTTATACATTGCCGATTGGCAAAAGCAAAATTTGCTGAAGCTGCCATAGCACTTAAATATTCTTGTCCTTCTTGTGAATTAATAGGACAGCATGAAAGTTCTCTATCTGGAATTTTTATTGAATATTTAGACATTATGGGTTTCATAGCCGATACATAATCAGTACACACTTGATGCCCTAGTCCGCGAGAGCCGCAATGAATCATAAAACATATTTGGTCTTTAAATAATCCAAATGCTTTTGCAATTTCTGGCTCATAGATTTCTTCAATATAATCAATTTCTAGAAAATGATTTCCAGATCCTAACGTACCAAGTTGTGTCAACCCACGTTTTTTAGCTCTTGTGCTTACTGCATTACTATTAGCATTAGGCATTTGTCCATATTCTTCTGTGTGATCAATATCAGCTTGGGTAGCATAATCATTTTGCAATGCCCATTTTGATCCTTTTGCTAGTATTTGATCTAAATCGCGTTCATTTATTGAAATTCCGCCATGGGTGCCAGCGCCAGTTGGTACTGCTTTAAATAATTCATCTAATAGTGTCTCTAATGTATTTAAAATTTCTACGCGTGATAATTTGCTTGTAAGTAAGCGTACGCCACAATTTATATCAAAACCGACACCACCTGGTGAAACTACTCCTTCATCAAGACGCATTGCCGCCACACCACCAATTGGAAAACCATAACCTTGGTGAATATCTGGCATCACTAACGCGTTTCCAACAATTCCCGGTAGACAAGCTACGTTGCAGGCTTGTTCTAAAGACAAATCAGTTAAAGCATATTCGATAAGACTTGGGCTGCTAAATAATAAAACATCAACTTTCATTTCTGCTTTATAGCTTTTAGGTATCACATATCTGTAACTATCTTTTGTTTGAATAATTCCTTGCCATTTACTTTTTGTTTCTAACAGATTTATTGCCATGGCATTTTTCCTTAAATATCTAAAAAAACTTTTGCTATATAACCTGTTGTCGTTTTATTTATTGAAAGTTGATGGTATGTAATTGCTTTTACATAAGTCTTAATTACATGTTTATTTGGCACATATTTTTCACCTTGTAATTTCGCTTCAAGATAAAATGTATTGTTTGTATTTGTTAGTTTTAGTACTTCAAATTGATTATAGACTTTACCTTCCCCATCAAATTCAAAAATTATCTCTGACAACCAATTGTATAGTAATGATTCTAGATCAAAGCCTTCCAGTTTAATGATTTTTGTTTCTTTGCACTCAATGCTTTCAAGGTCGACTAATACGTGCGTAAGAGCAATTGCTGAATAAATAAATAAGTCAATTTCGGATTTGCCTATAACTTGAAAGCCCATATCGGCGGGATGATCAAGGATTTCAAATGAATTAGACATTTAGTAAATGCTCTAGTTTGTAATTTAATGTGTCTCTATATGAAAATGTCAAGCAAGACTTTGTTTTATGCTCTAATCTTTTGGGCACTTCATAATAGGTATTATTTAAATAAGAATGAAGTCCTTATGTATAATCTCCTGATTAATTTTTTTAGAATGCAAATGGGTGCCATGATTATTGTCTGTTTGACAAGTAATTGTGCATATTCTCAAAATGAAACAGTAGATTCTGATTATAAAACTGTTCAATCAGATGAAAAAGTACTAGCTGCAGATAAAAAGCAATTATCTAAAGATAGTAATGTTTATGAGCAATATGATAATAAAAGTCGTGATTATGCAAATATATTAAGCCCTTATTTGAAAAATAAGTCGATATTTCAAAATCAAGCAAAAAAATATATGGGACAAAATATACTTCGATTGCAAGGATTAAGAGCTTTGGTCGAGCAAGATAAATACAACCTTTACCAGGATAGTTTGAAACTTAAGCATGATAATACTCTTTTAGGTAATGCCATGAATCAAGAAATGTCCGGTTCTAATATTAATCAGGTAGCTCCATTATCTGGTTTGAATGCAAGTGATGATGCCACTGATGCTTGCTTTTCGTTTGGGGATTATGGCTATTGGCCCAATCCAAAATATAGTAGTTATTTATTGTCTTTACCTAAAGACAATAAATAATTTGGTGATTTATGTATCAGTTTCGAAAAAAACAAAGTACTGCCAATATAAATTTAGCTAAGTTGTCTCAGATACCTGGCGAAGAAGATATTCATTTTTTATTTTCAGAAGCTGCTAAAAATCGTGGACGTTTTGTAGAAATTGCCTGGATGAAGCCGGAAAAGCCTACTTTATTTGTGCTTACTGCTAAGGTGATTGTGGATAAACCAACAATATGGATGCTTTATAAAGGGGAAGGTGAGAATTCGCAACTTTTATGGGGACATGAAAGTGGCGATTTAAGTCTAATTTATAATTTAGTCATGTTGGAATGTGATAAAGAATATAATACATCTTCTCAAATCGGCGCAAATGTAAACACTGGAGCAAAGCCTGATTCGAATGCTTCTGCTCAATCAACAACAATTTCTGATTATCAACAGCCACCATCTGTTAGCAACGATAATGTTTTTCCGAAACCACCAATAATTACCAATAATGCTCCTCTGCCTAATGCTGCAAATGAAGTTGCAAACACTATGAGTACTTTAGCAGCAGCTGCAAATATTGCTTCAAATGCTGAGACAAGTTCAACAGATTTAGCTGGAAGTTTGAAAAATATTAGTGTTGCAAACTTAATGCGTCATATTCATCAAAAAATGCTGACTGGAAGATTGTCCATTTATGGCGGACTTGGCGCAGCAGAAATATTTTTTAAAAGCGGTATTATCATTCATGCCTCAACGCTTGATACAAAGGGTGATACGGCAGTATTAGATGTGATTACTTGGAGGGAGGGTGAATTTCACTTTGCTCTTGGTGAAGATACTACGCATCGCAGTATTGAAAAGAATTTTGAGACTTTATTCAATGAATGCCTTATTTTAGAAAAACAAATTAGCTTTTTACAAGCTCAAGGACTCACACAAGATTCATATTTGCAAAAAATAGATTTAGCAATTACACCAGCTCAATTTGAACAAATGCTTTCTGGCATTGTTCAAATTGATATAATTAGCCAACGTAAATTTTTTGACGCGATAGATAATAGAAGTGCGCTATCTGATGTTTTACGCAAACATCCTACTGTAAAGTCCGAATGGATTCCTATTATGTACAGCCTTTTAAACGCACATTTAGTAACAATCGCTCCAAAGCCAATTCAGGATGTATCGTTGGGTATTTCTGAGACTATTCAGGTTGATCCAGGACTAATTTATAATGCTGTATCTTCACTGTCTGAACCAACCACAGGTATTTTTAGTTATGGGGCTTTTCTATATTTATTACAAAGAGAATTTTATCGATTTGAAAGATCTGGTGGGCGGTTTTCTATTATTGTTTTTGAATTGGGAGTTTATGACGAAAAACAGGGTGCTTATTTAAGGCTTTCAGCACAGGCTTTAAATGAAGCTTGTGAACGCATAGATAAACGAAAGCGTAAACTTGATTTGTTAGCTCATTTCCAAAAATCAAGTTTAATTATGTTATTGCCAGAAACTGATAGTTCTGGAGCTTATGTATTTGCAAACAGAATGTACGATATGCTAAATAAGGCGCCTTTATCTCCCTTGATGCAAGGTATGCAGATAATGCTATCATCAGGTATTGCTAGTATTCCTGATGATTGTCGTGATTTAGATACTCTTTTAACTTATGGCACTTATGCAAAAAGATATTCTTCTATAGCTCACAAACCAGTAATTTTATTTTCCGATATAGCAAAAAATACTTAAATTAATACCTTGCTTTAGCATACATAATATCGGCATTCCAGGCGCCTGAAGCTGTTTGCCAGGCTGCAATGAAATATAAATCTCCATTGGCAGCTATTGCTGGATCACCAACGACGACTTTACTACCTTCTCCATGAGTAACAATAATTTGTCTATTACTCCATTTTCCATTTGCTAATTTTTTGGATGCATAAATGCCACCTTCTGATTCAAAAAACAATATTTTGCCATCTAAGCTTACAGGTGATCCTTCTTTGGCAGCTGTATTAACTTCTCTCCCTAGATTTTCTGGTTGAGTCCAACGACCATTTATGTTTTTTGACAGCCAAATATCTTCTTTGCCATAACCACCAGCCCTATTGGATTGAAAAAACAAAGTATGACCATCAAGAGTTATATGTGGGTTTTCATCTGTTGGTAAAAAAGGAAAACCAATATTTGTTGCTAATTGTGATTCTTGCCAGCCATTTGTAGTTTTTTGGGAATAATGCATTCCTCTTGGTCTTTCAGCTTTTCCTTCGCCAATGGTAAAAAGTATTTCGTTTCCAGCGGCTGATACCCATTCATCTCCCTCAAAATCTTGTGGCTTATTTATTGTTTTACCTATATTTTGTGGTTCTTGCCAAAAACCATTTATTTTTTTGCTTACATAAATTTCTGCTCCACCTGGACCAACAATATTGCTTGGCCAATTAGGTCTTTCTGGTCCTGTGATAATTATCTTTTGTTTTGTAACAGCAGTAATTGGATCTACTCGAAAATAAGTAAAATAAAGAGTATTACCGTCAGGTGATATAAATGGACTATCTTCCCAGCCTAATGTATTGATTGGTAATCCTAAATTGACAGGTGCCTGCCAATAATTTGAAATTACTAGATAAGTATTGCCAATTTTAGTTTTGTAATGGCCAATATCTGTACATGTATCCAATGATTTTGGTAGAGATTGTGCAAATACATTTATGGAGAAAAATAAAGTACAGATTATTATAAGCAGTTGTTTTTTATTCATTAATGTTGTTTTGTAAATATAAGTAGTTATGATTTAGAGAAATGTTAATGTCGATTTTTTCTTGGGAAAATAGTATTAATAGGCGAAATTATATTACCATTTGAAATCACATTAGTCGGGGGCAGCAAAAGATGTTTAAGATAGTGTATGTTTCATTAACCTTTCTATTTGCTGTTTGTTTTAGCATTTCTTCCCTCTCAGCACAAGAAGCAGATGATTTGAGTGCCTTAGGAATACCAACCGATACTTCTCAATTGCAAGGAACAGACATCAGTCAAATTGGTAATGGCTTAACTGAGATGTTTCAAAGTGGCTTTAAAACTAATGATGCAGGCAATATGTCTGGATTAGGTGATTTAGGGAAGATGAGTCCAGGTGGAAATTTAAGCCAACAATTAGGAAATTTTGGCAATTCGTCAAATTCTTCTAGCTCAGGTCAAGGAAATGGTTTTTTTAATAGCAGTGGCTCTTTTGGTTCAGGCGGTACATTTCAAAGCAAAGGCTCATTTGGAACTAGTGGTACTGGCTCACTAGCTAATGATTCTGCAAGTGGAAGTAATGCTGATTTAAGTCAAATCATGTCTGGGCAAGGGCTTGATAACATGATGAAAAATATGCCAGAGCAACTTGGGCGTATGCAAGAATCAAATAAAATTATGCAAGATTTGTTGAATCAACCTTAGTACTGCATGCAGTGACTTTGAAAAAATTATATCGGACAATCGTAATTTTTAACTACTTCAGCCTGTGTTAATGCAGGTGTGTATACTGGGCATATATGGCTTAAGAGGTAATTAGCTCACGATAGCGCCAGATATTTAAATAAGAGAGAGTGAAAGTGTTTGCTGTTCTGGAAGGACAAATATCAGACGACCAAGACTTACGTGAAGTTTTGGAAATAGTGCTCAATGTAAAAGACGTACAAAATGGCGTGTTGCGGATTACTTGTAACGAATTTAACGGACGTATTGGTATATTTTGTGGACGCTATATTACTGGAGCAAAAGTCTCCTCCACCGATGAAACGGGTGAAGAAGCTTTAAAAAAACTGCTCACTGTTCAAAAGGGTAATTTTGCTTTTCTCGATGCAAAAGGACAAGATATCTCTGATTTAAAGCAATCTCTTTCCATAGAGATAGATCGCTTATTAGAATTATTGCCTAATTCCATAGATGATGCTGTTAGATCTCAATTGGAAGACTCGTGGCTTCTTATTAATCAGTCTGATGAAATTGACGAAACTCATGAAACTAATGAAGTTTTTTCGAAGCCTGATGAAATTATTGAAAGCCCGGCTATAGATGAGCCTAAGCTTGTATCTGAGCCAATAATAAGTACTGAGACAATTGATCAGATCGCAAGTAATAAACCAGTTTCTAGCCAATCGACAAAAAGAGAATTTAATCGCTTAAAGTCCTGGCATTCGAAAAATTTCACCTGGGTAAAAGTGCTTGCTTATTTAATTATTTTAGGGATTTTATTTGCATTAATTTATTGGGTTAACCCTAAAATTATCACTCAGTTCATTCACCTGATTAGAAAATGAGAGATATTCATGGTAAATAGGCTTTTGGTGGGAATAATGACTTTGATACAGTTTAATATGTGAGCTTATATGTATAAACCGCGCAAACAATCTGAAGTAACACATCGTGGCCGACTTAAAGTAAGTACATTAAATAAGGCACCCGAACTTAAGGACGTGCGAAATTTATTTGTCGAGGCTGAAAAAACTCGTGGATGTTTATGTGAAATATCTATCCAGGATGTAGCAAACAATTTAGCTTTCGTTTTGACCTGTAGATATGACCAAGGAGTTTCAGAGCCAATTTGGTCTCTTTTCCAAGGTGAAGATGGTTCTAAAACCATATGGACATATCCTACTTCTAACTACGAAATGATTTATGATATTACTTGTATGTCGCTTACTGAAATTACAGGCGGAACTAGTGCCAGTCAACCAGCAAGTAATGCATCTCAGACAAATTCCAATCAAAATTTGTGGAGAAATCCAACTAGTAACACTAATGTAAATTGGGGAGCTGGTTCACAAACAGGCGGTTCACCACCAGCTCAATGGGAGCAAACACAAGCGCCAGCGCAACCAATGCCGCAAGCGCCTGTACCTCAAGCTCCAATTCCAAGTCAAATGCCACAGCCAAATAATTTGCAAGGACAAATGCCCTTACAAACACCACAGTGGAATCAGCCACAAATGCAGGGACAAGCGCAAGTACAATTGCCGCCACAACCTGTTCCACAAGCTCAACCTATTCAACAGGCTCAAACAGCAGATCCAAGTTCTACATTTGGACACGGTATGCCGTTAGATTTAATTGATAAGCGATCAAGCAATATAATGCTAGGAGAATTGCTTGTAGAGGCTGGTATTATTCCTGATCCTTACATAGACTCTGCTCTCAAATTACAAGAATTGTTTACACGAGGAATTCTTTCTAGAGAAGAAACTATAGATGCGTTAAGAAAAGCAATGGAAAATCAGGGTGTTTTAGACGATAAATTTGCTACTTTGGCAAGACGTACTAATGATCCAAGGGAAATAGCAAAAAGAGTACTTGAGCTTATTCGTCAGGCTGGCTTGATTACAGAACAAGATATAGAAACAGCCAGCAAAGTTAGAGCTAAACATGGTGGCGACGTTGGCTTAATCCTTGTTTCTGCAGGCAAAATTGAAAAACTAACTATTGACTCTGCGAAAGTTTGTTTACCTTATATAGAAACAGGACGAATTAAAAAAGAACAAGCAATAATGGCATTGCATTATTGCCAACGTACAAGAACATCACTAGAAGCAGCATTCAAAGAACTTCAAATAGATTTGATGCCGTAATAATTTTATTTGCGTTCAATATCTTCTATAGATATTTTATTGTCTTGTAATTTTATTTTGGTGCCTTCATTAGTGTTATCAGCGAATTTAACGCTAACAGGATTATAAGCATCAGCATCTTCAATACCATAATAAGGTTGTTGTCGTATGGAAAATGCATTGGCAATGAAAACAGAAGGAAATGTTTCACAATTAGAATTTAGTTCTTTTACATTAGCATTATAAAATCTTCGAGCCTGAGATATTCGTGTTTCTGTGTCTGCTAATTCTTTTGATAATTGATTGAAATTATCATTAGCCTTAAGTTGAGGATATGATTCACTTAATGCCATTAACTTATTCAATGCTCCGGTTAAAACATTTTGTGATTGAATTTGGTTTTCTATTGGCGCATTTGTAACAACAGAATTGCGTGCTTGTATAACAGCTTCTAACGTGCCCCTTTCATGGCTTGCATATCCTTTTACAGTTTCGACTAAATTAGGTATTAAGTCATAACGCCGTCTCAACTCTGTCTCGATTGCTGACCAGCTTTCGCGAACATTTTGACGTAATCTAACCAATCCGTTGTATGTACCGATAGCCCAGAGAGCTGATATAACCAACAAAATTGCTGCAGCGAGAATCACAACTGAAAAAGTCATTTAAATCCTCCTTGCAAGCTAAACTATTACAATGGATATAATACCAATAATAAATTGATTGTTTTTGAGGTAATTATTTGAATACGCTATTTAAAAGGAAGCCTCTTTACTTCTTGTTTGCCCACATTATTTGTGTCATTTGCTTCTTGCTAATGGGCTCTAATGCTTTGGCTAATTCAATCAAAGAATTTTCAGCGAACATTCACTTAAACAAAGATGGCACTCTTGATGTGATTGAAAATATCGCTAGAGATTTTGGTAGTCAATATAAGCATGGGATATATCGTAATATTCCAATTAAATTCACAAGAAATCATGGTAATTACCAGAATGATTTTAAAATCATAGATATTACAAATGGCAATGGGCAAACATTGCCTTATTCAAGTTCTGTACATGGAAATGATGTAGTAATAAAAATAGGTAAACCAGATGAGTTAGTTACTGGTGTTAATTTATATAGATTGCATTACAGAGTAAATAGAATAATAAACTTTTTTCAAAATCAGCCAGAGCTGTATTGGAACGTCACTGGTGCTGATTGGCCAGTAACCATTCACAATGTAACTTGCAAATTTTATCCTCCAGCTTCCGTAAATATCGATAGTCTTAAAGCTGATTGTTTTCTTGGTGAACAAGGATCAAAACAAAGAGGAAATATAAATAAAGAAACAGCAAATTTATTTTTTTCCACGCCTAAACTTTATAGCGGTGAACAAATGACAATTTTAGTTAGATTGCCTGCAAATAGCGTGGTAAAAGCGTCAGCTTTGCAAGAATTGTGTTGGCTGATAAGAGATTGGTATCCTGCCTTTGCTTTGCCAATTTTTACTTCGATAATAATGTTTGCTTTGTGGTGGCATCTTGGTCGAGATCCAGAATCAGTGGGAGCCATATCTGTAGAATGGGAGCCACCAAAAGATTTAACTCCAGCTGAAGTAGGAACTTTAGTAGATGAAAGCTGTGATACTAAAGACATTGTTTCAACAGTTATTGATCTGGCAGCTAGAGGCTATCTAAAAATTAGAGAATTACCAGCATCTGGATTTTTATTTTTTTCAGGCAAAGATTATGAATTTACCAAATTAGATCTACCTCAAGATGCACACAAGCTAAATAAGTATGAAGATAGGGTAATGCATGGCATATTTGGTTTATCCAATACGACCGTTTATTTATCCCAATTAAAAAATACGTTTTATACTAATTTGCCTCTTGTATCTGATGCCATTTACGAATCTCTCATCACAAAAGATTGTTTTACACAAAATCCACAAATGGTCAAGAAAGGTTATTATGTTCTTGGGATACTTGGAATTTGTTTGGGCGTTATCTTTTTTATAGCAGGAATTTCAAGCTCAGTTGCCTGGGGAATAGGTACGGTTTTAAGTGGGATTATTATTTGTTGTGCCTCAGGTGCAATGCCTGTGCGAACTAAAACCGGTGTATCTTTTCTACGTCAATCTCTTGCTTATAAACGGTTTGTAAGAATGGCAGAAAAAGATCGGCTTAGAGTATTAGCTGAAAAGGATCCCACAATATTTGGTAGGTTATTACCTTATGCGATGGTATTGGGTGTAGAAAATCAATGGGCAGAAAAATTCCATGATTTAATTACTGCCCCTCCTAGTTGGTATGAACCTTTAGGATACGGCAGTACAAATTATATATTTTCATCCAATACTTTTGTTAATGATTTAGGTTATAGTATGACGACAATGGGGAGCACTTTTGTTTCTCAACCGATGCCAACCAGTTCTAGTTCAGGCGCTGGCGGGGGCTTTAGCGGCTTTAGTGATGGTGGTGGTTTTAGTGGTGGCGGCTTTGGTGGTGGTGGCGGTGGTGATTGGTAGTATTGAATTTGTTTGACATGGAAATTTGATATGAATCTTTGGTTATCTTTTCAAAAAGCTGTATCTTTATGGGGTACGAAAGAAGCTATTGTCGATGGCAATAAGCGTTTTACATATGAGCAATTTGGCAAGCGAGTATGTAATATAGCTGCTTTTATGCTTGATAAAGGATTGCACAAAGGTGCAATTGTTGCTATTGCTGCTCCAAATTGTTTTCAATATTTGGAAATTTATTATGCTTGCGCAATTCTTGGAATTATACTTACACCTTTAAATTATCGATTATCGAGCTCAGAAACTACGGCAATTTTAATTGATTCAGAATCTGTTCTTTTGTTTGCCCACACTGATTTTTCCATTGAAATTCAAAAAGCTTTAGCCGATAGTACAAATGTAAAAACTATTGTCTGGCTTGGCGATGGTGAATGTCCTTATGTCACTTCTAAAGCATATAAATATGACAATCTAGTGCTTGATGATCAAGTAATTGATTTCAATGAATTGCCTGAAATTGATACAAATGATTTAGCTCAACTTTATTATACAAGTGGTACTACTGGTAAACCAAAAGGAGTAATGCTAACGCATGGCAATGTTGCTTTTAATGCATTAGCGGCAATTGCTGATCTTCGTTTATCAGCTGATGATACTTGGATTCATGCCGCTCCAATGTTTCACTTAGCTGATGCCTGGGCAAGCTTTGCTATGACATGGGCCGGTGGAAAACATGTATTTTTGTCTTATTTTAATTCTTCTCAAATTTTAAAACTGATTGACGAAGAAAAAGTTTCAATTACAGTTCTGGTACCCACTATGCTCAATCAAATGATACATGATCCAAATAAAGAAAAGTATTCATGCAAGTCTCTTCGGACTTTAATTACTGGGGGTTCCCCGATAGCTCCAGAGGTAGTTAGACAAACAATAAATATATTTGGCTGTGAATATATTCAACTTTATGGAATGACTGAGACAAGCCCATTTCTAACTATAAGTGCTCCAAAAGATAATTCTCAACAATTGTCTAAGGAAGAAGATTTAGCTAGGCGATGCCGCACTGGTAGACCATATATTGGCGCAGAAGTTAAAGTTGTGCGTATGGATGGTCGTGAAGTGGAGCACAATGATCTAGAAGTTGGCGAAATAATTGCTCGCGGACCGACTATTACACCAGGTTATTGGAAGCAACCAATCATTACTCAAGAAACTATAAAAAACGGTTGGATTCATACTGGGGATTTAGCTGTGGTTGATAAAGATGGATATATAAATATTGTCGATCGCAAAAAGGACATGATTATAACTGGCGGAGAAAATGTGTATTCAACTGAAGTTGAATATATTTTGTATGAACATAAAGCTGTACGTGAATGCGCTGTAATTGGTGTGCCAGATTCTAAATGGGGCGAATGTGTAAAAGCTTTTGTTGTTTTGCGTGATGGTCAGTCTTCATCCGAGGATGAAATAATTGCCTTTGTTAGACAAAGATTAGCGCACTATAAGGCTCCAAGAAGTGTGGAATTTCTTGAACAGTTGCCAAAGACAGGTAGTGGCAAGATATATAAAAAATTATTGCGTGCTCAGTTTTGGCAAGATAAAGAACGTCAAATCAATTAATTGGTGAGCTGTATAGATAGATTATCTATCTCTTGGTATAATTAGATATTTATTCAATATCTGTCTTGTTTTAATGCTAGACAATAGTGATAAAGATTACGATAATATGTCCAGCAAAGTTTTACTTTTGGAGTTTTCGATGAGCTTGCAAGAATTGGGACTAAATAAAAAGAGTGTTGAAGAAAACAGTATAAGAGGAAGCATGCCATTTGATGCTAGCCCTGATAAAGCGATTGAAAATTTAGCTTTCAAGCAAAGTGTTGAACAAGCGACTGATAATACAGATGTCGAGAGCAGTTCTTCTAATTCTTTAACTGTTGCTGAATCAAAACTTTCTAAAGATGACTTAGCAAATCTTTTGGAAGGTTTTGCATCTGTGTTGCGCGGTAGGGAAGCGCAAGTCATTTCTAACCCTGATGAAAAAGATAAAGAAATTGTTGGACTGAAAGAACTATTAATGGAAGCACAAGAAACCATTATTACACTCTTAAATGACAGAGTTTATGATCGCTCAAAAATTGCAAAGCTTGAAGCTGAAATTAGGTTATTACCTGATTTACAATCTCAAGCTAATAGAGCAATGGGACTAGCTTTAGCAGCAGAAGATGTACAATCAGATTTAGCAGAAGTTAAATTAGCTGTTGAAAAACTAAAAGCAGCTCAAATGCGTACAGAAATGGTTCAATGGTCTAAGCCTTGGTGGCGACGTTTATTAGGTCAATAATTATAATTTGTCTATATTTGAGTATTAGCAACGCTTTTGCTCAAATAAGCTCGAATAATGATGCCAATTTGAGTAATTGGGAAAAAGAAAATCGAGAAGCACAAGAATTTTATAACAATAACAAATATGATGAAGCACAAAAGCATTGGAAAAATGCTATTGATTTAGCTGAAAAGGCACAAAAAATTGATCCTGGTGTAGCGACTTATTTAACAAAACTAGCTTTGGTGCAAGATAAACTTGGAAATCCAAGTGAGTCTGAGCGTTTATATGAGCTAGCTATGAGACATATGGAAGGTTTAGTAGGAGCAACTAATCAGCGCTTTGCAGATTTTTTGCCAGATTTAGCTCAGTTATATAGCGATCATGGAAAAGATGCTCAAGCGGAAGAATTGTACAAAAAATTGCTTAATATTAGACAAAAAGGATTAAACAAAGACGATCCTAAAATAGCTGATGCTTTGGAAATTTATGAGAAATTTTTGCGAAATAATAACCGTCCAGATGAAGCACAAATATTATCTGAAAAAGCTAGATCAATACGCTACAAGCAAGATCTACTAAGTAAATAAATCTATTTTCCTCTGGATCTAGCTCCAACAGCAACCAGTGTTTTCTTTTCCTCGGAAATATTAGTTTCGGATTTGGACTTTAAATGTTTTTGCAATTGGTTTAATGAAAAAGGATAAGGACACCAACCTGCTCCTCCGACAGGGCATATAGAGACGGCACTCATTAGCTTTTTTCGTGTTGATTTTTTTCTTGCCAATTGTGGCGAGACTTTAGCACTTTTTGTCATCATAAAGCCTCCTTGTCTATATATGTTGTACCACTAGATTGCTATTCTAGCCAATACTATACTAAGCTTGCATAGTAATTTTGACAATTTTAGATTGCCTCATTAAGGATTGGTTTATTTTGGAAATTTCAATTCTAGTTGTAACAAGATCAAATAATACAATTGAAATAGTCAAAGAAGCAGTAAGCCCATGGGAATGCCAGGTTATTTACGCCAATAGTATTGCCTTAGCTTTATTTTTAGCTCGCAAAAACTTTCCTTCGTTAATTATTGCCGATAAAGAATTAATTGACGGATCTGGGCAGGAATTGGCTTCTGAAATAGGCTCTGATCTAGATTTAGCAAATATGCCCATAATATTAATATCGCCAGATAATTATTCTTTGAAAGATTTGCGGCAAAAAGTTGAGCCTTATTTGATCCCAATTAAAGACGAACGAAAACCTGAAACAAGCGAATGAGCGAATTAATCTTATCTGATTAAATAATATTGTTAGATTAAGACTTAAATTAACGAATTGAATAGAATTTTGTTTTATGGGTATGACCTTTATGTATCTGATAGATACGCGCATGGGCGCCTCCGTTTCCGGTCCTGCATAAATAGGCGAGCGGGGGCGCTTTTATTTGACCTGTGAGTCAGATATTAAAGAAGGTCTATATTGGTATAGGGAAAAAGAGCGCTTAACAGGCACATTTTCGCTGTTTCTTACGCTTATCCCATATTCTATAGTTTTATAAGTATTATCAAAATACATAGAGCTGCCATCGCCATAATTAAGATTTTTATTGTTACCCCTGGGCAATATATGAGGCTTATAAATATCCTTTTTGCCATTTTCCAATACGGTTAATATCCCATTTTGATCAAAACTCCATGTCTTATGAGCTGTTTTGATAACAAAATTTCCACTATCATATTTAACTTCAAAACCATCTTTATTTTTGTATTTGCTAATTCCATTTTCGTCTACTGAGAGTCTGGCGTAAATAGTTTGGTCATTAATGCCATCATGTATTACTGAACCATCCTTTAATATGGTAAAGCTATGATATTTTGAAGTAAAAACTTTATTTTCTCCTTCATTTTTTAATTGCCAACCATAAGATGATGGATTACCAGTTTTATCCAATACAATTGTAGTGCCCTCATAATCAGGCATTTCTAATTCCACACTTCCATTCTCCAATTTTCTTTCTCTTACAACTGGGAATGGTTTTTCAAAAACATCAAGACTATTAAGAGCAGATTGCCCATCGCCATCCTGAGCGATTTCTTCATTTTTAGTGTTATCTTGAATTTCGTCTGGCATTATAGTCGATATGATTAAACTTGAATTAAGGCAAAAATCCGAGTATTTACACTTAGTATATGCCACTGAATTTGACTATACATGCCATTTTTGTCCGTTGTCAATATATTATTTGTAGAATTTGTCGCCCAAACAAGTTTATGGTTAGATATGGCTATGTTAATCAGTCGCCGTCAACTTTTAACGTTATTAGCAACTTGTACAAGCACTGCTTATACGCTCAATGCTTGTTCAAAATTGTCATTGCCACAAAAGGCTAATAAAAAACAACTAAATATTTATAGTTGGCCTGATTACATTCATCCTGATACCATACCGGAATTTGAAAAGCGTTATGGCATTCAAGTTGTATATGACACTGTATCTAGCAATGAAGTGCTTATTGCCAAAATGCAAGCAGGAGCGTCTGATTATGACATTGTTGTCCCTACTAATTATGGTGTAAGAAAATTAAGAGAATTGAAACTCTTACAGCCAATTGATAAAGAGAAAATACCAAATTTTAAATTTATCATGGAAAGATTTCGCAATCCTTTATTTGATCCTCACTGTCAATATTCTGTGCCGTATACATTTGGCACTACGGGAATAGCCTATAACGCAAGAGGTTTGCAAGAAAGAAATTGTGCTTTGCCAGATGATTGGGATATATTCTGGGATAAACGACTAGGGCAGCGCATGACTTTATTGGAAGATGCTAGAGAAACAATTGGACTTGCTTTAAAAAGGCGAGGATACTCTTACAATACGCAAGTGGAAAATGAAATTGCAATTGCCTGCCAAGACTTAAAAATACAAAAACCGCTAACGATGTGTTATACATCTGATCAAGTGATTATTTATCTAGCAAGCGGTGACAGTGTATTGTCTTTAGCTTTCAGCGGTGATGCGCATCAAGCGGCAAGAACTAATAGCGATGTAAAATATGTCATACCTAAAAGTGGAACTTCGATGTGGGTAGATAATATGTGTATTCCTTATAGTGCTCCACATGTAGAAAACGCACATCTTTGGCTTAACTTTATGCTGGATCCAGAAATAGCAAAGGCCAATACTTGCTATACGTATTATGCTAATCCCAATCAAAAAGCTTTTGAAAGATTACCACTTGAATTAGTAAATGACAAAACCCTTTATCCACCTGAATCATTACTGGACAAATGTGAAGAAATTGGTGACGTGGGCAAAACAGTACAATTTTATGATCGAATGTGGACTGAGCTCAAATGTGTTTGATATCGATAATTTAATTGCGCATTTCTAGTAAATTTCCAGATTCATAACGCTTTAAGCCTAAGTGAAATATTGTACTGCCGACAAGTATTACGCCTATGCCTCCAAGAAGAGTCAAAAATGCATCGGTGAGAGATAAATTTCTTAAGGCTTGTATGGGCAAATAACTAACAAAGCCAGCTGGAATTAAAGTATATAGAATTATTTTTACTGCTCCATCAAATAAATTTAGCGGATAAGTACTAAATGTAATCATGGCAAATCTCAGCTCTAGTGTTAGGGCTTCAGAATTACCGATGAAAAAGCCAAGACTTCCAGATAAAATATCAAAACCAATAAATACTAAAGCCACCGCTAAAGTAAGAGCAACGAACATGATAAAGTGTAAAATATCTGGGTGTACAAAGCCAATATATACAACATAACCAAATAAAGCATCACCGCAGGCAGTAGCATCCATTCTGCCTAAAAGCATATGCGGTAATAATTTTCTAGGATAGAGCATCCAAATATCAAGTTGTCCGCGTGTTATTAGTCGAGGAATTTCAAGTCCGTTACCACAAATAGTGTCTGCAATACCAAAACCTGAGGCAGCTATTGCCCAAAGTGTAATTACGTCTTTAATTTCCCAGCCCCTCAGAACTGGAAAACGATTAAAAAATATCACCCAAAAAATTACCCATACTGAATTATTCAAAAACATGGCAATTACTTGTGATAAAAAAGCGCCTCTATATTCCATGTGCGACTTAAAATTGCACGAGACATATTTTACTACTAGGAGAAAATAGTTATAGAATTTAGCGAACAAACTAGCCTCCATTGGCATGTACCCTCTCTAGTGCCAATTTATAGATATACTGCATGAAAAGAGTAAGCAAACAGACCCATATAAATTGTTGCAACAATAAAGTAAACAAAAATTGACTGCTGGGATTGACAAATAGTTTTGCTGGACCATAAACAATTTGAGAAAATGGCAATACTTTTATTATTGGCTGGACAAAGTCAGGAAATAGCTCAATTGGTATTAACATGCCACCGAGAACCATTACTATTCTGGAATAGATAATTCTAAGACCACGTGTATCTTCAAGCCAAAAAGCAGCTAGTCCAATTGTAAAATAAGTGAGAAAATCTAGGATAAAAGCCAAAGGTATAGCTAAAGAAAACAACAATATTCCTTTGAGGCTAAGTCCAATTGGTCCGACAAAAAAATAAACTACACAAGCACCCACACACATATTCATTGTGAAACGCACTATTCTTTCACCAAAGGTCATGCTTAGAAAATATAATGGATAAGATAAGGGCTTGATTAAATGAATACTTAGAGTACCTTTGCGCACATCTTCGTCCACTTTTTGGCTAACGTCTGGAGTGGATAATATAATTGATTCGGTAATGGCTAAATACCAAAGCATTTGAGCAAAAGTAAAATCACCTAAATAAGTAGCGCCAGTATCTGTATATGTTACGCGCCATAAACACATGAAAATATATAGAATAATAGCTAGAAAAATAAATCGACTTCCAATTTCACCAAAATAAGCTAAATTAGATCGCATAGTTATTTTTGCAATCCAAAAATATTTGGCGCTTGCTTGTAAATAATTATGTTTCATTGTCGTTTCTGTCCGGTGCTAATTTATTTCCCTGAGCGTAGATATGGGCAATAACTTTTTCTAAGGGAGGATTCTCAATGGTGATATCAGCCACTGGACCAAGTTTCAATACTTCGTTTACTACTTGCTCGATTGGTATTATGTTGGTATCAACTTCCAGCTTTAGTGTATATTGGCTTGATTTCAATATGCTGATGCCAGAAATTGCAGGCGATAGTGGTGGCTCGTGGAATTTTACTGCCAATACTTTTGAGGCTAAATATTGTCGGCGCATTTGTGATACCTTATCATCAAGTACTATTTGTCCGTGATTAATTACGATGACGCGCCTAGCGACATTTTCGATATCGCCAGCGTCATGACTAGTTAAAAATACCGTTAATCCTTCTTCTTGATTCCACTGCCTTATTAGATCGCGTAATTCTTGTCTAGCGATTACATCCAATCCAATTGTAGGTTCATCTAGAAAAACAATTTCTGGAGCATGTAAAAGACTGGCGGCTACTTCAGCACGCATGCGTTGTCCAAGAGATAAACGTCTTACTGGTATATCAAGGAAGCTTGAAAGACCAAAACGTTCAATGAGCATATCGCGCCGTTTTTGATAATCATTTTTTTTTAAATTATAGATTTGAGCTAAAAGTTCAAAAGTATCGCCTGGTGGCAAGTGATACCAAAGCTGCGATCGCTGACCAAATACAACACCGATTTTATAAGCTAGTTTGTCTCGTTGCTTCCATGGAGTTAATCCCAAAACAGAAGCTTGTCCTGAGCTTGGATGCAAAATGCCAGTTAGCATTTTTATGGTAGTGGATTTACCAGCGCCATTAGGTCCAATAAATGCTATAGACTGACCTTTTGGAATATCTAGACTTATATTACTTACTGCTTGAATTTCTCTTTCTGATCTTTTAAAAAAAGATCCAGTTTTTAATTTAAATACTTTATTCAAATTATCTAAATGAACAACATTATGCATATAAATTACAACGAAAAACTACTGAATGCCCCAATTTCGCACAACTATCGAATAGGGCTTTTTCTATTGTCGGTGAATACAATACATACGCCTAACTAAATATTCTTAATTTCGACTATAATATGAACTTTGCTTTGAAATTTATATTTCTCTTTGTAACTTATGCCACCAAATCCCCATATTGAACGTCATTTTACTGCTAGGCAATTAGTTAGAGATATTGTTATTGGGATCTCTGATGGTCTTACAGTTCCGTTTGCATTGGCGGCAGGATTATCTGGTGCAATACTTGTAAATAAGATAATCATTACTGCTGGTTTAGCTGAAATAGCAGCTGGCGCCATAGCCATGGGCTTAGGTGGTTATTTAGCAGCAAAAGGTGATGCGGAGCATTATACAAGCGAAAAGCGTAGAGAATGGAGAGAAATAACTGAAATACCCGAGGCTGAAAAAAAAGAAGTAAGGGAAATTTTTAGCGCTTATGGGCTTAGCGATGCTGATATAGAACCGCTTGTATACTCATTAGAGAAAAGACCTAAAGACTGGGTAAATTTTATGATGAAATTTGAATTGTCTTTAGATGAACCAAAACCCAAACAAGCTGTAATTAGCGCTATTACTATTGCCATTTCTTATATTGCTGGTGGTTTAATTCCTTTATTTCCTTATATGGTGATTAATAATGCAAATATTTCACTATTAACTTCTATTTTTCTTACACTTTTAGCCTTATTTATATTTGGTTTTATAAAAGGAATATATATAGGAAATAAGCCAATTTTAAGTGCAATACAGACTCTCTTTGTTGGCGCTATAGCCGCCACCGTGGCTTTTTTCATTGCAAGGTTGGTATCAGGTATTTAGTAATAATTAGAAAATAACATTTCTTTACAGCTATGTGTGATTGGAAAACCTATTTGAATTTTATGGCAAGAATTTCGGCAATATGTAACAATGGAGCCTGACCACTTAAATTAGGATAATAGATTCATGGAATTTCCTGAATATTTTGCCGCTACATGTTGTTCTGTTTTGAAAGAATATCGTTGTGCTAATTCTTTTTCTCAGGAAGAATTAGCTAAAAGATCTGGCTTAGCTAGATCATATATTTGTGATGTGGAAAGAGCAGCTCGCCATCCTTCATTGAGAAATTTAAATATATTATCAAAGGCTCTTAATGTCTCTACTTCTGATTTAGTACATGATACAGAATTGAAAATGGCATCGTCTTTAGATATTGATTTATTACTTAAGTCAGATACTCCCACGCCGTTGCAGATGCAAATAATAAATTATTTTTCTGATTGTTCTTCTGATGGGTTTATTGTTTGTAATTCAGAAGGAAAATTTGTTTTGTTCAATTCCACAGCCGAACGCCTTACAGGACTTGGTATTATGGAAGTATCTCCTGATGATTGGTCTGAAATTTATGGTATATATACCCCTAATGGTGAATCTCTTTATCCCAGCCGCCAATTACCTTTAGCTAGAGCAATTGGTGGAGAAAAAGTGGACCGGGCTGAAGTGCTAGTGAAAAATGTAAAAACAACTCGTTTGTTGAAAGTAAGTGCACGTCCAGTTGTAGATAAAGCCGGTAAATTACATGGTGGTGTTATTTTATTTCGTGACGCTTGTGATGCGCCACAATCATTAGACAAAAAAGAAGCATGTAGGTCACTTAGTTAAATTTTCGTCCACATGCACCACAAAATTGAGCGTTTTTTTGCATACTTGAGTGGCATTTGACACACTTTTTATAGCCACTTGAACTATCATCTGTTTTAGGTATAAGCATACCGACAGATTTTTTGCTTGGTTTTAAGCCAGTAATTTTACCTTTGCTATTTAAGCATTGATAAATTGACTCTACCCATAAGAGTTGATTTAAATGTGACGGCAAAGCATGTAATTTAGGATCAAGTGGAAGTAAGCCACAATGCATACCAATTACTTGGTCATTTTTAAGTAAAGGGCTACCAGCTGCTTTATATGGTAATTTGATATTGTGAAGTAAATGCCAGGGATCGTTAGGGCGTAAAAGTCCCACTAAATTTCCTTTTCTTGCTTCACTTCTTCCTACCGTAGGATGAGTTGATAAACTTACTATTTCATCCCATGGAGCTAATTTAAGATGGGGAGCTAATTCTAGTGGCTGCATCGGATTAAGATCATTGCTTACAAAAGAAACTGGTCTTATTTGTTTCGTATCAAGAAGAGCAATTAATGCTTGATATATTGAATGATCGTCCAAGTTGACGAATTGCCACAATTGATCAATTGAAATACCACCATCAAGATGATACCAAATAGTATCAGCACTATTTTTTGTTTCTGATGGGAGGATATCCAAATTTACTGATTCAAAAACTCTCACATAAGCAACTCCTGTTCCACCCAACTGTGAAAGTAATTTTGGAATTTCATCTAATCGGCGATGAGCATCTAAAATAAGACTATCAGTAGCGCGAATAATAATATCTTTTACAGGCCAATCAGGTTTGGTCTGTGCTTTGAAATTGAAATGACCAGATAATTGTTGGGCAAACATTTGGTAAACTGCAGATTCGTTTGATAATTGCCCATATTTAGCATAAAGTATTTTACCTTCTTTGCAGAATAGTTTTGCTATCGGTCTATTTCTTTCATCAGTAATAATAATTGAGCCATCTTTGCGTGAATTGGTTATTGTTTGAATAACAATGGCAAGTCCTAATTCATCTACTTCACCAGATAGCCCTTTTGTTCGAGGCAGTGGAGCTATTCCTATTTTTTTGTTAAATGTTGTCACGGACTCTTGTTTTAGGGACGATAACTCTCGCGAAAGCTTCAAAATTACAAGATTATGATCTTGCAATGCAGGGGACGGTACTGGTTCTAAAAGAGCACGCTTAGCAAGTTCGTGGGCTAATTTGCGATCAAAGCGAGGATGGAAAAGCATATCTACTATTTCCCACTCTTGTTGAATATGAGGAAATCTAACTTTTAGTCCAGGTAAAAATTCTTCAAAAAGTACTACTAGATGCGCACATGTTGCTACGCGATTATTATCAACAAGCCAAACTGTGCCGAAAGGCTCCTCGCGTTTTACACATCGGTCTACAAGAAGCCCTATTGAACTTGCATGCTTATTTAAATCTTGAAGATTTGCCATAAATTATTCTTGCATTTGGTATTACATAATCATACTGGACGTTATCATACCTGGACGTTTATTTCTTGTAAAAGGCTCTTAATAACGATAAATATGTTGACAAGCCGACCTAGTCAAGATTACGGTATTTTATATTTGCCAAAATATTTTCTCTGGAATTTGTTGTAGAAATAGCATTATCGATCAAAGGACGATATGGTGAATATTTGCATACAGGATCGGTATTAGAAGCACTACCTGTAATTGCAAACGCCTGGCAGCGACAGCCCCCGTAATCATCAAAACGGTAAATACATGACTTACATGGTTCTTTCATCCACATATCGCCTCTAAATATATTGAAAGAAGATGATTCGTACCAAATCCAGTCTAAAGATTTTTCTCTAACATTTTCAAAACTAATGGATGAAATAATTGAAGCTGCTGGGCAAGGTAATACTTGCCCAGCAGGTGTAATTGTTAGCTGAATGAGTCCCCAACCACCCATGCATGGTTTAGGGTACTCTTCAAAATAATCTGGTATCACCCAAATTATTTCTATTTTGTTTCCATATTCTTGCTTTTTTCTTTGGTAAATAGCAAAAGCTTTTTCAATCTGTAATTTATTCGGTAATAACACAGATTGATTTGCAAGAGCAAAACCATAATATTGTGTATTCGCTAATTCTATACGATGAGCTCCCCAACTTATACACATTTCGATAATCTCTTCAATATTATCTAAATTCAAAGCATGTAGTACTATGTTAATAGTAAATGGTAATTGAGACTCTTTAATTAACGAAGCAATTGATTGTTTGGCTTGAAAACATTCGCTATTAGTAATTACTTTTGTCGACACGGCTTCATGTGATTGAATGCTTAATTGTATGTGGTTGATGCCTGATGTGATTAAATTTGAAAGTCTATTTTGAGTCAAACCAATTCCACTAGTAATTAAATTTGAATAGATGTTTAGGTCGCGAGTTTTATTTATTAATTGTTCTAGATCGGTTCTTATTAGTGGCTCGCCACCAGAAAAATGCATTTGCATTATCCCTAAGTCACTTGCTTGTTCAATGATATTTAGCCAATGAGAAGTAGAAAGTTCTTTTTCTTTTTTGACTAAATTAATAGGGTTAGAGCAATAGAGACAATGTAATGGACAAGAATGTGTTAGCTCTGCCAATAAAGCATAAGGAGGGGCAATGCCGCTTAAAGGATTTTTTTCTTTAGATTGTAATCCATCCATGGTTTTTCGCGTCGCTTATAAAATCCATAACATCTTTTTCAATAGCATCAACAGAAAACTTTTTTTCAAGGAGTTCAATTATTTCACTTATAGTTTTTGTACCATCACATAAACTAAGTATGGCGTTAGCAGTTCCATTTAGCTTAACGATCTTTTCGGGCAATAATATAAAATTGAGATTACGTGTCTCATCATATTTTAGTTTTGCTAACTTATTAATATTCGGTTTTGAATTAGATTTAGTTGTTTGCATATATTTGTTTTTTATTACACTCTAGGTCTATTGCGTCTAATAGTGACCAAAGAACATTGCATTTGAAAGACAAAGCTTCGATAATCGCCAGTTGTATTTCCTTATTAATGGCTATTGGTTTGAGTAAAGACAATGCTTCAATTGATTCATTATTCGCTTGATTGACTCGGGTTCTGAAATATTTTAATCCATTATCATCAATAAAAGGATAATGTTTACTAATTGCGCTCATTCGATTACTTATTAAATCTGGTGCAAATAATTCTGTAAGTGAAGAGGCAACAGTCAGATACCAAGGTTGCAATCGGCAAAAATTTATATACGCATCTACTGCAAAACGTACAGAAGGAATAATTTTACTATCATCGAGCATATAATTACGCTCAAGTCCTGCTGCTTCGCCTAAATATAGCCAAGCTTCAATACCTCCTTGATTATCCAAGTTATTTATTTCACCATCATGAGCGATAATTCTTTTGATCCAAATTCTTCTTTCAGTACTAGATGGTAATTTTGTTAGTATAAAAGCATCTTTGATGGGAATATTCTTTTGATAATAAAAACGATTTTTTATCCATAATTGCAAGTCATTTTTGCTGAGTTTTCCCTCATGCATACGTATGTGAAATGGATGTTTGTCGTGATACTGCTTTTGACCAATTTCTTTTAACTCTTCTAAAAATTCAGTCCAAGACCAAGCAATATTAGATGTTAAATTCAATTTCTTGCCTCCTTTTGAATTAGTTAAATTCTATAATTCAATTTCCATTCCTTCACTGCCAATTTCAATTCCCTGGTCGGTGATATTTTTGTATTCCATTGACGATGAATCTAGTATAGGGTTGGTATTATTAATATGAACCAATATTGTTTTAGGTAAATTCATTTCTTTTATTTGGTGAAGAGTGTTACCAATGCCATTAAGTGGGACGTGTCCCATTGCACTAGCATTTTTAGCAATATTGCATGTGTCTAGCATTTCGTCATCACTCCAAAATGTTCCATCAATGAAAGCATATTCTGTTTGTGCTAGATGTGATTTTATTTGTTTATCCCAAATTTCTATGGCAGGAGCGTACACAATAGATTTTTGGCTTTGCAAATCTTTGATATGATAAGCAATTACCCAGTCATTGTTATTTGTATTTGAGTCGTTTATATAACGTGGTTTTTTATTGCCACTTTTAATTGGAGTAACTTCAAGTTTGTTTGGCTCCAATTCAAAAGACTGTCCTACATTAACTTCATGAAAATCAAGCCTGGCATAAGAACTTAAAATTTGCCGCACTGGAAATGAGTGAGACAAGGCTTTTAAAACAGATTTTGTGCCAAAAATACGAAATTTACTATTTTCTCTAAGTACTAAAAGCCCAATCGTATGATCTAATTCTGCATCTGTCAGTAATATACTTTTTATGGGAGAATTTCGACTAAAATTTGGATGTAATTCTTTATGCGCCTCAATTTGTTGAGCAATATCTGGCGGAGCATTTAATAAATGCCAATTATGTTTATCAACGCTAATAGCTAGACAAGCATGATATCGAATTTTATTTGGTTCTGTTCTTCTTGCTTTTTTGCAACGTTTGCAAGCACAATTCCATTGTGGATAACCACCGCCAGCGATGGTCCCCAAAAGTTTTACAAACAAAATTAGACCCTACTTCTTGTATACGTATGCTGTAATTTCACTGGATACATTGATAATTTCGTATGAAGGTTTTTCCCACATGGCAATACTGACTCCAGGCATAGCTATTTATACAAAAGTATTGTACATCACTAATTGGCTATTGAAGCCATGAGTTTGAAAAGTAATAGCTTTGTCAAGATTGTCTTATATTAGATATTGCTGTACAAACTATATATATTTGAAGGATGCAAAGGTAGTGCGATTATCATGAAGCTTAAACAAAATATTTTTCGATTTTTAGCAATGGCTATATTCTTTTTCTCTCACCAAATTGTTTTGGCACAACAATCAAATAATTTGGTGACTTTATTTACATCCAAGCCATATATATGCACTTCCTTAAAAGATCAATGGTTTCAAGATTCAATGACACTGGCGGCAGGGGAAGAGAAATTGCCGCTTAACCTAGTGGTTGTTAATGGGTCTAGCAAAAATCCAGCATATAACTGGTTTCGCATTACAATTGCTGGCTATTTAGTGGCAACGGAAAAAAGTCTGAGTGGTAGATCAGAGGCAACTATTGATGTAAGTGGACAAATTCAACCTGGTACAAGCCAAATTATTATTGAAGCTGGCGGTAAGCCAAATTCTTCATTGTCTTTTTGGCTTGTAAGTAAGTCTGTGAAGGTAAATTTTATTCATCCTCGTTCAGTGCAATTGCAAGAAAATTTGACGATTGCAGGAGAAAATTTCAGTTCTAATGCTGGTGCCAACGTAGTTATGTTTAATTCAAAACCAGGGCAAATATTGTCAGCCTCCAATAATGCATTACTTGTAAAAGTGCCAGAAAATTGTGATATGGGAACCAATAAACTAACTGTAATGGTCGATGGGCTTGCCAGTAATTCTGTGCCAGTTTTTATTTATCATGCAAAAGCTCCTGAACTATTGTCACTCGATTATTGGATGGTGCCGCCTGGTGCACAAATGACTGTTCATGGTAGAAATTTTGCCGCTAATATAAGCGACAACAAAGTATATTTTGGCAATGTGCAAGCGCAAATTGTGTCTGGCGATACCAACTCACTTGTGGTGATAGTTCCAAATTGGAGTTATGGTCCACAAGAAATAAATATTCCTATTTCTGTTGTATCTAATAATGTTCCATCAATCAATCAATTACCAATTGATATTGGTCCTCGTTATTGTGGGCAAATACCGCAATTTCCGCAAGATTAGGCTAATTGTTCATGCAGATACGTTGTCCTCATGATAATTGCATGCATATTTTTGATGTTGAGATAATTATTGAAAAAAATGGTTTTTGTCCAAAATGCAAACAAATAATGTCATATCGGTCTATTGAATCAGTTGAGCTTATTGATAAGATCTATCAAAAATATTTAAGTAGTGAACCAAATCGAAACATTATAATTGATGCAAGTACATGGCAATACTCTGCATTATTAGAAGATATAAGAAGTATGTGGAATGTTGGTTCTATGTTTAGGACAGCAGACGGTGCCGGTTTTAGCCAATTATATTTATGTGGTATCACAGCATATCCTCCTCGCAAAGAATTAGCAAAAACCAGTTTAGGGGCAGAAGATAGTGTTTCTTGGCAATATTTTCCCAATTCTTTTTCTGTTTTAAAAACACTCAAGAAGCAAGGAGTATTTGTTCTTGGTTTGGAGCATGATAAAAACAGCATTTCGTTATCTAAAGCAGTATTATCAAGTGTTATTAAAAAACCACTTTGTCTTGTGGTTGGCAATGAGGTAAATGGAATTTCTCATGAGGTTAGGAACATTTGTAATTTAATATGTCATATACCTATGAAAGGTATAAAAGAATCGCTCAATGTTGCTGTTGCCTTTGGAGTGGCTGCTTATATGCTATCTGAATTTATCGAATAAAATTAATTCTATTGCCTAAAAACATGGGATAATACAATCTATCAGCTGCCTGGGAGTTTAATAATGGCGAAGCAATTTTTAAAACTTAAATTCATGATTTTATTTGTATTTGCAAATTTTATTTTCATTACTTCCGCTTTTGCTGATAATGATAGTTCGACTCCAGCAAGTAATGCTCCCAACGTAAAGCAACAAGTTTCGGGATGTGAAACTACTTTAAAACAAATGGGCGAATCTATTCATAGGTTAAAACGAGCTGCAACTGACTTGTATGCTGAATGCAGACAACAAGTTGAAATGGCGGGCGAAATCGACTTTATTGGTGGCGAAGTGATTCCAATTATGCCTGTAACTGCTGAAGGATTTGGACCGGAACAGTATTTGCCCCCTAGAAAAAAATATATTGATCTTCATATGAGTCAATTGTCTCAATTAATACCAATTTTAAATGATGAAATAAACAGCTTAGTCATTCCTGATGAAAATAAAAATGATAGTCAATCATTTGCAGATTCCATGCAAAATTGTTTGAAAATAGTAAAAGATAATTTTGCATCATTACAAGGACTTACAGTTCAGCCGCCTTATAGTAATGCTGATATAGCTGGTTTAGCTAATAATATTCATGATCAAGTATCTAAGATAGATAATGATCGTAAAAAGATTTATCATTTGGTTAGAGGTGATAAAGAGCAATAACTTATATTAGTGCTTCTTGTTTAATTGAATATTTCACCGCTATAATGGTTACATTATCTGGAGCGCCAGCGCTAAGAGTTTTTTGTACTAATTCATGGCAGACATCTTCTGGATTTTCAAATTGCTGAATCACATTGCCGATTTCTTCATCCGAAATAACTGATGATAGCCCGTCAGAGCAAAGTATTATCCAATCATTATCAGAAAGCTTTGTTGGAGTTTGATCTATGGCAATTTTGCTAGCTCTGCCAATGCAACGTGTAATATAGTTTTTCATTTGGCTATTGCGAGCTTGATCTGCATTAAGTTTACCCTGCAATAGTAATTCCATAACAAGAGAATGATCTTGAGTTAATGGAATTGCTTTTCCTTCTTTAATTTTATAAGCTCTTGAATCACCTACATGTGCAATATGTAAGTTAGCATTATTTGATTGAACGGCAATAACAATAGTAGTGCCCATGCCACTTAAAGATGGATTACCGTGAGCGGTGTTAAGTACACGTTCATTTGCTTGAAAAATTGCTTGATTAAGCCATTTTTCAATTTCGTGTTTATTTTCTGCAGGTGGTAAATTCTCTTTCCAAAAATCATTTATCGCTTCCACTGTTAGTTTGCTTGCTGTTCCACCACCAAGCTCGCCGCCTAGCCCATCAGCTACTACAAAAACTCTTTGATCAGGTGATACATAAAAATGATCTTGGTTTTCTGTACGTCTTTTGCCGCGATCGGTAATTGCTGCTACATTCCAAATAAGCGCTGTCATTAATTATGCCTTTAAGTAAATGGCTGTTGAGAAAATTGTGCCCATTTCAATAATTTTCCAAGCTCATTATTGATAATCTAAAAATGAATCGTATTAAGTAATGTAAATGGCTATTAATTGCTTCTTTAATCTTACTTATTTGAACAATTTTTCTAGGCCTTTGTGAGCTAAATTAGCAAGTTCAGAATTTTCTGGTGTTAAATGCAAAACTTCTTTATATTCAATTTTTGCTTCAGAATATCGCCTCATTAAAACTAATGTAGCTGCCTTAATGTAATGCGCTTGGGCATTTTTAGGATCATGACTTAATACTTTAGATAATATTCTCAAGCTTTCATTATGTTTGCCAGCATGCATAGCAAAAATTGCTTCTTGTAGTGGATGGTATGGGGTGACTACAGCTTTTCCATTTTTATCTTCTAGTTTTTTATCTAATTTAATATCTTTTACTTCTTTAGATTCAGATTGTTTCAGTTCTTGATTTTCTTTGTTATCTTTTTTCTCGTGTTTTTCTTTATTTTCCTTCTCCTTCTCACCTTTTATTGTTTTATCGTCTTTTGATTTTTCATCTTCTTTAGCTTTTTCTTTGTTATTTCCTTTACTATCTTTCTCTTCTCCTTTTTTTTCTTTATTTCCTTCTTCTTTTTTATCGGTATTAGCTTTTTCAGATAATATTTTTTCGTCTTTTAATAAATCGGGTAATTCATCTGTGGAATCTTTTTTATTTAAATTCATTAATTCCGGTGGTAATGGATTTTTTGGTGTTGGTTCTGGATTGAAAATAGTTACATTAGGTCTTACATAATGAGGCTGCCCTGTAAAAAGCCCTTTTAATGGATTTTCACCATCGGGATGCTGAGCATGAGGATTCATTTTTGTTACACCAGGAGTGGGATATTGTGGTTGTGGTGTAAATAGTCCTTCTAAAAAATTTTTTGTATTAGGTGGTATTACATGAGGATTCATTTTTGTCACGCCCGGCGTTGGGTATTGTGGCTGTCCTGTAAAAAGACCCTCTAAAGGATTGTAATTGGTCGCTTGACTGTTGGTGGGGCTGACAATTTCTTCAGATTGAACTGACAGAGGTCTTATAAATAAATAGATAAATAGATATAAGGCTATTTTTTTGGATATGCGCATATTACTTAGTATTTTCCTCAATTTATTTATTTTTTTTAAGTAGCAATACTCCAAGACCATCATATAACATGTTGTCTATGGATGGGGGTCTTGGCATAGTCTCATCTTGAGCTCAATGAGCTTAATCCGAGAATAACTAAACTTTGAGGTATAAGTCATTTTTGTAGTTATTACAGGCGGACCGTCAGTTGGTAAGACAACAATTATTACCCTCTTGCAAGAAAGGGGTTATACAGTAGTTAAAGAACAAGCTACTGATGTTATTAAAGAAGGTGTGTACCTCCCTTGGTTAGATTTGGATAAATTCCAAAAAGAAGTTTTAAGACGTCAGATTGAAATTGAAAAAGAATACGCACATATTGAAGAAATTGTATTTTTAGATCGTGGTGCTTTTGATGGTGAAGCTTATTATTTAAATTCTGGTCTTGCTATTCCAGAAGAATTCAACGAAATTGATAATAATAAATACGAAATGGCATTTTTAATTGAAGAACTGCCATTTTTTGATCAAAACTCCATTCGTCATGAAAATTTGGAATTTACAAGAAAAATCACACCTATCATTGAAAATTGTTATACAAAAAGAAATATCCCTGTTATACGCGTACCAGCTAGAGCAGCTGAGCTTAGAGTTGACTTGGTACTGAGTTCTATAAATGATTTTGTAAGACAACCAACAATTACCGTATCATATGCTCACGGTGTAAATAGCAATTTAGTTTTTGTATCCTAGAACTTTTAGGCAAAAATAAATATGTTTCGTCCTGAGCAAAAATATAAATACATCGCTTTTTACAAACCATATGATGTAGTTTGTCAATTTGGACAGGCATATAATTCTCAAAAACAAACTTTGGCTGAATTTGGTTTTCCAAAATCTGTTTATCCAGTGGGTAGACTTGATAGTGACAGCGAGGGACTTTTGATTTTAAGTGATGATAATCGCTTAAATCAAGCTCTTCTTCTTCCAAAACATTCACATCAACGTATTTATTTAGTGCAAGTAGAAAATATTCCTCAAGAAAAAGATTTGGATCTTTTAGCTAAAGAATTGGTTATTGGTGATATGAAAACAAAACCTGCTTATGCCAAACTTTTGGATAATGAGCCTAAACTGCCAGAAAGAAATCCGCCAATTCGAAAAAGATTATCTATACCAACATGTTGGTTAGAAATTTTATTGAGTGAGGGCAAAAACAGGCAAGTTAGAAAAATGACTGCTCATATTGGCTATCCAACTTTGCGCCTGGTTCGCTCAGGAATTGGTAAACTTAACGTGTTTGATTTGAATCTTCTTCAGCCTGGACAAATTAGACATTTAACGGCAGAGGAAGTCACGCTATTGTTTAAATAGATATTCTAGCGAGCTATTAAAGATCCAAATGCATTGAGAAGAGTTGATCCAACACCACCTGAATTTACAGGAGTTGGATACATTCCTTGTGGATATCCGCCGCCATAAGGTGCTGCATAAGGACTAGGAGGATATCCGTAAGCTGGTGCAGGAGGATAATAACCACCGCCATATGGATTGGCATATGGGTTTGCATAAGGCGAACCATAAGGGGAGCCGTACATAGGGTTTTTGCTTTGTGCTCTATTCATTAGATAAGTTGCAGCAAGTGGTGCTGCTACTCCAGCTAGAACTTTACCTGCTTTCATCAAAGTACTAGATTCAGATGGTTCTTCTTGAATTTGTGCTTCGTTTTGATTGTCTAACATAGCTTCAGGAGGTGCTTGTTGTGCATATCCTTGCTGAGGATAATTTCCTTGCTGATTGAAATTGTTCTGTTGATTAGGATAATAAGGCTGTCCTTGATAGTTTTGTGAATAACCAGGATCGTATTGTTCGGATTGGCTTGCATAGCCCTGATAACCTTGTGTTTGTTGTCCATAACCAGGTTGGTAATTATTATATTGTTGTTGGGGAGGATAATAATTTTGATTTTGTTGTTGTGCAAAACACTGGTTTATTGAAATAAACCAGGCTAAAGCTAATGAAAGCAGGGCAAAAACTTTATTTTTAGGCATAGTAACTCATTTAAAAGAATAACTTATCCTAGAGATAAGCTATATTTCACTGACTGTCAAGCATAATTTAACTAAAATATGATCTTGTAATAGATACTTACGTAAATACACCAGTGACATTAGCATTTATTCTTTAGGATACTATTTGCATGCTTCTTAATTTATGGGGTTATTTTTAAATGAAAGGTTTGTTGACTGAATCTGTCAAAAATACCGAGACCACACATAGTATTACAAGTGCTAATAATGCTCCCTCAGACGCTCTGCCAACCGATTTGTCAGCGGATTTATCAGTAGGAATATCTTCATTTAGTTCATGGATGATTGGTGTTGGTGCAATTATTGGTTCTATGGCATGGTTATTTCATGGACCGATGATTGCTCGCTCTGGTACATTAGCTTGTCTTTTAGCTTGGGTAATAGCAGCTTGTGCTACTTTGCCGCTTACTTTAATATTGGCAGAACTTTCATCAATGTTTCCAGCTGCTGGTGGCCCTTATTACTATAAATACGTTGCTTTTAAACGCTTATTTCCACAAACTGGTGAATTATTTGGCTTTTTAACTGGTTGGTTGTTTTGGGTTTTTTTAGTTGTTTGCTATTCATGTATGTCCAATGGGCTAGCAAATCTTTTAAGTACAACATTTTGGGGTAGTATTAACCAAAGCCCAATTTGGTTTGGTCCAGCTATAATTTTGGGACTATTCAGTCTTTTAACCATTATGAATTTTATGCACGTATCAAAAGCCGCATTAATCAATAATGGTTTTACAATACTGAAATTTACATTGGCATTTTTATTTTTATATCTTGTAATTTCTTCTAAACACTTTTCTTTTAATAACATTATCAATCCTACTAGTCCCACTGGTAATGCTAATCTTGTAGAAAATGTGCTTAGTGTTCTAACTCTGGCAGTAGCTGCCTATGCTGGTATCGAGTGTTCTGGCTGTACAGCCTCAGAAACTAAAGATGCTGCTAAATCTGTACCAAAAGCATTGCTGAAGACATTGATTTCGGTGGCTGCAATTTATTTTTTCATGTGTATAGCTGTAAGTTCCATTTCTCCTTATACACTAAATGCTGATAAAACTACAGTTGTTGTTCCAGGTACAAATGTTCAAGCTACATGTCCAGCGCTTGCTGGCTATATTGGCGGAGAAATTTGGGGACAAATATTTTTTGCTGGAGTTGTATTGTCAATTATCGGTTGTGGAATGAGCGGACTTTTGGCATTAGCTCGTGTAAGTTACAAGATTGCCGAAACAGGACTTTTCCCAAAACAATTTTTAAAATTACATGCTAAAACAAAAGTACCTGCTTATGCATTATGGTTTCAATTAGCATGTTTAGCTGTTATTGGTATTAGTGCTAATCTTTTAACCAGAACTGGTATTTTTGCCGACGCATATACTTTTTTAGCTGAAGCAGCTGGTTTTATGTATGGTGTTTTAGCATTATTATATGGTGTATGTTTAATTAGTTTACGTTATACAGATCCTGGTATATTGCGACCATTTAGAATTGGTAGTTCTGGTAATACTTTGGCTTGGGTTCTGGTGATATCATCTGTATTGGTTTATGGTTATGTAGCATTTTTTTGTGTTAATTGGATGCATCAATTAGCTGGAATCATATTTGCATTATCTGGGATTCCAATTTTTTATTTTTCAAAAATGTTTAAATAACCGATCAAATGCCATCTGCATTTTTATCAATTTTTTTCATTGGTAAAAGAAATGCAATAATAAATCCGCCCAACATACCACCTATATGGGCAAAAGAAGCTATGCGTGGCAGTGTTCCAGAATGATCTTGAATTTGTGCAACTAAATTTACTAATTGATCAAGCATTATTTGTCCAATGGCAAGTGTTAATATCCAAGTTAATTCATATTTGCGAATTTTATTTGGCAAAACATGTTTTAGTCTAATTATGGCAGCTGCTGTTGCTCCAAATATTCCCATTACTGCTCCAGATGCACCAATTGCCATCTGCGATGGACAAAGCAAAATATTAGCTAACCCGCTGATAATACCTGAGGCGAAAAACAAAATTATCAAATTTATGCTTCCATATGTTTTTTCAATTAGTTTGCCAAACCAAACTAAGCCAAGTACATTGAACAATAAATGTGTAATATTTGCATGTAAAAATATATACGTAACCAGACGCCAATATTGTCCTTGCCATACTTCTGTACTGCTTAATATGCCATATGCATAGCAAAAAAATGAAATAGGATAAAATGTTGGTGCTTTTAAAATTCGAGCAAAATTGGCTATCAAATAAGCACTAACAATAATGACAGCTAATACATTGACTGTTTTACAGACGCCTTTGCCGCTAATAAGTCTATTAACAAATACCATTCGGTTAAGAATGTTTTTTCCGTCAATGACAATTTCTTCTTTTTTCTCAAAAGAAATTGTTGCTGTGTTGTCTGTTGCAGGATTACTCTTAGAACTTTCATCAATAGCTTTATCTAACCTTAACTGTAATCGTTCTCTCCAATTATCTATATTGCTAGGTGTTTTATCTAATGCTTTTTTGTATACTTCAACTGCTTCATGGTACTGATGCTTTGCCTCTAAGCAACGCCCCAACCAAAATAAACGGGCATATTCAGGTAATGCTCCATTACCTTTAGATAAACGGACAAGTATATTTTTTAAGATATCTTGTGCTCCTAAAAGACTAAAGAAGCTTAAAAAAGTAGTGTAAAGGCTATTTTCTGAAAATTTAGGACTAGTACTTTCAATTCCAGATTGTTTTAAGCATAAGATTGCTTGATCAAATTGTCCCAATTCACAGTAAGCACGAAATGCATATAATGCTAAATGTGCTGGTGGCAAAAATTTCTTTTTTTCGCCATATTCCTGTTTTGTTATTTCTTGCCAGTCATTTATAATGCCTTGCCAGTCTTTTATCACTATTTTGCCAAACATAACAAAACTATTTAAATTATCTTGTATAGATGGTGGAATTTTATTTTTTTGTATTTGGTTTAAAACATCTTGAGCTTGAGCTATGTCATTCTTTGTGTATCCTGAAATTAATTTGCATATTTCAAGCCAATATTTACCTGGCGGTCCCCACAAGAAAAATTGATTTAGTTTAGCAAGTTTTGTTGCTTCGTTAATATGTAATAAGCTAAGAGCATTATTGATGCGTGTAATTATTATTTGTGGAAGCATTACAAAAACAAATAAGATTACCCAACCGAGAATTGTCCATAACCAATCAGGTCCTATCGTAATACCAATAATAGCTATTGATAAAACTATTAAATGCTTGATGAATTGGCCATAACTCCAAAAAAATCCAACACGTATATTGGCTACAATTCCAAGAATTGAAATAAATACTAGCGGATATAGCCATAAGCTATATTCTGTCATAAAATACTAGTGCTCCTTGCTGGTGGTTAAAATTGCATCCACAAATCTTTTAGTAATGATTTGTGGTCTTGTGATAGCGGATCCAACCACGACAGCATAAGCACCAATTTTAAATGCCTTACTTACTTCTTCTGGGTGCCATACCCTACCTTCTAAGACTATTGGCACTTGCAAATTTTTTACTAATTCTTCTAATAATTTAAAATCTGGAGCACTTTCAGGTGCAACATATGTTTCATCTGTATACCCGGATAATGTAGTGGAAATAATATCTGCTCCAGCTTTTTCAGCTCTCACACCTTCTTCCAGTGTCGAAATGTCAGCCCAAACTAATTTGCCAAGCTCATTATGTATGCTTTTTATGATTTGGCTAAGAGTTTCATTATTTGGTCGGGGGCGATTAGTAGCGTCCAGTGCAATTATGTCAGCTCCTGCCTGGGAAATAAGTTTGGCATCAGCAAATGTTGGTGTGATATAAACTGTTTTTAGTGCCTCATTTTTACTGATATTATCTAATTTTGTTAACCCAATTATTGGTACTTTGCTATGTTTGCGTACCAATGAAATATTATCTGCTCCTTCTAAGCGTATACCTTTGGCTCCTCCATTTAGAGCTGACAATGCCATAGCACAAATATGTTCTGGTTTAGATAATGGCTCACCGCTGACTGCTTGCGATGAAACTATAAGACCATTTTTCAGATTTTTTAGATGGAGGTTGAGGTTGGTCATTTCATGATCATTCTAATTAACTTGATGGCAAGTTGACACAAATGAATTTGGGTTGTGTCATTTCATGCATAGCATATTTTACACCTTCCAAACCAATGCCGGATTCCTTACGTCCTCCATAAGGCATATGGTCTGCTCTAAATGTCGAAGCGTCATTTACCATGACGCCACCAGCGTCTATATTGCGAGCTGCTTTAAAAGCTATTTCGAGGTTTTGTGTAAATACACCTGCTTGCAGTCCATACCTTGAATTATTCATTGCTTCAATTGCTTCATCTATAGTTTTGTATTTCATTACTGATACAAGAGGAGCAAAAACTTCCTGGCATACGACAAGCATATCGTCTTTTGTATCAACTAAAATCGCTGGTTCAAGAATATTGTGCTCAAGCTGTTTGCCGCCGACAATTAATTTGGCACCAGTTTTTGTTGCTTCGTTTATCCACAACATTGTTTTTTCCAAAGAAGTTTTATCTATCATTGGTCCAACTTCTACAGAATCATTTAATGGATCGCCAGTTTTTAATTGTTTGACTAATTGAGTGAATTTTTGAAGAAAATTGTCATAGACAGATTCTTGTACATAAACACGCTGTACAGATATGCATGTTTGACCAGCATTGACATAGCCACCACGACAAGCAGCTTGTGCTGCTTTCTCTAGATCCGCATCATTATGTACTATTAAGCCAGCATTTCCTCCTAGCTCCAATATTATTCGTGTGCCAGAAGCAATTTCTTTACGTAAACGCCAACCTACAGATGGCGAACCAGTAAAAGTAAGCATTGCTAGCCTTGGATCTGACACTAAAGCACTGCTTTTACTTCCTGGACAAGGCACTATATTTAGTGCTCCTTCAGGTAATCCTGCTTCAATTAAAACTTCCTTTAATTTAAAACTTGATAAAGGTGTTTGACTTGCTGGTTTTAATACAACTGTATTTCCAGTTGCAAAGGCAGGTGCTAACTTATGAGCGACTAAATTCAATGGAAAATTAAAAGGAGTAATGGCTGCAATTACTCCAAGTGGTTCTCTCAAAACCATTGCTAAGCGTGTTTCATTACCGGCATGCCTATCCATAGCGATTTGTTCGCCGTCTAAATGTAATGTTTCGTTAGCAGCAATAGCAAAGGTTGAAGCTGCACGTGTTACTTCAATTCGTGCATCTTTTATTGGTTTTCCACCTTCTTGAGCAATGATTGAAGCAAATTCTTCTTGTTGTTCTAACAAAGCTTGAGATACTTTTGTCAAAATTTGTGAGCGTTTGTGTGCTGGCATTTTGCTCATGCTTGATTTGAAAGTTTCGTGAGCAATTTTTATTGCAGCTTTAATTGCATTTTCATCTGCAAGTGCCACAAAACCTACAACTTCACCTGAATATGGATTTTTTATTTCTATATATTCACTTGATGAAATTCCCTTTATATTTAATTGATACTGAACTTTTTCTTTCAGCATATTTATTATTCCTCTAATAAAGCATTTGTCTCTATTTATCCCTATTTATCATCGTTTGGTCTTTTGTAATTGTGACACTAGCCGGCTCAATATATAAATGAATATGCATATTGATTAAAGCTATATAAGCTTACATAATTATTGATTCTGCATTGATTCGTGCCAAATTGTAAGTTCTCTTGACTTGCGACTATAATTGATTGAATTTTCAATGATAAACTAACACTTGACGATTTATTTTGAGTGATTTCTTTGCAACTAAATATTTCTCAGATATACATACTATTATTTGTTTTTGTCTGGCTTTGCCAAATGGTTTTGCCAGTCAAAGCTAATTCGGCTTCAACAATAAAAGACAAAGACAAAATTATTGCTATGAATGAAAAACGCAGTGCTAATTCAAATGGTGAGGCACTTGGGCAAGTAGACGGCAAGCGTGACGCAAAAGCTGATGTTAAATCACGGCTTAGTGAATTGGAGAGACACCGCAGAGAATTGCAAGATAAAGTAAAGCAAGCCAGACAAAAAGAAATGATTGCTCTTATGCAATTGAATCGAATAAAAACCAAACTGAATGTTACTAATGATGCTTTAAATAAGAGCAAAAATAAATTACACAAAACAGAAAAACATATAAATGAGTGTGAGAACAAAATAGTTGCAACTCGCACCGAACAAGAAGTATTAACAGATGATGTCATAAAACGACTAAGAGAGATTTATGAAGGACAAAGACTTACGATGTTGGAAATGCTTTTTCAAGTTTCGTCCTTGCAATCCCTTTTAGACTTATTCTATTACCAAGAGAAAATTGCTGAGCAAGATAAGCAACTATTGGAAGAATTAAGAGCCAAAGCTTTATTACTTACAGCTAAACGTAGCCAACTTGGTAATCAGAAAAATAAACTAGGTGGACTAGTTTCGGAATTTGCTAGGCTTGCTTCAATGTTGAATAGAGAAAAATTGAATCAACAACAAGTAGCCGATCGACTACGTACGCAAAGAGCTTTTTATGAGCAAGCGGAAAGGCAGCTTGCAGCTGAGTCATTACAACTTGAGCATCAGATTTTGGACTTGGAAAAACGCAATAACAAAAACATGATTCAAGGTAGTGGCAAATTAGCACTACCTTTACATGCTTCTGTTACTTCTCCTTTTGGTTGGCGACGTCATCCTATATTTGGTGTAAAGAAATTCCATACTGGTATTGATTTAGCTGGGCCCAATCATTCTCAAATTAGAGCAGCCGATAGTGGTAATGTTCTCTATTCGGGTTGGTATGGTGGTTATGGAAAAGTAGTGATCGTTAGCCATGGTAAAGGTATGGCCACACTTTATGCTCATTTGTCAAAAGCGGCAGTGGCAACTGGACAAAATGTAAGTAAAGGGGACGTGATTGGTTATGAAGGTACTACTGGATTTTCTACAGGACCACATCTTCATTTTGAAGTAAGAGTAAATGGTAAACCAAATAATCCTTTAAATTTTGTCCGTATGTGACCTTGATATGAAAATACTGACTTATATTATTTTGATTATTGTTTTTGCTCAATTTGTTACTTTGGGTGAATGTTTTGCAACAGAAGAAATAGTTTCAGCAACACCTAGCATTAAGATAACTAGTGTTCAATCATGTAATTGGCTAAATAAATGTTTTAGGCAAAATAATGGCTGGATTGGTGGAGATAGCGCTTATAGTATTAACATTGACCCATATAAAGCTATTTGGTTATTTGGCGAAACATTCATTGGATCAATAGAAAAAAATAAAAGAACTAATTTTGATCTTATTCATAATTCACTTGCCTGGAAAGATCCTTTCAGCGCCACAGGTTGTTTTCAATTTTTTTGGGACACGAATAAGCCAAAGCCAGGTTCGCTATTTAAAACTAACAAAGAGTCAGAACGTTATTACCGTCCAGCCGATGGGTGTTTAGTGGATGGTAAACTTTATATTTTCTTTCGACAAGTGCAAAAAAGAGATAAAGAAGCAGAAGACTGGTTTAATTTTGAAACAGTAGGTACTGATTTATTTCGGGTTGAAAATCCAAAAGATAAACCGACAAAATGGCAAATTACCAAAACATCTCTTGCCGGACCAATTTTAGAAAATGGTGCAGCTTGTTTGCTCGCTGGAGACTATTTATATATTTATGGTGCAAATCCATTTGAAATGGCACATATGTTTAAAACCCCATTGGTTTTATCTAGAATTAGTAAACAAAATCTTCAACAATTGAATGTTTCTGCTATTGAATATTGGTGTCAGGAAGGTAATAAATATTTTTGGGGAAAAGATGCAAGTAAAAGAGCACTTTTATTTGATGCAGCGGGAGAATTTTCAGTTAAGAAATTAAATGGAATAGATGGCTATGTAGCTATATATATTTCTTCTTTGGATAACAAAATAGTTTTAAGACACTCATTAAAACCAGAAGGACCCTGGAGTGATTCCGTACTAATTTATACTTGTCCAGAAGCAAATAAAGATGTAATTGCTTATGCAGCTAAAGCACATCCAGAATTATCTTTTAAAAACAACAAATTAGTTATTACCTATTGTCTTAATATGGAAAAACTTGCTTATCACATAAAACAGCCTGATATTTATTTCCCCAAAGCAATTTTGGTTAAGTTTTCGAGCAATTAAATTAATTGTTGTCTTTGCAATTTTGTCTGTAATAATTTTTTACAAGGCTCTTTGTGGGCTGCCACAGCTAAGTATAGTTCAATTGTTAGACTTTATTTGCAAGAACAGATCAATTGTTTAACTAATTGGTGGTACTGATAAGTTAGAGCAATGAAAATAGAGTTTAATAATTTTATTAGTATGAGAGGAAAACGTAACTGTATGAGACGAATTTATCTTAGTCGTTTTATTGGTACTTTAAGTATTTTGCTTCTTTCTTGTTTGGCAAGTGTGAACGCTGCCTCAAATTTAAATAAAAGCGAAGAAGATAAGCTTATTCGTGTCCAAGCTAGTGATTTTGCTAAAGCTTTTGCCAAAGGGAATGCTCATTTATTATCTAATATGTGGACTAAGGATGGAAAGTTCATCGATGAGAATGGCAAACAATGGAATGGGCGAAATGAAATAGAAAATTTATATCGGCAATTTTTTAAACAATATGGTGGGCAACCTATTGATGTTTCAATTGAATCAATTATATTTCCAGCGGAAAATATTGCTATTGAAGAAGGAGTTACACGTTTGACAAAATTTCCTACTGGTACTATGAGTCGCTATACAGCGGTGCATAAGAAAGAAAATGGACAATGGCAAATGTTAAGCGTGACAGAAACTCCTTGTAGTGCACCAATACCTGTTAATAATCTTAATGACTTGAGTTGGTTGATTGGCAATTGGGTAGCACAAAATGAAAAGGGAAAATTGAATATAAAGGCTGATTGGACAGACAATAAGAGTTTTATCCATTGTACTTATCAAACAATTATGTCTGATGGCAAGAAAAATATTGAAGAGCAATATATTGGTTGGAATCCAGCAGTTCACAAAATAGTGTCCTGGAATTTTGATGCTAATGGTGGTTTTGGTCGTGGTTATTGGAATGGCGATGGTAAATCCTGGAATATAAGAGCGATGGGCGTAGGTCCTGAAGGACAGCTAAGCCGTGCCTCCTATATTTTTAGCATGGTTAATAATGACAAATTTACTTGGCAGTCAAAAAATAGATCTATTTTAAATAAACCGTTGCCTGATACTGCCACTATTGAATTTGTCAGAGAAAAATAGTTTTGAGGTTTAAATTTATGAGAATGGAAAAATTATTCTTTGTTAGTTTTACGGCTTTGACTCTAATTTTAAGCCAAGAAGTTGTCACATTAGCTCGTGGCGGTGGTGGTGGATTTGGCGGCGGTGGTTTTCATGGTGGAGGAGCTAGCATGGGTGCTAGAGATGGTGGCTTTGGCCGTGCTGATTATGGCAGAGGGGATTTTGATCGAGGCGATTTTGGCCGTGGGCAAGGCTTTGATCATTTAGATAATGGTTATTATGGAAGAGGCATGGACGATCGTCCTGATGCATTTTCTCGTCCTTATGGAGGCTGGGGTAATTCCGCTTTTGATGGCAATAGAGGCATGGCCGATAAAAGTGATCTTGATCGTCAATTGGATAATGATTTGTCTAGACCGGATAATTATGTCAAAAATTGGAATAATAATGATGCTGGCAGAATGAGTTCTCTACCAACTGATGGAGGCTTTGGTAGATTTTTAAATGGTGGCAATGCTCGTAATTTTGCTAGTTTAGGTAATCGTACAAATGCAATGAGACCTGATTCTCTAGCTTCACGCGGTAATGAAGTCAGAGACAATTTCAATAATTTAGCTCGTAATTGGCAACAAAATCATCCTAATTGGTGGAATAATTGGAATCATCCATATGGGTGGTATCCAGACTGGTGGGTTGGTGCTGGCTGGGGAGGATTAGCTGATTTCTGGGATTATCCTGCTACCGATGAACCAGTTTATTATGATTACGGCAATAATATTACTTATCAGGGTGATACAGTTTATTATGGTTCACAACCGCTAGAATCAGCTAATAATTATTATCAACAAGCAGAAACTTTAGCAAATTCATCAAATGATGTTTATTATCCAGCTCTGCAAGTAAATACTAATCAGCAACAAGGTAATACTAATAATCTACAAAATTCTAATCTGCAAAATTCTCAAGTTGCAAAATTACCTGATAATTTTAAAAAAAATTGGAAACCTTTAGGAGTTTATTCCTTAGTTGATGGTGAGCAGGCTGATACTACGCAATTAGTACAATTAGCAGTAAATAAAAGTGGCGTTGTGCGGGGCAATTATTATAATGTATTGACTGCTGAGACCAAACCGGTTAAAGGAACAGTTGATAAAAAAAATATGCGAGTAGCATGGACAATTGGTGATAATAAAAATGTTGTTTATGACACAGGAGTATCTAATTTACTCAAAGAACAAAGTCCTATATTGATTCATTTTGATAAAGCACATACCGAACAATGGACTTTGGTTAAATTAGAGCAACCAAAAGATAATAGACCAGCTTCCTAGCTTAGTGCTAATTTGTCCTTGACATTGCAATCTTAAATTTGGATTGGCATTTCATGCATGTGCTAGTCAAAATTTTGCTAGACTTATTATTGTTATTAAAATGTATTATATGGAATTAGGATTGATATATGCATGATTGTCCAGGTTGTCGCGTGCCATTACACGGTTGGGAAGAAGTTTGCCCATCTTGTGGTACCAAACAATATGTTCGTAAGTCCTTTCGTTTTTTATCACATGGACCTGAAGAGCCAGGTGTCAATTTAATGCCATTTATCGTGGCGTTTATTCTTGTTGGTATTTTTATATTTTCATTTTTGCCTAATTCCTGGATTGGACATTTGATGAAGCCGAATAATCAAGCCAGCAATCCTCTTGAAAAGATAAATTATGTTGAAGCCAGACAAATGGTTGAAAGCAAATTATTAGAGGGCTTGCAAGCTGATGGAGCCAAAGCAACTTTTAAATGGCGTGAACCTGGCGATGAAAAGGAAATGGATAAGGCTGCCGATAAATCCATTGAACTAGTTATTGATACATCTTTAAGTAAGCCTGAAATTAGGAAAACAATTATTGATCCAGTAAAACCATATATGGAAAAAGCTAAAATTGTTACTCTCACTATGAATGATGCTAAGTCTCATGCAACATGGACATATAACATGACGCCAGCATTTGTTCCGACTGAGCCTGATGAGTTTAATGATGTATTGCCGAATGAACACAAAGAATAAATATTCTTGTGTTTTAATTCAAGGCATCATAAAAAAATTGTTGAATTTGTTCCAGATGTTTTTCCTCGATAGAATTATGTTCGCCACCATTGATTCTAAGCAATGACACTTTCGCACCAGCTTTTGCAAGACCATCATATAATTCTTTGCCCTGTTCAAATGGAACAACATTATCTTTTGTTCCATGTACAATAAGAGATGGTGCAGCATCATTATTTACATACGTAACCGGACTGGCTTGCCGTAAAGCTTCATCTGTTACTTTATTTCCAAAAAGCATTGATATTTGTTCATTGAGATTTTTATGTTTATGATACAAAGTGAAAAGATTATTTGGACCAGCAAAATTACAAACAGCTTGTATGCCTTTTGAATCATCCGCTAAATCATTTGCAAAAGATTTAGGGGTTTTAGATAATCCAAGCAGTTGGGCTAAGTGACCACCAGCTGAATGTCCCCAAGCACCAATTGCGTTCGGATTTAGATTGAATTGTTTTGCATTTGCCCTTAGATATTTAACTGCTGATTTACAGTCTTGGATCTGAGCTGGAAATGGAGCTTCTGAGCTAAGGCGATAATTCATACTTGCTACAGCTATTCCTTTTTTGACAAAAAGAGAAGCAGGACAAATTTCTTTATTCCCCTGCATCCAGGCTCCGCCATGTATCCAGACAACAACAGGCATTGGCTTGTTATTACCTGCTGGAAGATATAAATCAAGCTTATGATAGTCAGAATTATCACCATTTATATAACTAAGATTGCGATGAATAGTCATAGCCTGCGCCTGAGATTTTGATAAATGACCAATAATAAGAATTACAGCAGCAACAATTATTGATCCAAAGAACCAGTAAATTAAAGGTGATTTAATACCAATTTTCAATGGACTCATTCTTATTTTTGTTTTTTGCCAAATATTTTTTTAAGTAACATCATTACTGGATCATAAAATTCGTCCACGACACGTTCTTTTAAAGGAATAATGGCGTTATCCGTAATATGAATATCTTCTGGGCAAACTTCTGTACAGCATTTTGTAATGTTGCAAAAACCAATGCCGCCATGATCCTTTAAAGATTCGATGCGATTTGCTTTGTCTAATGGATGCATTTCTAGTCCTGCGGTGCGAACTAGAAAACGGGGACCAATGAATGCATCTTTGCGATTATGATCTCTTAGAACATGACAGACGTCTTGGCATAAAAAGCATTCAATACATTTTCGAAATTCTTGTACACGTTCAATATCTTCTTGAAAAAATGTCCAGTCAGCATCTTTAGCAGGGGTAAAAGGCGTAATTTTTTTATTTACCTCGTAGTTCCAGGCTACATTGGTTACTAAGTCTTTAACCAAAGGAAACGTTTTCAAAGGTTGAACTTGGATTTCTGTGTCACTAGCAAAATGATCCATACGAGTTTTGCACATTAATGCTGGCTTGCCATTTACTTCAGCGCTACATGAGCCGCATTTTGCTGCTTTGCAGTTCCATCGTACTGCTACGTCCGGATCAATTTCTTTTTGAATATAGTGGATTGCATCAAGCACTACCATGCCATCTTCAACAGGTACTTTGTATGTTTTGAATTCTCCGGTTTCGTAATCTGTGCCACGGAAAACTTTTAAAGTGGCTTCACGCATGAGCTGGCTCCTTTTTTGCAAATAATTCTTTTAAATCATCAGGCATTTTATTCAAAGGGGTTTTTTCTAATTTCATTGTTTCCCCATCTTTGGATACGGATGTATTTTCATTTCCAAGGCTATCATCTGTTTTGGGATAATCTAATCGACTATGCGCACCACGGCTTTCTTTGCGTGATAAGGCGCTTCGAGCAATAGCCTCAGATGAGATGAGCATATTTTTCAAATCTCTGCATAAATGCCATCCTGGATTGAAGACTTTGGTTCCGTTAGCTTTCACCAGCTTGAATTTCTTTTTCAACTCTTCTAGTTTTTCAATTCCAGTTTGCAAGTCTTTCTCTTCTCTAAATATTCCTACATAAGTACCCATAATTGTATGAAGCTCTTTTACTAGATCATTAGGATTTATTCCATCTTGGCGTTTAAAAGGAATTTCCAATTCTTCGATCGCCTCTGTAATTTGTGATTCTGATATTTGTGGGGCTGATCCTAATTTATGTGTATAGTCAACAGCTCCTCTACCGGCACGTCGTCCAAATACGATTAAATCAGACAATGAATTGCCTCCTAAGCGATTAGAGCCGTGCATGCCACCACTACATTCTCCTGCAGCAAATAATCCTGGCACGCGAGTTTCAGCAGTGTCAGCGTTAACTCTTATACCACCCATAATGTAATGCATGGTTGGTCCGACTTCCATAGGAGTTTGGGTAATATCAACATCGGCCAATTCTTTAAACTGATGATACATGCTAGGAAGTTTTTTCTTTACGCGTTCTGCATTTTGATAACTAATATCGAGATATACGCCGCCATGTTCTGTGCCACGTCCTTCTTTTACTTCTGTATATATGGCCCGAGCAACATTATCTCTAGTGGAAAGTTCTGGTGGACGCTTATATTCTGTTTTTAGTCGACCGGATAGTGTATCTTCCAGCCATTTTTTTGCTTCTGTTTCATCTGCTGCATAATCGGCTCTTGTTGCTTCCGGTAAATACTTAAACATAAATCTTTCGCCTTTGGAATTACGCAGTATGCCACCTTCGCCGCGTACAGCTTCAGTGACAAGAATACCTCTAACTCCTGGTGGCCAAACCATTCCAGTTGGATGGAATTGTACAAATTCCATGTCAATTAAATCAGCTCCAGCATCATAGGCGAGTGCATGTCCATCACCTGTATATTCCCAAGAATTGGATGTGACTAAATATGATCTGCCTACTCCACCTGTGGCTAAAATTATTGCTTTTGCTTTGAACAAAACATATCTGCCATCTTCGCGGAAATAACCAAATGCACCAGAAACTTTATCGCCGTCTTTCAAAATTTTTGTTACTGTACATTCCATATATACATCAATTCCTTGATGTACACCTTTATCTTGTAATGTACGTATTAATTCTAGCCCAGTCCTATCACCTACGTGACACAATCTTTTGTATGTATGTCCGCCAAAGGCACGTTGTAATATTTTTCCTTCTTTGGTTCGATCAAACACTGCACCCCATTGCTCTAATTCTCTAACGCACTCTGGTGCTTCTTGAGCATGAATTTGTGCCATGCGCCAATTATTGAGCATCTTGCCGCCAATCATAGTATCGCGGAAATGTACTTCCCAATTGTCTCTAGAATCTACATTTGCTAATGCTGCTGCAATGCCACCTTCAGCCATTACGGTATGAGCTTTTCCCAATAGTGATTTGCAAACCAGCCCAACTGATACGCCTTTGGCGGAAGCTTCGATGGCGGCTCTAAGTCCAGCGCCACCGGCTCCAATAACTAATATGTCGTGTTCATGTATTTCGTAATTTGCCATTTTTTAACCTATAACTAGAGCGGTGAAATTTATATACAGTCAAATCGCTATAGAGCTAAATCTCTATAGTGGAGGACCAATAAGAGTAAGATCTGAAATACTATGTGAGGCAATAAGACGCACATAAAAATCAGTAATAGCAACAGAAAACAAACTTACCCATGCCCAGAACATATGATGTTCATTGAATTTGGTTACAGCTTCCCATAACGAGAATTGCGTTTTAGCTGTCTGTGAACATGAAAAACAATCAAGCTTTCCGCCGACTAAGTGTCTAAATACATGACAACCAAAAGTATATGCTGACAAGAATAAACAGTTAGCGATAAAAATTATGCTACCAACACCAATGCGTAATTGATTTTGCCATATACATGCAAGTATGGCGTCATACCATAGAAATCCAAGAACGGCGATTGCCAAGTAGAGCATGTATCGATGTATGTTTTGTATAACAAGTGGAAATGTTGATTCTCCACAATATTTTTTGCCTTGACTAAGTCCTAAGGCATTGATTCCGCCAACTCCACAAGCAGGTGGACTTAAAAAATAAGCTCGATAATAGGCTTTGCGATAATAGTAACAAGTAGCTCTAAACCCTGCTGGAACCCACAGAATAAGCAGGGCTGGGGAAAATTTCCACCAATCAAGAACGATTTTTGGTGAATAAAATGGAGACAAATAGGGACCTATTTCATAGAAATTGTTTTCAAACGCTCGCCATGTTGCATAAATAATAAATAGTCCAAAACCTATGGCTACTAAAGCTGGTTCCAACCACCAAATATCACGCCGTTCTGTTGATAATGGTTTTTGTGGAGCAAGCGCGGATTTTGTCTGATTCATTGTTGTTCCCTTTAACGCAGCTAATGTAATGCAAATGATGCAAGAAAATACTTAAGTAATAGTGAATAGTGCTGTAATTTTATTGCGTTGCTTACATGTGATTAATGGCTTATATAGCCGGTTAGCATAATTATAGCGAACAATTCACACGCAAAGAAATTTTTTGGATATTACTATGAGATGTTTATAGATTGATATTGCTATCTCATGGCAACGAAATCAATAAACAGGTAAGAAGTGTAAAAATGGTAATCTGATAGTAAAATTTTATTCAAAAATAGCTAAGACAATAATGGAGCTAGCGCTTGGTAATAAGACACCAAATATAGTGGCATGATTCCAAAAACTAGGCAGACGGTCCCAGATAATTGACATATGCTAAAAACAATAATTCGATAATGCACAGTAGCATTAACATTCCAGACGGCATGAATTTTCGTGTTTTAAACAAACGTATAGCAAATGTTATAGATAGCAAAAGTGCAATTATAATTCCAAATAAGATACCAACTACCGAGTTTCGCATACTGATAGAGTATGAACATATTAGCAATGCGCCACTTATTAAACCTGCTGCCAAAGAAGCTTTACTTTGAGCTTTTAGAAATCCAATTATTCCGCCAAATGTCATAAGAATACTTAAGACTAAAAGAGAAATTTTAGCTAGTTGAATCACAGGACCATTCTCCAAACCCAGATTGTTATCTACATAATGCATTTATTTTAGCAGTATATATATAGGCAAGTGTTATGATATGAATACCAACACTTATATATATGTAGGGCTATAGTTCGTTGAGTATTGGTTTGGAGTAGATTTAAAACTTGACATTGGTAGAATTATTAATCTGTAAAATATGAATTGAAAGATATGAGTAACAAACGCCTTCTACAAATTATTTCAAAAATTGCACTTGGGTCGGCGTCTTTGCTTGCCACAGCTTATATTATTCTTTCGCCGCGTGTAGCTCATCGGCTTTATGCCAATATGCTTTTTCATCCATGGTTGCATCCTGAGGGTGATTGGCAAATTGATCATATCCGCGAAATAAAATGTCGCGATATTTCTTTTTTTGCCCCTGATGGAACAAAACTCCATGCTTGGTATTTTGCTTTATCAGGAGCAGAAAAGACTATTTTACTGAGTCATGGCAATTCAGGAAATTTGACTATAAGGAAACATTTAATTGATCTATTGTTAGAATCTGGACTTTCGGTCTTTATTTATGATTATCGTGGATATGGTTTGAGTGAAGGAAAGCCTTCCGTACCTGGCATCGTGAGCGATGGAATTGCTGCATATAATTATTTATTGAATGAGATTCAAATTCCTGCTGAAAATATTATTCTCTATGGTGAATCATTAGGAGCTGCTGTTGCTTGTCAAATTGCTTCTAAATGTAAAAGTGCTGGTTTAATTTTACAATCTGGTTTTTGTTCTTTAGCTCGCATTGGACAAGAAATTTTACCGTTCATTAAATATTATCCTTCAATATTGTTTCCCAGACCAAATCTAGATAGCTTATCTATTATAAGGAAGTTGGATGTTCCTATTCTTGTGATACATGGTGTGCAGGATATGGTTGTTCCCTTTTCACATGCTGAGGAGATATTTGCGCAAGCTAAAGAGCCTAAAAAAGCTTTGTTTTTGAAAGAAGTTGCTCACAATGATATTTGTTCGGTAGCTAGGGAAGAATTTTTGTTGTCCATAGAAGATTTTATTAAAAACCTTCCATAAGTAAACTATTTTAATTTGTTTCCTTTTCGGAGATCCGGCTTTCGGACATTCAGGTGTTTCTTTTTTCTATGCCGGCAACAGCTGAGAAAAACGGGAGAAAATCTAACGTTG
>JAGVLS010000023.1 GCA_020054205.1 Candidatus Obscuribacterales bacterium | reverse complement strand
GAGCAGAATCTGTCATACTAGGTAATGAGGCTATAAAGCTAAGGAGTCTCCTTTTCCAAAGAGTTTGTTGGAACTGACTAGCTAGAAGAGATAATATGAGTACGAAATTATTTGTGGGCAACCTTTCATTCAATTTGAATGAACAAAGCATTGAAGAGTTATTTGCTCCAGTGGGAAAGGTTGTTTCCGTTGCTATTCCGACTGATCGTGATACAGGTCGTAAACGTGGATTTGCGTTTGTTGAAATGGAATCACAAACCGGCGCAGAAGAAGCTATTAAAAAGCTTAACGGTAAAGAAGTTGATGGACGTCAGATTGTGGTGAATCCATCTACTCCTAAGCGTTCATCCTACTAAATACGGGCAAGAACATAGTAATTATGGTGCTAGGGGCTATTTACTAGTACCATTTCTATTACTTTTTTCTTTATCTTATTAAATTGATGCCATAATTGCGGTTTTTTGAGGACTCTTAGCCAAAAGGGTCTGAATTCGTGTTGACTTGGCGACAAAGTGTTCCTGACAAATACGAATGGTGTCTAAGTTAGCATCTGCAAAGTTAAGTCCATTTTTGCGCAATCGATCTAAATGGGCAGTTTCAAATTGCCATGAGTGTGCTGCAATATCGCTATTTACTGATGTAAATTCTAGCCACATTTTTATTCTTCTATCGATCCCTTCTGTTGGAACATCACTCATATGTTCGTAATAATTATGGGTGCTAGCAGGGCAGGACAGCTGAGACCAAAGAGACATTGTTTCTTGCACAGTTGGCAGGGTTTCCTGCTCAGATACTATATGCAGTATAGAATCATCTGGAACTTGATGATAAGCAGCTAGAAAAGCAGCGATAAAAGCGTCTTGATGTAAGATTTGCAATTTAACTTTTGGTGCTAAAAAGTACATTGCTGGTCTGTAGCGATCACAAAGCAATTTCTCAAACGCTGACATAAACTGATACATTCCATAAGGTTTTCCAGAATAATGTCCGTTCTGACTATCACCAATTACAATGCTGGGTCTCAAGATCAAATAAGGAAGCGAGCTTTGACTGACTAACATTTCAGCCTCGCGTTTGGAACGTGTGTATTCAGTTGGATCTATCCTTGGTGAAGAATGTAATGTTTCCGGAATCAATCCATCTACATAACCACTGCTAAAAGCAGTAGATAGATAAATAAAACGCTTTACCTGTAATTTTTTGCCAAGCGAAATAAGCTCGGCAGTTAATTCAATATTGGCTTCATTTAAGCGTGCTGAATCAAAATAATCAACGCAACCAGCACAATGGATAATCTCAGCTATTTCTAAGGAATTGAGTATTTTAAACAAAGTATGGATTTCAATAATTGGTGGCAAAATTATTGTTACTAATCGATCAAAATCAATCCTGCTCATCGAATAATTGGTATTAGTTTCTAATTGTATTGTTTGAATGAGTTGTTCGCGTGTATGTCCACTGCGAATTGGAGCAACAATTTGGTATTGTGTTTCTGAAAGGAGTGTTGCTGCAACTAATGTCCCCAGATAGCCAGTGATCCCAGTTAGTAGCACGCTTTTATAATCTGTTTGGTTAATTCGGTTCATTGTTATATACCCATGAGCGCGCCAGTTAAATAGGCAATAAGTTTGCGCCTATCTATACCAAGCTCGGCACAAATTGGAATAAGTTCTGAGACAAAATCTCCTATTAGATCTGCAAAACTAATTTGAAAGCGTTCATGGAAATGTTCATCTAAACCTTCTCCTAAAGTATCTAAATGTTTAAGTACTGGTCTGGTGACAGTCATAAATATTTGAAAAAGTTTGTCACCCTCACCAATCGTATTAACTATTAATTTTATTGTCTTTTTTCTATTATCCTTATTAGCGACTAATCCGATAGAGCACAAATTTTGAGTGAATGAGCTAATAGTATTTTGTTGTCCAAAAGTTTGATAAATTGTTTGTCCTAATGGTTCAAGAAGAAGTCCTTGGATAATCAATGTGGCAACTTCATCAACCCCGCTAGCGCTTATCACAAGATCTTTTACCGATGAAGATAAGTTGGTCCCATCCAAAGCATTATTTGAAGGTGCTTGTGATACCAGCAAGTCTACCAACGTCTTTTTCTCTGCAGTAGCTAAAACTGGTACATATAATTCATATTGTCTCAAGGCAAGTGTTTCGAAATTTCGCAAAATTGTCCATAACAAAAGCTCACTTTTGTCTAATCCAATAGTTGTATTCATGACTTCATGATTCATTATTTAGTTTTTTCTCCATGGCGATATTTACGAATGAGTGGCATAAACATACTTACTACATGCTTAGTTGCTGGTTTTGGCTCGAAGCCAACTTTCTCCAATAATTGAGTGTAACCATCCATCATTGCTCCTGCGCAGTCTGCCCCAGAGAGTCCAAGCGTATTTAAATAATCGGCAATATTCATCATTGTGCCGCCAATACAATCGATGCCTTGAACGTTGACCTTCTCAGCTAATATTCTGAAATCTTCCACTCTATCAAAGAAATGTAGACGCAAATAACGGAGGACCCAGTCCACGTGATAATGCTCTTCTTCCAATGCTTTCTTAAAGACTTCATGTGTACCAGGATATTTGTGCGCGACAGAAAGGAATGATTCATAAGTAGCAATTGCTAAACTTTCTACAATGAAACCCTGTACAATTATAAGTGCCTCAAAGTTTTTTTTCTTAAAATGATTGTCAACTTGAGAAAGTAAGTAACCTAATTCATTATCAGCAAATGCTTTGTCGGGATGGATGCCGTTTGCATGACTAGCTTCTGTAAACCATGCACCATGCTGTGCTTCCATTCTTGCAAATTTCTTGAGTAATGGTGCAAACTCTTCTTTGAGTTCAGACATAAGTAAGTAAATTTTGGATGCAACCTTCTCACCAAAAATTGCTAATCCCATAAGTTTATCAATTGATTCCTGTTCGTTTTGTGATCGTTCAACAGGAATTGTGCTTATAGCTAATTCCATATAAAATTCTCCTGAAGTTAATTGGGTGGATATTTTTAATACTAAGCTTTACTGATGTTTGTCTAATGTCCTCAGGAAGGTTACGTAATATGAGTGATGTATACACAAAGCTATAAATAATTAGAAGTAAGATTAAGCCTAAATTCAGTATTTACTACACCTACCAGCATACAATTGGTAATGTGAAAACTGTGTGAAAATTGAGAAGAGGGGAAGGGATAGACGAACAACTGGTTTAACTTGTAATAATTTATTCTAGTATTTTTTAAGATATCACAATACTAGCACTTCTTCCCAGCCTTATTAGTGTCCTTTTGGCTTGATCAACAACATAGGGATTGGGGTCTTCAGCTAGTAAGTGCAACACACTTTCAGGAATATTATGATTTTTAGCTAGTTGATATCGAAGATCAGCACTTTCATCTTGAGATAACATTACTACGGTCTCTAATAATGTATTTTTATTACCTGCAACTGCCATTCGCACTTCTATATTACAACTTTCAGCTAGCATGGACAAAATATCATTAGGAGTCGAATGATTTTCAGCAGCTTCTAGGACTCGCTCTGTTAGAGATTCTCCAGCGCTGTAGCAAGTCCAGTTAGCGGGATCATTCTTGGTGAAACCATTACTAGCCAGTGGACTTAAAGGTTGCGATCCTATTGGAATTTGTATTTCTGCGCTCATTTTATTCACCAGAGTGTCTATGGCATTTACCAGAGTTTAGTGAAAATAACAGTAGCTTCTGCAGAATCTCAAATCATGCGCAACTCGTTTATTAACCTTATCTATAATCCATTATAGCATGCTTGGAAAAGTAAAGCCGTGTAAACCCTAGTCAGAATCAATATTGACATTGAATATGTGATGTATTGGATGTGCCACTGTATTTAGTGGCACCTAATTATTCGAAGATTTTTTTGATGAGTAAGCCAGAGACTTTTTATCAGTGTTTTTTGATAATACTACTTGGCTTTAAATTAGCAATTACCTTAATGCTTAGGTGTGATACATGCTTAAGTATGGTATAATGAAGGGGTATCCGACATTTAAGGATTATTCGGGTAAACTTTTACAGCCGACAAATTTAGGAACTGCCTGCTGGCGAAATCCTCTCCGCTTCTGAGGATTTTACAATGCATATTCTCATCGTTGAACATAATCCAGCACAGTCAAAACTAACTCGTATAGCCTTGCAAGAACGTGGAGCTGAAGTGCATTGTGCTACAGCTTTAGAGCCGGCACTCGAATGTTTATTGAAGCTAAAAATTGATGTTGTATTGCTAGATCTTGCGCTTCCAGATAGTCCTGGTATAGAGACCTTTTATCAAATACGGGGAAAAGCACCTGGAATTCCAATTATTATTTTTACAGAGCAAGATGATCAAAATTTGGCTTTGGAAGCTGTTAAGCATGGTGCTCAAGATTATGTTCTGAAAAATGTTGTAGGGGACGATTCATTATTTCGTTGCCTTCAATATGCAATTGAACGCAGCAGAGTAGAGCTTGCTCTGCGTAAGAGCGAAGAGCGCTTGAGGGTGATTTTGGAAAATTCTCATGATGCTTTTATCTCTATGGATTCAAAATGGCGTATTACTGATTGGAATACGCAAGCAGAAAAAACCTTTGGTTGGCAGAAGGAAGAAGCATTGGGGCAAAGTATCGCTTCAATTATTCCCCATCATTTGCGAAAACAGTATTTACATGGACTGGAAGAATATTTTTCAAAAAACAGTGAGGAAATTCTCAAGATTACCAACGAAAGTTTTGCTGTTCATAGTGATGGGCATGAATTTCCCGCTGAAATTGGCATTTTTAGAATCATGGAAGATTCTGACTATCTATTTTGTGCTTTCGTGCGTGATATAACTGCTAGAAAAAAATCCAATGAAGAGCTTGAGCGTCTTATAGAAGAGCGATCAGAAAAGCTCATGCAAAGCAATGAAGAATTAAGACAATTTGCTAAGATTGCATCGCATGATTTGCAGGAACCGTTAAGAGCTGTGCAAGGATTTGCAAATCTGCTAGCTGAAAGTACCAAGGGTAAATTAGAGAAAGACCCGTCAGATTTTATTGATTATATTCTTGATGGTACACAACGAATGCAAGATCTTATTCGGTCTGTTCTTACACATTCACAAATAAATAGCAGTGATTTTGGTGACTATTCTACAAATTGTAATTCTGTAATTGAAGAGGTGCTAAGTAATCTGAATACTTCTATACAAGAAACAGAAGCATATCTTGAGGTAGATAAACTGCCTCAAGTTGCTGTAGAACGTTCACAGGTAGTTCAGTTATTCCAAAATTTAATCAGTAATGCTCTTAAATATCGTGGTTCTAAAACACCAGAGATTTATCTTAAAGCAGAAAAGAGTGTGGATAAATGGCTATTTTCTGTACGAGATAATAGTATTGGCATTGATCCCAAATATTCCGAAAAAATATTTGATATGTTTGCCCGTCTTCATGGTAAGACTTCCTATCCGGGGTCTGGCATGGGATTGGCAATTTGCAAAAAAATAGTTACATCGCATGGCGGCGATATCTGGGTGGAATCAGAACTTGGACATGGATCCATTTTTCTGTTTACTCTGCCTAGTGTAAGAAAATTAAGGAGAAAGAAAATGAAAGACCAAATTGAAATATTACTTGTCGAGGATACTCCCTCAGATATTCGACTCACGCAAGAAGCATTGAAGCGCTCAGATCTTAAATATGAAATGATAGTGGTCAATGATGGTGTAGAGGCTATGGATTATCTCAATAAATTGAAAGAATCTGCCGGTAAAACATTACCAGACATTATATTGCTTGACCTCAATATGCCTAAAAAGAATGGTCATGAAGTACTTGATGAAATTAAAAATGATTCTGTATTAAAGAAAATACCAGTTGTGCTTTTAACTGTTTCTCAAAGAGACGAAGATGTAATGGAAGCTTTAAAATTGAAGATGAATTATTATATTGCTAAACCAGTGACAGCTCAGAAGTTGGCTGTTTTAATTAAATCAATTCATGAGCTGCAAACTGAAAAATCGGATGATACCATTGCGCACTCTAATGAAGAGAATCACATTAGACTCGTTTTAGCGGGTAATCCACACACCTCCCCAATTGCACTTACTCAACTTGCTGATGATTCTAACGATCGAGTACGTTGTCGTGTAGCAGAGAATGCTCAAGTGCCACAAACTTTGTTAGCTAAACTGGCAAATGATCCAAGTACGGAGGTGCGTTTGGGTGTATCTGAAAATTTGAATGTACCAGCGTCAATTTTGGAGCTGTTAGCACAAGATCCTAGTGAAGATGTTCGTCTTGGGTTAGCGGGCAATCCGCGTATTCCAGAACACATTCTGAAAAACCTAGTAAATGATGAGAATATTCATGTCTCATCTAGTGCTAGTAAGACTTTGTGCCAAATATCTGCAAAAAGCTAGGATTTGCTTTTTGACAACCTGAAAAATCAATAATCAGATTTTTGATTCCTCCTTTGGAGCAGAATCTGTCATACTAGGTAATGAGGCTATAAAGCTAAGGAGTCTCCTTTTCCAAAGAGTTTGTTGGAACTGACTAGCTAGAAGAGATAAT
>JAGVLS010000037.1 GCA_020054205.1 Candidatus Obscuribacterales bacterium | reverse complement strand
TCCTACTAACTTATCCCCTTTTTTACCTTGGCTTTCTAAATCCATTCCTCAGCTATCAACGGCTTAGACCACATGCTTTACTGAGGTTATACCTTTTTTATTTATTTATACTATATTAGATAGTTATATGGCGTTTTAAAAAACAATTTTAAAAAAATAGAGTTTGAAAAAAGAAAAAACTCAAGAGGAGGAAAGCTTTTGGCTCGCCTCCCCTTGAGTATAATGACTGCCTTATTTAGCTTTAGCCTTACTCAGCACCTAACAGCTAGCCATGCTTACTGATCCGTATGCTGACAAGGCTTACACTGAAACTTCAAACTTGCTTTCAAAGCCTTGAAAGCAAAAATTGTTGCTGCTTGTGCCCAAGCCAAAGAAATATTAGCATCAGATTCCCATTCACCAGATTCTTCACCAATGATATAAGCTTCGGGAATACGCCAATGAGAATTGACGCAACCCACAGCTCGGTTGAAATGGAAAAGTTGACGTTCGTAATATTTCTTGTCGCCGGTTCTTTGATACATTTCACCAAAGATAAATGAGATCATAGGTGACACGTGTGACCATTGTGCCTTAGGAATGCCATGACGATTATTCAGTCCATCCCAGATGTCACCTTCATAACGACTAATACCAATGTGTCCCATTAGTTCACGCTCGATATTGTCGATAATGGTGACAGTCATCGCATCGTCGACTAGCGGACGACAAGACAAAGCAGAAAGGAAAAGCGCATTCACAAGGGCAGCATCAACTGTACGCACATCGCCATTGTCGCTGCGCACAAATTCATTCGGAAGAATTTGTTTGAGAGCAGTCTCGCACTTTTCAATCATCTGATTAACGCCATCAAGTGTTACTTCAAACGAACGATTTTCTCTTTCAGACTTATAGTGCAGATGCTTATGTGTTTCCAAAAACTTTGCTTGTTCTCTCAAACTTGCTAGCACAACTCCAACCGAGCTAGCATGATTAGCAACTCTGTCTTCCCAGGCACCAAGCTCAAAATCTTCCCAGACACGAATGGTCCAGAAATAATTATGCAAAAGCGATGCAAATGGAACACCATACTTTTGCCATTGCGCATCTTCAGGCGAAAAATTATTGCGGTTTAAGCAATAAAACTGCATGAAATTGATGAAACCAAGTGAGTCATTTTGAGCATGACCCCAGGCATCTGTGATTTCAAGCAAATCAGCAGCATTGTACCGGATATTGGGTCTGGCTGAATAATCAAATCCTGAACGTCGCCAAGAAATGATTTCAGTAAAACGCCAGCGGTACATCCAGTGGTGCTTGATAGAAGCAAACAAGCCTTTCTTCCAAGCAGACTTTGGAATACGCAGTCCATTTGCCAAGTCTGAATCCAAAGCAACAGCCAATTCAGCTAACGCTTGAAAAATACTGTCGCGATCCCACATGTTGAAAAGACGAGTGTGAAGCGCAGACTCCCAGCAACGAAAATCAATTGGTGAAATAGCACTTGCACCACCACTTCGGTATCGGCGAAGTCTCAAGGTTCTCTTGCGTGCGAGAGCTTGTCTTAGTGCTTCGAGCGATCCCAAATCATAATTTCCTCTAACTAATTTAGCGACATCACGATTTTGTAAGGCAAGCTTCGTGTCCATGACTTCCTCCTGTGCCTGTTGCACAACAAGAACTCTTGAAAATGTTTAAGGACTAACTGGTGAAAACAGCTAAATCTTTTTGAGTTTGTATATGGTTTTGCTGGGTGAGAGTTTGTTTTAAAGAATAAAGTAAAACTAAATGTATGATTAAACGTACTAGCAAATTAGAGGCTGAATCAATAAGTGATTTTCTGAGATTATTTTATGCAATGCCCCAACAATTTTATTGCGTTTTCTCTTTTTGCTTGTCTGCAGCTAGTTTTTGATAATTGTTTTTATAAACGTATGTTTGTCAGAAAATCTTGCTAGCAAGATGTGACATCTATCGACGCTGCGCTAGTGCATTATCGCTGGCGTGCTAACTGTAAAGACATATATAAAACAACTGATTCAGATCTATCTTATTATTTGAGAATAAGCCTCTAGGGCTATGTTTCAAATAGAAAACTTAAGAGTTATATATATTCTTTTTCTCAATGTTATCAAGAATTATTTTATAGACTCTTAGCATTACAGCCAGCTTTGCTTGTTTTAGCTATAGCAAGATATTTATTGTGAATACCTCGTTTACTAATTTCCTATTTCTCGTAACTCGTATTACAAAACCAAGTCAGTATCTTTATTTCTAACATTCACGCTTAGCAGTCTGCTAAGTGGATAAATGTACGCAAATGCCAAAAGCACGCTTGTTTTTCTGCTTGTAATTAAAACGATTTAAAACAAATATTCAAGAGAAAGGCATGAAAAATGTTTGCAACCCTTACTCACCGGTTGTTTGATTTTGTGTTGGGTCGAAGATCGCGTTTGCCAGTGAATTATTTGTGGAGTGCCAGAAATACACTGAAAGTTTTTCTTTTAGCTGGACTCATTCTTTTTGCAGCAACTTTCATTGTGCAAATTGTAAGTTCGATAATTCTTTCTTGGCTACACATTGTTTCTAATGAGTATGCTTTGCATTTGCCGCTTAAAGAACTTGAAGCTAGTGGTTTTATCACTTCAGTAACGCTTCTAGTTTCTTTTGTATTTGGATTTGGCGAAGTTACTTATTATTTGTGCTATGAATTGCGCCAAACTGGTCAAAATGTACTTGATATATTAGCCTTGAATTTTAAGGCTAGTGCTCGCAAAACAAAACTAGGGACCGTATGGGCAATTATTTGGCGCCCAATTGCAGCCTATATTTTCTTTTTGGGTGGGGCAATTTTAATTGGTCTTGCTTTTGATGTGCCTGAGCAAGATACGATTGAAACCGCCAAAAATTTGCGTGGTGTGGCATTTTTGATTTTTTCATTATCAGCAATTATTGCTGCACCAATTTTTGAAGAAATTGTATTTCGTGGATTTTTGTTTAATGCGCTGCGCGGGAATTTCCGCTTAGGCAAAATTGGGCAGCTCTTTGGTAAAACTATTGCCGACTATAGTGCTATCGTACTAAGTGCAATTATTTTTGCACTTGGGCATATGCAGTTTCAGTTAGTGACAATTGTTTTGTTGTTTTTTATGGGTTGCCTATTGGCAGAAGTTTACAGACGTTCTGGCTCTCTTTATTGTGCAATAATTTTGCATGCTATCAATAATGGACTAACATCACTTACTGTTTATTTAGGACAGTAGTGCTAGATGTCCTTGCTGTTTCTTCGTTTTGTCATTGTGATTAAGAGCTAGTTTCACGTCCATAATCATCGCTGTAGCGGACAATATCTTCCTCAGCAAATGATTCGCCCACTTGCACTTCAATAATTTCAGTTGGTTGTTGTCCAGAGCAAGCAATGCGATGTTTTGTGCCACGTTTTACAAAAATGTGTTCGCCATAACCAATTACTTTTGTTGTGGCATCAAGTGTAATTTCTGCTTTACCAGCAACCACAACCCAATGTTCATCTCTAAATTTATGTGATTGAAGGCTGAGTCTTTGTCCTGGGTTGACAACGAGTCGCTTGACTTTCGCATTGGCACCGTCCGCCAAGATGACAAAACTTCCCCATGGTCTATCAGTGCGATTTGTTTTAGCGAAATCTGACATGTTTCAGTCCAGCCCTATTTTAGTCTTCCTATCCTAGCCTTCTTATCTAGGACTACCTTGTCACTTTCAAATCCTATCACTTCAAAACTTAACAGTACACAAAATACTGTTTTAGTTTACAACCCGAAAGGTACATATGCGCAAACAAATAGCAATTTCACTAGTAAGTTTTGCTTTAAGCGTTCTTCTCTGGGTAGCATTTACCGGTTCGATTAAATTGTCTTTGGCATTTTTCTTGTTGCTGACTGTGCATGAAATGGGACACTACTTTGCAGCTCGACAACTTGGCTGGAACGTTACGTTACCACTATTTACTCCCATTGGTGCTTTTATTAGTGGTGGTGATATTTTTTCCAAAACTGCCACACAAGAAGCATATATGGCAATATGCGGACCATTGTATGGTACGATTGCTGCACTTTTATGTTATGCATATGGGCTTTTTACACACGATACAATTTGTTTGCAAGCAGCTTTAATTGGTTTTTTTCTAAACTTATTCAATCTTATTCCGTTTTCACCAATGGATGGTGGAAGAATAATGATGGCTGTGGAACGCAGAGTATGTATTTTTGTCGGAATCCCAGCTATTTTTGCTTTTCTCTATTATTTTGCTGGTAGCAATCCAATTAATTTGCTCATAGTTCTTTTCATAATTCAGGCTGGCTGGCAAGATATTGTTGCGCGACGCCAAATGGCTCAAGAAAGGCCAGAATATTTTGCTGTTGGTTGGCAAACGAGAGTGGCTGTACTAGGTGTTTACCTACTACTGGCTGTCTTTTTGTTTGTGACAATGAGAATTTCTGCTTTTCAGCTGACATCGCTTATGCAGTAAACACAAACTCTTGAAAAACTCAAAACTGGCATTTATTTTCTCGATAGCAAAAAAGAAGGAGCGCATTATGTTAAGCCAATTTTTCAGTTTTATTGGCTGCCTTTTCATGTACCCATTGCTTGCTCTAGGAATTGGAGTTTTTGCTAATCGTTTGCATTGCCATCTACAAGAGAAGAAATATGGCGTGATTAATACGTCATTAAAGGCAAAGGCGGCTACGGTAGCAATTGTTGTTATTTCGATTTTTTGGATTGCCAATGCTGAATTTAGCTTAACTGCTGTTTTGGGACTGGTGCCTTTGCTTATGTTGGTATTGTATTTGGGATGTGGAATATCGCATATTTATCAAAATAGTGGTAAGTGGTATGTGCTTTTGCTCGATAAGCAAACAACATTGTTGTCGCAAAAGCAAAATACTCAAGGTGTGCAAACTTCTAAAACCTCGTAAGCTTTCAAAGTTTCAAAGCTGCCTCCTCAATCTGCTCAGTAAGCCAAACTAGGCAAGCCCCAAAAGCTTGAAGTTTAGCGAGCGCTAGCAAAATCTCAACGGCGAGAGGGTCGAAAGAATTTCTTTTGACCCCCTCGCTTTTTTACTTTTCATTTTCTAATTCTTCTCGTCATTATTACTATATAGTCCAGTATAAATATGTTGAAAAAATAAATATTCACTGAAGGATATTTCATAACAGGCGTGTCCTTCTTTCATTGCTTTGACGACAATAAAAAGGTCAGAAAAACAAACAAAATTCTGACAAAGCAGTATATAACAACGACAAGCCACCAAATCTTTAATTACAAACATAATGAAAAAGGTCAGAAAAATTGCAATTTTTCTGACCTTTTTCAGGGTACCAAATAGGGAGTCCCTGTTGGTTGATTAATTCTTTTAATTTTATTGCTATTTTTTGAACTTTATCTGGCTCTACTACGTTTTTATTATTGGGCAACAAATAAATAATTGGACCTCACTAGTTAACCAAGAAATAGCAAATAAACAGGAAATAAAATACCCACTACTTCTGAGTATGAAATATCCATTTGCCCATTTTTTATTCTGGATCTACTTTCGATAAATCTAAATTGAATTTGACAATAGGAAATGTATAAACTTTGCGGAAAGTAAATGATTGTCTGTTGCCGCCGCTATCAGAGCCAAAATTAACACCAAATAAAAATACTGGCACAGGCATTCTTACTGTTGTTTGAGTACCAACTGTGACAGTTGGATTTGGAATATCAGGGTCGCCACCATTATCAACATATGAAAACAATTCAGGGACTAATGTTGGTTGTCCAACTAAATTGCTTTGAGTTCTATGAATCATTAAAGCAGCACGTGCTGCATCTTGTGCTTTTGCAGCACTATCTTGTTGGGAAGCAGCGCGTGCTGCATCACGACAAGCCCGATCATTAACAGAGCTAGCTACAACTAAAAAACAAACATCAAGGCAAACTAATGACATAGCAACAATAATGCCACACGTCATTGCTAATTCTAAAGCAGCCATGCCTTTTTTTGATCGTGCTATTGACCTTGTAATTGTTGCTCTCATTTCTGATTTCATTTTCGTTATTAGCCTTTTACTAATTGAACAAGTTGTCTAGCAATATTTTCAAAAACAAGACGTAAATTTCTGGAATCGGTAACAAGATAGAACTTGCCACCATTGCCAGCAATAGCAGCTACGCCATTGCTGTTAGCTGTATAACTTTTGGCGCTACCAAAAGTATCAACGTAATTGTATGTTTTACCTTGCCCATCGTTAAGTGTTTCTACTTCCAGTGGAATTATCCCGCTATTTTGCGCTAGCCCGACGGTATAAACTGCAATACCTTCAGTTTTAGCTTTAATTGCAGCATCATTTCTTGGATCACCACCATCATTCCATTGCCCATCTGTAAATAAAATGATAGTTCGTTTAGCACCTTTACGAGAATTGTTTTTTAACTGGTTAATGGCGACAGTGACAGCTTCGTTCATATTTGTTCCGCCATTAGCAAGCGTTTGACCAATTGCATTTGTTACTTCAGTGTAATTGGTTTGAGTTTTACTCAAAGGTACACCTGGATAAACAAAATTTGCTGTGCCGGGTGGGCTGTAATTTTGAGCTATAGACCATTCTGAATTTGATTGTCCAGAAGCTGTAGCAGCATGATATGAAAACGAAGTAAAGCCAAAATGAGCTTCTGTATTTGTATTCATAACTTTAAAGAATGCAAGAGCTGCATCTCTGGCTGCACCAATTGGTTGAGTCAGGGCGCGAGCCTTTTCAAAATATTTTGCTTGATAGCCAGACTTTGGTACTACACCTCTGCCACCGACTTCAGGAGCATTTTTTGCACCACTTTGTTGGAAAACAGATTCAGATTCTAAATTGCCACGTGATGCTTCCACTAATGAAGCAACTGTAGGAAAATCATAACCATCGATTGTGATGCCGCCAAATTCTGTTTTGTTATCTAGATTTACAACTAAATCTGTATAAGCAAAATTTGCATTTGAGCCAGTCACACCAGGCGAACCAGGACGTCCGCTAGTATTTGAACCTCTCAATTGTCTATCGAAAAACAAGGGGCGACTATGATAACCAGTATCGCTGGTCATATGTAGTGTTTGTGGATATGTCGCTTGTACTGGTGTGCCTTGGGGAATTCCACCTAAAATATCAAATAACCTTCCGTGTGCTAAACCACCAGTTGTAGGAGCACCGCCACGCGCTGAAATAATTGTGTATTGATTCAGTCCTGTAGAGACACTAATGTTTCTTTTTACAAAAGTGACATTAGTTTGATCGTCTATTGATCCAGAGACGTCAAAACACATAACAATATCAAGTTGTGGTACACGTCCGTGTCCATGTGCTCTTAAAACCGTACTAGGAGTACCTGTGAATGCAGCAAAAGCAGGAGTAAGACCAAATGCACCAACTACATGCACAATACGTCCGTTGGGATCACTCAAAGCAGAAATAGGTTGATTAGGAGGAGCACTATTTGGATCAAGAAATTCAATAAATAAAGAAGCTTGATTATCTTCTGGTAGATGATCATCCATAGATACACGCTGAGCAGCTGCTAGAGATATGCCAAGAATGGAATTTCTGCGAAAAGTTATTAAAGCTGCATCTAAAGAATCAACGTGCGTATCGGTTGTAACTTGTTTGTCAGAACTAGCTAATGTTGCACAACCAGCTAATGCAGCTGCTTCGCAAGCGGAGCGTAATTGTTCACGAGCTGTGTTTGCTCTTGCTATTTCAAAAGCAAATAAGCCAGCCATAGTGACCATAATGAAGCCAAGTCCAAAGCTCAATAATATTATTGATATGCCTTTTTTCGAGCGCAATTTGGTTTTTTTGCAATTAGTTCTAGATCTCATCGGGTCGGGCGTCCTTTTATTGATTTACTATTTTTTTATTGTTTACTGTTATTGATTTCTGTTTTACTGATTAAGTCCTTGTGGATTTTCGGCAAATTCACGTGCATTTACTGTTGTCACTATTGGTGCAGTGAGACCGGGAATTCTAAAGAATGGACCATCCATGCGCATCAAAGGATTGATGTTAGCGTTAATGCTAACTTCTAGGCAATAAATAAATTGATCGGTGTTTGCTGCTGCTGTTAGTTTTTCACCAAAATTAAAAGTGTTTGTTGTATATGGTGCAGTTTTCAATGATCTGATAATGCGTGTTCGAACAGTGTTAATCCTAATAGCATTAGGTGTAGCACCGTTAAGAGCTTGAACAAATCTCTGAGCTGTCTCGTTAGCTAGAGTTAAGGAGGCTGGTTTTCCTAGACCTGCTTGAGAATTGTCTAAAAAGAAATACGCATGTCCAGCAGCGTTTGCTGCATCATGCGCTGCTGCTACCAATATGGAATATCTAAGTAGTGAAGTAGCTAGATTTAAAAATGGAAAGAATAATGCAAAAAACAAAACCATTATCACTGGCATGTACTCGGCAATTATCGAGCCGGCATAATTTCGACCAAATGGCCGTCGGGTTTTTATATTCATTTGTTGGCTATGCTGTTTTGGAAGCGAATCTATTAAAATTATTCTATAATTGCCAAGTGTTCAAGTTAAATTACTGCAATTCACGCTACTAATATAAAAAAATTAAAGCGTAAGAGATAAGCAGGCACAGGTAAAATCTGTGTTTAACCCTGCTTTTTAGTATTTAGGTAATTTATGAACTTGCAGTTAAGCGAAAAGAAAGATCAAATGATAAATCAAAGTATGTCCGGTGTTATTTGGAATCCAACCGGTGATTATTTAAAATGCCGCGTTAATGATTATATGCAAAGTCATAATGTTACAGACTGGCGTGAACTAGTAAAGCGATCAACTGAAGATATTGAGTGGTTTTGGCAAACAGCTTTGCAATATATAGGTATAGATTGGTTTAAGAAATTTGATCGCTTATATGATGACAGTAAGGGTTTTGCTTGGACTAAGTGGTTTATTGGCGGCAAAATAAATATCATTGCCAATTGTCTTGATTACCACTTACAAGAAGGTGGCGCTACTCACCCAAATCGCCCACGTGTTGGACCAAATCATTTAGCTTTGATTTGGGAATCAGAAGATGGTGAAGCAAAAAAATTAACTTACCAAGAATTAAATGAGATGAGCTCTAAAGTAGCATCTGCTTTATTGAAGCTTGGAATTAAATCTGGCGATGCTGTCGGAATTTATATGCCGATGGTGCCGGAAGTAGTAGCAGTTTTATTTGGTTGTTTAAAAATTGGTGCAATTGCTGTACCAATTTTCAGTGGTTTTGGTGCCGAAGCATTAAGGACACGTCTATTAGACGCTGAAGCAAAAGTTTTATTTACAGCTGATGCTGGTAAACGTCGCGGCAAAACGGTAGCAGTAAAACCTGATGCAGATGAAGCTGCTAAAGATTTGCCTGGTTTAAAACATGTAATTGTTTTAGATCGTTTTGGTTTGGCAAAAAATAAAATTGCTGGTAAAAACTGGTATCCGGAACGTGATTTGTTGTGGAGTGAAATAATTGACTCTGCTGATCCAAATGTGAAAACTACTGAGTTAGATGCAGAACATCCATCTATGTATCTCTACACATCCGGCACTACTGGTAAACCAAAAGGCACAGTACATACACATGCAGGAGCATTAGTTTCTATTGCACGTGAATTAGGATTTGCATTTGATGTAAAATCTAAAGATACATTTTTTTGGTTTACTGATATTGGTTGGATGATGGGACCTTGGGAAATGATTGGTGTAACTTTCTGGGGCGGCACTATGGTAATTGCTGAAGGTGCACCCAATTTTCCAAATCCAGATCGTGTTTGGCAATTAATTGAAAAATACAAAGTGAATACGTTGGGCATAAGTCAGACGGCAATTCGTGTTTTAAGATCGGCTGGTGATGAATGGGTCGATAAATATAAAATGGATAGCTTAAGATTATTAGGTTCTACTGGTGAACCATGGGATCAAGATAGCTATATGTGGTTTTTTGAAAAAGTTGGTAAAAAACGCTGTCCAATTATCAATATATCTGGCGGTACGGAATTAATTGGTTGTTTGATTCAGCCATTACCAGTGATGCCATTAAAACCGTGTACTCTTGGCGGTCCTGGTTTGGGTATGGATGTTGATGTTGTTGATGAAAAAGGCAATAGCATTCGTAACGGTATTGGACATTTAATTTGTCGCAAGCCATCACCTTCGATGACAAAAGGTTTTTTAAAAGATCCAGATAGGTATATAGAAACTTATTTCAGTAAATTCCCTAATATCTGGTATCACGGTGATTGGGCAAAAGTTGATGAAGATGGTTTTTGGTTTTTATTTGGTCGCTCTGATGATACGATTAAAATTGCTGGTAAACGTGTCGGTCCTGGCGAAGTAGAATCTGTCTTGGTAGAACATGCGCAAGTAGCAGAGGCTGCTGTAATTGGTGTGCCGCACGATGTTAAAGGTGAAGGAATTGTTTGTTTTGTCGTGCTTATGCCAAATACCCAAGCATCAGCTGAGCTCAATAAAGAAATTCTTGATTGGGTAACACATAAGCTTGGTGGTCCATTAAAACCAGAGAAAGTACATTTTGTACCAGTGCTACCCAAAACTCGTTCAGCTAAAATTGTTCGTGGTGCTATTCGCCGTAAATATTTAGGTGAACCAGTTGGTGATTTAGCTTCGGTTGATAATCCAGAAGCACTTGAATATATTCAAGCATAATTAAATATTATGAAAGGTGAATTGCCAGTGACGAAAATCTTGCTTTCTATATGCGCGCGAAAAATCTCTCTTTTATCACCAGCATTTCTTTTTCTCATGAGCTTTTTTGTATTTGGATGTACATCATCACACAATACAGGCAATGCTGAGAATGTTTTTACGAAAAGCAATGCTGAGAATTCTGCTGCGAAAAGCGATGCTACGAGTACTAGTGCCAGTGCTACTGTAAGCACCAAGGCAAATATTGTCATTAATGCTCAAAATGTATTGAGGATAATACCGAAAGAATTATTTGGTACAAATATAGAATGGCCTACTCAAAAGCAGTTTGTTTGGATAGATGGAAATAGAGCGTCAGATCCAAAAGTAATTGAACTTAGTCGAGCAATGGGAGTTTTTTTAGTACGTTTTCCGGGTGGAACATTTTCTGATTATTATGATTGGCGCAAAGGTGTTGGCAACTATTATACGCGCCCAGCGCAAAACTTTGTTTTAGATGCAGGTAGTGCTCCTAATTATTTTGGAACTGATGAACTTATGTCATTTTGCCGAAGTATTGGGGCTGAACCGATGCTGACTGTAAATTTGATTACAAGTAATGCTCAGAGTGCTTCTGATTGGGTTTCATATTGTAATTCAGCTAGCGATATGACTCGTATCCAGAATGGAAATCGCGAGCCTTATCGAGTGAAATGGTGGGAGTTGGGCAATGAATCATATATGAAGCAAGATGCGCCTTCTACTAAAGCTTCTTCTTTAAGTCCAGAGGCGTATGTAGAGCGCTCTCGGCAATTTATTGCTGCTATGCGCCGTGTTGATCCTAGTATAAAAATTGGTGCTATTGGTGGCAATAATTTTACGCGCTTTCCATTTATTGCAGATAATAGATGGAATGAAGTGGTTCTTAGACAATTAGGAAATCAAATTGATTTCTTTTCGGTGCATAATGGCTATGCCCCACTTGTAATTGAAAACACTGATTATTCGACAGAGCAATTATATTCAGCTCTGCTTGCTTTTCCAGTAACGATAGAGAAAAACTTCCGTACTGTTTGTGATGAAATTGATCGTTTTGTTCCTAATAATTCGACACCTAATAATAGGCAACGGATAAAAATTGCTGTTACAGAATGGGGACCACTTTTTCATATTAGCAATAATAATAAATGGGTTGATCACCCTAAAACATTAGGCTCCGGGCTTTTTACAGCCAGTGTTTTAAATGCCATGCTAAGAAATCCAAGAGTAAGTATTGCTACGTTTTTCAAACTAAAAGATGTGTTATTTATGGGCACAATTGGCTATAATAATGTACCAAAAGGCAGTTTTTATCCATTGCAGTTATATAGTAAATTGGCTGGTTCTTATTTAGTCAATACAGAAACACAATGTGAAAAATACAATACTCAAGATGTTGGATTAATGCCAGCAGTAAATAATGTACCAGTATTAGATGTAATAACGGCAAAATCTATCGATGGCAAAAAATTGAGTGTTTATGCCATCAATAAAAGCATGTTCAATTCTATAAAAGCACATATATCTTTAAATTCTTTTATGCCTAAAACACAAGCAAAAGTATTTATTTTTACTGGTAAAAATATTGATGCTAATAATGGTAAAGATATTCCGGATGTACCAGGCTATACTTGGGCTAAACAAGCACGCGCTTCTCGCAATCCTCAATTCGATCGAGGAAGACCAGGTGAGCTTTCTATACGGGAAAAAGCAGTTAGTTTGCCGTCTTTGGCTTCTGCAACAAAAGCCAGTATCTATCAAATGGATTATGTGTTTGAGCCACATTCACTGACAGTAATTGAGCTAAATCAGTAGTTGTGATACTCGTTGCAATCAAAATAATTGCGCAAAATATGGGTTATATATGACACCAGTATTTGGCAATACTTCTACCTAACGAGAGCAGTTAAATTAATACTTGCCTGAATCCTTCCTGCCACTCCCTTTTTGTTGACCCTGAAAAAGGTCAGAAAAATAAACAAAATTCTGA
>JAGVLS010000028.1 GCA_020054205.1 Candidatus Obscuribacterales bacterium | reverse complement strand
GGGTAGACAACTGTACTATATAGTATGCCCAAATAAAACTGAAAATAACGCAGACACAAGGGTTTTATTTTGTGGCTGCGTTATCCAGTGACCCATGAAATTAAAAACAGAGCAGGAAAGTAAATATATAGATTCATCTATAATTTACTTTCCTGCTCTCTTGTCGCAGTCCTTGTCGTAGCTCTGTTGTCGCAGCGTTAGTTCTGTGCGTGGTGAATTATGGACATTACTTATGCAAAGACCTGCTTAAATAATGGTCTAAGCTATTTTGTAGTTGTGGGTTGCTAGTCACATCTTTAATTACAGAAATTGGTTTGCCATTCTCCACAATTAAAATAGTTGGGCATTGAGTAACGCCTAAATCTTTTTTGCATCTAGGTGCAATGTCTTCATTAATAGTGACAAATTTCAATCTGTCTTTATACGCAGGAGCAAGACTACGCATTATCTGCAATTCTATCTGGCACTTTTCACAACCGCCATAAACAATTGCTACAACAGGTAAATTGGCATTTATTACTTCTTGCGAGAAATTAGCTTCATTTACAGCAATACAGTTTTCAATGGCAGGAAGATTGTCTTGAATGTTATTGAGACTAGCATTATGCCCATGAGCTGGCATAAATAAATTAGGTGCAAGAGTCATGCCAATCATAACTAATGCCATCAGTGCGTGAGCAATGTCTTGTCCAAAAATAAGAGCTTTGAAATTCTTTCTGATATTGCTGTAAGTCAGATGCAGATTGTATGAAGCAGACCATAGCCAAAAGGCAGCATTGAGAGCAATGAGTAGGATATTTTTGCTTGGTTGAGCAAACATCCACCACATGCCAAAGAGCATGCCAGAATGAGCAATGTCGTACCACTGCTTATTATGCGAAAGATTTAGTCCCCAATTGTAAGCCCGCAATAAATACCAAATGCCGCCTAGGAAAAATAAGTAACACCAAAATGAATTTGGTATAGGAAAAGCTTGCGGAATAAAACAAACAACCATGCCCAATAAACAAAGCCCATGCCACAATTCATTTTCCCAATCGTAATAACCAAGTGTTTTCTTTACTAGCTTCGGTGAAATTAGGCGGACAAAATAAAATACAGTGCCAGCTGTAAAGATTGAGCAAAGAATAATTTCAAGCCATGAATAGCTGGATGTAGCTATGTGCGACATATTATGCATGACATGCTCCTTTTCTGCTGTGGCTTTTAATTAAGAATGAGTGGTGGATTTGCTGGTAGTAAGAAAAATATTCCTGATAATTGAAATACTGAAATGTACTTTTAATATTGCTTACTAAATGTTCTTGATTCTACTTATTTAATGGATTTTGTACTTTTTAATTTAAAACTTTATTGACGCGGCTGCTTCTACCCAAGCCCCGGTGGGGGTTACAGTCTATATGCGGATGATCCCTTGCTGTTGACTAGGGAAAACCCGGTAGGAAAGATAATTGTTTATAGTTATCGTAGTAAATGGAATTAGCTAATTGAATTTAATTGTTGACTGTTAATTTGGCGGCACGACTTGTGATGTCATTGATCACATTAGGAGAGATGCTTATGGCTTTTTATTCAAACAATTTTACTTTGCAACTTGGCTTTCTGGGAGTTGCGTTAGCAAGCTTGGTCAGTTTGTTTTCTAACAGTGTTAATTCGTCAGCGGCAACTGACTCATCAGCAAGTGATAAGCATAATAGCAAAACAGCTGTAGTATCTAACTTTCAAGGAACAGATTCTGGTGCATTAGCAGTATTTACGCCGACAGGCAAAGAAATTGGTAAATGTCCACTTAAACATACGAGTGTTGTTGCTAATATTTCTGGATATGTAAATCGTGTCACTGTAAAACAAGTTTTTGAAAATCCATTTAAAGAAAAAATAGAAGCTGTTTACACTTTTCCTCTTTCAGAAACAGCAGCAGTAGACGATATGCTCATGAAAGTAGGAAATCGTACTATACATGGCACTATCAAAAGAAGAGAAGAAGCACAACAATTATATGATGCGGCTAAATCTAAAGGACAATTAGCATCTTTATTGAATCAAGAAAGACCAAATATTTTTTCGCAAAATGTCGCTAATATACGTCCTGGCGATCAAATTGAAGTTGTACTTAGTTATGTTGACCTTTTGCCATATGAACAAGGAACTTATAGTTTTGTTTTTCCAACTGTAGTGGGGCCTAGATTTATTCCAGGTAATCCTAACGGCAAACAAGGGCAAGGGCGTTTGCCAGATACAGATCAAGTGCCAGATGCTTCTTTAATTACGCCTGTTACAGCCAAAAAAGGTGAAAGAGCAGGACATGATATTTCAATTGATGTAAATATAAATTCTGGCATTGCTATAAATAATATTTCTTCTAAATTGCATGAAGTAGCAATAAATAAAAAGAGCGCAAATTCAGCACATATTTCTTTGGTGAATAAAAATACAATACCAAATAAAGATTTTGTACTTACTTATGATGTAGCCTCTGACAAACTCCAGAGCGGTTATTTAACTCATGGTAAAAATGGTGCCGGCTATTTTACGATAATGGTTATGCCACCTAAAAAAGCAAAGCCAGAACAAATTGCACCAAAAGAAATGATATTTTTAATTGATTGTTCTGGTTCGCAGCATGGAGCTCCTTTAGATAAAGCTAAAGAAACATTGAGCTATATTGTTGAGCATATGAATGCTAATGATACATTTCAAATCATTTCATTTAACGATAATGTGGCTATGTTTGCTGATAAGCCACAATTATTTAGTGAGTCTATGAAGAAGAAAGCCAAGCAATTTATAAACAAGCTGGAGGCTAATGGTGGCACATGGATGGCTCCAGCGGTGGAAAAAGCATGTGCTATACCAGCTGATAATCATCGTTTGCGCATTGTTACATTTATGACTGATGGTTATGTTGGTAATGATTTTGAAGTTGTCGATATAGTAAAAAAACTGAGAGGACAATCTCGTTGGTTTCCTTTTGGTACGGGTAATGGAGTCAATCGCTTATTAATTGATAATATGGCCAAAGAAGGTGGCGGTGAGGCAGAATATGTTTTACTTAATAGTGCTCACGATGAAGTTGGCAAAAAATTCTATGATCGCATAGCTTCGCCAGTACTCACAGATATTAAAGTGGATTTTCATGGGCTACCTGTGAAAGAGGTTTATCCATCTCACGTATCTGATGTTTGGGCAGAAAAGCCATTGTATATAAAGGGCAGGTATACGGGAGCACGTAAAGGCATAATAACTATTTCTGGTTATGCTGCTGGTAAGCCTTATAAACAAGATATTTCTATAGATTTGCCGACAAACGAAAATGACAATAGCAGTCTTGGATCAATATGGGCAAGAGCCAAAGTAGATAGACTTATGTCAGAAGACTGGCTCGGTGCACAAAAGAATTCTATCAATAAAGAATTAAAAGAAGAAATAGTAAAAACAGCTCTTGAGCATCATATTATGTCGCAATATACATCTTTTGTTGCTATTGAGGATAAAGTAGTAAAAGGTGATAAAGGCGAACCTAGAACAATTGCGGTTCCTGTGGAAATGCCAGACGGTGTTTCATATGATATGAATATATGTGCTGAAGGAAGGTTATCTGGTGTTGGTGGTGGATTGGTAAGAATGCGTCAAATGGCTAGTTCACCAAAACCATATCCTGGAAAATCTAAAGCAGGTTTGCCAGTGCTTGAAGCACCAGAGCCATCTCAATTGGTTTTAGAAAAAAGGAAATCTAACTGTTCACCACAATTGTCTGATGCAGAAAAAGATAAGCAAAGTTATAGCAAAAAAGCATCACCGGCTTTGCAAACACTCTTTTCTCAAACAGCTAAGCATTCTTTTGATATTGTGAATGGCACCATCGGTATTAAGCTGATTGTGAAAAATACAGAGGCTAGTACTCTAGATGCTTTGAAAAAGCTTGGTATAAAAATAGTAAAAATCAAAAACAAAGAAATTTTGTGTCGAGTGCCAATAAGTAAATTGGTTTTGATGGCACAGCTTGATGAAGTTATTTCATTTGACGCAGCAAAGGTCAATTAGACCTTTGTTGTAGTCGGCTTCCAAGAGCTTAAGCCGCACGTGTCAGTGCAATTATCAGAAGAATTAGATTTGCGCTCGACTTCTAAATCCCTTTCAACTTTTTTGAGCGGAAAGTTTTTAGTGTCTTGTTGTTGTTTATTGATGCGATTATCAATGGAGCGTTTTTGTTTCATATAAGATTCCTGATTCTGGAAAAATTATGCAAATTTGCAGCACAAAGTTCTCCACGTTTACCATCTTCCTCTTTGCTACCTGCTATTTAGACTGAAATTTTGCCTTCCTAGCTCTTAGTTTTAAAGAGATTACATGTATCACATGCAGGTTTTCTCGCCGATATATTAACCCATGAATGTCAAATGTGCCATCAAAATATTTATGATATGCCTCATTTGTTTATGGAATAGATAGATTGTTGTTTTAGCCAATCGATTAAAATGCTGATTAGCTCTAGATCTTATTGATATATATCTGCTTGAATAATAATCAGTATTATTGTTGACGGATGGTTTACAATCCTTGATATCTCCAAGAGCACAGGCCCCAACTTTGAAATCTTGTCCTATATGCGCTAATTCTTTAACAACCATTGAAATTGGTGGAAAGTTAAGACTTACTTGTATGGCTTGTGAATTTATTCATTGGGATAATCCTAAGCCGGTTACTGCCACAATTGTGCCTATGGACGGTGGCATTGTTTTAGTCAAACGCAAATTCGAACCATTTATAGATGATTGGTGTTTGCCGGGTGGATTTATTGAAGCTAAAGAACATCCATTAGAATCAGCAATTAGGGAAGTGTATGAAGAGACAGGGCTCACGGTAGAGATTAGTCAACTTTTGGATGCGACGAGCCCCGGACGCGGCATAAATGTAGTGATTTTATTTTATTTAGCAAAACCAGCTGTTGGTACTCTTCTCGCTGGTGATGATGCAAGCGAAGTAAAAGTATTTCAATTAAATGAATTGCCAGAAAATATTGCATTTGATTTACATCGCAAAGTCATCAATACTTGGTCTGACGGCAATGATTTCCGCTAAAAGAAATTTATGATATATTAGGGGAAGTGGAGCCCGGCGGAATTGAACCGCTATCCGAGAGTTTTTCAGGCACCGGTGGTACCAACCATAACGAGCCCCACTTTGTAAAGCCGCCCCTAGCGGCTTTTTTTACTGGAGTCGTAAACCTTCTGTTAATTCATCAAAATCATTTATATAAGCACTGACATAAAACAAACCTTTGGTACTCAGTAATAACAACCCGTCATTAGGCAAGAATAAAATATTATTGTAGATATGTTTTATTTCATTGCTTGTAAGCGTTGTATGGAAAAAACATGTTTGTATATAAATACGATTGGGACTGAGTGTAATTGCCTTTGGCATAGATATTATTAGCCAAGCTTGTAATAAAACTATTAATGTCAAAATAGAACAAACAACTAAGACAATAATTTGATCGATAGAATTTGAACTAATATGATTAGCTGTTCCCTGTTTAAATGTAGAGAGAAAAAAGAACCATAACAATGCCACAAATAACATACTTGCCGAAAGTTTTATAAACTGTATTGCAATGCTAATAATATCTTGAGTAAAAATTTTGTTGCCACTTTTATTAGATCGTCCTCTATTTGGTAAATGTGAACGTATTGATTCGACTAATTCCTGAACATTTGTGAGCCAAACAGGAAATGATATAGAATTGAAATCTTTGAATAAAGACCATTTGTTATTATCTTTGGCAGTTTGATTTGATTTGCATTCAATAATGTATCTACGCCAGCCCCAATTTGTTTTTAAGAACAATCCACTTATTTTGTCCCACTCTACAAAATGTTTTTGAAATAAAGCATGCGTGCTAATGCCTTCATGATCAATTTTAACTTTCCAGGTAGTAAAACCATAAGCTGGCAAGATCAATAAAGAAATGAATGATAATACTGGCAAAATAATTTTGATGATGATTGACAAGGCTTGATAAATGCCTAAATATGTCAAAACAAAAGGCAGTAAAACCAAAATCAATGCCACTGTTATTTCCAAGCCTAAACGTGCAGCAATGATTGGTTTTAATTTGTATGTTTTGGACACTATTGCCTGCTAAATTTGATCATCACATTAAATATACACTGAGTTTTTGAGTATAATGCCAAATTATGGCATCATGAAAATGGCAAAGTTTCTAATTTGAAAATACCCATGAGCATTAAATCTAAAATTTTATCTTTAAGCATAGCTGGCACGGCTGTGCTAATTCTAACGGGATGCAGCTGGACGCCGTCAAATAATATGGATGAGATTGCTGGAATTTCACCAGAAATTAAATCAGCACCTTCCTTATATACTATTCCTTCCAATGCTTCATTGCCTAAATCAGTTAACGAAGCAAGGGAAAGATGGGAAGCTGCTCAAAGGGAAGAAAGAGAACGCTGGTCAAAAGCAAGAACACAGGCTGAAAAAATACTGGTTGAGCCATATAAGATTTATCCCAAAGATTTCCCCATTAAGCAATACCCAAAGTCTGATGTTTATTTTGCTAGAACTAATGCAGAGGAATGGAAAAGACAGCAGTTAAAAGTGGTTGTTTTATCTTCTAAGGAAGCTCCAAGTAATATTTGCCAGTATTACTATGATCAATTAACTAAGAGCGGTTGGAAAATTAAGTCTACGGAAGGCAATCCGGTATATCGCTCTGTGGAAGCTACAAAAGATGGAAGCTTGATTAAAATCTCTGTTTATATAGATGTTTATCCTGGCAAAACAATGGTTCATATCGAAAGTAAGGCATTGAAAAAGGCTAGCAAGGTTAATTTGTAAAAGCTATTTAGGTTCTTTTGTAGGGAAAAAATCTTGTCCAAAATAAAAATTGGGCAAATTTGAAAATTTAACGAAGAAAAGTTATGAAAATCTCACATTTTGGCATTATACTTCAATGCCAAGAGGATTTTGTTCTAGCAATGTCGCGCCCTTTGTAGCAAAACATTGGTAAAGCGAATTAGGAAGCTTACTATTTATGTCTTTAGCTTTTAATCGTTATTTTGCATTTGCTATTTTGTTGGCTAATATTTTATTGCTTTTAAATTCTCAAATAGCTTTAGCCTTGCCTGATTTAACTGGGCGATTAATGGATCCGTATACAGCTGCTGAACAATACGGCGAAATGCATCCAGCCTATAAAAAAGATTTGCAAAACCGCAGATATCAACAAGCCCAACCTGAAGCGGACCAGTTTCAACCGGGAGCAGGCAGCGGCGGCGGTGGCAATAATATGAGACAGCAACAAATGCCTGGGCAAACTGATTCGCGAGAAAAGCAAAAGATATGCAAATTAAATAACTTTTTTGCTTTTATATATGGTCTTGTTACTGGTACAACTCCTGATGAGTTTAAAACCCCGCAACAAAATGGAAGCAATGATACTGGTAGTGGTTCTGAATCAGCATATGACCCTTCATACTTTTCTGGCAATAAGGTGACAATGGAAGCCGCTCCAGCAGCTCTTGCTGCTGCTGAGCAGTTAAGAGCAATTAAAGAAAGTGCTCCGGATACAAAAATGGAGCAAGCAAAAGCAAATCAATCTGGCTGCTCAGGTTCTAGTGGTAGCTCGAAGGGCGAAGATGCTTTAGAAAATTTAGATGCCTTTATTATTGGTTCTTCTCAATATCTTATCAATGTAGCTAATGAAGGCGCTGGTTCTCCAACGTCATCTTTAGCCCCAGTTAAAATGTATTCAAATGCCATTTGGATGGTTCAGCAAATGTACAAACATTGCTATATACCAATGGCGGTGCTTTTGCTTCTACCGGGTGCGCTTCTTACTAATATGAAAACTATGGTATCGGCAGGTTTTCTTAATGGTCGTGATGAAGACACTCAAAGTCCATTTAGTGGAATTATGCGAGCTATAATTGCAGTTTTTCTAATTCCGGCAACGCAATTAGCGGTTAGCTATGTAATTGATACTGCCAATGCACTTGAATCTGTTGTTTCTAAAGAAGTGCAGCCCATGCTAATTATGCTTTGGGTTGCAGAACAAGTGCAAACATTTTCAGAAGAGCAACAGGGTAAAATGATTGAAAATTTACCGATTCTTTCGCATGCTCCATATCGTGGGAAATGGGCTGGTATGCCTGTTGGTGGTGGTATTCTCAAACAAAGCAGTGCTGCCGATTTAAGTATGACTGAACTTATCAATACAGTTATTTCTCTAATGACAGAAGGTATTGCCATTATAAGTGCCTTTCAAGTTGTTTTTATGTGCTATTTGTTTTTGCTTGGACCAATTGCTGCTGCCTTTTTTGCTTGGCCAGCTGGTGTTGGTAGAGATTTGTTTAGAAAAGCATTTAGCACATGGTTGGATGGAGTTGTTATTTTGGCTTTATGGAAATTTTGGTGGAATATAGTACTTCTGTGCATGAGCTTGCGCCTTGAATATTTATTTGTTGATATGTTTTATCAAACAGAAGTCTATTTCTTAATGGCTTTTATTAGCATGCTTTTGTTTGTTCCTTTTAATCCATTTGAATTTAAGCCAGGAGAAGTTGTTAGTCACATACTTGAAAAAGCACAACAACAAGCAGGTAAAGTAGCTGCTGGCGGCGGCGGTGGTGGTGGTAAAGGTGGTGGTGGTGGTAAGTCGGGTGGCGCTAGTTGTGGTGGATAAAGAGCAAAATCTGGAGGTTTGGTAATTTTTAAATATGCTAAAAAATAATGCAATTATTATTACTATAGTTTATTTGGCAATTGAAACATCGTTGCTCTGTCTTTCTTCTCCTAGTTGTAATGCCCAGGGCTTTGATACAACACAACCAGCTGCTAGTCCGGCGGGCATGGTAAAAAGACATAGGCAAATGTATGGTAATCGCAACGCTGCAGATGCTGCTAGTTTTGGTGGAGAGGGAAATACAAATGGAAAGAAAAAACGAACTCATGAGACAGGTGCTCAAGAACCAGCTCCCACTAACGGATTAGAAGGCGAAGCGCCTGCTGTTGAAGCGACGGTGATGGAAGAAGCAAAAAAGAATATGGGTGTTGAAGGAAATGGTTTTTTAATGACTGCTTCCGGTTTGGCAAGCTCTGCTGCTCAAGCAGCCCAATTAGGGATTAGAACGGCTACTACTCCTGGACAGAATATGGGGCAAGCACAATCTAATCAAAATGCAGAAAAAGAACAAACCGCAGACAATTTGGCTGCTATGGAACGGACTCAAGCAGCAAGTGCTTTAGAATTTGTTCGAAGCTATTTGCACAATTTTACTACTGATGGTGGCAATAAATGGAATAAAGTTAGAGATAACATATTTATTCCAATGGCCGTATTGCTTTTACTACCAGGAGCAGTGCTTTGCCAAGTTAAATCAATAGCTTCGCAAGGACTACCGGTGCTTGGTGAGATTAGTCCTTTTGAAGGTATTTTTAGATCAGTTGTGGCTGTATTCTTAATCCCCTCTACCTATTTAATTGTCAATTATGGAATAGATTTTGCCAATTCAATTACTTATACAATTTCATCAGAATATAGTCGTACTTTTGGTACAGATATGTATTTAGATGCTATGTGTGCTCATATAAGAGCTTTTCCAATTAGAACTCCAGAAGAAAATTTAGGACACATAGAAAACATGCATACTGTCATGTTTCCTTTGGTGAATCCAACAACCCCGCTTAGTCGTTTGGAAGGAAAAACCCTGGAAGTAAAATTGGAAGATCCTTGTGCTGGCTTATATATTGTCCCTGAAGATAGAGCAAATGAAGTTGTTCCTTTTATGGTCAATGAACAACGTGTTGCTTACAATCAAGCCAATGCTGCTTTTGCTATGGCATGGAATATTCTTTGTGCTTTCCAGTTAGCATATTTATATTACTTATGGTTTGTAGGACCAGTAGTTGCTGCTTTATGGGTTTATCCAATGAAGCAATTGCGTGATGCTTTCCCAAGCTGGTGTGAAGGTGTAATTTCACTTTGTTTCTGGAGCTTATTCTGGAATACAGCAATATTATTAATGGCTTGTTTCAGAGGTGTTGATGAAACAGGTACTATCATTATGACTGCTCTTAATTTCCTTACTATTTCATCTACAAAATTTGCATTCGACTTCGTAGGTCTTGTTAAAGATGCTGGACGTGAAGCATCAAGACTGGCTGAAAAAGCTGCTGAACGTGCGGCCAAGGGCGGTGGTAAAGGTGGTGGTGGTGAAGGTGGCGGCGGTGGTGGTAAGGGTGGAAAACAAGGAAAAGAAGGTGGTGCTCCTGCTGGTGGTAGTCCATCTCAAGGTGGATCTCCAGCTACCCCTGGTGCTAGTGGTGCAGAAGGATCTCCTGGTGGAGAAGGAGATGCAGCTGCTGGAGTTGGTGACATACCGCTTGAACAACCAGAAGCGCTGCCTGTTGATGATTCTAGATCTGCACAATTTGATCGTGGCGTACAAGTAGCTAGTATGCAAAACCCAGCATTAGATCCACAAGCTGATGCGGAAGCAAAACGAACATTGGATATGATTACTGGTATGGGAGGACATCATGATCCTCGCGGCACAATGGGCCATCTTGGTGGTCATGGCTTAAATGGTGAACTAACTCTGCTCAATAATAGCTCTCTTACCCTTGGAGGAAGTGATTTAACATTCTTTGGTAGTCCTAATGGTGGCGGCATCAATGGTGTAAATGGTGCTGATGGAGGATTTGGACAAGGACTAGCTGGACTTGCTGGTGGACCGTCAGGAGGCGTACCAGGTGATAGTGATGGCAACGGTGTGCCAGATGATATAGATAATTCAATGCTTGTTGATGCAAGTTTTGAAAATGTAAATGTAAGCGCTGAGATGCCTGGCATTGGTTTGTCAGTAGCAGGTGGTAATTTCAATGCTGGAGGACCAATTGATGTAGGTCCGATGCCGCTTGCAAATGGCACATATTTTACCCCTGGTGTCAATCCTGGAATATCTGGCATTTCTTTAACTAGTACCACTGGTGGTATTGATGTAAATGGTGTGTCCGGTGGACTTTCTGGAAATGGTAATGCTGGTGGCAGCCATAGTGGTGGTCATTTCGCGCGAAATGCTGCCGACGGTCTAGTTGTGGATGGACATCATGGTGGTCATGGCGGACAAAGTCATCATGGATCTCATGGTGGAAATGGTCATCATGCAAGTGCTGAACAAGTAGCTGCACAGCAGTATGCTAGAGAAGCATTACATCAACAGCAGGTGGATAATGCTGTCGTACAGCAGCAACAACAAGTAGCTGCACAACAATATGCTAGAGAAGGCATGACTGACCAGCAAAGACAACAAATGCAAGATATTGCTCAAGTTCAGCAACAACAACAAATAGCTGCTGTGCAACAAACTGCTTCTGAACAAGCACAAGTGCAAACTAATATGCTTGCTCAACAAGCACAACAACAAGCTATGATTGATGCGCAACAAGCTGCCGCATTACAGGCTGCTAACAGCAATGTTAACTACAATATGGGTGGCGGACAAACAAGCATATTTGGTGATGCTTTTGCACAAAATGCACCACCTAATAGTGTTTCTTATGCTAGTTATGCTACGTATGCCGAGCCTAGCAATTTTGCAGGAGCATCATACGATACTGCCTATTATGGAGATGATGCTAGTTATGTAACTGATGGAAGTGTTTATTACGATCCAACTGTTGGTCCAACAGTTGGCGCTAGTAGCTATGCTAATGTTTCTGTCGGCGATCCAAGTGGAGTTTCGCAGTTACCTGGCAGTGCATTTGGTGATAGCAACAATTATGTGGTAGCTGCTGGAGATGTTTATTTATCAGATGGTCCACTAAGCAATGCATCATATGTATCAGATAGCACTGAATACACAGCTGGCAATAGTGTTTATTCAAATCCTAGTGCTAATTATGTATCTACAGATTATGCAATGCAGTCTGTAAATAATAGTTCTGTGTCTGATGCTGTATCTAATGCTTACAGTAATGCTTATGCATCTACATTTGCTGCCTCATATCAAGATGCTGTAGCTAATAATTCTGGCAATGTAAATAATTCATTTGTTGATTCATCTGTTGTATCCAATATACAACCTAATATGCCAAATGCTGAACAAAGCATTCACCAACAAGTGACACAGCCGTTGTATGCTCAATTAGCACCTACTGCTGATGCAGTTGCTAGTGGTGGACAACCTGCTTCATTGAATCCAGTACTTGCACAATTAGCAGCTGGTAATGATCCAGCAGCTATGCAAGCAATAAATCACCAGTATCAAAACCAACACAATCTTGCCGATGGGCTAGTTGCTGGTGCAGCAGCTGGAGCTGTAATTGGTAGCGAAGCTGCTTTTTATGGTCGTGATGCTGTAATGAATTCCAGTACTTCTAATAATTTAGGTAGATCACACCTTGGTGAAGAAATAGCTAGAAATACTTTAGCTGGTGGTGCTGCTAATGATGCTGTGAGAAGAGCAACAGATCCACAAAATCTGCTCATGCAAAAAATGAGAGCTTCAACTAATGGTAGAGTAATTCCTCCTAATCTTGCGCGAGCTGCTGGTATTAGAACCAATGGGCCAAGCACTGGTAATAGTAAGTTGAACTCTGCTCTTGGACGTGCTGCTTCGCAAAAAACCGGTATTCGTAATAATGCAATAGTACAACGTAGTGCTTCTGCACCAAAACATATTGCTGATCCAATGGGATCGGTTGCTAGCGGTACAACTTTAAGACGTACTAAAACTGTGCAAAAGCTAACACAAGAAGAACTTGACGAACAAGAATTGCAAGCAAAAGATAGCTGGATGGTATAGGTTATAGACCTGTTTACAAACCGAGCTGTCTAGCTATGAGCAAACGTTGGATTTCTGACGTGCCTTCGCCAATTTCACATAATTTTGCATCACGTAAAAAGCGTTCAGCTGGAAAATCTTCAATATAACCATAGCCGCCATGAATTTGTACGCATAAATTACAAACACGGCTGGATATTTCAGAAGCGAATAACTTTGCTTGAGAGCCTTCTAGTGTTACGCGCTTGCCGTGATCTTTCATCCAGGCAGCATGATAAATGAGCAAGCGAGCAGCATTTATTTGGGTTGCCATATCAGCTATATAGCCTTGAATAAATTGAAACTTAGATATTGATTGTCCAAAAGCTTCTCTTTGTTTGGCGTATTGCATAGATGAATCTAAAGCAGCCTGGGCAATTCCTAAAGCTAAAGAGCCAATTGAAATGCGTCCACCTTCAAGAGTAGTTAACGCTTGTTTATAGCCTTCGCCGACTTCACCTATAATATTGCCAGCAGGAATTTTGCAATCTTCCATGGTTAAGCTAGCAGTAGGCGATCCGCGCATGCCTAATTTTTTTTCTACTTTGCTGACGTAAAAACCAGGTGTACCTTTTTCAACAATAAATGATGAAATGCCTTTGCGACCTAATTCTGGATTGGTCATAGCCATAATAATTGCTACATCAGCATGAGTAGCATTGGTAATAAATTGTTTTGTGCCATTTAAAACCCAATTATCGCCAACACGTTTTGCTGTAGTTTTTTGAGCCGCAGCATCAGAGCCTGTACCTGGTTCTGTTAATGCCCAGCATCCTAAATATTCACCGGACGCTAATTTAGGCAAATATTTTTTCTTTTGTTCTGGCGTACCAAATAATTTTATTGGGTTTACTCCCAATGAACAGTGTGCAGCATAGCTTAGTCCTGTTGAACCGCAAGCACGTCCTATTTCTTCTACTGCAATTGCATAACTTCTATAATCAGCACCAGCACCACCATATTCACTAGGTACTAAAAGTCCTAGTAAGTCTAATTTGCCAAGCGACTTAAATGTCTCTTCAGGAAATCTTGCTTCTCTATCGACAGCAGCTGCTTTAGGCACAATTTCTTTGGTGGCAAAATCACGCACCATCTCTCTAATTGCATGATGCTCTTCTGTTAAGAATTCACCGTAAGGCATTATCTCTGGTTCAGCAGTTGCACTAGTCAAGGTAATTTCTCCTAAGTAGATCTAGTTTCGATTTTAAATCATAACTTCTTTACAATGGAAACTAGAGAGGCTTAGTACTAGCTTATGAATTTCTCTACTTCGGTGACTATGCGCTTAGCTGCTTTGCCGTCGCCAAATGGATTTTTTACTGATGCCATGCGATTATAAATATCTTTGCTGGTCAATAATTCTTTAGCAGCACTAACAATGCCAGTTTTCTTAATACCAGCAATTTTAGCCGAACCTGCTTCTATAGCTTCAGGACGTTCTGTATTTGTTCTTAAAACTAAAACAGGTTTGCCTAATGTTGGAGCTTCTTCTTGAATGCCACCAGAATCTGTTAAAACAAAATGACTCTTTTGCATGGCGTATACAAAAGGCACATAATCTAATGGTTCTACTAAAACTAAGCGAGGATGCCCGTTAAATACAGGTTCTATTGATTCACGTACAATAGGGTTTTTGTGTATAGGGTAAAGAATTTGTACATCATCAAATTCATCAGCTATTTGTTTTAAAGCAAGAGCAATTTCATCCATGCCTTTGCCCCAATTTTCTCTTCTGTGAGCAGTAACAAGTAAAACGCGATATTTAGAAAAATCAATTTTGCCAAATTGTGCCTGATCTATATGATGATTTTTTAGTCGTTGAATAGTGTCAAGTAAAGCATCAATTACAGTATTGCCTGTTAAATAAACATTTTCAGTAATTGCTTCTTTGCGTAAATTATCGACAGCTCTTTGTGTTGGTGCAAAATGTATTGATGATAAGCGTGTTGTCAGACGCCTAGCCATTTCTTCTGGAAAAGGATTGTATCTGTCTTCTGTTCTAAGCCCAGCCTCGACATGCCCAACCGGAATCTTTTGATAATGTGCAGCTAATGAAGCCGCCATTACTGTTGTTGTATCACCTTGTACTAATAACATATCTGGTTTTACTTCAGAAAAAACTTTATCAATGCTTGTTATTACCCTTGCTGTAAGCTCAGGCAAGCTTTGTCTTTGTTGCATCAAGTCCAAATCATAGTCAGGCTTAATTTCAAACCAAGCAAGCATTTGATCTAACATTTCTCTGTGTTGCGCTGTTAAAACAACAATTGGTTTTAGCAATTTGCTCTCTTGTAAAGCATGAACAACAGGGGCAAGTTTTACTGCCTCGGGTCTGGTTCCAAATACACACATCACTTTTTTTACCATAGCTCACAATTTTACAGCAAGCCAGCATTTATTTGCAGTCTCTTTGCAGCTTTTGTTTACGTTAGCTTTAGCCGCAAGTGCTACAGCCGCCATCATCATATTCTTCTGGGTAACAACTACCATCATCGCAGCCACCTTCGTCAGGTCCGGGTTGGGCGGGTGCTGGTTTTGGCAATTTTGCATACACGCCAGCACGGGCAGTATCATATCTCTTTAGCATGGCGCCAAAATGTTTTTCTCTCAGTCTTTGCATTTCTTGCTGAATAGCTTGTTGAAGCTGTGCTTGTAATTGTTGCTTTTGTGTATCATCTAAATTGGCTGACTCCTGGCTTAGCCTTTGAGCTTGTGCATTTAAATAATCAGCATATTCTTGGACATATTGAGCAGCATTTTGAGCAAATGTGCTAGCAAAATCTTTGCGTCCGTCCAATTCAGCTTGCTCATATTCAGATAAATGTTCACCAAAACCTACACGATGATATTTATTCCAATAATCATCTCCTAATTGAGCAAGAGTAATATTGCCGTTTGCATCAATAGCTGGTTGCCCAGTATTAGCATCAGTTTGCAATAGCTGACCGTCCATGGAAGTATAACGTGTAGCTATAGGCTGACCGTTTAAACCATAATAGGTAGCTGAATAGTATCTGTTATTGCCTTCACCATTAAGCTTATAATCTACTTTTGCTACACCAGGTATGGTTTCAGTACCACCGTCGGCAGTGCGTAAAATTATGCTCACGCCTTTTGGTGCTGTGCTAGGATCAAATACTTCGGTAGCTGCTTGTATGCTTCCATCAGGACCATATAGGGCTTGCCCATGTACGATAACGCCAGTATCGCCTTGTCCACTAAAATGAGCACGTAAATTGCCATTTTCGTCTCTGTCGGCCCCTTGGAAGAATTTTTGATTATTGAAAGAAGCACCATAAGGGTTAGCAGCAAATCCATGTTTGCCATCTTCAAGATCAAACACTCTTGTGTGTTTGAAGACTTCATCCATGCTTATATTCTCTGGCATGCCTGTTGGGCGATCTGTTGGCTGTTCTACTTCGCTATAACCAAGTGATTCCCAGGCAGCATCAGGCTTAGTTTTGTTTCTGTATTGCAACATGCCATTTTCGCCTACTCTTATTTCTAAGTTTTCTGGACTAATTGCATTGCCTTTGGAGTCGGCAAGACTTAAGGACATTTTTTTATTGCCTTCAGCATCTTGTGAAACTGGTACGGCATTACCTTGAGCATCATATCTAGACCAATTACCGCCTAATGCTTGTACTTGTTCCGGGGAATTTTTTCTAAGTGTAGCTGTATTGTCATTTACCTCGGCGCTACCTGCTTCTCTGCTACTTATATGAATAGCAACTAGCTCTGTTGGATTATCTTTGTTGTATTCAAAGCTGGTTGTGTCATAAGCTAATGAACCATCTGGATTTTTAACTAATACAAACTTATTGCCTTCTTGTTGTCTAACAGGCATGCGTGTTTCAGCTATTTGTCCTTGTGCATTTCTTGTAAAATTGTAATTAGCGCTACCATCACTTGCATAACTAGCTGGCAATTTTCTGCTTTCAGTCATGGAGCCATCAGGTCTTAATGTGTATTCAATATCAGGATTATTTTTGTCCTTAACTGTAATGATGCCGGTTGTTTGATCGTAGCTTAGATTTTGACCAAGATTTTCATAAACCGTACCGTTAATTGTAACTTTCAAGCCACTAGCATTTAATTCAGCAGACCAGCCTTTCCAGGTGCCATTTGCGTTTGCATCACCATGGACATTTGCCATGCCAATTAAACTTAAGCTGCCATCAGTTTCTTTTTTAAACTTAGCTTGGCTGCCATTTTCAAAAGTACGAACAATTGAACCATCAGCTTCAGTGGTTTCTTTATAATTTGCTGTTTTGCCGTCTTTATATATTGCTTGTTTTTCATCGCCTTCTTTGGTTGCGGTAAGTGTAGATAAACTGCCATCTTTGCCAGTATCTACTTTTATTTCTTTAACCCCAGCTTCTCCTACTTTAGAAAGTACTGTTCCATTGGCACTACGCACTTCAAGTATTTTATTGGGATTATTTTTATCGCGGACAATTTCTAAATAATTTGTTTTTTCAACAAATTCGCCTTTAGCATTTATTGTAAATTCACTATTATCGGCAAATGGATTTTCTACTTTTTCTGCCAGCCCTGCTGCTTCTTTTGCTGCTGCCTCTCTTTGTGCTGCTTCTTGAGCGGCAGCGTCTTGTGTTTGTGCATCTTGTGGAGCTTCCGCAGGTGACTCAGTTGGCTGCGTAGGGGCATCTGGTGGTACTTGTGGGTCTGTTGATTGATCGGTTGGTGCTTCTGCAGGAGCATTATTTGCTGGCGGATCTGTTGGCGCTTGCACAGGAGCGTCCTCAGTTCCTTGAACAGGTGCTACTTCACCTGTTGATAAATTAAGTGTACGTACATTTCCTTCAGGAGATATTTCTACTATAGAAGATCTGCCTGGATCTGTCTTAATTATAGAATTAGTATCATAACCACTTGTGCCTTCACCTAAGACAGGATTGCCATTTTTCAAAACAGAAAGTATTTTATCGCCATGGGAATTTATACTGTATTTGTTTTCGCCTATTTTAAAATCAAGAGTCTTAGTACCATCTTTTACTGTAATTGTTTTGCCATCGGCAGTATAACCCCTAGCAATTAACTCTTCTGGCTTATTTCCTTCTTTCACAATCTGAGTCAAATTGCCTGTCACCGGATCGAAAGATAGTTTTTCATATGTATTAAAATCAACTTCTTGTTTGGCATCATCTGCGGCTGCCTTAGATGGATTGAGTGTTGCTGAAGTACCATCTGCTCTTTGAATTGTTAAAGTGGAATTCTCTTTGATTTCTATTTTGCCTGTTTTTGCATCGATTTCGAAATTGCCGGTAATTTTAGTTTGTTTTCCATGAGATTCAATTGTAAGAGTTGTTTGTTGTCCTTCGGCAGCTGGGTAATTAGCAATGTCTATCGTCTGACCACCGGCAGCCCTAATACCAATAAGAGTGCCATGCTCATCTCTGTATTCTCGATTACCCTCTGGATAATGAGTTATTTCCCCATTGGCAGTAGTAGCAATTTTAGTTCCGTCTGCTAATTGTTTGATAGTTGTATTGCCACGCGTAATGCTATTACCCTCGGTTAAGCTTAACGTAGGTAGAATTCCATCTAAACTATCTTGTCCAGGAAGTGCATTTGTTTGGTCAGATACTTGAGGCTGACCATTTGTTTGAGGTTTGAAATTCTCATATACCTCCCTGCTCAGCTCAGTAGCAGTATCTACCTCTGCTGTTGCTACAGAAGAGTCAGGCTTTTTCTCAGGTTCAGGTTTTTCCTCGGCAGCCAATGTCATCGCTCCTTATTAATGAAACGGACTTATGTTCGCTGATAGCTACTAGTGTATATGCGTTTTGTGAATTTTCGGTGACAATTTAAGCCTTAAAATGCAGATTAATTCTTATATTCCCGTATTTATTTACAGACTCACGCAAATATGAAATGACTTGTCTAAATGAGGCATATATAAATGGATGGGAAAGCATCATTTTTAAATGAAAGTTAGCCAAAATAGGCTTAAACAAAAATATTATCTGACGCTATATATAGCGGGTATATATTGGTGGGATTTTAGAATTAATATATTGCAAAAGCCTGTCTGTAGGCAGTTTCGATAAGATTGAATTGTTGCCAATAGTAAATGATAATTTGCTATTAGACACCATAGGTAGTATGTTAAAAGAAGCGGAAAAAATACAATAATTAGAAGGACGTTCATATTTATGAGCAAAGCTAAGAGTCAGCATATATCAGAGGATTATTCTCATTTATATTGGGAGTCAACGCAGGAAACTTTAGTTGGTCTTTATGGAAAAAGAGATACAAAAACTGGTCAGCCCATAGAAACAATTAACGACATTATTTGGCGTGTAGCTTTAGCTAATGCTATTGCAGAATTAAAATATGTCCTGACACCACAAGAAATTATTGATATTAATATTGATGAGGCTGTGAAGCAAACCAAAGTCTTACATTGGACAAAAATTTTTGCAGATAATATTGGTAAGCAAAAATTTTGGGCAAATACGCCTGGAAATATCAATGCCGATCCAAATATTTCTCTTAAAGTGCTTAAGTATTGGGCGCATGGAAAATTATTAGGTTTAGCAGAAGATCAAATATGGCTTATATCAAATCAATTGAGAAATGCCTACGAAGAAATGAACAAGTATGTCAAATTAGGTAGAAAAATTGAACATGCATTAAGTGATCATGAATTAGCTATGGGCAAATTAGCATCTGAGCTTAAAGGTAAAGGATGTTTAGCTGCTTGTGGTGTTGCTTATGTTATTGATACTTTGGAAGGCATTCAGGAAGCAGCTAAAACAGAAGCATTAGCTGCTAAAGCAGCAATGGGCATGGGTTTAAATACATCAAGTTTACGCCCATGGTCATCTATTATTGGTAATGGGGCAGCAGCATCTGGACCTGATAGATTTTATGAAAAAACAATTGCTAAAGCTGTTGAAGCTGTAGCACAAGGGGGAAGACGTGGGGGCGCGTTAATAGAATTGCGTAATTCTAATCATCCTGATATTTTGTTTTTCATTGAAAAGAAAAAACTTATGCCACCACCAAGTTTGGCTCATACATATAAAGAATTAAGTGAAAAACTTAAACAACGTCCAAATGAAAATCGCATGGATTATAAAAGACGTTTGTTGTTTGAATCAGAACAAGCATACGGACGTAAATTTGCTCAGTATATTGAACGGCAAAATTATTTGAAAAACACAAATGTAACTGTGCTTGCCATGCCAGGATTTATGGAAGCGGTCAAAGCCAAAGCATTTTATCCAGCTGTATTTGAAGGAAAAACTTGGACTGGTTCTATTTATGATCCAGAGCGTCAAGTAATGGATGAAAAAACAGGACAGCCATTAATTAATAAATTGACGAAAGAATTTTTCTATCATGAGTATGCAGTATCTTTAGAAAAATATCCTGATGCATTATTGGCAGCGCGGCAACTTGATAATGTGCAAGTCGAAATCAATGATAATTATGTCAGTGTGAAAAGTCATTTTTATGCACCAGATATATTTAATCGCATAGTGGAAGGTATGAGAACTTCTGGTGAACCAGGACTTGCTTTTTATGAACATGTAAATAATGCTAATGCCAACAATCATATTTATGACTTAGATACATGCAATCCATGTGGTGAACAATTCTTGCCAGCTGGACCAGGGCATGATGGACGTATTTATATGGGTACTTGTAATTTATCTTCCATGCATGCAGCACATAAAGACTTTTTTGAAAAAAATGGAAATTATAATATGGCGAGCATGAAAGCAATAGCAAAAATCATGCAACGTTTTATGGATAATGTTTCTGATGTAAGTTGGTATCCAATACCTGAGCAAAATATGACATCACGTATGGAAAGGCGTAATGGTGGCGGTTTTGCTGGTATTGCTGAATACTTATCCAGAAGAGAATTAGAATTTGGTTCAAAAGAAGCAAATTCAGCAATTGCAGAATTATTTGCTGAATATAATCAAGCATCAATTGAAGCATCAATTGAACTTGCTAATGAAAGAGGCGTATATCCTTTATGGGAAGGTAGCCGGTTTGCAAAGAAAGGCTTGCGTGTTCGTAATGCTTGCATGACGAACAATGCACCGACAGGTACATTAGCGCAAGCCTTGCAAACCAGCTGGGGTGTTGATCCACATAATGGTATTGTTTTCTCTCGAAAAGTGCGCTCACGCATGGTTGATTTTGTGGCACCAGGCTTTCGTGAATTAATGATCAAATATAATGCTTGGCCAGAAACAGAAGCAGAACAAAATATTCTCATGCAAAAGATTCGCGATAATCATAAGTCTTGTCGAGGAATAGATGCTGTACCGGAAGCTGTACAAAAAGCTTTTCCAATTAGAGTAGAAATTGAACCTGTTGATTATATTAAACATTTAGCAGCTGTTCATGACGGAGCCCATGTTTATCCAGAAGCATTTAATTCTGTATCAAACACATGCTCGATACCATTGGATATGAGTCGTGAAGCTATTTATAATGCGACAATACTTGCTTGGGAATTGGGTGTGAAAGATATAACTTTCTATCCTGATGGTAGCAGACTCAGTCAACCAGTAGAACAAATTGCTAAAGAAACATATAAAAAAGAAAGTACTGATTTGTTGACATTAATTGGGCATCAAGAAGCAAGAACAATAAATGTAGATGAAACTACCGGCAGTACTTATAAAGTAAAGGTTGGCTCTCCAAGTGGAGGATCAACTTTGCATGTAAGCCTTAATCATGATGGGAATCATCCTGGTGAACTAATTGAAGTTTATGCCCGCATGGGTAAACCAGGTGCTATTGAAGCTGGGCTTTTTGAAGCGGTTGGACGTTTAGCCTCTGCCTTTTTACAATATGCAGCTAAATTTGGTGAAGCGGAACGTGAACAAGCAGAACATGTAATTGTGCAACAATTGATAAATATTCAATCTGGTTATCCAGCATTTTTTAAATTTGCTGATTCTGAAAAAGCAATTGTTATTCAGTCACCATGCGATGGATTGGCAAAAGCCATTTTACAATATCGGGAACAATATGCTCCTTTGGTGCAAAAGATCAAAAAGAATTTGCAAGCATTGTCTAATATGTCCGAGTCCAATGTTTCTGACGTATCAGACGCATCTGTATTTGGCATAAATGCATCTAGCGTACCTGCCTCTAGCAAATTAGATGCTATTGCTCTCAGTAAAATAATATATGAAGCAGATCAAGCTCCTCAGGATTGTGGAACTTGTGGCAGCACAGATTGGCTTAAAATAGATGGTTGTTGGGTGTGCCAATCTTGTGGTTATTCTAAGTGCGGCTGAAACTTTTTTTGCTGTTTATTTCTTGCTTACTAGTGAGTGCCAATTATTTATTTGTTTCCTAATAATAAAAACGTAATGGGGACAAATAAAGTTCAAAAAATGGCAATAAAATTAAAAGAATTAATCCACCAACATGGATTACCCTATTTGGTACCTGGAAAAAGGTCAGAAAAATTTCAATTTTTCTGACTTCCATCATTATGTTTACAATTAATATTGGCTGGCTAGTCGGTGTGGTATTGCCTTGTCAGAATTTTGTTTATTTTTCTGACCTTTTTGTTATGTGCGGCAACAGCATGATTGTGGCAGGAAGTTTCTGATTTAAGAAGAACTATCTTGATACTATATTCAGTGCCCAAAAACCAAAAAAAGAAGGACATGCCTACCATGACATGTTTTTTGAGGTGACCCCTTTTTAGTGGACAGTGGTCTAGGGTAAACTGCTCTAGGCCACTGTTTCCATTTTTTCTTCAAATTCCTCCGGTGTTTGATAATC
>JAGVLS010000014.1 GCA_020054205.1 Candidatus Obscuribacterales bacterium | reverse complement strand
CAGATGGACTGGCATAAATCCACATAGACCTGTCATGGCAATTAATACAACATGATTACATGTAACCAACTCAACGTGAGCGCACATCAATAAATCTATCATTGTGCCTAACACAACGTGAACGCACGCACAGATCTACAGATCTATACCTCGATCTATTAGTCGGCTCTTTGGTAAGCTTGCTAATTATTTAGCAAGCAACTTAATTAGCAATTGACTGAATTAGCAATTGACTGAATTAGCCACCGCCAATTTAATTAGCCACCAATTAAGTCGCTGACATCTACGCCACGCAAGCTCAAGCTGATTTTATGCTCTTTAGGCGCAAATTTCTTGATGATTGCTTTTAGTTCTTGTCCTACATGTACAACTTCTTCTGGCTTTATATTTGGTGTTTCAGACATTTCTACCGTAGGTAAAAGTGCATCAACGCCTGGATAAATTTGTACAAAAGCACCAAAGCTTTGAATCTTGCGTACTGTACCAGTTAATACTTGTCCTTCTTGGAATTTATCTTCAATTTCTTTCCATGGATCAGGCTGCATTTGTTTTAAGCTTAAGCTAATATGACCTTTTTCACGATCAACCTTCAATACTTTTGTAGTGACATATGCACCAACTTTTAAAATATCGGAAGGATGAGAAACGCGTTCCCAGGAAATTTCAGAGATTGGCAATAATCCGTCAAGTCCACCTAGATCAATAAAGGCACCAAAGTCTGCAATTCTTACTACTTCGCCAGAAACAGTTTGTCCAGCTTCTAATGTATTCAAAATCTTTTCACGTTGAGCAGCTTTTTCTTCTTGTATAGCTAAGCGTTGGCTCAATATGAGTTTGTTGCGTTTGGTATCTGTTTCTAGAATCTTCATTGGGATTTCCATACCAATTAATTCTTCTGGTGTAGTTCCTTTTACTCTCAATTGGCTTGCTGGAACAAATCCACGTAGTCCATATACGTCAACAACGACCCCGCCTTTAACAACTGCTGAAATGCGAGCGCGAATAGTATCGTCATTTTTCTTTTGTTGTTCAAGCTGTACCCAGCCACGAGCTTGGGCTACACGCTTTAGTGAAAGTGTTATTTGTCCGTTTTCGTTTTCTTCTCTTAAAATATAAAATTCAAGCCGGTCGCCGATTTTTACCACATCGCCGATTGCCTGCAATGGCATATTGGAGACCTCTTTTTGGGGGACAAATCCTTCGGATTTACCACCGACGTCGACAAGGACACCATCACGTTCAATGCGTACAACATTGCCTGTAACTATTTCACCTTGTTCGAAACTATATTTAAACGACTCCTCCAGAAGGCGTTCAAATTCCGATTTTTGATTATCTCCCAATTTACGATCTGACACTAGATGAGTATCTCCTTTGCTGAGTGTGCTAAGTGGCATAGATATGTAGCGACCTCCATGGTAACCAGCTCTTAATGAATTTGAGAATGCTTACATCCATTACCCAGATAAGGATTTGTTAATAGACCTTATCTGACTAACTGCTGATGTTTCAGGCAGTCCCATAATCCTTGTTTGGACTTTGTCTCTTTTGACCTTGTCAGGATAAAGCCTGGCCTTTAGCCTTGGAGGAAGCTTTACTTTAAATTCTGACAGGTAGACATATTAAGTTTAACCCTTGCAAGCTAAACTAACAATAGATGTTATTAGTAAGAAGATATTTGTAATTTAGATAGCATTCAGAAAACAGGCTTTTTAGAGTTAGTTTCTCTAAATTTAAGCAAACGAACTTAATGCTTATACTTTAGAAGTAAAAGCTATTAACTTTATAATCAATACTTATGTAGTAAGCACTGCATTGGATTAGTAAGCATACATTTCGCGTTGTGTTCGCCCTCTGCCATAATTACTTTCAGTCATATTCAGGACAGACTATATATTTGAAAGAGGATTATCAATGAAATTACGCAGCGCTTTCCATTTAAATGTTGTTTTAGCTTTATCTATTTTTGTGGCTGCCAATACAATATGCGGCACTGAAGCTGCCACAAGTAAAAAGGCAAGTGTTAAGCCCGCTTCATCTTCTTCTCTTAGCCCAGAATTAACAGCGGCTGCAGATAAAGTAAACAAAACAAAAGCACAACTTGAGACCTCTGCTAAACAATTACGAGCAGCAAGAGCTTTATTAAAAGCAGCAGAAGCCGATCACAAAGCAGCACAAGCTGAATATCAAGCTTTAGAGCTTAGACAGCACGCTCAAGGTTTAGCTCAAGAAGCTGGTTTAAAAGAAAAGGGCACAGCTATAGCAGCTAGTTCTGCCGCTAATGTTGATACGGTTAACAGTGCGCCTGTAGCTAATGGGAATAATCAACTTGACTTTACTGTTGAACATTTACCTGCTGCAGATCTCCAATCTCCTACGCTGAGATAGTTGCATCCCAATATTTACACATTCAAATAATTAGTTATGCCCAAATAATTAGCGATTTGTAAGTTTGTGTAAAGCTTCTTTGGCAGCTGCTTGTTCTGCCTTCTTTTTCGATTGCCCAGAACCTTTGGCTATTGTTTTGCTACCTATGGATACGCTTACTTCAAAGTAAGGTGCGTGTGCAGGTCCTTCGGTGCTCAGAACTTTATAACAAGGAACACCTTGAGCTTTTGCTTGAGTAAGTTCTTGTAATTTAGCTTTGTAATTGTCTTTGATTTCATCGAGCGAAAGCTCTTGAGCATGTACACAAAAATTAGTTTCTATAAATCTGCTTACATGTTCAAAGCCAGAATCTAAATATATAGCACCTAAAATAGCTTCCATAGCCCTTGCTAATATCGAAGGTTTCATTGGTATGCCATTACCGACAAGAATGTACTTATTTAAGTGCATAATATTTGCTACCTTTTCCAAAAATTTTGCACTCACGAGTACCGAACGAATTTGTGTTAATTCACCCTCGTCAAGACTAGGAAAGTTTTTAAATAGGTATTCACTTACAACGAATTTGAAAACAGCGTCCCCAAAAAACTCTATGCGTTCGTTATCAGATACATAAGAATTTTCTAGAGCATATGAACTATGAGTTAAAGCTTGATTGAGCAATGAAAAGTCTTTTACAGGGATGTTAAGTTGTTGGGACAACTCATTTAATGCTTTTTGTCTGGTAATGGACACATTTTGTGGACTTGTTTTCATCAGTTGTAATTTTTCAAGGGGAAATTCTCAAATCAAATAAGTAATGGTTTGTATTCAATCATACGCTTAATAATCTACATATTAATTGGAATACCAGTATTTGAGAGCTTCTACCTTGCTATGCTTATGTTGGTAGTAAGAGTAAAGTATATAAACAAACATATTTACTAATTAAAAGGTCTCCAAATAAATGGATCGAGAATTTATTCAAATATTAGAAATAATCGTTTTTGTTGCGGCTGGTTTTGCATTACCTGCTCTTGGAATGATTGGACTTGCTTGGGTGTTGCAAAAAGTTTTTCGCTACCATGCACCAAATCCAATTAAGAACCAACCATATGAATGTGGAATGGAACCTTTGCAAGAGGCCAGGCTGCAATTTGACATTCGTTATTACTTATATGCTCTTTTGTTTATTGTTTTTGATATTGAAATTATTTTTTTGATACCCTGGGCCTTGGCAACGCACGATCCAGATTTATTGCAAAATTTTGGTTCAATGCTTGCCCCAATTGAAATAACTATTTTTCTTGGCATACTTGCTGTAGGGCTTGCTTATGCTTGGAAAAAAGGTGCTTTAAAATGGGAGTAATAATATAGGTATGAGTGAATCAATTGAGCATAAAACAATGGGGATTCAAGGCGCAAATACTGATGCTAGCGATCTACCTCATGAATTGAAAGATACTATTACTTTAACTACACTTGATAAAGCAATTGATTTTTTAAGTACTTATGTAGTTCCGTTGGCGCCAATTGCAAAATGGGCACGCTCTAATTCTGTTTGGCCGCTGACTTTCGGTACTTCATGCTGCGCTATTGAAATGATGTCTGTTGGCATGTCAGCTTTTGATATATCACGATTTGGTTCTGAAGTTTTTCGAGCTACTCCCAGGCAAGCTGATTTGATTATTACCGCCGGCACAATTACAAGAAAAATGGCACCAGCTTTAATAACTTTGTATGAACAATTGCCAGAACCAAAATATGTTATTGCCATGGGCGCTTGTACTGTCACTGGTGGGATGTTCAATGATTCATATTCAGTGGTGCAAGGTGTGGACCGCATTATTCCTGTGGATGTTTATCTACCTGGTTGTCCACCGCGTCCAGAAGGTATATTAGATGCGCTACTAAAACTGCAACAAAAAATTCGTACTGAGTCATTAATCATGCAACGCAAGCGAGCTTATAATCAGCGTGCTGTGCGTTATGTTGATTACGATACTGGTAAACCGATAGATGCTGTTAAAGATCTTGTTCAACAAGCAAAATTAGAACTAGAATCAAACTAAGTATTGAGGAGTCTTAATAGTTTATATGAGCGAAACACCAGCTTCACCAAGCCCAGCTAATCCTGAAAAAGCAGCTCCACCGACAGAATTACCAGTCGGACCATATGGGCAGTTTTTAAGTGAACATGGTATCCCTTCTAAAAGATTGCCCGATTCAACTGGTGTAGAAACTATTGAAGTTGAACCAGCACAGCTAGAAGTAACATTGAAACGTTTACGTAATAGTGAAGAGATTGCTTTAGATTATTTAGTTGCAGTTTCGGGAGTAGATAATACAGATACTTTTGATTCTGTTTATCATCTTTGGTCATACTCAGATCCCAATAAAGAACTAGTAGTAAAAGTAAGAATTCCAAAAGCTAGTGTTGCTGCCGAACAATTGCCTGAAGTGCCTAGTGTGACACCATTCTGGTCTGCTGCCAATTGGCATGAAAGAGAATCTTATGATTTAGTTGGTATTCGTTATGTAGGACATCCGTATTTGAGACGGATTCTTAACCCATGGGATTGGGAAGGGTATCCGCTGAGACGAGACTATAAACAACCTGTTGATAGTCTTAATGATAAAAACCCACATAGTTTCCGGTAGAAGGACACATTTAAAAAATGGCAGTGAATGTAGGAAATGATCAATTAAAAACTGATGAGATGATCATCAATATGGGTCCACAACACCCAGCAACCCACGGTGTGTTAAGGCTTCTTTTGACTCTTGATGGTGAAATGGTTAGAAATGTAGAACCAGTAATTGGGCATTTACATAGAGCACAAGAATGGCAAGGTCAAAATCGCACTTGGTTTCAATATCAAGCTTTGATTGATCGTGTAGATTATTTATCTGGCATGTTTACTTCATGGGCATTAGCTCGTGCTGCAGAACATATTGAAGGAATTAAAATTTCGCCAAGAGCAGAATATTTGCGAGTCATGGTTTCGGAAATGAATCGTATAACATCGCATTTGCTTTGGCTAGGAACATATTTAATTGATTTGGGTGCTATGTTTGGTTTCCCGTTTTACCCATTTCGAGAAAGAGAAAAATTGCTTGATTTGTTAGAAGCAGTGGCTGGACAACGCATGATGTTTAATTACATTCGAATTGGTGGTGTTCAGTGTAATCCACCATTAGGATGGTTTGATAAATTGAAACGATTTACTGAAGAGTTTCCCGATCGTGTAGATGAATACGAAGCAATTGTTACTGAAAATCCAATTTTCTTAAAACGCACGAAAGGAATTGGACGTTTGTCTAAGTCTGTAGCCATGGATTATGGGGTAACAGGACCAACCTTAAGAGCATCAGGTGTTAATTTGGACTTGCGTCGTACCAAGCCATACTCGGTATACGATCAATTGAAATTTGAAGTTCCTGTATTGGAAGGGGATGGCGATACATGGGCAAGATATACTTGCCGTATTCGTGAAATGCGCGAAAGTAATAAAATTATCAAACAATGTATTGAAAAGATTCCTGGTGGCACGACAGAAGAAATTCGTAAATTAGGCGATGAAGCTAATAAAGATGAAAATTTAAAACTCATGGCCAAAAAGCAAAACTCTGGTTTGCGTGTTAAAGCTGGAGAAGGTTTTGCTGCAGTAGAATCACCAAGAGGAACGCTTGGTTGTTATATTATTTCCAATGGATCTGATAAGGCATATCGCTTTAAGTGGCGCAATCCTTCATTTTCCAATCTTTCTGTTTTGCCAGAACTTTTGGTAGGACATCCAATAGCAGATATCATGGCGATATTTGGCTCGATAGATGTGATTCTGCCTGATGTTGATCGTTAGTAATTTGCATAAGGTTATAAAATGACAGTTTCAACTTCCACTTCCAACAAAACTCAATCATACGGTGTGCAAAGCACCGGACCAGCTAATATAGTTGAGATTTTCAAATTTATGCGCTTAACCATTATCTGGTTAAGCATAATATTTGGTGCTGTCTGGGGCGCATGTTGGTTATTTGGTGTAGTGCTGCCAGCATGTGTTGAAGGTTTTGGACTACCGGCAGAGATTTCTCAAACAATACGTTATTTTGTACCGCTTGTAGCAATAATGGTTTTTATTCCAATCAACGCCATGTTTATGGTTCTGTTTGAGCGCCGTGCTTTAGCTCTGTTTACAGTCAGAAAAGGTCCTAATCGTGTTGGTCCAGATGGACTATTGCAAACAGCAGCTGATGCTGTAAAACTTTTATTGAAAGAAGATATAACTCCGCGTGGTGCTGATGCTTTTATGTTCACTTTAGCACCAATTATATTTTTTGCCCCTTCGATTTTTGGTTGCATTCCACTTCTGGCAGCTGCAACAGGCGATCATAGATTATTTTCCATAGCTAATTTACCAACTGGAATTTTTTATGTATTGGCAGCTTCATCCATTCCAGTAGTTGCTTTGGTAATGGCAGGATGGGCAAGTAATAACAAATATTCATTGGTAGGTGGATTACGTGCTGCTGCACAAGCCATTAGTTATGAGATACCTTTGGTGTTATCGCTGGTGACCATTTGTTTGTTGGCAGGAAGTTTAGATGTAGTAGAAATTGCTCAGCAACAAGTTGGTGGATTCTTACACTGGAATATATTAGGTGCAGGTAAACTTTTAGCTGTCTCGCAAGCCTCGCCAATTACATTTGTTACAGCGCCGTTATTAGCTATTTGTTGCATATTGCTTTTTTGGCTGTACATGACAGGAGCATGCGCGGAGATAAATAGAATTCCTTTTGACTTGCCTGAAGCAGAAAGTGAATTGGTAAGCGGTTATAACACAGAATATAGTGGTATCAAATTTGCTATTTTTTTCTTGGCCGAATTTACAAATTTATTTGTTGTATCGGCTATTGCAACCGTAATGTTTTTAGGCGGCGGTGAATCTCCTATTCCTGGATTTTTAGACACCGGATTTTTTGTTTCGGTCATGGGGACTCTAAATTCACTTTTGCAGCCGGTACCAGCTCTGCAATGGCTACTTAATTCACTTGTTGATCCAGCAACTTTATCTTGTGTTTTTTGGGCAGTAACCAAAATCTATTTGATAGTATTTTTTGCAATTTTAATTAGAGGAACATTGCCTCGTTTTCGCATTGATCAACTTATGGATTTTAGCTGGAAGCGGCTAATTCCATTGGTTTTAATTTTATTTTTAGCAGTTGCATATTTAAGGGAGCTTGTTTAATACATGTTTGGTTTATTAGCTCGTTCAATAGAAAGTCTTTATCAGGTTACACGCGGCTTGAAAACGGTTTTTCAACACAGTTTTAGACAACCGATTACAAAAGAGTATCCTGATCGCATGCCTGATTTGCCTGGTGCATTTCGTGGACGGCTTTCTTTAACAGTTAATCCAAACACTGGTGAACATTTATGTATTTCCTGCTTGCAGTGTGAGCGGGTATGTCCTGATAAATGTATTCAAATCACTTCTCATAAGAGCCCGGAGACAAATAAGCCTGAACTAATCGAATTTAAGATTGATCATGGACTATGTATGTTTTGTGGACTTTGTACAGAGGTTTGCCCAACTACTTGTATTATTAATACTAATGATTTTGAGATGGCTGATTATACAAGAGAGTCTTTAGTTTATGACTTGAAAAAGCTGACACTAACGCAAGAAGAATCAGCATTTTATTTCAGTAAAAAAGAATTACCGCTGCCAAAACCAAAACCAGCTAAACCGGCAGCTGCCGCTGCACCAGCTGCTGCAAAAGCTGAAAAACCTGGTCAGCCAGCTGTTAAACCTGCTGATACAGCGAAAGAGGATAAACCTAAAGAAGGCGAGGGCAAAGAATAATGAAAGTTGGACTAGATACTCTTTTATTTTATTTGTTTGCTTTTATAGCAATACCATTTGCTTATGGTGTTCTTTTAGATAGAAAAATCATTCGAGCAGGCTTTTTGCTGATTGGCGTTTTTTCTGCTATATCGGGTCTGTTTTTATTGTTGAATGCGCAATTTTTAGCAATGGCTCAAATAATGATTTATGCTGTCGGCATTACTCTTGTTGTAGTAATAGCATTAATGCTTACCAATCCTAAGTCAGAAGATGATATTAGTCCTTTGAACAATTGGAATAAAATTCCTGGTATTGTTTCAGCGTTTCTCGTTTTTATTACTATCTATATGTCATTACGCGCGGAAAATTGGACGGTGCGAAATCCTGGACAATTGATGCAAGATAATATTACTCGTATTGGGATTGATTTGCTAACTTATTTTTCTTTGCCATTTGAATTTGCCTCTATTTTATTATTGGTAGCTGTAATTGGCGCAATTATGTTGGCAAAACAAGAAAAAGAAATTACACAAAATAATTCCGACGAAAATTTTGACAAAGAAGAACTAACAAGTGAGGACAAGAATGTCATCAAAGTCTAATATCCTAGGTCTTGCTTATATTTTGCTTGCGCTTGTATTAGTGGGACTGCAAGCAGATGGTTTTGTACAAAACTTATTAGCTAATGCTAGTTGGAATCATGTGGCAGCTGAAGCTGGCTCTCGTCCAACATTTTTGTTGGCGCCTGATCTTGCTGATGTTATTACTGCATTTGTATTGGCTGGTCTTGCCATTTTGGCTATATTTATGGGGGCAAATGTCGCTATTGTAGCCTCAGCTGGTACGATTTTTTCTTTCTTTGTTTTGACAGTAAATCAAGAACCAATAATTAGGTATATGACATTGTCTGCTGTTTTATTTGTGATTGGTATGTATGGCATGGTTGTTTGTCGCAATGCGGTACGTGTGCTCATGTCTATTGAACTTATGCTAAATGCTGTAAACATAAATCTAGTCACTTTTGCTAAATATATTGATCCAGCACTCATGCGTGGTCAACTTTTTGCCATTTTTATATTGACGATAGCAGCAGCCGAAGCGGTAGTTGGCTTAGCGATTGTGTTAGCTATTTATCGTAATATGGCTACGGTTGATATGGATAGATTCAATTTACTTAAGTGGTAGATATTGTTTGGTGATTCTATTGTTTTATATTTAGTCGGTATCAGTCATACAAAATAACATCATACGTTTATCTATCGGGGCACAAATTACAAATGTTGTGTCCCAAGCAACGTCATCAAACCAATTTGTCCAAGCACCATAAATTCTATAAATAAAATGATGTTTCTGGTTCGTTGCTGGCAACAATGCAGAAACAAAATCTCGACTCATATTGCGAGCGACTTTTTCATCATAATGATGACTGGTGTATGCACCGCCGCTATATAACAAATGAGTAATAGCACCCTCTAATTCAAAATAGCTATATAACTCATATTTTGGCATCGGAGTTAGTGGATATGGGATTTCAAATGGAATTGCAAGTTTGCTCAAAACATCTCTTACTGAGCTTGACTCCAGAAAAGCACGCAACAAATGTTCTGGTCCTTGCAAATCATTAAAATATGCTTGGTCGAAAAACTCTGAGTTAACCGGTTCAAAGATCGAGAGTATAATTTTGCCATTTCTATAAAGATCTTTAAAGGCGTGAATGATAGTGTCAATTTGGGGAGAGCTATAGGAAGCTAGTACAAGATCAATATCAAAATCATAGTACCAAGTGCTAGATTGAATATACTCAATATCAGTCCACTGCAAAGAGAGTTTCCTCTTAGACTTTAGTATTTTCTATCGCTAAGCGTAAAAATCCACAAGCCCAGTCGTGAAGCCTATTCCAGCCTATGACATGACGCATTGATAGCATCCTTCTGCGTTTTTCTTCTACATCAAAAGACAAAGCTTTTTCTATGGCATTACTTATCTCTTCGCAAGAATTTGGTTCGATAAGTAATGCGCCACTAACAAGCTCAGCTGCCACACCTGCTTGTTTGCTTAATATCAGTGCACCTTGTTCATCAGCTCGGCATGCTACGTATTCTTTGGCAATTAGATTGAGTCCATCGCGAATTGGTGTGACGAGCAATACATCTGCGCTTTGATACCAGGTAGATAATTCAGCATGACTTAATTGTGCTTCAAGCCAAACGATTGGTTCCCAACCATCAATGCAATACTTAGAATTGATCTCATTAACTTTTTTTAGAACTTGGTTCCGGTATTCAGATGTCAACCCGGATTGATGATGTGCTTGTTGTGCTATTTGCACGTAATGAAAGCGACGACTCCAATCTGGATGACAAGTAAGGAAATGATCAATCCCTTCTAACTTTTCTAGTACACCTTTTGTATAGTCCAATCTATCTACGCCCAAGATTATTTGTTGAGCTAATCGATGGCGTACAGGGATAGCTTCTGCTTCAACCCGATTTAACTTAGCTAGTCTTTGCCAATATTGAAAGTCAAGACCCAATGGCATGACGGATATTGAGGTGATGTGATTTCGATATTCAATCGTCATGGTTTCAAAGTTTATTTTTGCTTTTGGCAAAATGGCTTCTACTGTTCTTAGAAAATTATTGGCATACTCATTGGTATGGAAACCTATTAAGCGATTAGGTAATAGTGATTCAACAATTTCGGCTATTACTGGTGAATCTTTCAACAAACTTGCATTTGGCCACGGTACATGCCAGAAATGAGCCAGAATTACCCCTGCTTCTGAAGACAATAAAGGTGCAATAAGGCACATTTCAAAATCATGTATCCAGGTAAGAATAGGAAAACTGTTGTTTTTTAAAGTCATGGCAGAGCTTAACAGTTCACTCAGCTGTCTGAAGCTTTTCCAGTTATCGGCATTGAAACGTGCTTTATTGCTCAAGCCATGAAATAAAGGCCAAAGATATTCACTAATTACTTTATTACCTGCTGTCAATAAATCATTAGGAATTTGCGGACTATAGAAATTAAAGTTGTGATTGTTATTATCAGCTGGAATGCCTGATAAAGCTACCCAATGAATTTTTGTTCCTAACTGCTTGGCTAGTGGTGATAAGCTATTAACAACACCGCCGGTTGACTGTGGTCCACGAAAAGAAAATATTTTGAGAACCGGCAAATGAATTTGTAATGTACCCAGGTCCTCTTGTGTAAGAGGTGCTAATAGTGGTGGTTGCTGGGTTAGAGGTGACATGTCAGGGGTCCTTTGCGTAAGCTTTTTAGCGGATTGATCTCATGCCTGAATATGGATATTACTCATTTGCTGCTGGCAATATTTGGACAGCAGTAACTTAATCAATTTTTTGATCAAACAAAGTATATCTAAATTATTACATTAATGGATATGGGTGCAGTAATCAAGCTAGCCGTATATATGATTAGCAAGAAATTAAATTAGTTGTTAATGGTTGTCTGAGAAATGGACTTATCATTTATACCAGCTAAAAGGACATGATACCAAATGTAGTGGCAACCTATTTTTCTCTTAGTTTACGAATTTTTGACGGTTGTATGAACGCTTGCATCAAATTGGCCATTTCAATGGCGGTAACTGCTGCGTCTACGCCTTTATTGCCTGCTTTAGTACCGGCTCGCTCTATTGCTTGTTCTATTGTATCTACAGTTAAGACACCAAAAATAACAGGTAGACCGGTATCAGTTGATACTTGAGCTATGCCTTTGGTACATTCACTAGAAACATAGTCAAAGTGAGGAGTTGCTCCTCTTATTACTGCTCCTAAACATATAATAGTGTCGTATCTATTTGTTATTGCTGCTTTGCGAGCAATGAGTGGAATTTCAAAAGCACCGGGACACCAAATAATATCTATATTGTTATCTTCCACACCATGGCGACAGAGTGTATCGACACATGCTTGCATTAATTTAGAAGTTATAAATTCGTTGAAACGGCTTACAACTATTGCAACCTTTATATTTCCAGCAACTAGCGAACCTTCAATTGTTTTTGGCATTTTATCCTCTAATTATCTATATTCCATCAGATCCCATTTAACCAATGTCCGAGTTTTTCTTTCTTGGTCAGCAAATAACGCAAATTGTGACTATTGCAAGCGGGTGGCAGTGATACCCGACCAGTGACAGTTAAGCCATAACCTTCTAATCCCACAATTTTGCGTGGATTATTGGTGATGATTTTTACTGATGATAAACCTAAATCACAGAGTATTTGTGCGCCTACTCCATAATCTCGCAAATCTGGTTTAAATCCTAATGATTCATTAGCTTGTACTGTATCCTGTCCACTGTCTTGTAAGGCATATGCTTTTATTTTATTCCCCAAACCAATACCACGTCCTTCTTGACGTAAATAAACCAATACACCCTCTTCTTGTTTAGCAATTATTGCCATTGCTGCTTCTAATTGTGGACCACAATCACAGCGAAGGCTAGCAAAGACATCACCTGTTAGGCACTCGCTATGTACACGAATAAGAACATCTTTTTTGTTTTTAACGTCTCCCTTTACAAAAGCAATATGTTCTTGTCCATCTAATTTATTACGATAGCAATAAACTGTAAAATCGCCATATGCCGATGGAAAATGAGCTTGTGATTCTCTAACGACAAATCTTTCTTTCTTTAGTCGATAAGCAATTAATTGGGCTATATTTACAAATTTGAGATTATGTTCGTGAGCAAATGTAGCCAATTGCGGCACTCTTGCCATTGTACCGTCTTCATTGATTATTTCACAGATAGCGCCAGCGGGAGTAAGCCCTGCCAATCGAGATAAATCTACTGCTGCTTCTGTATGTCCTGCTCTCTTTAGTACACCGCCTGCTTTAGCAATTAAAGGAGCAATATGCCCAGGACGTCTTAAATCTGATGGTTGGCAATTAGAGTCTACTGCAGCGCGAATAGTTGCTGCTCTGTCATATGCACTTATACCTGTCGTGACACCAAATTTTTGTGCAGCATCAATTGTAACTGTAAATGCTGTATTCTGTGATTCTGTATTTTCATCAACCATAAGAGGTAAATCTAGTGATTGAGCTTTTTCTTCTGTTAAAGCTAAGCATAACCAACCGCGCGCTTGGCTAATCATGAAATTGACCATAGCCGGAGTAATTAGTTCCGCGGCACAAACCAAGTCACCTTCATTCTCACGCCCTTCATCGTCAGCAACAACAACAAATTTACCTTGAGCAATATCGGCTATAGCTTCTTCTATAGAATAAAATTCAATATTATTTTTTGGCTTTGATTGATAAATTTGTGTATGCTGGCTTAAATTATCAATGTCAAACATAGAGAATAAGCTCCAGAAATCACTAGATAAGTAATAACTTAGAAACGACCGACAATAAACTATTCTCTAAGTGTAGCCATGTTCAGCCAGAAATGAAAGATTTAGATCTTCTTTGTTAATGTTTTTATTTAGTATTGGCGTCAGTGCTCGATAAACATATTTGCCAATTAAGTCTGCTTCAATATTGACTTTGTCGCTAACTTTCAATGTACCTAATGTAGTTACTGATAATGTATGGGGAATAAGAGCAACTGAAAAAACAAATGTTTTGTCTGAATCGCTTCTAATCTGAGCAACAGTTAGGCTAACGCCATCTACAGCTACTGATCCTTTCTCAACAAATAAACTAGCTAGTTTATTATCGAGAGCAAATTCAATTACTTTTGAAAAACCTTCGTCCTTGATTTTTGCTACGTTAGCCATATTGTCTATGTGTCCAGAGACTAAATGCCCGCCTAATCTATCTGATAGTCTCATTGATCTCTCTAGATTTACAGTCGAATTTATTGTTAATTCACCTAATTTCGTTCTGCGCAAAGTTTCATGAGTAATTTCAGCATCGAACCATTCCTTGGTAAAATCTAATGCAGTTAAGCATGCACCACTCACGCATATAGAATCGCCAGTTTTTAAATCAGAGGTAATTACTTTAGCGCCTATTTTTAAACGACGACCATTTGCAGAATCTTGAATGCTCTTAATTTGTCCTACTTCTTCAATAATGCCTGAAAACATAAGCGGCTCCTTGTAAGGCACTATTGTAACATTGTCTTTTATTTGAAATTATTGCGTTGTTTGTGAACCAACAGGAATTTCTTGTATGCTGGCAACACCTAATTCTTGTGTAGTGCCTTTTTGTCCTATCAAATACCTAAAACAAAAATCACGTGGGCCATCCAATCCTTCAGCGGAGTGTTTTACAAATTGTCCTTTTACTTCCACTGGAATTAAACCCTGAGAATTTGGCGAGCTTACATTAACAGATTCTATACGCACAGCTGTTACCATTTTTATATCTCTTAATTGACGTAATTGTGCTTTTGCTTCATCTGCTGTCCTAGGCAAGATTTCATTTGCACGCAATTTTTGAATTTCACTTTGTTGTACTTGTGTCAGTAAGTGAGCAATAGACTCTTCGTATGTAATATAAGTAGCATCCAGTAAATTCTGTGTTACTTTTCTAGCAAATTGATCAAATTGTAAATTTTGTTCTTTAGTAATAGGGCGTCCAGAGCCTATTTTAATTAGAGCAAAAACATTGAAAAGTAAACTTATGGCAAGAGCTGCATGAATACCATATTGTTTCATAATGTCTTTAGGACCAATTTTTTTTATGCGCCAATACATAGATTGTAATCCTGCCTTATAAAAGTTCTACTTTTCCCAGCACCCAATGATTGCTTACTTGATAAAAAGACAAAACGAGAGTGAAATCACATATCTGCGATTTAGAAACATTGTCAGCTGCCTGTATTAAATCTTGTTTGCCATTTACTTTCACTATGGCATCTGTGCGACTTCGCGATAGTACAGATGTATTCATATCTTTGACTTGGGAAGACCACGTTTTGTCTGGCCATTGCCATGTGAAAATTTCTTTTGTTATTTCTTTAGCCCGTTCTTCCAGCACCATATTTGATACTATTTGTAATGTTCCCCAAACAATAATAAGAATTAAGCAGAACAATACAAACCATTTACTAGGACGAAATATTTTTTCCATTTAAAAGTCCCACTGTCGGCCCAGATAAAATACTGCTTGTCGGCAAGCATCGGTATGAGTTAAATGAGGGCTCTTGCCCTTAACTTCTTTAATCATTTCTATACGCGAAGGTATATCATGAAGTGGTTCGGATGTGCATATCCAATAGTCCATTGGACTTGGAACTAAACGAATGGTGCCATGTATGCTGCCAACAATTAATAAACATTGGCTATCACGCCGTTTTTCTTCATCTTTGGCAAAATTTTCAATTTCCATTACTTCCGCATCTGTCAGGCGTAAAGTGTCCTTCAATAATTTTAGGTCGCTGGCATCTTGGCGTAATAACACTTTCATGTGGGCATTTTTAACTACTGAATCAGCTATTTCTGCTTGGCGGAAGAAGTCTTTTAATTGTTGTGTAATAGAAACAAGCATCATACCGTAGTGGCGGGCGCGTCTTGATAAATCGTCTAACAATCTAGCGCCAGCTCTAAAGCGCATGAGTGTAGCAGCTTCATCTATGATGGCAGCAAAACGAATGCCACGTGCTTTGCTTTCTGCTGCTTTACGCCTAATAAACTCAGCTAAAATAAAAACAGCCATTCTTTCCAGGCGCGGATCATTTACTTCTCTGGTGTCAAACACAATAAATAATTTTTCTGTATCAATATTGGTATATCCATCGACTAATCCACCAAAAGCACCATGACGTGTAAACAATGATAGACCTCTGGCAAAATTATTTAAACGTTCACGTTCGGAGCCGTTGTCTTCACTTTGTGCTGCTTGTGCTGTCACGCGAGCTAAATCAGACATAGTTGGTACAGTATTGCGGAAAGCAGCATCCATGTATGCTAATCGAATTAGATTGTCTAAAAGAGATTTTTCTTCTGGGTTTAGTTCTTCTCTGCCTTCGGGAGCGAGCATGATATCAAAAAGTGAAAGCAAAGTAGTGATTTTATCGGGTGATGGATTACCTGGCTCATCTTCAGGTCCTAAATCAAATGGATTAAGAATAAAACCTGAATTTGGGCCAAGATCAACATATGCACAAAATTCTGGACCAAGCAATTCAGTAATGAAACGATAGGCGCCGAATTTATCTACTGTTTTGTCAATGAGCACAAAACGGGTTCCTAGTGGTAAAAGACGTAATATCATCATTGAAACAGCAAATGATTTACCAGCCCCAGTTGTTCCAACCACAAACATATTATTAGCATCTTTACCGGCACCACGGAAAAATGGATTTAAAAGTACCGGTTCACGAGAAGCATGTGCAAAACCAAATGGTACTCCATCAGGCGTGCCGCAACTAGCAGTAAAAAATGGCCAGATTGTACCGACTATAGGTGACATTACTCTATTCACTACTGCTAATTTGTCTACACCTACAGGTATCGTTGATTGCCAGGCATCTAATTGTAGAAGTTGAGCGCGATCAAGAATTGCTCCTCGGTTTTTAAATACACGTCTAATTTCATCCATATTCTGGGCAAGTTTTTCTGGAGTATCAGAATGAGTTTTGATATAAATACTTATATCAAAAGCTTTATTTGAACTTCTTAGAAAGTCTTGAATGGCTGTAGCTGCACTTTTTGTCGATTCTAGTCCTTCAATGTCTGGTGTAGCTAACTGTGTGCTTGCCACCATCCCTAATCTATATTGTGTTTGTAGTTTTTTTCGTACAACATCTTGGTTGCATGTATGGATAAATATGACAAATGTGTATTCAACACTTAAAGTAAGCAATTCTGATAACCAGCCCATCCAAGTTTCATGTGGTAATTCAGACATATATTGTGTGCCGACATATTTGCCATCAAGCCATAGATATTGATCCGATACCTTTAAAGCTGATTTGCATAAAGCGGAAGTTTCTGATTCGCCAGGTTTGCATGGCGGTGCATCAGGCTCGCTGATAGACAAACTAGGATTGAGATGATTGTAAATAAGATTGCGCACTTGTTTGCGAGTTAAAATTGCTGGACGCAAATTGGACATACGTAATTGTTCTAAAGCTGTTTTGCAAAGTCTATTTAGTGCTTCCAAATATTCATCATGCTTTTGAATAGACCGCCTGCCGGACCAAGGTTGAAATTCCAATTTTTTAGCTAAGTCATCTGGGCGATAACTAATAACAATATAAAATTCCCTTTGCGGAACAAATTGAACGTCCTGAATGCGTCTAAACCATTTATCCGTATAATCAGCGTACCATTTTAAATAATCGTTATCAGTTTTGAGTAGGATTTGATAGCGTGATAAATATTCATCTACCGACAAATTGCGCGACGTGACAATTATCTGAATATCTGAATCGCATGAATTGGCAAGATCTTTAAACTGTTTAGCTAAAAGTTCTCTTTCAGCTTCGTCAAATAAAAGAGCATTGATTCCTTTACAACTTATATATTTTCTTAGTGTGCCATCAGCTAAAACTACTAAACCTTCATCCTCATCCTCGCCAGGAATGGAATGAATAAAACAAACATCTTGCCAGCTTGTTTCTTCACGCTTATCTTTGGGAGGTTCCGATAAATCAGCTTTGCCATTTTCACCGGTTTCAAAAGGCAAAAAATATTTTATTGGTTCTGGTAAATTATTGAGTAAATTAGAGAGAAAATTGCCATTAGCTGATTTTTGTACAGGAGCTTGATCTGCTTCTTCTTCATAAGATCTAAGTTTTCCTGCGCCAGCAGTTTTTTTTGATTGTTGTGGTTTAACGCCAGTCATATCTTCTCTATATTAATTAGATCTTGTTGTCATATTCCACATAAGCACGATTTTCATGCTTGCTTTTGGCATCAATTATGTCTGGATCTGGATATATTTGTCCAGGTTCAGCATGGGGATGAAATATAGTTGGAGTTAGCTTCAGGCGATACAAAAATAAATTTTTCCACCATGCCGCTGGTTTCATCTCAGAAGCGCTAACAAAAACAATAGCGCCAGAAATAATACCAACACCGACTATAATGCCTATTGGTATATTGCCAATTTTCAAGTCACCAGGCAGTTTTGAGCCGACAAGAAAAGCTATCCCTACGGATAGAGCTAAAAGTACCCATTGGGGAAAAGTATATCCCCGAAGCTTAAATGGTTTGTTTAATGGAATTACTCGATGTACAAGAGACATTAAATCAACCCTCACTCTATGCCGCTTCTTGCGATTCGCCTATTAAGTATTGTATCTCCATTTGCTGGTTTGGCGCACATGAATTATGCGCTAAAAGGTTCTAGCAAAGGCATTGGCAGATAATATTCTATACCCATTTAATATAGGGAGCTTAAATGTAAAGCAGGCTAATATTAAATATTCCATTCCATATCTTCAGCAAATTCATTTAAATCTTGCTGCAATTTGTCCTTATTTATAGACGAGCTTTTATTGCGTAAAGAAGCAAGGTGCATTTCGGCAAATGGAGTCTCCATGCGCTTGCTTACATTAGGTGCACTACTTGAGCTTGCTACATAGCTTGCTGTATAGCTATTTGTTACCTTTTGGCTTTGTGACCTTGTATTTAATGCACGTGTAAAAGCATTTGGTTGTGAGTATGATGCTGGTCGACTGGTGGCAACTTGATTTGGATTTGCCATTGGTCGGCTTACACTTTGTTTTGGTCCACTTGTGTTTACAGGCTGAGCGCTTGCAATTCTTGCTTGTGGTGGCTGGCTGAAATTAGACTCACGGTTTATCCGCTGTACTTGTCCAGCTTCATTGCGTTGTTGGTTTCCGTATGCATAACCTAATGCTGCTCCTGTTGAAGCGGCAATGATACCAGATGTCATAATGTTTCCGCTATTAATATTATTAGCTACTTGTTGATTTGCATTTGGATATAAATGCTCATCTAAAGCAGGTTGTGCTAAATGGGTATCGTTTGGAGCAAAAGCAGGATGTTCGTTTTGATATATAGGTGTATGTTCATATGTGCTTACGCTGTTAAATGGAGATAAATTCTCGCTGTAATTTGTATTAACAGGTTGAGCATCTATGTATTGTGGAGCTGAATATTGTGAAGCAGGGCTAGATGCAGCAAAGTCTTGCATGTATCCGCTATTGTTTGTTTGGCTAACCATGCTTTGATACAAATCATTTTGGCTTGCCATTGCAGGTGAATTTTGACTGACAGCATAATCAGCTGAAACAGAAGGTGAATTAGAGGTTACTATCGGAGCATCATATGTAGCGTTGCTAGAATTAACAGGCGCATTATTTGAAATGATATCATTTTGTAATGCTTGCCCTTGTTGATTGGCTATCTGTACATCGCTTGACTGTTGATAACTTGGCTGTTGATTGCCTTCACGAATTGCTTGCGAGTTACCTACTGGAATAATTGCCAAATCACTTGCTGTAATTTGTGGATTTGTTTGATTTACCGAATTGCTCACATTATGATTAGGTGCAAACATTTGATTAGCAATTTGTTGTTGCGCTTGATGTTGAGAACTATAAGTTTGGTGTATAGCGCTATTGTAATTATCTCCAGGTACAGGCGCTCCAGTTATGGCATTAGCTAATTGTGTTGCGTATGAATTTGTATTTGATGGTGGTAGATATTGTTGTGCTTGAGTTGCAGCTTGTTGTGCAATTAGCTGAGCATCGTTGTGTGCATGTTGAACAGAGCTTTGATTAGCTACCATGCTACCTGCTGCAATTGAACCCAATGCTATTGGTGTCATTTGTGCTTGTTCTACTTGTAGTCCTTGGATACGTTGAGCCCAATTATTCAAATCATTGGTTGTAAAACCTGTCCGTGCATTTTGCACATATTCATTGAATGATCCTTGGAATTGTTGGAATTGACTCAATTGACTTTGGGATATGGCGGCAGTATTGGTTGGATTTAAAGTATTGGACCATGCTTGGCCAATTTGTTGCCATTGTCCATATTGTTGTTGTTGTGTAGCAGATGCTGCTTGTTGAGCCATTAGCTGTACATTTTGAGCAGTATCATTTGCCATGCTTGGAACTTTAAATAAACTATTTGGATCTTGCGTATTAGCGATAGGTCCTAATTGTTCATTTAAGTTAGCAACTTGATCTTTAAATTTGTCTTTAAAAGATTGATCAAAACTTGTATCACTTAACCAAGAATTAAATGAATTGGATGTGGCAATCATATTGCTTGCCATATTTGGCGACCAATTTTGATTCCATGAAGATAAATAATTTGCATCCACTTTTAGTCCTTCGATATTAGATGGTGAAGGAATTGCTGGTATTGGATTGCTTGTTAAATTAGTGAAATTGCTCTTTGGACCATCAATTATTGGCAAACCTTTGCCAAAGTCCATATTGGCAGAATTAAATGGTCCTGTGCCAGCAAAAGCTCCTAATTCTCTTGATGCACCTAATCCCATATTCATGCTCATTGCCAATGCTGAGCCACTTTGTGTATTTAAATCTGTATTTGCTAATACGCTTGGTGGCAATAAATTATTATCGACATTGCTTAAATTAGCAAATGAAGCTGGTTTTAATTGGTCATCAATTGGAGCAATTGGTGGTGGGCTACCAATATTGCTAAAATTAACCCCACTTGCTGGCGATGAATTTGCGAGCATATTTCCTGACATAACAGAACCTAATGAACCAGCAGTTGCACCCAATAAGGATGCACCAGCATTAGCTAATGAATTGCTTGGCATATCATTAACAGCACCATTTGCTGGTATGCGCGCGCTTTGATCAAATGAGCCACTTTGTCCGCTAGCAGCTATTTGACTAGATCCAGCACTTGAGCCAGCACCTTGTCCACCAGCAGAAGATCCATAACCCGAACTTGCTGGAGAATTTAAAGCAGCAACACCTTCGCTACCGGCAACATTGCCACCTTGTCCACCTTGAGTTTGAGAAGGAGAAGCACCTTTTTGCCCTTGACCGTGAGTACCAGAACCAGCTCCTTTAGCAGCATTAGCTGCTGCACCTAGTGCTTGTCCAGCTGCTTGTTGTCCGGCTGCTTTTACTAATCCAGCAAAGTCAAATGCATATTTTACGCAAGCATTAGCTAGGAAATTTAAAGCTGACACAATGACAGTACCTGTTTCATCCACACCTCGGAAACAAGCTAAAAGTAATATAACTGTATTCCAGAATAAACTCCAGAAACAAATTGTAATTACTCCTTCAATCCAGCTTGGAAAAGCATCACGCAGCTGTTTCATTGGATAAACCCAAAGCGCAGCTATGACTGGGCCAACGCACCATAAATAATATAAATAAGCCATTTGGAATGCACAAAGAATATTCCAAGTAGCAGCAAGAGCAGCATTGCTTCCACCGGACATCAAACGTTGTGTAGTGGAAATAACATTTGCTGCTTCATCAGTCCGCTCTCCAGGCACTATACGTTTATTGGCACATGGATCTTCAATCATATTGGCATTGGTTATTGACTCAGCTTTTGCAGCTGGTGTTTCATTTTTATTTCCTTTTGGGTCAAGGCGATTCCAAGGCACACTTGGTTTAAAGATACCATTGTCATTTTCTTGTGCTTGACGAATTGGGAAAGCCCGAATTTCAGCACATAATGCATCTCTGTACATATTGGTACCAAAAATACGTTCGTATTCATGGGCAATTGTGTATGTTATTGAATTGGCTACGTCTATTCCGTAATTAATTACTAAATAAGTAGCTGGAATAAGAAAAACAGCGATAATTGATCTAAGTATTCCTTCAAATGGGCTAGTAGAATCACCCATTACTGGTGAACCTGCTTGTACAATTACTTTTACTTGTGCTAATACCGCTCCTGGCAAAAGTAAAAGAAATGCCATCGGTATAAAAAGTTGGTCGCGTATTTTATTCCAACGATTACCAGCATCAACTGTAAAATTGTACAAATAGCTAGCTGAAAAATCGATTGCAGAAGCTACTTGATTGCGCTCTATATTGTTAGCAGTATTGGCAGCATCTTGTGCTTGCATATTGCCGGTAGTAGCTAATAACCAATTGACACGCTCTGGATCAAACATTTCGGCCAATAATATATTTTGATTATAACGATGAATCATTTGATATTGTGTATCGGACATTGGATAACCAAATGTTCTTAAACGATGGTCCATAATTCCCATATCGCGCTTTGTCGGCACTGGTGAATTAGCTTCTAAAATTACCACGGGCCATTTATATATAGGATCGTGTTCTTGTCCGCCATGACTTACCTGTCCGGGTCCTTGTGATTTTTGATCTTCAACAATATCGCGTCCCATTGGGTGTACTTCTCTTGGTACGAATGGCGCGTTGTTTGGATCTGCATATGTATAATTTTTACGCATATCGCCAGGGTTTTTTAGCTTATTACTATCATTGCGATTTAAATCTGGATTGCCTTGCGTTTGCCCTTGCGCCAAAACAGATGATGACGAGCTTGCCATTAGTAGCGTTATATAAGCTAAAGCTATTAAAGTTAGTCTCAATTTTTTAAAAGTGCACATTATCTTATTTGTCCTTAGGCAATTGGTGGTTTATCGGAGGAAGGATGTTTAGGGGAAACATTATTAGAAACAATTTGTGGACTAGATGTTGGCACATCTATACTAGGAGAATTTATTTGGCTATTTCCACTTGGGAAAACGCGTTTATTTTGTGGTGCCATAACCACTGGCTCTCCAGGTGGTGGCGCAATATCAGGATTACCATTATTTGGTGCATTTGGACTGTTTGGTGAGTTTGGCGCAGCGCTATTATTATCTGGTCCAAAAATTCGATTGCGCATGGCTTTATCTTGATCGCGCATGTATTGTGTATATGGATTAGCCGATGGTGGCATAACATCAGGGAAGAGTCCGGTTCCTTGTTCGGACATTCCACGACTGGTCATGCTAGCCATATCAGCTACTTTATTTAATTCTTGTTTTGCTTGATCTACTTGTTGCGCAGGCATACCTTGTTCTTTGGCGGCTTGAGCAGCTTGTCCTGATAAGCCGCGTACGGCTCTTGCACCTTGTTCTAATGCTCTGGTTGCTACTTCACCTGGTCTAAACTCAAATGGTTGAAATGGTACATACATTAATAAGCCTAAGAAACAAGTAAACATCATCATTTCCCATTGAGTATTTGGTGTATATGCTCCAATTTCTTTTAACCAAGCAATACGTGTGCTCATGCAAGCAAGAACAACCATCCACCAAAAACGCCATAAGGACAATATTGTTACAGCATCGATCCAGTTAGCAAAAACTCTTCTAAATAATTCGCGACCAATACTAGCTGGCCAAGCAAATAAACAAGCAGCTATTGGACCAAGTAAGAATAAATAACACATCATTACTAACTGAAACCCAGTTAGGACAATTAAAGCTTGAGACATTAAATAATCTAGTGAGTTAAACGCTAGCTGTAATATCATTGATAAATTAGTTTGTTTTTCAACTTCCGAATCTTCTTCTGGTATTTCGTAAGCAGCACCATTTTGTTCGTCTTGTAAAGTTGGATTACCATCGCCACGTTGTTCTCTTTGTTTTGCTTCATTAGAATGATCTTGATAAATAGATGGCAGCATAACATTACGTGCATTGTCACGCGGAGCGTTAAATGTTTGTTGATTTGTATGTTTAAATAATTGTTCTATTTCAACATATTTTTGTACTTCATACGTAAGAGAATTTCCTACATCAATTAAATAACTTACTGCTAACTGGGTGGCAGGAATAAGAAATATGGCAATTGTTGAGCGCAAAATTCCAGAAAAAGGACTTACGGTATCTTCATCTGATGCGTTGCGCAACATGCCTGAAGCTACCATACCTTTCATTTGTGTCAAAATAGCGCCAGGTAATAAAAACAAAATTGACATAGGTATGAAAACATACTTATACATTTGTTGAACCATATATATGGCTTGTGGAATGGTTTTTTCGGCAGCACCACCGGCTACTGGTTGAGCAGCATTTTCATTGGCAACATTAATCAGCGACTCATTCATAGTCAATACTGCTGTTTGAAAAGTATTTTCAGCACCTTCGGCCACTGATTCACTCATTTGTTGCCTTTGCATATTGGCTGATGCACGCGTCATCCATATCCAGCGTTCTGGATCAAATAAAAGTTCTAAAAATCTTTGATTGTCTTGCCTGTCGATCATTTGAAATTGGGTATCACTAATTGGACCAACACCAAAAGTGGTAAGTTCATATTCCCAAAGTTCTTCATCGCGAGCTTGGGCAATGCCAGAAGTTGATTGACCAATAGCTGATCTATTATTGTGGGCAATCCAAGGTTGAACATAACATGGTGTTTCAAAGCCACTAGTTGGTCTTACATAAACAGGGTGTTCATATGTTTGAGGAATAGTGCTTGAGCTAAATATAATTGGTACAGCTTGTAAATTTGGTGGAATTTGTCCACGTCTTGAATTTGGTTCTTGTGACGGTGGTAGAGAACCTGGCTGTGGTAAAAAATATCCTGGATCGCCACCGCATGGTTTAAAAATTGCTCTATATTGTGGACGAAAATGTACTTTCGTATCACCGTTTTGACCTTTAGAGGCTTTTTTCATTGTGATATCACCAGGTGGAATTGTAATTGTCTCACCTAATGAACTACCATCGCCAGCTTGTGTGGGTGGCCCAATTAAAACTGGATATTTGCCATGCTCGTTAAAAGTTTCGCGCTTAGTAAATTGTTCTGCCATTCTGGCGTAAGGATAACGTTTAAAATACCCTTCAAATCTTATAGTGTGGTTATTAACTTGTTTGGAATCAGTTGCTGTTTGTTGCGCGGATGATTTAGGTGACGGCACAGGTTGAGCTTGCCCTGGACAGGCAAAAATAAATGCAAGCAGATTTACAATCATGCTGATACGCAGGATATGATATCCCATTATTTTATTTCTCACTTGTATTGTTACCCTTGGTTATCGCTATCTGCGTAATTGGATTATGCGTCCACCATCGGAAAGCGATACGTTCAACTTATCATTCCACGGGCGACCAAATATGGTAATAGTTCCTGTAACTTCTTGGTTGGGGGGAACAACTGTAGAATCAAACTCTGCCCTTATTGAGGCTTCAGCGAGTTTATGATTACCTTCAGAAACAGAGACTACTTCAGGATTGAAGTTAAACTCATTATTGGTTGTATTGCGAATTGCAACTTTAAGTATAGATTTACGTGGGGTAGTTTGTACATCCCTCAGATTAAAAAGTATGTGGTTTCCCCCATTGCGATCGGGAGATCCCGAATTTGAGGCTTTTGTCTCTTTTGCCGCTCCTGATGCGGGTTCTGGGGAATTACTCTCGTTATTTGTTTTTTCAGCAGAGATTAAATCTTTACTTGAGCCATTACTTTCGACTTTATCCTGCTTGTTTTTTTCTTTGTTATTGCTTTTACCTTTTCCAAACCAAATGCAGAACCAATGAAACCTGTAAATCCATTGTTGTTATTTTTGCTTTTAATATTATTTGGCTCTGGACTATCTGATTGAGCTAATGAGTCTAAATTTGGTGCAATTCCAGATACTCGAGAAATAATTGTTCGTGCAGATTGAGCGCCAGCGATTGCAGCTAAATCGTTTTGGGAAGCTTTCAAGTCATCTCTACTGCTTTCTGCTTCATTTTGTGCTTGTGACAAATCAGCAGCAGCTCTTTGCTTTTCAGCTGCACTTTCTGCTACCTCAACTTCTTGCTTGCGGGCAGCTACGTTTTGTTGAGCTAAAGAATATTTGTTGTAGGCATATAAGTAGCGATAATAAGATTGTACTAGTTCTGACTGCACTCTTTTAGCTGTTGCTTGTATGTGCTTATCTAATGATTGTGATTTAAAAGTATTGTCTACTTGTCTTTGTTGGACAGATATTGATCCTTTACTAGACTCTTGGGGTAATGAAACATCTACTTTATTTAAAGACTGAGTAAATTTGGAATCCGACAATATATCTGAATTGGCAATTGCTCCTTTCCACAACATTCTTAAATCATCTCTTTGTTTATAAGGTGAGCGTGATTCCATTCCAGTTGGAGTTATAACAACAATATTGGCTTTTTTACTTTTGTAAGTAATTTCATTATCACTATTTTCATTATTAACAGATGTTGTTCCCGAACCAAATAATCCACTGGGACGGCTCATGGCAGCGTTTTGTGCTTGTGGTGGTGCCATCATGTACGGGTTCATATATGGATTTGCATAAGCATTGGCGTAGGGATCGCCACCGGGCATAGCTCCATATGGCATTGTTGCTGCTTGAGTAGACAATGTAACAGCTGGTGGTGGCGGAATTAAAGCACCAGTTGCCATAGAAGGGCTATTGTAATTGCCATAACTAGCTGCTGAATTTGTTGATGTTTGTGGTGGATGATTTATAGGATTATTTGTTTGCATATTTAATGCATTTGTATTTGCAGAATTATCACTATTAAATGGCCAAAAAGAATTCTGGTTAGAATTATTTGCCATTTGATTTTGTCCATCCGGTGTTACCGATGACATGCCGACACCAGGTAAATTACGTTGATTGGGATCCAAAGAATTATTTTGCATTGAATTATTCAATGCTTGTGCCCTTAAAAGTTGTTCTTGTCTGGCCGCTGCTTCTTCTTGGTGAATTTGTTCAATTATTTTTGGATCTGCTTTTGGGCGTATGCTCCCAAGAACACTTAAAGAACGACCATTGGTTTGCATCGTGCTTTGATTATTCTGACCGGTTTCATTGCAAGCCGTCAGCAATACGGGAGCACTTAAAACTAAAATTAGTCGCCTTATCATATATATAGTAGTGAATTACCTGCTACCTTTAAGTCTGTTCAACAAAACACCTTTAACAGCTGTTGAACTGCCACCAGAACCATAAGCATTGCCAGCTGAGCTATCGCCACCATATCCACCACCATAACTTGCTGCCTCTGGTCCCCGACTAGCAGCATGACTTGCAGGTCGGCTCATGCCGCGAGCAGGTCCAGCACCTTGAGCAATTGGAGCTGTTTTTTCAAATGGTTTCAATTGAGCATGCACACCAGTTGAGAAGCCACCAGGTAAAGGACCTTTTGGACGAATACCACCAGCAGGGATATTAGATGGTCTATGTCCAAAATCTGCTTTATCTAAAGGAACAGAATTTGCTTGCGCAGGATCTGAGCGATAACCAGGATCGCTTCCGCCACTAAGTGGCATACCGCCTGAAGGTAATGTTCCACCATCAGGACCTAATGCACCGGCGCCACCGCCACCAAAACCACTTGCAGTTCCTACTGGTCCAGGTGGCAAATTAATTGGTCTTGCTTGGGCTGGTGCTTCACGGAAATCCCTAATTATTGGTCTATCATCAATAATTTGAATTTGGCGGGGAGCAGTATAAAATTTCACTTTTTCCTTGGCATTAGGATTGATTTGTTGTGCACTAAGTGGCGTTTGACTAAGCATTACTCCTGTAAATGCACTTGCGGTAATTAGTAACCACGAAACCTTATTCATATATATAACTCCCTGTTTCCCCTATCTTATGCCATCGCAGTATTAAAAGCCAATACCAGCTGCACCACTGGCTCGTCTTACAACTGAACGACCAACGCGATATGTAGAACGACCAACGCGATTCATAAAGCGTTTGCCTTTACTATCATTAAAATGTCTGGACATATGTTCATCATCTGGTAATGATAAATCTTGAGTAGTGCTTTGACTGGTTAATACTGGTGTAGGTGCCTCTGGAGCTCCTGCTGCATCATCTTTAGCACTTAAATCTGGTGCTTTACCTAATTTATGTAATGCTTTTTCTGAACCAGCTGAATATTTTGGTGGTGATACACCAGGTGTATTACTATTGAATGAATCTCCGCGAGTAACTATAGGTGCAGATGCATCTCTACATTTATAATATCCACTGCCAACTTGCGTACCAGGGGCATGTTGCACTTTAGGACCTTGCCCTAAATAACCACCAATACTACTTTCATTTGCTGCTCCTACACCGGGGACAGCAGAATTATCTGGTTGTGAAGAAACATTTGCACTTGCTGGAGCTTGTGCATTACCTCCACCATTAGCAAATGCACCAGGTTGATAATGAGCATAATGTTGATGATAACCAGTAGCTCTTGCTCCACCTTTTGCATTAGCTTGTCCGCTAGAACTAGCGGCTGCTCCACTTCCTGTCCAAGCAGCTGCTCCCATTCCGCCTACACCTGTTGCTACAACAGGTAAATCCAATCTTAAAGGTAGAGGAGGAAAGCCAGCTGGTGGAATTGGTTCATCAGCAGAAATAGGCTCTAGTGATACATCAATTTTAGGTCCAGTTGGTTGCGACCCACCCATTGGTACAGAACTAATTGGTAAATGCCCAGAATTTCCAGCTGGTTTATTAGGCATCATTACATGTCCGCTGCCATTAGTATCAACATAGCTGGTGCCGTGTCTTGTCATTTGAGTTTGTTGAGTATATTGATTATCTCCAGGTTGATGAATAAATTTACCCATATTAGTTGGCGGCAATTGCCCATAACAAGAATTGAAACTGTACATACTTAATACAGCCAATAACAAAGTGTGAGCAACAATATTTCTAGATTTCATTTAGTAATGCCTCCGCCTAAGGCAAAATGCTTTCTGTTTTCCGATGCCATTAAATAAATAGTAAAAGAAGTGCTATTAAAGCCTCTTATTTAATAAACACCGTTCTGCTAGATTGCCTTCTATTAGCAGTGTGGGACCTCAAAAGTGAGGTGATTTATTCTTAATCGTTTCTAACACTATTGTCAATATAAACTTTAAGATATAAGGGAAAAATGTTGTCCAGACAACATTTTAAAGCATAGAATGGGATTTTAATTTGGATACGAATGTCTAGACAAAATGGAGAATTGTGAGAAATTTGCCAAAAAGCTAGCTAAAATGTCATTAGATCAATATCATATTGCTATCGGCAATCAGCACAAATTTTTTGGATACTAATGAAAACTCTTACTAGCCTGATAATTATCGCTTTGTTGTTATTCGTTTTAATTGATGATGCATCAGCTAAAACTAAACGATCACGTAAAGTATCAACTCCCACCAGCCAAGGAGTTTATTTAAAAAGTCCAAATCCAACAACGCCTTTAGAGCATAATAATCGTGGCGTGGAATTAGGTAGCAAAGGTTTATGGGCAGATGCTATTCGTGAGCATGAAATTGCTCTGCATGATGCACCAGGCAATCAAACATTTAGAACTAATCTTTCAGCAGCCCATTTAAGATATGGCGATATTTTAAAAGGGAAAGGCGATTATTATAATGCCATAAAACAATATAGACATGCATTGTATGTAGATCCTAATAATCAACCTGCTGATGTTCATTTGGATGAATGTTTAACACATTTGAAAAAAGATCCAACCAATGCCAAAGTAAGACAATTGATGGCTGAAGATGCTGATGTTTCTCAAGATTATGAAACTGCTATCGTTGAATATAGAAAACTTGTCAAAATGCTTGATGATGGACCAAGTCATGCTAAGCTCGGCAGAGTTTTATGTAAAGCAGGCAAAACTGTAGATGGATTTTCAGAATTACGTACTGCTGTTGGCAAAACCTGGGAAGAAAAAGACAAAATTGATTTAGGTGCATGTCATAGGCAATTAGGAGACATCCATAAAGAATTTGCTTATACTGCTAAAAAGCAAGGAAAATCATACGGCATAATTCGTTTGCAAAATGCTGCTGTAGATTATCGTCGAGCAGTAACAATAAATCCTAACGATGCTGATGCTATTCGTAGTTTTATTGAGGTAGCTAGAGAAGCTACAGCCATAAGACAAAGCTTTGATAATTATTTGATGCTTGGTGGGGCTTATTTATTAGCTGGTGATTTTCCACATGCCAAACTTTGTTATGATCAGTGTTTTAAACTAGATCCCAAAAATCAAGCATTAGGAACAGCGCGTGTTGCCTATCATCAGTCCGTTGCTAGGTCAGCACTATCTTCGCCAGAATTAATTGCTGAAAGTGTTGCTAAAGTTCAAAAGTTTACAGAAGCTGAACCAGATAATGCACGCTGGTGGTATATTCTCGGGCGTTTGAAAGAACATCAAAATGAGATGGATAAAGCGATGGAATATTACCATAAAGCGGAAGCAATTAATTCGTTAATAGATCCAGATTTAAAATTAGCTATAAGTCGTTTGGGTGGCTCATCTCAAAATGAAACGGTAGGACAAACAGCTTCGCCTGAATCAATAAATAAAGACAATAAACAAAGCAGTCAAACAACACAAGCAGCGTCTGCTACTGGTAGTTCGCAAGCCAGCACTAGTCCAAAAGTAAGTGCGAAAAAAGTCAAAGATTATGCTGAAGTAGAAAAAGCTATGTTAGCTAATAATATTGACAATGCCTTACAACAAATAGGAGCAATGATTGAACAAGATCCTCAAGATGGGCATGCCTGGCTTTTAAAAGGAAATATTTTACAAAAACGTGGAGATTTAGATGAAGCGGCTGCATCTTATCGTCAAAGCGATTTATTTAAAGAACCGGAAGCAGGTTCTGCTCTTAAAATGATAAATACAGTCAGGGTTCAGCCTAATATGGAAAGGGCTGAACAGTTTAGTAAAGATAACAATTGGGTGAAAGCAGCTGGCGAGTTAAGAGAAGCTATAATTTTAGCGCCTAATTTATCGATTCTGCATAAAAAATTATCTATTGCCCTTGAACATTTGGGTGATCATAAAGAAGCACAAAAAGAGCTGGACAAAGCCAATGAGTTGGAAAAGAGTGATAAGTAAAACAAATAGTAATTGTAATTTTTCTATGTGCTTAAAAAAAGCAGGTATTATTTCATTTGTTGTTTTAAGTTTGTTTGTGATCAAAATTGATTTGCTGGCAGCTGAAGAAATATCTTTGACTGAGGCTGACAGCTTATTATTGGACAATAAATATAAACAAGCGGAAGATATGTATAGGGGTTTAGTCAGCGATGATCAAACAGGGGATGCTTATGCAGGCTTAGCAGTTGCTTTAGCAAAACAATCATGGCCTGCCAAAATTGTTCAGGCAGAAAAAATCTTGAAAAAAGCAAAAACAAATTTTTCTGATAATCCAAATGTAATAGCTGCCGGCGGATATGTATCTTATGTTCATTCTAAAACTGTAGCATCGCCAGCTAAAAGGGATTTATATTTGGAAGCATCTGAGTCATTGTGCAAAAAAGCAATACAGGCAAATCCCAATATTGTGATTGCTCAACAAACATTAGGTTTGGTCAAAATGACACAAGATGAAACAGAAGCTGCTATCGAACCTTTTCGTAAATCAGTTGAATTAGCAGAAAATCCAGTAAATATCACGCTCTTGGCACAAGCTTTATTGCGACTTGATCCAAAAGACAAAGAAGCACCAGAATTAGTTGATAGTGCTATAAAAATGGATAACACATATTATCCAGCTCGTTTGCAGAAAGCAATAGTATTATCTGCGCAAGGAAAAAATGAAGATGCATTTATGGAATTGCATAATATTCCCCAGTCGGCACGCACTCATGATTGGTCATTAATAGAAGGAGATATTTACCAAAGGCAAGGCGATGGACCAGCGGCTTTGTCTGCGTGGCGTGAGACGATTAGGCAAGAGCCACACAATCCAGATCCGTATAAACATATGGCGCAATATTATGCTATGCGTGGTGATGGTGAATTGGCTATTGCTGGTTTGCATGATGCTTTGGAAATATTGCCAAATGACATGGCGCTGCGGCAAGAATTAGCAGAATTAGCTTTAAGACAAGATAAATTGGATATTGCTGAGGCAGAATATCGAACTGTCTTAGCCTCCAAGCCGGATGATCCAAATGCTTTACTGGGACTTTCTCGAGTGTATTTCCGCAAAGCACGTAAAGAAGGACAATATCCACCAGGTTGGCAACAATTGATGGATCAAATACAAACTGTTGTCACCGAACAAAATGTACAAGGTAAAGTCATAAAAGCGGGAGCAAAAGATTTACAAGAAAGTATAGAATTATCCGAAGGTGAAAAAGCATTAGCACAAAATCATTTTCGTAAAGCTCGACAACATTTCCAAAATGTAATTAGCAATCATAAAAATAACCCATATGATTTGTTAACTCTAGGTGAACAAGCTTTTTATGATGGTGACCTGCGTTCAGCAGAGCAAGCCTTTAATTATGCAAAAGAAATTCCAGAAGTTACTTCGCGCGCCGAACAAGGTATGAGTAAAATTATTAGTCAGCGTAATGAAGCTATGAGACAAACAAAACTAGGGGACGCTACACGGCAAATGCCCGATGTTGCTGTTGATCATTACAAGCAAGCTTTGATTGCTGATCCTCAACACCCAAATGCTTATTACGGACTATATTGGGTTTATAGTAAAGATAAACAAGCCGATCCAGAACTTGTGATTAACAATGCCCTTTGTTTTTTAGAAGCGGCTGATGATGGGAATCCTTATCGTAAGGAAGTAGAAAATAGTCTGAATAAAATTAGACAAAGACAAATTAAAGAAAAAAATAAAGGTAAGGAGTAAATAGTGTTCAAAAAAAAGGCTAATACAAATAAAAGTGCTGGTGTAAAAAATAGTGCACCCAAAAATATTGTTGAAACAAAAGCGTGGCAAGCCTCATCAAAGGGTATTGGCCGGCTTTTTAGTAATTACAAAAATGTACTAAGCACTTCCTTCAAACGAATGTCTCGCCCCGACCAAGAAGCTCTGGTAACTAGAGCTTCAATTATTGTTTCTATGGGTGTTACCGCCTTGATATTGGCTTTGTTTTATCCATTGATACCACGTTTGATTAGAATACCGCTTGTTCCAGCGGCTTTAGTTTTTGCTTGGTGGGCAGGAAAAAACTTTATATCAGCTGTGGTAATTGGGCGCCTGGAAGGAATTCTTAACCAGGAATAATTAACGGAAATAATTAAAATGAACATTAAGCTTGATACAAAAACCATTGGACAATTTGTTTCAGCTATCATTTTATTAGGTGCATTCTGTATAATATTCCCAGGCTTATTAAGCTTTGGACAAAGCATTTCTCGCCTTATTGTCATAATTGCTGTATTTGCGGCAGCTTGCTTTATTATTTACTTAACACTTACAATCATTGCTAAAATGCGAAAAGGAAAACACAATTCTTCAGCTCAAGAAGATCAACAATATGATAAATCGAGTCAAAAATAAAACCTTTTACTTATTACCCCTTTTTCTGTTAATTGTTTTAACTCTACAAACGCCTGGTATGGCGCAACGTGGTGGACGGCGCAGCGATCCAAATGAATTTTATCGTCCCGCTAGTACTCTTTCTGGCAAAACAGTTCTTATTCCAATTGGTACTACTTTTGAAGGACGCATTAATACGAGTTTGAGTTCAACTAAAAGTCGAGCTGGTCAATCATTTGCTATTATCTTATCAAGTCCTATTTTAGCTAATGGTACAGATGTACTTATTCCTGCGGGCTCGCAAGTTTTGGGTGAAGTAGTAGAAGCTGTTCCGGCTTCGCGTGTTCCTCGACAAAAAGGTGAGCCGAAACACAGAGGCAAATTACGTATTCAAGTTTCTAGTTTGCGTACGCCAGATGGCATAACTTATCCACTAGTTGCTTCATTGGTTGGTGAATCAGGGGTAAACAAACATTCCACGCGTCGTGTTCCACTAGGTACTTCTGTAAGCTATATGGGTTCATCATCAAGTTTTGAAGCAGTAGCACCGAATATGTCAGAAAAAGTTCGTTCTCGTCATACAGGTAGAACTCCAAAAGTTGTTAGAAAACAAGACATGTTGATGGATCCAATATTGGGTCTAAATAGAGAATCTGGCTGGCAAGATAGAGATAGTGATTTTACTATCAGATCATTGGTACTAAAAAAACTTGATTATTATATTTATGAAGGATCGCCACTAACCGTAAAATTATCTGCTCCTCTTAAAATGGGTATTACAGCGCCAGTTATGGGTGAGCCAATACAACCTGTTGATGAAAAAGCTAATGAGCCTGATTCTAATCTTCAACCAAATGATAAAGAAGTGACCAACAAACCTAATAGTACTGAGATGGATAATTCGTTTTAGCAAGGATATTTTGTGAATAAGTTACCTTTTGTATTAGCAATAACTGGAGCCAGCGGTTCAATTTATGGACTGCGTATGTTGCAATATTTATTAGAGATAGAACAACCTGTAGAATTGCTTATATCAGCTGGTGCCAAACAAGTAATGCAAGATGAATTAGCTGAGACACTGCCAATTGATTTTAATGGGGATATAAAACCGCAATTGCTTAGCTATTTAAATATTGCTAAAGATTCGCCTTTAACCATGCACAAAATTGAAAATTATGGTGCCAGTGTTGCTAGTGGTTCATATAAAACTATGGGCATGGCTATTGTTCCTTGTAGTCTTGGCACATTGGGAGCTGTAGCTAGTGGACTGACTAATAGTTTGATTTATCGGGCAGCAGCTGTAACTTTAAAAGAAAGAAGACCTTTGTTATTGCTTGTTCGTGAAATGCCTTTTGGACATATTCAAATAAAACAAATGTCTGCTCTTTCAGATGCTGGTGCCATCATAGCTTCAGCCTCACCTGGTTTTTATCATAAACCAAAAACAATATCTGATCTAATTGATTTTGTAGTTGGACGCGTACTTGATCAATTTGGCTTTGATCATAGCTTATTTAAACGCTGGACCGGTCAAGCAAAACAATTAATAACTCACGAATCAAAAAGATAATTATGGATGATAAAGAAAATAAGCCATTATTTTCCATTGGCAAAATAATAGGTTGTCTTGGGCTTAAAGGCGTGGTAAAAATTTTTCCGAGTGCAAATAATCCTAATTTATTACTCAAAATCAAAACTCTGGAAGCAGTAAGCCCTGATAAAAAAAATACCCTTCAATTGAAAGTCGCATCTATTAAATTAGACAAAAAATTATTATTAGTAAGTTTTGCTAATTATCCAGATCGTACATCTGTAGAACCTTTAATTAATTACAATTTGTTTGCTAGTCACGATCAAATTTCCAAACTTGATACAAATGAATTTTGGGTAAATGATTTGGTGGGTCTATCTGTGTATACATTGGAAGGGCGACTAGTTGGTATCGTGTGTGGAATTATTGAAAGTGCTAGTAGCCTTATAGAAATTCGACCAGAAAATGTTTCCGATGGAAAAACAATTATTGTTCCGTTTGTAAAAGATTTAGTGCCTAAAGTTGATCTCAAAGCAAAACGCATTGAAGTAAAAGATGTACCAGGCTTATTAGAACCCCAATAAATTATTCTTTTAAATCTGCTCTTAAAATTATCTGATTTTTAGGTATATCTTTGTTGACCGTTTTTGCAATAACGCTATCTGGTATTAAATTGTTTACCGCAGAAAATACTTCTTTGTTAGGAGTTCTTTTACGATCGTCTTCAGTGATTGGTTTCAGTTGAATATTATATGTAGATAAGGGAGTGCCTTTTTTAATTGCAACTTTCGAGTAAATCACTAATTGATTGGGAAGAGGGCATGCGATTTCAGCCATCTCACCCAACTCACCCATTAATTCTGGTCTTACATATTTACCCATTTTAGTGGGTTTAGTTGTTTCAGTCTCTTTGGTAATAGCGCTAAGAGAAAATAGTCCAGTTATTATAGATAGAGCAGAAGCTAAAATAACTTGTGCACGCTTCTTTATTACACGTAGGCCAATTGGACAATTATTAGTAATTATAGTTCCATCTTTGCGTTTGTAATAACGAATACATAAACGACCTTCTTTAGTCGATATCAATTTTTCAGCTTCAATAGTAGTCATTTCAGAAATGTTATATACATTCAATTTGCATTCCTGGCAAAAACGAACTGTATCATTTCCTTTCATTTTGTCCCAAGACTGAGAACATGGAGCAGCTATTTCAATATTATTTAAACCCATAAATTTACCTGCAATTTCTAAAGCCTTATTTTAGATAATACTCTATCTTTTAATTTACGATAGAGGAAAAACCCTAGAATAATTCTATGAATTATTGCGGATTCTTTAAGAGACAGACTCGGTTACTAGGTGGAGCTTTTTGTGCAACGCAGCAGTTATTTTGGTTAGCATTCCTAATGAATGTCCTTCATAATCATCATCTTCAAGTCTACTGATCACAGATTGAGTTGTTCCAATCAAATCAGCAAGCTCTTTTTGGCTAAGTTTAGCTTCTGTACGTAATTTATAAATAAGCCTGGCTGCTTCAGCATTTATTCTCGCTTCTTCTAGTGTTAGTCGATGTTTTTCAAGCTTATAATATCTATGCTTTAGAATTTCTAGGGCATTAGTAGTAGTTTTTTCCTTAGTTTTCATTATCCTCGGCCTCATAAGTATGTTTGGTGGGATTTTTATCAAATGATTCTTTTGCTGCAATGGCTCTATTGATATATTTTGGTGGTACTATTTTTTCTTTTGTTAATCCATCATATAAGACCGCTATTTTTCCGGAAAAGAAATAAAGAATTCTGTAGTTTACTTTGATATGTCTAACTCGTAGCTCGTATATGCCATCTCTTAAAAAATCAGCTTCTGGTCTTTTTAATTCGTGTCCAAGTTCTTCAAGCCGTTCAATTCTGACATAAAACTTGTCCACAACCTTTTTTGGCCAAATGTCAAAATAGGGCAGGAGAAGTGACTCACCTTTTTCGTTGGCATAGAAAACAATTTTGGTTTTTGACATACATTAAATTCAATTATCGCAAAATTGCTATCTTTTGTCAATAGACTCTTTTGTCTCAGAGAAGTAACTGGAGCTTCAAAAAAGCCCCAGTTGCTTTTATTTTACGCTCACAATTTAATTTAGCTCTCCAAGGCTATATGAGTCGACACTAAATGGCTTGTTAATACAATTCACTAAGGCATTTTTACTGCCTAAATAAACTCCTTCTGGAGCACCAGCTGCTATTCCAAAAGGGATACCAACTAGTCCGGCAGCTATAACTTTAGGAATTACATTATGATTATCAGGTGTAATTTTATTAGTTATGGCATTGATATTTTCTGTACTTTTACGTAATACAGCTATTGGGCTTCCAACAACAATACCAGTAGCTAGTCCTAATGTTCTAGCAGGTAAAAGCACAGTACCTTCTAAAAGTTGATTTACATTTGCTGCTGTTGCTGGTTGTATTAATCCACAGCTCATAGCCAAAATTGAAAGTCCAATTATCATATTTTTCATAGCAATCTCCTTTAGTTATAGATGTCTTTGATACGAACATAGCAAAGGAGCAATTGATAGATTTTGCTTACCGATCAGTTTTATAACTGTATGGTTCAATTATGAATGTGATGAATTAATAAGAATATCGTGCCCGTTGGGATTCGAACCCAAGACCTTCGGCTTCGGAGACCGACACTCTATCCAGCTGAGCTACGGGCACAAGCAATTTAATTATAGTACCTTATATATTGATTGATTTATCAATAATTCTTGGCATCAACAAAAGCATTTCGTATTGTAATATTAATCACTGCCCTTGCAATTTCAGGTAAGTAAATTGTCTCAAAACAAGTCAAGCACTTTGAATGAATTATTTAAGAACAAAGAAGCTTGGCTATTATTGACTGTAAGTTTTCTCGGTTTATTTTGTGAGCTAATGATTATTCGTTGGCTAGCTACTGAGATACGTATTTTTGCTTATTTTAAAAACTTGCCTTTGATGTCTGCTTTTTTAGGTTTAGGACTTGGTTTTATGCTGACAAATTATAAAACCAATTTTTTCAAATATTCATCTAGTGCTCTTTTATATTTAAGTTGTATTCTAGCTAGCGCTCTAGCACTTGGATTTACACATCTTACATTTGGCAATTATCAAAAAGAAAATCTAATGATGTTTGGAGCATTCATTCCATTTTCTAATTTAACTGCAATAAAAACTATATTATGCATGTTAGCTATTTTTGCCCTTACCGTATTTTTCTTTATTGGACTAGGACAAGAAACTGGAAAATATTTCCAAAAATTTAGTCCATTAAAAGCTTATTCCATAAATGTTTTTGGTGGTTTATTAGGCATACTTTCTTTTTCTCTTTTAAGTTATTGTGAAACTGGACCAGGAATATGGTTAATTCTTATTGGTTGTATTTTTCTTTTCTTAGACCGCCGTTTAATATCAATTCTTTTAATAGTTTTTGGTATTACATATGCATCTTTAATTGAACCAGTGACTGCTAAAGCTGTATTTGGACAAAACTATGTAAAAACAATTTGGTCGCCATATTATCGTATTGATGTAATTAAAACTATTATTGATAGTGGACCACATAAAGGTAAATCTTTAGGCTTTGATATTTATGTCAATTATGATAGTTATCAATCTATTTTAGACTTAAGACCAGAAAATTTTGCTCTCTTTCATAAAGCATTGCAAAATGAATTGGATGAATATCATGCTAAACCAATTATTGCTTATGGCAAACAACCAGAAAGAGTCTTAATTTTAGGAGCTGGCAGTGGCAGTGATGTTGCATCAGCATTGCGTCATGGTGCAAAATTTATTGATGCTGTAGAAATTGATCCTGGTATTTATAGAGTTGGCAGGCAATTACATCCAGAAAAGCCATATGATTCAGATAAAGTTAAAGCTCATATCATGGATGCTAGGACATTTTTAAAAAATTCTCCTCATAAATATAATGTGATTGTATTTGCTGGTTTGGATAGTCATACTGCATTTTCATCTCTTTCATCGCTTAGAACAGACAATTATATTTTTACAGAAGAGTCTTTAAAAGAAGCAGCTAAATTACTTACGGATGATGGCATTTTATGTATAACTTTTGTCGCTATTCCGGATTGGTTGTGGGATAGACATACTAAATCAATTGCAAAGATTTTTCCTGATAACGTGCCTATTGGTTTTTATAAAGGAGATAAATTACCAACTGGTTTTGTCATTTGTGGTCCAGGCATTAATGGTAAAGCTGCAAAAGATATTGCTAATTCCTGGCAAACAAGAGTTATTAATGTTAATCCTAAAATTGAATCAGTAATTGATGATTGGCCATTTTTATTTTTACCTCAAAAGGAAATTCCAAATACGTACATATGGCCTATTCTAATTATATTGATTGCGACAACAATTCCTTTAATTGGTAAATTGAAAAATAATGCTCAGCCTGTTTTAAATTGGCTTATGTTTGGCTTGGGTGCTGGCTTTATGTTATTAGAAGTGCGCTCTATGGCAAGTCTTTCTTTGATATTTGGCTCTACCTGGATAATAAATAGTGTTGTTATATCGGCTGTTTTGATTTTTGTTCTGTGTGCCAATTGGCTTGTCTCAAAACTGAATTTGTCTCATGTGCGTTATTTAGCAGCACTCGCAATTTTGTCTCTTTTATTTTCAATTAGTGTGGACGCTAATATGCTCAGTGCTTTTGGACCACTTTTAGGTGGCATTTCCGGTTGTGTAGCTTTTTTATTACCGCTTGTTTTTGCTTCTTCAATATTTAGTTTGTTTTTTAAATATGCTCAAGATGCAAATACTACACTTGCCTATAATTTATTAGGTGGGCTTATTGGCATATGCTTAGAATATTTATCCATGTACTTAGGAATTCGTGCTCTAGGATATATTGCACTAGCTATTTATTTTGTATTGCTAACTATTTACTTTAGCAATCGAAATAAAGTTTTCCCCCATAATTAGTCATTTAAAGGTGTCCGACTAATTCTTCTAATGCTTCCATTTTGTAGATTGTCACTCGTTTAGATTCAATATTGATTAAGCGATCTGTGCGAAATTTATTTAGTACTTGTGTGACAGTTACACGTGATGAGCCAACCATATCAGCAATTTCTTGATGAGTAAGAGAAAATTCTAGTTTTATGCCATTAGGTGTTACTTTGCCATGATTTTCTGCCATATTTACTAAAAGACGTGCAACACGACTGGGTACTTGTCGAAATACTAAATCTTCAATACGTGCTTGTGCTTGTTTTAGTCTCTCGCCAGTAACTTGAATTAAACGCAATGCAAATTCAGGGTTTTGTCTAACTAAACTTTCAAAAGATTCTTTAGTCAATTGATAAAGTCTTGTGTCTTCTAAAGTTTCTGCATAAGTATCACGTTCGGCAGTTTCCCAAGCAGCTTCACCAATTAAATCCCCTGGACCAAGTAAAGCTAATATGACAGTGCGTCCATCTGTAGATAATCGTGTTAAACGAACTCGCCCTTTTTCAATAAAATAAATAAAATCTGCTGGCATGCCAGGAGAAAAGATTACATGATGCTTGGGGAAATCTAGTTCTTCAATTAGCCCCATTAAGCGTGACATTTCCGGTGCATTGAAAGACTAAAATATTTCGCTTTACCTTAAATTGGAAAGCTTTTGGTTTGCCCGAGCATCGGATCTAGTATTCATAGTTGGTAACCAACTTTAGTAAGTTGAGTAATTATGGATAAACAAACGCCAGTAGTCAAGCGATGAACTTTTTTGCTTTAGGCGACGTCCAATTTAATAAACCCCTACCGAACGATCTAACTTGGAAATAGAGCGAAGATTAAATTTGTAATGTAGCTAACTTTTTTATACCCATTGAGGAGGCTTTGAAACATCGCAAAAAATATGAATCAAATATATTGAGATTATTAGACAAAATGCTTCAGTTTTAATTCGAGCTGTTGTTGCCAATTCGCTATAATTTTCCCTGGTGAGTTCAAATTCCAAACAGCTATCTCCTGTATATACGGGGCTAGCGGTATTTGTCGGTTATCTGTGATCGAATAAAACTGGTTTGATTGAGGAGATTTAAAATGGCAGTAGTAACAAAAGAAAAGTCAATAAATGAAAAGACACAAGATAAAGGATCCGACAAAAACACTGATAAAAAATTAGGTAATGGACAAACAAGCATTGAAAAGGTCAAACCGTTGCCCCCAGAGCGAGTTAAAGCTTTAGGGTTAGCTATGGATGCTATTAAAAAGCAATATGGTGAAGGTTCTATTATGCGACTTGGTGATTCTCGCCATGGACAAGTTGAAATAGTACCAACGGGTGCATTGTCTCTTGATTTAGCTTTAGGTATTGGTGGTTTACCGCGCGGTAGAGTTATTGAAATTTATGGACCTGAATCATCAGGTAAAACTACATTAGCTCAACATGTAGCAGCTGAAGTACAAAAGCGTGGTGGGATTGCTGCCATTGTGGATGCTGAACATGCACTTGATCCAGATTATGCAAAAGCACTTGGTGTAAATGTAGATGAATTACTTATTTCACAACCTGATACTGGCGAACAAGCTTTAGAAATTACAGAACAATTAGTTAGATCTGGTGCTGTTGATTTAGTTATTGTTGATTCAGTAGCAGCATTAGTGCCTAAAGCAGAAATTGAAGGTGAAATGGGCGATAGTTTACCTGGCTTACAAGCAAGACTTATGAGCCAAGCGTTACGTAAGCTCACAGGTATTGTAAGTAAAACTCGTACATCTGTTATTTTTATCAATCAGCTAAGACATAAAATTGGTGTGATGTTTGGTAGTCCAGAGACTACTACTGGTGGAAATGCTTTGAAATTTTATGCCTCAGTACGTTTAGATATACGTCGAATTGAAACTCTCAAAAAAGACGGTACAGAATATGGTAATCGCGTTAAAGTCAAAGTTGTAAAAAACAAAATGGCTCCACCATTTAGAATTGCTGAGTTTGACATTATTTATGGTAAAGGCATAAGTACTGTTGGCTGCATATTGGATATGGCAGTAGAACTGGAAGTTGTTAAAAAAGCTGGTGCTTGGTTTAGTTATAACGATGAACGTTTGGCTCAAGGACGTGATGGGACAAAACAATTATTAGAATCTAACCCAAAACTTTTAGCTGAAATAGAGACTAAAGTAAAAGCTGAAATGGCTAAAGTAAATGGAAAGGTTGCTGAGATGGGTAAAGAATCTCGCGCTAATGATGAAGACTAAAACTAGTAATTAAACAGCCAAACTTAATGCCAGCAGTAATAAAAGCAAATAGAAAGTTGTCAGCTCAGAAAAAATCCTCTTTACGAATTGGTACTCCAGCTAGCGTTGTGCTAACAGCTTTAGCTGGAGCTATTCTGGGACTGTCAGCACCAGGATTTGATTATTGGTATTTAGCTTGGTTTGCTTTAGCGCCATTTTTCTTATTGATTGTAAGTGCACCTGGTGCTGCCAATGCTATGCTGAAAGGTTTTGTATTTGGTACTGCCTACAATTTAGTTTATTTAAATTGGTATTTGTCACTACATCCTTTAGATTGGCTGGGTTTCCATGATTGGCAAAGTATTTTGCTGGCAGCTGCCAGCTGGATAATTATTTCGGTGCATCAAGGGTTAATTTTTGCCGCCATTAGTTTAGTAATTAAAGCCATACCTTTATGTGGCGGATTTTTGCCGAGAAAAGTAGATGATTCTTGGTGTGTCCCAAGTTTAATTGTATTACCTTTGTTGTGGGTATTATTTGAAAACAAATTGGGTAATGCACCAAGTTGGTTGGGTGTGCCTTGGTCTATGATTGAATATTCTCAATACCATCAATTACCAATCATTCAAATAGCTTCTGTAATTGGTGGCATTGGACTTGCTTTTTTTATTGTTATGGTAAATGTTGCTATTTCTGGCTCTATTGCTAATCTTTCAGAGAAGATAAGTTTACAACCACTTTCATTTTCTTCTAAATCGTCAGCATTTACACATCTTTTAGGCATTGCTCTCATTGCTGCTTTGTTTATTACTTTTGGTCTGTCTGAGATTAACAGTGCAAAATACAAGCCGCAAGTAAAAGCAAGTGTATTGCAAGGCAATATAAATATTGAAATGCAAAAGACAAAACATAAATACACTTTGTTAGAGCTGATGGCACATTACCAACCATTGGTTGAAAATTGTCCTTCTGGATTATGTATATGGACTGAAAGTTCATTGCCAACATATCTTGCTTATCAAAATAAATTACTTGCTAATTTAAAACAAATTGCAAGTGACAAAAAATTGGACATGATAATCGGCTCGATTGATAAAGATGGCGGTGGTCGCCCATACAATGCTGCCTTTGGTATTGCCAGTGATGGCACTATTGACAAGGCTGTTTATCATAAAAGATATCTTGTGCCATTTGGTGAATACACACCTGACTTTGTGAAGTATCTGCCAAGCTGGGTGCAACAACTAACTAATACTCCAGCAGGAACTGGTTTTGCTGCTGGCAAATTTCCTGTGGTTTTAAATTTATCAGACAAAAAAGTTGCACCACTCATTTGTTTTGAAACTATTTCACCAGAGCTTACCGCGACCAGTGTGCGCAATGGTGGCAATTTATTAGTTAACATAACTGATTTGGCTTGGTTCCATGATTCTATGATTGGACAACAAATGATTGCATTTTCTGTATTTAGAGCTATAGAGAACAGACGTTACTTTATTTTTGCTGCCAACACTGGACCATCAGCAATTATTGATCCTCTTGGCAAAATATCTTCTGCCGCTGCAGCTGGCAAAAAATGCAGATTAACTGGGCAAGTCAGCTTAAATTCTAAGTTAAGTCTATTTACACAATGGTTTAACTAGAGAGCATAATGGGGCATTACTTGATAGTGACTTTTATTTTGCGCTCTAAAGAGGAACTATGAAAATACTTAGAAAGCTAGCAGTGCTGGCTGTGTCTTTAGGCATAGTGTCTTTTGTATTACCAGCAAATGCTTATCGAGTGAATACTCATAAAGATTGGGAAATAACTAATAAAGCTAAATACGCTTTGGCTGATTTAAGCGGTATTAAAACCAATAATGATACTGTAGCAAAAATTGATACTGCAAAAACAGCAAAAGCAATTACAAAATTCCAAATTCATGCACCACAGGCGGTGGTATGGGATGTATTGACTGACTTCCAAAAATACCCGCAAGTTTTTAAAAGAGTCAAAAAATGTGACATCGTAAAACGTGACGGTGATCTGGTGTATGTTGAAAGCGATTTGAGAGCACAAATGTTTGTGAAACAAGAGAAAAATCGCACTATTAATGACTTAAAAGGAAAACCAAATATTCTTGATTGGGTATTGGTTGATGGCAGCTTTGCTTCTGCTCGTGGACGATGGGAAATATGTCCAACAAAGTCTGGAAAAGATTGCAATGTGATTTATACATTGATAGTTGATCCAGGTTCTATCATGCCTTCATATGTAACTTCGCTTGTTTTAAAATTTGTGCAAAAAGAAATTATTTCTGCTGTTAAACATAGAGCAGAAGATATGGCCTTACAAAAGTCCGTTAATCAATCCGCCCAAAACATAATGGATTTTCAGCAGCTGTAAATATGTCAGAAAAATTTCAAAATTTCTGACATGATACCCCTCTCTAAAAAGACTAGACCGACTACCTATTGAGTCGGATGTCAAGAATTGACTGTAGCTTTATTGCGCAGGATTAATGTCAAGATGCCCTGTTTATCTATGGGCACTAGCTAAAGCACGGTAATCAAGAAAAATACTTAAGCAAAACTACTAAGTAATTTGAGATCATATTCTGAGCATTTCAAATGGAGTTTGAAATCGGCATTGTTATTTAATAGCCTTGCGTACTTAATTTTTTTACCGATTGTCGTGACATTATTTTGGTTTTGTCCAAAAACATGGCGCCCTCTTTTATTATTCATCGCTAGTTATGTTTTTTATATGAGCTGGAAACCAATCTATGGTTTTTTGATTATAGGACTAACATTACTCAATTATTTGCTTGGACTTCTTATTGCTAATAAGCAAGGAAAACAAAAAAAAGCTTTTCTTATTACTGCCATTGCCACCAATTTAATACTTTTAGGTATTTTTAAATACGCGTATTTTACTTGGGATTTATTGAAAGTAACTGTTGCACCATTTGGTATGCAAATGTCTGCTTTGCCATTTCAAATTATTTTGCCTTTAGGCATATCATTTTTTGTTTTTGAATTTATTCATTATGTAGTGGAAGTGTATAAAGGCGGGCGGCCGGTCAAATCATTTATCAATTTTGCTCTTTTTGCTAGTTTTTTCCCTACACAAATTGCCGGGCCAATTAAACGCTACCAAGATTTTATTCCACAACTTTCAGCAGATAGTAAATTTAAAATCGCTATGCTTGATGAAGGCATGGGCTTGATACTTTTTGGATTATTTAAAAAGGTGATTTTTGCAGATAATTTAGCAGTTGTGGTACAAAGTGGTTTTTCTAGACCTGATTTGCTTACTAGTGTTGATTTATGGCTGGTTGTTTATGCATTTGCTTTTCAAATTTATTTTGATTTTTCTGGCTATACAGATATAGCTCGTGGATCAGCGCTATTACTTGGCTATAAAGTACCTATTAATTTTAATTTGCCATATTTAGCAGGTTCTATTGCTGAATTCTGGCATCGTTGGCACATTTCATTATCTACATGGCTACGTGATTACCTATTTATTCCGCTAGGCGGTAGTCGTGGTTCAAAATGGATGACATATCGTAATTTGTTTATCACTATGGCATTAGGTGGATTATGGCATGGAGCTGCTCTGCATTTTTTAGTGTGGGGAATGTATCAAGGTGTTTTGCTCATGCTGCATAAAATGTATAGTGAAACAGTTTCGCCAATAGCATGGATATCCAATATCAAAACTAACAAGATTTATCATGCCTTATCTATTGTATTTACATTTCATCTTGTCTGTGTTGGCTGGGTATTTTTCCGTGCCGATAACTTTTCAATGGCAATTTCTATAATTGAAAAATTACTCTTTTTGAAACCATTATCAAATCAAATACCAAATTGGGTGCTAACTATAGTCAATACAAATGAGCCTGTAACATTCATTGTTTTACCTTTTATTATTGCGTTATTATTTGTTGGGCAATTAATTGCAGTATGGCAAAATAAATTTAAAGCTAATGCAAATAATTGGATAGCTAAAATCATATCTAGTTCTCCTGTAAAAGCATTTGTGGTGGCAGCAGTAATAAGCTTGCTTATAGTATTTGCTCCAGATACATCGCCCAAATTTATTTATTTTCAATTCTGAGGTGATTTATTAAAGTAATGAATGAAAATAATAGGAAAAATGTGATTGCATTATTAGGCAGCTATTTTATTGGTGGGCTAATTATTCTTTTACTTGCCAATTATGTTTTGCTGCAAATTAAGCCTCTAGCAAAAGTTGATCCAGAAAGTTTGCCTGCTGCCCACACTTGGGTCTGGTGGGCAACAAAAGAATATTTGGCTACTTATCCTAAACCTCAAATAGTTTTACTGGGCTCATCTTTAGTTATGCATCCTGTCTCGCGGCTTGATGCTAACTTTTTAAATAAAAACCTAGATTATGTATATCATCACCGCTCAGATTATATGAAACAAGCTCTTGAAGAAAAGCTTCATATGTCTGGACTTAATTGTTTCAATTTTGCTTTACCAGGTGGTATGGTTTCAGATGATTATATTGTGGCAAGAGCCTTGTTCGTGAACGACCATAAACCACAAGTTATTGTGATTGGACTTAGTTTACGTGATTTTATTGACAATGGTGTTCATTGTGCTGGTGCGACACCAGCATTTCGTTATTTGAAACGTTATATCGATATGGGTGATGTTATTGATTTAGCTATGCCTCAATTTTTTCAACGCTTTGATTATTTAATTGGTAATGGAATTTATTTATGGGGAAAAAAGCTTGATTTGCAGGTGGTTTTAGCGCAAACCGTCAAAGAAAAAGTATCTCCTCTTTTTGAACAAATATTTCCAATAAGTAAATTGAACGAAGTCGATCCTGGTCGTAATTTACCTAGTAATTTAAGAGCTGAAGTAGAAGAAAATATGTTTATTGTTCAAGCTAATCAGCCTTATTCTTATGAAGACAATTCTAAGGAATATAAAAAGCGCTATCGAAGTCCTAATGAAAAAATGTTTGTTACACAAAAACAATTTTTCGATAAACTTTTACAATTGGCGGATGAAAGACAAATTAAAGTGATAATTGTAAATATGCCTTTAACTCCTGAAAATCATAAACTAATGCCGGTTGGTTCTTATGACAAATATATTCAATATCTCTCTGACATTTCTTCGCAAAAGCAAATTCCATTTATAGATTTAGACGCTAGCGGTAAATTTAGTCAGCAAAATTACTATGATACTTCCCATATGAATGCATCTGGTGGCAAAAAATTAGTTGATACTATTGTAGAAAATATGACTAAAAATCAAAATATTGCTCAGTCTCTTACTGGTTCTGAGCGACCTCGCAGTCAAGTAGCCAATAAATCTTTGCCATATTAATACTAGCGTGCTTTATAACCATAACCAGTAAGGTCAGCAAGAATCACAGCATTTTTAATTAATTTAGATGCAGCTTTTCTTTCAGACTTGTCGCTAGAAATTAATAAGCTATGCATATTAGGATTATTCATAAGGCTACTGGTAATTGAAAAGTCACATATATAAGATTTCGTATTTTCATCAATATTTTTACTTTGAATATTGCGATGTCCAATACTGCCGTCTGGGTCCAACGATTCGAAACTGGCTGTCTTATCATTGGTCAACAATAATTCTTTGCCTGGGGAAAGAACAAAATCTTTATTGTTTACTGTTACTTTTATACTTCTGGCTTGGCTGTCATGCAGATCGTATACAGTTACACTTTCGTCTGTATCCACTACAAGAGCAATAGCACCTTTAGGAATATCAATGATGCCGGCATGAGTTTGTACTTTAGTATCAGCTTCCGGCATTATCAAAATATTGCCAGAAACTAAGTCTAAAAAATTTCCACTACTTTTAGAGCCTAATTTAACTCCTTGATTTATCAGTCCTTTTAACTGATTTGCGTTGAAAGACCGTCCAGTGAGACGTGCATGAGGATTTGCTTGAGGCAGTTGTTTACCGCCACCACTAGCTTCTGCTGCGTCTATATCGGCTAAATTACTGGGGAATATAATTGGCGTATAATCAGTTGCTATACGAGTACCAATTTCTTCATCTTGCTCTTGTTCTCTTTCTTCTGTTTCATTTTCAGCTTCTACAACGCCTAATAAAGTGGCAATACTTGCTGGACCAAAAGGAATTTCTATTCTGGATTGAACAATGCTATTAATTTGAGCATTGGGAGTGAATGTATAAAAAAGAGAATTGCTAGGAAAATCACCAGCTACTAAAGCTCCTGTATTATCGAATACTGCTATTCCGTTATTGCCAACAATTATCGGTTGAGCTGCAAGAATAGTTATGGAGCCATTTACTGTAGTTGATTGACTTGTACCAAGAGCAAAAACATATCCAGTTTGAATTGTTGAACTAGGCTGACTGCCTGTCCCACCACTGCCACCAGCAACAATTAAAACGTCCCCCGGGAGTCCATTGTTATTGGAAGTATTAATGCTTACAGTTGATGGGTTAAACCAAATATTGCCACTGTTAGCTGCGCTTGTACTATCATTAGCGAGTAATGTTACATCTCCACCATTGGTTTCAATAACAGGAGATGTATTAGAATTAGTAAAATCAATATTGCCGCCTTGACTATTATTGAAAGCAAATGACACGCCACTAACTGTGCTTGTAGTTGAATTAACATCGGAGTTAGCTGTACCTGATATAGATAAAATATCGGCTCCTGCAACAAGTGTAACGCTGCCGCCATCAGTAATAATTTGAGCTTGATTAGAGCCAGTGCCAGATGTGATATTGCCTTCAGCAATGATAGCTACATTGTCCGTACCAAAATTAAGAGAGCCATTAATTATTATATTGCCTAAATTAGCATATGTAGGATCGCCAGTAATGCAAGTATTGCCTAGCGATAGTGTAGGCGTATTAGCAAAAATATGTTCAATGCCAGCATAACTGCTTAAATCACCAGTGACTAAACCAAAATTACCATTTATTTCGCCACTTCCAGAATATAGATTGAAATATTTAGATAAATAATCACCACCATTTATTGTTAGATTATTCATGGCATTGAAATTAGCATCACGAATATTGATAGCTCCACTTACAGCTGAAAATTGTCCAGCCATAGCACTAATTAAAATATCTTGAGCAATTTGTGTGTTGATATTTATATTACCTGTTTGAGCTGCAATTAGCCCGCTATTAGTTATATTGCTAGCAATGATATTGATATTATTCATGGCTTGCATAATAGGACTAGGACCACTTATATTGGCTGGCAAAGTATTGATAATTGAATTACCAGCAGCGAGATTTAAATCACTGGCGCTATATATGATGCCAGCATTGATTATATTGTTTATAGCTGTCAAATTTAAATTCAATGTTGATGTAATAAGTGCATTTTGTTGATTGAATATATTTGCAGCGGTAATACTAGCGGTATTTATATTTGGATTATTTGTTATAGCGTTAAGTGTGCCAGCATTTGTAAGATTGCCGGATAAATTCAATGACGCGGTATGATCAATAACAGTTACATTATTTGGAATAACCAAACTTTCTAGTATGTTAGCCAAATGATTTCTTATAATCATACTGCCGCCAATAGCTGCTCCATCATTATTAAGCAAAATGCTTTGCGTGCCATGATGCATAACTTGGTAGGCTGCAATTAACTGAGCAGGAGTAAGCATTTGTCCTGGCAAAATAGTTTGTGTCTCATTATTGCCGCCAATTTGGATATCGACAGAACTTTGATTGCAAGTTGGTGAAAAAACTACACTAGCTACAGTGGACGATAAATCAAGATCAAGAGAGTTGTGTGAATGTGTTTCACAGGCATGTTCACAATTATTTATTGCAGGCGAAATTGCACTTTCTTGCGCTAAACAGGATAAAACTGTTTCGAACAATAAGAAAGCCGTGAGCGAAACTATTATAAACAAGCGCATTCTTGTCAACACATTCCAATTAAAAAGCTCACCAATGATCCCGATAAGTTTAGCTTATGATATATGCATCTGCCAGCTTGACAGCAATGAAATATGAGACAGCTAAAGCATAAAGCTAATGGTTAGCTGGAGAATCTAAGCCATCGATAAAAGTAGTAATAGCTGGCATAAAATGTGCTAAATCAGAAAAAATACCAGTATGCCCTGTGTTGACTAATACAACTAAATTTTTCGGTGGGCTTGCTTTATCAAATAACATTTTTGCTTCTGATATAGGAATCATGCGATCTTTATCTCCATGAATAATTAGAAGTGGTGGATGATTGTGGGATAAAGCCGAAACATTATTCATACGTGGTTCAAAATCAAGTCCAAGCCAATCAGGATATATTTGTAAAAATGATAATTTTTGGCGAGCAATACTTAAAAGAGAAGAAAATGTTGATTGTAAGATAATGCCACCGACTGGTTTTGTGTTTGCAATATGGCAAGCAACTGCTCCTCCTAATGATTCACCATAGACAATAATATTTTGTGGCTTTATTTTTTTTGTATTAACCAAATAATTATAAGCAGCATCACCATCTTGGCAAATTCCAGTTGGGCTTGGAATGCCAGCACTTAATCCATAACCTTGGTAATCAAAAATCATTACTGAACAATTGATTTTTAATAAACAGGCAATTATATCTATTCTGTAAGCAAGATTGCCGCCATTGCCATGGGCAATTAAAATTATTTTTTTAGAATTTGGTTTTTCAAAAAACCATCCATGTAATTTATTTCCTGCTGCACTTTTGAAATAAATATCTTGTTTTTTTACTCCAATTATATTATCAATTTGATACAGTTCTTCATCTGGTGGCATGGGATGAAACAGCATAGAAGTGGCGTATAAAGACATTAACGGCGGGCTCAAAATTATATAAGAGACAACCGTAGCAATAATAATTGAAATGCAAAAAGACCTACCTGCTTTAGATAAAAGTGGAACAAATGATTTTCGATTTTGCATAATGTTTCTCATATAAATCGATTATAGCCGAAAAAATATACTTGCTTTATAAATAAAGCAAGTATATTTGATTATTTGTAGCCAGTTTTATTTTTTGCTGCCAATTAAAATAATATTGGAACCAACTTGGTAGCGCGCACCACTGCCCGGATTGGTTACTTTACCGCTTGCATAATAGCCGGTTGAACCAGTCTTAAACTCGCGAGCCGTAGCAATTAATGTTCCCCAGACTTCTCCTGAAGGTGCCTTAATTTCAAGTGTAACTGTAGCTGGAGCATCTCCATCTTTACCTTCTTTTTCTTTAGCTTCTTTAGCCATAAGTCTTATTCTCCTTTCGAATTGTGTTTTTCAATTTGGGCAATAGCATCTTCTTCTTTCTTTGCATTTTCTTTCTGTGCTAACTTTTTATATAAATTAGCTAAACGGCGATGAGCTTCTATCGATGCGGGACTAAGTTCAACAGCTCTTTTGTAATTAATCTCAGCATCTTTCGGTTTTCCAGCGCTCGCATAAATATCTCCCAACAGTAAATAAGCCTTTGTATTGTACGGATTAGTTTCAGCTGATTTTTTTGCGTATCCTTCTGCTTTTATAGCATCGGATTTTTTTAAATAAGCTTGACTGAGCAATTCATAGGCTACGAATGATTTAGCATCTAAATCTATTGCTTTGTTTAAGCTTACTATTGTATCACCAGCTTTATTTAAATCATATTGTATCTGTCCAAGCTCTATATAAGATCTGGATGATTGATCGGGTGTCAAAGATGCTAACTTGGTAGCACTGATAGCTAATTGTTCAGCTTTATTTAAATCCCCTTTTAAGCGATGAACAGCTGCTTGTGCTAAAAGCCAATCACAATTGTTTTGTAATTCTGTGTTATCAACCTTGCTTATCTGCTCTTGTGCTAAATCTGCTTTTTTTAGTCCAATCAAAGTTAAGACCAAATCTAAGCGGTACTTTTGTTGATCGTCGGCAGAAAGAGATTTGTAATATGCAACAAGTTCACTAATACTGTGGGCGGAATTATCTCTTAAAGCCTTAGCTTCGAGCAAAAGAAGCTTATTGTCAATATCTTTTTTCGCTGCTGCTACAACTTCTAAATTTATTACTGCTTCTGTATATCTTCCTTCTGCAAATAAAACATCAGCTAAAGATCGCATAAGATCCAAGCGATTTATACCTGTTTGTGAACCAGTTAATTGATGTAAGGCAATTGCTGTAACAAAAGCAGTTTCAGCTTGCATATAATCTTTATTTCTTGCATAACTTAAGCCAAGTGTTGCTAAATCATCCACAGAACTTGGATTGATATTTAAAGCTTTTGTATAAGCTTTAATTGCTTGTGGATAATCTTTTTGATTTAAGTAAATTGCCCCCAATTGTCTTAACGGAAGCGGGTCATTGTTATTAGTGTTAGCTGCTTCTTTTAATGCATCAATAGCTTCGTTCATCTTACCGGCAGCAATGAGAGCATTTCCTAGTCCTAATCGCAAATCAGCTTGCTTAGGAGCTTGGGTCAATGCTCTTTTATATTCTTCTACTAAATCATCAAAACGTTTTTCTTGATTCAATAATGTTACTAAATTTTGATGAGCAGTTTGATTGGTTGGAGATAGCTTCAAAGCTTCTTTCAAGTTATCAATTGATTTATTTGTATTACCTGCTAATTGATTTAAACTAGCTAGCTCAATCAATTCAAATGCTTTATCAGTGCTTATATCAACAGCTTTTTGCTGTTCGGCGATTGCTTCGTTGATATTTCCTTGGGTGCGAAGAATATGTGCTTGCGCTCTATGAAAACGACTATTATTTGGTGCTAAATCAGTACACTTATCTAATAATTCTGCTGCTTCTTTCAGACGGAATTGTTGAGTATAAATCTGAGAAAGACGATAATAATTATCAGCATTTTTTTGATTTAGTTTGATTGCTGCTTGCGCTGTACCTATAGCTTCATCATATTTGTTTTGACTTGTATATAAATTAACAAGTAAATCGCGAGCCTCTTTAAACTCAGGCTCAATTTGTAATGCTTGTTTATATGCTTCTTCTGCTTTTACTGGATCTTTTAAAAGCTTATCTTGCAAAAATCCAATTGTTCTATATCCCCAAGCAAAATCCGGGTTGAGCTTTACTGCTTTTTGGCAATATTCAATGGCTAGAGCTGGCTCACTAGATTTAGCATGAACTGCAGCCAAAGAAAGATTGGATAAAACATCAGTATCTTTGTTGCTCGACAGAGTTGACAATAAGGTTTTTGCATCAGCCAATTTATTTTGGCAAATTAAATTGAACCCTTCGGTTAGTTTGTAAGCATCGCTATCTTTTGTCTCACCAAACTTTTTGGCTAAATCTTTTAACGGTTCACACTTAGACAAAAACATGTAGGTAAAAGCTAACCAGGCATGTTTTTGATTAACAGTATTGTCATTTGCAGTTTGTGAAACTAAAAGATCCAATGCATCATTAAACCGCCCTTGGCTTATAGCTTCAGATGTTTGACTATCAAGCCCTGCCAGTTGGGAACTTTGGCTTGTTTTTGATTTAGAGCTATTAGCAGCATAGACACAAGATGAATATTCGAAAGATATACCAATGCTAATTGTTTGGGCAAGTATAAGTGCAATTGGCAAGAAGTTTTTAAGAAGCTTACTATTATTCATACATTGACTCTAATGTTAGGGCAGACGTTATATTCTTACATATTGTCAATCTATATTTGTTAAGAAGTTAGTCTCTAGTAAATAATGACAATTGCATAGCCTTATCTAAAACCACATTATTTAACTTAGGACCATCTTTTGGACCATCCAAGATTTTGCTAGCTGCACTTTTGCGTTCCATCATTGTCATAAGTTGATTGGCTCTATCAATAATGGTTTTTGGCAAACCAGCCATTGATGCTACACGAATGCCAAAGCTACGTGAAGCTCCCCCTGCCACTACTCGGTGCATAAATTCTACTTGCCCATCTGCTTCAGCAACTTGTACCTGAAAATTACTTATCTGAGAAAAGAAATTAGTTAGTCCATTTAATTCATGATAATGAGTAGCAAATATAGTTCGGGCTCTTACTACATTAGCAAGATATTCAGCTACTGCCCAAGCAATAGCAACCCCGTCGTAAGTGCTTGTCCCTCTGCCTACTTCATCCAATAAAATAAGAGAAGCTTTGCTGGCTGACAAACAACATTGAGTAGTTTCGCTCATTTCAACTAAAAAAGTAGATTGTCCTTGTGTTAAATCATCTACTGCTCCAATACGTGTAAAAATTCGATCGACTAAACCAATATGAGCATATTGCGCTGGTACATAACTACCCATTTGTGCCATGAGCACAATATGAGCCACTTGTCTTAATAAACTAGATTTGCCGGACATATTAGGTCCAGTAAGAATAATCATTTGATTCTCTTCGGCGTCACCATTTAAATTGGTATCATTGGCAACGAACATACCCATGGGCAAAATCTTTTCAAGCACTGGATGTCGTCCGTCTTTTATCTCAAGTGTGAGCGAATTATCTAATTTGGGGCGAGTGTAATTATTTTCAATTGCAGTAACAGTAAGTGATAATAAACTATCTAAAGCTGCTAGGTAATTAGCAACTTGGCTAACCATTTGTCCATGGGTAGCAATGCTATTTCTAAAATCAACGTATAATTTATACTCTAAAGTGGATTGATTTTGTTCAGCATTTAAAATTTTTGCTTCGTATTCTTTTAAGTCTGGTGTAATATAACGCTCAGCATTTGTGAGTGTTTGTTTGCGAATATAATCAGCAGGTACTGCATCTTTATTGGCGTGTGTAATTTCTATGTAATAACCAAAAGTAGAATTAAAGCTTACTTTCAATGATCTTATTTGTGTTCGCTCTTGTTCTTTCTTTTGGAAGCTTTCAATCCAATCTTTGCCACCACCCAATAAACTTCTAATTTCATCTAATTCATTTGAATAACCAGCTTTAAATATTTCCCCTTGAGTTAGCTCTCTTGGCGGATCTAAAGACAATGCATTCATTACTTTGTCAGCTAATTCCAACAATTGTTTAGGTAATTTAGCTAATGCTGTTAAATATTTTGATTTAGAGTCAATTAATTCTTCTTGTAGTTTCGGTAATTGTGCAAGTGATTCGGCAACTGCTAAAAGATCTTTTGGACAAATTGTTTGTGAGCCAAGTTTTACAGCTAAACGTTCTAAATCAGAAAGACTGCTCAAAATATTACTTATTGCTTGACGCTTTTGTAAACTACCTTTTAATTCTTCAATAGCGTTTAAGCGTTCATTTATAGTTTCCAAATCAAATAATGGCTTGGTGAGCCAATTGCGCAACATGCGACTGCCCATAGCAGTTTGTGTTTTATCAATAGCCCACAATAAACTGCTGGCAAAACTGCGATCGCGTAAAGTTTCTGTTAACTCTAAATTACGTCTAGTATTTTCATCTATAACTAAAAAATTGTCTGGATAATATGTTGCCATGCCAGTAAAGATTGGCATTTGCGAACCTTGTGTGCTTTCTAGATATTCTAAAATGGCGCCAGCTGCTCCTATTGCCAATGGCATATTTTGACAGCCAAATCCTTCTAGAGTATTGACTTTAAATGTTTGCATGATTCTGCGTTTGCTTGGCTCAATGTTAAAAAACATGGCAGGACGATGTGTAAACCTATATTTTGATTCGATAGATTTTGGAATATCCAACATTTCTTCTGGAATGGCGCCAGCACGTATAGTTCTTTTTGCTACTAAAACTTCTTTTGGTGATATACGAGCTAATTCAAATAATAAATTGCTTTCATTTAATTCAGTAACAGCAAATTCACCAGAAGATGCATCTACATAGGCTAATCCCCATAAGCATTCGCCCTTCTTATTAGTTTCTCCTTTAAGCAAAGCAACTAAATAATTATTTTCTCGTGCTGGTAAAAGATTTGATTCTAAGACCGTGCCGGGAGTTAATATGCGTGTGACTTTTCTTTCTACCGGGCCCTTGCTTGAACCAACTACTCCCACTTGTTCACATAAAGCAATGGAATATCCTTTTGCAATTAAACGAGAAATATACACATCCAAAGACTTAACTGGCACGCCTGCCATAGGCACCCGTCCATTTGGATAACTAGGTTCTGGACGTCCTGTTAATGTAATGTCTAATTCTCTAGCACCAACTAAAGCATCGTTATCAAATAACTCATAAAAATCACCAAGGCGAAAAAATAAAAGCGTGTCAGGATAATTCGACTTAATATCCCAATATTGTTTAAACATGGGTGTAAGTTCGCGAGATTCTTCTTTGGGTTTTATCTCTTTTGACTGATTCACTTATGTGATCTCATGTATGCGGTCCTAAATATGCCTCATGGCAAGTCGTTGTTTATGTTATTAATAACGATAATTGCAAAATCAATGCTAAAAATCATTGGTAAAAATCAATCATAATTTGGTTTATGTGCTTAATAAGAAGCGCTTCTGGTAATATGAAAGTCTAAGAAGGATGTTATTTATTTGGGGTTTAGAATGATGACAGTAAACGGACATAACTTAATTCGCTTGTGTAGCTTATTTATAGCTATTGTTTTAATCAATAATAATAGTTCTCAAGTTATTGCCCAAAATTCAAAATCTAAAACAACTAGTCCCGCGCCAAAGGCTGTTGACAAAAAAGAAACTAATAATGCTAGTAAAGCTACCCCAGAACCAGTAATCGAAAATGTTCTTTCAGTAAGTACAGATCAATTGGTTAATAAGCCACAAGACTTTGTTGGAAAGAATGTAAAGTTTAATGCAAAATTTTCTAATTTCAGCAGTTTGGCTCTTGACTATAAACCTGCATTTCGTTCATCTAAAACATATCTTTCATTTTTAGTTTTCCGCTCTAGTGCACAAATTCCTTTATCAGAATTAAAACTAGCTATGGTGATTCCAAAAGAAAAGGATAGCGATACGAAACTTTTAACTGAATTAAAAGAAGGTGATCAATTAGAGATTGTGGGTAAAGTATTTAGTGCAGCCTTAGATGATCCATGGCTGGATGTGCTCAAATTAAAAAAGATAGGCGGATCCCAAGATGAGAAGAAAACTGTAGCTAATAATAATGAAAAAGGAACAGCTGCAACTAAAGAAACTGCCAAAGAAGATCAAGGAAAAAAAGAAAGTAAATAGATTTTGACAGAGTATTAGTTACTAAAGGGAGAGCAATAATAGAATGGACACAGCACAATTAAAAACACTTCTATCTTCTTTAAATGGAAAGCATGGAATTTTAGGTTGTTTGCTCATCAGTCCAGATGGTGCAGTTGTCTCAAGCTCATTGCCTGCAGATACTGATATAGCTACACTAGGCGCTTTAAGTGCTACTCTTTTTTCGAATAATGATGTTTCATTGAAAAGAATGAATCGTGGCAATCTAGCCCAAATGACTTTATTAACTGATCAAGGCATTTTACACTTCTATAATATTGGCAAACATTTTTTAGTTGTTTTAACAGCTAAAGGACAACGTATTAATTTAGAAGGACTAATTAAATCAGTAGAAGAGCATGGAGCACAATTAACAGGCATGCTGTCTTAAGTCTGTTTTGAAAATATTTTATGAATACAGAAATAATTGGTAAAGCAAAAGCTGCTATTGAAATTGGTCAAGACAAAGAAGCAATTGAAATGCTTTTACCTTTAGCTGAAGCTGGAGATGCGCAAGCGCAATACTTATTAGGTAATATGTTTTGGTCTTCGTCGTCTGAAATATCATGGGATTGGACATTAGATTGGTTGAAAAAAGCAGCTGCGCAAAATTATCCTGATGCTTACTATCGTTTATCTGCGCTCGATCCAAGTGGAGTTTATAATCCATTACCAGTGCACCCAGATTGTTTTAGATTGCTACAAAAGGCAGCTGAATTAGGATCTGCTCCAGCTCAAAGTACGCTTGCTTATATGCATTACAATGGAGAATCAAAATTAAATCTTGATATTAGTTTTGCTCATGCTCGTATTTGGTATCAAAAAGCAGCAGAAAATGGTGATCCTATAGCGCAATTTGCTGTTGGGAGAATGCTTTTAGCTGGTGAGGGTGGTGTTGCTGATCAAAAGCAAGGCATTCATTGGCTTGAATCTTGTGCAAAAAATACCGAAGATTATTGGTCAGCCTCTGACGCCGTAAGGCTTTTACAACAAATATATAAAGAAGGATTATTTGGTATTGCCGCTGATGAAGCTAAAGTAAAATACTGGCGCCAGGTAGAAGAATCCGTGCCAGCTATCAATGAATAACTAAAATAGAATAGCTAAAATACTCACAATTAATCTCATAATATTATCTAATTTATCCTAATAGGGCACAATTATATTAGGAAGATTAAGGACAACATACTCAAGATATGCAAGGTAAACAGTTACTAGCTCTTATATTGGCATTTTTACTTATAAGTCCACTTGATTTAAGAGCATATGCTGCACGTTTTGTAGATATGTCAGATAATTGGGCCGAAAAATATGTAAACACTTTATCTGACAGAAATATTATTGGTAAGGAAGAAAGCGGTAAATTTTCGCCTAATGAACCAATAACAAGAGCAGTATTAGCAGATTGGCTTGTGAAAGTTTTAGGTTTGGAAAATCAACCAGTAGCATCCCAGCCAAGCTTTGCTGATGTAAAACCAACCGATTGGTATTACAAAAGCGTTGAAATAATTAGACAAAACAATTACATATCTGGTTATGCTGATGGTTTTCGTCCCAATCAATTTATTCAAAAGGCAGAAGTCTTAATTATTATTGCTCGTACTTTAAATAGTCCTTCTTTAAGTGAAGGACAAGTTAGTGCAGAACTAGCTAAATACAAAGACTCAGATAAAATACCTAATTGGGCAAAAGAAGGAATTGCTCAATGTTCAATAGCTGGCGTTGTAGTAAATCATCCCGATCCAGCTATTGTAAAAGCAACCGACATTGCTACCAGAGCTGATGTGGCTGCATGTCTTTATGAATTGCAAGAACATAGTACAAGAAAAACCATTGCTGATTCTGCTGCTAAAGTCAATAATCCTAATACAGCTAGCAATAATTCAAATTCACCTGTTAATTATCAACCATACGATGATAGCCAATATCAAGGTCGCGTAATTTCACAAGACTCTTTTAATGCTAATACTGCTAACGCTCAGATAAGCCAAATGCCACCAGGAAATAATTATGGTGGACAATATAATTTTACTCCTGGGAATTATCAACAAGCATCCCCATATCAGCAACAACCGCCGCCTGGATATTTGCAAGGTGGTGTAGCTGTAATATCAGCTGGTACACAACTTAAAACTACTTTAAAAAACACTTTGAATTCGGGCTCAACACAACCAGGTGAAGAAATTAGAGCAACATTAGCCGAGGCATTATATTCTAACGGTACAGAAGTGGTGCCAGCAGGCAGTAAAATTATTGGTCAAGTAACAAGTGTAATTTCAGCAAAACGTTTTAGATTTGGTGCTAATGGCAAAATGGATTTGAAATTTACTTCTATTGAAACTCCTGATGGTAGGCGCTTCCCGCTATCAGCTAGTGTAGATACAAATCAAATCCGCTTGGTTGGTGGTACTACAAAAGGAAGGGTGGGAAAAAGCCTTATGTACACAGGTATTGGTGCTGGTGGTGGAGCTGCATTAGGCACAGCTTTAGGAGCAATTGTGGGTGCTACTGGTGGTGGCAGGGTTGGTAAATCAACAGGCATGGGTGCAATATTTGGTACAGCCATTGGTGCAGGTGTTGGTGGCGTAGGGGCAGCTGTTAGAAAAGGTGGAGAAGTAAAACTTCCCGCTGGTATGGATTTGCCAATAAAACTAGATGAATCATTACAAGTAACAGTTGGTCGCCCTCCCTATCAACAACAAATGCCTTATGGTGGTGGTATGCAACAGCAACAAGCTTTTCCTGAGCAATAACAATTACAAAAATATGGATTTAAAAAATGCTGCCAACATAAAACATTCAGGATCAGAATGGCTATTATGCTTGCATGGTCTTCAATCTAATAAAGAATTATTTGATGAATTTCTCTCTGAGCCATTTTTGTCTCAATATAGTTTATTAGTTCCGGATTTCATTGGTTTTGGTGCTTCCCCAAAACCAATTGATTTTTCCTACGATGTTCAAGAACAAGCTTATATTATTGAAAAACTAGTAAAACAATTATCAATTCAAAAGTTAAATATAGTCGGACATAGCCTTGGTGGCATGGTGGCTATTCTTTTATTGAATCCATTAAAAGATATTATAAATTCATTTGTAAATATGGAAGGTAATTTAGTTTTATCCGATTGTGGACCAAGCAAAGAAATAGCCACTTATTCTTTTGATACTTTTAAAAACACTAAATATGACGAAATAAAATCTGATATTAAAAACAGTAAGCGTGCTCAATGGCTTGCCCAAACACCTGATTTTGTTTTTTATAAAACCAGCCAATCTATTGTAGCTTGGTCAAGCTCTGGAAAATTACTTGATGAATTTCAAAATGCATCATGCCGTAAATTATTTATTTATGGCAGTGAAAATTCTAAAAAAGCTGCCTCATTAAAGCCTGGTATTGAATTGGCGGAAATTCCTAAATCTGGACATTTCATGTTGCAAGATAATCCAGAAGCTTGTTTTAAAACTATAAAACAATTTCTTTAAATCATTTATTCTGTTTCCAACAATTTAGCGATAGCTTCGCCAACGCCGGCGGCTGAAGCAGGATTTTGTCCAGTTACTAATCTGTCGTCTACTACAACATTTTTTTGTTGATTAGCAGCAGCCTCATATTTAGCACCACGCTCTTTTAATTTTGTTTCCAGCGCATAAGGTACTACACTTTGTAAGTCAACTGATTCTTCTTCGCTATTAGAAAATGCAGTTAAGCGTTTGCCATCTATAAGATATTTGCCGTTAGATAGTTTTATGTTTACTAATGCTGCCGGTCCGTGGCAAACAGCTGCTACTATGCCACCTTTTTCGTAAATACTTCTAGCTAGTCTGTCAATATCTTTATTCTCTGTAAAATCCCACATTGGACCATGCCCGCCAGCAAATAAAATGGCTGCATATTTATTTGGTTTTATAGTATTGAGCTTTACTGTATGTTGAATTTTGGACAATAAAAGAGAATTATCAAAAAGTTTTTTATTTTCAGGATCATCGAAAGTTTTACTACGTGGATCAATTGGCGCATTGCCACCTTTAGGGCTAGCAATATCTATTTTATAGCCAGCATTTAAGAGTGCAAATAATGGATGAGATAATTCCGATAACCAATAGCCTGTTTTTTCTTTATTTATACCTAGTTGATCATGGCTAGTGACCACAATTAAAACCCTTTTGTCTTTTGTTTTAATTGTGCTTTGATCTGCTTTGCTATTGAGACTATTCATTTGTAGAGCCAATAAGGCGACAACACAAATAAAAATACGGAAACATGTTTGTATCATAAATTACCCACCATAACGTCTTTGACGATTTGTATATTCATCTATTGCTTTATCAAAATCTTCTGCATCAAAATCTGGCCACATTGTTTCAGTAACATAAAGTTCGCTATAAGCTGCTTGCCAGAGCAAGAAATTTGATAGACGCATTTCGCCGCCCGTGCGAATTATTAGATCTGGATCTGGAATGTTTTGTGTGTATAAATAAGATGAAATTGCATCTTCAGAAATATTTTCAATAGCCGTTGGATTATTTTGTGCATCTTTGCATAATTTTTGTACAGCTTTGGTAATTTCTGCTCTTGAGCCGTAATTAATTGCAATTTGCAAATTTAGCTCGCTATTATTTTTTGTTTTTTCATATGCTTTTTCAATACTTTTACGTAAGCTATCAGGAATAGCGTCTAAATCACCAATGAAAGATAAGCACACACCATTTTGAGCAAGTTCATCTAATTCTGTTTTTAATACTTGAGCAAATAATTCAAATAAATAATCTACTTCTTCTTTTTCACGTTGCCAGTTTTCACTAGAAAATGCGTAAACAGTTAAATATTTAAGTCCAATTGCCCGAGATCGTTTAACTATTTTTTTTAAAGTTTTGACGCCTGCTTTATGTCCAAGTAATTTTTCTAAGTTGTTTTTTTTTGCCCAGCGACGATTACCGTCCATTATGATGGCGACATGTTTAAGTGGTGCTTGCAAATCATCCTTACAACTAGAGCCAGCACCATCTTTTTGAGTTTTTAGGCTATCCGATCCTGTCGATCTTGCCAAGGGGAACTCCTTTTAAATTGAGCCGTAATGCCTCAATACTTGAAAAAAAGTTAGTATTTGCAGACTTTATTATGTGGCTTGAGAGGTCATTTTAACCTGCCAGGCTATATTCAGTGAGATTTTTGCTCGTATCAGTTACGGAACTATGCAAAAAAGTATATAGTTGCTTACCAATACTATGCATTTTTAATTACTAAGAGAGATTGTAAACAATGTTTTTGCGGCCTACGTATTTAATTGATGGTGATATTACAGATATTGATCTTGATGAGCTTGAACAATCTGGAATAAAAGGACTAATTTTTGATTTGGATAGTACTCTGGTTGCACCAAGATCAGCAGTATTAACAAAAGAAGTTGAAGTATGGCTCACGAAAGCGCGAGCTGGTTTTAAGCTTGCTGTTGTGAGCAATAATAGACATGCTTTGTATATAGAGCAAGTAAAGGGCTTGCTTGATATGCCAATTGTGGGGCGAGCAGCAAAACCCAGGCGCAGAGGACTTTTACAAGCATTGGCTAATTTAGAATTGGCACCGCATGAAGTGGCAGTGATTGGCGATCGTCCATTAACGGATGTTTGGGGTGGACAGAGAGCAGGCATGAAAACAATTCTTGTTTTTCCTTTGAAAACAATGAACGAACCTGGCTGGATAACATTTTTTAGAAGATTAGAGCGCATGTTTATTCGATCATAGAGTAATATATATGTGAGCTTTGGTTTGTCTTTGTGGTGTCAATTAATGAATAAGGAAACTCGCTTAACTACAGTTTGCGTTTTGGGCGTTTTATTTTCATTAGGGTTTATGAACTCTGCTTTTGCTGAGTCAGATAAAAAAGCAATTGCTGTCATACCATCATTTGCTGACTCAGAGGTTCAGCAAATTGATGAAGAAACAGGTTTTTTTAAAAAACATAAAAAGAAAAAAAAGCAAAATCATTATGCAAATGGCATTGCCCTAGTTAAAAATGGTGAATCGGATGCTGCATTAATTGAATTTTTAGCTTCAGGGCAAGAAAATCCAGAAGAAGTGAGAGCTTTTTTTGAACAAGCAAAAATCTTTCGGGAAAAAGGTCATGGCAGGCTAGCTCAAGGTGCGCTGGAACAAGCATTATCTGTAAAACCAAATTATCGTGATGCAAGAGTATTATTGGCAACAATTTATTTAGAGTCAGGAAAATTTGCTGATGCTGCTAGTGAATTAGCTTCTACGCTTGGACTAACTAAACAAACAAGAAAAGCTCAAAAATTAAAAACAAAAAAAATTGCCAAAAAAAATAAAGAATTACCAAATTACGAATTAGGAATAACACCTTCTGTTATCCAAATGCCACATGGCACACTTGCTAGCGTATCTAATGCCAACTTCAATATGAACAATTTATTGTCAGGAAATAAAACGCTGGAAAAAATTGCTGCCAAAATGATTGAACAAGCGACAAAGCAGCAATCTAAAAAGAAACCTGAAGAAAAAATTGTTGAGTCATCAAATAATACCGGTATGTGGGATAAGCTTTGCAAATCTTATATGCCTAAATTAAGTTTTGGATTGCCTAATCCATTGAATTTCTTTAAATCAAGTCCTAATACGATTGTAAATTCAAATCTAAGCGCAAATACTAATGAAAAAATTGCTAGTGACTATGCTTTACGTCCTACAAAGCAAACATCGCCTCCTACAATTTCTAGACCAATAATTTCCAAGTCTATTTCTCAAGCAGAAAATGATGAAATAAGTAATTTGATCAAAATTCAAAATAAAAAAGAGCCGGAAGCATTAGTTGCTATTGCTCACCAATTACCATCAAAAAGAATCAATATAGTTTTTGAAAAAAATCCAAAAAGTAAAACTAATTCGCCTGGTCAAATATCAGAATCTAGTAATGGTTTAATGACACCTATGGCTGGCATTAATAATGTTTCTTTATTCAGTGTGCCACATATAAAATTTGCTAACAACATACGCTCCACCCACGATGCAAATGCTAAAAGTGGAAAAGGCGAAAATGACACAAATGATAAATGGGTTGAGAAAATGAAATATTTGGTGGCACATGGAACTTCTACATTATCCCCTGGAGAAGCATTTATGTTTTCTGAGGAGACCGGCGAAGGAGTTTTATTTTTAGCAAATGGACAAAGCATAAGAAGAACAATTGCCATGGCTAAAGATCGCCAAGAAATTATTGCAATGCGTCGTCCGGACATTTTAGCGCCAAAAGAGCTTCGTTATAGTCTTTCTTTATTAGGTACTTTATTGCCGAGAACGCATGATGAGTCCAATATCAATAAATCACAATCTCGCGAGGCTAAAGCAATAAATAGCTTAAGTGTAGATGAGCTTTTAGCTAAATCTAGTGGATTTTGGACCTGGCTTAAAGATGCATTCAATTTCTAAAAATCTAAATGCTAAATAAGTAGTTTTTTCATCAGCCACTGATTGAAAGCATTTGGATGTGTATCCATACAATTGTGTGCTGCCCATTCAAATATATGTAATGATGAATTAGGCAAAGCTTTATGCATTCTTATTACTTCGTAAAATGGTGCTACAGGATCAAATCTGCCTACTGCAAAATGCACCGGACAATTTATCGCGGGAATATTTTTTACATAATTGATATCAGCAAAATTTCTTACTACTTCATTGAGAGTAAAATGATCTGTTTCCAGCAATACTCGCTCTCGAAAAGCAAAATTTTTATGCCATTCTTTATCTCTAATGACATGATATGGACCTTTAAGAAATAAACGAAACATTTCAGTTGTTAGCCTTGGAACTTTGCCTGGCATTGATACTGCTAATATTTTTTCAGCTAAACTTGGATCTCTTTCAGCTAATACTATGCTGACGATAGAACCTAATGAATGACCAAGAAATACAGCTGGGTAACTAATATCGTATGCTGGCAAAGTGTCAAGTAAATCTTGAATATGAACTTCTAGGCTTGTAATTTCTTTTGGTTCGGGGCTTAAGCCATGTCCTCTTAAATCAGGCACTATACAACGCCAGCCCTGTTCGACCAGACAATTAACCTGTTTTTGCCACATTTCACCTTTAGCACCAGTACCATGGATAAGAATAATATCTTTCTTCTTACCAGTATTTGATTTGGGCAGAAATTCATTTACAGCAAGGCGCATGCCAGCTTATCCTAAAATTAGGGTTTTATTAATGACTTAACTAACAGTTTCTTTGTTGGCTGTTGTAGGAATTTCAATTCCTGAACAACATTCTAATATAGTGTAAGCCATTTGATAAACAGCATCTGTACAATTTAACGAGTGTTTGTCCGGCAATTGTCTTTGATTGCGATTGGTTATTATTGATAAAGAATTCAATAAATCAACTATATCTGACTGTTTGCTTACAGTATAGGCTACTTTTTGTCCAGCTAAAATATCAATTGTGCCTTTTTCTTGTGGCATTGGTTCAGTTGTGATATCAAAAGCAATTGGTACACGCCTTGCTAAGCATTGGAATGAAGTTAGTCCGCCAGCTTTAGTTATCATCAAATCACAAGCATTCATTAAATCGCTCATTGAATCATGGAATGGTAAAACTGTTGTTGGTACTGGTGATTTGCTAGCTAATTCGCAAGCTGCTTCATAAAGTTTATTATTATGTCCGCATAAAAACACACATTGAACAGGCTTCTTAGTTGAAGCTAGCCAATCATAAATTTTGAGCATATTGCCCCCACCAGCCCAGCCAGCATTAATGCATACGGTAAAAATATCTGGTGATAAGCCTAAAAGACTGAGAAAACGTTCTCTTTCTATTTTTGGTGCCCGTAAAAAATCTGGATGAACAGGCATGCCAATAATTTTAATTTTTTCTGGTGTCATTCCCCAACTAACAAGTTTTTCTTTTACTAAATCATTTGGGGCAATAATAATGTCTGCATCTTCACATGCCCAACCTCGCCAAAGGTCTGTATTGGGATCTGTAATTATGGTTATGAATTTAGTTTTGTCTCTCAAACCACAATCAGTTAACGCACGGGTCAAATAGTGATTGGTCATAGGATGTACTGATACAACCACTTCTGGTCTTGACTTCAAAAACTCATCTTGCAAATATTTGGAGACTAAGCTGTATCCATAATTAGACTCATTAGGTTTAGTGAAATGTAAAAACCAGTAATAATATTTCATTAAAGGTTGATGATGTCTTAATAAATAGTTGTAAAGCATTACAAAGCTTTTGTTGATCGGATGCGTCTTTTCAACAAGTCCATCAATATAAAGCTCTATGTGAGAGGTTATACCAGCTTCTCGGGCAACCTCTGTGACGGCTGTTTGAATGGCATCTACAGCGCTTCTGTGTCCGCCACCAGTATCTGAAAAATAGAATGCAATTTTGTGTTTAGGCTTAGGCATAAATCGGTATATAAAGGGGAGTAGTTATAGGTTTTCTACCTCAAGGCCTCATGCTTTAAACACTACAATTTTGGCTTATTTATGAGAATATAGACAAATAAACGCGAGGACACATAGATAATGTACCATTGCTTAGAAGGTAAATCAGTATCCTTTTTAATTACTTGTCTTTTTGCAGCTTTAGTATGGATAGTTTCAATATCATCTATAGCTTTTAGCTATCCAGTCTCTTCTGATTCCAATAGGATATTTCAGGAAAAACTGGAAAAAAACGTTTGCGACTGGAAGTTAATCCCCCGTAAGAGGGAATTAAAGAGGGAGCCAGATGGAGTTGAAATATATCAATTTGATCGAGAACCAATTGGCAATCGTCGTGTTTTACTTTTAGTACATGGTTTGATGGGCGAACACAAAGAAGTTTTTCGCTGGGGCAAAGTAGCAAATTATTTTGTTGAGAATGAAGACTTTGACAAAAATTTCAAAATATATTTTGCACGTTATAACAGCAAAATAGCTCTGGATGATGTAAAACCACATTTTAAACAAGCTGTGCTTAAACTTTGTGAAGAAGCTCAAGGCAAGCCAATTCATGTTATGGCATTAAGTCTTGGTGGCAATATTGTTCAAGATGCAATGACAGATAAAGAAACTAATAATGCTATTGCTTATTTCTTTAGTTTAGGTACACCATTTCATGGTTCACCTTTATTTGCTCGAGACTGGATGCTATACAGCATGGCAAAAAATCATAGCTTCCCCTGGATAAGATATGATTTGTGTCTTTCTTACGATTTATACTTTAGCCGCCATAAAAATTTGCAAAAAGATTTGAAGTGGGACAATATAGATAATTCTATTCCTACAATTGGAACATTTAAAGGTTGGATTCCTTCAATCATCTCTGGTGATTTGAGTCCTAAGACTACATCCAATCCAGAGCTCATTGATATAAATGAAACGTTATTGCCATCCAAAGACAAATTTATTTTATATGGCGGTTATATAGTTAGTCCTTATATCAAGTCTGGAGCACAAAGCTGGTGGATGAATACTGCGCGTTTTCCAGTAAAGCTAGTAAGGACAAATATTCCTTTTCATATAGGGCGTGAACATCCAGTGCTGAGAGCCCTTAATCATGAAATGGGATTGGCTATTACTGCCAATAATGATCACGAACTCTTAGTTAGTCATGGTAAGACAAAGAAAAAACGCGTGAGGTATATTTTTGGCTTGAATGATGGTATTACTCCTTTAGCAAGTGCATTGTATTTAAGAGAAAAACACTTTGATCCAGTTGCTATTACTGAAGAAGGTGAATTGGACGAAGTAAAACAACAAGTTGATGTACGTAAAGCAAGAGTTTTTCGTGATGTAGATCATTTAACTTTCATTGATGGATATAGGCCAATCTTTGAAAGCAAGTTTTTAAAAGATGAATTGCATCCTGAAGATGGCAAACAAATTATTTTCCAATGGATGCTTTCTGATTTGCTAGACACATGTAAACCAGCCAAACAAGCTAGTAGTGGCACTGAAGATGAGCTTAGCTCAAATATTCAAAAATAATGCTTTTGCGCTTGTCTATAGTTTTTATTCTTATTTTTTCTTGTGCGCAAGCATACACGGCTGATGCTAAATATGATTTTTTATTTTCCATACCGGCAGGAAAGTCAATAAGAAATTATAGATTGCATATTCCTGTCTCATATAATATGCAAAAATCATATCCGCTAATAATTATGTTTCATGGTGGTGGCGGCAATTCGCAAGCGGTCATGGAAGAAACAAGATGGTGCGAAAAAGCAGATAGAGAAGGTTTTATCATGGCTTTTCCTGATGCTTATCGTCCATTTCCTAATAAAAGAGCTAGTTTCATGCTTAATCCACAGACATGGAATGATGGATCTGGTCGTTTTTATACAGGTAAAAATAATATAGATGATATTACTTTTGTGCGTTCAATAATTGCAGATATTTCTCAGCGTTATAACATAAATCCAAGACGTATTTATGCTTCCGGATTTTCAAATGGTGCATCTATGGCATTTAGAGTTGGTATTGAACTCGCCGATACAATAGCGGCAATTGCACCGGTATCAGGAGTAATGTGGCATAATCCAGAAAGTTTGTCTTCTCCAGTTTCACTCATTTATATAACTGGTGGTGCTGATACTATGAATCCATTATCTGGTGGCAGACCAAAACTATCAACTGGTAAAGTTTGGTCTTCTGTTGCCAAAATGCCAGTACAAGAATTTATAGACAATTGGGCAAAACTTTTGCATTGCACTCAAAATGCAAAATTACTCCAAAATGATAATGGCATTAAAATCATGCAGTGGAAAAACGAAAAAAACAACTCGGAAGTTTTGTTTTATATCATAGATGATTTAGGACATGTTTGGCCTGGTGGCAAAGCTATATTGCCAGAGCGTATGGTTGGTAAAACAAGTAATAAAATAAATGCTACAGATATTATCTGGCAATTTTTTCAAGAACATCCGAAATACTAAATTATCGTCTTAAACTTTTTACTGCTTTGCCTTTAGAATAAACGCTGCTGCCAGCAGTGACAAATTCATCTAAAGATGCTTTTCTCAATTGTATTTGTTTTAAATATGTTGCTTCTTTTACTGTTTGACCTAAATAAACTCCCCAATAAGCCGGTCCTACTTTTTTACCTGCTTTACCTAAAAATTCAAAAACTTTCACAGCATAAAAAACTGGTAGAGCGATAAGGAAAAGTGCAATTGCAGCAAAAAATGAAATTTCCCAAAAATGGTCCATTTTGATACCCCTAAATCTAATAAAAAGAGAGTTGGCGGTTTCCAAGCGATATTCAACTGCTTTTAATTTGTTTGGTAAATAGGGGTTCTACTTATTAGGATAGAAAATTTTAGCACCGGGCTTTAAGATAAATGACTCAAGATGACCGCAAACACTGCCTTTTTTGTTTTTTATATGCATGTGGACGTTGCTGTTTTGATGTGTGAATATGCCTTGATGTGACTGGGAATAAAAACCAATAATTTCTATAGGCTCTTCATTTAATTGAAAAACAATTTTTTGTTTATTATGCATAACATGAAATTGTGATTTTATTGCCTGTCCTTTAAGTTGAAAGGCAAATGGCTTATTTAAACTAAGATTGAATTTGTGAGCAGTATTTTCAATAACTGATTCTATATTGTTATTTGTCAATTCTTTTTCTATGGTAATTTTATGCCAATTATTGACTCTGCTATAAACTAAAAAACAGGCTTTTGTCTGCCAGTCATGACTAATTTCTATTTTATGGTTAATAACTTTGGCAATGAGAGGCAAACCATCCCAAATTGTAATTTCGCCTTCTAAAAATTCAATTGGACCAATGGCCCAAAGATTTGTTTTTGGTTCAATATCATTTATATCAATGTGTGCTGATAAGTCATTGCCATTATGAACATCTTTAATTTGTCCGCTCCAATGAACATCAACATTTTTTGCTTGGGCAGCATAATTTGCTAAAAGACTAATAATGAAGCAGAGACTAATTATTATTTGGTATCTATTTATTCTCAATTGTTACTATCTCGATTAAATAAACAATGACTTATTTAATTAAAGCAGCTTGCTGTGTAAAATAAGCTAATTAAATAACTTATAAATATGGAAATATCAAATGAAGATATTAGTAGCCATTGATGGCTCTGAGCACTCTCAATATCCAATTAATGCTGTTATGGCAAGAACTTGGCCTCATGGCACAGAAATTCGCCTTGCCTATGTAGATAATTCTGAAGGTATGCATAGAGGCGATAAGGGCGAGTTAATGAGTTCTGACCAAATTTTATTTTCGCTGGCTACCGGCATACAACAAAGAATGCAAGATGTAAAAGTTGATCATGAAATTATCAAAGGTAATGCAACAGCTGAAGTGATTGTTGAGGCTGCTCAAAGATGGCATGCTGATTTGATAGTTGTTGGATGTCGTGGTGGATCTACTATTGAATGCATATTGCTTGGCAGTGTTTCACAAGCAATTTTAGATAAGGCTTATTGTCCAGTTATGATAGCCAAACCTATATCTGAAACCGTGAGAGAAAATATTTTAGTAGCAATTGATGATTGTGTGTATGCGGCACACGCACTTGAATGGTTAATGGCTCAATCATGGGCTAATAATGCTGGCATATATTTAGTCTCGGTAATTGAGCCTGTTGCACGCGGATTTGCGCTTTCAGGAAATATTAGTAAAGCGTCCGAGGCTATGCTTGCTTGGGAAAATGAAAAATATGCAATAGAATGTGCTTTACATGAATGGAAGCAGCTTGTAGAAAAAAATCTTCCTAATGCTGATGTATATTGTGGTGTTTTACTGGGAGAACCACGCAAAGCAATTTTAGATGAAGCTCTTAATTGGCCAGCTACTTTGATTATGATGGGCTCTCATGGGCGCACTGGTATAAGCAAATTAGTGCTTGGTAGTGTGTCTTTGCATATGGCAGCAGAAGCTAAATGTTCTGTACTGGTTGCGAAAGGTTCACACTCTAAATATTATGAACACATTCAAAAACTAGTACAAGTACAAACAGACGAAATACGAGAGATATTGTCCAGGCGTCCAGAAACATGCAGCGACAAAAATCCGGATTTGCCGCATGGAATGCCAGCTGCGTTTGGCTAATATATTTAAGGGCTTAGTTTGCGTGATAATAAATCTAAGAATAAACCCACGTCAGTAACAATGCCTACTGCTTGAGAGGAGCCGCGATCTGCAAGTTTAGTTACCACTGCTGGATTAATATCAACACAAACTGTTTTTACCCAGGCTGGAAGCATATTGCCGACAGCAATACTATGAAGCATAGAAGATAAACATATAACAATATTTACACCTGCCAAAAGATTTGCATATTGGTCCTGGGCTTTAACTAAATCCATAATTGTTTCTGGCAATGGACCATCATCACGAATTGATCCAGCTAATATAAAAGGGACATTGTTTTTTATACACTCATACATAATGCCAGATTTTAAAATACCGCTAGCAACAGCATCTTTTATGCTGCCTGCATTGCGTATAGTGTTAATTGCACGCATATGATTTTTATGCCCTTCATAAATAGGCAATCCTTTTTCTAAATCTACACCTAGTGATGTGCCATAAAAAGAATTTTCTATGTCATGAACAGCTAAAGCATTGCCAGTTAATAATGCTTGTACAAAACCGAGCTTTATAAGCTTAGATAAAAAAGGGACACCACCGGTATGTACTACTACTGGTCCAGCTACCATTGCTATTTTGCCATTTTGTGCTTTGATTTCTTGCATCATAGCAGCAATTTTTGCTGCAGCAGTTTCTACACGCCTTTCAGAAGAAATATCATTTGACATAAATGAAAAGCCAAAACGATCTCTTTCTTTAAATTCTGGTGTGACACGGACACCTTGATGACCACAAACAATCAAATCACCCTTACGTATGTCTCGAAGCTTTACACAAGTAGCACTGTTGTTATTGAGGCAAATAATTGCATCCATTCGTTGATTATTTACAGACAACCATTGTCCTTTGAAAAATATGGCAGTTTTTTGATTGGTAGTTGAATAAAAATCATCTGGTACAGCGCCATCTTTAGCAGCTGTTTTTAAAACAACTTCTTTTTCTTCCAGGCGATAACAGCCTAATAGCATCAAATCGCCAATTACTTGTTCTAATTGCTTTTCATTGTGGGCAGTAATTCTCAATTTAATTTGAGAAACTTCATCATTGGTTTTCCCAATGGCAAATTCCAGTACTTCGTAGGTGCATTGGCAAGCTATTACTGTATCGAAAACATTGGTCAGAATATCTGAGTCAATTAGATGTCCTTTTGCTCCCACTATTTCCTGAAACACAGACACCCCCATTAGACCGCACTAATCATTTAAGAAATCTTACTATTTTGGCAGCAGATCTGTAAAGCAATATGTATTGACAAAAATCAAATTCGCTTATACTTATGCTATTGGAGGCTTAATCATTCCTTTATATTTCTAATTGCCAACCTCTTAAATTGTGATGGTTTGGCGGAAACCCAGGTTTACTTTTATTGTCGGAGGTTCTGATACATGCGGGTAGAACTAATTCATACGCCTGGCTGCAACAGATACAAAAAAACGCTAGAGCTATTACAAACAGTAATTGCGGAAGAAAGATTACCGTTACATGTGGAAGTAACGGAAGAAAATTCATATGTTGTTGAAAAGCCGTGTATTCGCATTGATGGAGATGATCTGGGTGATGTCTTACATATTAATGATGATCCATGTTCTTCTATATCCAAAGCATTGCCTGGCTTGCCATGCGTGGAGAAACTAAGAGAACTATTGTGTCGTAAATGGGATGATATAACTCGATTGCCAGCTTTGGGTAGCTAAGCGACAAAATTTTATTCACGACTGAACTTTGTTTAAGCTCGCGTACTTGTTGCTTAATCGTAGTAAATTAATATGATATGGCGTCTAGAATTTCAGAAATCATATTATTAGGGCTTTTATTAGTTATTTTTGGCTTTGTGCGTGTTTATTGGGGACAAGGCTATCCAATTATGTTTGTCTGGAAAGGCGAATTTGCCTATAAAGACACTTTTGTCAATTTGTCTGAAATAATGAAAATGCCATCTGATGAGATTGCTAAAAACAGTCCAAACGTTTTGTGGCAATTGGAAGAAATGGGCATTGTCGAAGGCAAAAAAATTGAAAGCAAAAAGTATGAATATAAATAATCCAAGATTTGCATTCTTGCTGATATTTTTTATTGCTTTCGTTTGTTCAACTATTCAGGTCTTTTTTCTACATCAGCCAATTTGGGCTTTATTATATGACTCAGAAGGTTATTTCAAAATTGCTTACAACTGTTTGAAATTAGTCAATGCTGAATTTTTTTGGCAAGTATTGTCATACATATTAAGTGGTTTTGCTGAAAATAAGCGATTGCTTTTGTTTTCCCAAGCTATGCCAGTTTGGGATTTAGTTAAGGATGGACCAGTAATAATATTTACTATTGCTATTTCTTACTTAATTGCTGGCAAGCAAGTTATAGCAACAAATTGGCAAATTGGATCTATGGCAATGATAATTTGTCAGGCATTAATACCTGCTTTGTTATTTCTTACTGCAAAAAATGTATGGGGACAAAAAACGGCTTTATTTGTAGCGATACTTGCTCTTACTTATCCAGCTTTTATTGTAAATTCTGGCAGAATGCTGTCCGAAATTCCGGCAGGACTATCCATTAGTGCTCTTCTTTGTTGTCTTTCCTGGTTTTTGTTAGAAGTAGAACGTGAGCAACAAAGGAAAAAAAACATTGCTTTTTATAAGCAAGCAGTAATTGGTTTTATTTTAGGCTTTTTGATAGTTATTGTAATGCTTAGTCGTCCAAACTGGTTAATTATGCCGCTATTAATTATTTTTGCTTTGCTGCTTGCTAAATGCCTTATGAAATTGTCGTTAAAACCAAAATTAAAGCCATATTTTATTTTTTTTTGCTGCCTGATACTTGGATCTATCATTTCTTTATTTCCCTGGATTTTATGCAAACTAATATTGACTGGACACCCGTCAATATTAGTTGAGAGGCATGGTCTTTATAATTTATGGGCAGGATTAAATATCAAAGGTGATGGTTGGGATGTTTTACCATCAGACTATGTAAATAACCCAGAAAAATTTGCTATGTCATTCATGCAAGTTGCAAATGATATTAGGCAGGGCACATCTCATAATTGGCTGGCTTTTTTTGATCTTGTATTACGTAAAATACTTCGCTTGATTCAATCTCCTTGGAATGATTTTCAAGCAAGTTTTTTAGGATTGCCATGGCTATTGCAAAATTGGTGGCATCAAATAATTATTCTGCTTTCTTTAGGCGGTAGCATTTTGATGGTGCAAAATGCTTGGCGTAATAAAAGATATATTGAATTAGCAATAACAATGATTTTACTTTCCGTTATTGCTTATCACTTTTCTAGCATTGTTTTTATATCAATGTCTCGTTATTTCTATACAGCTATGCCAGCTGTAATTCTCATTGCTGGTTATGGGTTGGCGCAAATAATTGCTAATATCAATCAATTTAAGCGCAGTATTATTATCACTTTACTTTTGCCTACCATAAGCGTTGGTTGTGCTAGCATTCCTGATTTGCTTGCTAATACTTTTGTTGTTTATTTCTTAGCAATACTCACTGTATTCTGGTTTGTTGAGCTAGCTCGTGATTTAAATATATTTGCTAAGCCTATTAGTATAATTTGGCTTTTGCTAGCTGTAATTGCTACAGGTAGCGTGTATTGTACACAATTGCATTATTCAAAAAACGCAGCTTTTATAAAACAGGGAGAAAGAAACGAGAGAAACATTTCGTTAAATGCTAAATTGCCATTGTTGCACGATGATGACAAATGGCTAATTCTTATTGATAATAGTAGCGATACTAAAGCTTCTTTGCATAAATTAAAAATTGCAATTAATGGCAATTTTTTAGCAGGACCAATACTTCCACTTTGGGCTTTTGCTAGTGATAGACGTTCAGATTTTATGGCTAGTCGTGCATTAGCTTATAGCCTTGGCAAAGATGTTGATGATTTGAGGCAATGGTGGTGTGCATTTATTCCAAGTTATTATTTAAAAAGCAATTCAGGCAATTCCATAGATGTGTTTCCTTATGAAAATAATTTTCAATTGAGAGAAGATCTAATTAATGAAAATGGCAAATATCATACTGTCTCTATTGATAAATTTTCTTGGACTAAAGGCTATTTTGCTAATATGCCTGGTGAAATGCGTATTGATTTAGAGCAAAAAATTTCAAATGAAGATATTGCTCCTGGTCACTTTGTTCCTAGAATTATGTTGGTAAAAACTAAAACTAATAATACTACCAATCAGGAAAATGCATTAACAGCAACTATTAAATTGCCGAGCGCTACAATTGACTCTAAAAGAGAAAATCGGATAAAAGAATATGTTATATCTCAGCCATTAAAAGACAATGTAATCAATAATCTCAAATCCAGTAATTTAAATGCCATCCGAATTAAGGTTTCTGGGGAATATTATCCACTGGAAAAAAATGCTTCCCTTAATATCTTGCCGAGTATATGCCTTATTGAAGATATAATTGGTTCTGATGGAAAAGTAAGACAAGAATACGCTCCACTAGCGCCAAATGTTCTCAGGGAAAGTAAATTTGCTTTTGAAGAAATTTGCCCACTGTCTGTTAATGGTTCTACACTAGATCGGATAGCTAACATTCGACTCATTTGTGCAAACAAACCGTGGTGGGAAGTATTAGCTTATGGCAATTATAAAGGTAGTGGCAGTATTCAATTCAAAAATATTACAGTTGAAATTATGCCAACCGAAACCATAAATTTAGATAAAGCTAAACAAATTTGGCAGCAATTTCCATGTCTGTCATCACCTCATGCAAGACTCCCGGCTGAGCAAAATAAACCCAAGCCCGCGCTTTGATACCACAAATGAGCTCAATGTCGTGTTGGTATTTTAGCAATTGTTCAAAGTGTAATTTTGCTTGTTCTTCTATGTTATCTGATTTAACATGATCTGTTTTAAAATCAATAATATGCCATTGTCCTAATTCATCTTCAAATAAAAGATCTGGGCGCTTATCTGATAGTGTCTTGTTTTGATCTAATAATATGTAACTAGCTTCGTGAAAACGAGTTTTTGCTTTAAGCAATAATTGATATAAATTACTTTTGTAAAAAATATCAAGTAGGCGATTTCCTTCTTCAAGCAATTTATTATTTTTTTCACTAGCTAATTTTTTGGCTGTTATTTTTAAGATTGGTAATTCTCTCTCGGGAGAAAGCATAATTGGTAAATCTTGCATTAACAAGTGGAAATATTTACCAACTACTGTTTGTTGCAATTCAATTTCTGTTTCACCGGCAGTCACGCGCATCAAGTCTTGCCATTGTACTGGTTGTGATTGAAAACTATTTTCCAAAGAAAATGTTTGGTCAAGTAAGTGTAGATCTGGTATTTTCTTTTCAGTAATCTCTGGTGTTTCGTTTGCTGCAACTGCATCAAGTTTGGAATTTAAATCATTTAGCCTCTCTTCGTTAAACAAACGTACTTTAAAAGTGGATTCTGTTTTTCCGGCTTTAATAGTATGTACACCATCATCTGTCCAGCCGGACTCATCTATTTGCAAAATAGGCTTCAATAACTTTCTAAATGAATTATTGTCTCTAGCATCGGCATCTATAAATAAACCCAAATAATTTTTAGCACGTGTCATGGCTACGTATAGGAGGCGCTTTCTTTCGGCGTCTTCCATTTTGTTTTCTATTAAAGATGCTAGCTGAAAATATTGTGGCTTTTCGTCAGCAGAAGATCTGGCTGTATTAAACACAATGCCATATTCTTTATTGAATGCAAATTTGTCCCTTAAAGATTTAATTTTATAGTCTAATAATGGCAGAGCGACAGCAGCAAATTCTAGACCTTTTGACTTGTGAATAGTCATAATTTTTACTGCATTATCAGAGGCTAATGGGGCACCAGTTTGTTCTACTTTTAGCTGCCGCATTATTTCTATGTTTTTTAAAAATTCACGCATTGACATATGATTGTGTTTGCTTGCCAGATCGGCAAATTTCCATATGTTCCGTGAACGTTGATGCCCATGAGGCATGGCTGAAAGGATAACGTCATAACTTGTGATTGAAATAATTGTTCTAATTAATTGATCGGTAGTCTGATTAGCAAAGGCATTTTTTATGTGATTTAACAGATAGACTGCTTTTTTTATTAGTCCATATTGCATATCATCTTCAGGATGAATTGTTTGCATAATAGACCAAAGTGAAATCATATCTACTGTCTTAGTAACTAATTCATGAATCAAATCATCACTGATACCAAACATTGGAGAACGAAGAATTCCCAGTAAAGAATGATTATCGTCAGGGCTTATGCACCATTTTAAAATATTTTCTAAATCTATTATCTCGGTAGTGTGTAATAATCCAGAGCCAGATATGGAAATGTATGGAACGTTGGCGCTGCTTAAAGCTAATTCTATTAATTTAAATTGGCTATTAACCTGTAAAAGTACAGCAAAATCACTGTATTTTATTGGACGATTGCTATTTGTTTGGCTATCAAATACCATTTCCCCTTGTTTTACCTTTTCTTTTATCCAAGCAGCGACTAAATTCGCTTCTAAACGTTTGGATATTTCACTATTGTGTTTTTCATTTTCTTTTGTAGCTGAAAACAAAATTAGTTCAGCACGTGCTTCATCAGTACCGTCTTGCCTTATAGCCTCTAATGCTTGATAGCTTGCTTTGTAGGACTCATTTGTATTGCTTGTATCGAAAAGTTTATAGAAAATAGCGTTAATAAAGGCAACTAGAGATGAATTGCTGCGGAAAGACTGATCTAAATCAAGGGTTAGTCCATTTTCTTTCGATGAATTCAAACGATTCTTCCAATAGTTAAATATTCTTATGTCTGCGCCTTGAAACTTATATATGGACTGCTTATCATCGCCAATTAAAAATAAGCGTGTTTGCGCTCCCGCTAAATATGAAAGGAGCATGGCTTGTATACTATTTGTATCTTGGAACTCATCTACTAAAATAGCCTTTATGTTTTCATTGAAATATAATTTTGCATTAGAATTTGGCTCTTTTAGTAATTGATATGTCTTATCGATCAAATCATTATAGTCAAGTTTCTGTTTTTGAATTTTTTTGTGATTGTAAACAGAATGTACACGATCGGCTAAACATATTATGGATTGAATAATTTGTTCTGCTTGCCTATCTGTTTCATTGGGAGAATGTGGACATTTTTTGATGAATTCTTCTATCTGTTTTTTTAAATAAATAAGACAAGCACGAATATCCTTGCTATTGCCTTTACTACCACCGATGTTGCCAATTTTTATTGTTGGTATTTGTGCTATAAGATCATAAGTTTCCCATATCTTTGAGGAGTCAGAGTCAATTAATTTTGCTTGCAACAAAAATTGTTCGAATATTTGTAGCACTGACTCTCTTATTGGTGCCAAAAGATTTTGTGGATCCTGGCAGGAATTATTTTTTAAAAAGGAAATTTTTTGATTGACAGTAATATCGTCTGTGATTGACTTAAGTTCTTTTGCTATAAATAATTCAATAGTGTTCTTTATATATTGATTCAAATTACTATAGTCATTATTTATGGCATCTATTAATTTGTTTCTCGACTCTTTATATTCACTAGCTGCTTTCAGTGTAGATTCCAGCCATGTTTTAAGATTCTCAGCTGGATATTCTAATAAAAGCAAGTGTTCGTTTGGTTGTTTTCCCATTTCATCCAGTAATACTTCGTCAATGCTGGAATTTCTAAGATCTGCTCCTTCAAGCTCGTCTAAAATTTCAAAATGAGGATCAATAGATGCCTCTACTGAAAATGTTTTTAAAATAGATTCACATAAAGAATGAATTGTGCTGATTTGTGCTTGATCAATTTCAGATAAACATTTTTTCCAGCGTTCTTTTATATTTCCTTCCGAGCTATTTATTAATTCTGATAACTTAGCCTTTAATCGTTGCCGCATTTCATCTGCAGCTTTGCGTGTATAAGTTACAGCTATAATTTGTGAAACCGAAATTTCTGGATATTGCCTTAAGATATGTATATATCTTTCTACCAAAACAAATGTTTTGCCAGAGCCAGCACCAGCAGAAACCAATACGTCAGATTCGGTGGAAGTTATTGCTTTATTTTGTTTATCAGTTATTTTCAGCATTATCATCTTCCTCGAATGTATTTGCTCTTAATTCTGATATTCTGCATATATTTCCATGGGGGCAACTGCTGCATACTTTTGTTTTGGAAGGTGAAACGCGAAAGTCGCCAGAAGAAACCCCAGAGATAATTAGTCCTATATGTTCTTCAGTAGATGGCTTTAAATCGGCATATTTTTCAAAATCTAAATATCCAATTGACTCAGCGGCATTAGTGCTTATATATGTACCTTCGACAACGGTACTGCCTGGTATAATCGCTTGTTCAACCGCTAAAGCATAAATAGGTATCTGTAAATTGTCTCCTTTTAGGGCATCGGGAACCGATAATCTTTGCGAACCTAATTTATAGTCAATAACTTTAGCTATTTTATTGTCTTTGCATACATCTATACGATCTATTTTTCCTTTAATTTTGATTGGACCATAAGCACTATTAATTGTTAGTGCAGGATATTGGCTATTATTGTCACCAAAACCAACTTCAAACATGCTGGCTTTAGTTTGATACATGTTATTTTCTAGCCGTATACTTTCATTTTGAATAAATCTACTTAAGCGAAAATAAATTTCTTTTTTTTCGTTTTCCCAATATGGTCCCGCGTGGAATTCTGGTACTCTAGAAAGCCATTGCATAGTATCGGTAAAAGCATTATCTAATACTTCATCTGTTGAATTGGTTTCTGTAGTTTTGTTATTTTTATCACTTTTATTGGTCTGTCCATAATAAAGCTCTAGTATTTTATGATGTACTTGTCCTTTTAGTTTTGGACTCAGCCCTAATACAGGCTCATCAAAAGGTTCAACCTTTAATATATAGCTTAACCAAAATTTGAAAGGACATTGCCTGTAAGTATTTAGACTTGAAGCGCTCCAAACTTCAGGTGTATTTATTTTTAATGCTTTTGTTAATACGAAATCGCTTAGATAACCATTGAAAATATTAAGCTGATTGCTTTTTAGCCTGGTTAATGAAGAGCGTAATGGTTCAGATATGCTTTGCCAGTAATCACCAATAGTCGGATGGTCCTGCCAATACGATGGAATCAAATTGACATTGTATCCATAATTCCAAATCCAAGCAGCTACAGCCTCAGATGCTGATGTCGGTAAGTGATTAGCTTTTTCAAACGGATATAGTAAAGGAATTTCTTTTGGATCTTTTTTGAAAATTTCTTGTATGAAAAACGAAGGAGTTAATTCTTCGCCTGTCATTTTATATTTTGGAAATGAGAAACATATTTTTTCTTTGCTTCTTCTCAAAAGAGAACTAAATAAAGCACGTTCAAATTCTGGAGCAAGTCGTGGATTATCAAGACTAATTCCAAGCTTTTGCCAATTATTTAACTCATCGCTACCAATAAAACCAGATGTTTTTACATGTTTAGGAAATTCTCCTTCTACAAGTCCAGCAATATAAATTTCAGAAAAAACTCTATCTGGAGCGGTATCAGCGCTAGAGACAAGAATTGTATTTTTCGCATTTAATGTATTAGCAAATGTACTTGCCTCTATACGCAGCTCCAATTTTGTAAGAAAATCTTCTCTGGTAAATTGTATTTCTCCAGATATATTTTGTTCGTCCAAAAATGTACTGAAAACTTTGCGAAATTCTCTTAGAATTTTTTCTTCCATGCGTGCCAAAAGTGTTGAATTGTCCTTATTCCTTTCTGCTAAAAACATATATTTAGCCATTATGTTTTCTGTTATTTGACAATGCCTGTATAAATTTTGACTTGTATTGGATGCAGATAGATCTGCAAAAAGAACTTTTAACCCTTCTTTTATATGATTGGGCAGAGGTAAACTTAGCCAATTTCCTGAACCAGACAGAAGATGCGCTTCTAGAGATAATTTATTTAAAAGAGTCAAATCGTCTGGACTTAAATTTAAAGCGCTTGGTCTGAAATAAGGGCTGGATAAACAATCAATTAAATCTGTGCGTGAAAAATCATTGATAGGCAGTTGCAATAAATTTTTAAGAAATTTTGCCAGTGGCAACGGACTAAGGGCTGTGCTTTCATCTATAATATAATCCAATTGTGCTTGGTTAAAAGCATTTTCAATAGTGCCACGATATTCTTTTAAATTGCGTACAACTACAAGAATGTCATTTGGATTTATTTTTCTTTTTGTTATTGACTGTTTGCACTGGCGAGCAATTTCTTGCATTTCGAGAAAATTATCAATTGTTGAAAAATATTCAATTTCGGCATTTGCTAATTGCTTAGCCTCTGGCATTATTTCAATTTCGGGAGACAAAGTTTTACTTAATTGTTCAAAGCTTGCTTTTTTCCAAATATAATCTTCGTGCTTTAAAAACACATCTGATAGTGGTTCATCACTAGTTACATAATCAAACGAAATACATGTTTGGCTGGATGATTTTGCTAAGCCATGTATAACTTGTGCTTGTAGTGGACTTATTCTGTCAAATCCATCTACCAAAAGAATTCCTAAATGTATTGGATTTAACTGAGGAGAAAATAAACATTCACGAGCAAGAAAAGCTAATTGTTTTTGGTCGATGTAACCAAGACTATTTAAACAATTCCAATATTCACGATATATATTTGCTAATTCAAAATGCCGTGATTGATAAGAGTGAGTTTTCTCTAGCGATCTAATAACATCGTCTGCTGTTAAGCCAGAGCGTTCAAATTCATCAATTAATTCTGCAATGGCGGCACTCGTACCTGGCAAGTGAGCAATAGAGGATAAGTATTTGAGTTGCTTATTGCTATTTAGTTTTGCTAATGCTTTGTGTATAACTTCATTTTTTAATTCTTTCGGTAATAACTCATAGCTTATATTCTGACTTTTAAGAATTAGCTGACAAACATCGTAAAACGGCAATATTTGCAAATTAAATAAGCCGGACAAATTTGACTCTGATTGTTTCGCTAAAATTAGATTTTTTAAGCGTTCTAAAAGAAAGCGACCGGAACGTTTAGAAGGAACAATGACAAGCGCATTAGTAAGTGGATTCTTTTTCTTGAAATCAAGATACTCAGTCAATATGCGTGTTGTTTTACCGCATTTATATGGTCCAATTATTAGTTTTATGTTGGAATTCATTTATTGAAAAGCACTGACTTAGCTAGATGAAAAAAGAGAAAGAAAGCCTCTCTTGAGAACGGTGTTTTACATACTAAGATTCATCATATCCTAGACCGACAATAGATATTTAAAAATTTGAAATTCAACTAAGGTCAAGTTTTCCTAAGAATGACGTGTTACTATCGTCAGTATAACTATATTGTATTAGGTATAAAGTGACTACAACAATCTATTTAGATAATAGTGCTACCACTGGTGTGAGAGAAGAAGTGGTAGAAGCCATGTTGCCTTATTTAAAAGATAAATGGGGCAATCCATCATCAATTCATAAACTAGGGCGCCAAGCAAGAGCTGCTGTCGATCTAGCTCGTCAACAAGTTGCTAGTTTAATTGGTGCTCAAGCAAAAGAAATATATTTTACACCTTGCGGTACACATAGCAATAATTTAGCTATTTTGGGAAGAGCACGTTTTGTGGAAGCAAATGGCAAAGGTCGTCACTTAATAACCTCATGCATAGAACATTCTTCCGTTTTGGGTCCGGCCAAATATCTTGAATCTCTTGGCTGGAAAGTAACTTATTTGCATGTGAATGGTGAAGGTTTTATTGATTTGCGAGAATTAGAAAATGCTATTAGTCCTGAGACTAGCATTATTTCTTTGATGTGGGCTAATAATGAAGTAGGAACTGTCCAATCGATAGATAAGCTTGCCCAAATCGCTCAAGCAAAAGACATATATTTTCATACTGATGCAGTTCAATGTGCAGGCAAAATAGCAATTGATTTAAACAAATTAAAAGTAAATGCTTTATCTTTGTCGGGACACAAATTTTATGCCCCTAAAGGCATCGGTGTTTTATATATAAAAGAAAAAACAAATGTCATGCCAATTGTATTTGGTGGTGGACAAGAAATGGGATTGCATCCAGGTACGGAAAGCTTGGCTAATATAGTAGCTATAGGTAAAGCAGCTGAGTTAGCTTCTCATGATTTAGAACAAAATCAAGCTAGACTGAAAAAAATGCAAAATATTCTTTTAGAAAAATTAACTGCACTAAAAGGCGTTAAACTAACTGGTGCAACAGATTTGAATAAGCGCGTTCCAGGACACATAAGTGTTGTGGTGAAAGGTGCTATTGGTGAAGAGATTGTGGTTTTAGCTGATTTTAAAGGAGTTTGCATATCTAGCGTTTCTGCCTGCAAACAAACTGGCAATGATCCTTCTCATGTTTTAAACTGCATGGGTTTGCCTAGGGAAGATGTTATCGGATCGGCCCGTATTACAGTCGGCAGATTTAATACAGAAGAAGAATGCGAAAAAGCAGCAAACATTTTAAATCAAGTCTTTAGCTCATTCATTGAAAAAGCATCTAAAAAAGCATTGGTAAATTAAACTATTTATTTTTGCCTGCTAAAGATTCTTCTTTTTCGCCAGCAAGATTAGAGTTTGCATCTGCAAATAGAGAAGTTGATAAATATCTTTCGCCGGTGCTAGGTAAAATGCATACTATTACTTTCCCTTTGTTTTCGGGACGTCTGCCAATTTGACAGGCTGCATACATAGCGGCACCACTGCTTATTCCACAAAATAATCCTTCTTCTTTTGCTAGCTTTCTACCGTATTCAAAAGCTTGATCGTTTGTGACTGTGAAAATTTCGTCAATGATTGATATGTCCAAAACCGAAGGTACAAAGCCAGCACCAATTCCTTGTATTTTATGTTTGTTGGGTTGTAATGGCTGCCCTGCTCGAGTTTGAGTTAAAACAGGTGAGTCAATAGGCTCTAATGCAACAATTTGTACTGAAGGTTTGCGCTGTTTCAATACTTGTCCAACACCAGTTATTGTACCGCCAGTGCCAACACCGGCGATGAAAATATCAACTTTCCCTTCTGTGTCTTTCCAGATTTCTTCTGCTGTTGTTTCGCGATGAATTTTAGGATTAGCTGGATTATCAAATTGTTGAGGCATAAATGCATTTTTTGTGTTAGAAAAAATTTCTTGTGCTTTTGTAATTGCACCTTTCATGCCATCGGCCCCTGGTGTTAAAATCAATTCAGCGCCGAGTGCCGCTAGCAATTTACGCCTTTCGTACGACATAGTGTCAGGCATGGTCAAGATTAATTTATAACGTCTGGCTGCAGCAACAAAGGCTAGTGCGATACCTGTATTTCCTGAAGTTGGCTCTACAATTGTAGTTTCACCACGCTTTATCAAGTTAGATTTTTCTGCTTCGTTAATCATTGATACACCAATGCGATCCTTTACGGAGCCTAACGGATTGTGTGATTCTAGTTTGGCGGCAATGATTGCTTGTGCATTAAGTTCTGCACTTAAGCGATTTACTTTAACTAAAGGAGTATTACCTATTAATTGGGTAATATCAGAAACAAAAACCATTTTTATTCCCTCATTTGGATGTGATTGGATCTTTTGTATCGGAGGCAATTTTTTTATTGGGATAAGGATGATCCTGAAGAATTTGTTTCCATAAAGCGAGTGCTTTAAAAACAATCCCTGGATTGCCTTCCACCTGAAGCTGTTGCAACAATAATGCTCTTTCTAATGAGATTTTTTTGCGAATTAAATCGGCAGCAGTTCGGCTAGTCATTTTAAATCTAATAATTTTGGATACAGATGATCCAGTAATTTCTTTGCTGCATACAACTATATTGCCTACCAATTTAAATGACCAAGAAAAATCGCTATTATTATCTAGATAAAAAGATAACGCTCCCAAATTACCAATGCTGTGTTCGAATATGCTTGCATCAATATGCTGGGGCAAAAAGTTTTGGAAATAGTCACAAGCCATTTGTTCTATGGTTTCCAATGATTCCTTTGTGTTGGCTGGCCAAACTTTACCCCAATTTTTTGTTTTGGCATATGTGATTAAGCGAGAAAAATACTTTTCGTCCAAAATAGTTGGTGGTTGTTGATACCTTCCCATTACTTCAAACAGCCCACGTGTTTTTACAAGAATATTGTCATTTAACATGGAGCGCAGATCTTTAGGAACAGTATAAATATCTTCTTGTGATTCACTTACACTATCTAGTCCAATAGCTTTAGCAAGTTGTTGTAACCATTCTTGATTTAAAGTTGCTTGAGTAGAAACTAAATTACAAATGCGTGGACGATTATAATCTTCTAGCCATTGCCAAAACACGTGAGTTGCTACATCCACTGGTAAAAACCAAAGTGTTGAATCTGGATTGTAATTGAGTTTAAGTGTACTTGAATTATTTATGTGAGTTTGGTTAGTAATATTTTCAAATAATTTATAGAGTCCAGAAAAACTTATAGTCTCGCCATTTTTTGTACTGCCACAAATTAGCGGTAAGCGCATAAGATACCAAATTGATTCTTGTTCAGATAAGCCTTTTAAGAGTTTATTCTCATACAATTGGCAGACGCCTTCGTATTGACTTTTAGCTTTGCGTCGTTCACATTCTATTTCTTCTGGTACTACTCCATCTTTTTGAATAGCGCCCCATAAAGACGAAGTAATGAAAACAGGTGTACCCCGATGTTTTTTGGCAATATTCATAAAATCGGATACTGCCCATGAAGCTCGAGAAACTCTTGACTCATCAAAATTTGGTGGTAGCCCACAAAATATTAGCGCGTCGTATGTAATACCTTTTATTGTTTCGCTTGTATCTAAAAATCTAAGACGATCTTGGAAGGCTTTGTATTGATCTCGTCCTCCTAAAGCTTGTTCTAGCGATGCTTGAGCATAAGAGCGTAAATCAAGAGGAGATAAGGCAAAATGTAGTGCCGATTTAACTGGTAAATGAACATGCCAACCCTTATGTAAAAGGGATGCTATAAGTGGTCCAGAAAAACTGGAAATTGGTCCCCATATGTAGGCACGTTTGGCAGTCATGGTTTTATCCAATGGCAAATATATTGCAGCGGTTAGAGAATACCATAACCGAGTTGTCATCGATGAAAAATGCTATTTAAATTCTAAACGTAGCTTAATTATCTTAAAAATGGCTGAAATCCATTTGTGATTCCACAACTGCAACACCAGCAAATTTATCCCCTAATCTCAGTCCATCTGCTCGAGTACAAACTCTATATGCCTCAATTGGGATAACAATTATTGTGTAAATTGTGCCTATTGCAGTAATAAGGCTGCTAATGGTTTCCGAGACTTGAGGTATTGGTGTAAAACTACTTATTATCCTGACTATGCTGTTTGCTAGGTATAAAAGCAATACTGGTCCTAAAATAACAATATTGCGTTTTATTGACTGAGCCAAGCTAGCTGCTTGTCCGCTCATGACATCGACTGTTTGTAAGCCCATTAAATTTTTGCCAATGCCTCGTCCATGAAAGAAATAATCACGTACTAACAAAAATAAAACCATTACTAATTGAGCATGAATAAAAGTGTTTATAAAAGGAATAATAGTGACAATAATGCCAAGTACATACGAAATAAATATATCTATCAGTAATGCTACTGCTCTTTTAGCTGGATCTATGCGGACAGGCTTTACAAGCGTTTCTTGATGGGTAGGATATTTACTTAATTGTTTAAATTTATTTTGCCAATTACTTTGTTCTTCATTCTGATTTTGAGATAAATCACTCATTAGTACATCCTTAACTGATTTGCTGGTTAAGCACTTTTTTATGCAAAATTACCATTGGCAACAGGATTATTTGGGTTTGTTTTTCTATCATACAAATAATAACGAGGACTTACTTAATTAAGTTGTTAGCCTGACAACTGATGTAAACTTAAATACATAGGTATTTCTTTATGGAAGCACGCATCGAAGGAAATAATTAGATGAATGAAACAGTTATTGTTGATGGTTTAAGAACTCCATTTGGACGCTTGGGAGGAGGGTTGAGCTCACTATCAGCGGTTGATTTAACCTACCCACTTATTGCCGAGTTGGTAAAGCGAAACAAAATTGATGGCAAAGAGATTGATGAAGTAATTATTGGACAAGTAATTCAAGCTGGTTGTGGACAAATACCGTCCAGGCAAGCATTAATCAAAGCTGGTTTGCCAACAACTTGCGAATCGACAACCATAAATAAAGTTTGCGCCTCTGGTATGCGTGCGGTAACAATTGCTGATCTAAGAATTCGTGCTAATGATGGACATATAATTGTGGCAGGCGGTATGGAATCTATGAGCCAAGCACCATATTTGGTGGACGCTAATTCTGCTCGGTTTGGCAAGCGCATGGGACATGTGCAATTTAAAGATGCCATGTTAGCCGATGGTTTGGAATGTCCAATTACTTTTGTGCATATGGCTGTTCATGGGGCTAAAGTAGCCGACGAATTAAAAGTAAATAGAGAAGACCAAGACAATTGGGCTTTAAGAAGTCATCAAAGAGCAATCAATGCTCAAAAAAATGGCATATTTGCTGAAGAGATTTTGCCGGTGCATGTCTTAGCTGGTAAAGCAGGCACCAAGATTGTGGATAAAGATGAGTCTCCGCGAGAAGATACTTCAATAGAGTCTCTTTCTAAATTAAAACCAGTATTTTATGAAAAAGGGACAATCACTGCTGGTAATGCTCCCGGTGTAAATGATGGTGCAGCAATTTTGCTTGTTATGAGTAGTGAAAAAGCTAAAGCATTAGGTTTAAAACCATTGGCTAAAATAATTTCTCATGCTTCCTTAGGGCAAGATGTTCCTTATTTAGCGACAGCTCCTGCTTTAGCTACACAAAAAGCGCTTGAAAAAATTAACCTCAAGCCTTCTCAATTGGAATTGATGGAAATAAATGAAGCATTTTCTGCCGTTGCTTTAACATCCATGCATATGCTCAATATAGATCCAGAGCGTGTAAACGTAAATGGTGGAGCCGTTGCTCTTGGACATCCTATTGGGGCTAGCGGTGCTCGTATTTTATTGACATTAGCTAAACAAATGAAAAGACAAAATGCCAAGTATGGTGCTGCAGCAATTTGCTCTGGCACTGGACAAGGTGATTGTGTAATTCTATCCAGGGAAGGTTTGAATTAATTGGGTACGAATAAAATCATTTCACAAGAAGAAGCCGCTTTACGTATTGAAGAATTAAGCGGGATAATTGAGCATCATAGATTTTTGTACTATGTTCTTGATCGCCCTGAAATAAGCGATGCCGAGTTTGATCGATTATATAAAGAGTTGGAAGCGCTAGAGGCAAAATTTCCACAATTGGTTTTGTCCAATAGCCCAACTCAAAAGGTTGGTGTAGCACCAAGTACTGATTTTAAACCAATTAAGCATCGCATTCCTTTAATGAGCTTATCAAATGCTATGTCAGAAGAAGATCTTGATCGTTGGCATGAAAGAATAATCAAAGGATTGGATTTACCAGCTTTAGAAGCTGAAAATCTATCATATGTATGCGAGCTTAAAATAGACGGACTTTCTGTAGCTCTCACTTATAAAAAAGGACACTTGGTTAATGGTGCTACTCGGGGCAATGGTGATATAGGTGAAGATGTTACTCTTAATCTAAAAACCATTGGCAAATTGCCACAAAACCTTACTGTATCTAAAGGGCTTTCCGTGCCTGATTTATTTGAAGTACGAGGGGAAGTTTATATGCCAGTTTCAAGTTTTACTGCCTTGAATAAAGACTTGGAAGAACAAGGACAACCTACTTTTGCTAATCCTAGAAATGCTGCTAGTGGATCTTCAAGACAAAAAGATCCACGTGTCACTGCTAAACGTAAATTAGCAATTTGGACTTATTTTGCTTATATTGTTGATCCAAAAATAAAAGAACCAAATACTCATTCTTTAAGTCTTGATTTGCTCGAAAAATTTGGCTTGCCTGTCAATCCAAATTATAAAATAGCAAAAGGTATGGAAGAAGTAAAAGCATTTTGCCGACAATGGCTAGAAAAGCGCCATGATTTGAATTATCAAACTGATGGCATAGTCATTAAATTAGACAATAGAAGACTGTGGGATCAATTGGGTATGACAGCACATCATCCGCGCTGGGCAATAGCTTTCAAATATCCACCCGATGAAGCAGAAACAGAAGTAGAAGAAATTGAATATGATATAGGTAGAACAGGGGCTGTTACACCTGTAGCAAATCTCACACCTGTAAAATTAGCTGGTACAACAGTTAAAAGAGCCAGCCTTCATAATTTTGAACAGATAGAGCGTTTGGACGTTCGAGTTGGAGATACTGTTGTTGTTCGCAAAGCAGGCGAAATTATTCCAGAAATTGTTAAAGTCATAACGAGCAAAAGAAAAGCAAAAGCTAAGTCAATACATCCGCCGGAGTATTGTCCTGTTTGCCAAGGAAAATTAAGTAAAGCACAAGAAGTAGTATTGCGTTGCACTAATACCTATTGTCCAGCACAAGTTCAAAGACGAATAGAACATTGGGCAAGTAGGGATGCAATGGACATTGAAGGTTTGGGTGAAGCAATGGTTAGTCAACTTCTTGCTCACAATCTTATTCATGATCAGGCTGATTTGTATAAATTGGACATGGAAAAACTTTTAACGCTTGAACGCATGGGAAATAAATCAGCCCAAAATTTACTGGATGCAATTGTTGAGTCTAAAAAGCGTCCATTGAGCAATTTCATTTTTGCGCTCGGTATTAGACATATTGGCTCACAAATTGCTGAGCTTTTAGCTGATCAATTTAATAGTCTTGAAGATTTAATGAATGCTAAAGCTGACGATTTAAAAAATGTAGAAGGAATTGGGCAAATCATAGCTGAGGCATTAGAAGAATATTTTGCCAATAAAGAAAATAGTAAATTAATACAACGCTTAATTAAAGTAGGAGTGCAGCCAGAAGTAAAAGTTAAGGCAGATAAGTCTAAATATGCTCAAACTGTGGTCGGTAAGACCTTTGTTTTAACTGGAACTCTTGCTACTATGGATAGAACAGAAGCTGAAAAACTAATTAAAGTCCATGGAGGTAAAGCTACTTCATCGGTATCTAAAAAAACAGACTATGTGGTTGCTGGTGAAAGTGCTGGTTCTAAGCTTACTAAAGCTCAAGAATTAGGCATAAAAGTAATAGATGAAGAAGGGCTGAAGAAACTTTTGACAGGAAATACTTAAATGGGACCCTTTTATATATCCCCAATTGGAGCAGCAGTTATATTTGCCATCTTAGCTATGGGAATATTAGGCATGTTTGTGTTATTACCAATTGCTTGTATCCAAATTACTTGGAATTCTTTTATTACGCAAATTCCTGTTTTACCGCCAATAAATGCCTGGCAAGCAACTTTATTGTATTTAGCAGGAGCAACACTTTTATATTTAAGTGGTATTGTTCAAATTGAAATTGAAACCGAAAGAATAGACTAGAGTATATGAATATGCACAAAGTAATTAATAGTCAATTGCTGAGAATAATTAGTATTTTTATGATTGCTTTTTGTTTTCCTTTTATTTCGGCAAATGCAGGTTTAGATAAAGGAACTGTCGAGCCTGCTGATAAAAACATGAAGGAAGGAATAAAGCGTATTCAAAGCAGAGATTATGAAGGAGCTGTGGATAGCTTCTTGCAATCAATATATTTTTCTCGTAATCACTATAATCCCAGTGCTTATTTATATCTTGGTCTTTCTTATAAAGCAATGCGGCAATACACAAAAGCTATTGAAGCTTTGAATAATCACTTAAAACAAATAACTGAGCCTGGTTATGACGCGCGTATTGACTTGGCGGAATGTTATATGAATATTGGGCAGTTTGATAAAGCAAGGAGAGAAATTGATCAAGCAAGAGCAGAATCCCCTAGTGGTATGCATGCCAGGTCTATTTATGCTATGGGAGAATTGCACGAAAAAATGGGAAATGTTGGCGAAGCGCTAGGGCATTATGAAGCTGCAATTGAAGCATCCACTCGTATGGGTGAGGCCTGGATGGGCAAAGCTCGCTGTGAGGTAAAATTAGGACAACATGTAAAAGCAATAAAAGACTATAGGGAAATTCTAGAGCGTGGTCCTACTATGTCTCATATAAATTATGAGGAAGTATATGTGAATATGGCCGGCTGTTTGTATAAACGTGGCGATCATCAAGGTGCAATAGATCATTATCTCTATGCTCTTAAAGAAAATCCTGATTCATTTGATGCTCATTTAAGTTTAGCTAGTATTTTTGATGAAGAAAAACATTTATCGTCAGCTATTCATGAATATGAATTATCTTTGAGCACAGCGCCGAAAGAATATAATACTGAAAAAATAAAAAAGAGATTGCAATATTTAGAGTCGAAATTAAAGTCTGAGCAAGCACCAAAGCCCGTGACTAAGCCATCTCCTGTTATGCGTCAAGAAGCGGAAAAAGTAGCACCGCCAAAAGATTCTGGTTTTTAAGTTAGGAGATAAGATGCAGCGAATTTGTGTTTTTTGTGGTTCTTATAAAGGCACTAAAGAAAGTTATGTGAAGGCGGCAGAGGCGATGGGTAAAGTTTTAGTATCGTCTGGAATAGATGTAGTTTATGGAGGTGGTGATGTTGGGCTTATGGGCATTCTTGCCGACTCAGTAGTAGCTGCCGGTGGAAAAATAACTGGAGTTATTCCGGAAAAGCTCTTAGCAAAAGAAATCGCTCATCAAAATTTAACTGACTTGAAAGTAGTGAAATCAATGCATGAAAGAAAAGCACTTATGGCTGAACTTTCTGATGCGTTTATTGCTCTACCTGGGGGATTTGGTACGCTGGAAGAATTTTGTGAAGTAGTGACATGGTCATTATTAGGATTTCATCGCAAGCCTTGTGGTTTATTGAATGTTGATGGTTATTATGATCACTTAATTGCATTTTTTGATAATGCATTGGAATATCAATTTCTTAAAAAAGAGCATAGAGATATTGTGCTTGTTAGTAATGATTCTCATGATTTATTAGATCAATTGAAAAACTACAAATATACTGTGCCAGAAAAATGGATTACTAAGGCAGAGTTTTGAGTTTTGTGTTAGCGTCCAGAATATGCTGGTTGTCTTTTTTCCAAGAAAGCTTTTACGCCTTCTTGAAAATCATCGCTGTGCCCCGCAATTTCTTGCAAATGAGCCTCATATTCTAAAAGTTGTTCTAAGTCGGGAAATATAGCTTTATTCAAAGCTCTTTTAGTTAATCCGAATGCTTTAGTAGGACCAGTAGCTAGTCTATTGGCTAATGCTAATGCTTCTGGCATTAATTGTTCTTGGGGGACAATTTTATTTACTAAACCTATCTCAAGCGCTTGCTTAGCGTCTAATTTGTCGGCAGTGATCATCAATTCATAAGCTTTGGTAGCACCAATTAATCTCGGCAATATAAATGTTGCTCCAGAATCAGGAACTAGACCAACTTTGCTAAAAGACTGAATAAATGCAGCCCCTTCTGATACTATTCGCAAATCACACGCTAAAGCTAAGCTTGATCCGGCTCCAGCTGCTACACCGTTAACAGCAGCAATTACTGGTTTTTCTATTCGCCTAATGGCAATAATGCAAGGGTTATAGCGCCTTCTTATTGAATCTCCCAAAGAAGGTTTTTGTGATGTATTATCGCTAAAATTTCGATTTTGTAAATCTTGTCCAGAACAAAACCCACGTCCAGCACCGGTTAAGATGATACTGCGTACAGAATTGTCTTTTGCTAGTTCTTTGAAAGCATCTTGTAATTTAAAAGTTAGCTCATCGTTGAAAGCATTTAGTTTATCCGGTCTATTGAGAGTAACAGTTGCAACTCCATTCTGTTTTTCCACTAATAAAATATTTTCTTCTGTCATTTCAACCTCTTATATTAACGACCAACGAAATTGGCTGCTCTTTTTTCTAGAAAAGCTTTCATTCCTTCTTTTTGATCTTGAGAAGAAAAAAGCATGTAAAAATTCTTACGCTCAAATTCCAAACCTTCAGATATAGGAGCGTCGAAAGTTTTAAGAATGGCTTCTTTTGCTAGGCGTACTGCTACCGGAGGCTTGCTCGCAATTTCTTTTGCTAAATTTTTTGCTGTTTGCAAATAAGTTTCTGCTGGTACTACTAAATTTACTAAGCCGCGATTATAGGCTTCATGTGCTGTCATTGGACGACCCGTTAGTATCATTTCCATCGCTTTGTGCTTTCCAACAGCTCTAGTTAATCGCTGTGTGCCACCAGCTCCTGGAATAACGCCAATGTTTATTTCTGGCTGTCCAAACTGGGCAGTTTCAGAGGCTATTATGATGTCGCATGTCATTGCTAGTTCACAACCACCACCAAGGGCAAACCCACTTACTGCGGCAATAATTGGTTTCTTTATATTTTTTACTTTATCCCATGTGGCAAAGCGATCTTTTAGCATAATACTGACTGATGTTTCATCAGACATTTCTTTTATATCAGCGCCAGCTGCAAAAGATCTTTCGCTACCAGTTAATACAATTGCTCTGACACCATCATTGGTGTCAAACTTGGCAAGAGCATCAACTAATTCTTCCATAAGTTCATGGCTAAGTGCATTTAATACTGATGGTCTATTTAAAGTTACGATGCCAATCTGTTCTTCAGTGGTGACTAATATATTTTTGTATGACGTGAGCGTCATCATTATTTTCTCCTCTAATATTTAATTGGATAATTTTTTACCACAAGATCCACAAAAGGCAAATGAAGCAGCCATTTTCGTATTGCAATTAGAACACTGAATAATTTCTGTTGCACCCGAAAATACTGATGCTGGTCCTGCAGCCTGGCAGCGCAGAGCTTCATAATTTATATCTGTTTTGCCTTTGAAAGATTTAAGCCCATCAGCTGTTTCTTTAGCACCAGCGTGCAAAGTTAGCCAATCCCTAGCGTGTCCAACCGTTAATCCCCATGATAAATCACGCCAAAAATTAAGCTGTTGTTTTGTGTAGCGACTGCATTCAGGCAGCTTTTTATATAATTTACTTGCCATTTCCAAAACTGCTTGATCAAGTTTGGACATTGGAACAACTTGATTTACTAATCCCCAGTCAAGAGCTGTCTGAGCATCAATGCTTTCACAAAGCAAAAGCATTTCGCGTGCGCGTTTATCTCCAATGATTAGTGGTAAAAATTGAGTGGCGCCCCCTGCTGCAACAGAGCCTCTGGCAGCACCAACTTGTCTGATTGTCACATGCTCGGCAGCAATAGATAAATCACAAGCCATGTTTAATTCATTGCCACCACCTACGGTCATGCCGTTTAAACGAGCTATTGTTGGCTTTCCTATATTGCGCAAACGATCATGCATTTCAATGAATGTGTACATCCATTTATAATATTCATTTGGTTTATGTAAAATGCGATCTTCTTGCTCCCTTAAATCAGCCCCAGTGCAAAAAGCCCTGTCCCCTGCTCCTGTGAATACTACTACTGCAATAGAGTCATCCCAGGTTGTATCCTCAATAGCACAAGCCATTTCTTTTAAAGTTATGGTATCAAAACAATTCAATACTTCTGGACGATTGATTGTAATCGTTGCAATATATTCTTTTTTGCTATAAAGAATTCTTTGAAAATGGAATTCTTCGGCTGGTTTACTTTTTAAGTATTCGTTGGTTTGCAGCATATCTAATTAGCTTTAACTAAAATTTTGCTATCTACTTCTGCAAACATCATAGTTACTATGTCTTTTGCAAAACTCATAACGTCTTTGCCAGCTTCTTTTCCTTCAGGTGAGGACATGCCTGCCTTGAGTGCATCCATATTGTCAAAATATAATTCAGCAATTAAATAATATTCTGCTTCTCCTTGGGGTGATCCAGTCATTTTTGCTACTTCCATGCGCTTGAGTCCTGGTATTTTAGAAGCAATTGGCAAATGTCCTTCAAAATACCTCTTATCAAATTCTTGTGGATTTGCTGGTTTTTTGTAAAGCGCGATTAGTTTTATCATTTTATTACCTCAAATTTGAACTTTGTTGATCAGCTTTTATATGTTCCACAACTGAAATTTCAGCAATTTTATTTTGCAACCACTTTTTATCTACAATTGCTTGAACGATGCGGCCTTTGCCAATTTTGCCACGTGAATTAAATGCTTCTACTTCGCATTCAACTTTTTTGTCTTTGATATTGCTTATAGTGGCAATTACCTTTACTTGCATATTTGTCAACGTTGGCAGCAAGTGATGGACTTCAACCATTGAACCCATTGCCTCTTCGTGTTCATCTAAATAAGGCAAAATAGCTTTTCGTGCTGCCCACTCCATATGATTGACTAGCGTAGCTGTTGAATAAAGACTGTGTACTACTTCTTGGTTAAATTGAGCTTGCATGGCAGCAGTAACAATTATTTCCACTTCGGCAGATTGTCCAACTTTTATTGCTGGTTTCATAGTCAATATCTCCTTACTTTCTTAAATCATATCCTCTCAGAAAGTCATTTGGAAATAGAATTGCAAGGAGGTTTTAACCAATGAAGTCAATGCTTGGCACAGTCAAACCATAGCTTTCAAGCAGAGGCTTAATTTCGTTATACCAAGAGACACGTACTTCATGATTATCTCTTTGTTTAAGCTTGAACTTTTGAAATGCTTTATTTGATTCTGTATTGGGTTTTCCAAATACTTTATTTACTTTTGGATACCAGAAATCCAAAGCTTTTTGTACATCTTTTCTTGTTTTTGCATCATCTGACAATTTTTTGACCCAGTGTTCTCCGTGTGCAACATGCATCCATTCTTCTTTTTCAATTTGAATCATAGTTCTAGACCATGGTCCCCAACTGCATTCAGCAGCATCTCTCAATTGATGACCAGCAGCTCTATCCATGAGGAAATTAAACATAACAAGATCGGTCCATGTGTTAATTGGCTCATAAAAAACTTGCATACGATTCTTCATCTTGTCTTCATAAATAAGCTTGTCCGTATCTATTCCTACCCTATCAAGAAGATCATACATAGCTCTTGCATGCCTAATTTCATCCTTGACAATATTGGCCATAGCAAGTTTTTCAGGCATATTAGGTGCTCCTTCAATCCAAGGAACATAGCCATAAGCGCCAGCTAATTCTGAATCAGCTTGAGCAATCATGAGCTTAAGCAAATTATCTTTGTATTCATCGGTTACTTCATCAAGAGACTCAAGCTTTTGATTTGATTGGATTTTTTGCATCATGGCCTCATTTTTGGCCTTTTCATCCATAGTAAGCATTTTCTTGTCTCCTTCTTATCTACAACCAGAGAAAATAGGGGTTCTACTCAATATATTACCTTAAGCATATGATGCCCTCAATATATCATAGGTTCCAGGATGCCCTGACAAATTGCAATTAGGTTCAAAATTGTTAAAAACAAGCCTTTTTACGTCTGTTTTGAAGTCAAACTTAATCTTAAATGACAAGAATTTACTATCTTGAAGATATATCCCTGTTTAAATCTAATTCTTTCCCAGTGGCAGTAAGAATTTGACCTTTTTCAATAGCAATTTTATTTATTGTCCATGGACGCAATAATCCTCGTCGAACAATTTTAAGACGCAAAACAACTGATTTAAGCTTAGGAAACATATTAACCATTTGTTTTGCTGGTATAGACCCTCCATTTTTAAGTGCAATAGCACTAGCATCTTGTGGGTAGAAATAAGTTTTATCTATAGTTTTTCCATTTGTGCTTGTCAGCTTAATTTGATTTTCCAATCGATCATTTATTAGTGGTTTTCCAATTAGATTGGATGCAAGTGTTGGCCTAAGTCTTAGAGTAAATGCTTTTTGCCAATCGTAAGAGGGATCTTTTAAAAATGTATTTAGTTGGGCTTCGCTAATTTCTTTCTTGTAAGCCATATCTAAAGGAATGAATAGAGGGCTATATACATTGGGATCAAAAATAATTGGCACATAAATATAAACACTTTCAGGTTTATCCCAAGGTAATAAATACGGCTGATTTTCTTTCAGTTTTACTTCTTTCAACGAGTTATTCTGAAACGGGTGGCCAAGTAGGAAAGCTAAATTAGGGTCATGTCCGGACTCATATTTTAAATACGATATATAACCACCCTCTGGAGCACAATGACATGTGTTATCCCCAAATTCTTTCAGGATTTCATCTGTATTGCCTGCTTTGAGCTTATTTATAAATACAATAGCTTCGCTTTGAGCTTTGGCATTAATTTCCTCAGAAAAAATTGCAATTGTCGAGACAAAAAAAATGCTTAGCAAAATTAAGATATAGAATGATCTCATTTATCTAACACATCCTTTACCTACAATTTGCTTGTTACCCATGTAATGGCTAGAATCTTATGCTACATTGATTTTAGTTTAACATGCAGAGAAGGACTACGACATAACTCATGGTTTCTATACCCAGTCCAGTAATCATTTTATTTGTCATTTGTGCCCTTATTGCCTTTGCTAGTCCGTTGTCCAAGGACAAAGCAGATACAAATGTATCTATATATAAGTCGAATAAACCAATTTTGTTTTTTGGGCTTTATTCTTTGCCTTTTGTATTATTTTTTATTTTGCTTGGACAATTGGGTGTGGCACTTACAGCTACATTGCCGTATTTTTTAGTCCTTTTTGTATTAGCCTCGTTGCTTAATTTTATTGGTTTACCAGCTGGTTCTAGGTCAATACTCATATTAGTTGCTTCATTCATTGCTACTTTCCTTTGCCCAGGCGAGCAATTGATATTAGCTATTCCTTCTATGCTTTTATCTTTGGTGGCAATAAAATTTGCCGATAGCATTTGTTGGTCAAATGACAAATCCGTTGAAGATATACTGCCAGCTATTTCGTGGATGGCAGGAGTGTTATGGGTTAATAAAGCTGGTATTGCTGACGGCAATATTTATCTTGGTTTATTGCTTGGAACTATCTCAATTGTAATATTCTTACGGACCATTCAAACTTCAGTTATTAGCAATGACAAAAGCTATATAGCAAGAATTATACTTGCTACAACTGCTGGACTATTGGGCTTATTGCTTATAAACAAACTTCTTTTAGCTCCGCAAATGGCAAAAATTTCTTACTTAATAGGGGCAGGGGTGTTTGTACATTATTTGCTGGGAAGTTTATCAAATAATGACAATCAATTTGATAAAACAATGAATGCTGTTAAAGCATTGATTTTAATTGGGTTACTAAGCCTTGTTGCTGTAAGAATTTTTGGTATATATGGCTTAATTGTTTTAGCCCCAACTGCTCTTATTTTAGAAAAAGCTACTTTTGTTCAATGTGGTGGATTATTTTATATAGCAAGAATTTTATTGCAAGTTTTCATTATTGCATTCAATCATAATGTAACTGGAATCAATATTACCCATGCTTATTGTAATGCTGCCCTTTATGGTGGCTTTGCTGTAATTTTAATACTTTGCCTTTTGTATGAAGTAATACAAAACAAAAAAATACTTCTTTCTTTGGTGGCTGGTATTGGAATTTTATTACCAGTATTTGCTAATTATTTTCTACATGCTGAACCAACAGGCAGTTTAATGGTTTCGCTTTTGATGTCGGGCACCATGCTTGCGATCGCTGCGCCAATTATAAAGAAAGAATATTCTGAAAGATATATGGACTTGTTGTTGATGCCAATTATGGTGATATCTGTATCTTTGTTAAGCAACGGACTATTAGATCTTGGTGAACAAGCGACTATTAACTCCAAACTTATTATTATTGCGTCAGCAGTGCTTATTGTGTTGGTATCTACGGCTTTTATATATTGGTATCCAAGAAACAAAATTCAAGCAAATTTGGTTCACGAGAACGATTAATTTGCTTCTTCTTGAAAAGCCGATCTAGAAATTATCTTTTTGCATTGTTAATATGTAGATATTAGGTAATAGGTAAATCTACTAATGTCTAAAATCTTATTAGCAGAAGATAACGTAACACAAGCACAAGCTCTGAGAACATTACTTGAGCGTTCTGGTTACGATGTTGTATTAGCTACCGATGGAAATACAGCATTAAACAATTTCAAAAAACAACAATTTGATATTGTTCTATCAGATGTATTGATGCCAGGACTGTCTGGTTATGAATTATGCCAGATAATTAAAGAAGAAACTAAAGATAGATTTGTACCGGTCATACTAATTACAGTTTTGGATGAGCTAAAAGATTTAGTTGATGGTTTATTATGTGGCGCGGACAATTTTATAATTAAGCCATATGCGCCTGATCAACTTTTAGGATCAATTGATAAATTATTGCAAGAAAAGTATCAGCCGGGCAGTGCTATTTGTGATCCAAGTACTGGCATGTGTTTAATTGCACCTGAATTCTTACGTAATTTAGATAGACGTAGAGTCCTTAACTGGCTTGTTACAACATTTGATGAATTTATTAGAGCTAAAGAAAGACAAGCAGATAGCAGATTTATGCGCTATCAACAACAGATTGAATCAATAGAACAAATTGATAACTTTTTTGCTAGTTCTATCTTTAATTTAAAAGAGCTATTGCTTGAAAATGAATCAGTATTTGAAACAACAAAACAAGCTAATTCTGTCGAAGAAAAAGCAAAGTCTATTAACGAACTAGAACAAAATAATTCTCGTATGTGTGTGATTATTGAACAGCTTCTTGGTAGTATAAGCTAAGCAGTACTGCAAATATCAATTGACTTTGTATAAATCGTGAGAAATAAGAGTGAGCTGTTTACCTGCTTTGCCGATTACATCCACCAGTATGTAATTATTTGTTTTTCTTATTGTAATTGGCTCTAAATATATAATTGGCTTCTTTCGTGCTGATTTGTCACTCATGAAGGCTATTTTTATATTGTTATTTCTATACTCGGTGATAATTTGTATAGGTTGGCTAGATGTATTTGTAAAACGTAGATCTGCCTTGCCATACCAGACAGTTGCATCAAGCCCTGCTGGCACAGATCTAATTGTTCTTTGGTGAGCTACTCTTTCAATAATTTGGCAATTAGTTTCTAGAGCTAATTGATACAAAGCTGATGATAATAAGCAGATACCACCCCCAAGGGTGCTTTGACTTTCGCCTTCTAAATAAGATGGAGCTGTTTTATAACCACGTTCAACTGTTCTTGGACCAACTATTTGATTGAAAGAAAATGTAGAATTAGGTTTTATGATATTGCCATTTACTCTTTGAGCAGCTATTTCAATATTAGCTTTTTGCTTGCTAGAAAGTTGACTCAGTGAAATGGTTTTGCTGGATAATGTATCCGAAAATGGAAAAGTGCTCCAACAAATATATGCCACTAAAAATGGTAGTAAATATATTCCATGCTGTAATTTAAATGGCATTATTTATTCTACAACCTCAATAATATTATGAGGGGAATAAGAACGCATGGCATTGGTGTACATACCTTCTAAAACCATTGGATTTACTTGAAATTTTCCTGGCAATTCTAATCTCATTAAAGCAAATAAACTTGCTTTGCCTTTGGGAAAATCGCTTGCAAAATAAACTATTCGATCATCAAGAATATCTTCATGTGTCCACCACCATGATGAAAATTCGCTGTCATATTTGTATGCATCGGCAAGAGCGGCATCTTCTTTAGCTCTGTTTGAAACCACTTCTGCTCCGCTTGGCAAATATGACTCTAACATTGTATAAGGAATACGTGTTGGCGTGTCCACATTTACTTTCATCAATATTGTCTCGCCAGCATGAAATGTTGGTTGGAGAGAAGACACTTTTTCAGCTTTCAAATGAATATTGCCATTGCTGTCGGCAGGAGAGGCTACAATGCGGAAAAATTCGCGAGTAATTTTCAAATTATTGGGAATGGATAAATTGCTTGTTTGCATGCCTGATGAAATTGGCAGAAAATATGACAATTCGGCTGTGTAATAAAGTTTTCCATTGCCTTGTTTTGAGAGAATAATTTCCTTGTCAATTTTCTTTCCTTCAATAACAAATTGTTGTTCTGGCTTAAAGCGACTTGATTCATTAAACGAAAATTGCTTTAATGATTTATTTTCTGTATTAATGCTTACAATAAAATTGTTCGCACCTTTTGTTTTATTTGTAATTTCATCCTTTGTTAACGCTAAAATTACACGAGCTGTTGTTTTGGTATTTCCCCAACCATCTTTACCGCGTTGGGTCAATATCCAATTTTTTATTTGATTGATCTTATCACTATTATTTGCCTCTAAAGCAATTGCTGCTTCCAATGCCAGTGCAGTTGTCTCTACAGCTGTAAAACGATAAGAATAAGGACTATTTATTCCTAGCTTTTTCAGCAATTCTGGGCTTGTTTCCCAACTAATAACATTCCCGAAATTACTTGTAGTATTGTTTGATAAGTCTAAAAGACGTTTATATACATCTTCAGCGGATTTCATATCGTTTTGCTGCTGCAATGCCAAACAAAAATACGAGAGAGCTTCTGGCGGCATTTCATTTTTATGCTGTAATATCCATGGTTTTACATCCTGAGAAATTTTGGTGTTGTATAAGCTAAGAACGTAATGCATTTTTGCTAAATCAATTATCGATTCAAATCTATTTTCTTTTAACAATAATGGATCTCTTAATTGTTTGCCAAGCTGTTTGACATTGGTTGATAGCCAAGCTTTTCCGTTTGTTAGACGTTTGCTGTCCACTGAGTAACCAGTTGCTTTTAGCTGATAAAATCCTTCCATAACCAAGGCAGTAAGATAGGCACTGCTGCTATCATTTTCCCACCATCCCCAGCCTCCATCACTATGTTGATATTGATACAGTTTTTCTAAAGATTGTTTGTATACAATATTAAACTTGCTCAGGTCTTTGTCACTTAACGGTGCAGCAAGTGATTTATGCAAGCGTATAGCTACTGTTGCTGGAATCAACTTGCTCATCGTTTGTTCTGTGCAACCATACGGATAATCTATTAAAGAACTGAAATTACTATATATGGAAGACAGGGACGAGGATGAAAGACGAATGTTGTATTTTATTGAGCTTGGATCAATATTATTTGGCATTGGCAACGAAATAGCTGTTTGATCGTTTGTTCCTTCTATACTTCCGCCTTTTACGGCTAATATAGGAATGCCTAAAGGACGAATTGAAATTTTGCTTTCCATAGCATCGCCAGCTATTTGTCCTTGGGCTTTGATAGATATTTTTGCTTCGCCGCTACCAATTATTTCTGCTGGCCAGGAAAATCTTGCTGCTTTATCTGGGGCAATTTTTAATTGTTGTTTACTATCTTTGTTGATTTTTATATTTTTGCTGGCATTTAAATTTAAAACAATATCTTGAGGTGTTTTGGAATAATTATGTACTATAGCTGTGATGATGCCTTCGTCGCCTTGCGTGAAAAAGCGTGGCAAAGCTAGCCTAACTATAATATCTTGTGTTGATACAACTTTCTGGATGCCATCGCCAACATTTGTATTCATATCTATAGCTCTTACAGTAGCTCGCCATGTTGTCAAATTATCTGGCAATTTTATTGATGCGCTGGCTATACCGTTATCATCAGTAACAAGATTGGGCAACCAGGCAGCTGTATCTTTGAAATCGTGGCGCATTCTTGGCTCAATTTTGTTTGGACCACCGGAATATTCTTCGGGGAATGAACAAGCCGTAAGAACACAATTTGGTTTTTGCGAATAAAAGAATTTCTTTATGTTATAAGCTGTATCTGGGCGAATAGCAAAAATACTTTCATCAACTAAAGCAAGAGATATTTCTGTTTGTTTTGCTGGCTTGCCATTCGCATCCGTTGCTTTAATTACATATTTAGCGGTGTCACCTGGTTTGTATTGAGTTTTGTCGGATGTGACAGTGAGATTTAAAAAATGTTCTTCTGGAGAAACTTTCAATACTTTACTTTGAGAATAAAATTGATGCTTAGCCCCAATGAAAGTAGCTGCTATATGTACATTTGGTGCGTATTGTGATGAAATGGGTATTTCTACTAATTGGGCAGTAGCATCCATAGAAATTGTTTTATATGAATAAAGTTTATCACCTTCGATAGATATAATAGCTTCCACTCCTTCTTTGCCGGTCACTGGAGCAGTAATCATAACTTTAGCTACATCTCCTGGTTTGTATACTGATTTATCTAAGCGAATTGATAGTGGTTCTTTTCCGGCTTCATTTTCACTAGCTATATATGGATAATTTTTACTGGCGATCCATACAGAACTACTGTCGCTAATAATATGATTGCCCTTATCTTGTGAGCGAGCAACAATATAATAAATATCAGTCTGGTATTGAGGCAATGTTTTAAATGTTACTGTGCCAGCACCATCTGCTCCAGATATTGAATCAATTTCTTCCAAAACTTCTATACCGCGATTGGAACTTAGGGAATTGTTTCTATCTGTTTTGCATCTTATTAAAGATAACTTGGTGGGTGTGTTTGCTAAAGGGTCGCCGCTATAGTTGACAGTTTTGTATGTGGCTTTAATAATGTCGCCAACTTTATAGACATAATTTTCTGGATTTACAATAACAGCATAATCTCCGCTTGCTACAGCTACATTACCATTACCAATAACACTGAGACGGCTTAAGTCTGTAACTTCTGCTTCGATTTTATACGTTTGGTCTTTAAAAGAATATGTATTTATATCATTTGCGTCGAATTTATTTGGATTAGTAACAAATTCAACAATTGCTTCGCCAGTAGCATCTGTCTGTGCATAACCTTCTGTAACAAATTCCCCGCCATAGCCATAATCAGATTCACTATATTCATCAAACCAATCGTCAAAAAAACTATAATAAGCTGGTTTTTCTAAGAGCTTATTGCGCAGTGTCCAATTTACAGATTTATATATAGAATATTTGACTTTGGCATTTGTTACTGGTGCACCAAAATAATATGTTGCTCTAATTTTTGCTCTTGCTTTATTGCCAGCAATAACTTGGCTCTCTAATGAGCTTACTTCTACTTGGTATTCTGGTTTTCTATACTGCTCTACCTCAAAATGTTCATAATCTTTTGTACCATCTGGCAAAGAAAATGTAACTTGATAAGCCCCTGTTTTGCCAGTAAGTGGAATAGAAAATATCCCGTTAAATGTACCAAATGAATTGGTTTTTAAATTCCCGTGCCAAACTTTTGTGTTGCTAGGATCTTCTAGTGTTGCTTCAACGTTTACGTTTTCACCAGGATTTTTCAATGCATTTGATCTGAGCATTCCTTTGTAACAAACAGTTTGTCCTAAGCGATAAATAGGTCTATCTGTATAAAAATATGTCTTATATCTTTCAGGACCGTAGTCGCTGTAATAATAAGGCATGCTGCTGTAAGCAGCATCTTCCCCCTTTTTTCCATAAGCCAATACTACTGCCACGCGTTTTGGATTAGCTATATCAACAAAGCCGGTATTATTAGTTTTGGCGCTGCCAATGTTTGTCATGTCTTCTTTATTGAATAAATCAATATTGACGTTAGATTCTGGGCGTAATGTATTTAAATTGATTGCTCGTACAACTGTTTTTGTGAAGTCTTGTTTAATTATTAAGCCAAGATCGCTTACCGAAAACCACATAGCATTTGAATTTGTTTGTTCTTTGAAGCCTTTTACTTCTACAACAACTATATAATCACCTTTAGCGAGTGGCTTATCACATTTAAAATGTTCGCGAGACCAATCTTCTACATCTCGAGTTAAATTTCTGGTCCATACAATTTCTGGTATCTCTTTGGCGAATAATTTCGTTTTTTCGTTATCATTGCGATATAGTTCAAGACTTGGACCAAAATGCATGGGAGACTTGGATGTGGTTTTATTATGCATTAAAGTCCATGCGTCTTGTCTATAGATTTTCACTACTGCTCTATCAGCACCTGATGCGTTAATCCAAAAGTGTGGACATTCTAAACCGGTGAACACTCTGGTATTTGAGGCAATATTTACTGTCGGATTTTGTAATTCTAGTGTGACATCTTTAGCAAGACGTGTTATTTTACCTTCATCGACAAAAATGCCACTTTCATAAAAAGTTGAAAAGCCAGGTACTTTTATTTGTAATGCATATTCACCAATGGGCAATTGATTGATTTGAAAACTGCCATTTTTATTTAGCCACACGCCTCTTTCAACTGTAGTGCCATCGCGAGGTCCAATTGCTAAAGCATAAACTTTATTATTGCGCAAATTATATGAATACAAGTCAAAGCCGGGTTGTTCTAATGCTAAGCGACCAGAAATGCTACCCACTGGCTTTTCGAGTGCGACAGCAAGAAAGGCAAATAACAATAAACCGATAAATACCAGTCCTAACGAAAGAAGTGTTTTTTTTGTTCTCTTCATGCTGGAATTGTTATTGAATTTATTAGTCATAAATTGTTGTTATTAACCTATACATTTGGTAGGGGTCGTTTTTTTTGATGTCGGCTTTCAATTTACACATAACAAGTTGATAATAAGCATCTTTTGCTTCACCTGGTAGTATCACTGCTGTTTTGCCACCAGAGCGGATAAAAAGACCATCTTTTAATGGATTTTGCTGATTAATACTGGCAATTGGGTCAACTGATTCTATAAGAGTCACTTGTGCTTTTAGGTCTTTGCTTTCAGATTTCTTTATTGGCGGATAACGATATTCTTTTGTTAAGGCATTAAGCGTGGTATAAATTGTTGCTTTCGCTAAATTATCATATTGGGGATAAAGAGATCCCCAACAAGCTCTTGTTTTTCCTTGATAACTAAGAGTGACAAATAAACCTTGCGGTTTAGCTAATTCTGGAAGCGCAGTATACTTAGCCAACATTTTATTTACGCTTTCATTACTAAAATCTGCTTTAGCAAAATATTGAAAAATAGTCAGTTTGACAATGTCCGGTAGTTTTACACATGTTTGGTTGTTGTTTTGTACTTTAACAGGCAAGCTTTCGAGTCGTTGTGTGGAAATAAGTGCAAAAGCAACAAGTAAAGATAGCTTCAATGATATAAATTTGCCCATGGTATTTAATATTGTTTAATTGGTGGAAAAAATAAAATGCTCGCTCAATAATCTATTGTAGATTGAATGAATGGTAATTCTGCAAGAAATGCGTCAAACTTGGGAAAGTTTATGTAAAACCTCCGCAAGAAAATAGTAAAGTGGTGAAAGGGTTGCCATGAATGATGATAAAAAGGAAAATAAGGCTGTGAATAGGCGTGGCTTTTTAAAATCGATTTTTGGTGTTGGTGTAATTAGCAACTCAAGTCAGGCTGAGGCTGTCTCACCAAAAAACTGTAGTTTTTTTTGGTGTAATTTAAAAACAGGACAAATAGGTTTTCCTACTGGATTAGATGTACCTTTTGGTTTGCCTGGCTCTTTAGCAAAATTAATAACCGCGGCAGCTCTTAAAGAAGAAAATCTTATTTTACCGGATGAAAAATTAGAATGTCGTGGCAAAATAGTAATTAATAATCACACATACTCATGTTTGGCTCCACACGGTTTAGTTGATTTAGTCCATGCTATTGGATTGTCTTGTAATATTTATTTTGTGCAGGCAGCTTCTCGGCTAACAACAAAAACATTTTTACATTATGCTCAATTATTTGGTTTGGCAGATTCAGTTACCGAACATGAAAAATTTAAGTTTCCTGATATTAATACTTCTCATTACACTTATTCCATAGATCAATATGCTACGGGATTAGCAGATGATTTAGAACCAAATGCTTTGCAATTAATGCGCATGGCAGCTTTGATAGCGCAAGAAGGACATTGTGTTCATTTGCATAGCGCGGAAGAAAAGCAAAAAGAAAAAATGTATCAAACTCATCTAGCTAAGGGCACATGGATAACCCTGCAACAAAGCATGCGTATGGCAGATAGACTAGGTACTGGAAAAAACTTAGATGCAAAAGATAGTTTACATTTAGCTATAAAAACAGGCACAGCCCCGCATGGGAAAAAATTTCAATCATGGATAATAGGATATTTTCCTTACGAATCTCCTCGATATGCTTTTTGTTTAAGATCACAAGAGGGGACAAGCCTTGAATCTGCCGTTCCTTCGGCAAGGCATTGGTTATTGTCACAGCCATGGCCTTAAGGTTGGGATTTCCATTTTTTTGTATTATAGACAATAGATATGGAGAATGTGAATTATGGTCATTGGTTTTAGAACAAAATACAAATCTTGGTTTAAATATTTAATCCTAAGTCTAGTAGTTTGTTTATTTGATTCCCAACTAAGTTTTGGGCAAAATGCAGATCAACCATTATTTGACGATATGAATAAGCCATTATTTAATGAACCACTTTTTGCGGATGAAGGAAACACCAAACAAGGTAATGAGCCAGCTGCTCAATCACCTGCAAATAATACTATCGATATGAAAATGGAAAATGCAGTAATCGATCGCAAAATAGAAGAAGCTAGCCGAAGGGCAGAACAAAAATTACAAGAAAGTAGAGCCAACCAAATATTAGAGGGGCAAATTGATAAGGTTTGTAGCTGGTTACAACAATATGCAATGATGACATATCATACTTTTCCTGGTTATGTTAGCGATGAAATGCATCAAGCTCAAATTCAATTGACTGAATTAGTACCTAATAACCCTTATAATCCAGGTACAACGCCAGTGGTTGGTGGCGAATCTGGATCATTTATATTTGGCAGCTCTGGTTTTCCTTATGAATATAATGCCAATGGTACACCTAGAACCGGTTCGCCTTCCATGACTGGAGAATGGAGTGTGCCCGCGTTTCAACAAGTGCAAGATTTAGATCGTATAAGACTTTCCATCAATCAAAGTTTAACTAGAAATATGATTGATTATTGGACTACCGATCCGCCTGATGATTGGGTTGCTCCTCCAGGCACAATTACGGCCACTGGCAATAATCAAGGATTATTTATTGTCTGGGGAGCTGGACGTGATGGCAAACCGATAAAAAGTTCTTTAACAGGTAGAACTTATATTGCAGTTGGGTCAACATATGCGACTATGGACGATCAAAATGCACCAAATGAGGATCAGTAAAGTGCGAAAAACAAACAATTGGATTTTATTACTTGCTTTTATATTTACTAGTAATTTATCCAGTGGTGCTGATGATGATAAAAACTTTGTTTGTGAGTATAAACATGGTTCTGTTAAGCAAGATGCAAAAGAAACAGCAACAGGACTAAAAACATTAGGTGAAGGCATACACAAACTCAAGCATGCTGTATCAGGCTTATATGGAGAAGTTACACATAGGCAAATGGCTGTTGTTGGCGATCCTGATATAGTGGGTGGAGTTGGTGCAACAGTTATACCAGCAATGCCCGATACTGGTGGAGCCTTAGAAGTAGGTGGATATTTGCCGCCCCGACCGAAATGGGTGAATCTACTTATTGAAGAAATAGCTCAATTTCTTCCACTTATAGAAGAAGACATAGATACAACTATTATCCCTGAAACTAAAAAAGTAATAATAAACCCACTTTTTGCTGATATGAAAACAATATTGCAAGACGTAAAAACACATTCTCAAAAATTAAATGATTTAGTTAAGTTACAAGACTACGATAACGTGGCAATTGCTAATGAATGTGCGGTTATTCATGATGATGTCGAAAAGTTAGAGTCTATACGAAAAAATATTTGGCATCTTGTAAAAAAATAAAATTAAAAAACAAGTCTGAATTTTATTTGCTCAAACAAAAGCGATCAAGGATATTACCAGTCTCTGATATTTGTTGTAATTCTAAATTGCGGTCATTAACACTTAGCAAAGTATAAGAATGTGATGAGGCAATAAATTTACATGTAAATGGCTGCCACATGGAAGGCTTGCTTTGTAAATTGACTCCACTTAGCTTTGCCCCGCCAGCACCAGTGACTATATAAATTACGCCTTCAGAATTAGTATGTTTTATTCCATCAAATTTTTTGTCTATTTTTAAAGTGCCGTCAACAGTACCATCGCTATTAATTGATAATGTTGGAGGAATGACTTTAAAAGTAAGTGGATACGATCTTTGATAATTGTGTGCATGCCCGGAAAATACTATGTCCACATTCGAATTTTCAAAAATATCGCATAATAATCGCATTTGTTGTTCTTTTTGATGTTTTTTATCAGAGTTGAAGCTAGGCTGATGAAATACAACAAATTTCCATTTTGATGTTGTTGATTTCAAATCTTTGTTTACCCAAGATCTAAGCAAAGGGTCTGACCAATTCATATAAGTATTTGCATCTAAAATTAGCCAATGAGAATTGCCATAGTCAAATGAAAAATTAGCCATACGTGGATAATTTGTACCAGCAGTTTTTAAGAAATTATTTTTTTGTTTTGTATTGCCAATAATTGGTGCAACGTTTGAATTAGTAATCGCATCGATGGGACCATTTAGTGGCTGAAGCCAGAGTAGAAAATATGCTAAGCCATCAGGAAATTTAGCTAGATTTCCTGATAAATCTCCACTGCCAATAGCTACATCGTGATTTCCTGGTGCGGCAATTGTCGGTATAGAGCGGATAATGGGTGCTCCCTGAAAAACAGAAGCGAAGTCTGCATTGTAAACAGGGAAATATTTCTGTAAATACTCAGATATACGCCCCGAATGATAGACAATATCGCCTGGTAGAACAATTAAGTCGGGATTTTCTTTGTATACTTGATTGGCAATTTTTATCTGTCCTGGTCCGCCATAAGCTAAATCACCAAATATAGCTGCTTTGTATGATTGTGTTTTATTTTTGCGCACATGTGCTTGACTAGAGAAAACTATTTTATTATTTTCGATAAAACGATAATCAACATTTTCTCCTGCCTGAAGATTATTCAATAGTGCTTTATACAATTTAAATGACACATCGCTGTCACAAACGATATCAGTTGTTTCTATCTTATTGCATTTGCGCCAAATTTTTTCATTGCTCTGCTTGAATTCAATAACATAATCGGAAACATCACTTCTTTTTGCCCATAATACAAATAATGATTCTTGATTATTTAGGTTAGCTTCGTTTCCTAGCTGTATATATGGTTTTATCAAAAACTGATTATTATTTTGGCTTGCAACTTGGTTGAAGCAAATAATTACTAGAGCAATGGAAAGTAATAGTGCTTTAGATATCATTGTTGTTTTTGATATTTATCAGGATGCTGAAATAAAAGTATTCCTAAAACCGATGTAATTGTAAATCCACTCATTAGCCAAATGGCTGAGTTGAAATTACCACTTACTGTAGACAGAATTCCCGTAAGCGAAGGAGCTAAAATTCCAGCTAAGGCAAGGAAACAATCCATAAGTCCTAAGCTAGTAGCTGCTCTATCTTTAGCTAAATCTGAATTGATTACATAAAAAGCAGCATTTGGCATAAGCCCTATACCTACACCAAGTGAAATTAAAATTAAAGCTGTTGGTAAGCTGTGTACAACTGTTACTAAGCCAAAACAACATGCTGACAATAATTGGCAAATCCATATTGGATGTGAGCGTGATATTCTAATGCTACCAGTTTTTTTCCAGAGCCAATCACATAGAAAACCTGCTACTACAACTAAAACTGCTGCTGTTAACCAAGGGGCAATAAGTAAATAGCCAAGTTCTTTTAGCTTTACTGCATAAGTTTGTTCCAAATACCCCGGCAACCAAGTAACAGCAAAAAATAGTAAATAACCAAATGAAAAGAAAGCGTAATTGTTAGCAGCTAAGGATGGATTGAATAACATGAATTTCCAGGTAGTTGTCCCTTCCTTTAATTTTATTTTGCGTATTTCACTATCTGAAATGCCGTGTTTTACTGTTTTGCCATCTTGGATATAAGATAATTCTTTTTGAGAGACATGCTTACTATTTTCAGGATAATCAGCAAACAAAAAATACCAAGCTATTGCCCAAATAATTCCTAAACTTCCTAATATAAAAAACATTATTTTCCAGCCAGCTAATAAAATCAAGTATGAAATTAATGGTGCGCCAATCACCGACGCAAATGGTACAGCTGCTAAACCAAATGCAGTTGAGCGCGCTCTTTCTGTCATTGGTAACCAATCAGTAACAACTCTAGTCAAAGCCGGAAAACATGGACCTTCTGTAATGCCCAACATAGCTCTTAAGAAAAATAAATGCCAAAATCCACTCGATAAGCCAAGCAATGCTGTAATCGCTGACCAAGCTATTGCCGAAATTGCCCAGACTTTGCGCGAGCCCCATAAATCAACAATGATGCCACCACCTAAAGTCATAATCATATAGCCAATACCAAATGCAGCTGCTATATAGCCAAATTGTTCATTCGTAAGAGCAAATTCTTTTTTCAAAGGACCAATAGCATAAGAGATTGCTGAGCGGTCCATATAATTAACTACTATGATAAAGAAACTGAGCGCTATTATTACCCAGCGATAATTAGTCATTTTGCTTGTCTGATTTTGGGCAGCATTTGTTTGTAATGATATGGTTTCCATATTTTATGTCTCATAAATTTTAGTAAGAAATATAGTTTTAAACATATATTTTGTGGGCAAAAAGCACTTAGGTAATGAGTATTAATATGTTCAACTTTAATGAATTGAAAAGAGTTTGGTTTTTAGTTATGGTAATTGCTTTAATCATAACGGCGCCCAATTGGCTCAATGCAAAAAACCAAGCTAAAAGTGCATATGATGCACCCTGGATTTATCCTGGTCTAAACCCAACACAATAATAAAAAGTATAAACCAAAAGAGTGAGGCGGGGCGTTGACAAGATGCCCTAATTTTTTGGTAATAGTTAATGTGATATCTTATCAATTGCCAATATAAGTTTTAAATTTTGCCCTAATTTTGAGGTGATACCGGCTATGGTACTGAAAGAACAGAAAGAATTGGTGAAAATATCTGAGTATCAAGAATTAGCTCAACAAAGTCTTTCTGAAATGGCGTATGGTTATTATGTTGGTGGTGCTAATGACGAGATTACTGTCAATAACAATCATTTAGCATATGAACGCATATTGCTTAGCCCGAAAGTTTTAGTTGATGTAAGTAAACGCAATCTTTCAACGTCAATTTTAGGTACGGAAATATCTATGCCTATTTTAGTGGCACCAACTGCATTTCAGGCAATGGCATGTGATGAGGGTGAAATTGCAACCGCAAAGGCGTGTGCCAAAGCCAATACAATTATGATTTTAAGTACGCTTGCCAATTTCTCCATTGAAGAAGTAATGCAAAAAGCAACTGGACCTGTTTGGTTTCAATTGTATGTATATAAAGATAGGGCAATAACAAAATCATTGATAGAGCGTGCCGATGAAGCAGGCTGTAAGGCTATTGTACTTACTGTTGATTCGCCTCTTTTGGGTAGAAGAGAAAGAGATATAAAAAATTGTTTTCAATTGCCCAAACATTTATCTGCGAAAAACTTGATTCAAGCTGGTATGCATGAATTACCTAATCAGAATAATAATTCTGGTTTGGCTGCTTATATAGACTCGCTATATGATGCTTCCTTGTCTTGGAAAGATATTGAGTGGCTAAGATCTATTACTAAATTACCAATTTTAATTAAAGGTATAATGCGTGCTGATGATGCACAAAGAGCCATTGATTATGGTGCATCGGGCATTATTGTTTCAAATCATGGCGGTAGGCAATTAGATACAGTGCCTGCTACCATAGATGTTTTGCCTAAAATATCAGCTGTTGTCGACAATAAAATTGAAATACTTATTGATGGTGGTATAAGGCGTGGTACTGATGTGATCAAAGCATTAGCATTGGGAGCAAAAGCAGTACTTATAGGCAGACCAATTTTGTGGGGATTAGCTGCAGACGGAGCAGATGGTGCATATCAAGTCTTGGAACTTTTGCAAAAAGAATTAGATCACTCATTAGCTCTTTTAGGATGTCCAAATATAAGTGATATTAGCCGGGATTTGTTAGCATGATCTTTTAAGAATTTAGTTGTTTGTACAATGCATCAATTACATTAGTACGAGTGATTAAACCAATTAATTTTTTATCTTCCATAACTGGCAAACGGCTTAACCCCCAGCGATCCATTAAATAAAGAATATCCTCCAAAGAATTATCTATATCTACTGTTATTGGATTTGTCGTCATGATGGTGGAGATTGGCTCGGTTTCGGATATTTGCTCTTGCATACTTGTATCGATGTCACTTTGAGATAGTATTCCTACTAATTTATTTTGCGACATGACTGGAAAACCACGATGATGGGATTTGGAAAAAATTTCTTTTGCTTGTTTTATGGATAAATTGTTTTCCATTAATTCTATATCTTTGGTCATTATATCTTTAGCTGTAAAATCAATTGCTTTATGAGCTGCACTTTGGGTTTTATTTAAATCAATGCCTGCGTAACTAATCAAACGATCATAAATTGATCCTTTGTATAATTTTTCCGCTACTTGAGTGGCTATTAAACAAACAATCATAAGGGGCAAAACTAGAGAGAAATTCATTGTCATTTCAAAAACAATAACAATAGCAGTAATTGGTACACGTGCGACAGCTGCAAAAAAAGCACCCATGCCTATTAAAGCAAAAAATTCAGGTGTTGAATGACCAATTAAATGTGCTTGCGTAAAACTAATAATAGAGCCCAGGCATGAACCCAGAGCAAGAGACGGAGCAAATAAACCACCTGGCGCTCCCGATCCATAAGCAATTAACGTGAGCAAAAAAAATGCTAAGAATATAATTGGAATATTGGCGATACTAGTATCGCCAATAATAATTAGCTCTCGTAAATATGCATAATCACGACAAGTGGCAGGTAATGAAGCAATGATTAGTCCTGACAAAAGTCCTGCTAGCCCAATTTTTAAAGTAATTGGCATACGTAAAAATTTCTCATTAATTGTCAAAAATAAAATTATGCCTCTATTAAACAGAGCGCCAAATACTCCAGCCAAAATGCCTAAAAGTACAAAAAAAGGAATATCGACTAATCTAGTGACAATATTTATTTGAGAACTGAGAATTTGCAAATTAGAATGATGACAAAAAAAGTGAGAAATTACTGAAGCAACAAAACATGCTAATAACGCTGTGCCAATAGCCGGAGCTGATATATCTTTCAATAATTCTTCAGCGACAAATAATACTCCGGCTATTGGCGCATTGAATGCTGCTGCTAGTCCAGCGCCAGCCCCGGAGGCGATTAATTGTCTTCGCTTAAGTGGCGTAGTTGGCAACCATTTATTTAATTGTCCAGATAAAGCAGCTGCTACATGTACTGTTGGTCCTTCACGTCCCATGAAAAATCCTGAGCCAAGTGTGACAATACCACCAAGTAGCTTTGTAAAAGCTACTTTTAAATTTAGGCTTGCTTTTGCGCGCATAAGCGCAGCTTTTACTTGAGGAATTCCACTGCCTGTTGTCTCTGGTGAAATTTTTTCTATCAAAAACCCAGCTATGATGCCGCCAATAAGTCCAAATAAAGGCAAAACTATTATGGCTGGAGCCATATATGATAAATAAACGCGTAAGCCACCTAAAAAACTTACACCACTTTCTAGAACAATAGCTGATAACCCAGCAGCAATGCCAATTAAGCAAGCTTCAAAAATGGCAATATGATTTGAATTTGAACCGGATTTTACTAAGCAAGAAAGACCTAGTTTTTTAAAAATATTTGTCAAAGGCACTATCCAAAAAATTTGTCATCTGAAACAATAGCAGATACTTCGTTAGAGTGCCATGCTATGGATAATCTTTTAAAAACGCCTCATTATATAAAACTGGTATTGTTATTACTTATTCTGCTTTTAAATTCAAGTGGGTATTGTGCTGATAGCCGCTCGTTGGCAAATTTAGAAGTGGAACTTTTCCAAGCCCATATGCCCGTGACAAGCTGTCTGATTAAAGGACCATTTGAAACAATTAAATTTGCAACTAGGCATTTTGGATCTGGACTATATATGATTCGGGCAAATAAAAAACAAATTGAAATTTTAGATAAAAAGAATAAAAATCAAATTCTTTTTGCTACAAAATATTTATTGCTTAACAGTACTAATAAAAATGGCATAAATATCGAATATTTACCTGGCATCAGTAGATTCTATAAAGGAAATATTGCCATCACTTGTGATGATAAAGGTAATTTGCACTTTGTCAATATAGTGCCAGAGCAGGAATATATTCTATCTGTAGTGGGTAGTGAAATGATTGTTGATGCGCCAAAAGAAGCTTTAAAAGCCCAAGCTGTTTTGGTACAAACATGGCTAGCTGGTCGTAAGCCAAATGATTATTTAAATGATACGACATCATACCAGGCATATTTAGGTAATGCCTATGTAAGTGATAGAGTAAGAGAAGCTGTTATTGATGTATTGGATAAAGTATTATTTTACAAAACCAGTCCAATAAAAGTGTATTATCATTCAACTTGCGGCGGTGGTACTAGCAGTGGTGCATTATTGTTGAAACCAAATGAAATATCACCACCTTATTTAGCTTGTGTCAAATGTCAAAATTGTTTTATGTCACCATTCTGGAAAAATAAAGTGATAGTAATTCCAAAAAATATATTTTCAAAATATTTTGGTGATACTTATCCAACAATTGTAAGTGTAGACAAAGCCGGACGACCTATGACAGTCAGTTTGAAAAATGGAAAAATTTATACAGGCTATGAATTTTGGCTTGCTACTGGTCAAAAACTTGGTTGGGATAAGATGCCTGGCACTCGTTATAAAATTTCTGCAAGCGACAATAACATACAAAACGTACGATTAATCTCAAATGGAGCAGGGCATGGAGTGGGACTGTGCCAATGGGGAGCCTGTCAACTTGCTAAAGCTGGAAAAAGCTGTGAGCAAATTCTTTATTATTATTTTCCAGGAACAAAAATTTCTTCGCATTAAGCTAATGAGTAAACAGTTAGCAAGTGCTTTGCTTTATTCTTAGCATGATAAAATTTCAGTCAGAGTATAGTCTGACCATAAAGGTTGATTGTCATGAATAGTTCTCCCAAGCTGGTAGATAGAATTTCTAGCAAAGCAAGTACTTTTACAGAATCAGTGATTCGCGAAATGTCACGCATGGCAGCCAGGTATCAAGCTGTTAATTTAGCGCAAGGCATGCCTGATTTTGCTTGCCCAATGGAATTAAAAGAAGCAGCTTCTGAAGCTTTAAAAAATGATGTAAATCAATATGCAATTACTTGGGGTGACAAATTTTTTCGTGATGCTATCGCTGTCAAAAATTCTCATTATATTGGACTAGTCTCTGATCCAGAAACAGAAATTACAGTTACATGTGGTGCTACTGAAGGCATGATTGCTACTATGCTTGCTTTAGTTGATCCAGGCGAAGAGGTAATTGTATTTGAACCTTTCTACGAAAATTATGGACCAGATGCAATTTTAGCTGGTGCAGTGCCTAGATATGTTTCTCTTAATCCGCCCAATTGGAATTTTGATCCTAAAGAATTAGAAAAAGCTTTTAACGATAAAACCCGAGTATTGATTTTAAATACACCACATAATCCCACTGGTAAAGTTTTCACTCGCGAAGAAATGGATTTTATTGCCAAGCTTTGTCAAAAGTGGGGCGTTTTAGTTTTTACTGACGAACCTTATGAACATATCTTATTTGACGGAGAAAAACATATTGCAATTGCAACATTGCCTGGCATGAGAGATTTGACTGTGACAATAAACAGCTTGTCTAAAACATATAGTGTTACTGGTTGGCGATTAGGTACTGTGACTGCACCACCGAGACTAACTAATGCCATTCGTAAAGTGCATGATTTTTTAACCGTCGGTGCTTCTGCACCTTTACAAAGAGCAGCTGTCACAGCTATGAAATTTCCCGAATCTTATTACATACAGTTAGCTCAAGACTATAATGCAAGGCGAGATACAATGCTATCCATACTTGATGAAGTAGGCATTGATTATTTCAAACCAAAAGGTGCTTATTATGTATTCTGTGATATAAGCAAATATGGTTTTAAAAATGATGTGGCATTTACTGAATTTTTAGTCAAAGAAATTGGTGTAGCTGATGTACCTGGCTCAAGCTTTTTTAGACCCGGTGAATTAGGCAGCAAATATGTCCGTTTTTGTTTTGCTAAAAAACCAGAAACTTTGCAAGCAGCAAAAGAACGTTTACTTAAATTGAAAGAAAGAAAACTTGCTAGTAAATGATGACCTTACCCGGCAAATATAGAAGCTTTGGCTCGCCAGTTAAATTCAAAATAAAAGTTGAGTAAATAATTTGCCGAGAGCCGGGATTGAACCGGCGACACAAGGATTTTCAGTCCTCTGCTCTACCGACTGAGCTACCTCGGCGTAAAGCAGTCATTGGTTTGAGAAAAGCCAATTAACTGGAAAACAATATACCACAGCTTGCTTATTTGAGCTTAATAGATAGTTAGTCTGGCAACATTGCTCAATTCTTGGCAATTGCAGAAACCATAGAACTAATTAGCTAAATGATTATAAAAACCGGCTACTCTTAGCCCCTCTTTAGCTTGGCGAACAAGAAAATCTGTTTGAAAGGGTTGATTTACAGGCTGCCCATCGGCTTGCAATGCCAGTGTGCCATCAACACTAACTACAATGCTGCCATCGGGATTAATTGCACAAGCTTTTACTATATTAGGCTGAAATGTTCCAGAAAGCCTACCGGAAGCGACATTATTAGCAATATCTGGCGCCCAAAAGGTTGATTGAAACAGGGAAATAGTCTCAGGGGTCATCCAAGCACTTGCTTGATTGTGGCTTGGTCCTGCTGTTTGTGCGTTATAGTCCATAGCACCAGTTAACCACCACTTAATAAATTGAGTTGCTAATTCGGGTGTTAAGCCAGCATTTGCCGATACCTTATTCTCTTTAATTTCCGTTTCTACCGGGGCAGCAGCTATTTTTTCATTACTAGGCTTGCGTTCTGATAAGCTCATGCCACCAATGAAAACAGCCAAGATGCCTACTACGACAAGCCCTAAGAGAATTTTGTCTGTTAGAATTCTTTGCACAATTCGACGTATTATTTCTTGAGGCATTTTATTTCCCTAGATTAAAAACCAAATATAAGATAGATATATATAAGGTTCTGTGAAAATCAAGAAAAAAGCAATAAGCAATATGGTGATATTCCCATATCTCTTAGAGAAAGCTTAAGAAATGCCTTTTTGTTTGCCTTAATTAACTGAGCTTGTAAAATGATGCTTAGAGTAATTTAGTAGTTCTAAAAGGAAATTTGTAAATGTCTTCCGCCAAATCCGATTTCGAGAACAAAAATTCTCATGACCAGTCAGAAGACTGGGGGGATGAAGAGAATCAACAAGCACTTGATGACTCGTCTAATATCGATCAAGCTTTATTGTCTTCTGCCTCTAGTTCAGGAAGAAAGTATATTGCATATACTGTTAAGTTACCTTCTGAACAATTGGCTGCTTTACAATCGATCTGGTTGGAGCTGAAGCGACTCTATGGAGCTCATTCCCCAGATAAAAGTGGCATGATTCAACAAGCAATTTCTGAATGGTTGATGAAATGGGAAGGCGCAGATAGAGAAGAACTTTTACGTGAATTGCTCGAAATTCGTCAAGACACAAGAAAACGCCAATATCGCAAAAGCTAGAATGCTTTTATGAAGCAACGAATTATTTTGATCTCTGGCTTTGCTGGTACAGGAAAAACGACAATAGCTAATATGTTGCACGAAACTTTCAATAGTAGTGCATTAGTTAGTGCAGATGAATTATTTCATATCCGTCCTTTTGAAATTGGTGAGAAGTTAGGGCGTGTTAAATTGCAAAACTGCTTGAGCGTTATAACTAATTTTTTGAATGAAGGATATGAAAACATAATCTGCGAAGGATTAGTTTGGTCACAAGCTGAACTTGATTCGGTGGTAGTATCATTTGTTAAACGCTGTAATCTAGTCTTATTTTGGCTAGATGCACAAAAAGATATTCGCCGTGAGCGCGTTATGCAAAGAGGTGAATCAGCTGACTTTTTGCAATTTGCAGATTCATCTATTTATCCGTGGCCATTGCAAGCTAACTTTGTAAAAATGCACAGGCTATGCACAGATAGTTTAGACCAAAAACAAACACTTGATCAACTTCTACTTGTGCTTTAAATGCCGCCAGAGATAATAACCAAAACCTGCTGCGCCTACAGCTACGATGGCGATATCAAATTTGTGCCAAATATCTACAAACATTTCCATGTTCTCACCAAATTTGATACCAACCCAGGTAAGGAAATAACACCAAATTAGTGAGCCAATAAAGGTAAAGAAACAAAAAATACCAAAATGCGCTTTTAATACACCAGCCGGAAAAGAAATAAATGTTCTTACTACCGGTAACATCCGACAAATAAAGAAAGCCCAATCACCAAATTTATCTACCCATTTATCTGCTGCATCCAAATCTTTATGACTGATTAAAAACCATTTGCCATATTTTTCAACAAATGGTCTGCCGCCATAAAGTCCTAAAAAATAAGAAGGTATAGAACCTAAAACACAGCCAATAGCGCCGGCTAAAGCTGCCAAATGGAAATTCATTTTTCCTTGTTGTACAAGAACACCAGCTGTAGGCATGATAGCTTCACTAGGTAAAGGAATGTTAGCTGATTCTATAGCCATCATCACAGCTACGCCTGCATAGCCCCATTGAGCCACGCCGTCTCTAATCATAACCAGTATAGGATCAAGAAATTGGTGTAACACAGATTACCCTCTAGCGAAACCACTTAAACATAGGCATTTTACAGTGTATTCAAAGATCTTTTCGAAAACAATATTTATCTTTGACCGCTTTATTTAGCGGCTCTCATTTATTTGCGGTTTTCAACAGTTTTGTTGGAAAGATTTAACCAGCTAGATGTTTGATTCGTTTATTACTGTTGGCTGCACCGCCGGCAGTGGCATAATTAGCTAGCAGTAATTGTACTTATATCGCTTTTGCTCAAGCATTTTCTATAAACATAAGCAACTGTCATGTAATACATAAATGTTGCTGGCACCAAACCAATAACTAAACATATAGCACCGACAATCATAATAATGGCTAATATCACCCAGAGAATAAATAATTCTAGTTTAGTACCTTTTGTTAATTCAGTGCTAGCTTTAAAAGCTTGAATTGGTCCTAGTCCTTTGTCGACAATCAAAAAACCATAAAACTGCAACATAAGTCCAAGAATAACACCAGGTACTACAAGTAGACATAAACCAATGCCGACAATAAGCGTATTTAAAAAGGCAGCAGCCACATAAAACCAGAACTGGGTCATAGTCGGGATAAAATCAGCAGGTGACACTTGTCTATTGTCTAAATATTTCAAACAAATTTTGATCACAGCAATATTGAATATGACTTGCAATAGCATATGAATTACAGATGATCCAAATTGCAGTAAGGAAGTACCGACATCACCTAAATTCATAGATTTAACTATAAAGCTGCTACCAATATTCAAAAGAAATAAAAATAACCCAGGCAAAAAGACATAAAGCAATAAGCCGCCTATATTTTCAATTGTTGCTTTCCAGCCAGACGAAAGAGCCTCATCTAAAGTAAATTTTTGCTCCGCCATATTTATTTCTCCTGATCTAAGAATATTGTCTATGGTTCCTACTTAATAGTACAGTATAAAGGTTGAATTTGACACCAGAGGATGTGCACTATGGATCCTTCTCTATATACAACAGAAATCTATTGGGAGATTAATTATGGGTTTACGCTAATTACAATATGATCCGATGAGACACCGAGCAAATTATTTGCATTATCCAATGCCCAAATGCGTAATTCATATATGCCAGTTTGTTGAAAATCATTTTTGTTCAAAACAAATTGTCCTTGTTTGTCTGGCTTAATGACAAATTTTGCTGCCGTTGGGCTTTTGGAAAGACAATTTTGTTCTTCAAATAAAAGATTGTTTTTGGTTATTTCTATAGCGTACTTACCAGCTTGTGCTATTTTACTGACATCTATATTGAGAGTCTGATAAGGCAAATCTTTATTTAAGTGTAAATATCCTTTTGATCCTAGATAGCCACTATTAGCAAAGCTAAAATTAGGCAATACAAATTCTTTTGGAATAATTGCAATAGATGTAATTTTAAAATTATAGTGAGGCGGAAGAAGCAGGCGTAAAGACTTGCATTTATTGCCACATGCCCAAACTGGCAAACTTCTGAGACTAAATAACAAAGTTTGTTTTTTCTTGCTTATATCAATTGGACAATGTGTTCTATGCGCTAAATTGAATTCTGGCTGCAAATCATTTGTGTATAAAATATCTGCACCGCAATTTTTTGCATTGTTTTCATTGTCGATTAATTCAATTGATACAGCAATAAAATCGCTTGACCAACATGATAATGGTCCAAAATCCAAGTCAAATGTTGGACGATTTGAATTGGTATTGCCTATAATTTCTTGGAATTTATTTTGAGTAGATACTAATTTGTCAGATTTGTTTTCTAAATTGGCAAGACTTATTGGTATAAAATCAGATTTTTCATTGGACCAAAAAAAGAGTTTGATTTTTTCTTGATTTTTCTGAATACTTTCTTTTAAATATCCAAAAGGAAATATAGGCTCAAATTGGTTTATTGCTAGACAATTATTTATGTCTTTATGAAGCTGTGGCTTTTTAAGCATTCCCCATAAAGCATTACGACAAACATATGCTCCGTGAATATGGTCTGGTAATCCTATCAATAAAGTCTCTGGATCGCTATCAACATTTTTGTATAAATTTGCCAATGATTGTCTTATAGTATTAGACATAAGCCCAGCTTCTCTATAGGCTTGATTGTTTGTGGACAATAATATCCCGCACATAATTACAAAGAATGTGCCTAGCAAAACCGTAAATAAGTTACTTATGTGTTTTATTGATACTGGTTTAGACCAAGCAAATGCATAACTAAATAATATACTCAAAGGTACTGTTGAGAGATAAGCAAGACGACTTCCTTGTAAGTCATCGGCAATAGCGAAGATTTTATATACAGGAACTAAAGTAATAATTAGCCAGAGAGCTGTGAAAATAATTGGATATCTAAGCTCTTTCATCCTAATAAATTTGATTAGTAGTAAAAGTATTACCGCTATCAATAAAATTTCCCATGTTTTGGTGAGTATGCTATGAGAACCAAGTAAGTCTTTATTTATTGGTATTAACATCATGCGTATGGCATGTATCCAATTTAAAATATACGATTTAAAGTTAGACACGAAAAAGAGCGAATCATCATAGCCACCAACAAATGTACCGAGTGCAAATCTTCTTACCATAAAATAAATAGCAAGTATTATCCAGAATGGACTGGTTGCAAGTAATGCGTTTAAGCCTTTTTTGACAAAAGATACTTGAGTTATTTCTTGTTGCGTAAATTTTTCTGCAAATAATTCATAGCAAATAAATAAAACTGGTAAAGTAACTGCCATTTCTTTGGAAAGAAGAGCCAATATGAATGCAATGGCACACAGTATTTGACAATATTTTGCTTTGTCTTGTCGTGACTTTATATAAAACCAAAAACTAGCTAAATAAAAAGTAGTAACAACAGAATCAACCCTGCCTGTAATCCAAGAAACAGCTTCAGGATGTAGTGGATATAAAGCAAAAATTGAAGAAGCAAAAAGACTAACTGCAAAGGAATTGTTTTTTGTACTGCTTAACAAACGTTTTGTAATTAAAAATATAAATATAGAGCTCACTAGGTGAAACAATAAATTAGTTAAACGAAATCCCAGTCCATTGGTTCCCCATAATAAGTAATCTGACACCATGAATACCGATATTAACGGACGATAAAAACGAGTTGTTGTGCCATCCAACCAAGAGCTGTAGAAGTTTTTGTATATTAATTCTGGATGTTTTATAGCTAGTGGTAGCCATGTTAGATGGACAAAATCATCACCATTGAAAAAATTGAAAAAGACAGAACTATATGCTGTGGCAGTAATTACACAGAGAAAACTTATGACAAATACTAAAATTAATAGATTTTTTTGATCCAGCTTAGTCATAGGCCGGGCGATCTTCAAGATGACAACGTACTTCTGATTTTGCTTTCACTGTGCGTGCTGGTGCGCCAGCTACAACCATTCCTTCTGGCACATCATGTGTAACTACAGATGCTCCAGCAATGACGGCACCTTTTCCCACTTTTACGCGTGGCAAAATTAATACTTTAGCGCCAACTATTACTCCTGATTCCAAAGTTGGACCAAGTCTTCCTATTTGACATGGTGGATGCAGGCTATCGACTGTACAAGACATGGGATAAAAGTGAACGTTATCTTTTACTGTTGTGTAGGTGGAAATAAATACATTATTGTGAAAACGACAATTATTTCCTACTGTAATATCGCCATCTGACTGAGAAAGTGTACCAAAGCTGCAATTGTCTCCAAATCGGCTGTTCTCTCTTATCACCGCCCGGTGTCCAGTTTGAAAGCCATTCCCCATTGAACAGTTAGAATAAATAATTGTGCCAGAACGAATACAACTATCATCGCCAATTACAAGCGTTGGATTGATATAATTGGGATTAGTTCGAGCATCTTTTAGTCTCTCACCTAAAATACATTGAGCTCCAACAAAACTGTTTTTACCAATTTGCACATTTTCATAAATAATTACACCAGGTTCAATTGTGGTGTTATCACCAATTACTGCCCCATCCATAATAATTACATCTGTGTGCATTTTCACGCCTTGTCCTATCTTTGCGCTCTTGGCGATGCCAGAGAATTGATCATTAGCAGTAGTTTTCATTTTAATTTCTTTCTTGCGCTCATGCTTACTTAAGCATTGATACTTGATTCAAAACAGATGTGTTATATGCTGTTGCTGGTAAAACTTCCAATAAATTTGAAGCTACATAATTAACTTGTTCGTCAGTAAGCTCAGGATACATTGGCAGTGAAAGAACTTCGCTGGCTAATTTTTCCGCGACAGGAAATTCTCCGTGTTTATATCCTAAATAAGCAAAAGCTGGCTGTATGTGTAACGGTAATGGATAATAACACATAGAGCCTATCGCGCGTTCTTTTAATTTTTCCATAACCAAATCTCTAGTTGTAGCTGGAGCACTATTTGCATTTTGATTTGGTATTCGTACTGTATATTGGTGCCAGACATGTGCAGTGTCTGTTGTTGGATGTGGTGTAATAAGTGAAGCATTGTTTTGCAAAATTTTATTGTACCAACCAGCTATTTCATTGCGTTTATCATTCCAGCTCTTAAGCAAAGGAAGCTTGGTGGCAAGTACAGCTGCTTGTAATTCATCTAAGCGACTATTGACACCCAACTCGTCATGGAAATATCTGCGACTTCCGCCATGTGTTCTTAATGCTCTTAGCCTATTTGCTAGTTCTTCGCTATTGGTGACTATCATACCCGCGTCTCCGCAAGCACCAAGGTTTTTAGTTGGGTAAAAACTTATACAAGCAAGATCACCAAAACAACCAGTAGGTTTTCCTCTATAAGTAGCACCTAAAGCTTGAGCATTATCTTCTATAATGTGCAAATTATATTTTTTGGCAAGCGCTAATATTGGTTGCATATCAGCCGGTTGTCCATAAAGATGAACAGGCATGATTGCTTTTGTTTTATTTGTAATTGCTTTTTCAATTTTACTTACATCAATATTGAATGTGTTTAAATCAACATCAACAAAAACTGGTTTTGCTCCTCTTAGTGATATGGCTTCTGCGGTAGCTGCAAAAGTAAAAGGAGGAGTAATGACTTCATCACCAGGACCAATATCAAGCGACCATAAAGCTAAGATTAATGCATCTGTTCCGTTAGCGACACCAATTGCATATTTTGTTTGACAAAGACTAGCAATTTCAGATTCTAGCTTTGTGCAATATTGACCAAGAATATAATTACCGCTTCTTAGTACTGATAAAACAGTTTGCTCAAGATCGTGAGCAATAGAAGCATATTGTTCTTTTAAATTTAAAATAGGAACTTCTTGTTTGGGACTATTAGAAACGAAAGACAAAATTGGTTTCTCCGCGCACTGCTATCTTGAAAAGTCTAGATCTAATGCTAAATATCGCCAAGGACTTGTATATAAAGGATTGCTAAAGGCCTTTGCGATAAGATAATCAACATTGATTGTAATTGTAGCGATAACGCACACCTGAAGCCACTTTATGTAGATGTCTTAATTTATAAACTCAAGCTTCGACAATAAGTGTCCGATAAAAATTCGCTTAAGTGCCTGTTGTCAATAGAGATTTGCTTATTTTGAATATAGTTTCCAAAATGCAAAATAGGCATTTGCTTTGTTGCGATGCCATTGCCTGTGGTGTTACTAAATAATCAAAAAAAGTAGAGAAATACTAAGAAATACTTCTCTACTTTTTAAAACTACTTTGATTTTGCTTATCTTTTGCCAGCAATAGCAACGGTGCGAGACAGAGCGTTTGTTACAAAGAGATTGAGGCTAACGCCTTCTTTTTCAGCTCTTACCACCAATGCTTGGTGCAAAGATCGAGGAAGCCTAACTGTAAATTTTCCGCTATATTTCATGTATTGTTCACTACTGCTTTTGCGTGAAGCTTTGCTCTTTGCCTTTCGTCTGCTTGCGGCCATGTCTCTCTCCTTTATATGAAGGACTTATTATGGAAATTGTTTTAGGCTCTTGGTTACAAACCTAAATTGTGCTCCTGTGGGGATCTTAAGCTATCCTTTAGGGCTGACAATATGTTTATGCCAAGTAATACCACGTTAATTAGCATAATCAGTCTAGTGAAAGTTATACCACAGAGATCTATTGTATATGCAAATGTGTTATACAAAAAATAGCTTTCTTGGAATTATGTAATGCCCCTACAGCTGGTGCGCACCACCCTTAATGGCTGGTATCACATGTAATGAATCGTAAAGTAATGAATCAAACAGAAAAGAGCTTATAGAAAAACAGGATTTATCGATTGAATATTTTGATTATCAGACTTACCGCCCTTGGCGACATTATTCATGGTTTGCCTGCTGCTGCATATTTAAAAAAAACGATTCCAAATTTAAAGCTTACTTGGTTGGTCGAGCCAGCTGGTGCAGAATTGCTTGCTTATAATTCAGTTGTAGATGAAGTTATTGTCTTTGAAAAAAAACGTTATTTAGGAAGCATTAACAAACCAGGGGCATGGCTTGCTACCGCGGGCGATATCATGAATTTTATTAAAACCTTGCAAAATAGAAAATTTGATGCAGCTCTTGATTTGCAAGGACTCTTTAAAAGTGCTTTATTGGCTTCGCTTTCTGGCGCTAAGCGGCGTTTTGGTTTTGCCAAAACTCGTGAGGCGGCGCATATATTTATGTCTGACACATTGGATGTCGGAAATTATTTTTTCTCTGATGAGCATATTGTCAATCTCAATCTGAAGCTAGCAAATTTTATGTGTCGTAGTTTAGGTTTTGTCCAAGAAGAATTAAACACTAATTTGTTGGTAGAGCAAAAATTTGCTACACCTTTACCAGTAATATCCGAGCAGTCTAAAACAAAAATCTCTAAATTATTATATGCAGACAAACAACCGAATAATTTGGAAAAAATAATTGTTTTAGCGCCAGGAACGACCTGGACATCCAAAATCTGGGATTTGGAAAAATGGTATGAATTATCTTTGAAAATTGCAAAATCTACTAATTGTAAAATTATTTTGGTTGGTGGTAAAAGCGAAGTAGATACAAATGAAAAAATAAATGCTTTTATCAATAAAAATCTGCCAGAACAATTTTGTTTGAATTTAACTGAGAAAACATCACTTTTAGATTTAATAGCACTTTTTGATCTGTCAAATATTGTTATTGGAGTTGATACTGGACCATTACATTTGGCCTCAGCTGTTAGCAAGTGCGAAGTAATAGGAATTTTTGGTAGTACTCCTTATAGACGAAATGGTCCATATGGTCTACATGGACATTCAATTGCTTTAAATTTATCGTGTCAACCCTGCTTTGAGAAGACGTGTCCTCTCTCAACCAAAGCTTGTCTGGTTGAACTAAGTGCCGAGACGGTTTTTTCTTATGTCAAACAATATCTAAAGTAAATTATTCAGATATCCAATTTTGATGGGTGCGTTTCCAATCAGGTAAAAGCTCAGAATCTTGGAAGAATATTTTTATTTCTCTTTCTGCGCTTTCAGGGCTGTCCGAACCATGTACTATATTGCGTCCAATTTCTACTGCTAAATCACCGCGTATGGTGCCAGGAGCGGCTGCACCAGGGTTGGTCGCTCCAATAGCATTTCGGGCAAGTAATACTGCGTCTTTGCCCTGCCACACCATAGCTACAATTGGAGACAATGTAATGTAATTAACCAGTCCATCATAAAATGGCTTACCTTTATGCTCACCATAATGAGTTTCAGCCATGGATTTGCTTACATGCAGCATCTTCATGCCAATTAATTTCAATCCACGCTTTTCAAATCTGGAGATAACTTCTCCTACTAATCCTCTTTGAACACCATCAGGTTTTACTGCTACGAAAGTTCTCTGCAAATCGGCCACTATTAGTCTCCTTCAATTAAGTTTAGTTAGTTTGGCAAAGCGTGGATCTAACAAACGTTTACCAGCTGATTGAAAATCAACATTATATAGTTGTTTTTCTGCTTCTCCAATAATTTGTGTCACGACACCGACACCAAATTTACTATGAATTACCTTATCTCCAACAGATAATGGTTCAAAATTATTAGCCACAGTATCTATATACTCGCTCTTAGCGGTTGTTGCGGTTGGCTTTGCCCCGGTTTGACTTCTAAAAGCAATACGCTTTTGTGGGCTACTTTCCACCTCATAACCATTACTTTGCTTTTTCCAGGAAGAAGAGGCGGGAGAAGGAGAATCTGGTTCTGGTGAAAAACCAGTCAAGCAGTCAAGATCAATTTCATTTAAAAATCGACTAGCAATTGTGTAGCTGCTGGCACCGGTAAAATTAGCGAAACTAAATCGTTGGCGACTGTATGACAAGTAGAGGCGATCGCAAGCCCTTGTTATACCGACATACATCAAACGTCTTTCTTCCTCTAACTGAGTGGGAGAATTTAAAGAACGAATATGAGGAAATAGTCCTTCTTCCAAGCCAATAATAAAAACGCTCGGAAACTCAAGTCCTTTAGCTGAATGTATAGTCATAAGTTTTACTGAGTCTTGTTCTTTATTTAAAGAATCAATATCACTAACAAGGGATATGCGCGTCAAAAAAGACTCAAGACTAGACTCTTCGGTAAGTGATTCAAATTCTTGGGCTACAGCCACAAGCTCACGCACATTCTCCACTCGCCCGAATGCTGTTTCATCATTAAGGGCACTAGCATCTTCTTGTAGCTTAGTTAAATATCCTGATTCAGATAAAAATGTTTGTACAAGTTGAGACACTGGTATAGCAATTGATAATTGTTGCCATCTAGCTAATAAACGACCAAAATCTTGTAGTGTTTTTGCTGCCTTAGCACCAACTGTATTTGTTAACTCAGGATGAGATATTGCTTTGGATAGACTCATTTCATGGCGATTAGCTAGTGTCAGCAATTTTTCTAAAGTTGTTTTTCCTAAACCTCTTCTCGGATTATTGATGATTCTTAAAAATGACTGATTATCACTGTCGTTATAAATCAATTTCAAATATGCAAGAGAGTCTTTAATTTCTGCCCGGTCATAAAAACGGGTAGCACCAACAAGTGTATAAGGTAAATCACCCCTAATTAAGGTTTCTTCAATAGAACGACTTTGTGCATTTGTGCGATATAAAATCGCACAATCTGACAAACGGATTCCACGAATTTTTAAGCGCTTCAACTCTTCAACTACAAAATAACTTTCATCTATTTCATCTGAAGCCGCATAACATTTTACTTTGCTACCATCACTGCGATTACAACGAAGAGTTTTTTCTATGCGTTCTGAATTGTTTTTGATAATACTATTTGCTACTTTCAATATTGTGGAAGTAGAACGATAATTATCTTCCAGTTTAATTAGTCTGGCGTTGCTAAAATCTTTTTGAAAACCAAGAATGATACGATAATCTGCTTTGCGCCAGGAATAAATTGATTGATCAACATCTCCTACTACCATCAAGCTGCGCTCAGACCAATCATTATCGCTATTGCCATGTGACGATAGAAGTTTTACTAATTTATATTGTGATTGATTCGTATCTTGAAATTCATCCACCAAAATGTGTTTAAATCTTTCCTGGTATGTGCTGCGAACTTGAGCATTGCTGTCTAAAATATCGGTGAATACTAAAATTAAGTCATCAAAATCTAGAGCATTATTTCTCGCCAAATTCTTTTGATAAGCTAAAAATATTTCTGCTAAACGTGCATCTTTATAATGCTTAGCAGATTCTGCAAATACAGAGGCGGTATAACCATCATTTTTTAAAGAAGATATGGCTCTTAGCATGTCTCTTGGGTTGAAAATCTTCTCGTCAAGATTTAAATCATTTATACATAACTTTACCAAGCTAAGGGTATCCGTTTCGTCATATATGACAAAATTACGCCCCCAACTTAAATTGTCTTTGCTCTGATAATTTTCAATTTCCAATCGCAATAACCTGGCACAAATACTATGGAAAGTACCGATATTTAAATAACGAGCATGAGAACCTAATAGACGAATTAGTCTTTCTTTCATTTCGTTGGCAGCTTTGTTGGTAAAAGTTACTGCTAGTACTGAATGTGGTGCTTGTTTGAGATCATCTATCAAGTAAGCAATTCTTTCTGTTAAGACAGTAGTTTTTCCACTACCAGCGCCAGCAACAACTAAAGAAGGTCCCCACATTTGAGTTATTGCTTCTTGTTGTTCACTATTTAGTTTCACTGAATTTTGTTTTAGCACTGATGTCCTTGTTGTTTGCATTGCCGCTTGAAAAGTGTTTCAAAGTAATTGGAGATTAATCATGACTAATTTGCTGGGGTTTTATACATATGGATGCCATGTTTTTATAAATGATGTTAAGCTGTTTTTTACGAGTTGTAACAGCGGATCTAAAGGCTTTCTATTAGGCATTTCGCCGTTTAGCCTCAATCTAATTATAAACTCTCAGATTCTAACAAAGCTATTGCCGAACAATTCTTAGTACACTCTTTATTGGTTGACTGGCAATTTATTGATTAAGGGAGATCTATGAGTCCAATTGAGCGTGGTTCAATGACAGTGCCAACAGTAGACGAATTGGCCCAAGAATTATTGTTAATTCAACAATCTGGTCCAAGACGTGTTGCAATTATTGGTACAAGAAATTTGCCTTTAACTCATCAACAATTAGTGGAAATGTTAAGTTACGCTTTAGTTCTTTCTGGCAATCAAGTGGTAACTAGTGGTGGAGCAAATGGAACTAATATGGCAGCTATTCGTGGAGCTCAGCGCGCTAACCCAGATAGATTGGAAATTATATTGCCACAAACAATTGGGCAACAGCCATCAGAAGTCCAAGACTTATTAATTGGCATCAAAAACATAACTGAATATCCTGAACGTCGAACCATGACATTGGCTGATGCCAGCAAAATATGCAATCACGAAATAATTGATCGCTGCCAACAAATTATATGTTTCCTATATCACACTAGCTATACTCTTTTAGAATCTGTGAATTACGCTAAAGAACATCGCAAGATTGTCACCAGCTTTTATTTAGACTAATATAAGGTTTAGACTGTAATAGGGTCTAAAACTTTGAATGATAATTTATTAGGTCTTATCCTTAATACATTTGCTGGACCGTTTTTAGGGCTTATAGCTTTTTTGACTACCCTACTTGCTTTTCCAGTGTATATTTCTTGGTTGAATAAAAAACAAATTACACAATTTATTCGCGAAGAAGGACCTAGTGCTCATGTCGCTAAGCAACGTACTCCCACTATGGGAGGGCTGTGTTTTATCATCACAATTTTGCTGGTTTATATAGTAGCTAATTTTATTATGCCAGCAATTTTTTCTATGGAAGCCATTTTAGCTTTAATGGTTGGTATTGCTTGTGGATTGGTTGGTTTAACTGATGATATGCAAAAAGTAGCAAATAAAGCTAATAAAGGAATTTCAGCCAGTGCTAGATTGAAATTAGAATTTATTCTTGGATTAACTCTTGCCACTGTAATTTGGTTTTTTGGAAATAAGCCAATAACACTTTGTCTGTTGCCTCACTATAGCTTACCCTTAAATGAAATCAGTACAGCAATTTATTTGTTGATAATTGTTCCATTTCTAGTTACAGCTGCAACTAATGCGGTTAACTTACACGATGGACTAGATGGTTTGGCTGGGGGCACTGCCTTTCAGGTATTTGTTACCTTGGCAATAATGCTTTTTGTTATTGGTAATTATTCATTTGGTTCTATGGCTGGTATTGCTGCTGGTGCACTAGCTGCTTTTTTGATATTTAATAAATACCCAGCTTCTATTTTCATGGGCGATACTGGTAGCTTATTTATTGGTGGTCTTATGGCAGCCATTATTGCTTCCAGTGGGCTTTTGCTTTGGTTTATTCCATTGGCACTAATATACATTATTGAAACTTTGTCTGTAATTGCACAAGTGACTTATTTCAAACTGACTAAAGAATATAAACCAGAAAAACCCATGTCTAATTTCAAACTGATTTTAACTAAATTGACCAAACGTTTACCGGGCGATGGCAAACGTTTATTTCGTATGGCCCCCTTCCATCATCATTATGAAGCTATAGCAGCTGAAAAAAATATTTCTGAGTCAAAAGTTGTTTTAGGATTTTGGTTAGCGCAATTTATAATCTGTGTAATTGTGCTCCTATTCTTTTTTATGGGTTATTTATGGCTTATTGCAAATAGATCGCCTGTGTCCTAAAATTAAACATATACATTCATCTGGATTGAGCATAGTTTTGAATACTATTGTAAGAAAGAATCATAAATTTCTGAGTACAAGTGCCGTCTCTGATAAATATCGTTCGCCCTTACGCTATCCTGGTGGCAAACAAAAAGCCATATCTCAAATAATGGCTCGCTTCCCCAAAGCTTGTATAAATGAATATCGTGAGCCATTAGCTGGCGGTGCTAGTGTGTTTTTTGCTGCCCTTAATGAACAAATGGCTCGGTCTTATTGGATAAATGATTTATTTGAAGATTTGATTTGTTTTTGGAAAACAGTACAAAGTCCGAAACAATGTAGGCGTTTGGTAAATGAACTTAAAGATATAAGAGCTTCATTTGGTCATGAAACTAATTATGAGCGTTATTGTAAATTAGCTAAAAAATATTTTGAAGAATTACGCAATAATAAAGCAGATAAATCATATGATAAAGCACTAGCTTTTTTTTATTTCAATAGGGTAAGTTTTTCTGGCAGCACTTTAGCTGGTGGCTTCTCTAAAGCTGCGAGCCTTAGTCGTTTTACCTTGTCAGCAATTGCCAGGCTAGAAAAAATGCCTGAGGCCTTACGCAATATTGATATTACTAATTTGGACTATGAACAAATGATTCAAAAACCAGGATCAAATGTTTTTATGTTTATTGATCCGCCGTATTACACGTCTAAGCGTTTATATGGTATTAAAGGCAAATTGCATGAATTTGATCATGAACGTTTAGCGCATGCTTTGCAAAAAACCAGGCACATGTTTTTAATAACTTATGATAATTGTCCAGAAATCAGAAAATTATATGGTTTTGCAAAAATATCAACCTGGCAACTGCAATATGGCATGAATAATTGCAATCATGAAAAAACAAGCCATTTAGGTGCTGAATTGTTTATTTCAAATTACAATTAATGCTTTCATTGTTTAAATTTTGCCTTTATTGCTATATTTCATAATAGGACTAGTTATTACTGATGTACAGTTATACTGGTGCCCTATTTAGATAATATATTAAATTACTACGTGAAATTGTGTCCAATAAGGTAATGCAATTAGTAAATCAGCTAATTTCCCAATCGCGATGGGAAGAAGCTCATTCGGTCTTGATACGCTGGTCGGCTCAAGAGCCAGACAATCCTGAAGTTCAGTATCAATTAGGGAAATTGTGTTATGCCACTGGAAAATATCAAGAAGCACAAAGGTCTTTTAAAGAAGCAGTTCAGCTAAAGCCAGATGCTCAGTCTCATTACAGTCTTGGTTTGACTTTGCTTAAACTGAAGCATCCGGCTGAGGCCATGTCCAATTTCCGGGAGGCATGTGAAGCCAAAGAAGATTTTACTATGGCGTATTTGCATTGGGGAATTTCACTTATGCAGATGGGTAGCATACGTGGTGCGCTTGGACAATTTAAACAATGTTTGAAAATTGATCCTTTGTGTACAGCAGCATATTATCAAGCCGCGGTTTGTAGTTATCAATTAGGAGAATTGGCGGAAGCAAAAGAACTTTTTTCTAAAACCTGCCAATTAGATAATAATTTTGCTCAAGCTTTTAATGGACTTGGGTTGACACTTATTGATTTGAAAGAACCTAAAGCTGCTATTGAATGTTTTACTCGTGCCTGGCAGCTCGACAATACTTTAGCCGCTGTACAAACTAATTGGGCTAAAGCATATATACAAATGGGCAATATTGATGAAGTATCTAAACATTACCAAGAAGCATTAAATGTAAGCTCTAAATTTTTAGAAGCGCAAGAAAGAGCAATTATTTACAATGAGTGGGGAGTAGCTTTTTATAATGCTGCTAAATACGATCAAGCAGCAGAAAAATTTAAGCATGCTCAGGATACTGATCCTAATCTTATTTGTGCTCAAATAAATTTGGGTGTGACAGAAATGATCGATGAAGAGTATGAACAAGCGGTGCAAGTATTTGAAAAAATTGCAGACAATAATGATAATTGGCAAGCAAGCTTACTTCTCGGCATTTGTTATTTTTTACTGAAACAATATAAGCCAGCAGCCGATATTTTAGCAAAAGTGGTAGCGCTGGGACATGAGGATACCAATATTATTCTTTGGCAAGGTTATAACCAGCTGGCATTGAAAAACTATGAGATTGCTGAGCGTTATTTCAATAAGGCTTTAGAGGTTGATTCTCAAAACTATCTAGCTCTGGATGCTTTGGGGCTTTCACTTGATTTACAAGAAAAACATTTAGAGGCGCAAGAAAAATATAGAGAATGCTTGAAACAAAACAATAATTTAGGGCTAGCACATATGCATTTAGCTAAAAGTCTCGAATCTACAGGGCGCGGTAATGAGGCAATGCTTGAGTATAAAGTGGCTGTAGAAAAAGATCCTTCTTGTTTATTGCCAGAAAAAGATGCTGTAAAAATGTTGCTTAAAAATTCGCAATATGATTTGGTTGTGAATAAATCGATGCAATTGTTAGAACTTGTTCCCAAAGATGAAGATCTTAGTCTGGGGCTGGCTAAAGCATATATAGCTAATGAGAGGCTTGATGAAGCTGTCGTAATACTTGAAGAATTGATTAAAACTCAAAAAGAAAATGCAGATGCCTATGTATTAATAGGTCAAATATACCTAAATATGGGTAAATTAGTAGAAGCAGATGAAATGTTTAGAGCTGCTTCTTTAATAGATGAAGGGGATGCTAGTTTGTTTTATGGATGGGGGAAAGTATTGTCCCAGCTCGGATTTCATGAGCTTGCCGTTGAGAAATTTAAGAAAGCAAATGAATTCGATCCTTATGATAGTGACACGTATGAATCATGGGGAGCAACGTTAAAATTGATGGGACGTTTTCAGGAAGCGTCCGATGTATTTAAAAAGGCATCAGAGTATATTTAGATTATGGAAAAAGTGAGTCCAGGTGAGTTGCTGATAAAATCAACCAATTTGGTTTATTTTCGTTTGGCATTTGCTTTGGTTAGTTTATTAGGTGGTATATGCATATGGCGTCTTTCCAACCTTGAAATAGATCCCTTTGGCTTTTTCATTGTGGCGATATCAATGGTTGTGTATAACCTGCTTGCATTTGTCCTATTGAAACTAAAAGTAGTCAATCAAACTAATACAATCCAAATACTTAATGCTTTACTTTTAGCTTGTGATATTCTTTCGCTTGATGCTCTTATTCATATTTCACATGGGATAGAGTCTGATTTATATTTCTTGTTCTTGCTGCCAGTTCTTTTAGCTAGCCAAACTTTTGGCAGGCGAGGAATATTTATCACTGTTTTTGCGGCGAGTTTAGCTTATCTTGCTCTTCTCATTATCGAAAATGCAAATTTTTTGCCAGCCCTTTTAACGAGATCGAGTCAAGACATGTTGGCATTTGCTCATGCTGAGCGTCTTTGGATTAAGATTATCGTCAGAACAATAATACTTTTGTGTGTAGCTATTATTTGGGGATTGTTTTGTGAAAATATGTCTTATGCTGCTTTTCATGGTGCCGCAAAACTTCGTGGACAACTTGATGCAAACGAACAAATTATTATTGAGTCTAAGGCTAGAACGGCGCGAGAACAACTTTTTAGCTCTATTAGTTCGGCAATACGTAGTACATTGGAGCTAGATGAAATATTGCGCACTACAGTAGCTCAACTAAGTTCTGCTCTTGGTGTAAGTCGTTGTGCCATTATTGCTCCTGGTATGGCTATCAGTGAAAGACCAGCTATTTGGGAAGCTATCCATCCGGCAGATGAGCTTAGTCATCACACTTTCTTTTCGCCAGATTTGTGCGAATTTATTCTTAAGAAAAAGTCTAATTATGAAGAAATATCGGATGTTGGCAAAGCAAAAAGTACGCTTGTCTATGTCAATCCAGCTTCTGATCCAGAATTTATTGAAATTCAACCACAACTATCCAAGCTTAGATTTCAATCGCTTGTTATTCAGCCAATCATTTATGGAACAGAAACCAGAGGTGTATTGCTTATTGGTGAATGTAGAGAAAAAAGGCAATGGAGTGTCTCCGAACTGGAATTGGTTAAATCTGTAGCTGGGCAAGTGGCAATTGCCATTGAACATGCACGGCTAGTTGATCAATTGTCTCGTAAGAATCGTGACCTAATGCAAAAGAACCAAAATCTTGATGCAAAAAATTTAGAATTAAGAACAGTGCAGACTGAATTGATTCGTCAAGAAAAAATGGCTTCTGTTGGACGAATGGTTGCTGGCATTGCACATGAATTACACAGTCCAGTAGACTTTATTTATGCTAACCTGCCTTATCTCAAAGAATATTTTGATGATTTTAAAACAATTATCAATTCTACTGAAAAAATACCGGAAGATTTGCGCAGAGATGTTGAAGCTTGCAAACAAAAAGTTAAATATGATTTTGTTACTGCTGAGTTGGATAATATATTGACTGATTTGGCAGAAGGCACAGAGCGTATTAAACAAATTGTTGCTAATTTAAGAAGCTTTAGTCATATTGATGAATCAGAGCGCAAGGAAGTATCTCTTTCAGAAGGTATTGACGGTACTGTTAATATGCTTAGCCAATATTTTGAGCCAGGCAAAGTTCAAATCAAAACTCAATACGATAAATTACCTCCTGTTTTATGCTATCCAGCTAAATTAAATCAAGTTTGGATTTATTTGTTATCGCATGCTTTAGAGTCAGCTAGCCATGTGCCGTTACCACAAGTATCTGTTCTGGTTGAACAAAAAGATGAATGGATAATTGTTTCAATAACAGATAACGGTGTAGCTATAGATCCTTTGGATCAAAAGAAAGTTTTTGAACCTTTTTATACTACAAAGCCAACTGGACAAGGTATAGGGCTTGGTTTGTCAATTTGTCAGTCTATTGTGGAAGCACATGGTGGGCAAATATGGTTTGAATCAAATAAAGGGGAAGGTACCACCTTCAAAGTGAAAATTCCTTTGACAGTACCTGCCAAAAAAACTGTTGCTAATAAATAGTATTTAAATGCTCATTAACTTTTTGCAGGATAGCACTTGCTTCAATTGGTAAATTTATCACAATAAATCGATTGTTTTTTGGCAATAATTTTTTTGGATCAGTAGGACCAAACATTGCTATCAATGATTTATTTAAAGCTACCCCAATATGCATGGGGGCAGAGTCCAAACAAATTAGTAATTGGCATGATTCGATAAGGGCAGCTAAATCAGCTATATTTTTAGTTTTTCCATAAACTAAAACAAAATTGTTTGTATCAGTTAAACTCACATTTGATGCTTTCAGCTTATCTAGTATTGTACTTATGATTTCATCATCATCCGGACCACCGGCTAGTACTACTTGTACATTTTGCTTCAAAAGCAAATGTTTAATGAGGTCAGTCCAATTATCTGCTGCCCATGTTTTTATTATTCCTTTTTTGATAGCAAGCTTACTTGTGCCCGGATGCAATACTATGCGAAATAATCTTTTTTCTTCTATCGGCAATAATTTATTGATTTTTTCTGTACTATCTTTTGCAACAGTAATTGCTGGTTGTGTAATCTGCCCTTGAATACCAAGCCCTTTAACTAAATCGTGATACATACTGGCTGCATATTGTTCTTTGTTTAATGGCTGTGCGTGGCTTAAAAGAAGTTTGGAGAGAGGTCCGGAATAATAACCTATTCTAGTTTTTATGCCTGATAAAAATAAAAGCATAGATACTAAATACGAACTACCTGATGAAACAACAATGTCAAATTTCCCTTTTCTGATAAGTATTAATAGGCTTATTAAGTCATTAGGTAAAAGAGGGATCTTCTTGATATCAAATGTAATAATGTCATCTATTAAATTGGTAAGTTCAAAAATTGATTTTGACCTAGGCTCACAAAGCAGGGTAATATGCCAATTGGGATGTGCGTCACGGATACTTTTCAAGGTAGGCAAAAAAAGAATTTCATCGCCTAGTCCGCCAAAATTAATTGCTAATAGCCTGGTAGTTTGCAATTGGTTTTCTCGAAAATGATTCCAGAACGTATAATATCTCAGTCCCCGAGGAAAATGTTTAGGTGAGATCTACTAATTGGTCAAATGTTTTTGCAATTTGTGCCATCCTTGGTGTGCTGGTTGGATATATTATTGTATTGATTGTTCGACCAGGACTTATACCGCCTTTGTTTCGAATTGGTGGCTTAACCCGTCCAGTAACAGTTTTGCTTTTAGGAACGGATGTCGTTTATACACGTGAAAGGCGACATTTAAAAGCTGACCAACAATCTTTTAATGGGCGATCGGACACAATTTTACTTGCTCATTTAGATCCAATTCGCAATATGATGTGCGTTTTGTCTATACCTCGTGATACTTCAGTGAGAATACCTGGTTATGGCAGGCAAAAAATCAATGCAGCAAATGCCTTAGGTGGACCACGCTTAGCTGTGGATACGATTTATTCTCTTTTGCAAGTGCCAATTGATCATTATATTGTTGTGAATGTACATGGTTTGGTTGAGCTCACTGATGAATTGGGTGGAATTACTGTTGAGATTCCCAAAAAAATGCGTTATGTCGATCACTCTGCTAAGCTCAACATTGATTTAGAGCCAGGACCACATACTTTAGATGGTAAAGAAGCAATGGGTTTTGTTAGATTTCGCCATGATAGTTTAGGCGATATCGGGCGTGTTCAGCGGCAAGAAATTTTTATTAGGGCATTGCTTGATAAAGCAATGAATCCTGAATCATGGACAAAAATAGGCAAGCTTATTAGTTTGGCACAAAAATATGTGTATACGGATATGACAGCTAATCAAATGGTGCAAATCATTTCTTTTGCTAGAGCTGTTCCTAAGAATAATCAGCGTATGCTCATGTTGCCTGGTCATTTTTCTGGCACTGGTGACTGGTCATATGATGAAGATTCGCTTGATCAAATTGCCCAAAGATTATTAGGTGAACCACAATTGGTTTCAGATAGACATAGCATCAAGGTTTCTATTGAAAATGGTAGTTCTAGTCCTGACCTTTGGCGAAAAGTTTATCGAGCAATGTCAGATTTGTCTTATAACGTTGTAAGTGTTAAGTCACGATCGGATGTATATGGACAGCCATTAAAACAAACAAGAATAATTGCTGAGCAAGGAAATAATGAAGAAGCCTTAATGGTTAAGCGGGATTTACATAATAAAGGTGAGGTTATAAATGCTTCTTTGGGGGATATACAAAGTGAGATCACAATTATTATTGGTGACGATTTGATTGGGGCTTTTACGTCAGCCAAAGGTAGTAAAGTGATGTCTAAAAGGGGTATGTAGACTTTTCTTTGCAACAATTGTTTAGTAATTATTACGTTTCCGGTAATATAATGGTTTCGCAATTATGTTGATAAGAGTTATTGTGTCGAAAAAATAAACTGGATTCACAGAAAGGTAGGCAGCATGATTCATTACCATTATTCAACTCGAGGTGGATATCTGTATTTGTTAGGGCGTTATAGCCACCGTCCTCCAGTTGAAAATCCTGGTGAATTTATTCTGTCAGTGCCTGATAAAACTCCACAAGCTTCTATTGATACGCTTGCTCATAGGCGCTTCATGGATCATTTACGTCGTCCACGTAAAGTAGTGCATGACAGACATAAAAACCATACTCACGAAAAAGAATTAGTTACTGCTTAAGCTTGCCAATAGCTTTTGTTAAGAAACTTTAAAACCTTAAATACATAAATAACAGCCTTGAGATACAAATGCTGTTATTTATGTATTTAGTTGGGCAATTTACAAAGTGTGTTTATTGGCTAATATATAAATTGCAAATTTAAGAGGATTGAAAGATGCTCTTTTTCAAAGTTCGACGATCTATTCGAAACACCCGCGGTTTTACTTTAGTTGAGCTTTTAGTAGTGATGGTTGTAATTGGTATTTTGGCAGCAATTGCTTTGCCTAATTATGTCAGTGTGCAAAACCGCGCGCGTAATGCAACGGTAAAAGGAAATATGCGCACTGTCGCAATTGCAGCTGAATCGTATGCTACTGATTTTGGTGGTTTATATTCACCTGATCAAAGTGGATTATTGCCATATTTCCCTGGTGGTAGCTTTTCTATTGGTGGAACAGCTGGTAAAAGACCACATAATCCGTATAGTGATACTCCAGATGAACCTTTGTATGATGCAAATATTAAAACGGGCGCTGAGATTTCTTCTATACGCCTCTCAACACCTTTAGCCATTGGTACGAAAGGACAAGTCGGCTATAGCCAAGTTGATGAAGGTTTATCATATGCAATTCTTGGAACAGGTGGCAATGGTAAAACTGTATCCGGCTATGGTGGTGGTAGTACTACTTTGGTTTTATCAAATCAGTAAGATTTTTGTACTTGTCATAATATTGTCATTGAAACTCATGCGATAATGAGCTTTATATGTTTTATTGCAAGGTCTAAGCAATGCTGTTAGAACAATCAAGAAAAAGACAATATGGCTTTAGCTTAGTGGAATTATTAGTAGCTATGGTAGTAATCGGTATTCTTGCTTCCATTGCTTTTGCTAATTACACGGCTACTCAGATTAAAGCAAAAAATGCTTCTGTTAAAGGCAATATGCATACAACTTCGATTGCTGCTGAAGCTTATGCTACAGATTGTGCTGGTTTATATCCTCCATCTGATGCGGCAATGCTGCCATATTTCCCTGGTGGGAATTCATCAATTGGTGGGGTCTCTGGCAAAAGGCCAACTAATCCGTATACGAGTGTGCCTGATGAACCGCTTTATGCAGCTGGTTTAAGTTCAGCAGCAGATATAAATTCAGCACGTGCTACTACTCCCGTTGCTAAAGGTTCAGTAGGACAAGTTGGTTATAGTCAATCTGATGAAGGATTATCCTATGCAGTTCTTGGTACTGGCGGGGACGGAAAAACTCTTTCTGGATTGGAAGGAAATACCCTTGTTCTTTCAAACCGTTGATTGTAGACATTTTTTGACATAAATAAGTCTTTCTTTGAATGATGAAAAATAGTTCATGTTGATGCCGTTATTTGCTAAAAATACTTGGGCATTATCGGTTTGTACGCGCTGAAAAGAAGAAAATTGCGATAAAAACTAGTGATTTTCTTGATGAGAGATGGGATTAGAATTTGGATTAGCATGTATGCTTATATGCGTCCATTTAGAGTTATGAATATTCATATTTATTTGGTGAGGAGAAATAATAAATGGCAACTTTGAGACTTAGAAAAATTAGTGGTTTTACATTAGTAGAACTACTGGTGGTGGTAGTGATCATTGGAATATTGGCAGCGATAGCATTGCCAAAT
>JAGVLS010000001.1 GCA_020054205.1 Candidatus Obscuribacterales bacterium | reverse complement strand
TTTTGTATATTTCTTGGGCATATCAATCTTCTCCTCTGTATTGTTACATGAAGAGCTGTTTTTGCCTATTTTACTGTCCACCGTTTGGGGGGCATCTCATTTCAGTGAATACTTACTTGTTCGTTGGCTATATACTATATGTTTAAGTAGATTCGGTGAATTTTTAAAAGAGCAATTATGGTCCTTGAGCCACGCTGCATAAACCCTCTAATTGTACGACCATGGATGAGCATGATTGACGCAAGGATGCAGACAATTCTCCCTGTGAATAAGCAAAAACTAAAATCATTAATACGCCAACAAAAGCAATAATGCAGGCGTATTCATATATAGCTTGTCCAGATTCTTCTTTAGTAAATTGGTCGAAATAAGAAAGGATTTTCAGCATATAAGCTACCGGTCCTGGGAGCGACCTGAGGTGCAGTAATTATTTTCTACCCCTTGTGCTTGTCAGATAAACTAAAAGTTGTTGAATTTTGCTTAATGTCCCGTTTGAGAAATAAGCACTCAGGGGCTGTTTTCACACAACACCCCTGAATGCTCAAATGCAAATCGGCGATTGGATTATTTTTCAATGACAAATCTATCGATCTCAATTCCCGCGGCTGTAATTTGTCGAGCGGTAAGACGGCGATTGTTTATATTGCAGGCAGTAAATGAATGATCATCGACAAAGTATTTGCAAGTGAAAGGTTGCCATTGATCAGTCGTTGGTGCTGATTCTGGATATGTCTTAGCGCCACCACCGCCTGTGACAATATAAATAATGCCCTTGGGTTTTATTTGAGTATTACCATCATAATTTTTATCTATGATAAATTTACCTGGGACACTAGCAGTTGCTAATTCATTATCTGGTTTGAATTTCAATGGGAATGAGCGCTCATAACAATGTGCATGTCCGCTGAATACAATATCAACGTTTCCTGATTCAAATATTGGCGATAAAACACGCATGTTTTCTTCGTTTGGATGATTTAAATCAGAATAAAAGCTAGGATGATGAAAAGCAACAAAACGCCAAGTAGCATTTTGAGCGTTAGCCAAATCATTTTCTAGCCACTCACGCAATATAGAATTATGCCAATCCACATTCCAATTGCTATATAGATTGGAGTCTAATATAGTCCAGTGTGCATTGCCAAAATCAAAAGAGAAATTTGTCATGCGGGGAAAACAATGAGCAGTTTCTTTTAGAAATTGTTCTTGTGTTGATAAATCACCATCTAAAACAATGTGAGTAGCCCTGTGATTATCTGGACCATTCAAAGGTTGTTTCCAAAAATAAAAATAGCCGAGTAAGTCAGGATGCTTGCTGAAATCAATTGCATCTTCGTTGCCGCGTTTACCTAAGTCGTGATTGCCTACAGAAGAAACTGCCAATATCGAACGCATTATCGGAGCGCCAATATTTAAAACAGCATTGTCAGAATTGTAGAAGGGAAAAAATCGCTCGGGATACTGTGCTACTGTGCCCCCGCCATAAACAATATCGCCAGGCATAACAATAATATCTGGATTTTCCTCATGCACTAAAGATGCTATTTGACTTTTACCTTCGCTAAATGAACCTAAATCACCAAATACAACTAATTTGTATGGGCTATTAATTCCTTTATGGCCTTTTGCTTTAGCTTCAAAAATTATTGAGTTGCCTTCAATAATTTGATAAGTGAATGTGCAGTCATTAGGTAGCTTGCGCAATGACGCTGTATATTCATATTTGGGTGTGTGCCCAGGTGCATTTATTTCAATAGCGGAGACATCTATTAAATGCCAATTTGAATTGCTATTTATTTTGTAGCGGAAGGAAAGTTCAAATTTGTTAGTCATAAACCAGATGATTGAAAGAGATGAATTGTCATTAGGCTTGTTTCTATATCCCAGCTGCAAATAGGGTGCCACGAAAAAATATGGCTTAAAATCCACTACTTTATTTTGTAGTGCTGGCGCCTGTTGTGGAATGGCATTGTAGCGAGGCAAAAGTACTACTATTGCTACCGATAAAAACACTACTATTGCTACCGATAAAACCAAATAAAACAAAACTAGCAGGTAACCCACCATACTAGTCTCCTTTCTCGGACATATCATTTAGCTATGTCGCTTGTTTGTTCTTGTGGTGTGGGACTTAGCGAGGTTTATTGGTTATTTGTTTGCTTTATCTGTTGGTTTGTTTTGTTAATTAAGCTAGGAATATAAACTAAGAAAATGTGAGGACAAATCGCAAGTAGATTTAAGAAGTTATGAGGATATTTAGTCAATCTTTAATACTAATAATAGTCAAGCTTAGCGAAGCTGCGACATTGTCCCGGTGTCCGGCTAAAATATAGGTTTCAAATGTGCCATAAGAATGGCATAACCTTTACAATAGGCAATGCATAAGGTCTATTTATGGATCAAAAACAATTTCACAAAGACTATTACTATATTTTAGGTGTGTCGCCAGACGCTACATCTTCTGAAATTTCACATGCCTATAACGAGCTTTCTGAAAAATGTGGACCACATATTAGCGTCAGTGGGCAAGATCCAGAAATGCTCATTAAGAACTATAAGGAAATTACTGAAGCATATGAAGTTTTGGGAGATCCTGAGCGTAGACGCAATTATGATGAACAAACCCATTCACAGTTTCAAAGAAGTCATTTAAGGCAATTGTGGGGAAAACTTTCTGGTGAAGCGGCAGAAGAAAAAAAATCTGATGCTATGGAAACACGTATAGAAGTAGAAGTGACTTTAAAAGAAGCAGTTAAAGGTACTCGCAAAAATCTAAATATTAATGAGCCATTACCATGTCAAAATTGTACTGGGCTTAAACCTGTAAATCGTCTGCAATGCCCAAATTGTCATGGAACTGGTTATAGCCATTTAGATCGCATAGAAGAAATTGAATTTGCTCCTGGTCTTTATGACAAGCTGGAAGTGCATAAATCTAATAAGGGCAAATATGATATTCGCTCTGGCAAAAGAGGCAATTTATGTATAACCATTAAAGTTTTGCCCCATTCTTTTTTTCAAGTACTTGGGCGAGACGTAGCATGTACTGTGCCAATTAGTTTGTATGAAGCTCTTTTGGGTGGAGAAATTGAAATCCCCACCATTACTGGACGTGTGGTGATGAAAATTCAACCTTTGACTCCATCAGGAAAAGTTTATCGTTTAAGAGGCATGGGTTTAGCTGGTGCAGATCTATTGGCTACTGTAGAAGTGGAAATGCCAAAACAACTTTCTTGGGAAGAAATTTCACACTATAGGCAATTGCAGGAGTTGTCAAAAGAACCAAATCCTCGCGATGAGATTTTCAAAAAACTAAGCACGATGTCTTGATAACTACTGTTTGCTGTTGCTGTGCCACCACATATGGTTCCTGTTTGACAACATGGAAATCAATTCCTCACTCAGCTGCGCTATACATCAAAAGCCGCATATACAGGCTTTCTTGGCATATTATAATGTCAAGCGAAAATCAACAAAGTCACCCAAAAGCAGGTACATTTTTCTTGCTTGTTTATAGAAACAAGTCAGCAATAGACTTCTATCAAATCTTTTTTTGACAGTGATCTTGATATCGTTTTACTCTTATCTTTGCAACGCATTTGCTTATAGATCTATTTTTCTTCTAGTTTAAACGTATATTCCGTTCTCTTTTTCATCAAATCGTTAGAGAAATACAAGTCTAGAATTCAAAAAACATATCGACTTCAGTATCAGGTGAGTAAGTATTCGTACTTCGGGTAGTTACGTGGGTGGTGATTCTCGTAATTCACGACTTGTGATTTGTACCTAAGACTTGTAACTCATTTTTGTTTTTTCTATCAGCTAACAAAATATTGCCTAAGTTTGCTATTAGCAAAGCTGGCAATACTTGGCTGTGAAAGGAGATCTTTATCATGGCCACACGAGTGACTAATCCAAGATCGGATATGTTTGTTGTCGAATCTGAAGCGGAGCGACGTGCACTTTTTGACAAAGTTAGAATTGGCAAAAATTTGCATCCCAATGAATATCATTACTTGACATTCTCTGGTGTTTTGCCTGTGACTTTGCCGGATAATTTGCGTATGGTGGCATTGCCTGACGTTCACTGCCCCGCGCATAACAAGCGTGTATTTTGGTCGGTTCTGCAATTTCTTAAGTGGTATCGTCCGCATGTGGTTCTTTTCATTGGTGACGTAGCTGACATGTTTCAGTTGTCGACTTGGCCTAAGCATCCGCGTACGCGCGTTAACCCACAGGGTGAAATTGATGATACGCGAGATCTTATCTATAAGGTGATGAAAAGCGGACCGGTTATTGACAATGTTCAGACAGGACCGTTTTGGGTGCTTGACATTGAAGGTAATCACGAAGATCGCATTATTCGTTATTTGACTAAGGTTTGTCCGACGCTTGCTCATTTCTTGGACGCCAAAACACGCGAACCCATTGTTCATTTGCCCAATCTCATGGGTTTCAAGCCGGACGATCCAATTACGTTTATTACTGGTCGTGATGAGCGTGGTGGCTTTGAAGGTGGTATTTGTTTCAACGAGCAGCTCCATGCTGAGCACGGTTCAATTGTCAAGCCTGTGCCTGGTGCTTCAGTGCAAGCGCATTGCGAGAAGTATCATCGCTCGACCATGACCGGGCATACACATCGTATGGGTACTTATTCTCGACAAGTGCTTGATAAAGAAATCTATGGTGTCGAGCTTGGTTGCTTGGTCGACATCGAACATCCTTATTTTGCATACGCTGGTGCTACTGACTGGCATCTTGGTTTTGGTGTTGTGAATGTTCTCAATGGTAAGGTGCATGTCCAGCCTGTCCCGATTCAGTCCAGTTTGGATGATCGTGGACAATTGCAGTATTACTTCACTTATGCCGATAAGGTATTTGTTTCAAGCGATCGGTAAGCAAATTGTTTGCATTGCTTATCACGATTTGCTGATACAAACTACTAACACATAACAAGCAGAGTTTTTTACAGAGCTCTGCTTGTTAGTTATGCGGAAGGAGAAACAAATCATGTCCGCAAAGACAAAAAGAAATCGTCGTGAAATGTACGCGCTTGTGCCTGGTAATGTACTAGCTCATGGTCCAAATTTTTGGAAGCGAGAAGTTATCGTTGACTTTCATGGGGTGGTAGTTGACTGGACGACAAGCTTTTGTAAGTTTGCTAGTCGATTGCTTGAGCGCGATATCAATCCTGAACAAGTTCGTTATTACTATCCTGGTTTTGGGGCTGATTTGCCCATGACACCAGCTGAATTTGAAGAGACTTTTAGTCAATTTGCCCGCCTTGGTCGAGGTGGTTATGGCGACTTGAAGCCGTATAAAGGCGTTGTGAATGCCTTGAGGCAAATGCGTAAGGCTAATATTGCTTTGCAAGTTTGGACTTGGACACCGAGTGCTAGTGAAACTAGTTTTTCACACGGTAACGCTTTCCATAGCAGTGTCTCTCAAGGTGTGACAAAAACATTGATTGAGAGATTAGGGCTGCCAGTGGAAGAGCATGAAATTAAGTTTTTAAGTCCGCATGAAAAACTTTTCCGCATGGCGGAAGAGCATATTCCACTTATCATTGAAGATAATCCAATTACAGCAGTGACTGCTGGTGCGGCATTTGGACATGCTTGCATTATGGTGCCGCAGCCTTTCAACGAAGGTGTTATGTGTCCGGGAGTGACTCGTCTTAAGAATCACACACAATTGGGTGCGACAGTAATTCGCTTCTTTAATGAGATGGACCGGGCAGGAGTTCTTCTCTAAAACTTAAAATGAAGCATAGGAGAACCTAGCCATGAAAAAAGGCGTTCTAAATGTCGTTGTCAGTCCGTGGCATAAGACTTCATTGCTGGAAGCAGGTGTCTATGACTTGCAACTTGAAGAGGGAGCCAAGTTTGTTGCACTTGCGCATTGCCAGTACCCTGATCATGATCGGTCATTAGTTGAAGGCATTGTTTATCCATTTCTTGAACAATACAAGCCTGATGCAGTTTTTCTACTCGGCGGTATGATTCATGACGATGCTTTCAATAATTTTGCTCCACGTGATGATAAGCGTGTTACTGTCCATCAGCAACCGCTTGCCCCTGAAATTGTTGCAGTTTTGTCGAAACACTTGGGTACATCGACGAAAGACAGCAAAGCCGCTGATGATGGGGACGAGCTGGCTTATAAGTTTAGGGATATGGTATTTAATTTTGGTGCTGATCACTGTGGTCAATTTATTGATTCGTTTAGTCAGCCGGCAAGTTCGCAAGTCTTTTATATTCCTTCTGCTTCGCCGCTTTTGCCAAACGAAGCAGAAATCATGAACTTTTTGTACTATGCTTCTAAGCGCGTTGTTGGACACTTGCAGAAAGTGCGTACATGGATGGATAAGCATCCGGATGAAGCACCGCCGCCAGCTGAACGTCCGAAAGTGCTTGAGGAAGGTAGCATGGATGATGTTCCTACTCGTACCCAGGACTTTGCTCGTCTGCTTGGCTTAGTAGATCATCCACGTGTACAAGTCTTACGTTTCAGCTCTGGCATTCGTGTCAATGATACTGATTTGTTTATGGTTGGTGATTTCCGTCGGCGTAATTCACTTACTGCTGGCATGACTGAGTTTGAACAATTGCACCATAATATTTGGCGCTCTTTTGATGGTAAAGTGGCCGATGGTTGGTTTACTACACTAGCGCAATCTCTGCCGACAAGACGTCGTCAATATCAGTTCCATGAAATTGGCAATTTAATGGACTCTGAGCGCATGGGTTATCAGCGTGGTTACGACCGTTGGGGTAAGAGCATTGTTGCTGGTCGTGTTGTGCGTGGTCAATTGCATGGCTGCAATATTCCTATTATCCGTGGTGCTAATGGGCGTCGTGGTATTGTCTTTGATGGCATTGCTTATGAGGAAAACATGGCTGCTGGTCGTGGCAAACAGCAGACGCTTGGTCTGGTGAATGCTATGAAGGGTACGAGGAAGAGGTAACTTTTCCCGTTGAAATAATTACCAGCGCTACCAGTCAGTAATGGCGAGAATTTGTCTTGCTATTACTGACTGGGTTTTGCGTGCACGTTTCGTTTGTGAACCGAAAAAACAAAAGCATACAAACAGTTAAACACACAAGAGGAGATCTTTCATGGCGACGCCATTAGGAGAATTCACCCGCTTTGCTGACTTAAATGAAATTGAACGAGCAGTCGTGCTGCGTACTTGGGAAGATGCTAACAGTTCAGCAGAACATAATTTGTGTTTCCGCTCTCACTTTCCAGTTGGCTCTACTATTTATGCTGCTAACAAAGATGGAGATGCGGAGTTTTTCCCTGGCTGCAATGTGGAAAATGATTATTTCCCAGCAACAATTTGTGCTGAGCGTAATGCAGCAACTACGGCAACTAGACAAGGATATACAAAATTCTTGTATGTTGGCGTGCTTTGCCGCAATTATCCTGGTGGATCTCCGTGTGGACCATGTCGGCAGGTTCTTAATCAGTGGGGGCGTGATGCTGTTCTTTTGAATATTGCTGATACGGAGTCCAATGTTCGTCGGGCAACAGTTGGTGATTTGTTGCCGCCCGCAAATGGTCCACTAGTAGCGCATGCTAGCTTAGAGGATGAGGACAGGCGTTTGGTTAAGCGCTTGCTGCAGCTGAAGGCAAGTGAACACATGCATGTGCCATATTCGAAGCGGCGTGGTGCTGCTTTGTTTGTTGCAGAAAATAAGAATGGACATCGTCGTGTATTTTCTGGGTTGTCTGATGATAATTCGTCATATGGCGCTTCAGCATTGGCTGAAGCTATTGCCATGCGTACAGCTAGGACGGCAGGCTATCGTTATAACCCTCGGCTAATCACTGCTGTGGAACATCCGCAAGGTATTAACCAAGTGGAAGGCGAATGCTTGCAAGTTCTAAGAGAATTTGCTGCAGATGCGCCTATTCTTTTGGTGGGTGCTGATTACGCAGTAGCAAGTTCGCTTGATGCTCTATTGCCTGACGCGTTTGGACCGGAAGGATTGAGCTGAGCTAATTAGCTTAAGCGTGTAAGCAACAAATATACTGAATAAGTGATTGGGGTTTGGCGTCAAAACCAAGCCCCAATCACGTTTTTTATTATTTTTGTTTTTGCTACAATATCTATTATATCAAATAGTATAGATAAAATAAGAACGTTAACTAAAATCAGGCATAGGATGACATAGATTTATTGATGTGCGCTCACGTTGAGTTGGTTACATGTAATCATGTTGTATTAATTGCCATGACAGGTCTATGTGGATTTATGCCAGTCCATCTG
>JAGVLS010000042.1 GCA_020054205.1 Candidatus Obscuribacterales bacterium | reverse complement strand
ATCCCACTTGCTTTTTCTTCCCCATTTTTATTCCTCCTTATTTTGTCATGAGGAACGGATTTCGTCCAGCTATCTGTCTACTCTTTGGGGGGAAGATCATTAGTTTGCTAAATGAGCTATTACGATATTTTATAGTATAAATATCAAAAAAAGAACTGATTGATCAACTTTGTTAGATCAACCAGTTCTTTTTTTAAAGACAGTTAAAAATCCTTATGCTCAAACTATCGACTTGTGCTTAGCAAAGCAAGTAGCTCAATAAGAACTACCTCTTTATTAACACTAGTAGCTATTTGCACGCGCCGACCTTCGCCAGCATTTTTCACAATGATTCGCCCTCTTGATCTGCCTTCTGTGACAACATCAATGTCAGTTTGTTTGAATTCAAACAAGTCCGGACGAAGTTCTGACATTATAGTTGTTGGATCCCATAAATAAAGTCCAACACCAATCATTTGCGACCATAAAAGACTAGATACTTCAGCAACACATGAAGTACTTGCAGCAAGTGCTAGCTTGGCAATAAAGTCTTTTCTAAGAGGCAAATGATTGGTCACGTCCAGGGTAACAAGCTTGATCGGCACGCTGGTTTTTAACACCGTTTGAAATGCTGGGATATTGGCAAACACATTCCATTCCTGTGCCCCATCAGTGTCTGGACCTTTAACATTGCCCCTAGCATCAATGGCACCACCCATCATCACCAGTTTTTCAATTCGAGATGATAAATCAGGACGCTGTAGTAACAACTTTGCCTCCACTTGAAGCGGCCCCGTGGAAATAATTGTAACTGGCTGTACAGCCGACTCTAAACAGTCTGCCAATACCTGCACTGCGCTAGCTGTTGTTTTTTGATCAGTGCGATATTTTGCTAGCAATTTAGATTGCCCAAACTTTTGGGCATCTTTACGCCATTGTTTGGGCAATGAATTTGGCATTTCATCCATGTCAATACCAATTGGGATTTCTGGGAACCTAACAAAACGCTCGATTGCACGCAGAGTAACAAGCGCTTGATCAGCATAGCAACATGCATTGCAAATGGTAACACCAAGAACCTTTACGGTTGACGATGCCACAGCCAACAGAAAAGTTGTGAAATCATCACCAGAGCCATCATTGCACAAAAATACATGCTTGGTCGTCATGATTCTTCTCCTTTAAACATATTGGTGCTACTAAGGAGACTTATTTTAGTCAGGCTGACTTTCCACTTTCGACTTCCCGAGCACCAAGTCATCAGGTGTTAATTGGACTCGATTCCATGCCATGTATTTTTCATCATAGTCCAGCACATGGTGCTTAATCTCTTTTGGCTTACACAGTGTCTTACCAGAAAAATTATCTTCTGATAAGAACGTTTCAATGATAATTGCCAATGAAGATCGTCGTCCAAAACCTAACTTCTTTCTAAAATACTTGTACGTTCTAACAGTGCGTACAAACTCGCCCATATTGCTAGTCAAATTCCAAACTCTGTACCAAAGATGCAGCGTAGATTTAGCCGCGCAAAAAATTTTTCGCATAAAAAGCCCCTTTCTTTCCTTTTACATCTGAAATGCTTGCCAGCGGAATAGACGATTAAGATACCAACTGCGACACAAATCCTCTTTTCCCAAAGGCATTCCCAAATACTCATCTGACTCACGCACCAATTCAATCCATCTTGCATCTAGCTCAGAATCACGAAAATATTTAAACAGTTTGATGTCAAATTCTTCGTAAACTCCATCTTCTGGGCTGTAATTTTTGGATATTGGTCTAGTATTGCTTGTACGCTCTAAAACTACTGGCATATTGACAAAAAATATTTTATCCCTATGAAACCCCAAGTCTTGTCTTTCAAACCCAGGATCAACCAACTGTAATGGCATTTTTTCAATAATTGAGACAGAATATGCAAAAAATGATCTGGCAACCAAAATATCATTTTTGTATTTCTCCAACATATGTGGAGTAATGATTCTTATGTTAGGTTCTTTGTTGAGATAAATCATATCATCAACATTAAAGGCACGTTCGATTGTTTTACCATCTAGTCCGTATTCGATAACTGAATTTAAATAATCCGTCATCCATTCTTGCAAAAAACTTAGCGAACCATCTTCTCTATACCAATATACCTTTGACGTACTGTATAAGCCTCTCCTGCTAACTTTTCCCGAATAATAAACGACTTTATGCTCCATTTTTTTATCGGAAGTAAAATAAACAGTCTCATTTATAATTGCTGGTTTTTCCCCGCTAGCTATAGAAAGAGCAACTTTAGCTCTCAATGTCCCATCAGGAAGAAAAATATCTCTTTGCGCTTCAGCAATAGAGATTTGTTCTTCTGAAAGATAAGGAAATTTAGCTTGCGGTAAATAAAAGCTGCTTTTGTAATAACCCTTCTTAGTCAGTTCACGCACCAAACACAAACTTCCATCTGGACGATAAAGTTCTCCTTTAAGAAAAGTCTTTCCGTCCCTATCAAAAACAGCATGGCTTTTTGTTGCACCACTGGAAAAAATCTCTTTGCACTCTTTCACTCGCCCAGAAGATTCTTCCAAATATTCTACGCCCGTATCACCATTTTTATATTGAGTGTGAATCTCAACTGGTTTTCCTAATTCGCCAGCAAATATCTGCCGGCTTGTGGCAGCTGGATTTTCCTCAAGAATTTCAATTGTACATTTGCGATGAATAACGTCAGGCGACTTATTGTCAGCACCATTTTTTGGCGGTAATGAAGTCTTGCTTGAGCAGGTTAGGCTAATGAAAGCAACAAGCACTATACCTGAAATTTTGCCATTACAACTCATTGGCTTTTCGCCCATTCACAATATTTCTTTAGTGACTCTGAAGTGAGTGAATAGTCAGTTGGTATTTGTGATGGACCCCAATGGGCAACTCCACATGGAGATAACATTACTTGCTCCTTTCATTTTTACCCAGGAAATTTATTTGTGGCGCGGGTACTTGCCCCAGGCACGCTATTGCACCCGCGCCAATGACAGTAAAAGCCAACATTCGATACCGTCCCACCCCTCTCTTAATGCTCCTTCTGATCATCACAGCATGTTGATTTTCGTCAAATCCCTGCTTGTTCAATCGTAACCAGAATGGATATACCTTTCTCCCCAATTAAAAAAATCCAGGTGACACGTAAAAAAATGATTCTTTTTCAGCTCTCAATTTAGACAAATCAACTGGCGGTGCAAATCGACATCCGACACCGATAAAGAGGAAACGGCGGCTCCTCTAAGGACGCGGCCATCGTCTCAATAAAAACACCTTGAACAAGTTTCATTTCAGTTGCTTTGCCATGCTCCAAATTACGTGTCGTAGCCATTATTCTTTCCTTTCGCGTTGTTAAACCCCAACAACTGACATCACGAACGTAAACACACGCTCAACCACGCAATAAGCAAAAAGAATTACAAGAATTGTCACAAACCAGCTTTTCGGGCTCATGAGATAAGACATGGTTTCTTCCTTTCTTTAAAAGGCGGCAAAGGAAAATCTTCAACTAGCTTAAAAAAATCGTCAAAAACACTTAAAGACATTTCAACAAACTGACCCTCATCCTCATCAAAAACGCATATGTTATTTTCATTCGCCCATATAACTTCATAGCGTTGTCCCCGTACAAACTGGATACCTGCATAATTGATCGTCGCCACAGGAGGGAATTGAACTTGCATCACTATGTAAGCTTTCTTTTGCGTCCTCATTTCAGTCAATTGGTGTGTAATCATAGAAATAAGATTGCGCTTTTCTTTCACAATTTTTGTTAGCTTTATGACATCATATGCGACTTCAACCTGCTTCAAAACAGTCTGGAGTCCTGGCAAAAATTTGCCTGCATAAACTCCATCTTCATTCAGCAATTTTTCTATACTAAGTCTATTGACAAGATTTGCTCCATCTATCAAGGCATCCCAGACAAAAGCCTGCTGTTTTTGATCCTTATCATTTTCATCAAAAGACTCTGTTACAGCTTTCAATATCGAAAGTGCAGTAGCGACTACTTTCTGGCGAACATCGTAATCTTTAACATCCTCTGAATTCAATAGCGTTTGAAGGCATTCAAATTCCCGTTGTTTTACCTTCAATGCAGCTATCCCGTCATCATTATTCTCCGTCATTCCTCACCTCCTCTTTTGTTGATGGCTAGCTTTTTCAAATCACTCTGACAGCTGAAAGACGCGCATTTCCCCGGCAAAACTGACATAGACACGTTTTTGATTAAGATTGCATGCAAGAAATTTAGCCAATGATACTAAAGCATCCCAAAATTCATGATTTGTGGTGTTGACGTCCAAAGCTGGGTTCACCCAGCCCTGCAGGACCCATCCAGGACGCATGCTCAACTTCTCTTCCTCCCAGGCATCGGAAAATATCGTAGAATACACATGTCCATCCACAATGCCCCCATACAACTTCTGCCAGGCTGCACATAAATTCATAACTCGACTAATATCATGGGTCTCATTCGATTTACTATCTTCTCCTAATAAACCCGATATCATGTATGGGCGATCCGTAACAGAAGCAATCAGCTGGTATTTTGACATGGTGATTCCTTTCTTTGCATTAAGACAAAAAACACTATGCTGCGGCGTGTAACAGCTGCAACAACTTTTCCGCCTGACGAAAACATACAGTCCGAATAAGATCTTTGCAAAAAGTATCAGTAGCAACTACGTAAGCATGAGCACTTACTGCGTGATGTATCACGCTCTGAATAGCATACGTCAACACATCTTGGTTAATATCAACATTAGGAACAGCAACAACAGAAGCAACTCGCGACGCTACAAAAAGAGCATCACCAGCACACCTGGAATAAACGATACCATCATGTCGGTACAAATTAACCGCTTTGCCAGCTCGGGCATCAGAGGAGTAAACCCTATTACTAAGCGCTTCATTGGCAGCAGCCGTGCGAGCATCACTCCAAATATCTGCATCCACACAACCATTCTCACACAGCTGTGCTACTGCTTGGATCAAATTTCTTTCTTTTTCTGTTCCGACACGGTTGATAACTCCATCAGCAGGATCATTCAACAGCCATATCACAAACTCACGCCATACTTTCATCAAATCCGCTTCCGGCTTTACTGCCTTTCTAAATTTTTCAATCCATTGACCGCGTTCCTCCGCAGGCATCAGATTAATAATCGTATCCATAAAATTGCTCAACAACGATGGGATTCGCTCATCGCTGACAAAGATCGCAGGTGCAGCTACAGACATTTCAGCCTCCTTCTTTGTTACCTATTCCAGCTATTCAAAAGAAGCAGATTCCAATTTTTGCAATTTTTGATCAGACAATTCCCAAGGAGTAATTATCCTTGGTTTTTGCCCATCAAAAACCACAACTGGCTCATATTCCCATTGAGCGTGGCAAGACCCAAATAATTTTACACAGAACCGTCCAGTCCATCGGCCGGGCGCATAGGTTGTATGCAAAATATTTCGTCCAATGGTTCCGCCAGGTGATAATTGGCCCAATGCAGCATCTTTGAATGGAACCGAAGAGCCGCACACGTATCGGAATTTACGAGCATTCATCACAACTTTCAGTCCTCGACCGAACTCATAACCAAATAGAACTAAGATACTGCCATCTTGTTTATCGCCAGATTCCGGGACCAACTCTTCCCTGATATTGCCATCATGATCGGCTACATATTCAACATCGGCACGCATCAAACGACTATTCACATACGCATCGGCAACAATTAGCAGCTCATCGGATAGTTTTATCTGATGTTCCCCTACTTGAACATACGGACGAATTGCATCCATTTGTACCGTAAACCCAGGGACAATATCATTTAAGTCAGCTGTATAACAGCGCATATTCTGCTCCTTTCTTACGACCAAAAGATAGCGGCAAGAGCCAACTTAACTCCTGCCGCTATTTGAGACAGTATAAGTCATCAAAGCCAGACTAGTGGTTATACATTAATTTTTGCAGCTAGAAAACCAGTAGTGAATCCATCCACAGACCTGTCCTGTTCGTCAATGTGCCTATGAAACGACCGCCATTTATTTGTTCCCATGCCTAATATCCCGCACTCCGGATTAGGTTGTTCAGCAAGATGATTTATTGCATTACCATGCTCCGTCAACGCCTTGCATAGCAAATTGTTGGCTATTTCTATGCTGTGGGACATCCATTCGTCCCGCAAACATTCTTCAGCCATAATACTTATTCCCTTCAAAAGTGAAACATTTTCTTTCACTGCGTCAGCCAGCTCAAGTCCAAAATTACGAACAGTAGCAATAGCTACGCGATACTGGAGGCGAGCTTGTTGATAAGGAATGCGACGAGCATACATTTCGTGCCAATCCGCATCTGTCTGTTCGTTAAAAAGAGTATCCTTTTTTCCATAATTTGGATGCTTTTTAGAAAATTGATCTTCAAGCAATTCACTCTTTGCCTGCCCCAAACATCTTTTCGCTGCAGCCAATTCTTCAAGGCTTGTCTCAAGCTGCCTATAACATAAAGTCAGTTTTTTCAACGCAGGCAAATGATCGAAATTGCATGGTATCAGAGTTGTGAAGCCCGTATAGGGCAAAAAGATTAGGGTTCCTTCTTCTACAGACATTATCGCTCCCCTTCTTTGTTACTAGGGAAATAAGTTTATGCAAAGGCGCGGTGTCCCTAGCGTCGAATGCACCAATGCATATAGCCTTAGCTGAGGTTAAAAGAACCCTTAGCCAAGGTAAGAGTGTAAGTGTTTTAATAGACTCCCTAGTTGGGTTTGCTCTCACACAGACGGCAAAGGAAAATCTCGAATTAAGTCAAAAAATTCATTGCAAACATCACAAGGCATTTCAACAAAATGACCCTCATAAAAAATGCCCACTCTGTACTCATCCCACCATACAGCTTCATAGCGCTGTCCGCATACAAACCGGTTATCGTCAATTACAATCGCAGGGGAGTGGCAGGCTTTCATCACTAGATAAGCTCGTTTTTGCCTCAGCATTTCAATCAATTTTTTATTATCAGACATATTGCCTCCTTCTTAAGCGTAGCATCTTATTTTTTGCTCTTAGCCACAAAAGAGACTTTGTAATCACCATGGTATAGCCAATTGTAAACACAACCATAAGAAAAAATAGTGACAGTGCAACTAAAAGATCATTTGAAAAAACCACTCGCACAATGACTTCCATCACCTGCATGACAATGACAAACATGGTAAGTGCAAGCGGAAAAACCATTGCAATAGACAAACGATAGTGCAATACAATCCAGCTCATGATCAATCTCCTTCGATTAACTGATTGAGAAAAGCCCTTCTTCTCTCAATCAAAATTCAATGAAAAGATATAAACAAGGCGTCAGCGTGGCGGATAGCGTTTTTCCCAAATTGCCTTTCCGATTTTTCTACCTCGGACAACCCCAATAAAGCTAGCAATTGCTCCTGCCGTCGCAGATGCAATTACAGCTGAGTCAATAGAGCCAGCCGGAAAGTCCTTTAGGAATCCAGCCAGTAAGCAAGATCCAATACCAAGGATGATTCCAACAAAATTATTGACCCCACCAAAAGTGCCATCGTACTCACCACCTCTGGTTGCATGACTACGCCGATTGTAATCAAATGAAAAAAAGTAGCCGAAAACGCTAGCAATGATCACCCCCGACAACGATAGAAAAAATGTGCTTATGTCCATGATTCTCCCCTCTGTAATTTATACTGCCAACTTTTTGAATGTTTTTGTGCCACCAGCGAAATACTGGTAGCAAGACAAGCCTCTGATCAACGCGATCAATGGCTATTCTTAAAACAAAAGAGCCGGTTGGCTGTCCCGGCTCAGCAGAGTTCTAACAGGCAGGAAACGAGCGCACTTTCTTAACAAAGCAAGGCGACCTACCCATTTTCACTGGTTTATGCGCAGTAGAAAAAAAACAAGTGAAGCACTAATAGAACATATTAGTATTAGCATTCCCACCCTTCTTCCGTAGCGATGGTATAACCAAAACGTCAGCGACCGACCTTCAGACCAGTGGGGTAAATATGGCTTCTCTTAGCTTTTGAGCCAGAATATGATAGGCATGAGTGGGCATCCAAGAATACAGATTTGAAGACCGATGGTCACCGTCATCATTGGAGAATATAACCAGATAGGCATCCACAAAAATCCACATAACATGAATACGACGACAAACGGAATGTGGATGATCTCCAGAAAACAGCCCAGCACATAACAGCAACGTGCGCGAGACATCATTTAACTCCTTTCAAATTAGCTTCTTTTTACTATCTCTGGAACATCATCCCTAGGCTGTGGCTATTATGCCTGTCCGAAGTGGTAGTTGCTCCCACCATTTCACTGCAGCATCGGGAACGTCCAGGTATCCACAATAACCCCCACCATCCTTAGTTGGAACCGCTGGTACGTACCAGCCGACCTGATCCGTTTGCATGCCATCATCATCCACCCGTAGACCTTCGGAATCAACATTGTTTATTTTCTTCTGGTCCCTACAAGCACAGTCGACGCACAAAAGCCGCGGTGAAAAAGTTTGATATTCTCGCCACAATTTACAGCCAGTAGCGTCGCATTTTCCACATTTGTAGTCTAGTGGCGTGATCATCTTCGAATAGTCTACCTTTTCCATGATTTTGTCTCCTTAGACAAATGTGTTTTTACTGCCACCAGCGAAATACTGGTAGCAAGACAAGCCTCTGATCAACGCGATCAGGCAACTCAATCTTCCAAAATCACCTGTCCAACAAAGCAGCCAATAAACTGCTAAATACGCGCATATTATAAATAGCTAGTGGCTTTTCTGGTGAATAAATCCTTTTATAAAAAAGAAGTTAGAAGATACTTTGACTCTAGACTAGATCTATGTATATAACCAAAATCATTGTCACAATTTAAAACAGTTCAAATCGCTACTGTATAACAGCTATATCATTGTGTTTACTACATGTTTAGGCATACTCGATTAAGCAGTGTCAAATTGAGCGCTAGTAGATTTACGTATATTTCTAAAATTAAAAGAGAGCGATGATGTTAGCTCAACTCCACACACCTTGTTTTTAGATATAAAAGTCTATGAAAATAACCAGCTGCAAATCAATCTGTCATCACATAGATATAAGGCTCGCATTAGTTACGCTAACCGCCAAGCAGCATTTTAATCTAGCGTTTTTGCTAAAGCATTTTAAATCGTCCAAATCTAAACACACAGCAAATGTACTCTAGACACTCATTCGAGCTTAATCTCAATGCTTTATAAATCTGTTTACGCAAAATGATCGCATATAGAAATCTATCTAGAATCAAAACGTCTTCAGATTTTCCTTTTTTTATAGAAGAAGCCATTCACTAAAACATATTCGCTACTTTAACTTAGTAAAAATCAGGCAGTTTAATTGCTGGTAATTTAAGTATTTCTGAAAGGAGAGTTCTATGCCTCTCATCGATAGCCGTTCGCCCCTACCAACTGAATTGTATATAGACCGTCATGCTTCCAATGAAGATTTAAAAGCATTGCCAAATCTTCCTTTTGCCGAAGAAATACATGGAGTTCGACTTTGTACTTCATCAGAACTCACAGATGAAGCTTTCATTTACGTAGCACAACTTCCCAATCTCGAATGCCTGCGGATTACACACGTTTGGGAAATGACCGACCAGGTGCTTAAGGCTATTGGGCAAATGACAAAGCTCAAAAAACTGTACATTTGCTCAACAAACATCAAAGGCCCCGGACTTCCATATTTGGGGTCTTTACTAAAACTAGAATTACTTGAGCTAAGCTGTTCCCAGCTTCCTTTAGAAGCTGGGCTAGAACACCTAGGCAATTTACCAAATTTACATGAAGTAGATTTGACTAGCCAAAATTTTACTCCAGCTGCTTTTGCAAGCCTTGCTTCACTAACTCAGATTAGAACATTGAAGCTTAACCTTAGCCGCATACAAAAGCAATGCGAGCTGGGTTGCATTAGCAGACTTACAAATTTGAGGCATTTAGACCTTCACGCCAGCGAACTAGTACCGGCTATTTTGCCATATCTAGTTTCACTAACTGAATTGAAGACACTTCGTCTCAGTATGACCCAAATGAAAGATGCTGATGTTTCTTACCTGGGCAAGCTAATTAATTTAAGAGAGCTTTATTTACCCTGCTGCCTTCAAGACGAAGCACTTCTTTCTTTATTGTCGCTTACAAAACTAGAACGTCTAAATATTTCCAGTTGGGGAATAGACCCTTCTGTAGAAGCAAAACTAAAGGAAGCTATGCCCAACCTTCAAGTAGTCGAACTGCAAGAAATGGATGATGCACCTTAATCGTAAACTGTGATGGGCATCCCCAAAACATAACCGTAAAGCCCTTCACCCTCAAGCAAATAAAATAATAAGCGAACGAAAGGAAAAAACAATGATCTGTCGCAAGTTTAATTCGGCAAAAAAAGAGCTGGAACAACTAGCTCGTGCATTGCATCCGCTTGACTCTCTATCTGAAACAAAAACAACTCTTGAAAAGAAAGCAAAAGAATTCTTAGAACGCGCCTGGGCGTGCTGGAATGACGCCGTCGAACAACTAAGCCATATTAGCTGGGCTGAATTCGAAGATAACGCAAAAAGTGAGCCTGTTAATAAGCTAATTCATGAAGCGCAAGTAAAACTGTCCGCTGCCAAAGCTTTACTCTGTACCACCAAGCCTACCTGACAAACAAAATAACTCTCCTCATAGCTGAGCTTTTGCAATCAACCTAAGTATGAAAATCCCAGAAAGGAACACCCTATGAAGTACCGATTGATCTTTGTCCACATACTCGTATTTGTTTGCATTGTTTTGGCAACATTCGCTGCCTATACGGCAGTGTTGTATAGCTCTCCAATACCACAACTAGGAGGTTATCCCCCAGAGATTAAAGCGCGTTTGGCCGCTTTATTGACCGCATTTCTCGGTTGCTCTTTTTGGATGTACGGTATTCTATCTGACTGTGACAACAATCAAAATAACAACAATGATGCCTAGAAGCCGCCTATTTTTGAACCTCATTATATTGGCTTACATGATCTACCGAGAGATACAAAGAAATATCGCTTAGGAAATGCAGTGTATGATTACATCGAAAAAAGTATCCATGCCCACACCTAACATTTTTAGAGCCACAAGAAGGAGACAAAAATGGAAACAGCATCCCCAATTTCCCTTTGCACAATTAGCGAATTTCTCTACAGCATCTATCAAGAAGTCCGTGAGTTTAACGCACAACACAGGTCAAATGGTCGTTGCAACAATGCCTCAGAAACAGCAATGAGTGTTGCCTTTCTTATGTTAACTGAACTCGATGAAGCCTGCCACTCTCTAGCCAAAATCGAGTCACCCGATCCTGAGACTGTTTCAATTCTCAATGACTTCTACCGCCTCTTTGCTTACCATGTAAATATTTCCAGGATTGCAAAAGAAAAATCATATGCTGCCCGATTCCTAGAAGGACTACGTGCTCTAAAAGATGTGGCTGAATACACAAATGCCCTAGTAAAAGCAAAAATCAAAATCGAAACTGCTCAAGCTGGCATCAATAAAACAGCAAGCAGGCTGGAAGAGATGCAAACCACCAAAAACACCTATGTCGTAATGAAAAAGCCATATTCACCTCCCGCTGAGATTACCGACCGCCAACGACATGAAAATCTCAGTTCTTTCAATTGCGAAGAAGGGCTTCGCTATCAAGTAGATCTGTTGGTTAGCGAACCCGAAGGTTATTGCAAAATTGTAAACGGAAATTGGTCCTTAGCTATCCAGCGCAAAGATATTGACGAATATTTTGATCTGGTAGAAGACTTCGCCTTTCCAGTTGCTCTTAACCAGCTTTAGAAAGAAATATTTTACAAGTCACTAGCACATAGCAGTACTAAATTTACGAGAGCCGATACCCCACCGGCTCATATATCAACTAGCAACACTCTTTAATGGTTCAATTTGAAGGAAGGAGACAAATCATGCTTAGTACAATTCTTTTCTGTCTTGTGTCAGCAATGGTCGCCGGTGGCTCAGGATATTTCCTCTCGTTTCGCTTCAATCGTACAAACTATGCTGCCACTGATACAAGTGGAGATTTTGGTGCTCCTCGTGGCGCGCTCATTTTTACTTTTTCTGGAATGCTTATTGGAATAGCGTTTTGCTCATTAGCAGGTACATTACATATTTTTCCACCTCAATCGTTAGGTTTTGCTATGATGGCAGCTATGTTCACCGGAATAATTGCTGGAGTTGTTGGAATGTTCCAAGGACAAAATAGTCGTAACAAGAACTAATAATAAAAAAATACTGGCTTTCTTTTTTGCTTAGTACACTTTCATCGTCACCGTCATAAACATGCCTGGCTTTTGCCACCATAGTTTATGACGGTCCGGAAAGTTGAAACACTTCTCCGGTCTTTCTCAAACCGAAAGGAGCACAAACATGCGTTCGCCAATTCATCACGGACACGAAGCAATCGTGAGTCAAGTTAACATGGTCAAATCACTGCCACGATTCGCAGTGAATAAAGATTTGGTCAGCTATCTTGATTCTTTAATTGGAGCATCCCGCAATTTAAAACAAGCCTATTTGATTTTTAAGCTTGATTGTAATGTTCTTCGCTATAGGATCAAATCAAGTCATGAGTACCAAGATGCTTTCGCTCGGCTTTTACAATCCATCTTTACTCTTAACCAGAAAAAAGATTGCCTCGGTCAGTATTGCGAACGGCTTAAACATTATTCAATATACGGTTTAGATGCTCTTCTCCGATCCCTCGATGAATGTATCACAGAACTTGTTCAAACGAGCTTACGTCAATTTCCTCAAGAAATACAAGAAAAGACTGATACAGACAAAATATTCTTGAGTTTTTTGCAGAACTGCGTGCAGGTTCGGAATAAATATATGATTATGACAATACACTTAGAACAAGGACAAACTCATTATCAAGACAATAATGGGTGCCTACATCCAGTAGATAAACACTTCCTGAGTGTAATTGAGTCATGCCCCTTACTAAATAGTCCCATAAATCGTAAAGCAGCTATTCCGCCTTACATTAAAATCATGTCCGGCAAGCCGAGTCTTGTTGATGATGCCACATTGGATCAGGCATTGGAAATCTGCATTGAATATTATGTTCTAAATCAAATGCTTCCCAGCTCAAACCTGATTGCTAATCGCGTCATGTCTCGCTGGGATAAGTCTTTATACAAAAGCTAACCACCAGTTACAGCACTGATAGTGTCACACACATGAAGGACGGTAAGCTCTATACAGAATGCTACGAGACCGGCATGGAATGGAACAATACCTAAATAACTTAAAGCTTGCTGACTTTATTTGAAAGTATGTAGGAGGCAAGGTTTTAGTATCACTAAAACCTTGCCTATACTGCTAAATATTACTATTTCCTATAGTATCATTGTCAACAAAGAACAGGCCAAAGTTGACAATGATATATGCTAAAGTTGACAATATACTGTGCATCTGATTTAATTATTTTAGTAAGAACCTAACCATAGCTAACACTTATGCCTCATAAGCCAAATGAAATTCGTCAGTATCTTCTAGAGAGAGTCTACTATAGTGAATTATCTCCTATTGCCGAGACTGCAAAAGAATTTGCAATATCACGAGAGGCTGCATATAAGCACCTCAGATACTTAATTAATGAAAATCAAATTCGTGCAATAGGTTCTGGGCGATCTACAACTTATAAATTAGTTTCACCAGGTACAATAGTCAAAGAATATAAACTAAGTCAAAAACTTGAGGAAGATATAATTTGGCAAGAGATCATGTCTTCCACTCTCAACGATTTATCTAGTAATGAATCCACCATATGTCATTATGGTTTTACAGAAATGGTAAATAACGCTATAGAGCATTCAGGAGGAACAAGATTGGTTGTGCACTTGGAACGTACAGCTATTTCAGTCACTCTCTCCGTTAAAGACAATGGTCTTGGTATTTTCAATAAAATTACAAAAGCTTTAAAACTTACTGATAAGCGACGAGCTCTGCTTGAATTATCAAAGGGCAAGCTTACAACCGATCCTAAACATCACACTGGAGAAGGCATTTTTTTTACCTCAAGAATCTTTGATTCGTTTGTCATTCATTCTGACAAACTCAGTTTTATTCACAAGAATAGCGATGGTATTTGGCAATCAAGAGATAGTGAACAGCAATTAAATGGGACTATGGTCATAATGACATTATTGCAACCAGCCAAACAAAAGCTTGACCAACTTTTTAATAAATTTAGTAGTGGTCCAGATGAATATCGTTTTTCGCGCACTCATGTTCCTTTAAAACTTGCACAATATGGGCACGACAGCCTTATATCAAGATCGCAGGCTAAAAGAGTTCTGACTAGATTTGAAAAATTTGATGAAATACTACTTGATTTTGCAGAAGTAAATATTATTGGACAAGCCTTCGCTGATGAAATATTTAGAGTATTTGCCAAGGAAAACCCAGATATTTCTATAAAATATACAAATGCCAATACACAAATAAAAAAAATGATCCATCGTGCATTGAGCAACAAATAAGTCCTGCTAAATTTTCGAGCCAACTTTGCTGACCTGCCCCCTAGTAACCTACCACTTTCACGAAACTGCTATCAGTTTTTGAGCTTCACCCCTTTTCTGGGGCAGATCAAACACTAAAAATTTTGCAATTACCCGCATTTCTACGATAAAGACTAGTATAAACAGACAATAATGCAAGGAACCCTGGGGCATAGGCTCCTTGCATAAAGAATTCAAGCTAGCATTATCATCAACCCCAGGCGAAGAGCCTGGAGCAGTATTTTGATTAGCAGCAACAACTACATCTGCAATGCTTGCATTTCAATTGGACGATTAAGATACCAGGTACGACAGGTGTCTTCTTTGTTTAACGGCAAACCCAAATAATCATCCAATTCACTAGCCAAATGTCTCCAGTTCGCATCAAGTTCTGGATCGCGAAAAAACTTGAATAGCTTAACATCAAATTTTTCATACACTTTTTCGTCAGGAGCATGCTTAATTACCCCATTTCCAGGACCTGATGCGTTTAGGTTTACTACATCAGTCAGGGGCGTGTTTAGCCATAACCTTTCAGGTTGATAAAAATTTGTATCACCGCGATTGTATTCAGGACTTATAAGCACTGTCTGAAGATTATTCTTATTAGAATAATTCTTCCGATCAAAGAATTGTTTGACGATGGCTGGACCACCTTGCTCATACTCAAATACTGTTAAAGGAGAAATTATTCTAGCTTCACCGTCAAGCGGCAAGTAACCATCAACCACCATAATATTGCGCTTAGTGGTTATACCGTCAAGCTCATATTCCTCCACTGATATCAAATAATCTCTGGTCCAGTTCTGCAAAAATTCAAGTGAACCATTATCCCTGTACCAACACACTTTCAGATGAATTTGGCCAGTTGTCCAGCCAAAATTTTGTGTATTCGATGCGTCAGAATAGGCAACTTTGCGTTCAATTTTGCCATCTGATTTGAAATAAGTCGTACTCTTAATAGTCGGGCGTTTTGTCTGATTGGGAAGAGGAGGTTCACCCAAAGGATCCTCCCAAACCGTATCAAGATGCACCTTAGCTCTCAGTGTTCCATTTGAAAGAAATATGTCCCTTTCAGCTCGAGTAGAAGATACTTCCGCTTCGGACATATATGGGAAAGCAGATTTTGGTAAGTAAAAGCTACTCTTAAAATAGCCCTTTTCGGTAATTTCTCGCACCAACCGCAAGCTGCCGTCTGGACGATATAACTCTCCCTTGACCAATTTGCCATCTCGGCTGAAAACAGCATGGCTCTTCAATTTATTACTAGAAAAAATCTCTTTGCACTCTTTCACTTGCCCAGAAGATTCTTCCAAATATGCTACGCCCGTGTCACCATTTTTATATTGAGTGTGAATCTCAACTGGTTTTCCCAATATACCAGTAAATATTTGCCGGCTTGTGGCAGCAGGATTCTCCTCAAGTATTTCAATGGTACATTCACGATGAGCAACCTCAGGTGAATCACTAGCAGTAGTTGAAACCGAAGAGTTAGTAGGCGGTAAATCTGTCTGTTTTGCACAGCCTAAAAAAATAGTAGTAGCCGTACCGCAAAGCACTGCAAGAACGCTTTTGAACATAGCGTGTCTCCTTTAGAGCAAATGATTCAGTTGCTTTTAGTTTTTGCAAATCAGCTTGCTGTATCTGTTTTGGGCGTCTTGGAACTCCAAAAAAATAAATTGAGAAGATAATTTGACTATAGATATATATCTATCTACAAAAAAGACTTGCTTATGTATGAAAAACAGTTGAATTTACATATTCATATTGGCTCTATCAATGTAGGCACATTGCTTTTTAAGACATTTAATTCCACGGTTCAAAATGCTCATTAGATAAATTTGCGAATTTATTGCAAATTAAAAGACAGCCTGATTGTTAGCGTAGCTGTACTCAGGCTGTCTTATTGAATTTGTTTAGCTCTGGAAATTATTGTTTCTAAGCAATAGTTACTTTATCGCAAAGATAAACATCTTGAATGGCATTGAGCAATTCAATACCTTCTTTCATTGGCTTTTGAAAAGCTTTGCGACCGGAGATAAGTCCCATACCGCCTGCACGTTTGTTGATTACAGCTGTTGTAATAGCATCTTCCATATCATGTTTACCAGATGGTCCACCAGAGTTAATTAAACCAATGCGTCCCATATAGCAATTAGCTACTTGATAGCGAGTCAAATCAATTGGATGATCGGTTGTGAGATCGGAATAAACTTTAGGATCTGTTTTACCAAATTTTATGGCATTATAACCACCATTATTTTCTGGCAATTTTTGTTTGATAATATCAGCTTCAATAGTCACACCCAAATGATTAGCTTGACCAGTTAAATCAGCTGAGACATGATAATCAGTATCGCCAACTTTAAAAGCCGAATTACGCAAATAGCACCACAATATTGTTGCCATACCCAATTCGTGTGCTTCGTGAAAACATTTAGCAATTTCAACAATTTGACGAGCTGATTCAGCAGATCCAAAATAAATTGTGGCACCGACTGCAACAGCTCCCATTTCCCAGGCTTCTTTTACAGAGCCAAATAATATTTGGTCAAATTTATTTGGATAGCTCAAAAATTCATTGTGATTGATTTTTACGATAAAAGGAATTTTATGCGCGTATTTACGAGCAACAGATCCAAGCACTCCATATGTAGAAGCAACTGCATTACAGCCACCTTCAACAGCTAGTTTGACAATATTTTCACCATCAAAATAAATTGGGTTTTTTGCAAATGATGCACCGGCTGAGTGCTCGATGCCTTGGTCAACCGGCAAAATAGAAACATAACCAGTGCCGGCTAATCTGCCATGATTCAAAATGCTTTCTAAACTGCGCAATACGCGTGGGTTTCTATCTGTTTGGGTAATTACAGTATCAACCCAATTGCCGCTGGGCAAATGCAACATATCTTTTGGAACTGTTTTACATTTATGTTCTAAGTAATAGCTGGCTTTGTCGCCGAGGGCTTTTTCAATACTATTTAGTTCTGTCATAACTGGCATGCGTAAAATTTACTCTCCATAGAAGGGCATATGAACTGGATCCATAAAATGTGACCGGATCGCACAAAATCACCGTTATAGCGTACCGCAAAAACAATGATGAACCCACAAAACTCAGAAAAAATGAATATTTAATAAGAAGTTTCGGACAATTCCATAAGAACACCATTTGTACTCTTTGGATGAATAAATGCAATTTTTGCCCCACCTGCACCAATTTTTGGCTCTTCATTGATCAAACGCATATTGCAAGATTTGAGTACTTCTAATTCTTGAGAAATGTTGCTCACTTTAAAACATATATGATGCAGTCCTTGTCCACGTTGAGCAATAAATTTACCCACCGGGCTGTCAGGAGAAAGCGGTTCTAATAACTCAATGTGTGTGTTACCAGCATCCACTTTTGCTACTCGTACACCTTGCTCGTGAACAATTTCAATTCCAAGCAAAGGCAAGTCCAAAGTATCTTGATAAAACGACAAAGCTTCTTCTAATGAGTTTACAGCAATAGCAATATGGTCAATTTGTTTCACAACAAAAGCCTCGGCTTACATTCTTTAAGGACCAAAGCCAGACCATTTTTCAAACCATTGATGAATTCGAGTAAATTTACGACTCTGCGTGGCAGCATCATATTGCGGCCATGTAGTCATAAGTCTTACGCCTTTTTCTGCAAGAGTATAACTATCATAAGGCTGCCAAACTTCTCCACGCCAACTAGGATCATAATAAAATCGATTTAGTGCATCTGTTTGATTGACAGTACTGTCTATATCCAATACAAAAGCTTGTCCGTCTGGTCGCAAAGGAAAAAATGGACTTTCTTGTGGTGGCACAACTATTTTTCCAGCCGGCGGCATGGGTGCCTTTGGATATGAAAGTGCAGGTTGTTTTTTATCTTGAAACCAACCATGCTGTGCCAGTGAGTCTTGGCAGCACATGGTAAAACCAATGACACTAAAGCAAGAAATTGCAAGAAGAGTAAGTATATTAAGTCGATAATTCATTATTTTGCTTTCTAGTATGTATCGACATTTCAACATTAGTCTATCTAAACTACAAAGTTATCAAGCACTCAATACAGACTAATACTAACATAATACGCTTATCTAGCCAATTTGGAGCAATCTTTTAAGAACAAGCTTAAACAGTTCTGCTTTAAAGCTTTGGCTTTAGGCAGTAGACTTGCTAGCAAAACTTTTATCAGTGTACGGCTAGGAGTAAAGTGGCTATGAATCCAAAAGATATGCAAGCAATATCTGGAAAAAATGAAAGAAGAAGCGTAAAAGCTCAAATTGTAAATACAATGCTAGCAGCAAGTATTATGATTGGCAGTGCGGTAAATGCTGCCGGCGAGCCTCTAACCATCAAGAAAATTTCACTCGATAATTCTAGTCAAGTGGTGATTGAATTTGCTGGCACAAATGCATTTCCTACTGTCCCTCATGTGCTTGATTTACCTGGTCCAAATCATAGAATTGTTTTTGATTTTGTTGATGCATCGCTAGATAAAACTCATTTGCCTTCAGCAAGTGAACTTTCAGCAAACTTCACAAAAGCTATGCCATTTCTAAAATCCGTCAGATATTCAAATCTAGAGAATAGTCCTAAGCCAACAGCTAGATTAGTTTTTGATTTACCAGAAGAGCTTGCTGCAAAACCAAAAGTATTAAAAGTAGAAGAAGGTTCTCTTACTTTAAGCTTAGGCGATAATTTAGCAGAAACATATAAAGCAAGTGTAAAAGCTAGCGAAGAAAATGCAGTAGTTGCACAAGCAGCAGCTGACAATTCAGCATCTGCGCAAACTTCAGAACAAACACCTGCTCAGTCAGCTGAACAAACAACTAGTACAAGCCAAGATACAACAGCAACAACAAGCAGCACAACGAGCACAGAAAATAATTCTGCTTCTGTTTCCACTTCTGCTCCTGTTCCTGCTGCCGCACCAGCTCAAACCCAAACAACTGGCACATGGAACTGGTCGCAAGAACAAACAACAGCACAGACTAGCAGCGACAAGCCACAAACAACAGAAAGTGCTCCAGCTGCAAATACTGATGCTAATGCCAATAGTCTTTTAAAGCCAGAAATGCAAGTTACTTCTCAGACTGAGACGACGCAAGCGGCGGCAACTCAAACTGAGACAGCCCAAACTCAGCCCGCACAGACTGAAACAGTGCAAACCGAAACAGCCCAAACTGAATCAGCACAGACTGAAACGGTACAAACTGAAACAGCTCAAACTGAAGCATTGCAAACTGAGACAGCTCAAGACAATACAGATGCAACTAATGAAGTAACAGATACTTCTACAACTACTAAAGAAACTACCACAACTACATCTGAAGAAAAAACCAGTTCTACAAGTAATGCTGCCACAACAGACAAAGCAAAATCATTGGAAGCTGTAAAGCAATATAATAATGCTGTACAATTTCATTTAGCTGGGAAATTACAAGAAGCTACTTCTGCCTACAAATTAGCTTTAGCAGCTAATCCTGGGCTAGCTGAAGCTCATAGCAATTTAGGCTTGATATATAATCAAGAACATAATTATGCAAATGCATTGTCAGAATTTCGCAAAGCATTAGCAATAAATCCTAAAGATGCTATTACATACAACGGTATTGGCGCAGCGTTAAGAGCAGAAAGAGATTTATCTGGTGCAATTAAAAATTGGCAAACAGCAGTATCTCTCGATCCAAAGCTCGCCACTGCTCATTACAATTTAGGCACAGCTTATGAATTAGAAAAAGAATATGACAAAGCTTTGAATTCATATCGCTTAGCCGTAAAAAATGATTATCGACTTGGCGAAGCATTCTATCGCATGGGCTTAATTATGGAACGTAAGAAAAAGAATAGCGAAGCAGCTGAGCATTTCCGCGAAGCTTTAAAAGTTAGCTCTGATTCTGAATATTCAGAAGATGCTCGCCAAAGACTTGCTTTCCTCACAGGGCAAAACAAGAAGAAGTAAGCAGCTACGATATGCAGTAGTACAAACTGATTTAAAAATTTTAGGAACCCGGGCGTGGGTTCCTTTTTGGACACAAAATCAGTTCTTTTCTAGTTTTAAAAATTCGAGGGAATCAGCACCCTCCTCCTCGACGACTAAACACCGGTGCCACGCCGGTAGAACCATTAGGATCATGCGTTATACGCCCCTCTCTATGATGGAGCGAGATTTTTTCTCCACTATCATCAATTTGAGACCCATGGCAACGAACGTAAATACCAGCGGTAAGTCCTTCTCCATCATGCTTATTCCAGCCATTTTTATCTCTATGAAGCCAACACGCCAATATTACTTGCCAATCCGGCGTCCAGAAAAACTCTTTAGTCATACGACCAGCGCTTTTCCGAATTTCAGCAACCATGCTTTGCCAATCATTTCCTTTGAATGCTTTAACAGTTCTTTTTGCTGTTTCTTGAACCTGAACTTGAGCGAGTATATCCTCTTGATCGCATTCTCTCAGATTCGCAAGTGGAAAATTAATGGTAAAGTCTACAGTGTTAACGATTTCAGATGTCTCAAATTTAAAATAATCTAAAGCACCCTTAGCATATCCAAACATCTCCGTGATTTGCCCATTGCAATAAGTGTTGGCAAAAATTTCCAAAACTTTCACGGGAGTCAACCCACGAGGAATAACAAAAGCTACATATCTGCCTTTCTGATTATCTTCTACTTCAAATTGGCATAATTCACTTATTTCGCCAGACTCAAAAACAGGCAAAGTGGACACAGACTCCGGCACTGCTTCCTGTGTACCAGACTCCGGCATTTCCATCTGTTGAGTTACCATCGTTTTTCCTTTCTTCCTTCTGTTGAAATAAACGTTTGGACACAAAATCATTTCTTTTTTAGTTTTAAAAATTCGAGGGAATCAGCACCCTCCTCCTCGACGACTAAACACCGGTGTGGCAGTAAATTTTGCTATCACAGACAACATCATGTCTTGTATGTCACTTTCTCTAAGTTTTATCAAAGAGAAAAAACAGGCATCATCCCCTGTTATGGAAAAAAGAAATTGTGGACACTATGGTAATAATCGATCCACTAACAATCACCGCTAGCTGCACGGCCGGTTCAGGCTTCCCATAGGCAAGAAGCGAAAGCCAGGCAATCACTGGTTCGAGAGGGACCATTACCCAAACGGCAATGAACGTATGTCCAACTGTAACCAGGAGGTTGAATCTCCTGCCATTTTCTGGCGGTGTAAGTATCACAGCTATTCCGGTGCACAGAAAAGCTGCAACTAACACCGTGAAGTATCCGACAATAGTAATTACAAGGATGTCGGTAAATTGTTTTTCAGTCAATGAGAAAAATGCTGCGTTCATGTAATTTCTCCTTTTCGGGTTTCCTTGAGAAAGTTAGGGTTCTTAAAACAACAAATTACTTGCACTATTCATGTCTCCTTTATGACGAGCTGTACACCAGGCGGAGAATACACCACCTAGGCTAAGTACAAACGAATCAAGTCTTCCCAGCAAATAAATGCTAGAAAATCATTTTTTCCAAATCAGCAAGGGTTATTGGTTGTTTTGGTTGAGAAGTTCCTTTATAAAAGAAAAGTAGAAGAATTACTTTCAACCTAACAGAAGCACTTTATATAACAGAGCTTAATTTCATAAGCTTGTAGCAAGCGAAAAGACAAGACAATACTATGCACTGCCTCGACACAAACTGAATTTCCAACACACCCAATGAAGTAATTGCAAAATTTAGGTTTGGGAAATATACGTGTATTTGAAAAATTAAAAACTTAATAGCACGCTAGCACAACTAGCTAACCATCCTGAATTTTATCCACAATGGAAGTGGTACTTAACCCCTTGGTAATAGGCAATAAAACAACTTTGCCACCAGCAGCTTCTACAACTGGGGTTTCTTCCAATTTGTCTTTTGAATAATCAGCACCTTTAACATGAATATCTGGCTTTACTGCTTTCAAAAATTCAACAGGTGTATCTTCAGTAAATATAGTGACAAAATCTACTGATTTTAGTGCGGCTAAAACTGCTGCTCGATCATTTTCATTATTGATTGGACGACTAGCACCTTTTAACTTTCGTACTGAATCATCACTGTTTAAACCAACAATAAGAACATCGCCCATTTCTTTTGCTGCTTGCAAAATAGAAACATGTCCTTTATGCAAAATATCAAAACAGCCATTAGTTGTCACAATGCGCTTACCATTGGCTTTAAGCACTGCAACCACTTTCGCTAGCTCGTTTATGTTTACAACTTCTTTCATTGCATCTCATTACAAGTAATACAATCAAGTTTATCAATTTACATGCAGAACATGCAAAGATAATTCAGTTTAATTAGCTACGCTATATATGATCTTTAGAAATGTAGTTCTTTTCTTCTATACTGAAAACATCAAAAACTAGTTTTATCATTGCTTTTAACATACTTAAGTTTGTAATCTGAACTGTTCTATTACTATCTTCTGTCTAATTCAAAATAGTTTTTCAAAACAAATAAATTATAAAAGCCAATAACCTTTTCTAGCATTTTTCACTCTTTTCTTTGTGAATTGATTGTGAAGGCGCATATAGACACATCCTTTCATCAATTAAAAACAGGAGAACTGTCATGGCTCGACAGCATGTCATTCCTCACGACCATCCAAATTACCCTGCTATTCGCAGACGTATGATTATCACTTGGATTAAAACCAGCTTGGGTTATTTGACCATGCTTGCTTTAATTGCACTTGCTTTATGGGCATTTGGTTTCAACTTCCACTTTACTTGGGGATGGGGACTAATATCACCAGTTTTGACTTTGGTACTACCCATTGTGATGTGGTGGTATAGTGCTAAAATTGCTCTTTGGCAAACTAAGTCTGCTCCTGCCGACCCGAATAATCCTGATCATGCACGTTTGCTTGCAATTGTGGATATTGCATTTAAAGAGAGCGACTTGAAATATAAGCCGCCTGTTTATGTATCGGCCGATCCAAGACCGAATGCATTTGCTACTGGTCCCATTCATCGCAAAGCGGTTGTTGCAGCAACAGAAGGTCTATTCAAAGCTGGCATGACCGATCTTGAAATAAAAGAAATTTTTGCGCATGAGCTAGCACACGTGCGCAATTACGACGTCGCTATTAATTCAATGCTGGCTGTTTTGTCCAGTGTATTTTCCATGATTGTCAATCAAATTATCCAAATTGTCTTAGGCGCTATTGGCTTGTTTAAACGACTATTGGGCATAAAGCCACAACATCGCTTCTTGCCGACTATTTTGAGCAACATAATTTCATACGTTATCTTTTGGGTAGTTGGACAAGTGACACGTATCATTCAATTTTTTGTTGTGCGTTCGCGTGAATCAGGTGCGGATGCAACAGCTGCTTATTTCACTGGCAATCCTTGTGGATTAGCTACTGCTTTGCAAAAGCTTGTACTTTATGCCGAGAAAAATCGACCAAAGACTCAAAGAGAAATTGCTTATTATCGTGCATGGCGCCCACTAATGATTATTGACCCTCTTTACGATACCGTAAGCGCTGATAGTTCCAATAGTGGCGACTCTAGTGGTGGCATATTTGGTACCATTAAAAGATGGTGGAAAAACTTGCAATTGACTCATCCGCCAGTACCAGATCGCGTGCGTGCACTAGAGCGCATGAATGGTGGCAAATGTCCTGTTGTTCCTATGGAATGGCAATATATTTTCCTACCATTATCTATTGCTACCGCTAGGATTACTGAAAAAGCTAGACTACATGGATGTCAAAAAAAATAATTTGAGCATTGCACTGCAACCAGCTGCAACAAAAAACCAAATCACAGAAAGGTAAAACATGCCCACAATTACATCAAAAAAGAAAGCGACTTCTGCAAGCAGAAAGCCCGCCACGGAGAAAAAGAAACCCGTTGCTAAAGTATCAATTGCTAAAACCAAACTAGAAGGCAAACTAAAAAAAATCTTTGAATTAACTGGTTATTATTATTCCTACGGTAAGCGTTCTTGGCGATTTTCAACTGGTATTATTCCTGGTCAACCACCAGAAATATCGGTGAATGTAACTGTTACCAAGTCCGAATGGGATAAATTGCAACAAAACAAACTTTCAATTAGACGTAAGCCTTTCGCTGCTTATATTGCTCAAATTCCTACAAAAATTGACGGGTTTGCAATAAAAGTTGGCACCATTGGCGAAATTAAGACACAACGTCTTCCGAAAGCCAAAGCTTCATCTTAAGCCTAAAGCACTCTCTCGATTAAATTATGACAAGAAATTTCAGTCAGATAGGAGCAAGAAAATGGCTTCTCAAACAAGAGAACGTCAAAGTTCTACAAGAAGAGATTCAGCAAGACAAAGTCCATCGCTAAACACTGAATTTGTTACATCGCTTGGCGCTGATAGCAGCGAACTTTCCATTTACAATTCAGGACAAGCGGTTGTTCGTCAAAATCGTTTGATTACTTTGTGCGAAGGTAGAAGTACAGTTTTACTGCAAGGCATGCCAGAACAATATCAAATTGGTACTTTAAATATTTTATCCGTGGCAGGAACAGGTGATTTTAAAGCAGGACCAATTACCTATCGAGCTGCTAATTTAGATTTATTCCGCATTATGGCAGCCTCATGTGGACGACGTGTTTCAGTACGTGAAGCTGGAGCAGCTGGCAAGCCACATCGCTTAGCTGGCAAGCTGCTTGCTGTCTGTGGACGCGATCAAGTAGCAGTAGAATTGCAAAATGGAAAAGTCATGGTTTGTTCTATGAGCAATGTTGAGCTTGAAGAAGGGCTGCCTGATGGACTCAGCTCAACTCCTTCGCTTACTTTAATACCATCAGTATCAGCAGGTGGAGCTTATGATTTAGAATTGATGTATCAGTGCGGTGGTATAAATTGGGCTCCTCGCTTTAGTGCTTTTTACGATGAAAAGCATGGCATCCTTACGCGTCTTGAATGCACTGTTTCTATCACCAATCATTCTGGTGGTAGATTTGAAAATGCATTAGTTAAACTTCTTGCTGCCAGCAACTACGAAGAAGGCGGCGGGCAACAGTATGGACTAGAGTCAGTCGCCGCACCAGCTCCTATGCGCGCTGCCCTCAGTGGAGCTAGAAAAGCAGTTAGGTTTGATAGCGCTAGCTCTGAAACCGTCGGTGAAACGCATGTTTATCTTTTGCCAAATCCATTGACACTGGAAAATGGTGACATGCAACAATGTTATCTGCTGAAAGCAGAAAATGTACCAGTAAATGCAGTATACATTCTTGACTCTAGCGGATACAACGAAGCTGATCCTGCCAATGAAGCACCTAAACTTCCTGTTATGATTCGCCTCAAGGTTGACTCCAGCAAAAATAATAAGATTACTTGTGCTTTGCCTGCTGGCGCAGTTGGTATTTATCAACCTGATAGCGTAGGTAGCCCACAAAAAATTGGCAATTGTAATATTGGGCATGTTGCTCATGGTGAAAGTTTCAATTTAGACTATGGTCCAGTAGCAGATATTAAAGCCGAGCGTGTGCTCTTATCTGCTATTGACCCTATGGATGAAAATACTGTTGATCCGTTACAGCCAACTGCAGAAGTTTCGTCAGCAGAGGCTACACCAGCTCAGCCTCAACAAGTTAAAACATTTGAAGAACTACCCGTTGCAAGTGGTGAAATCGAAGCATCTGATGAAGCTGAAGATACTGAGGGAGACGAAGATGAAGAACCTCCTCATTATCGACAAGAAGTGCGTCAATTAACCATCCATAATTACAAAGACCGTCCGGTCGAAGTAATTGTGTCCGAATATATTCATGAGCCCAAATATCTTGGTGGACATATCGTTGAATATTCCGAGCAAGGTGCTGCTGGAGAGACAACAAGTCTTGAAGCTGCAATGCATGCTACCTTTGCTAAAGGTCTAGGAAGAACATCCACAATTCCATTGACTCTAAAAGTTGCAGCTAAAGCCAAGACGGTTTTGACTTATACTATCCGATTCAAAATGAATTAACCGGTTACTCAGCAGAACATTCTATGACTTTTTACGGGCACCTTCAACAGTAACTTGAAAAATAATTTCGAGCAAGCGTGAAGAAAATGACTTAAGCGTCATTAATTCCTAACGCTTGCTTTTTCTGTTCTTATTACTATATGCTTTAGTATTACAAAATAAAAGAACAAGATCTTAGCATAGCCGGTATTGCTACCAGCATATGTAAGATTTGTTCTTTTGAAGTCTACCCCTTATTCAGGGCAGAAAATCAAAGACACCGCTGTTTGCTCTGAATCCTTGTTGAATGAATCAGCTGCGTGGCCAAGATTGAGGTGCGACGATCATGGGCAATTCATCGACAGGACGAGGACGCAGGCGCAACTTGCCCGAGAAATGAAGCGCGGACAGAACAATGGCGCCGGGGGCACAAATCGCCGCAACGAAAGCAATGAGTTCGTACATGGTTTTTTCTCCTCTTTCTTTTTTCAGTGAGTGAAAAGAGAGCCAGCCTGGGCCACGCATCAGCATGACATGCAGGCTGGCCCTCCTGAAAAATCTGCCATCAGATCTGGCTTTCGATAAACTCACCTGAACTCATCCAACGGCGATGTTCAAGTGAATACACTTCTGGAAACGATTCGATGAGATAGGGGTTGTGAGCTGATGCAATGACCTGGTGTCCTTTGGCAGCCAATTCTTTCAACAATTCGCTCAAACGGCGGATTGACCGAATGGACAAAGCCATGTCCGGCTCATCCATGAAAAAAGTAGCTGCTTCAGGTTTTTCCAGGCAACCTAGAAGAATGGCGTTGACAAATTGTCCATGACTAACAAAATGTCCAGCCATCTGAGCATGAAACCTGACTGGGTCTTTCGACAAATCAGATTTGATCCTGAGATTGTCTTTCTCAAAATCAAAGCCATAAGTCGTTGTCAGACAATCGGTTTCTACCACCAAAGGTGGGTCACCTCTGCTGGTTGCCATCTTGCTCAAAGCAAACAACAAACTGCTTTTTCCTGTACCCTGGTCACCCACCAACAAGTTGACACCAGGGCGAAATTTTATGCAGTCCCCCACATGAAAGCAACGAAAATCTTTTTGGAAACTTGCACTTAAGAGCATGTGTTTTCTTTGCCCCCACAAGGACTCCCTTGCTGATGAAATTGCGACAAGCGGCATTCCGGACGACCAACAAGTTGCTCAATCACGAGCTGGCAAATGAGCATTCCGGGTCGAAGCACAATGGTCCAACTGCCAGCATTGACGAGCTCCAATGTTATCTTCTGGTCATTTCCATGGTGAATACATGGCGCATCAAAACTAGCTGCAGTAAAACCACAGCGGGCACATGTCGAACGGCCAAAGACGTAGCCTGTGTATGAAGGATCGCCTTCATTTTTGGCAGGGGGAAAGCTTATCACCTCTTGCGTCTGAGCAAGCAGAAGCTCACCCGGAGCAAGCATGATAGAGCCATCATCAGGCAGCTCGATCTTTTGCGCATTTTGAGCAAGGAATTGCTTCACATCCCATCGGTCGGGGTCAAAGGCAATACGACCTCTATGTGGTTTGTTTGGTCTGAGAAACACCTTGTCCAGAGTCAAGTTGACAGCATCCGAATCATATCCTGGTCGCGCGCCTTCAATGGTTCGCGCTGGCTCAGGCGTGATTCGGATGTGTCCCGCGTCAAGAGCCTCCCAAATAGCTCGATTTGACAAATGTCCTGGCATATAATGCCCTTTCTTTTCTTTGTTTATATACCTGTTTCACCCACCACGATTCAGTGCAACAGTATTGACCGGCACCCAACCCGGGGGATTGCCTTCATCATGGAACAAAAAGCGCTCACCATTGAACTCAAGGCGAAACTTGAAGCCCAGGTGTTTTGCTGCTCTCGAACAAGCGTGATAAGCGTCTGCATAATAATCGTTGCCGAAAATCTCAGACGGCGACATCACATTTGGTTTGAGCTTTAGCTTCAGCACCATGTCTTCCGAATCACTATCGAGATCCAATGAAGCACTGCGAATGGCAAAATTAATGCGGTGGTGAACAACACCTTTATCAATTGGTAGCCAACCCCAGCAAGTAGGATACTGGTTCTTCAGCCCCTCAAAATATTCAGGCACCCAAGTCAGTCCCACCCAACGCAGTCCTTCCAAGTAAGTACGCTGGAGCCAACGGACTCGATCTTCATCCCCAATGCACTTATCGGCTAGCACAACAAGATCGAGCGCTGGATCAACCATTCTCATCTTGTTGAAGCGTTTGCCACGATGGCACTGAATAATGCGCACCAAGCGATTTACCACCTCATCGGACAATATGCGACAACCTTGGAAATTCTTGCACTCTCGCAAGAAAGTATTTGCCCACTTAGCTCCTGCAATATCGTGATTGGCAACATCGATACTGCGCCCAACATCATGCAAGAAAGCACCAATTGGAGCAACCACATGTTGCGTCCAATGGTCTAACCGTCCTGGGTAACGAGTAGCAACTGCTGCCGCCATGCGTACCGCTAGATCCCGCACGTCATTGGCATGTTCAATGCCGTGCTTGGTTTGCGCATAAGAATTCTTGTCTCCCCAACGATAAACATCGAGGAGGCGTTCATCTCGGAAAAGGCATTGCGCAAAATCAATTGCCTCATCCAACTCACTGATTACATGACACATACCGATCCTTTCTCCCATGGGCGCAAGCTAAAAAGCGTACGCGCGCTAATTCAGACGAGCGCTGCTCGCCTTATTTTGTAAACGGTTTTTCAGCTCACTCGCTGATTGACGCATTACACCTGCGTCAAAAAACCAAGACAGTTTTCTCTTCTTATTACGTTTGAAACCAGAATTAGCTCTTTTTGTTGTTCTAGCTTTGCTTTTCTGGTTTAAACTCCTTGATATAAAAGAGAGGAAAAGTGTTATCTAAGGCTAACAAAAGCCTCTTAACAACTACAAGAAATAAGTAGTTGTGTTAAGCCATTAAAGTCCTTGTCCCACATATATTTATCATTTCTTGGAAACTTAATATCTAAAGCATTAGCGTAGCTATCAGAGATCTATTATCTCTCTAGTTTTAGATATAAGCCTAAAATTAAGCTAGCCTAAGTGGTGCTAACTTCGCTTTCTTCACTTTGTTCGCTACCATTCATAAGCTCTTGCAAATATTCAATCATTTTTTCAGCGTGGCTGCGCCCTAATTCATCCCAATGAGCAATATGAAAAGCTTGATTGCAATACTGATCAGCTTGTTCGTCACTCCAACCGACCAAGTCTAAAGCTTTGCCTAAAAGTGTCAAATAGTTTTGATCTGTCACTTCCCCTAAAGCTAGTTTGCCTGGACTATGAACAAAATTAGTGGAAGACATATTTGGACTAGACACATTTACATCAGGACCAATTGAAATTTCTTGCACTGGTCTGTCTTCTGCGTGAGGGACAAATTCTTCTTCCAATGGCTGCCAGGGCGAAGCCGGCTCACCTTTTAGTTCTTGTTTTAATGTAATGGAAATAATTAGCTGTCTAAGCTCATCTATTTGTTTGGATACTTCAATGAAACGGCGCTCAGCGAAACTGCGCAAGCCGATTAATGACTCCATCATTACTTCAGGATTGCCTGGATTTTGTGGCATACCAATAAGCTTGGGCGTAATCAGTCCTTCTGCCTCAAGCTGTGGACGAATTTGTGAGGTTGGCCAACCTTGTTCAACTAATTCTTTTATACGTTCTAAAACAGACAAATCTTCTGGCCGGTACTGCCTTTGCTGTCCACGACCCCGCTTAATTTCTAAACCGAACATTAACTCCCAACGCCTTAATTGATGAACAGATAATCCTAATCTGGCAGCAACTGTATTGATGGAAAGTAAGTCTAATTGGTTCATTTTTGACCCCAGCTCTCTCTATTATTGCTTCCCTGCTATTGCTTATTCCCAGAATTAGCGCAGCTAAGCGAGCATCTTTAAGAATATCATTTTGTTAATGCTTGCCAAGGGGTTTGTGAAGATACTGCAATAACAAGGCGAAAAGCTAATACAGCAGAGCTTTCTAAACACCAGTAAATAAATAATCCTTGATATTTCTTGAGATCTCTTTCCTAAGAGATTTAAGGTTTAATGTTCCTTTTCATACTCTTAGATTTAGCACTAAACAAACTCCTAAAAACTCGTCTCTCTTTTAATTTATTTCTTTTTGCCCACTACAAGTAGTGAGCCCAAGCTACTTAACCATCAAACACATAGACGAAGGAGCAAACGCTATGGTGATTTCAACTAATTTTGGCAGCATCAAAAACTTGATTGATTTACAAAATGCTTTGGCTTTAAGTCGCACAAGAAGTGAAGCGACAAAGAGGGAAATTGAGTCGCTAAACGATTCCACCGATCCAGATGATGGGGTTATTGCTTTGTTTATCATTGGTTTGCTAGAGCAAACTGATCTTTTGATTCTGCAAGTAGATACGTTGTTGAAAAGTTTTAACAAGTACAGCGAACCAACAACAAATGCAGCTTCCAATCAGCCAGCTTTGCTTTCAGCCAACTATAAGCTTTCTCAACCGGAAGCCGAGCTTTGCATTTTAGATCAAACGCTAGCCCAAACCAAGTTGGCTTTAGCAAAGCGTTTGCTCAGAAGCATCGAATCTCTACAACAAACATGCCGTTTGGTTTTGAGCGGCGACCAAACTATTGACAGTGAGCCAATTCATCATACTGAATTAGCACATAAATAAAAGCACGCTACTTATTTAGGGTAATTGAAATTGAAATATTTCATGATGGAAAGCAGAAAGCACACAAATGACAAACAAACGTCTAAAAGCAACTGCAATGCTCGCTGGTTTAAATGGAATTCTGGAAATGATTCAGTGGAATTTTCGTGCTGCGCTCGTGATTCTCATAGTAGGAATTTTTTGGCATCCTAATTTGTGCTGGGGACAAGTGCTACTTGCACAAGGCATAATTGCTGGACTGGCTTGGCTGGGAAATTTGTATGTCACTCACAAAAATGGTTTGCATCTATCTCTATTTCCCGATAAAATAGAACTCTTTTGGTTTCGGGTTGCTTACATTAATACCAGTTTGGTATTTTGTGTACTCACTCCTTTTATCACTTGGCTCTTGATACCGGGCACTTACTATTATGTGCCTTGCATTACCTACTTTGTAATTACTTTAATTATCCTTGCCGGTGTTCATCCTCCTGTAGCAAGATATGTCTCTTGCATGCGTCAGCAAACGCAGGCATAAAGCAAATAACAACAAGTAAAGACGATCAAAAGAAAAAATCAAAGAAAGGCAATAGCATGTTTGCCACACGTTTTCTCCACACAAGTCTAATTGCTAGTATCATTCTCTTGGCTCTGAGTCTAAATCCAAATTCGGCGCGTGCACAATTAGGTTATAGCGGTATTGAAGCATCAGTAAAAGAACAGACGCGAGTCGCTGAAGAAAAGGCAAAGTTCTACCGTGAAGAACATCTTGACGAAAACCAGATCAAAGAAATTGATCGCATCTGTCAATTTGTTCTAGACCAATTTGACTCGCTTGATGATAATCAAGACGGAAATATTGACGAATACATCATCGAAAAAGCACAAAAGCGATCAAGTAATGCTGCGCGCAAGATGTGGGACGTCGTCCTTTTCCGTTTTTCCGATATTGCTTGCAGCTCTGAATTGCGAGGAGGAACTTTTTTCACTGTATTTTTCGAAGCCATGAGCAAGGATGATTTGGTTGGATATGCCAACCGTCTTTCCAAGCGTATAACGGATAGAAAAAGTAGTAGCTAAGAAAGGACACCTCCATTGATGGTCATGGACTTTTCTCTTTCATTCCAGCCACTCAGTCCTTTTTGTTTGGCGATTTTTGGTTGGCTGGCAGCTCTTATGGCTTTTTTCGTCGGTGTAGCTTGTATCTTTTTTGCCACACCCAAAACAGATAGAAAAAAGCTGTGGAAAGAAGCTGCTTTTCATCAAATAGCTGGAATTCTTCTAATTATGATAATTCCATTGACTGTATTTTCAGCAGCTGTTTTTCTAGAAGTCCTTAATACGTCCAGCAATGCTATTTTTTGCACAATGATACTCAATGGCGTTGTTGCGTTTGTTATTACGCTGTTGTTAGGTTGTCCAATCGGATTGAAATCGTCTGTTTAAAGAAAATACAAACAGACACAAAAAGAAACATAGGAACATAAAAATGTTCAGTTCAAGAACAACAAAACATCTCGCTACTACAGCAAAGTGCTTAGTGTACATCGGCGTACTTTCGTGCATCGCTTGCACCATCTGGGTGGCTTTGGCTATGACTTTTTTGTCAGGCATATTTACATTCACATTCGGGTTTTATACTACACTTTCAACTGTAATGGCATTGCGAAGGCAAGACAAATCGATTACTGGTCATGCTTTCATCAGTTTCTTGGTTGGAGCTATCCTTCTTTTGGCATTTGGATCAATAGTTATTCCAGTAATTGTAGCCATGATTGCTGGTGGACTTACCGGCGCAGGCATTGTTGCTCTTGCTTTTTTAAATCCATGGAGTAATTCACCACTCTATGTGTGGATCAATCGATAAAATAAGCATACGTTTCATAGCCCGGCTTGTGCAAACTGCAAATTCAGCTGCACAAACCGGGCTACTGAGGCTGTACCTTTTCTTCGTACAAGTTCAGTGAAGAGCGTCTGATGGTTGAGGCTTTTGGGTGAAAACTGCCCTAAGTAAGCCTCAGCCACATTTTTATCTTTTTATACCTTTTTGGGACAATAGGCTTTATTCATTTTCCTATTTCTGGCTGGTCGAGCTTAGGCAGGCTGGTGGGATACGAGTTCTAAATATCGTTTATCGATTATCGATAAACGATATTTGCATTTTGAGTCTCCCAACCAATAATTTATCAATCACAATTACCGCTCCCCACCTAACGCATTTTACTGAGGTTGTACTTTTCTTCTCAATTATACTATGGCATATCGTATGATTTTAACTATATTGACCAAAACAGCTGTTTCAACTATAATAATCAACAGGAGTGATGATTTATGAAAACAGTCTCTGCCACCGATGCCAAAACTCGATTCGGCCAATATTTAGAAAAGGTCCATTCTGAACCGGTCCAAATCCAAAAGAAAGACCGTCCTGTAGCGGTTCTTATCTCATACGAAGAATATGAGCGTTTTCTCGCCCTAGAAAATTCATATTGGTTGGCAGAAGCCAAGAAAGCCGAAAAGTCTGGCTATATCGGCGTCAAAAGATCAATGAAACTTTTAAAGGCTGGATTAGGTGAGAAGTCTTAATCTATCTAATTTTGCTGCTGATTTTTTAACTACTCTTGAATCCAAACAATCTCGTCAGATTTGGAACAAAATAGTTTCACTCATGAAAGATGCACGTCCAAACGATTCAATTGATCTGGACGGAGAATTTTTTCGAACTAGCATTGGGGAATTTCGTATTGTTTACAAATTCGACAAATCAATTTTGTATATTGTTCTTGTTGGAAGAAGAAACGATGACGAGATATATAAACAATTCAAACGTCGATAAATCAAGAAATATTTGAACTTCCTTTAATCTTGTCAATTCTAAGCAACAGTTGATTTGTCTTTATCGCTAATTCTGCTAAATTTGAAAGACATCTTTTGTAAGCAGGCAAATTGTCATGGCAAATCGCGTTGAAAATAATCCCAATCGAGATAAACGAGCAATTATTCTTATTGTCGACGGATGTGGTGTAGGGGCGGCACCTGATGCCTCAACATTTGGTGACTTACCGTCATGCAATACTCTTTCTAATTTAGCTAATGCTGTCGGTAGTCTGAAATTGCCTAATTTTGCAGCATTAGGACTAGGAAATATTTCAACTATTAATGGCGTTGAGCCAACAAATCATCCAAAAGCAATTCATGGCAAATTGCAAGAAGTGTCTAATGGCAAAGATACACAAACAGGACATTGGGAAATGATGGGCATAGTAAGCACAACTGCATTTCCCACTTATCCAAATGGTTTTCCTGATGATATTATTGCTCGCTTTATAAAAGAAACTGGCGTCAAAGAAATTTATTCAAATAAGCCTGTGTCAGGCACAGAAGTGCTAGAAGAATTTGGTGAATTGCACCAAAAGACAGGACAACCAATTGTTTATACATCTGGTGATAGCGTTTTACAAATTGCTGCTCATGTGGAAACAGTACCTTTGCAAACGCTTTACAAATGGTGCGAAATAGCCCGTGAAATTATGCAAGGCAAACATAGAGTAGGAAGAATTATAGCTCGGCCATTTAAAGGCAGCCCGAGTAATTATCAACGCATGAGTTTTGAAAGACGTGATTATGGAGTAAAACCACCAGAGCCTACTTTATTGGATAAGCTGTTTGCAGAAAAATATGGTGTTTTGGGCATAGGCAAAATTGAAGATATTTTTGATAAGCAAGGCTTAACTCATGCTATTCATACAGGCAGCAATAAAGAAGGGTTGGAACTAACCCTGCAAGCTATCAACAACAAATTTGACTTAGCAAATCATTCTATAGTTAATAATGCACCAAATAATGTGCAACTTATTTTCACCAATTTAGTTGATACTGATGCTTTGTGGGGACACAGACGCAATACTGATGGTTATGCAAAAGCTATGATTGAAATTGATCATTATCTTGGCGAAATTATGAAAGCTATGAAACAAGATGATTTGCTGATCATCACATCCGATCACGGCAATGATCCAACTGCACCAGGCACTGATCACACACGTGAATTTGTCCCTTTAATTGCTTATGCTAAATCTTTGCAAAATATGAGCATGGATGATCGTCAATTAGGCATACGGAAAGGCTTTGTTGATATTGCAGCTAGCTTAGCAACTTGGTTCGGCATTAAATATACTGGACCAGGCAAATCATTTGTTCCTCAGCTAACACATACACAGGTGGCATGATTTGCAACAAATAAAAGGCAAGCCTGTTGCTGAGGCTGTTAAAACATTGCAAAAAATAAGTCCAGAAATTCCAGAAGCTGCTTTTGTGCTTGGCTCTGGTGTAAATGTTTTAGAAAATCTACCAGAGAGTAAATCAATTTCTTTTGAAGAAGTTTTTGGTATTGCCCCTGGCGTAGTAGGACATGCTGGCTCTCTTACTTTAGGGCGCACAAATGGCAAGCTTGTTGCTGTCATGCGTGGTCGCTTTCATCGTTATGAAGGACACACATGGGACACTGTCACATTACCTGCTAAAACAATGATTGAATGGGGAGTGCCAAAACTATATTTGACAAATGCAGCTGGTGGCATGAATAGTAATTTTAAAGTTGGCGATTTAATGCTAATTAAAGGCTATAGAGATCATTTAAGTCCTGACTTTAAACAAACAGGCTTAATTCCTGCCTTAGCAAAAGAGGCTACTAATTGCCAAAACAAATTAACCGAATATATCGCTAAAAGAGCAAAAGAATTAGCCGGTAAAGACAAAAATTTCCGCCCAATACAAGAGGGGGTTTTTGTTGGACTTTTAGGACCCAACTATGAAAGCTTAGCTGAAATTGAAATGCTCAAACGTTTAAAAATTGATGCTGTTGCTATGTCTACTATCCCAGAATTACAAACAGCTATGTCTCACAATATTTTAGCTGCAGCAATTTCTGTGATTACAAATGTCTGGACACCAGATATTGCCATTGGTGGACACGAAGAAGTTTTACAAGCTGCTAAAGATGCCTCTCAGCGTTTGGATAAATTATTTAGAGCTTGTATAGAGCCGTAAACTCGTAAACAGGATAAAACATGAATAGCCAATATAAATAAATCGGGGGTATACTACTAATTAATCCCAAAATAACTGGCATGGTTTGTATTTGTGTAATTCCATATCATTTGAAATTAAAGGAACATCAATATGCAACGCTGAAGCAACAATTGCTTTATCAAAAGGATCTTTAATAAACACAAGCTCTCTACATTTCAAAACTACATCATTATCGAAAGGAAGAGACATAAACATTGGATACGCAAAAAGCCTTTCTACCCACTCGTCAAAAGTCATGGACAATTGAACATCTCCGTTTTCAACCAAGAGCAACATTTCCCATAACACGATCGAGGGTACATAAATAACAGTTCTTTGCTCATGCAAAGAATCATCAAATGTACGTTTAACTTTTTTGCTCAACTTTTTTTGCCTACCGCAAAAATAATTCAGCAGAGGATGAGTATCAGTAACCAAAACCTCTTTGCTCATTTTTACTGAAGCTGCTCTGCGCTTCTCTTAACTGCTTGTTCAAATTCAGTAGCTAATTTTTTGCTGCCAGCTGCAAGATTGCCGACAATTTTCACTGTTCCCATTAGTCCTTTTTCACGCATATGCTTTGGCTTGGACACAACACGCACTTGCCCAAGCAATGCTAGAAAATGCGTATAACTAATCAATACTGCTTTCGGTTTTCCATGATCTGTGATTTCAACAATATTGTTTTTCTTCAACAGTCCATCGATTAAAGGTAACAATTTTTCGCGTGCTTCAGTTTTGCCAATAGTTTCTCGAACAAATCCGAATGTACTGTTTGACAGTTCATAGACAAGAGCACATTCAGATTTATGTTCTTTATTTCGCGGCATCACTCTTATGTCCCAAAGTGTACATATTTATTGTACACTTTTACAAGCAAGTAGACAATAGCTGACATGAAGCAGCTAAGCGGTTACCAAGCATTCTTGACAGCTCCGTTTCAATTAATTTCTAAGCATAAACACAATTGTGAGTGAGAGTTGATTTGCCTTAATGCCAAGATTTGATAAATTTGTGACATAGAATACCGTGAAAACCGCTTGTCATGCAGTATAAAGGACAGTGCAATCTTGCAAGCAATTGACAACAATACTATCCTCAAAGGAATCAAAAAAATTGATTTCACTTGTTCGCTTGACGGATTTAAACACATTTCAAAATTTGGCTCGGAATTTATTGAGCTTGTTAGAACTAAAGCTCCTCAAACTCTAATTATTGTTGATAGCGGTTTTGGTTTTAAAAACAATGTTGTACATACTGTAAGCGACCACATAAATCTTACCGGTGATAATCCTCTAGTTGGTCCAAATGATCCAATTGGAGAAAGATTTCCGATTGTACAAGGCATTTATGTTCCAGAATTATTACCGGATTTACCAAAAGGTATTGCTGGTGGTTTAGCATCTGGCATAAAACCAACTGAGCAAGAATTATCTTTAATTCGTTCTTTAGGTGTAGATTTTTGTTGCTACAACTTAGTGCCAGCCATGCTTATTGCTGCTCATGCAAAATGCAAAGTTTTAGGTATTGTCGTACCAGAAAAACAAAAACTAGATAATAAAATTATTGATCAAATTATGTCATTGACATAAAACAAGTATTTAAACATATCAAAAATCGGGGGCTTTGCATACTGTGGAACAAATTGCTGTAAAACCACTTTATCAACCAGTAAATCAAGCAATTGAATTGCTAAAAAAATTAAGCCCTGAAATTCCACAAGCTGCTTTTGTGCTTGGCTCAGGTGTAAATGTTTTAGAAAGTCTGCCAGAGACAAAAACAATTTCATACCAAGAAGTTTTTGGCAAATCACCTGGCGTTGTTGGACATGCTGGCTCATTGAGTTTAGGACGCGTTGGTGGAAAACTTGTTGCAGTATTGCGCGGACGTTTTCATTTGTACGAAGGTTATGATTGGGATTTGGTTATTCTTGCTGCTAGAACCATGATTGAATGGGGTGTGCCAAAGCTTTATTTAACCAATGCCGCTGGTGGCTTAAATACCAATTTCAATGTTGGTGATTTGATGCTAATTAAAGGCTACAGAGATCATTTAAGTCCTAAGTTCAAACAAACAGGTTTAATTCCTGCCTTAGCAAAAGAAGCTACTAATTGCCAAAATCAATTAACTGCACACATTTCAAAAACTGCCAAAGCTTTAGCCAGCAATGACAACAGTTTCCGCTCTATCCAAGAAGGTGTATATGTTGGACTCTTAGGTCCAAATTACGAAACAATGGATGAAATTGAAATGTTGAAAAAACTCAAATGTGATGCTGTCGGTATGTCGACTGTACCTGAACTCTTAACAGCTTCTGGAACAAAAACAGAAGCAGCCGCTATTTCTGTAGTAACAAATGTTTGGAAACCTGATGAAGCTATGGGCGGACACGAAGAAGTTTTACAAGCAGCTAAAGAAGCTTCTGAAAGATTAGACAAATTATTTAGAGCTTGTATTTAAATCTTCGTTTTCACTCGCACAATCTCTACAGAACAAGGAGCATGCGTAACTACATCACGCGAAACGCTACCCAATAGGTTGTGCGGGCATATGTCTTTGCTGTGTGCACCGATAATAATTTTGTCTGCATTCCATTCAACAGCACTATTAATAATTTCATCTGCTACACTGCCATCCCTTACTTCATAGTGAACAATGGCATCAGGCATTGCTGTTATAAGTTTTTGTCGTACATTTTTACAAAGTTCTACTGAATATTTATGCTGTCCGTTAGCTACATTAAGAACCCTAAACTCAGTATTTTCTGGCCATCGTTGCTTAATGGTTGTTTCCAGCGCTTCTTTTGAATGTGGGGAATCATCTATTGCTAAAATCACATGCATAACAAACTGCTCCTAGAATAAAACTAATTCAATTGATAGTTCTAATTTCACACAAAACTGACATTTGCGCCTCATCCTCTGTGCTGAGTTAACACTAATCCTTGGGTTGATAATTCTTATAAATCCAACTGGGTATTTTTACTATAATATCTAGTATTATAATTCTAAGAAGCAAGGCAACGAGACCTGTGAAGATCTCGTTGCCAAAAGTTATTCAGAAAACAAAAGAGCCGACTTATTTGTTTTCTGTTATGACTACTTTATCGCCGTCAAAGCATGCCAGAAATTGCACCTTCTCACCCTCTTGGTATTCGATGCATACCTCAACCGGGAGTCCATGATGCATCACGGCTAGTCCCTCTATCCAATGAATTGGTCCATCTGCAGACTCTGGGTGTGCATCATCAAACTCAGAGGAGCAGAGCACCACTTCTACAAATTGGTCCTTCTGACAGCGCGTATCAAGGAGCATAAAACTTTCTGCTCTGTCGAAAAAGGTGAAGCTAACCGTGGCGCTTTTTATATATTTATGACTTGCATCATTGCGCAAGTTAAAAAACACCAGTGCGTAGTGGCTTTCATCAGCCTGCTCTGCGCAAAAGGCGTATTTGGAGACTTCGGCCGCTGGTCCAACCTGCAGCTCACGTTCCTGATTAACAGCAATAGAGACAGATGAAATGCGTCGATGATTTCTCCCCGAAAGGCAATTTTCACCTGACTCATTTGCCACCTTTAATTTATTACCAAGACGGCTTAGGACCGGCACGCCAACAGTATTATTGTTTTCACGCCCGTCATAATTACCGAGCCACAACCAATAACATCCTTGTTGCTCTACCACTTCAATACCAACTTGGGCTTGCTTATCTCCAAACAGCTCTGCCAAAGAGACCGTGAATGCTTTCATGATCTTTCTCCTTTCAAACACGTGTTGATGCCATTAACAAACGTTTTTGATGCGTATGCTAATTTGCTTTCAGTGCCTTCGATTTCAATGCAAACAAACTTTCCTTCAAAGCAGTCACATATTTTTCTTGGGTCACATGTGCTGCTAAATCTGGCGGCAGCGGACCAGCTTCTGCCATCTCTTGAACAAAAGTATCAAAATCAAATACATCACCTGGCGTACCTTCGATTGCAAGTCCTTCTATTGCCCGATCAAAACCTAGCCCTGCCTGGCTAGCAGAGGCTATATGCGTTGCAACAAATTCTCGTAATAGCTCTTGCGTATTCTGAGCGTAAGACATGAAAGTTCTCCTTTCCATTAATTTATTTCCGTGACCAGCTCAACACATGATTAACTGCATCACGATAATCTGGATCATTTTCATAACGCTCCGACTGAAGCGCTAGCATGGCCAAGGTATGAGCAGATGATCGCTGTGATTCTTCCACCAGTCTCATATTTATCGTCGGCTTTTATATTTCTAGCGGAGTCGACGTCAAGCTAGCCGTAATGTGCACATTCATCCGGGTTCCTTTCTTTTTGAAAAAACACAGCTTGTTCAAAACCAAACATCTATCTAAGCAGACCACTGCTAAATATTTATGCGCCTAGTTGAGTTAGTCAGTGGTTTTTCTGGAAATAACTCCTTTAAACAAAAGAGGAAATCGAAATATATTTATTAGCCTAAAATAAAACTCCATGCATAACCAAACATTGCCAGTAGCTAAATACAGCAATTTCAGACTAAAGATGTGTAAGTTACGTAGTTTTGTCAAAATTAAAAATCAGTCTGTAAGTTAGCGCAAGCACACTAATGTTTATTTGCGTTAATACAATTGTCATTTGCAAGAAATCATATGCGTTTTGCCATTTTTAATAAGACTGAGATCATAAGCTGTATCTAGCCTTGTTACAGAAATAAATATGAACTTGATATGGAAACTAGAGAATCTGTTATGTTAGACATTGTCTTTAATTTCCCTTCTGATCTAAAAAGCATTTCCATCCTGTAATTCTCGCCCTACAAACAATACCTCTGTTGCAGTCCTTTGTTTTGCCTGGCAGTATGAGCTATCTGTGCTTAGAACATTATTGCCAACTAATCACTAGCTAGTCTTGAAATAAATGCATTCTCTGGAAAGAGGCATTATGGCAACCACATCAAAGTTGCATTGTCCGTATTGTTTGCTCGATGATACATCGAATATTTGTTCGGCAACTGAACGCACAGGCAATATATATCATTGCAGGACATGTAATCGATTTAGCAAACCAATTCGCATTGCCAAGGCAGCTCAGCAATTATTAAACGAACCGCTAGCAATACGCCAGTTGATAACAAGCTTAATTAGCTCTTACAGTGAAGACGATTTTCTCTTTTGTGTTGGTGAGCCAACATCATTTTGTCGCTGGGAAATGGCTGGTCTTGGTCGCACACGTGATTACCCAGTTGAATTTCGTCTGCTTCATTTGCCGGAAAGCGAAGCCACTGTTGTTGTACGCCATGCTGTCCTGGAAGCTTATGGCAAGGACGAATGCAAACTTCCTTGCCCGGCTATTGACGAAAGCATAAAAGCCCGTCCAATTCTTGCCAGCTTCCAGAAAAGATTGGAAGCTCTAGGCATGAAATATATCGGCATAGAAGGTCCTGCTTCCATACAACACTTTGTCTTTGGCAAAACTTTCACTTGTGATATAGAAGGGCAGGGCGAACATGGCGTAATTGCCATATTACGTTTAAGAAGACGACAGTAAGCACTTCATTCATAGCCGGGCTCGGCTCAAATGCTACTTGTTTGAAAGTAGCTAGAGAGGACTAAGAACGAATGAAGCACCTTTTGCAGGGCATTCACAAGTTTCAAAGAATCGCTTTTGCACCACAAAAAAGACTGTTTACCCGATTGGCAAACAAACAATCTCCCGCTGCACTGTTTATTACTTGTGCAGATTCAAGAGTTGTCCCCAATTTAATTACCCAAACACAACCTGGTGAATTATTTGCGGTGCGCAATGTTGGTAATATTGTCCCTCCATACGATCTCCATCATGGTGAGTCTTCAGCAATAGAATATGCGCTAAATAATTTTGACATCAAAGATGTAATTGTCTGTGGACATTCAAATTGTGGAGCCATGCAAGGACTATTGGCTCCTGAAAGTGCACTCGATAAATTGCCTGCCACAAAAGCTTGGCTTCAGCATGCCAAACTAACCAGAGAAATTGTACAAACAAATTATGCTGGCCTAACACCACAAGAAATGTTGGAAGTAGCTATTCAAGAAAATGTGCTTGTTCAATTAGAACATTTACGAGAACATCCTTCTGTAAAATCCGGCTTGGCGGCCCGCAGATTTAACTTACACGGTTGGGTTTACGATATTGAGTCCGGTGATGTGCTCATCTACGATCCCACATTGGGGAAATTCCAGTCTACAACAAAGCAAAGCAGTGGTAGAACCAGAAGTAACAACACAAGAAGCACCCTGCGCTCGCAAAAGACAAGTAGAAAGAGGAAGGCATGAAACCAGCAAGCAACGGCTACAAAACAGCCGACTTGTCACATGATTTCGGTGCATCTATTGTTCTTTTTCTAGTAGCGCTTCCTCTCTGTATGGGCATTGCCATTGCATCTGGATTGCCACCAGCCGCTGGACTAATTACTGGTATAGTTGGTGGCATTGTTGCAGGCAGTTTGTCTGGTTGTTCATTACAAGCAAGCGGACCAGCAGCAGGATTAACTGTGATTATTTTTGATATCATTCAAGAGCACGGTGTTGAGGTTTTAGCACCAGTGATAATTTTAGCTGGTGCTTTCCAAATCATAGCTGGAATTTTGAGACTTGGACAATGGTTTCGCGCAGTGTCACCAGCTGTTATAAACGGCATGTTATCTGGGATTGGGCTTCTCATTCTCTTGAGTCAATTCCATGTCATGCTTGATGATAAGCCTAAAGGCGATGCCTTGCAAAATCTTTTGTCCATACCAGAGGCTATATATAATTGCTTCCCAGCCAGAGGTCTAGACGGTAGTTTTGCCAGAGCTCAAACAGATCATATTGCTGGCTGCCTAGGATTATTTACCATTGCCATTGTAATTTTTTGGCAGTGGTTAGCGCCCAAAAAATTGAAATTGATACCTGGCTCGCTAATAGCAATTGTAATAGCAACAATTGCCTGCATCGCTTTTGACATGCCAATCAAAAAAGTGGAATTACCAGCAAGCTTGGTGGAAGTAATTAAAATTCCTACTTGGGAATCAATTACTTTGCTAAAAGATAGCAAATTGTTATTTGAAGCACTAGCCCTTGCATTCATTGCCAGCACAGAAACTCTGCTTACAGCAGCAGCAATTGATAGAATGCAAACAATCTCAAAAACCAATTACGATCGCGAACTCGGTGCACAAGGCATAGGTAATTTGCTATGTGGACTGCTAGGCGCACTCCCCATGACTGGCGTAATCGTGCGCAGCGGCGTCAATGTTCAATCCGGTGCTAGAAGTAGATTGTCTACAATTTTTCACGGGTTGTGGTTGCTCTTATTTGTAGTTTTTCTGCCAGGCTTGCTTTCACAAATTCCAGTTGCAGCGCTTGCTGCCTTGCTTGTTTATACTGGCTATAAACTGCTCAACTTCAAAGTTGTAAAAAGTCTTGCTAAATATGGCAAATCAGAAGTAGCAATTTATTTTGCTACTTTAATCACAATCATTGTCTATGACCTCCTCACCGGCGTGATACTGGGTGTGATTCTTTCTGTTGTAAAACTACTTTATATGTTTTCGCACTTGGACATACGCATAGAACAAAAAGAAAAAGTCGTGGCACTATACCTGAAAGGTGCTGCCACTTTTTTAAGCCTGCCAAAACTAGCTCAAGCCCTTGAGTCAATTCCTTCTGATGTAGAACTACGCATAGATCTAAAAGAGCTTAATTATGTCGACCATGCTTGCTTGGATCTAATCATGAATGTAGCAAACAGTCGCAGAGAGTCCCAAAACCTTTTGGTAATTGACTGGGGAATTTTGTGCGCCAAATTTAAAGAGAGACAATTAAAACCTGAAGATTTGCAAGCAATGCAACAACACTAAAACCAATCAAAAATTGTAGCAATGCTGCACTTCATAAACCTGAGGAGCCAACTTATGGACCTTTCGTTTAGTAGTTACTTCTGGAATTTTATCGTACCAATTGCATTTGCTGTTTTGCTCTATTGGCTCAGCATGAAAGTCGGCAACCTTTCTAAATATTTCTTTCCAGTATCAGCTATTGTTCTCATATCGACTCTAGTTATCGGACCTTATTTTCTCATGCAGTATGCCGCCATGGAAAATAAGCCCAAGTTGATTGTAAACGAAATAGTAATTGTAGTTGTTTGGCTGCAAACCTGGATAGGACTTCTTTTTGGTAGCGCAGGACCATGGTATTTGGCAAGATCTAGAGCCAAAGAAGCAAAAGAAGCACGCGCCAAAGCAGAGAAAGAAAGGCAAGCACAAGGGCAAGTTAGTTAGAGGCAGCTTGATTGATTTAAAACCAGCTAACTGAAATTAGCTGAAAATTTTGATAGCTCACTCTATTCATTGTGTTCAATACGAGAGTTAGTACTGCATCTTAAAATGCAGGAAAGCTCTCGTATTTTTTTATTGCATTCTTACTATTGAATATAGTCTATGGTGGCAAAAAAAATATAGTGGGGATGAGCCAAAGAATAGCGTAGTCAAGCGAAAAGATTCGGCAATGGAGCTCCCAACTGCATAGGTAGAATTTGGTCAGAAAAATAGAAATTTTTCTGACATTAAATGCCTAAACTGATCAAGGTGGGAGCAATGTGCGAACACGAAAGATAAAAAGGTAAAAAAGCGAACGGAAATATCAGGCTGTGCCGCCTTGACAGATCCGTCCGCTTCTCTAGAAAACACTGGCAGCTATCAATCAGCTCACTCTCATAACAATAGCAGTCACATTGTCAGGCGCACCATGCTCGTGTGCTAACTTAATTAATTGACGACAAACTTGCTCAGCAGATTTAAGGCTTGTATCCATGAGCACTTTTTTAATGGCTCTCCGTTTTACATAGCCATGCAATCCGTCTGAACACAAAAGAAAAGTATCGCCACTAAGACAATGCACTTTCTTATGCTCCACACCCAATGGTTTGCCTTCAGCTAATGCTTTTGCTGCTGACTTGTTCTTCCCAAGATATCGCTCCAACAGTCCATCATTATCTGCGTGGTCGGCAGTAATAAGTCTAAATTTGCCTGAGCGCAAATGATAGGCACGACTATCACCCAAATGAGCAAAATGAACAAATTCGTTTTGTCCAGTTGTTCTAGAACAAATAGCAATCAATACCGTGGTACCCATATTGCGATATTGTTTTACTTTGCTCATTTCAATTTGAGCAGTACGCAATGATTTTTCTACCCAAAAACAAATATCACTTGCTTTTTTTGGCGGTTGTTTCCAACATCTTTTTAGTGTTCGGCTTGTTGTTCGACTAGCTATTTCACCACCAAAATATCCACCTATTCCATCGCAAACTGCAAACAAACATTTGTCTGGGCTAATAACAAAACTATCTTCATTATTGCTTCTGACAAGACCTTTATTGGTAATACCAAATACATCGAAGCTTGCCATGCCCACCTCCTGAGAGATTTGGTAATGAATATATGCTTTAGCTATTTTTGCTTTGTTATTGTTTTGCTATTGATTCCAGAATTATTTTATTTTGGATAAAAGAAGATTTTTCTAGCATAGAGCAGAGGAAGAAACAAAAACAAGACCACGCTTTCAAAGCACATACTACTACTTAGCATTTTGCACAAGATCTTATACACAATTTAAAGCGACAATTAGCGCTGCCTCGCTAGCAATAAGAAAAACGATTTCGTGCTGTCACAAAGATGCAATATAGATGCCATATAATTTTCGAGCTTCTGACAAGTATCAGATGCTATTTATTCACGATGCTTATGTTGTTCTTTATCACCATTACAGCAATTTATTATTTGAGAAAAAGCTTGAAATAAATACATTGCAAATTATATGGTTTATTACTTTCATTTTAGTCATTCATAATGCAGGTATTGCATACAGCAAAACAGTTTTTCTTTCAATTAACACAAACCTTTCAAGCCATTTACCTCACCTATTTACGAGAGGGAGGGAATTATGCGTTCTCAGCGAAGTCTACCTCGCCCCCATGTGCTTGCTCTCTTGATCTTTGGATTTAGTTTTAATCTGTTCGGGTTCAATTTGCCGACGACATCAAATAAGTGTTATGCAGGAATTTTTCAGGGTTGTAGAGGGATTGGTGTTAGACCTCCGCTGTGCGGAAAGAGAATTCCTTTTTTAGGGAGTCGTCTCATTCGAAACAATTTACTTCCCCAACAAAATCAATGCCGCAAACAAGCCGCCAAAGATCTAACCCACACAATACGCCAAATTGACCAATTACCATTGCATCTCAATATCAAGAGAGATTATTTGTATTTCTCAACTGATTTTGAGCGTCTTTTGCAAATATTGGCTGACAGTCCTTCTTTCCAATTGCCACAACTTGATACTAAAGCCGAAGGTAGCTTGTTTACGCAATTGCCTGGTGTGATTTCATCAGCAACACTAAATGGTAATCATGTTTCAATTAGATTTCGCGAAGAAGTACGCCTACCGCTTAACTTACCTGATAGCAAGTTGCCGGTAAAAGCAGAGTTTTTAGTATTTGGTGAAGAAGGAAAGCCTTTAGAATTTGATGTCGAGGTTGATCCAAATAATCCTAAGATTGCTAAATTCAAAAATATCACTGGGGCAAAAATCCTTCTTGAAAAAGGCAAGCACACATTTCCACACGAACTTCGCCTTGATGATACTGGTGAAAAATTCAAGATTGTAATTACAGTCGACAATCCCCTCACTCGTCCACGTGGACTAGCAGGTATTGCTTGGCCTAAGGTAGTCCCTGTGCATTTGCATCTGAAGCAAGAAGAGCTGGATATGGTGCAGAAGGCATTACCTGGAATGATTCACATTTACAGCGTGGTAACCAGTGCATTACACTCTGGTGATTTGAAACAATTGATGGCGCTTATGCCGGATATGCGCTTAAAGCATAAGTTGCAAGTGCTGGGTGTTTATCGCCGACATCGCAGTACTATTCATATAGGTCTTTAGGACTCTAGCGTCATTTAGGGCTTTTAGGTTTAGGATACTGTCTTTGTTGTCTATGCAATTTTTGACTATTTCTAAGTCAAAGAGAAAAAGCAGATAAATACTGTCTCTTTCTCCTTGACTTTTTTATACATATCCAACTATCTATTATAGTATTGACAAAACAAATAGAAAACAATCGTTTATTTCCAATTCATCTTTTGTTTTTCAAAGCAAAAAACTACGTGGGTGCACCTGGGAAATTTCCAGAGTACACCCACGTAGCGATTGTTACATTACTTTAGTTGCAAGACAATACAAACTAATTATCACGCATGAAAATTAGTGCAAAGTCATTGCCGGATCGTTAAGGAAAGGATGTTTTACCTTTAGCTCACCAATGAATGTCACAACATCTTCGTTATGATAACCAAGCTCATCTTGCAAATAAACAAGACCTTCATCCATGAGCGTGGCTTTCTCTTCATCGTCAAGCACGGAATTATCACCAATTTGAGAAACAAGGCGTTTTACTTCATCAACATTGTCAGTATTAATTGCCAATTGCAACTCATCATCAAGTTGTTGCACCAAAACTTCATTTTCTGCTTTCATATTTCCCTTTCCTTTCTTTCTTCTTTAGTGACCTTTAACGAGGTTGTCGTTCCATCCAAGCAATAGCATTAGTACGCGTTGACGCACCTGCATTACCACTTGCTTGTCCGGAACTTACAGTTTGTTTAGCTGCTGCTTTTTCTGCCAATGATTCAACAAGCATTTGTCGATATGACACTACTTGTGGATCATGTCCCATAAGAACATGCGCTACCTCTGTAGCATTACCACCAATACCCCAAAGCAATCGATGTTCACCTTCCTCAAGACTGCCAGCAACTTGAGCATGCTCCAAGATCTGCTGCAGCTGACCATTAATTGGTTCAGGCAACGTATAAGAAATTTTCAAAAAGCGCTCACCATATTTTGCTGCCAGCCCAAATACATAATCAAGAGATAGATAAAGCAAACAACCATCTTCGAAAGTCACAGCAAAGTTACGCCTTGCTTTTGACAAAACAGGCATTGCCCCAGAATTGCGCGCCTCTGCCAAAACAATCTCTGAGCGCGCATCACAACTGTCTACTGTTCTTGTAGTCTCAAGTACAACTCGGTAACCAACTCCATGAATTATGATTTTATCCACAATTTGTGGAGTTTCAATTCCATTGTCTTGAACAAATCGCACCACTCTATTCTTGCCGTACTCACCAGGCTCGGGCGGGAAATACCAGTCAATATGATTATGTACTGGTTGTTCATTTGCATCTGGCCAAACTTGAATGATGTTATCAGGTACAGTCAGAATATGCTCATTCGGACTCAAGCGTCGAGTTGCTTCCACCAGAACGCGTGTGATTGTCCCCATATTTTTCCTTTCATGGTCTGCATTTTTATTTTTGGAAATATCCAGATTTAGCCTAGCTGGTTTTCTTCCTATCCTGGGGCGGCAATGTTCCAGAATAATACATACCGTCATCGCAGCTGATTGCCAACACAATTACAAACAAGACAGCAACTTTCCACCCAGCCGCAACACTGCTTGTAAAAAAGATGATCGCCGCCGCACCAATCAGCACCAAAAGTGCCATAGCCACAAATTCGCAAAGCACTTCGAAAACATGAAATAAAACATCTTCAGCAACTTCCTTCAGCCTGTAGCCAGTCGTTTCATCATTCGCACACATTATTTTGTCCTTTCTGTAGTTTGTTTGTTTTTTGTATGTATAAGATCGAAAATCGTTTACTAATTCCACCGCAACTCAAGGTGACCAGGCGCTTCATTACTCCAGACCTCGGTAGGCGTATCATCTACGATCACCGGCTTAAGTCCAAGAGCACGGCACTTATCATAAACAATCCTTGGCGTCGTCCCTGCATGCAACAAATCAATCTTACAGCTATTACCACAACCACTTCTTTCACACTCATGATGTTCGATACTGACTAAGAACAAAGCCTTGTGTCCTTTTCCTATCGCCTCCTTGATTCGCTTGGGCAATTGACTGACGATTTCCTCTGCCCGCCTCTGTGGTTCTTGAGCCTCCTCCCGTGCTTTTTGTGCCCGTGCCTTTTTTTCGTGGCGCTTATTGCGCGCATCAGCAGCTCGTCCAGCCTTAAACGCTTGTGCGATTTGCACACGCAAAGATGTCTTAGCCGTGCTCTTTTTTAGACTGGGCTTTCGCTTTCCGTTATTTTTCTTCGTGGAGCTTTTCATTTATATGGGCTTTCTTTTTTGTAGGGGTTTGAATTACTTATAGTCAGCGAATATCAATCATTTCCAATGAAAATGTGCCGTTAGAATCACAAGTGCCGACAGCTAAACAGGGCTTCCAAGGAATTTGCATGCCCGCCGACAAATGAGGAAACAATTCCCTCTGCTTTTCCGGAGAAATGATATTGCCAACAATACACGGTTGCTGGATATGTGAGGAGTCCATGATTTGTCCTTCCAAAATTTGTTGTTTCAATTTTTTGATGGTAGCAATGAGATTTTCAGCGGTGCATCACGTTCAGTCGAGTTCCAATCAAGCGGTGACTGATCATTAGGATGTCCGTTGTAATTCATTGTCACTTCATATCCAGCTGCAATACTTTTGTACGCTACTAGAGAAATAGTTCGCCGTCGTCGATTTGGCCTATAAAAAGCATTGGCTGAATACGAATGATTTACCAGTGCTGGAATTCCAAGCACAATAGCACAAAATCTATTCAGCCAATCATGCGCCAAATCCGTTAAAGCTAGAATTCTTGTAAAACTATCTAGCTTATGGTTAGAAATAACTCTGACAGGTGCTTCGGAAATAGTCTCACCAGCACGAATATTTCTTACAGCTATCAAAGTTCTGCCATAATCAACATCGTGAGTAACAACAACCTTAGGCAATTCCGGCTTAGGCAAGTCCTTAACAGGAAGTCGTGCAACGGAAAGCGCTTGCAAATCTCTACAAGGGCGGCGTGTATCAGTTGAATAATCAATCGTCAATTCCTCCCCAGCAAAAATTGGTCGTCTGGGATAAATGGAAACAGTTCTCTTGAAATAGTCAGCTCGCCAATAACAATTAGGCTCATCGGAATGACCAATGAAAGCGCCTGCCCCAAGGGAAACAGCTACACACCCCGCCCTATTCCAATCAAAACAAAGATCTTCCAATCCGACAGAACGCAATGCAAGAAACTGCCTAGTTGGAACAACTTGCACCGGATTTTCAGCAATGATTTCATCACGCTCAATATCTCTTACACTATACAAATGGGGTTTTCCCCGACGATTCGGAAGCAAACCATAATTTGGTCTATCAGGCACAGCAACTGGAGAAGTTCTAAATTCACAAGCTGAAAGTGAAAGTGGTCTTCGCGAATCAATCAAACATGCTCCATATCTCATTGGATACCTCCTCGGACTATGAATCTATTTACGCTTGACGTCAAGCGTCTTTTATGATAAATTATCTTATATGGGGAGTGACAAACAGCATGACAGCCCACCTAAATATCGAGACAACCGCACTGCACGCTTTGCAGATGGTGAACGCGTAAAAGAGTTTCAGGCATTTAGGGAGCAAGCTGAAAAACGACTAGATGTGCTAGAAGCAGCAGTCAATCGAAACGACCTGATGAAGTTAGCTAGCAATCATTTTGAGGCTCTAGGCGGTGACCGAAAGGGACAATTCAGCATCCGAATAAATCAAAAATGGCGTGTATGTTTTGAGTGGCCAGACAATCAGGAAAAACCATTCAACATTGAAATCACAGACTATCATTGAGGGAGATAAAGACACAAATGACGCGCAATCCAATTCATCCTGGCAAATTCCTAGCTGACGAACTAGCAACTCTGGATATAACTCCGACTGAGCTAGCGATGGCTTTGCATGTTCCACCTAATCGTATTTACCAGATCATCAAAGGCAAGCGCGCTATGACAGCCGACACTGCATTGCGTTTGGGACAATGGCTAGGCATGTCAGCTGAATTTTGGATGAATTTGCAAAAAATGTATGAATTACGTCTTGCCGAACAACAAGCCGGCAAAGAAATAAAGCGCTCCATTGTACGTTTGCGCCCCAAGCATCATCAAGCAGTTTGAAAGGACGCGTGCAAAAAACACAATCGTTGGTCATGCGATTGTAATAGCGCAATCAAAGTTCAGAGAGCCGGTTGGCAGTCCCGGCTCTCTAGAAAAGTTACTACAAAATCTCACCAGCTAAGCAGTGCCGACAAGTTTTTTCCATTCATGATGAACAGGTT
>JAGVLS010000007.1 GCA_020054205.1 Candidatus Obscuribacterales bacterium | reverse complement strand
GCCCTCCTTCTAACTTATCCCCTTTTTTACCTTGGCTTTCTAAATCCATTCCTCAGCTATCAACGGCTTAGATAACATGCTTTACTGAGGTTATACCTTTTTCAAGACACTATACTAGTGCTTATAGTAGCAGAGCTAGTAATAGAAAAAGAAAACGTAGCCATAAGTTGATGTCCTTATGGCTACGTTTTACAGTTTCAAAAACAGATTACTGCTCAGGCGTATTCTTTGAACATCCGCTTGATCTCACGGCTGTTCAATTGTCTACGCGACACTGCCACTACTGGCTCTTGCCACTCGCGCATCAAGTCTTGGTAGCTGACTCCGTTTTGTTTGTACAACGGGTCTTTATCCAAAATGATGTCTGAGTATGCCCACGAGCTGTAGATGCCCCATGGTGACGGTTGCACTTTCAGGAATTGTACTTCCCACCAGATGCTGCGCACTCTTACGTATCGGCTTCGGTCGCTGATACGTATTTGTTCGTAACGTGATGGTGGCAGTTCGCTGCATTTTGGCTTCTTGCCCACTGATAAGGCGTGCATGATGCCTGTTGCTGGGTGCACCCAAAACAAGATTTCTGAGTTTCTCTCGTACACCAATTCTTTGCCCGTGCTTAAGTGCGGCCTGCCGTCGACAATAATTATGTCGCGCGCTACGTATTGCATGGCGTGGTCTAACAAGTGCGATTGCACGGCGCTCGATTTTGAGATACGTGAGCAGATTTCTGAGTAGATGTCGTCCCAGCGTTTGCCCACTTGTGAGTGCAAGTAGCGGCGCAGGGGCTGCAAGTGTTCGTTCAATTCTTTCAATGCCATCCAGCGGCGCTTCATGGGCTGCCACTTGGGGGCGTCTTCCGAAAACATGTGCCGCGCTTGTCGTCCGACTAGTTTGTTGACTTTCTCTTGTCGGTAATAACGCGGTCTTTCCACTATCACTTTTGCCATGTCTTCTCGCATGGCTGCTCCTTTCATTGTCTGTTACGCTGACTGAAGCCAAACTCATGAGCCTGGTACATGCAATTTTTTCGCCAGCAGAAATTATCTAAGCCTAAGATAAGGAGCATAGGTTTTAGGCTTTAGTAATTTCTTTCGCAATAATGCAAAGTCATATTTTGCTGATGATATATCAGTAAAATAAGCTTTGTTGCGTGCTGAAAACTAAGTTAGATAAATGGTTCCTTTAGTTAAACGAAAGAAAATGCATGTAATTAGACAGTAATAAAATACTGAGACTAGTGTCAACTGAAATGAAGCTGTATTTAGATCATCAGCTTATCTTTTATCTAAAATATGGTTTTTAACCTAGCATTGCCTCGCGCAAGCTAGCCAAGCGGCATTTTTATCAATAAAGACAAAGATTCTCTTAAGTTTCTAAGAGATTATTTTCTTTGTTACAATCACATCTTGCACATTTTTGCCAGCTTCATAGTCACAGCAAGCATTTGAAGCACATTAGCAACATCAAACAATCTCTTTACAATGGTCAACTTCTTTTTGAATATTAGCTAGGTAAATTACTATTTTAAAAGCCCTATTTTTCATTTTCGTTTTGAAGTAACTCCATTCACTAGCACCACTGTACAAATTACTTTCCGCCAATTTTTCCCAAGCAATTGCTTTGTGCTAAATGCTAACCAAATTTCTTTACACAAAAATGGAAGGGGCAAAATCATGAAGAGAAGCGAATTACCCAGTCCGGCAGAAGCAAGAGAATCGAGTGTAGATGAGGATATCCTTGCTGGCGGACGTGCACGTCTAAGACAAGCAATGCGGCGTTCGCAAGGCAAGGGGTTCACATATGCTGCTAGCTTATTTCCGGAAGGAACAGCTGACACGCTTATTGGCGAAATAAGAAATGCTGGCTGGACATGCAAGTTGGTTAGTGACAGTAAGGACGGTGATTACTATAAGATTTCTCCTAAGTAATCTTCATGCTTTTGAAAATTCACTCACATCATTCAAACAAAACTCTTAAATCATGAAAATCCTTTAAAAAGGAAGGAACTAAAATGCAAAACCAACAACAAGACGAAACCACTCGAAAGGTTCGTTTGGGAATTCGAATTGGACTCATTTGCATCCTGGGTCTCTTTGTGCTTATCACTGGTTGGAAAAGCTTTACTATTATCAGCTCGGGAACGGTTGGAGTATCCAGTACGTTTGGCAAGGTTGCTCCGGAAGAACTTGAGGCAGGGGTTCATCCGCTCATTCCGTGGGTCAATAGCGTTAAGAAGCTCAACACTCAGTTGAAGACTTTCACCATTGAAAATGCTGAGGCTTCATCAAAGGATCTTCAGCGCGTCACAACTAAGATCACCCTTCAACATAGTTTACTCAGCAGCCTAGCTGCCGAGACTTACTGTGAAGTTGGTGATATTGACGTTGTGGACGCTAATGTCGTGGGTCCTGCCGTACACGAATGCCTAAAAGCTGTCACTGCCCAGTATACAGCGGAAGAGCTGATTACTAAGCGCGATGTGGTAAAGCAAAAAGTAGTAGAGGCAATCACAAACTTTATCAATGACACGCTTGAAGATAGAGGTATTAAGGGTGCTTGCCCAATTGCAAACGTTGCTATCACTGACTTTAAGTTTTCTGATCAGTTTAACGCGTCAATTGAAGCTAAAGTGCTCGCCTCTCAGCTAGCTTTGAAGGCCGTCAATGAGAAGACAAAGAAGATCACTGAAGCTGAATCCACAAAAATTGAACGTGAAAAAGAGGCAGATGGCGAAGCATATCGAATTGAACAAGAGTCGATTGCACGCGCTGGTGCAATTAAGCGAGAAGCTGAAGCATTGGCGAATAATCCGACACTAGTTCGCCTGCGCGCCATCGAACGTTGGAATGGAAAGCTGCCTATCTATAACAGCGGACAAAGTCCAGTGCCTTTTGTGTCTGTTGGCAATGTTGAACCAATTGAGCAGGATACTTCGATCAATAAGAACGCTGAGTAATTAATCAGCATTTCTACAATAGTTTCAACTAAATTACCAACAAATAAACACAAAAGCAAAGAGAAGGAGAAAACTTATGCGCTTGCAAAAGCAGTATAATCGTCAAGGTTCAGTGAAGCTCATTATCTTAACTGCCGTATGCCTAATTGGTGGTACTACTTTCCTTTCCTCGTGCACCGTTATCAACAGCGGTGACGTCGGTGTCGTTAAAACCATGGGACGTATTCACAAGGAAGAAATCAATCCTGGAATTCATTTCGTTAAGCCATTTGTTGATAGCGTTACCAAAAACACCACGCGTCTAAAGAGCTTTACGGTAAAAGCCGACGCCGCTTCCAAAGACCTACAGAAAGTCTCCAGCGAAATCACTGTCCAGCATTCAGCCATTGGTACGATGGCAGCCGAAACGAATGAACAAATTGGTGATCTCGACAAAGTTGACGCAGTCGTTATTGGTCCAGCGATTAACGAATCGCTTAAAGCAATTACTGCGCATTACACTGCAGAACAATTAATCACTATGCGCGAAACGGTGAAAGGCCAGGTTGTAGATGCTATCCGTGCCTTTATCAAGGATACATTGCAACAGAAAAACATCGATGGTGCACTGGCAATTCACAATGTCGCTATCACTGACTTTGATTTCTCAGATGAGTTTAATCACTCGATTGAAGAAAAGGTGAAGGCAGAACAGGATGCACACCGCGCAGAGAATGAAAAGACCAGACGCACGACCGATGCGGAAGCGGCACAAGAAGTAAAGCAACAAATTGCTGATGGCGAAGCCTATTACATCAATAAGGTTTCACAAGCGCGTGCTGATGCCATCAAGCGAGAGACTGCTGCTCTAGCTCTTAATGGGCAAATTGTAGATCTGCGTGCTGCAGAAAAATGGGATGGTAAATTGCCTGCTTACTCTAGCGGAGAAAATCTGCCTTTCATTGCTGGCAATAAGTCTGGCTCAGGTGTGGCTCAATTGCCTGTTGTGTCACAGCCGCCGGTAAACGTTCCTGCACAGGCCGCTCCTCCTGCTGAAGAAGCACCTGTGGCGCCAGCTGAATCGAATCCAGAAACACCTGCTGAAAACTAAGTGGTTTCCCGTCTAATCTGAAATTATCTTTTTGTTAATGCTCTAAGAGAAAGCAGGCAGATGGCCAGAAATGGCTCTGTCTGCTTTCCTTTTTCCTCCAATTTCTTCGGTGTTAGTTAAACCTTTGAAAATCGTTGGTGCAAACCTTTATCGAATCGACTACACAACACAACACAAAGATTTAAAAGTAGGAGAACTTAACCATGCCACGTCCTGCAGACACCAAGGTGGTCCATTCAATCTATCATGTCGAAATGTACGGACCCACTGGCGAAAGAATCGGCATCTGGAAGGCTAAAAATCCTGAATGGGTTGGCGACAATAGGGTTTTGCGTTTCGTTGACGCAGAGACCGATAAGCTAGTGAAAATTTCGTCCACTCTCCCGATTGTGGTGACAGAAACAAACAAAACTTACGAAGACGCCCCACAAACACGAGCTTAGACCCCTAAGAGAGCCTGGGCAATTTACCGAGTACATTTCAAATGATTCTCACCGCAGGGCATTGCTACTGCGCAGTAGCAATGCCCTGCTTTTTTATATATAAACATTTCATACTAGCTTATATAGTTATATTTATATTGCTTATTTTTATTTGGCAGCTTTCACTTTTGGATATTCGTTAGCCAAAATATATTTGGCTGCTTCGTCTTCAATAATAGGTGAACGGGCAGCATCTAGTTTTAAAAAACAATTATCAGTGCTGTCATCATTTAAACTGCTTATTTCACCAGCAAAAACAATTGGTCCATCTTTATGTCCATAAAATTTATGACAAAGTCTTGGTGGTAAAGTTACACTTTCTCCAGGTAAAAGTGTAAGTACTGATCCAGCAGGCATAACTTTTGTAATTCCATCTACTTGTGCATAAACAAGTTTGTCTATCATTTCTTTATCATTATTTGGATTTGCCCAGGCAAGTTCTACTTGCATGCGCCCACCAGCTCTGTTAATCAGATCTTCTGTTTTTACCCAATGGAAATGCCAGGGTGTAACTTGTTCTGGTCTGACAATGAAATACTTTTCAGCATATGTTTTTGTAGTGACAGGCATATCATGTTCCAAACAACCATTGCGCGCCACAAAAATCAAAAGCCCCATTTTCTCAAATTCACCACTGCCAAAATCAGTAATATTCCAACCTAAATGATGACGACGAATTTCATCAGCTTCAATACCAGAGTGCTGCCAATGTTCAAGTGACCAATATGCCCAATGTGGCAATTTCACTCCGTGCTTATGAAATGTTTCAATGGCATGATCAATATAACGATTAATTTCACTACGTTTCATACTTACTCCAATTACCACTTTTAGAAAATATTTTTGAGACGCTTGTATATTTCATCATCATTGCGCTTTTCTATCAATAGAATATATAAACAATCTTTGTCAAAGCTATATACTATACGAAATTCTCCCACATCAACTCTAAAATATTTAGGATAACCCCTTAATTGGGATGAATCATTAGGACGTGGATCTTTCATAAGCGCCATTATTTTATGCCCAATTTGTCTAAACTGTTTGGCTTCTAATTTCAAAACGGAATCAAAAGCACTATTAGCCAAGTCAAGCTTTAACATTGAGAGCGTTCTTAATTAACTTATTGGCTGCTTTCTTACCAATAAATCCACTGGCTTCAGCAACTTTTGCGCGCTCACCCCAATATGCATCTTCTGCAGCTAAAAGGCGTTCATACTCAGATATAGAAATTAAAACAACAGATGCTCTACCTGATTTTTCCACTATAACCGGACTAGCTATGGCCGCCTCAAGACAAGCGCCTAAATGGTTTTTCAATTCTGTTGCAGCTACTTTTTTCATAATATTATCTCTACTGGTCTAATTTAGATATTTTAGCTAATTAGTCTAAATTAGTCAATAATTTTATAATACGCGTACAAGTTCAGTGAAGAGCATTAGGTGGTTGAGGCTTTTGGGAAAAAACGCCCTGAGTAAGCCTCAGCCACATTTTTATCTTTTTATACCTTTTTGGGACAATAGGCTTTACTCATTTTCCTATTTCTGGCTGGTCGAGCTTAGGCAGGCTGGTGGG
>JAGVLS010000025.1 GCA_020054205.1 Candidatus Obscuribacterales bacterium | reverse complement strand
TTACTCCGCGCTCAAAACGCGACTCTCCAAGGCGCCGGCGGCTCAAACGCAGGTATAACTGTCGGCGCCAATATTTCTGCTGGCAGTAGCTCTGGCAATGCAATTACACTAGCTGCCATTGGTAACGGTGCACTTACTATCAATCCAGCAAATCTTTCTGGTAATACAATTAATTTATCAACTGGCTCAGCTAATATTTCTTGGTCTAATTCATTAACTGCTAATACCATCAACTTAACTTCATCGTCAGGCAATATTGGCACATCTGGTACTGTCTTAGCTACTACTGCAGCCAATCTTTCTGCAACAACAACAGGTACTGTTTATTTATCAAATACTGGTGCTGTTAACATTGCTGCCTCTAGTGCTGGCAATGATAAAACATTCCAATTAACATCAACTGGTACAATGAGTACTTCTGGTTTAATTACTGCTCAAAATATTACTCTACAAGCAAGCAGTGGTAGCAATGCTGGTATTGTAATTGGTGCTAATATTACTGGTGGATCAGCCTCCGGTAATACCGTCACAATTGCTGCAAATGGCAGCGGTACTATTACACGCAGCAATGGTACAGTTGGTGCTAACATTGTCAATCTCAGCTCAACAAGCGGCGATATTGGTACTTCAGGTGCTTATGTATTTACTTCTACACCAAATCTTTCAGCCTCTACTGCCGGCAATATATATGTTCAAAATACTGGTAATGTCGCTCTTGGTGTTACGTCGTCTGGAAATGTTTCTCTTATAAATAGTGGCACAGTAAATATCAATACTGCTAATCTTGGCGCATCGAGCAATTTCCAAGTATCTGCTTCAAATACAATTACAAACTCAACAGCAATATCAGCTGGTAGCATTGGATTTACCACTACTGCTAATAATGGCAATATTGTTATTGCTAATAATCTTTCCGCTTCAACAATTGCATTAGCTGCCAATGGTGCTGGTAGCATCACTAAATCTGGGGGTAGCCAAATAACTAGCCCTGGAGCTTTAACATTGACTTTAAGCTCTGGCACAGGAGATATTACTCTTAATAGCAATTTAATTGCTGCCGGCAATGGTGTCGTTAATTTACAAGCAAATACTGGTGGCGCTGTAAATCTTGGTATAAATTCTGCAGTAAATTTAGCCGCGTCTAGTGCTGGCAATGGCGAAAATTTCCAATTAAGTACTTTTGGACAAAATATAGATATTCGCGGTGGTGTTGGTGCTGGCAGTGGTAGCATCGCATCAATAAATATCGACACCACTAATGGTGGAACAGTTCAATCAGGTAGTATCACCAATACACAAGGCTGTACAACATGTGCACTCAGTGCCAATAGTGTAGCTCTAGTTGGGTATAACGGCATAACTTTCGGTAGTAATATCACTGCCAATGATGGCACCATATCAATAACATCAAGCAATGGCACAGTTGGTATTGGTACTGGTAGTGTAATTACAGCTACAGAAGCCATTTCATTTACTGGTCGCACAGGCATTGCCATTGCTAATAATGTAACGATTACAGGTGGAACATATGACCCATCTTTAGATCCAGAAGATGTTACTGAAGCAATACAACCTGGACAAATTTTAACTAATGGTCCTGTATCATTGAATACCTGGCTCAATGGTGCTGGCACTGGAAATATAACAATTGGTGCTAATACACAAATCAACTCATTTGGTGGTGCTACTATAGATGGTACCACTATTAAAGGAGACATCAACATACAAAGTGGTGGCAATTTGGATATGAGCGCTAGTGGAATTGCCTTAGCTTCATATGGTGGTGATTTATTGCTAAATTCTGCTGTTAACCTCACCATGGGACCAGGATCGTTAAGTGCAGTTGGTAAAGAAATGGACAATGATCCTTCAACCATCATTGGTGGAAGAATTGGTATGATTTCCGGCAGCCCAGGTGCTGATGTAGAACATGAACTAGATATTGTATTCTCTTCAAGCGTAGAACCAGATTTACTTGTAGAGCATGGTGGCTTTGATCCTGATGGTACAGAACAGAACCTTGTTGCAATTGTATTTGGTTCTGGTATTGCTACTGATTCTGTAACCATACCTGATTCTGTTCCTTATGTGGCAGCCGATCTACCTTCAGATATTCTTGATAGAGTATCAGGTTGGGTATACATGGATTCCGGCACCCCAGACACTTTGGATGTAGACAATACTTCATTCAATACAATTACACCTGCGCCGGTTCCACCACCGACACCTACACCGCCAGTTACTCCAACCATTTTTGTTAATACAAATACTTCATCAGCATTTAATTTCTCAGCTCTTAATTTAGTTCCTACAGGATTAAATAGCAGCATTGCTACACAACAAACATTAATGTTCTCTTTCAATCTTGAAGGAGCAATGAAGGATAAGAAATTCAAAACTGAGTCTAATATTATTATGCTTGGTGCTAAACGTCGTTTCAACATTGATATGGGTGATGATGGTGAAACCGCTGAATCTGTTGATATTAAAGTCAAGGGTTCTACAGTAGCAACACTTAAAGCTAATCAACAAGCAATTGTTACACATAATAATATGGATGAAAGCGAAATGATTAGCGCTGAACCAACGGGCTCTAGCACTGCAGTTGTATCGGGTGTAATTCAAAAATTAAGCATTCCAGTTAGCAAGTCAAAAGATTCTGACCTGCAAAAAACTGCTAAGCGCAAAGTAATTGAAATTGACTTAGGTGATCGTAATTCAGCAGACAATGATAATCAATTAACAGATGCAAGTCGCTCGCAAGACGCCTCCAAACCACTATCAGTTGAAGTTACAGCCGATAGCAATCCTAACATGCCTATTATAGAAGAAGACTTGAGTAGCGTTAAAAACAATTCCAGCTTAGCTAGTGGTCCTGTCAATGTTTTCAATACAGATAAACACAATGTATTAGTAAATAAATCTCATAGCAATCTTACTTTATTCACAAACAATGAACAAACTTCTCTATTAGTGAATGGTTCTGAAATAGGACTGGTTGGTTCAACTGGTACTGTTTGTAGCACGGACAAAGAAAGCTTAATACTTCACGTTGGTTCTTTACTGATACACAATGCTGATAAATCACTTTCTGTAGAGACAAGAGCTGGTTTAATTACACTTTCTCCTCAATCAATTGCTGTGATTCAATCAAATCCAGATCAACCATTTAAGATTAGCGTATTGCCAAATGAGCAATCAAATCATGAAGAAGAAGCTTCTATATCTTTGACCACTAATAATGGTTCTATATATAACTTGCACGCAGGTGCAGAATTACAATTAGATTCTCGAGGCTCTTCTAATGTTGCTAGCACACATAAGTCTATTCCACACACTCCTGAAGCTGTTTATATTGCAAGCAATGGACTATCTTTTGGCAAGGCTAAAGAACCTTCACACTTATTAGCTGAAGAAGGCTCTTCGTTTAGCACTATAGCCAAAGGACTAAAACTTAATTCTGGTAATTTATTCATCAAACCAAATAAAGATATGGATGTACAAACGCCTCTTGGAATAGTTCATGTTGTTCAAGGTGCAGCACTCTCTGTTAGCGTTAAAAATGGTGAAGTCAGAGTTGCTGCTTTAAGTGGTCCAGATAATATCTGGGTAATAGCTGGCAGTCAAAAGATTTTAATTGAACCAGGCAAAGAACTTTTCTTATCGGGTCATCCAATATCTCATTCTGATGCGTACGCTAACGATAATGTAGCAAGAAGACAAATTGTAGATGTACCTTTAAATAGCAACAAAGTACATGCAATTATGAGTGACTTTTCTATCATAACAATGTTGTCTAGCACTCCACATCTGAAAGCTATCCGTCAGCCTGGCTCATGGCAAGAACATCAATTGCAAGAAAGTTTACTCAAGACAGCTGCAGCCTTACACCATGTTACTGCTGGTAAAGGAAGCTATTCAATGCCAATCAGCAATCAACATGCTGCTAACAAAGATAATAGAACATCTACAAATAATACTCGTGTGACACCTAATACTACTGGTAGTCAAACACAACCAAGTGGCAATGGTGGTGGTAAAACATCCAATAACGGCACACCAAATAATAACAAGACTTCTCTTAATCGTGGAGCCAAGGCTCCATATTTAATTGGTCTACAACCAGATAATAAATAGGCTGAAAAACATTTTGTGTTTTTTGATTTTATATTTTTCCTACACGCAAATATAGTGGCCAACGTACCAGTCGTTCAGCTCCCCAGATTGGCTCCAGTTTTTGCTTTAGATCTAAAATAGGATCTTCATCACAGTTTTCTTTATATGCTTGCACAGACGACCAGGTTGAATAATATCCTAAGCATTCATCTAAAGATATTTGTTTTTCCAAACTAAACTGAGGGGATTTTATCTCACGAAAAGGAAATTCAATGTCTTTATATTCATTCCAAGCTAATTTTACTGGTTCAGCCCAAAAAGGTTTTATCTTTTCATAGAATAATTGCATAAATGCTTTTAGATCCGAATCTACCACGCAAAAGTTATAACACCAAATTGCAATCACTCCATTTGGTTTTAAAACACGCTTTGCCTCTCCAAAAAATTTTGGTATATCAAACCAATGTACAGCATTAGCAACAGTAATAAGATCAACGCTAGCATTTTTCAGTCCGCTTGCATCAGCTAATGCAACTTTATATTCTATATTAGGTCTCTCTCTTGCATGTTTGATTTGTTCAGCACTAGCATCAGTAGCTATAACTTTAGTAAATAAATTTGCCAAAGATACAGCAGCTTGTCCACTACCAGTACCACAATCCCATACTAAATTTTTTGAGACAACTTGTTTAGTCAAAAAATCGAATAATTCTTGTGGATAACCTGGGCGGAACTTTGCATATTTCGCTGACTGTTTAGAAAAGTAATCAGTAAAATTTTGATTCATAATACTAGTTTTGTTTACCTGTAGGCATAAATGGTATCAATAAGAAACAGAGAGCAGTGGTTAGAGCTGATATGTAAATCAAGATGGAGAATTGTTCTTGCAAAACATTGGAGTATAATTGTCCACCTAAAAATGTCGAAAATTCAAGAGCTAAATTCCAAATTGTAATCATTGTCGCCATGACTGAAACTTCTATGTATTTAGGGCAAGACTTAGAAGCAAAACTGTAAAGGGTAAGAATGGAAATCATGCTCGTTATTCCTCTTGCAATTTCTAGAGCTGGGGCAGATAAAGAATTAAGCACCAGGTAAGACAATGTACTAGCTGTACCAAATACAACAATGAATTTGAGCTGATTTTTGAGAACTATTTTTTTTGCTATTAATTTTGCAAAAACAAGAGCTCCCAATAACATACCAAAGCTATTGCAAGCTCCCAGTTGTCCAATAAATTCCTGGGAGAAACCAAGTTGTTTGGATTCGTAAAAATAAAGAGGGATACCAAATCCCGGACTAAAATTGAAACACCATAAAAATAAAGCTACTAATTGCAAAGATCTAGATTGAAAAGCTTGCTTAAGCAAATTTCCAGCAAATTTCACATTAGGTATATTGTTTGTGAGCTTTTTTTCTCTAATTAAGAATAGAACACTAAAAGCAAACAAAAACGGCATAATCAAAGCAAACATAGCCGAAACATTGACTGCCTGAAGAGGGATGAAATGTTGACAAATTGTCCCGCCAATAAGAGCAGCAATTAGATTAGCTGCATAATAACAAAAGCCCTGATAACTAAAATATGATTCTGTTTTACTTACTTTGCCACCTGATTCAACAGTTATGCCAACTAAAAGAGCAACTGAAATTGACATTCCAATAGCTGAGACAAATAAAAATGTCAAAATCAACGGGAAAGAATTTGAAAAGGTAAGCATAACAAAAGCAAATGCAGCAATAATGTTGCCCAAAAACAAATAACTTTTCTTACGCCAACCATATAAAGGAATGAAATCACAGACTAAACCAAAAATTGGTTTTATTACCCAAGGAATAAGCATTACCGACATATAAAAAGCTATTTGGGCTGCTGACCAATTCAATCCTTTCATCAAATAATATTGAATTGGTTGCGCAATTACACCATATTGTTGTGAAAAACCCTGGCATAAATAAGCAAATGCCAAATAATACTCCATCCTTATATTTCCAATTAATTGAATTGGAGATGATTGATGAACAATTGAAATTTCATCTTCAATTGTTTCTTTTAGATTGGTTTTCATGAGGCAAGAAATTCTATTCAGTAAGTACTTGATAACAAGCCATCTATTTTACGTCATCATTTAGTAATTCTTGACTTTTAGTTGAAAAATGTTTTTGTCAATTTGTAACTTTAATTGCGAATTATATTCATTTAGCATTTTACAATTTTTCTACTGCCAGTCTGACTTCCCATCTACTTAAATCCAACGAACTAGAAACTAAGAGCTTATTTATTGAGAAAGACTCGCAATAACACTTCTTTTTCCAGTAAAATTATTGCTTGGTCTAGTCAGTAAATTAGTACCAATTCATGCAAATAGAAACGGAAATCGTTTTCAATTTTAGTGAATTGAATTATGCAAGTAAAGCCCTCCTAATATAATAGGTAAATAAGTCGTGTTAGAAATCATTGCTCAACTTACCAAAGTAAATGTTTTAGAAATCGAAAAAATTGCAAGCGAAATAAGTTCAGCCAACATTGATTGGAATGAACCATATCCGGAATATGCTTCCGATGGGCTAAAAGTCGCCACCCTTTTAAATCCAACCGGCGAACAAAACAATTTTGATTATAAAGATTGCCAGGCACCTCTAAAAACTCCTCTTTTATCCAAATTACCAAGTTTAGATACATTTATTGAAAAGCAAGGCTTCCATATTATGGGCTCTAGGCTATTGCGCTTAGATCCTGGAACTTTCCTACACGAGCACAGGGATTTTGTTTATTTACAGAACATCCCTCGCTTTCGCTTGCATGTACCAATCATCACCAACCCTTATGCATCCATTATTACACCAGGCAGACGAGTGCATTTCAAAAAAGGATTCATCTGGAAATTAGATCCCAAAGCTACTGTTCACAGTGCATGTAATTTTGGAGATCAACCACGTATTCACTTGATGATGGATTGTTATCTCAATCAACCTTTGAGTGCTTTACTAGAAAATCAATGGTTTGACAAAGATGCTATCAATTCATTATCTATATTGAGTCCCTTGGAAAAAAACCAATTATTGGACAAAGCCCAGGACTTATTAAAAAAAGACAAATTGAAAGAAGCTGAAGAATCTTTGCTCAAAAGTTTCTGCCAATATTATTTAGGTGATACTACTTCATACGATCTTTTATTTGAATTATTTGAAAAGAGTACAAATTACAAAGAACGTAAAGGATTTTGGCAAGAACGACTGAAAGAAGTTTATCCGAATACCCAACCAGTAGCAGTGCCTGTTTGATATGACACAAGAGTTAAATACATCAAATTCTCAAAAGAATGGCGCCATATCGCCATTTGCTTTTCCCTGTATTCACTCTTATGAAAAACAAAAGAAGATTCGCGTAGTCTCAACCACATCAAAGTTCAACAAAAGACATTCTAAATATCACCGCTTAATGCTTGAAACAAATATTGAGAATGCTCACGAGTTAATCAACAGATCCAAACAATTAACTTTCATATCTCATCGATTATCAGCAGCTCTTACCGATAATTCACAAAATGTACCAGCATATTTCCCAGGACAAATGATTCCAGCTGCTGGGGGTCCAAACTGCCAAGAAATATACCGCGGTACTTTATTCTATGAGCAATGGTTGAAACTATTCGAATTTGATGCCGGATTTCCGAATATAGAAAAATTTCAAGTAATGCTAAATAAAACTAAAAATGAAGATAATGAATCTATATTCGAATTGAAAGAAGTTTCTTCTTATCAGTCACAAGAGACAAGAGCTAATTGGCCCTGGTTGTTTATATCCAAGCCCAAGCTCAGCATAATTCATTTTCCATCCATTGATGAAAAGACTGATACGACAAAATGTCAATCTAAAGAAAAAGATGCTTTTATAGAAATGCTTACTGAATTTTGCATGTCAGCAGTCAATTCTCATAGCAAATTGGAAGAAATACTTTCAATAATACATTCATTGTGGACTGATACTGATACCACTCCAATCACTTATTCCAATCATGCTATCGCAGCAACAGAAGAATTGTTCAATACTTACAGCAATAATATTTCAGCTCAAAACATATTACCATTTTTATTTGAACTGGAAGCTTTTGCCAGTTATATGACTTACTCCGATAATTTAAATATTATAGCTCAAGGTTTATTTGCCGATAATTGGCTGGAAATAGGACTTCTACCGCTCAATGTTTTAAGGGCAACAGAGTTTTGCCTCAGCGAAAGGCTCCTAGATGAAATAATAAATCTTACCCAGCAAAGATTTGCTCCCATCGTAGCCAATGAATTTTATTCCGTCTCGGATGGCAACCACAGACTGACCGCTTCTTGGTTATGGAATTTGCTCAAATATACAAGTAACTGTATTTGGGCTTTAGACAATCAAGAATTTCAAGAAAAAGTTGCTGATTTTTGTAATGAACAAATTATTGGGCCTATTACCCAATGCGAAATATTGCATCATTTATCAGTATTTTTAGCCAATCCAAAATATCGCTCAATACTCATAAATCAAGTCAAAACCATATTGCCAAAATATGGATATATCAATTCCGTACCCATAGTCTTTTTACCAGAATATTTATCTACAACAGTAGTAAAAGATTTATATGATTCAGGCAAATCAATACGCCGGGTTCCACTATCCATTTATCAAACCTTGGCGGAAATAAAAGAGGCAGTATTACCACCAAGAGCTTCATATCATTTTACTGACGCTGCACTTTTACCTTGGTTTTCGGTATTACCTTCAGCAGCCAGCTGTAATTCATGTTTTATGGAACAACAATTTGCTTAATTAGCATAGGAAGAAAGGAGATCGATAGTGAGAATTGCATTTTTAGGAAAAGGTGGAGCCGGCAAAACAACAACTTCCGCCGGATTTATTCGCTATTTAGCAAACAAACATCCTTTTGTTTTAGCAATTGATGCCGATGTAAATGCACACTTAAAAGGAGCTTTGCATTTAGGAAAATTAGAAGGTCAAGAGTATGAATTAGGTGAAATCAGAAACGATATTATCGAATATCTCAAGGGCGAAAGAACCGACTTGGGCGAAAGACCAATGGTCGGAACAACTCCTCCTTCCTTAAAATCACGTTTTGTGAAAGTCAGCCCTGACGATACATTAATCAACAAATATTCTCAAAAAGCTGGTAACGTATACCTATTAACAGTAGGCACATATAAAGAAGCGGATGTCGGTGGTGCATGTTATCACGTTAAGCTCACTGGATTACAATCTTTCTTCCATCACTTATTGGATGGACCAAATGATTTAGTTGTTGCCGACACAACAGCTGGTACCGATAATGTCGCTACATCTCTATCTTTTGCTTACGATATGAATGTATTCGTAGTCGAACCAACGATGAAATCAGTGAAAGTATACTTAGATTTCTTAAGTGTTGCTCCTCATCTTGCTGACAGAACTTATGTCATTGCCAATAAAGTTGATGGAGAAGGTGATGCTCAGTTTATAGCTAAACATGTAACAGCTGACAGAATATTGGGACTTGTTCCTCAATCAAAACATTTAAAACGCTTCGAACAAGGAAAAAAAGAAGCTCTTAACGATTTTATGACCGAACAACAACCAGTATTTGAAAAGGTATTTCAAACTTGGACAAGCAAAAACCGTGACTGGAATGGTTATCTGACAAGATTGAAAGATACACATACCAAAGTTTGCCGTGACTGGTTGGATGATTATTTTGGTGGAGTTAAGCTCGACGAGAATCTGGATAATGAGTTTTCTTACAAACAAGTTATTGAGAAAAGTCTTAAAGAACTGGCTTTAGTTTAAGAGGTTTTGCCATGTCCACATCCGTATTGAATGTTAGTTCTATAAGCACTACTGCTTTACCTTTGACACCAAAGGTACATCCGGTAATTCAAAACTTCCTCAAAAATCAAGAAAAATTATTTGAGCTTGGTTTTGCACTGGGAAGCCCATTGAATATAGTGTTTCCAGAACTGGTAAGTAATAATGTGGAAGCTTTTAATGCCGTATTTACCAAATTTGGTATTCAAGGCAAAGTTTTCTTTGCCCACAAATGCAATCAATCAAAATCAATAATAAGAAGACTGGCTACCGAAAAAGCTGGTTTAGATATTTCTTCCAAAAATGAGTTGGCACATGCTTTAGCTAGTGGTTTTGAAGGAAGCCGGCTGGAAGCAACTGGTCCAAAGAATGCTGACTTTTTATCTCTGGCTATTCAGCAAAATGTCACTATTAATTTGGATAGCATTGCCGAATTGCATCAGCTTATAAGTTTACGCAATATTTTAAAAGTGGAAAAACCTACCAATGTATTGCTCAGACTTTCAGGCTTTGAAGCAGAACATTCCAAATTCTTGAATAAAGGAAGTCGCTTTGGCATTCCTATTAATGAATTACCAAAAGCTTTTGCTATTCTGGATGAATGGCGCTGCCAAGTTAATTTATTAGGCTTTTCATTTCACTTGGATACAGTAAGTGTTGTGGAAAGAGCAGTAGCAATTGAAAATTGTTTTCAAATATTTGATGATGCATTTGCTCACTCATTTGAGCCGAGAGTTCTAAACATAGGTGGCGGATATAAAGTCAATTATTTGGCTAATGAAGAAGAATGGAACAATTACACCAGTGCTCTTAAAGAAGCAGTTCTTGGCAGCAGACCTCCAATCACCTGGCAAAATAATTCATTCGGACTTTCCTCCGATAAAGGCAAATTACGCGGCAATTTTAATAGCTACAATTATTATGATGAGCAAACAGGTCCAAATTTCCTTGCCGAATTGCTCAATCATAAATTTGCCAATCTTGGAGATCAAACAGCTGGCAGTTTATTGCGAGACAATATGATTGAGCTTTGGATTGAGCCAGGTAGATCATTAGTCGATCAAACAGGTATTACCATAGCTCGCGTAAATTCTATACGCACTTCCAGTCGTGGCGATACTATTGTTTGTCTTAATATGAAAAGACAAGATATTTCATTCTTAGATCAAGAAATTTTTATCGACCCGCTAGTAATTTCCAAATCAAATACTACAAACAACGGCAAAGAAAGTCATCCTGTTTATTTTGCTGGTAATTTGTGTCTGGAAAGCGATTTGATATACCGCCATTTGACTTATCTTCCCTCAATGCCCGAAGAAGGTGATTTAGTGGTATTTATCAATACTTCCGGTTATTTCATGGATTTTTCCGCTACTAATTCAATCATGCAACCAATTGCTAAAAAAATTGCCGTCTGCGAACGCGAAGGCAAATACACATGGATGTTTGATGACCAATACGTTCCATTCTGGGACGTCCTCAAGTAAATTTTCTAATAATAAGGAGTCTAGTATTCAATGCTCGTTAGACATGTAAGTGAATTAATCGGTAATACACCTTTATTTGAGATTCCGTCAGAAATACACGGACTCAAAAATATAAATCTTTTTGCCAAACTCGAACTTCTCAATCCATTTGGTTCCGTCAAAGATAAAAGCGCTTGGAATGTTTTGAAAGACGACATTAAACAAATAGCAGCTGAAGGTAAAACAGTAATTGAATCTTCTTCCGGCAATATGGCTAAAGCCATGCAGCTTATTTGTTCTATTCACGATGTCCCTTTCAAAATTGTAACCAACAGAATAAAAGTACGGGAAGTAAAACAAATATTGCAATTGCTTGGCGCACAATTAGATGAATTACCAGGATTATCCGAATGTCCTGATCCGACCGACCCCAATGATCCTGTTACTTTCATTGAACAAATTATGAGCGCTAACCCCGGGAAATTTTTCCATACTTCTCAGTATACAAACGAGAAAAATATTCATGCTCATTACGAATCTACCGGCAAAGAAATTTTAGCTGATTTGAACAAAGTAGATTATTTCATTGGTGGTTTGGGCACTACCGGATCTACTCGAGGAGCCGGTGCTCTGCTTAAAGAAAATAACTCTCAACTGAAGAATGTGGGCGTTATTGCCTCTAAAGGCCATTTATTGCCTGGCATTCGCAATGTCGATGAGATGTACGAAGTAGGACTTTTCCGTAAAGACTTTTATGACGACATTGTTGAAGTCAATATAGACGAATCTATTGATGCCATGCTCATGCTTATTCGCAAATGCGGTATTTTAGCTGGTCCAACAGGCGGAGGTAGTTTGGCAGCAGCATTCAAATATCTTCGTCCTATCGATAGCAAACTTACAGAAAAGAAAAATGCTGTATTTATTGTTTGCGACAGAGTCGAATGGTACCTCTCTTATTTACAAAAAATACGTCCGGAATTATTTAGCTTATCAGTGAAAGCAGATTCAGTTAGGGCATTAAATCAAAATGATATAAATGCAGCACCGGAAGTTTCTGTGGATGAAGCCGAACAATGGTTGAATAGTACGCCTCAGCCATTCATCATTGACATGCGCGGCAGCTTAGCTTTCAAAGCCTCGCGTATTCCCGGCTCCATAAATATTCCAACCGATACGTTGGAAGATATGTCTGATATGGGCGTTCCATTTTCCAATGGACACAAAGTATTATTCGTTTGTCCAACCGGAGATCAATCAAAACGATATGCAGCACATTTTGCTAAACAAGGTATAAATTGTGCCAGCTTAAAAGGCGGATTTGTTTCCTGGAGAGATACAAATAAAAAGACAGAACGTTCTAGCTTAATGGGTAAAGCCCAGAGAGCCATGACAGCCGGCAAAGCATAAGGGAACTCATATGTCCGCCTCAGTTGCAAGTAATACTATCTGTACGACAAGTATCACATCAAGCTCAATTGATGCCGGTAAATTGCGTACCCTATTTCCCATTTTCAGCCATGCCGCCGATGTAATTTATTTTGATAATGCTTCAACTACACAAAAACCAACCACTGTCCTTCAAGCTATGGAGAAGTTTTACAATACATCTTGCGCCAATGCCGGACGTGCTTCTTATCAATGGTCTACACTTGCCAGCCAACAAATAGAAGAAACCAGAGATGCGCTAGCAAAATTCATCAATGCCAATTCTGAAAATATAATATTCACTGCTGGAGCAACCGACAGCTTAAACACAATTGCTTTAGCTTGGGGGTTGGAAAATCTCCAGGATGGCGATGAAATCATGCTCTGCCCGGAAGATCATAAATCAGCTATATTGCCCTGGTACAACGTACAGAGAATTTTAGCCAAACAAGGCAAGAACATAGCCATCAAGACGTTTAAAATTCACACTGTCGGTGACTACGATCTAAAAACCATTAAAGAGGCTGTGAGCAACAAAACCAAATTATTGGCCATGTCACATATTCATCATGTGTATGGCTTGGACATGGAAGTACCGGAAATTCGCAAAATAGTTGGTGATCAAGTAATCATATCTTTGGATGCTTGCCAAAGTATCGGACATTGCCAAATTGATGTTAAACACTTAAATGTCAACTTTATTTCATTTTCTGCTCATAAAATGTTTGGACCAAATGGCATTGGCGCTTTATGGATAAATCCAAAGCTGACAAAAGAAATAATTCCTTTCAAACTGGGTGGCAAAGCAAACGCCAATATTGATTTTTCTGCCGAAGGTAGCCATCAATTATCTTTCGATCAAAATAACTTGCCGTCTTTATTAGAGGCAGGCACGCTTAATATTCCAGCTATTATAGGCTGGAAACCAGCAATAGAATTGATTGAATCATTAGGAGTGGCAAATATTCAAAACCACACTGGATATTTGTTGAAATTATTGTATTTGGCATTGAAGGCATTACCAGGTATTGATTTTGCTCCCGGACCGGGAGTATGTGGATGTCCGGATGGAAGCAGCATCATTGCTTTCCGTTTTGAACATATTCCTACCATGGATTTAGCTTTTATGCTCGACAGCGAAAATATATATGTACGCAGCGGAGATCATTGTATGGGTATAGCTAAAGCCAGTGAAGGAGATGCGTACATAAGAGTAAGTTTACATGCTTACAATACTGAGGCGGAAGTCAAACACTTTATTGAAGTTCTGACACAGGCGCTAACATAGGAGACTGGTTTTGAAAATAGCAATCATTGGAGCTGGACATAATGGGTTAGTATGCGGAGCATATCTAGCTAAGTCTGGGTTTGATGTTACTATTTTTGAAAAGCGCTCTCAAGTTGGTGGACTCTGTGTCACTGAAGAATTATTTGCCGGATATAAAGTTTCTTCGGTAGCTTCTTATTATGGAATGCTCAGAGAAGAAATTGCTCAAGAATTGGAATTGACAAAATATGGCTTAAAACCATATTTAACCGACCCGATAGAAATTATTTTATTGCCTAACGGCAAATATGTTTTTACCCCCCGCGAAGGTGGTCAAGCCAAAACTGAAGTAGGCAATTTATCATTGGAAGAAAAACAAGGCTGGCAACGTTTTTGGGCAGATATGGGCAAAGCCGCTCAATTAATTTATCCACTTTATTTTGTTCCTTCCACTACCCAAGCGGATATAGTCAATTTACTGGACACAAATAAACTCAATAATATTGCTCGTTATATTTTCAGAGGCTCTTTATTTGAGCTATTGCAAGAATATATTTCCAATCAGTATTTAATGGCGGCGGCAGCTACATGTACACCAGGATTCGCCAATAAAAGAGGCAGTGTTTTTGGTTGTATCCATCACGGAACAGCTAAAACCAAAGGCGAATTTGGCGCTTGGGGTTTTGTCAAAGGGGGAATGGGTGAAATTACCCAATCATTGAGCAAATCTGCTCAAGCCAATGAAGTAAAAATATTAACCAATAAAGCTATCAAGGCAATTAAAACTACAGAAGCTGTAAATGAAATTATTTTTGAAGATAATACATCAACATCTTTTGATTATGTAGTAAGCAATACCGATCCTTTCACATTATTCCAAAAATTATTACCAGCCGATTCAGTTTCAGAGACAATTCTACAAGAAATAGAGGCCAATAAACCCTTACTATCGGCTGGCAAAATTCATTTTGCTTTAAATGCCTTACCAGCATTTCCACTACTTACAGAACTAAAACACAATTACAGTGGAGTAATAGTAATTGCTCCTTCAATGCAATCGGTAATAAATGATTCGGACAAAGTACCTTTCGGCAATATGCCGGAAAGCTTGATGCTTACTATGGGATTCCCCTCCGTTGCCGATCCGACAACTGCTCCCAATGGCAAACATTTGCTTACTGTAGATATTCATTATTTGCCGTCCAAAATCAATAATCGCGCTTGGACAAAAGAAGATAACGAACAATTATTAAAAAATACAATAAATCGTATCAGCGAACATTCTTCTAATTTCACTCAATGCATCGAAGATACAGCAGTAGTATCACCTTATGATCTGGAAAAAACATATAATTTAAGCGGCGGCAGTTGCTGGCATATGCCAATGAATGTCGACAACTTATTTGAAAGAAGAAAATTTCCCGGCTGTGAAGGATACAAAACACTCTTCAACAACTTGTATCAATGTGGTGCCAGTACTTATCCAGGCGGAAACGTCACCGGGGCAAATGGGCGCAATTGTGCACACGAAATTATAAAAGCGGCAAATGTAGCAACAAACAAAAAAGTTTTGGTAAAAGGATAAACCATGGCTATTACACTGGAAAAGGAATATATAGATTTAGCCAAGTGCTCGGATGCTTATGAAATAGCAGAAATGTTTACTGCTGCTTTGGGCAAAGATGGTATCGGAGCACCAGGATGTGAACCATATCCAGAACCGGCATTATTTTCAGCGGAAGGAATAAAGAGCATTATAGATAATCTGGATAGACGTTTGGTTATAGCCAAAATTGATGGCAAAATAGCTGGCGGTATTGTTGCTGATTATTTAAGTCCTTATCAGTGTGAATTTAATTGCATGGCAGTAAGAAAAGACATGCGCGGAAAACACATTGGTACAAAAATAATAGCCGGAGCAAAAAAAATAATTGAAGAAGATATGTTTACTATGAATACCACAGAGCTGGTTACTCATAGTATGTTATCTCAATCAGCACATTTCTCGGAAGGTTACAACAGAATAACCGGTTTTGCTTTTTGTCATTATCCAAACGTCTTTTTTGCCAATCATCCCGAGTCAGTACTGTGGGTAAGCAAGCCACAAGGCAAATTAGTAGCTAAATTACAAAATATTCGCAAAGAGCTTGGTAATGCTATCAATTTTGAAAGTCCAAATTGGGAAAATATATGTAAAAAAGAATTGCCTATTGGCGAATATGCTTTAGCTAAAGAAATATTGAAACAACGCGATATTTTTGTGCCAGAAGAATATCGGCAATTAGTAAAAGATATTCTGCATCAATTTCAAGAGATATTTGACTATCAAGTCATAAGCAGTACAACTGATACAAAAGATTCAATTTCAAATGATTCAGTCCCAAATATTGATTGGAAAGACGGCTATGGTCATACTTATATAACTTACAACCCCAACTTTAATTTGAATATTGCCGAGCTGGATTCAGCAGTAAAATCGGTAAAAAAAGCCGGTAAAAGGTTTATTTTAGTAAGAATACCTGCCAATAATCCTCATGCTATTGAAACAGCTAATTTACTAAGAAGTGAAGGATTTGTATTTCATAGCATCGCACCTCTTTATGGTTTTGATAAATATGCTGATGGCTCGCACATGTTATATGACATTCTAACTTTACAATGGATTGCTCCCGATATAATTCAATCCAATCCTCTACCAGGGCAAACTAATTCGGTAATACATTTATACGGCTACCCTCTAAATTTGAGTGGAAAAATTATCAAGCTAATAAAAAAGGAAACCAGACAATGCACATAATCACAAGAAATCACAAGCATCTTGCTGACCGGCTTGTCGGTAGACGCAAACAGTTCACAAAAGGCTGCCGTATAGTCCTGGAAGCACTGAAAAACACCCAAGGCACGCCATCAGCTCAAGATATAGCTTTACAGCTGAAAAATAGCTTGTCCAATCAAGCACCAGGACTGACAACAGTATATCGTTCCTTAGAACTATTAGCCAGGCTAGGAATTGTACAAGTTGTCACATTCAGAGACGGAGAGCGCCGTTATGAATTAATCAGCCCAGGAGAACATTTTCACCATCTAATTTGTGAGCAATGTGGAAAAACAACCAGAATCAGTGCTTGCATAATAGATGGACTTGCCCAATCTATAAGCACAGAATACAGCTTTATGGTTAAATCACACGTACTTGAATTATATGGACTTTGCAAACAATGCAATGATTCCACAAATAATGCAATTCCAAATTTATTAGTCGAAGTTTCATAACACTGTAGGGAGAAGGAGAAAAATGAGAGTCGCATTTCTAGGAAAAGGTGGAGCAGGTAAAACTACTACAGCTGCTGGATTTATAAAATACGCAGCTACCAGACATCCATTTGTTTTGGCAGTAGATGCTGACGTCAATGCACATTTAAAAAGTGCTTTGAATGCCGAAGGGGAAGCAAAGCAATTAGGCTTACACTTTGATGAAATTACATCCTATTTACGTGGGCAAAGAACCGATCTTGGCGAAAGACCAATTATTGGTACTACACCACCATCTTTAAAGTCAAATTTCATTACAGCTAAACCTGATAGTCCTTTTATTGAAAAATATGGATTAAAACATGGCAACATAACTTTAATTACTGTTGGAACATACCAAGAAGAAGATGTCGGCGGCTCTTGCTATCATGAAAAATTGAAATCATTAGCGGGCATATTCCATCATATGCTTGACACGGATGATGACATTGTTATTGCTGATACAACAGCTGGTACAGATAATGTAGCTACTTCATTGTCCTTTGCTTACGACTTAAACATATTTGTAGTCGAACCAACCGAAAAATCAGTAAAAGTATTTACAGATTATGTAGAAATTGCCGGCAATATTGCCAACAAAACTTACATAATTGGCAACAAAATTGATGGAGATGAAGATTCTGAATTTATTCAACAAACAGTGGGCAAAGACAGATATTTAGGCTCAATTCCTCTCTCTCAAAATTTGAAAAAATTCGAACAAGGAGAGCTAGATGCTTTAACTTGTTTCCACAATGAACAATTTGGCGCTTTTGCTAGATTATATGATTTGTTACGCTCACAAAAACGAGATTGGAATTCTTATTTAGATCGCTTACGCAAAACTTATAAGTGGGATTGCGAGCGTTGGTACTCAGATTTTTACGGCGTCAATTTGCAAGAAGGATTAGATGAAGAATTCACCTATGACGCCGTATTAAGTAAATGGGCTAAACAAAAAACATTAGCTGGAGTCTAATGGAAGTACAATATCTGCAGGATTATCACAACCGAATAAGGTTTTGGTCGGATTATTTCTCCATTAACAGGGAGGAAGTTAATCTCATCAAAGCAGTTTTTCCATTATCAAACAAAGATATCTTGGAAATTGGTTGTGGTAATGGCAGATTGTCAGCTCAAATATCTCCTTTATGCAAAACTATAATTGGCATAGATCAAGATAAAATTATTATCGACAAATTAAATAATACTTTGCCCAATGCCAGTTTTTTCTCGCACTCTGCCGAAAGTTTGCCATATAATGACGAATCATTTGATATGGTATTAATGCCTTGGATGTTGCATCAAGTAAATAATAAGATCAACGCTATAAAAGAAGCCTTTCGAGTTCTAAGGCGAGGAGGCAAATTACTAGTTTTTGCTTTATTGTCGAATTGTGATTACGATAAAATTGCTCGCCATTTTGCCAAAACAATGGATAAAACAATTGATCCGCAAACTTTTTATATTGAACCTATAGCCAGTGTTTTTGGCAATATTGAGATAAATAATTTGTCAAATGATAATGACGCATTTTGTTTCTTATTTCCTAATTGCACAATTGCCCTGCAAGCTTTTCTCTTTGCACTGGAAGCTTGGCACAATACCAAATTGAATCAAGTTGATATTGATCATTTAAGACATATTATTCAACAATATAGCCATGGCAATTATATAAAATTAGAAACCAAAGGTGTACTTTATTCTGCCAATAAAAATTAGGATACACATATGAATACCGCCTTTAAAGAAGCACGAAGTCAAACTTTAAATTACCATATTGATTATTATAGCAAGCACGAGTTGTTTGAAGGTGGGAGCTGGTTGGAAAAACCGGATGCAATAGTGATGGAGCTATGCAAGGAAATAAAAAAATTGGATGCACCGAAAATATTGGATCTGGGAGCCGGAGTAGGGCGCAATAGTATTGCCATAGCCCAAATTTTAAATAACGCGCAAATAGATTGTGTAGAATTTCTCGATCTTGCTTGTAAAAAATTAGATGCCAATGCGGCAAAGCACGGAGTGCAAAATTCTATTATTTCTCATTGCCTTGACTTAGAGACTTTCGTAATTAGAAAGAACTATTATGATCTCATCATCGCCATATCTGTTTTGGAACACTGTTCTTCTTTTGCCAATATCGAAACTATTATTCAAAAAGTAATCGATGGCACTAAGACCAAAGGAATTAACAGATTGGAATTTACTACTAATAGAAACGTAATAGATCAAGACACCAATCAAAAAATAAACACAAAGGTGGAAACACCTCTACAAAGTGATGACTTGGAGACGCTTTTAAAAGAAAAATATAAAAACTGGGTCATTACTAAATTATCTTTGGAGCCTTACAAAGAAAATTTATTATATGAAGGCAAAGAAGTTATTTGGCAGTCAATTCAATTGAATTTTATAGCTCAAAAAATTTGAATGGTGGACACTAGTTTTTAGTCAATTTAACTGATTGTTTGTTTAGATCTTGAGATATACGAAATAAGCTTTCGGCCATGCTCAGATGATTATAGTCATAATTAGTACAAAAACTACGAAGTTCATCCAATCCATCTGCAGCTTGCGCTATAGCATAGCGCATCATATGCACAGCGGCCTCAAGCGATCTAGGTGTTTTGGTTTTGTTAAAAGCATCAGAAGATTTTTTCAAATTAGTTTCAATTTCATCAACATAATTTATAAATTCACTAATTAATTGATCGTCGTATGGATCAAGAGAAAGATTTCTCATTTGCGACTTATACATAGCTAATACTTTATTAATAGCTATGCGGTTGGGATTAAAAACTTGTCGCAAATATTTTTCTCTTTCCTCTTCAACTAAAGAACTCATCTCCGGAGCTATGATGGTAATACTTTTACTCACCCCAATTGTAATGTCATAGGCTAAGCGCTTACGTTTATCTTTCAATGTTTCATAAGCTAAATTGAGCATCATCATCTCTTCCTTTGTATTTGAGCCAAGATCTGGATGATATGTTTTTACTAAATCGCGATAAGCTTTCTTAATTTCCGCAAGAGAAACATCTGATTTTATTCCTAATATCTGGTAATAAGTTTTTGGTTTTTTGCGCGACATTTCATAAGCCTGATTTTTCAATCAATTCTATTATAGAATGGCTTACCATAAAGAGACCAAAAGTCGCTATAATTCAGTAAGTTTGTATTGGATTTATATTTGTGTATTGTCCTTTTTGTAATTACAAAGATAGCCGAGTTTTAGAATCTAGGCTCACTGCTGAAAACTCATCAGTGCGCCGAAGAAGAGAATGTGAAAAATGTAGCCGGCGGTTTACAACTTATGAGCGAGTTGAAGCCATGCAGCTACTTGTCATCAAAAGTACTGGCGATAGACAGCCCTATTCAAGGGAAAAATTACGTGCTGGTATAAGCCGTGCTTGTGCCAAAACAATGGTCACAGCTGATGAAATAGATGAATTGGTTGATTCTGTTGAGGGTGAATTGGCCCAATTTGGGAAAAGGGAATTACAAGCAAGTATGTTAGGTGAACTGGTTTTAAGCCGATTAAAGAATCTCAATCAAGTTGCATATGTACGTTTTGCTTCTGTTTATCGTCAATTTCGCTCTATTGAAGACTTTATCAATGAGCTAAATTCATTTAAAAATGAGTTTAAATCATGAGCTAGAGCCAGTTTCGCTCAATGAATTATCTATAATTTTTAATTGCATTATCTTAAACTTTTCTTGGATTAGCCAATAAAGTAAGGCTCATAAGTAAACAGGTTTAAACAAAGACAACGCATGTGGTCGCAAGCAGCGATACCCATGTTAAAATCGTAATTTACTTCATTTAGAATAAAGATCATGAACCAGATAATCAAAGAAGTCGAAGCACAATATCTTAAGAAAAATCTACCTGCCTTTGATGTAGGCGACACAGTGAAAGTGTTTGTCAAGATCAAAGAAGGCGGCAAAGAACGTACTCAAGGTTACGAAGGTGTAATCATCAAAAGACGTGGTTCTGGCATTGGCGAAACCATAACAGTCAGACGGGTTTTCCAAGGAATAGGCATTGAAAGAGTCTTTTTAATTCATTCTCCTCGCGTAGAAAAAATTACACTACAAAAACAAGGTCATGTAAAACGAGCTAAGCTTTATTATTTAAGAGAAAGAACCGGTAAAGGTACTCGTATTAAAGAAAGAATTGGCGCAAGAAAAACTGGCGAGATAGAAAATCTCCAGCCAGAAACTGAAGCACAAGTGCAAGAAGCGCCCGTGCCTGCAGAACATTAGTCTCGCTATGAGCTCTGCTCATGCAAAATTCGGACAAAAAAAATCTAAAGGCCGAACTGCTTTTCAAAATATAAAAGAGCAGATTAAAGTTGCTGATTTACTCTTTGAAGTTTTAGATGCTAGATTACCTAAATCCAGTAGGCATCCCGAAAGCTTAGCTCTATTTGGTAATAAACCACGCTTAGTAATTCTTGCCAAACAAGATTTATGCGATAAGACACAGCTTGCAAACTTTATCGATAAACTCAAGCAAGAACCCAACACTCATGTGCTTGCTCTGGATTTAAAAACATCCAAAGACAAAAAACAAGTTATTGATTTAGCTCTCAAGCTAACGGCAGCAAAACATGCCTCACAACAAAAGCGCGGATTATTGCCACGCCCAATAAGAGCATGTGTTATTGGTTTACCAAATGTAGGTAAATCCAGTTTTATCAATTGGCTTATTGGAAGAAAAAAAACCAATGTTGGCAATCGTCCAGGAATTACGCGCGGACCACAGTGGATTAGGCTACATCCGCAATTAGAATTATTGGATACACCTGGAATTTTACCACCAGCTGCTTTTGAACCTATTGCCAAACTTAAACTTGCTCTATGTAATCTATTACCAACATCACATTTTGATGCAGAAGAAGTAGCCAATTACGGTTTAAGTTTGGTTGCAAAAAAGAATTTATCAGCATTTAAATTTTATGGTAATGATTTCATGCAATCACAAAAAGCATTAGTTGATCTTGCATTAGCAAAAAATTGTTTGATCGCTGGTGGCAAACCAGACATAATGAGGGCGGCTTCTATGTTTATCAATGATTTTCGTCTGGGTAATTTGGGTAAATATCTTTTAGATTGATAATTGAGATTTAAATAAATGGTAAATAGTCTTTTAGATCAATTAATTGCTTTCGATAAAAAGGTGATAAGTAAAAACAAATTGGCAAAAAGACAAATACTAGTTATTGGCGTAGATGAAGTAGGTAGGGGATGTCTAGCCGGGCCAGTTGTTGCCGCTGCTGCCAGCATACCGAAATTTATGAACAGTAAAAAGCAATTAGAAGAATTTTCTCGCCTAAACGACTCTAAACAGTTAACTCATGAAATCAGACAAACACTTGACGGCTTGTTAAAACAGACTGCACATTATGGAATCGGTGAAGCATCACCCAAAGAAATAGATGAAATAAATATTTTACAGGCCTCGTTACTGGCTATGAAAAGAGCTGTAGCAGACCTGGCTGAAAAACTAAATGATACAAGCGAATTGCTTTTACTTATAGACGGCAACAAACAAATTCCTAACTTAAATTACAAACAAATTACAGTGGTAAAAGGAGATGCTTTATCCGCTTCAATTGCTGCAGCGTCGATAATTGCTAAAGTGCATCGTGATCAAATAATGGTTGATTTATCCAAAGAACATCCAGAATATAATTGGCATAAAAATAAAGGTTATGGTTCCAAACACCATAGACAAGCACTAGAAACGCATGGTCCTAGCATATGGCATAGACGTTCATTCAATTTAAATCCAGCAAAACAATTGTCATTATTTAGTTGAACGATTTGCATTCAACCAAAGCTTAAGACGCAGTGCAAGATCATTGCTTTTATTTCTATATCTCTCTACAAAACGTCGCACCCGCATATCAATTTCTGGATCATTTTTTTGCATATTAAAGGCTTGCCTATAATTTTCTTTAGCTTCATCAAAATTATATTGCCAAGCTTCTTGATCTTCTGCCAAACGTAAATAGCCACGCGCAAAAGTAGGTTCTAATTTCACACCAACTTTATAGTGTTGAATTGCTTTTTCTCTCATATTTGTGCGATCAAACAAATCACCCATTGCTAAATGATATCTACCTAAATAGGCCGTATTTCTAATATCAAATGCAAATTTTTCTATGATTTCATCACGCTTTTTTGCTGGTAAATCTTTAATGATATGTACAAGTAATCTGCGTGCCTTCACTAATTTTTCCGGATCACTACCTATTGTTTGCACCAAAACATACAAAGCTGGTTCAAAGGCTTGATCAAGCTTTTGACATTGAACTAAAGTCTCCGCGTAGAGTAATGAATTGTCTACATCCCAAGGATTGCTATGATACAAAGAACCAGCATATTCTAAAGCTGGTTGCATCTGACCTAATTGTCTATAACATTTTGCTATTAAGCCATTGGCTAAATAAGACAATTGTTTATCGGCAGTAGCTTTTTGTGCCTCAACCAACGCTTGTTTGTATTGTTCGGTATAAAACAATGTATTAGCACGCCAAAAAGAAATTCGCGCTGAATTGGAATTTAAAGATTGGCAACGAGCAATTAAATCATCTGCTAAGTGAAAGTATTCTTTAGCTGTTTTTTCTAGCTCATCTTTTCTTGGTGATTTAGGAATTTCGCTAGCTCGCATTGCCGTCCTGTGAGCTTCTAAATTGATAGCCATTGCCATTTGAAAAAGAGCCTCAGCATTTTTGCTATATTGACTTTTATAATTGATAATAATTGCAATTACATCGTTAGCATCCGATGCTCTAAACTTCAATCTAACTAATGCTATAAGTGGATCAATCCATTGCTTATCCAAATCATTGGCTTTCAAATATTCATCAGCTGCTAAATTTCCATAACCAAATGCTTCATAACATTTAGCTAGCCAAAAATGTCCGCGTGCATCATTTGGATTGTTTTGAACATATAGTCCAGCAGCATTAATATCATTAGGATTATAGTTTTTGATACCACTTAATTTTGCTTGAGTCTTGCTGGTCAGATCTTTTGCCGACAATTCAAAGCTGCTTTGAGCACTGGCTACAAAACCACTATTTAATGAACATAAAACAAGATAACAACAACTAATCTGAAGTAATCTGGAAAAATACAATCTAAAATCCCCACAAATCCATTTACATAAAAGCATATACTATTAAAACAACTAAGCAAATCTTGAGTACTTATTAAGGATATAAAATATGAAATTACTGTCTCTTTGTTTTATATGCATAATCATTATTACTATGAATACCGCAAAAGCTGGCACCCCTGAAGAAACGCAAAGAGCACGCCTTCAAGAATTGCTTAAAACTAAAATTGAAATAAAACATAAGTTTTCTCCAATAACACTTATTGGAGAAGTCATAGACGTATGGTGTTATACATCGGAAATTATGGGCGAAGGCAAGGGTGAAAAGCATAAAACATGTGCATTGGCATGTGGTGGCGGGGGCATGCCATTAGGAATTTTAGAAGATAAAACCGGACAAGTTTATGTTGCCTGTAAGTCCAATAAAGCATTTAAAGGTTGCAATGAAATATTATTGCCATATGTCGCTCAACGTGTAAAAGTGACCGGTTATGTGGCACGTAAAGGCGGCTGTCAGGCATTACGTATTGAAAAAGTGGAATTAGCTAAAAAATGAAATATTAAGCATGTTTTGTCTAAGGCCAAGTTATATTAACAAGGTAAGCCAATCTTAAATAGGCTAAATACACCCGACAAAGCAGTATTAGAGCCCCACTTGAAAAGCCTGATGCAGCATCAGTGGGAATCCTCCCATAGAAAATTTTAAAAAGTCACCAATTTGTCACAAATTCTGTGCAAAATAACAAGTGAACAAGTGAGCATCAATAGGAGCTGCAGCAATAATGACAAATCGCAAAACCAAAGGCGCAACACTTGCCTTTATAGTTGCTTCCACACTAATTATTGTCATATTAGGTATCGCCATTTTCTTCTTAATAAGAATTGTCGGCGGTGGCAAGGAATTACAAAATTCCGTGGATGCAGGCAATCTCAACTTAACTAAAAATGCCCTCATCACTCCAGCAGTTCCTTTAACTATAAGCAATTTAACTCATGCACAATTTTTCAATTTGTCTGATAACGGTAGAGTCAATTTAGATAATATCAATAGAGTTTTTGCTCAAGCTTTAATAGTGCAAGCTAATGCACAAGCAATGCAATTAGAAGGTGTAACTATGTCTGGGACATCAGCTAATGCTCACCAAGTAACAGCTGATGCTCAACAATTAAGCACTCAATTGAAAAATGGACTGAGAGTACAAGGAAATTTGCAGCAATTTTTCCACACTGTATCCAATCAAAATTCAATAAGAATGTTGCTCGGCATGCGCATTGCCAATGGACAAGATATAAATATGACTGAACATCAAATTGCTTATTGCGATATTGGTGACACATCAAATGTAGGACTATCTCCTAATCAACTTCCAACATCAGTAATTGGGGTATACAATGCAAATAAAGCAGCTTGGGTAAAAACATTACCTGTAGGACCAAACGGAAGCATGCAAGATGTATTGATAGGTTATAAAAGTGGTATTAGTTTCAACGGCAATGGCAATATTCATTTTATACCTCTTAAAGATGGAAGAACTGCCGATAGTTATATTGCTAGCAAACCACATTTAATTGCCCCTTCTACATTCCACCGTACTAGTGAAGCCAATGCTGGCGGTTTGCCATTTAACTGGACACAAAGAGTACCAAATTCTTTTTTATCTACAGGACAAGCTAGAGAAGAGAAGTCAAACAATAATACAATTCTCACCTCTTGTGCTATTGCTCAATCACGTGGATATTTTCAAGCTGCCATTCCTAATGGTTTTATCCGCATAAGCAATGCTAGTTGTTCTGGTGGTAGCGGTTTTGCTAACACTAGCGGACAAGATTTATATAGTTTTCTAATGGGCTCTCCACAGTTTGCACTATCTCCTCCTGGACAACCAGGTAAAGCACATTTTTCTGCCGATCAAAGTGTCGTACAAAGAATTGCTGAGGCCTATGGCTTAGGTAATCAGCCAGCAGCCTCTGATATGGCAGCTATGACACCACCATTAAGTGGAGCAGAAGGTCCCATGACTTCCGTATGTGGACCAATAAGCAATATCACATATCCATCGTACCCAGAATATATGCCAGCTCTTTTAAATGCATATCCTGGTTTAAATCCAAGTACTGGCAATCCAATAAGTACATGCGCTCATGGACTAGAATTAGCTAATTTAGAGCTATTAACTTTTAGAGCTAGAATGGCTGATCCGGTTGAATTATCATCTTGGGGAAGTGGTGTTTTAATGCTACCCAATAGCCGCGTCCCATTATCTCAAGGTAATGTCAAATTTTTACCTACCGGTTCAACACTTTCACAATTATTGGGCAATAACCAAGCTAATGCTCGTACACCTAATGTATTGAGAAGAATATTACAAAGATGCTATGAAATAGATCCTCGTTTTAACGGTGATCCAAATACAATTACCGGCTGGACATCAGTATTAATTGGTCTAGGACAAAGAGCTTTTATATTCTATGACACACAAATAAGTAAATTAAGAATTGCTTTGGAAAATGACACGCCTCAATGGCTGCAATTATTATCTAATAATAGTGCTGCCGATGGCAGACCTGCCGCCTTTGATAGAGTTGGACAATTGGTATCTACAGGTGGTATGCATCCTCCAGGTAGCACTGCTCCTCACCTAATAAATGTAAATACTGATTGGGGATATCCAACACCATACGATTTCCCAGCAATGGCTGAATTATGCAATCGTGATTTATATGTTTTCTCACCATCTACTGGTTTTAGAGGTCTTTTAGGTGAACTAACTATGCGCTCTTGTTTTGGTAGCGTAGGTGTAGGTTTAGCTGGGGCTTGCAATAATACAGGTGGCGATTCCACACCTGGCAATCCTATAATAGATCCTAATCAAGGTTTCCAATGTGGTGACTTATCTGTCCCCGGTTGTATAGACTGTAGATTTACTGGTCCTTGTTAGGTTAAGGTTGGGACTTAAATTAAAAATGCGCACATCTTATTTAACACGTCTTACATTTGCTTTTATTGGTATTGCTAGCTATTTGCTATGCTTAGAAAGCTATGCCTATCCACAAAACAACAATAATAGTAATTCTTATTACACAGATAGAAATAAAAGTAGAAATTATCTAAAGGCTGGTGATGTTGGTTACTTAAAAGAAGTAAGTGGACCACCATCAGATTTTCCTTTACCTGTTCCACCGGGCGCACATATTATAAGTGCCAGAGAAACAACCGCTAATGCTAATCGTCGCGGCTTTTATTTATCTTACACAATTGATGGAGATGCACTATCAATGAATGCTTGGTACAAACAAAGTTTAATTGCCGGTGGTTGGAAGCTTGGCACTCAAATAAGTACACCAGTAAATTCTATCGTAGTCACAAGCTTTACCGCCATAAAGCAAGGGATAAGTGCACAATTATCTTTTAGTCCACAAATAGCCCCTAAAAAGGGTAGTACTGTAATCATTACAGTTAATGGCTGGTAATTGATGGATTTATTTAAGAGATGGTTGCAGGCAAATTGCTAGCACGACTTGTTTTTTCATCAAGTATTTGAGTTTTAGAAAGTTGATCAACTAAATAATCTACTCCCTTAACTGTAATCATGAATACTTGCTCTGCTCGTTCTATAAAACCTTTTTCTCTTAGATACCAGAGCACCCATTCCATCTCTGCCATATCTACGTGCAATACATCCATAAGCATTTTTGCTGAAGCACCACCAGTTTGCACACGCTTTCTTCTAGCTTGTAGCAACACTTGCAAAACAGCAAGTCTCAATTCCACTTCATTCCATGATACTGAAGCTTTTGGAGCTTCAGCAGCAGGAGCTTGTGCTTGTTGTGCAGCTTGCTTTGCTGTTACTGCTTTTATTCCTATTTGTGCATCATAAGCTTGCCTTTTTCCAGCATCAGCTAGAGTTCTAAAAGCATCACTTATTAATCGAAACATTTCTGGATTACCAGTTTCCACATTATCTGGATGATAAATCCCTGCTAAATAACGATAAGCATAACGAATAATTGTGCTATGAGATTGTGGATCAACTTGCAAAATCTCATAATATGTTTGTTTGGCAGCAGCTTGCGAAGCAGATTGTGAACTCTGATTTGTATTAGGTTTCGGATTGGGATTAGAATTAGGATTGGAACCTGGATCTTTAGGACCAGGAGGTGGTTGCCACGACATATTTATTGTTCCTTTAATAAGTTAGAAGCTATAACAATTCTTTGGATTTCAGAAGTACCTTCATATATTTCAGTTATTTTAGCGTCCCGCATATATCTTTCTGCTGGATAATCAGTCACATAACCATAACCACCAAAAATTTGAACACATTTTACTGTATTGCGCATTGCCATTTCGGAGGCATAAAGCTTGGCCATCGCTGCTTGTTTCGTGAAACGCTCACCACAATCTTGAAGAGCACAAGCATTATAAGTGAGAAGACGAGCAGTATCAATTTCAACAGCCATCTCAGCCAACATAAACTGTATAGCCTGTAATTGATTTATTGTTTTGCCAAAAGCTACACGTTCTTTTGAATATTTGTAAGCATGATTCCATGCCCCTTGAGCAATGCCAACCGCTTGAGCAGCAATGCCAATTCTACCACCATCCAAAGTACTCATAGCTACTTTAAAGCCATCACCAATATTTCCCAACATATTTTCTATTGGTACAGGTGTATCTTCAAAAATAATTTGGCACGTCGACGAGCCTTTAATGCCCAATTTATCTTCTAATTTACCAAAGCTAAATCCTTTTGATCCTTTTTCAATAATAAGAGCAACCAGACCTTTATGCTTAAGAGCAGGATCGGTTTGAGCAATAACAAGATAATAATCTGCTTCTATCCCGTTAGTTATCCAATTTTTAACACCATTAACTATAAAGTGATCGCCTTTTTTTATAGCCATACATCTCGCTGCTGCTGAATCAGATCCAGAGCCAGGCTCTGACAAGGCAAAAGCACCCATTTTTTTTCCTTGAGACATGGGCGTCAATATGCGTTGTTTTTGTTCTTCATTTCCCCAATAATAAACAGGAGATGCAGTGAGCGAAACATGCGCTGAATACAATACAGAAGTAGTAGCACAAGCTTTTGCTAATTCTTCCACTACTATGGCATAAGAAATATGATCTAAACCAACACCGCCATATTTTTCTGGAAAAGTTAGTCCACAAAGATCAGAAGCTGCTAAAAGCTCAAAGTTTTCTCTAGGAAATCTGTGATTGCGATCAATTTCTCTTGCTTTGGGAGCAAATTCGTCTTCAGCTATCTCACGCACTATAGCTTGAATATCTCTTTGATCATCTGTTAGAGAAAAGCTTAACGATTTCTCTTTGATACTGGTATCTACAATCATATTTGTTTTGGGTATTTTTATGTGTGACATTAAAACTAAGAGTAAATAATATCATTTACTAAGTTTAGTATCTCTAGCAAAACTATAAGCTAAACGTGAGCTTCATGATAACCATGGGCAGTCATGAGGATATAAAGCAAGATTATAAGGCAAAGATGTACTAAAATTAGTCAAAGTCACTTGGTAAGGGAATTATGGCAAAGCACAAAATAATTATTATTGAAGAGAATAATGACTCTCTTTTATCATTAAAAAAGGCTTTGAAAAACAGTGGTTTTGCACTGACAGTATTCAATAATTGCTTTGAAGCATTAAGCGAAATGAAAGCAGAAGGGGCAGACGTCATTGTCTGCCAAGCTAATTTAAAAGAAATGACAGGCTTTCAATTAACTACTTTGCTCAAAACTAATTTTTCATGGAGAAGCAGACTAATACCAGTAGTTTTAATTACTGATGATGACAAAATTGACAACTTTTCAAGTAGAAGATCACAAGCAAATCTTGTTGTTGCACAAAAGAAAAATAATGAAAAAACAATTGGACAAATTAAGGTTTTAATTGAAAAGTCTCGTAAGGACGGTTATACAAGAGAGCTAATTAAAGAATTTCCCCCAACATCAGCTAAATTTAGTAGTACAAGCACAGTAAAAAATTACAACAATTTAGTAAATAATTTATTGAGCGAAAGATTGATTTCTTCTTTTGTAAATGATCTTCTTGAAGCCAATAATATTCATATTCAGTTGATACCAAAGTTTTTTGATTTTTTAAATAATTATTTGTCTTGTGACTTAGCTGGATTAGTATCAAGTCAACCGGCTGGATATTCATTAGCTGCATTCAAAGCCAATACACCAATAAATGAAAATTCTTTTGATGAGCTTGTAGGCAAAATAACAAAGACTTGTAATTTACCAAGCAAACCACAAGCAGAAATACTAGTTAGTTCTTTTTCTGGCAACAAAGGATCTTCACTTAAATCAAGCAAAATAATTCCTCTCAAATCAAAAAATAACGATGTAATAGGGGCTATGGTTATTGGCTGGTTCGAAAAGTACAATTTAGATACTCATGCTAAAGAATTTATTGAAAAATTAGAACACAATATTTTGCCTGTTTTAAAAGTTTTCTCCTTGCTACACGAGATTAGTATTTACAGAGAGCGCGAACGCTACACATCATCTACCGATCCACAAACAGGTTTATATAATATTGAATTTTTAGTTGGATTTTTACAACAACAATTATTATTCTCACACAGACAAAAATTGCCAGTGACATTATTAATGGCCGATGTTGATCATTTCTCTCGTGTAAAACAAGATTTTGGAGTGGAAATGGCAGACATTGTATTAACAGCAGTTGCTAATCGTTTATTACAATCAGTACGCGGAAGTGATTTAATTGCTCGTTATGGAGAAGATTTATTTGCCATTGTTTTACCTAACACAGACCTAGCCGGTGCAAAAACATTAGCAGAAAAATTAAGAATGGAAATTGGTCAGCTAACATTCACAAATGAAAGAAATACACAATTGCCACAAATAACTGTAAGTATTGGTGCTTCTAAATTTATACAAAATGATTTAAACCCTGAGACAATTATCCGCGACGCTAAACTTGCCCTTAAGAGAGCAAAAGACAAGGGACGTAATTGTGTTTCTGAGTAAAACACAAAAGACTTAAATCTATTTTTGTGTTGATGCCATAGTTTGAACTATAGGCACATTATTAGAAGTATGGCTTGCTATTTCAATAAGCTCTGCCTTAATACGGCTAGCTATATCTTTACTTTTAGCTTTAGCAATTACATCTTTAAAAAGATGGTCATTTTCAATTATATTTGCCAAATTTGCTGGCATTACTCTAGCTATTCCATTTAATACAATTTTTTGTCCAGCTGATAATTCAATTTGATTATTAGCAATACGATTAGATTTCACTGTGATGGATTTGCCACCAGAGCTTAATGCTGTAATTTCCATAATTTTGCCATCAGCTGAATCTATAAGACAGCTGGTATTTTCTGCAACTAAAATTTCTATATCATTATTTATGACTTTAATTTTGGACTTACCACCAGATGCTAAAAGATGTCCAGTATGCAAGACTAAACCACCTGGCTTATGGCTAATTACAGTCCCAACCTGAGCTGTTACTTGCCAATCCAAACCATATATTCTTCCTGAGAAAGTTTGTTTTGGCTGAGTAAAAATAACAATGTCCGACATATGTCGGCTATTTACTCTTACAAAACCATCCTCGGTAACGGTGTCTTGTTTTAAGCCAATATTTTTATCGTTATTAGAGCCATTATTATTAAATGTTGGATTAATGAAACTAGGAGGTAATGCTACCGCAGTCACTGGCGTTAAATCACCAGATCGTTCTTGAGCTGATGCTGGTAATATTAATTGAGCGCACAAAAGCAACGCCATTATCAAACGATGGCTCATAAATCACCCCAGGTAACACTTCTTAATATTACTATTCCCGGGCGTTTACATTCGTAACAGTTGCCAAGATATTTTAATGTTTAAAAAGCCATATTTTTTGTTTAGGTTAAAACCATGGGAGGTAACAGCTTCACGAAGCTATGGGCTTATTTCATATTTCATTGATGAAATAGATTGTTCATGCCTGTTAGACCAAAGCTTAATTGCTGAGCTTAAAAGCATCAAGCCTAAAATTGCTTTACCAGAACTATGAGATTTTTTGTTTGCTTTACTAGACTCGCGTTCTTCTCTCCATTCTCCTTGGCTGTGTTTAACATGACTTGTTATAGAACTAGAACTGGCATTAGAACGAGTTATTTCAATGCCATCTGCTTTAACTGCTTCTGTATCAATACCTGAGAAAGCCGGATCAAAGAATGTTATTTCAATATTGTTTGTAGTAGCAACATTTGATTGATTTCTGTTTAGTCGATCGTGAAGTTGAGAAGCATAATCTTTATTAGACGTATATTGTTTTTTTATCATTGCTAAATCAGCAATTTGCTCTTTTATTATTCGATCATTAGGTTCCCAATCTAATTGCAATCTTTTTGCTTCAATTAATTTATCAATGGCATTAATTATACTTCCATCATGAGAATTTAAATGTAGTTCTTGAGCTGGAATTTTACTAACTATTTCTTGTACTAAAATATCAATACCTTTTTCTCTAAAAGCTTGTTTTTCTTCATCAGTTGAAGGTCTAAATGCAATTTTGTACATGGACTCTTTATTATTCTTAGCTACTGGTTCTGCACTTTTTATTTGAATTAGCCCACGTGAAATTAATGCATTTTTTGTCTCTTCTGAAACTTGAGCAGACCATTCGTGACCAGATCTTTCCATATATTGTGCTAATGCATCTATAAGCTTTTGTGAATTAACTGGATCTTTAAAATTAGGATGCATATCTATAGAATTGACATTATTGTTTTTAGTATTCAAAGCAGCATAACCAATAACTCCATGCTCGCGTGTATTGAGAACGATAAATTTGATATCTGAACCAACAATATTTTCTCTTTTCCCAGATAGCATACTAATCTGTTCAATTGCCGATAAATCTTTTGCATCTCCAGCATGCACCCATATATTGCTTGTAGACTTATCAGTTTTTTCAAAATTAGAATTACTTGCTAAAATTACTTGTCCTTGTGCAACAGAATCAGTATCAACTCCTGTGTAATTACTAGGGAGTTTAGCCATTTGCTCGCCATCAGCTTTAGTCCATGAATCAGGCATTGACAGCTTAGTATATCTTAGTCCAACTGTTACCTTGGGGGCATTTTCTACAAGATCATTGGCAGCATTTTGATAAACTTCAACTGCTGCTTTATGGTCAATATCTTTAGGAGGTTTAGTACTATCGTCTTTAGCAATTTCAATATTATCAAAACAAATTTCACCTTGTTCATTTTGCCAAGTAAGAGAAAAAGCTTTTATACTACCTGCTTTATCTTCAACTACAAAAAAATCAGCATTTGGATTTTGTTGTCCATAACGAGCAGCATAGTCCCCATCACCATCAATGTATTGGCAACAACCAGTATAATGTCCAAGGAATAATCGGCGTGGATCATCTTGAGGGAGAAACCTACCAATATAATTTCCATCTTGAGAAGTCCAAATTTTATCTTTTGGAAAAACTGTTTCTAAATCAATGGAATTCATATAAAGAAATTCTTGAGAGGCATAATGATCTTCCCGAGCTTTAGCTTTATAAGCTTCATCAGCAAATTTTTGATCTTTAATTACATCAAAATGAAGTGAATTTGTTCTGTCAAGAATTTGATTGTAAGTTCCTTCACGATCGGCAGTAGACAGTCTATCCCATCTTTCAGCTATCTGGCGCAATTCTTCTATTGGCTTAGGCTCATAATCAGGATTTTTACTATTAGCTATATCAGCCTTAGCATATTTTATTAACCAAGCACTAAGGCTAGGATCATGTGGTCTTTCTGGCAGCCAAAATGTGGCATCATGTACAGAGCGCCCTAGCTCACCTTGCAATTTAAGCCATGTTTCCCAAGTGCGTCCTTTACCAAAAGTCAAAGATAATTTTAATGCCTGCAAAGGTTCTTCAATACTATCAACCCTATTAATATCAGAAAAAGTACTGGTTGGAACAGATCGTACTATATCAAAAACTTTTGTCTTATCATTTTCTCCTAACGACTGAAGAGCATAAGCCAGTAAGTCTTTTGTTGATTTATCAAGTTTTGGATGTCTATAATCTATAATGTCAACAATTGTACTTCCTTTACTTGTAGTAAGTACATGCTCAGCTCCTTTTCCAATCATGGCATCATAAGCAGCAATTACTTTATCTCGCATTGTTGCATCATTTCGCAAACTTTCATAAAAATCAATATACGAACCTTTTCTGCCAAAGTCATTTTCAAAAACATGTTCAATAGCAGGTTTCATTGCCAAAGCCTGCCATGGATATTTTATTTTTTCTCCTAATTCACTAGCCAATTCCAGTTCTATACATGGCTCGTAAATCCAGGCTTTAGCGGCACTAGCATATAACGGATGATCATAGTGAGAAGCATGTTGAGCAAATAAAGATAAATGCATTTCGTATAATGGACATTTAGCTCCATCCACCAATTTAACAAAAGCATCAAGTTGCGCTGGTGATCTAATGAGAGTAGCTATATTTGATCCTAGACGGCTAACTTCTTCAACATATTTAGGGTCATTATTGGCTCTATGATATTTATCACTTTCAATTGAAAGAAATTCAATACCATTATCATGTTTTTTTATTGTTCTTGCTAATAAATCAATGGTTGAAGCTTGAATGTGCAAACGTTCTTGTTGCTGTTTATTTAAATAACCATTGGAAAAAATGAATTCATTCACTACAAATCGATTACCTAAAGACATATTAGGCAAATTAGCTTTTAAGTCATTAGGTTTATATTTTGAGAAATTTTTAGATAAATCTTGAATTAGTTCTTTTACACTTAGTTCATTACTTGGCACTAGTTTTTCATTTAAACCATCAATTTCTAATTGAGGCAAGCTAGGCAATTCAATATTTTGATCAGTGGTTATAGGTAATGTCTTAGTTGCAGGATTGCCAGTGTCGGCTGCTTCTTGCAAACGTTCGGTAGTTTCTTCGCTTGTTGTGCTAACAACAGGTTCATTTTTATCTTTTGTTTCTGGCATAAGACATGCCAATCCTTAATTAAGCATTGTTCTGACCTTCTATAATCACAATAGTTTTACTTTGTGACATTTCCTGGTCATATTTGTAAAATATGCGTCAGAACCTATTAATTAGCTTGGCTAATTCTTTTGCCTTGTTCTTCTGGCAATATAATTGCTGTTTCTTTAGGCTTCGATGAATATTGACCATGTTTATTGGTCAAATATTGCAATATAACAGCTGTTTTCATTAGTACATCTCTTACATGCTTATGTTCAGGGGTAATAGGCTGCCTAATCATTGCCATTTCTTCTCTTGTGCCAATCATTGATGCAATAGAAAATTCGCTAAGTACTGCTATTTTTCCATCTTGCAATTTTATACTTTTTACTTGTCTGCGACCAATGCCATCAGCAGGAGTAGTTTCTGTCTTGCTTGGATTATGATCAGCTATAAACACTTCTTCTCCTGGCATTAAATCTATTTTCTTACCACCTGCCATGACTGTCACAGCCCCTGGTCCAGAACATGCTTTTACCCTCATACATCCTTCTTTAGCTTCTACCATTGCCAAAGCATTTTTTGCTAAATGTACTTGTCCTACTTTTGTATTGCATACTGTTTTATCAGGTACATTTAAAAATAAACTGCCAGATCTTATTTCTAAGCCACCATTAACAGAATGTCTAAATAATGTATCCATGCCAGCTAACATAAATACAGGCTGCGCTACATCTGGTTTCCATTGTCCATGTTCTAAAGCAGAATTGTCCATTTGAGCCGTATCTGCTCTTAATAAATGTACTGCGCCTTCTTGTTTAACAGTATTACCCATTTTACTTGCATCTACTGCTTTTGCTAATGAGCTAGCTACACGTGTGCCTTTGCCGCCACCGATACGTACACTATGTCCAGCTACCATCAATTCTTTTTGCATCAATTCACCTAAGGCAAATTGTGTTTTTACTGATTTTTTGCTCCTTACACTAATGCCACCAGTTACTAATACTCTATCTATTCCATCAGCTGGTATTAAATCTTCAGCCGCTAAATCAGTATCACCAAGTATAGCTTCTTCTCCTGGTCTTAATGTGACCAGTTCTTCTTCACCACTACGACTAACAGTAATCGGAGCGTCTCCACTGCCTCCAATAGCCAATACTCTTACTGGTTTGCCTGGATGATCATCAACTATTACTGTTGCGCCAGCTGCTACAGATACAACACCTACTCTTGTATTTACATTGGTTGTATTTTTTCCACTATCCAAGGCTAGACGTCCTCTATGTAATACAACCGTATTTTGTTCATGACTTATAACTGTACCAGGCGCACCGATTGCTTCATAGTCACCACCATCTACACTACCCATAAATACTTGGCTAGCCGTAGTAAATACTACTAAATCTTTATTATGCTCGCCCATGACTCTGACAAATTCTTTTGTTGCTGCATCTTCTTTATTTCTATTAGACAAGACATCACCTTGTACGTTATTAGAAACTAAATTACTTGTATTAGTTAATAGCCCAGGAATAAACGGTAAAAATGATCCATTTACTGTATAAACTGAACCAACATTTAGTCCATTTAAAAATACTTGTCCATTAAAAGAATCAAGAACAAAAGAACCAGCAAGAGTAAGATTTGGTGCTGTCACTGAAATGGTATTAGGTGTTAATAAACCTTGATAATTTCCGCTACCACTTAAAAGTAAATTTCCAGTAGGAGTACTAATATTAATATCAGTGGTTTGAGTTTCTCCAAGAGCATTAAAAGTAATTACTCTACCGTCATTGTGAATATGTTGGCTTTCTAAATTGATACCGCTATTTATGGCAGCAATTATTCCATCAACAGGAATAGTAATTTTATCTGGTGCACTCAATGTAATTGGGGCTTCCAATGGTACTGGATTAAAAGGTATATTGAGAAGAGCAGCTAAAAATGGACCGATAACTGTATTAAACTCAATAATGTTTTCACTCGGCACTGTAAAACTAACAATCATGCCAGCTGTAAGCGATCCACCAACATCTATATTTATAGGATAAATCAAACTCACTGCCTGAATACGTCCAGTCAATGTACCTGGACCTTCAACAGTTAGTCCCCAAGGTTCACCAAAATTTATAATTCCCATTTTTTCTAAACTGCCATCACCAGCAGCAACTGAAACATTTCCATTTAAACTTATTTGTCCTGGACCAGAAACAACATTTACAATTATATCTGACTTACTGAGAATATTTACAGCTCCACCATTTCCTGTCCCAGAACCATTTGCTAAAAGATTGGCAGATATATTTAAATTACCGTCCATACCTGTGTCTAAAGAAATTGATCCACCATTACCAGAGGCACCATTACCACTAGCATTTAAAGTGCCACTTAAATTTGCTCCATCACCTGAACCAAGATTTGATATAACTATGGTGCCACCATTACCATTACCTTGAGGCATAACATTAACAGCATCACCATCAATACTTACATTTCCGTTATAAAAAATACCAATTCCGCCACCATTACCAGACAATGAATTAGTTGATCCACCAGTAGCTGAAATTGCAATTTGGCCGCCCACTTGTCCAGAAACATTTCCAATTACTAGATTGGAATCACTTTCTCTAGAATATACAACTACACTGCCACCATTACCGGTACCAGAAGCGTTAGCCAATAAATTCAATACTCCATTTCCATCAATTACAATATAGTCTGCATCAAGCGAAATAGTACCACCATTTCTTACTCCACTACCTCCAGCAGATGCATTAAGGGTGCCATCACCAATGGTAATTGTGCCATTAGTGCTACTAAAGGCAATTGTTCCACCATTTCCACCACCGGCAGAGCTATTTACAGTTATAGAATCAGGTGAAACAATTTTGATATCACCAGCTTTTTCAATAGCGATAACCCCACCATTACCACTATTAGTGCCTGCATTAGCTGAAAGACCACCAAAAATTGAATTAGTAGTAGACCCCCCAACAACAAATTCCGTTGATGATTCTAAAAATAAATTGATTGTGCCACCATTTCCACTAGAGCCTGCATTAGCAGTGAAGCTACCGCCAGCTCCACTCAATTGATTTACTATTAACCTATTTGCATAAATTGTAATTTCACCACCATCACCAGCAAAACCAGCAGCTGCATCTGCACTTAGTGTTCCATTCACTGTAAGAGTAAAAGATGTAGTATTTATTAAAATCTCAGCACCTTTACCAGCAGCGTTTATAGGACCAGCAATAATACCATCAGTATTAATTGTCATATTGCTCGATTGAACAATATTAATAACGGCATTCTGTCCAATAGCTGATAGCCTTAATTGACCAGCTTGTGTGCCGATATTATAACCAGTGTTAATTACAGATATACTGCCGCCATTTCCATTACCAATTGCATTAGCATTAAAAGTAAGTGTATTACCTAAAGCTACTGGTCCGTTAATGCTAATAATTCCTCCATTAAAATCGCCAGAACCAGAAGCATTAGCCGAAATAATTGCATTATTAGGTAGAAAGAATCCTCCACCTGTGCTTGTTAAATAAAGCTTACCGCCATGGCCACCGGTAACACCTGGACTAAAAGATATGTCACTAAGTGTATTCCAGGTAATATTACCCGAACCAGAGACAGAGATATCAACAGTGCCACCACTACCGCTTGTAGCACCACCATTTGCTTCAATTCGCCCACGTACACAACGTGTACAGGCACCACCACCATTAATTACAAAAGCTTGGGTCATAATGCCACTTTGTAAAATAACAGTGCCACCACTGCCAGTACCAAGTCCATTAACAATAATGTCACCGACTACAGTTAGATTGCCTGTTGTAGGTGAAGCAAATTTTAAATAACCACCATTGCCATTATTAACTGGATTGACTTTTAAATTATCGTTATTACTACCGTCCTTCATATTCACAGTCAGACCAGTATCATTGCTTAAAATAATGCTGCCACCATTGCCGCCACCAGGACCAGCACTAGCATTTAAAACACCACGTGAACAATTTATACAATTACTATCAGTTGAACCTGCTACAAATATATTAGATGCATCATGTCCAGTTATACTAATACTGCCACCATTGCCTGCCCCTAGAGCTGAAACATTTATAGCACCATTTACTGAAGCATCCGCTCTTACAGAAAGACCTTCAACAGTTATATTGCCACCATTGCCAGAAAGAGAATTTATAGAGCCTCCAGTTGCCGATAAATTAAATACTGATTGTGGTGTGCCAGCGTCAGAACCTATATAAATACGACTTTGATTATTTTTTACAGTAATGCTTCCACCATTTCCACCATTTATAGCATTAGCACTAAGATTGACTGAGCCAGCTGCTCCACTAACTACTAATTGATTTCCAGATAAATAAATAATTCCACCATCCATATTGGAAGAAAAACCAGGAGCACCACTAGCACTCACAGAAAATGATCCAGTTGGAATTGTTAAAGTAGAAACAGCATCTAGCCAAAGCTTTCCTCCTTTGCCACCACCGGAATTATCACCAGGCAACACATTCAATAAATTCCAATCAGTAAGAGTAATACCGCCAATACCACTAACACCTTTATTAGTAATTAAAATTTGTCCACCATCACCACCCAGGACAGCTCCAGTTGCATTTAAAGTACCAACTAAACAATTAGTACAACCATTAGTGCCACCAATAAGAAAAGCGTTACTATGGTTAGATATTAGCTCTACTTTGCCACCCGATCCCCAATCTCCTAAAGCACGAACATCAATAGCTTGAGATTCTATATTTAAAGCTGTACCACTAATTCTAATTATCCCGCCTGAAGCAATTCCACCAGGAGCACCACCAGTAGCTGAAAGACTTATTTCTCCATTATCAGTACCAATATTTACAGGTGCATAAGAATGAATTTGAATAGTGCCACCATTGCCAGAACTAGAGCCATTGGCAGATAATTGCAATTTGCCTCCACTTGCAGCATTGACAAATTTACCTCTTAAATATATTGATCCACCATTATAATTACCTGTGCCACCTGCATTAGCAGATATAATAGCTGAGCTACCACTTTGAGATGGTAAATTTATTCCACCAGTACTAGCAGGAAGTACAGAATCTGGATTAACTGAATCAGCCTGACCAGCTAGAAGCATAATAGAACCACCATTTCCACCATTCACAGAAGCATTAACGGAAAGATTGGCAGCACTAGTTATATTAATATTGCCCCCTGTGTCTAAATTAGAAATAACAATGCTACCACCATTACCAGATGTGCCAGCATTTGCAGTAATATTGCCATTTACTCCATTATTTGAGCTAGCACCAAGGACAAATGCTTGATCGCTTGAATAAGTTATGGAAACACTGCCACCACTTGAATTAACACCATTATTGGTTATTGCACCAGTGGCAATAGTACCAAATTTGTTATTTAAAACAATACTTCGTCCAGGAGCAGATAATGAACCAAATGAAAAATGTGCTAGACCAGCAACTGCTGCACCAGTAAGTTTGGTAGTATCAACCTTACCACCTATGCCATTTTCTAAAAAATAAGTACCTGGTCCAAATGTACTATTTACAATAGAATATCCATCTTCCGGTGTAGCATTTATTGCTAAAATATCTCCGCCAGTACCAGTGCCGCCAGTGGTATTTATATTGCCAACATTAATAACATTAGCAATAAGATCACTGCCATCAGCAATTCCTGCAGCTAGAAAATTGACATTACCATTAGTACCATTTCCACCACCACCAGAACTTATACTTGCATTACTAGCTAAATTTATTTTTCCTGACTCTATTGGTATTAAGTCTGGCACAGCTACTCCAACTAAACCAGCATCTGTTTTATAAGCAATGAAAGTAACATTGCCACCATTGCAGCCCGCGCAATTACCTTGTGCACTTATACTACCTACAGCTACTCTTGGAGCATTTAAATCTGGTCCAGCTGTTAAATCAATTTTTCCACCACCAAGTACAGAAGCCCCAAATATCGATAAATTGATATCTGGATCAATAGGATCACCTGGCCCAATTGAATGTGTTTTGTTGGGCAATAATAATGCACCAGCAATCATTATAATGTCACCAGCATTTCCCGTACTAGAACTTGTGCTGATATTAATAGTGGCTGGGCTACCATCGCCCTGCACTGCTGTTTTAATATCAAGGGCAGCCACAATTGCTAAATGTTGTCCAGGGAAAATAAGATCTCTATCTATTACAACATCACCGCCAGCATTATAAAATGTTGGGTCACCAGTTAAATTGATATTGCCTAATCGCAAAGTATCTGTACTAGAAAATATCCAGGCAGCGCCTGCAGAAATATTTACTGGTCCTGTTATTTGTCCAACATCAACATAAACATTGCCATCACCAGAAAATAAATTTAATTCTTTCGATAATAAATCGCCACCCCAAATTCCTAAATGTGATTTAGCTAAAAAACTATCATCTCTAACATTAATCAGTCCATTTAAAGCTTGTATTGTTCCACCTGTGTTATTAATACGCATATCTTGCACTATTTGCGATGCGATATTTATATTTCCTAGATTAGCGTTAATGAGCCCACTGTTTACTACGTTATTAGTAATCAAATTAAGATTATTCATTGCTTGCATAATTGGACCCGCTCCATTTATGCCGACAGGCAATGCATTAGTTATTGTTCCACCAGCTGAGGCTGTTAAATTGCCAGCACTACTAATTGTGCCAGCATTAATTATATTGTTTAAAGCCATTAAATTTAAACTTAAACTATTAACTAAATTGCTATAGCCAGATATGCCATTTGTTGGCAAAACTGTTGTAAGCAAACCACCAATTTGGTTATATATATTATTTGCAGCAATATTTGCTATTGTTATTTCAGGATTGCTTGATATAGCATACAAATTTCCTGCATTGTTTAAATTACCGCTTATGCCTAAATTAGATAATATGGCAGCATCATAAATTGCATCTACTCCTTGCGGTATTATCAAATGTGATATGTCCGAATGACCAATATTAAAAGAGCCACCAACAGCATTTCCCTGTGCACTTAAAAGCAAAGATTGGCTGCCTGTTGCTAATACTTGACTTAAAGCAACATATTCAGCCGGTGTTAGTAAATGATCTGGTGTTATTGCTTGTGATACACCACCAACATCAATATTTGCCCCCTGAAAACCATTAATGCTAGAAGCTGATACGGTTTTATCTGTTGAACTTAAATCAAGTGATACAGCTTCTTGCCCCTGGACAGCTTGAGGTAGCAAAAGCAAAATTGCCATTATTATTGCCAATACTGTGCGGCTAACAGACATTTATGCTGAGTATCTCCATAGAGCAAACGTATGTGGCAACTATTACTTATTTCCACAAAACAATAGCTTTGTAACAAGTTAGAAACAACATTTATGTTCTAGAGTATATATAATTATCTATATATATTTTATCCCCCAGAAGAGGGACTGTTCATTTAACTAATGCTTCATATGATTTATCAACAGACATCATCATTTCAGATTCACTGATGCCGGACATGTAAGCAAGCGCTAACGATGCGCCAGCACCAACTCCTTCTTTAACATTACCTGCCTCATAAGATTTCAGCCCTTCATACTGTGAAAGCAAAAAATTTGGACAAGTAGCTGCCATCGATGCATCAAGCAATTTACTCAAATAAAGACAATTAGCAGATGGATCAAATGCTACCCATTTAGTAGTTAAAATACAAAGACAATAATCATAAAAATACAAATCATAAAATGCAGCCATTGCCTTTGTTAGTGCCCAAACAGCTAACATTTGTGAGCCACCACCAAGGGCAATTGGGATTTTACCTTCTACTCCCAATACTATGCCAGCCATCGTTGCTTGCATAGCATCGCCAAGAGCTGCTGTTGCCAAAGTTGGATTGACAGAAATATTTGTATTAGCACGCTTAGCTTTTTTCAAACCTTGCTCAATAATTTCTGCCTTTAATTTATGATTGCCATTTGGCAAACTGGACGAAAATAAATTTTGTACATCATATGCAAGCGCTTGCAAAACAGCTTGAGCAGTTGTTGTTCCGCCAGGTACACATTCTGCTAAAACTAAATAATCATGAGTTTTTGCCATTTCTTTACCTATGGCCAATCCAGATTGAAATAAACTTTCTACCAAATCGTAAGGCAAAGCATTGCCCGAAGAAACACATTCAGAGACTATATTATTTAAACTAATATGAGGGATTTGTGGTGGATAAAAAGTACCACAATCAATGACAGTAGTCTCTATATTTAACTTGGACAAAGCAGCCCGTGTGATAACAACTGGCGATACTATGCCTAAAGGTGAAACTGGTAAAGAATTACTGGTTAATGTTGAACCCAATAAAAGTGCTTCAGCATCAAGAGTAGCAGTTAAACGTCGCATCTGAGCATTGGCACCGGCTGCTGATATGCCCTCAATATCACTTGTTTTGGTATTAGCTAAACAAAGTATAAAATTTCCCCGTCCATGAATTATTGAGCTAATTTGTTTCAAACAATTAGATAATTTACCTTCTCTATCATTGACAGTTTTAATTAATTCATGGGCAACTAACAAAACTAGTTTCCTTCCTGCGCGCATAGTTTTACAAATTGACAAAAAGGTGCCAATGAGACTGGCCACAAAAACATACTTGTTATTCCCAACCAGAAAGTAGCAATCAAATTTGCCATATCATTGTTAGCAATTAAATTACTATATTTAGAAAACAATAAAAATATTTGCGGTGAGGCAATAACTAAATTTATTACACTAACTATTGTGGCCAATATTAGAATAGGACGCCAATGTTTTATACAAGCCTTCATAGATAACGTTGCTGTTTCTCCCTCAGGCTCAGAAGATATGGATGAAATAGCTATAGTTAAAAGAGCATAAGCAGTACAAATAACACTCAAAGCAACAATTAGAGTTTCCAAAGTAATTAAAAACCAATTTGGAGTTTGTAAAATATCTATGCCAGTAAGTCTTATTATTTGAGGCTGACTAAATGCCCAGATTACCGCAAGAAAAATCATCGGCAATGCTGGCACCAGAATATACACTGTAGCAATTAACCATAATTTTGTAAGATAAGCTTTTTTACTAGAAAAAAATTCGATAGATTTAGCTAGGCTATAGTCAGCATCATTTTTCAGCAAATAACGAGCATAAGCAGTTAGTCTAATCAGCCAAACTGATAATGCCCAAAAGCTAAGTATAATGCCTAAACAAGCAATAAAAATAGCAACAAAAAGTGAGTTCACCACATCAGAAAGCGCTAAATCAATATTGCTTACATTTTGTTCCATTTGAATTGTGCCAAGTAAAACAAGAATACTTGCTATCGAAAACAAAAGGGCAGGACCCCAAAAAGCAAAAGAGCTATTAAATGAATCCTGAAAAGCTTTTTGCCACCAATTGAAAGAGGTAAGAAAAGAAAGACTAACTTTATTATTTGGTTCTAGAATTTGTGAAGTTGCCATTATTTGGAATGTTAAAAGAGATTTACCTAAAAGCTTTTCAAGTTCAAGTTTGTCCATAAGTTATCAAATTGAACCCAATTTGTCCTAACATGGACAAATATTCTTGAATTATTCTACAAGTAGGGATTTTTGTGATTATTGTTCTTAAGACTAACTTATCAAACCAAGAAATAGAGGAAGTTTTCCATAAGCTTGAAAGCTTAGGTCTAACAGCACAATTAGTCAAAACAAAGCCTAATACAACCATTGCTATTTTAGACGATGTAAGTACTTTACCTACACATTTAATAAGCCAAATTCCTTATATTGAAAAACTTATTCGTCTTCAATTGCCAAATCCTTTAGTTAAAAGTTCAAAAAATAAAGCCATCAAATTAGCCAACGGTCTTTCATTTGGCAACAATAACCCCCCAATAATAATTGCTGGTCCTTGTGCTGTAGATGAACCTAATGAGCTTATTGAACTAGCTCTCGATATTAAAGCAAGAGGAGCTCATATTTTGCGAGGGGGAGCATTTAAGCCTCGTACTAGTCCTTATGATTTCCAAGGTCATGGATTAGATGCTCTGAAAACATTAGGTGAAGCCAAACAAATAACAGGATTGCCTATTATTAGTGAAGTAATGTCAGCCGAGCAAGTAGACTTAGCATTGCCATATGTGGACATATTACAAATTGGCACACGTAATATGTATAACTATGAATTACTCAAAGAAGTAGGACGTAGTGATAAAACAGTCTTACTAAAGCGTGCATTTTCAGCGACTCTTAACGAATGGCTTTTAGCAGCAGAATATATAATGTCGGCTGGCAATGAAAATGTGATTCTTTGTGAAAGAGGAATTAGAACATTTGAAACTTATACACGCAACACCCTAGATTTAAGTATTGTTGCAGCAGCCAAAAGACAAACTTCTTTGCCAATAATAGTTGATCCTAGTCATGCAACCGGGAAAGAAGAATTAATTAGACCAATGGCACGTGCTGCCATTGCTTGTGGAGCTCACGGCTTAATGATTGAAGTACATCCTCAACCTGACAAATCAATGAGTGATAAGGAACAAGCAATTACACCAAATCAATTAAGTGAAATTATTGCCGACACAGAAATGTTGTATCAAACAATAAACAAACTTGATCATAGCGAGCTAATAGCTCTAACCTAGTTTTGCTTGCGGCAAATTTAGATTAGCTTGTTCGTTATTTACATTCAAACAAGTTGCATCAATTTCTTTATTGGTCCTAAATTTTGATGATTGTGGAATCTTATGCACACGTCTTAAAAGGTTATAGATAATACCAGTATTTGTACCAGAGCCTGTTTCATTGTCAGCTTTAAAACCATCTGGTATTTCACCGTCCATATAAAGAATATTTTTGCCGTAATGTCCACCTGGTCTTAATATAGCAAAACCAACTTGTTCCATTTTTTCACGTTTAGCTAAAATCAGACGACCCGGATCATAATCCGAACGAAAAGCATATAAATCTTGCACACTTAATTTCTCTGGTCCAAATTGCATGATTAAAGCATCTTTTTTCATACCACTTTGTACTTTATCCATGTCAAAACGCTGTAAGTATTGTCCATCTCGAGCAAATGGCACTATTACCATTTCTTCCTTGTCGTTAGCTTTTATTATTTTTTTTACAAAAACAATCATGTCTGAACCAGAAGGAATAAGTTTGCCATCGGGAAGCTCGCCAGAGGATAATAAATCAAAACCTTTTTGCACAATCGGGCTTATTACTGCCAATACTTCTGAGCGATGGCGCAAATAATTTTTTACACTTTCTACTGCTACTCTTTGTTTTAGATGCAACTCAATAATATTGAGCTTTGTTTGAGCATCTGCTTCGCTATTATCTTCAAACGGCGTACATACCTTACTATACCAATCATCAAAATTTGCTACCTGTTCGGTATTCATATTATTGTCGTTTATAATTGCAGTTCTTTCATCCAGTCTAAACCAACTAGACGGTTGTTTCCATTTATCAATTTTACTTAGTAAATGTTCAAGGCATGATAATACATTAGCTAATTGTGTTTCTTTCACTGGGCTAGGACTTATGTTATTGAGCCATTCACAAGCTTTAGCTGCATAATCATGAACACCTTTCAAAGCGTTCGTATACCGTGATTGAACAGTGCTTACCGACATTTCTGCTTTTTTAAATTCACTTTCCACATCTTCTTGCAAAATTGGTTTAAATTCCAATGCCGGCGAAAGAAGAAAGTTGCCGTGAGACAAATTATTTAATTGACTTTCAGAATGTGACATAAATATTCATCCCAACTAGTAAAACAGAGAAAAGCACTTCTTTACAAGAGCCAATCATATGTTTCTATCTATATTCAAGTCAATTAGGGGAATTCCCCCTTCATACGTATAATTCCCATGAATTTTAAGCTTCTTAATGAACTAAGCAAATCTTAGACATATAACCTGTTATTTTTAGAGAATAAACATCATAATTCCTCTTTATGCCTAAGCAATTATTAAAAGCTTATAAATAGGGTAAGAACTGATTGATTTCCACTGCCAGTAAACAAAATAAAGCAAGTACAAATACTGCTTATAGAGAACATAGCCAGCAAAGACTAAGTTTGTTTATATACAACTTAGCTTTCATAGTTTTGTTAGCAGCAATTGCTTACATAATGATAGCTATTAATTGCATAAAATTTAGTCGGGCAGAAGTATTTTTTGCAGAATGTACAAGGGAAATGCTTAAGAGCGATAATATAATTACGCCTTTATATCACAGCATTCCATTTTTTGATAAACCAATTTTGACTTATTGGCTTATAGCTCTTAGCTACAAATTTTTTGGCATCAGCCATTTTGCCTCGCGTATACCATCGGTATTAGCTGCCCTTAGTACAGTGACAATAACTGGATTGGTTGCTTATCGTTCATTGAATTTTAAAAGTGGCGTATTGTCTGCATTATGTCTAGCCAGCTCATTTATGTACATATCTTTTGCCACATTATGCATGTCCGATATGTTATTAGTTTTGTTTGACACAATTACACTTAGCTTGCTTTACGCTAGCTGCCATGCCAACAAATATCGTCATTGCTACCTTTATTTAGCTTCTTTATCTATGGGATTAGCTTTTTTAACTAAAGGACCTATTGGTATTGTTTTGCCTGGCTTATTTTTTGTTATTTATTTAACTGTAAGCAAAAATTGGACAAAGCTTAGCATCAAACATATTGCTGTTTCTTCTATTATTTTAGTCCTAGCATGTAGCCCATGGTTTTATGCTGCATTCCAAGAAAATGGCATAGGTGCTTTATCTTATTTTTTCATTCGGGAAAATTTACAACGATTTGCTGGATCAACTTATGATTCTCATCGTCCTGTTTGGTTTATGTTATCAGCTTTCACGCTTGGCTTTTTACCCTGGTCTATTTGTTTGCCATTTGCTTTAAAAAAATACATCTCTAATTTTAAATCAAATGCAAAGGTTGTACCAATAGAGCTTTATTTATGGCTTTGGCTTGTTACTGTAATTGGCTTCTTTAGTATTTCACGGGGAAAAATAGATTATTATGCTTTACCTTGCTACCCAGCAGCAGCCATTTTAGCCGGTAAATACTTAATAGAATTAGCTAGCAACAAAGAAAGCTCTGTCGTTAAAATAATCAGCTCTTGCATAAGCATATTGTTTTTAGTGACAAGCATTGGATTTGTCTTTCTAGCTTCATCAAGTAATTTGTTTGATCATTTATTTCAATGGATTTTTATTCCAATAATATTATTTGCTACATTTCTGTTAATTAGCAAAGCAAATAAGCAAAAAAACTATTCACAAGCTTTTATATTCTCTGGCATATCAATATTGTTATTAAGCAGCATGATTGCTCATAACTTTTTGCCTATTATATTTAGGCAACAATCAGTTTTAAATTTTTGTAGCAATATCAAATATAGTTCTAATAACACTGACATTTGTGTTTATAAAACAATTGAAAATTGGATTGATGAAATCACATATCAAACTGATAAAGAGCCATTTAAAATTAACGATATAAACAGCCTAATTCATTTTATCAAGCGACCAAAACCAGCTTTAATTATTGTGCCTCAAACAATCTTATCCGAATTACCTAAAGATATTGCTGACAAAGTAAAAATAGTACAAGAAGGTCCCTACACAGCTCATACACTTACAGTTGGGTACATTTTTAAAAACTATAACAATATCGGTAAAGATCGGCTAGCTTTAATAAGCAACTAGTAAGACCCTCATTTATTTTTTAGGCAAATCCAATTTTCATGTTGGAAATATGTCCTTTATGATCAAAAGTGGTAAATCATAAGGTTTTCAACAAAAATATGACTAGTTTAACCACAAAAAGACCTTTTGAAGGTCGCAATATTGCTCATAGACTACAATTGATTGGTTATTTATTAACTGCCAGACCAATTACTAAAAATGATATTGCAGTCGAAATGTTACAACGCAAATGTATTTATGGCGGCTTTACGTTAAAAGAGTATGAAATAGACATTGGATTAGAAAATAACCCTATTCGCCCTGGTTTATGGAATGCTTTTCGTCATTTAATTTGCTCTCAATGTGATTTAAAACCGATGCCCAACGCGTTGCTTGGCATTGAAGATTGGTTAACTTTAGCTTTTGCCCCCTGCAATTGCTCTAGTCCTAAAGGATTAGACGGCATAGTAGTTGGATCATTACATCGTTTTTGCAATGATCCTGCTTTAGGAACGATAATTATGCTCAAATTAGCGCAGTCCAAAAAACATTTTATTGCCGAAGATGGGGTTTGCCTTAGCTGCTGTCATTCTGGAACAAAAGCTATTTTAGAAAAAAATCAAGAGCGATTTAAATAAACAAACTCTGAAAAATTTGTTAGCTTATTAGATTCAAGCATAGACAAAAAGTATTGATGTACTCTCATATCATCAGTGATTTCTGGATGGAAAGAAGTAATAAGCATATTATTTTGCCGAGCCATAATAATACCTTCGTTAATGCGCGCTAAAATCACAACACTACTTTTACATGAAGTGATAATTGGTGCTCGAATAAAAACGGCTGGAAATGGTTCTGGTCCTAAAATAGGAATTACAATCTCTTGTTCTCGACTAAATTTTTGGGGACCAAAAGCGTTGCGCTTAACTGTAATATCCATTAAGGCTAAACGTCCTTGGCATGAGCCTTCAATATCTTTTGCTAAAAATATTGAACCCATACAAGTGCCATAAACAGGCATGCCTGCCAATATTTTATTGTGCATAGCTTCGAAAATATCTACTGCTGCATCTTCCGTTAATTTAGCAATAGCTGTTGATTCACCACCAGGAATAATTAAGCCATCAATGCTATCCAATTGACTAATATGTTTAACTACAATTGATTTAGCACCAAGACGCTCAATCATATTTTGGTGTTCTTTAAAATCACCTTGCAAGCCAAGAATGCCAACTGTAAATGTATTTACCATTTTACCATCCTCTAACTGCCAATTGTTCGCGAGCATCTAAGCTGCTAGCACTTCTGCCCACCATTGGTTCTCCTAAATTACGGCTCAAATTTGCTAGCATTTCTGGATCATTATAAAAGGTAGTTGCCTTTACAATCGCTTCTGCTCGTTTTTGAGGATCACCAGATTTAAAAATGCCTGAACCAACAAATACACCTTCCACACCAATTTGCATCATGAGAGCAGCATCAGCTGGCGTAGCAATGCCACCGGCAGCAAAATTTACTACTGGCAATTTACCTGTTTTTGCTACTTGCAAAACCAATTCAAATGGAGCACCAATATTTTTAGCATAAGTCATAAGCTCTTCTTGTGGCATAACTGTTAATTTACGAAGTTCACCTAATACTGCACGTGCATGACGGACAGCTTCCACAACGTCCCCTGTACCAGCTTCGCCTTTGGTACGGATCATAGCTGCTCCTTCACCAATTCGGCGCAATGCTTCTCCTAAATTACGGCAACCACAAACAAATGGAATTTCAAATTTTGTTTTGTCTACATGATATTCATCATCAGCTGGAGTTAAAACTTCACTTTCATCAATACAGTCAACACCAAGTGCTTGCAAAATTTGCGCTTCTACAAAATGTCCAATTCTAACTTTGGCCATCACCGGAATACTAACTGAATCAATGATTTGCACAATGAGCTCCGGATCGCTCATGCGTGCTACTCCACCATCAGCACGAATATCAGCTGGTACTCTTTCTAATGCCATTACAGCTACCGCTCCTGCCGCCTCAGCAACTTTTGCTTGTTCAGCATTAACAACATCCATAATCACGCCACCCTTTAACATTTGTGGCAATGCTTTTTTTACAAGTTCTGTCCCGGTTTTAGCATCTTTAGCATTTTTTATTTGAGCTACCATATCTTTCACCTCTATCTTTAGTTTAAACAAACATTTCTTGATTTTGAGCCAAATTATCTTTATCAGATGATTTAGCAAAACGCTTACGACTTAATACATAAGTTTTATAAGCACGAGTAAGCCGTGCTATACCTTCTTCAATTAATTCTGGACTGTTTTGAATAAATGAAAGTCTCAAATATTCTTTTGGCCCAGAACCATTAAAGAAAATATCGCCAGGACTAAAAGTAACACCTTCTTTTTCTGCATAAGCAAGAAATTCACGTGCTGAATAACCTTCTTTCAGTTTGGCCCAAACAAACATTCCACCCTCTGGTTTTTGGAAAGTCCATTCGTGAGGAAAGGCTTCAGCAAGCATTTTACACATGACATCACGACGTATTTTATATTGTTTGCGTATTGTATTTAAATGCCCATCGTAAAGACCACGACTTAAATATTCCGCTACAATTATTTGCGCCATTGAATTAGTAGAGAGATCACAAGTTCGCTTAGCTAAAAGTAAGCGTTTGGTAATATCCCCCGGTGCCACTATCCAGCCCAATCGCAATCCGGGGCATAAGGCTTTAGAAAAAGTACCTTGATAAATGACAGTGTCACCACCTCTATCTAATTCTTTTAGAGAGGGGGCTGGTTTTGTCTCGTAAAATAAATCACCAACAAAATTGTCTTCTAGTATTGCTACTCGATAATATTTTGCCAATTCCAAAACTTGTTTGCGTTCTTGTTCAGATAAAGTTTTACCAGTTGGATTCTGGAATGAAGGCATGACATAAAATAATTTAGCTCTTTGCCTAGACATATTATCTTCTAATACATCCAGTCTTAACCTTTGATCATTGTCTTGATCATTATAAGGAATAGGAATACAACGAGCACCTAAAGCTAAAAAATTACAAATTGCCCAAAAATATGATGGATTTTCAATCAATACTGGATCGTTATTATCAATTAAAGTCCGGGCAATTAAATCAATACCTTGCTGCGAGCCACCAACGATTAATATTTCTTCTTCGCTAGCTTTTACATTTTGTTCAGAAAGATATTTAATAACTTGAGCCCTTAAAGCAGCATGTCCTTCTGGTTGACTATAAGAAAACATTTCTAGTGCTTTATCAGAGTGTAAAAGTTCTTGCACAATATCTTGAAAATCTTTTTGCGGGAAAAATTCAAGCGAAGGAGCTCCTGCAGCAAACGAAATTAGATTAGGGTTAATGCTTGCAGGTGTTGTTTGCCGATCAAATATAGCGGCAATATTTTGGCTAAAACTAGAAAATTTGTCTTGCCATGTATTGATATTGCTTTGAATAGATTTTGTAGCAAAATCATTGGCAGGACTTGTACTCTTAGCTTTGACAAATGTTCCTCTACCGACATGACTTTCAACTAAGCCTTTTGCTTCCAATTCATCGTAAGCTCGAGCAATAGTTGAACGATCTAATTTTAAAATTAGTGCTAATTCCCTATCCGCTGGTAATTTTTCACTAGGTGACAATTGTCCATTTTCTATACAATCACTTATTTTATTCACTAAACGTACATATAAAGGGCTTTTACGATTGCGCTCTTTAGTAATAGAACCTAAGATATCCAGCCAATTCATTTATTTCCACCCATTATTTAATGGCTTTTACTTGCCAAACCAGCCAATTTGGTTGCATTACTATCGTTTTATCCAGCCATTTAGCCACCATTTAATAGCTTATCAAAGAATTGGCTGGTTTGGCAATCCAGCCAATCGTCAGTAAGATATCATGAGCAAAGTCAAGCCCTCTCCCTTTGTACCAGACAAGCACGTAGTCGTGATATTCACACTGCAAAAAATACAAGAGCTAGAGCTGAATGGATTCAATCATCAGAACGTTATTTTCGGATTGTCCATAAGTCCAATTGAAAGTGGAATCGATCTGGTGCTGGATGATTGTTTTGGCTTGTCAGGACGGCTCGCGGCTAGCCTGGTCAGTCTGACAATTACTCCAGGCGAGCCAGAAGGGTCATAAGCTGTCAGTCAGTCCTTTTGCAAGTGCAATTTTGTGCCAATTGCTGCTTTAAATTTGCAAGGTATGCACTAAAGTATTTATTTATCGTGAGAAGCAACAAGTTGGTGAACACGTTGATGAGATAATCCCAAAACCGCTCCAGCGTCTCTGACACTCATATTAAGATCTTCAGTTAACATACAGGCTGCCTCTGCAGTAAGATCAGAAAGTCTTTCTGATTCTTGTTCAGCTTTTTTTCTGGTAGCTGATAATTTTGCCAGAATTTGATTGACATTTTGGGGAAGTTTTATATTCTCAATAAGTATCGCTTTATCTGCATTATTAACAAACAATCCAAGCGCCTCTTTAATTCTCTTACGCGCTTGTTCAATAGTACGCCCTTGAGTATGACATCCGCGCAATTGTTTAACAGAAGCTATCCACCAGCCTGTTCTGTCCTTTTCATATGTTACGGTGTACTTCATTGACTAAGCCATCCTTTTCCTAAACAGGGTTCTAGGTCTCGTTTTATTTTTGATAAAAGTCCTGTCCCTAAATCTTCACCAGTATGCACAGGAATCGTTGTATGACATACTCCACATTTAATCCTAACATGTGAACCTCTCTGGCGTATTTTCATACATCCTCTAGACCTTAGAAGTTTTAGCAACTCACGTGCTCTCATACCTCAGGTTAGCACAAAAGCGTCTAGTCGCATAGACACTTTTAATTAATTTGGGGCGATTTTATTTACACCACCCAAATATGGAATCAAAGCTTCTGGAATCATGATTGAACCATCAGGTTGTTGATAATTTTCCAAAATAGCTGCCATTGTTCTGCCGATAGCTAATCCAGAACCATTTAAAGTATGCATATACTTAGGTTTGCCACCATCTGCCGGACGATAACGCAAATTAGCACGCCGAGCTTGAAAGTCTTTAAAATTACTGCAAGAGCTTATTTCACGATATTTATTTTGTGCAGGAAACCATACTTCTATGTCATAACATTTAGCAGCTGAAAAACCTAAGTCACCAGCACATAAAATAACGCGTCGATAAGGTAAATTCAAAACTTCAAGCACAGCTTCTGCATCTCTTGTTAAAGACTCATGTTCTTCATTTGAATTTTCTGGCAGACAAAATTTAACTATTTCTACTTTGTTGAATTGATGTTGCCTAATATAACCGCGAGTGTCTTTACCAGCTGAACCTGCCTCACGCCTAAAATTAGGCGTATAAGCACAATGATAAATGGGAAGTTTATCGGCTTCAATTATTTCATCACGATATAAATTTGTAACTGGTACTTCAGCTGTTGGTACAAGGTAAAGCTCATCATCAGCACATTTATAATAATCCCCTTCAAATTTTGGTAATTGACCAGTACCAATAAGACAATTTCTATTTACCAAAATGGGAGGAAAAACTTCGCGATAACCTTTTTTTGACTGTAAGTCGAGCATAAGATTCATCAAAGCTCGCTCTATTTTTGCGCCATAATCCATTAATACCGTAAAACGCGATTCAGCAACTTTTACACCACGTTCAAAATCAAATATGCCTAAAGCTTCTCCAATTTCATAATGATGCTTCGGATTATCTATTTTAGGAATATCGCCCCATTTTTTCAACTCTACATTAAATGTCTCATCTATACCATCTGGAACCGACGAATCAGGTAAATTAGGAATAGCAAGATGGGTATTAGAAAGTTTTTCTTCCAAATTAGCTTTTAATCGATCAATATCTTTTTGTTTTTGTTTTATATCTTTTGTTTCTTGACGCATAGCATCCATTTGATCTTTTGCTACTTTGCCCGTTTTAAACAATTCAGATATTTCATTGACTCGACGATTAAGAGCTTCCCATTCAGATAAAGCTTTTCGATATTCAGTATCGATTTCTATTAATGGACTAATTGAAAAACCACCATTGCGTCTAGCTAACGCTTTTTCTACTTCTTCTTTACTTTCACGAATTATTTTTAAATCAATCATACATATGCCAACTTTGAACTTTTTTGGGCTGGAGAACGTCTATAAAGCTATAGACCAAGAATTATATCTAAAGTTGGGACGCAAAAAAATGCCAAGCACTACAAACAAGCTAATTGCAAAATTTGGTGAAGATTTAGCCTGTAATTATCTAATAAACAATGGTTATACGGTGCTTGCACGTAATTGGCATTCAGGACGCTTTGGCGAAATTGACATAATTGCCCAAAACAGTGACCGGTTGACAGTTTTCGTAGAAGTAAAAACCCGCAAAAGAGCTCAAGAAAACAAATATGCTTCTTTCTGGTTGGGACAAGAGTCAATAAACTTTCGCAAAAGACAAAAGATATTAATAACAGCTAACTCCTATATGGCAAAACTTAAGAAAGCATCAGCTAACAAAGAAGCATCCGGAATGCGAATTGACATTATTCTGGTTGAATATGATCACAAGCACTTGTCCTCTTTGTCCTTGAAATCTGATTTAGCTGATATTACACATATTAAAGATGCTTTTGTTGTCTAGAAATACTTTCTTCTTAACACTACGTGATTCTCCCAGTGACGCCTAAACTTTTCTTTGTTAGCTTTAGATAGGCGGGTAAATAATTGAGGAATTTATGTTTAAGTGGACTAAGAATACCGATACTGGCGAGTATAGAAAGTTGTTAAGTGCACGTAGCCAACCAACAATGACAAATAGACGTGCGATAAATATGATGCCTGCACAAACTGAAGGCTTAGATAATAGAATAATTTATACTGGTTCAGTTCATTTTTATCGCCTAGTAATTGAGCTTGAAGCTAAAGAATATACAGGCTGTTTAGTTTTACTTTGTCCAAAGCAAAGATCACGCGCTCTCGTCCTGCTTTACAAAGGACATGTTGTCGGTTGCATATTTGGTAGTAAAAATTTAGCAGTACAAACTTTAGGAGCGGACGCATATCAATACATATTAATTGATGTAGCACAAATTGGAAACGTAATTGAATTGTACGAAATACCAGAGGAAATTGTTTTAGCAGCAGCATCTATGTTTTCGGGTGAAGTTGTCAGCCAGGCAAATTCGGCAGTGAATGTTTTTGATCATGCATACGATCGAATCATTCAGTCAAATTTGCCTGGTTGCATCGTTGTAAATGCAAAAGCTAATGAAACTGCTTTTATTTGCTATTTTAATTCCGGCAAACTAATTGGTGTTAACTCTAGTTATAAAGGTTGGATTGAAGCCAATAAAGCAAATGCTATGCAATTATTGAAATCAATACGGACACCAACAATAATGGCTTCAATACTGCCAGAAGCGCAAGCCAAAGATTTGAAAAAATATGGATTTAGCATGGCAGGAATTGATGCAAAACCACGCTCACAATTGACAGATTTACAACCAATTGATGCAATAAGTTATAGCTCCCAAGAATTGATGGATATGGCTTTTAACGCAAACGCCAATAAACTACAAAATACACTTCACAAGCAATAATTTGAGTAACCATTAGTTTTCAAGCATAGCCATGCAAGTACTTTGTCATGTTAGGATTGAAAGCGTGCTATGACTGTTATTTCACCAAATATAAATTTATTTCCAGTCACATCAAGTACAAATGCCAAAGGGCATTTGACCATTGGTGGCGTAGATACTGTCGACTTGGCAGAAGAATATGGCACCCCTTTATGGATCATTGACGAAGAAACTATAATTGCAGCAATTAAGGCATATAAAGAAGGTTTAAAAGACTATCCAAATAGTCAAATTCTCTATGCGGGCAAAGCTTTTCTTTGCCTAGCTATGTGTTCTCTCATTCGCCAATTTGATTTAGGTTTGGATGTTGTTTCTCACGGCGAGCTTCACACAGCGCTCACTGCTGGATTTCCGCCCGACATGATTTATATGCATGGAAATAATAAAACAAAGTCAGAACTTATCGCTGGGCTCAAATCAGGCAATGTAAATATTATTATTGATAATTTGTCCGAATTAGAAATGATTGTCTCAATTGCTCAAGAGATAGGACACAAAGCATCTATATTTATACGAATAATTCCAGATGTTGAAACTGATACACATGATCATATTCAAACAGGACATAGCAAGAGCAAATTCGGCTTAGCATTGCAAGATTTACCATTAGCGATGGACTTAATTGAAAAACACTCTCGCTATTTAAAATTACTTGGATTGCATGCTCATATAGGCAGCCAAACACATGAATTAGAGCCATACTTTCAAATGATAGAAGTAATGGCTAACAATTTTGTTTTTATCAAGCAAAAATATAATATTGAACTAGCTCACCTCGATATCGGTGGTGGATTAGGTATTGCTTATACAAAAGATGATCCTCATATTTCCATTTATGAGTGGACAAACAAAATAGTTCAAAAAGTTAAGACTACTTTTGAAGATAAAAATATAAGTTTACCCAAGCTTTTGATTGAACCAGGGCGATCAATTATAGGACCAGCAGGTGTAACTCTTTACAAAACTGGGCATAAAAAAGTATTGCCCGATGGAACAACGTATTTGGGCATAGATGGTGGAATGGCTGATAATCCTCGTCCTATAACCTATCAGGCCAAATATACTGCTGTGGTTGCTAATCGTATGAATGAAAATAATAGCTCAAAACCAATTACATTAGTAGGCAAATATTGTGAGTCTGGCGACATAATTGTCAAAGACGCTTATATTAATGCGCAAAGTAATGACATAGTAGCTATTTTTTCTACTGGTGCATACAATTATAGTATGGCTTCCAATTACAATCGCACAGGACGACCTGCTTGTGTATTAGTTAAAGATGGAAAAGCAGATCTGATTATTGTAAGAGAAACCAATGATGATCTTTTAGCAAAAGACTTATTGCCTACAAGATTGAAGAGGTAAAAATGGAGCAGTATTTTCAAAAATTTCTGCAAAATCCAATTTTACTAAATTGGACTGAAGCATGCAAAATTGCACTAGAAGTAGTGATCATTTTTTATGCATTAATATGGGCATGGAAAAGAATTCGTGGCACACAAGCAGAACGTTTGGTAAAAGGGGTTTTAGTACTTACCATAGTATGCATATGTTCTGCTTTACTTGGGCTTTCCCTTATTACTTCATTATTACAACAATTAATTCCTGTATTAGTGTTAGCTTTAATTGTAATATTTCAACCTGAAATTAGACGCGGACTTGGTTATTTGGGCCATACAACATTTAAAGTTGATCTTTCATTAGCTGATAGCCAACACGAACTAAACAAACTAGTAATAAATCAAATAATATCTGCTGTCCAAGAATTATCCAGAACAAAAACAGGCGCTCTTATTGTCATTGAACCGCCAGAAGGAGAACGTGATTATTTAAGTCCAGGGACAGCTATTAATGCTGATGTTTCAACAAGTTTATTGCTTAGTATATTTTTTCCCAATTCTCCATTGCATGATGGAGCAGCTGTTGTTAGACAAAACAAAATCGTTGCTGCTGGCGTTATATTACCCATGACAGATAATCCCAAACTAAGCTATCGCTATGGTACACGCCATAGAGCAGCCATTGGTTTATCAGAAATATATGATGGACTGTGTATAGTTGTCTCTGAAGAAACAGGGGCAATTTCTGCAGCTAGTCGTGGTATGTTAGTACGCTATAGCGAAGCAATTGATTTACGAGATCCACTTGCTTATGTTTATCATACCGATGGACAAGAAAAAACAGGCAGCTTAATATCTTCCTTTTTATCTTTATTTGCTAGAAGAGCTAAAGTTCAAGGTGAAAAAGATAGTAAAAGCTTGGATATAAATAGCCAAAATAAAACAGACAAAGAAGCAGACGATGATATGCCTTCAAAAAGCATTGCGCAATAAACTAAATGATTAGTTTGTTTCTGCCTTTTTGTAACGCTTAACAAAGCGATCTACTCTACCTTCTGTATCAATGATCTTTTGTTGTCCAGAATAAAAAGGATGACAATTGCCACAAATTTCAACCCTAATTTGTTCTTTGGTAGAGCCAATTTCTACTTTGTTGCCGCAAACACAAGTTGCAGTTACTTCATAATATTTTGGATGAATGCCTTCCTTCATGCCGCACCTTATTTGTTGAAAAATGAAAAAATTTATAGCTGAATCAATTATTTTAGCAAAAAATCCAATAATATGAAACAGATATTGCTTATCTGTTAATAGGTTGATGCACTTCTATACCTTCACCAGCCAATATATTTAGCCTTTCACCTTCAACATTTAAATAAACAGGCTTGTAAGGAACAGCAGCAGCAGCAGTCCTTCTTAGCTGTTCAAGCCTTGTTTCAATAGAACTTATCCCTCCTCCTAATGCAAAGCGCTTGGAGATATTTAGTTCTATATCATTTACATTTTCTTTCACACCTAGAAGAATCGTCCCTTTAGGAATTTCAGTACCATATCCTTTTAATTGTTCATTGCTATTTGGTCCTAATAAAAGCTCTGATACAGACTTGGTCAAGGCTTCAACTTGATTGGAAACCTTTAATTTACGCTTAACAGGAAGTATCTCTAGCTCATCACCTTTAGGTTTAACCAAATAAACATGTATTTCATCCTTACCTTTAGCAAGAGGTGGCTCTTCAGTGCTTAGCAAATCATCTAAAACTTGACGATTTACACAGGCGTTAAATAGCGTGATTATTAGCAAACATAAAAATACTGGTTTTAGTGTGCGATTAAACATAAACAAGAGCTAATTTTTTCCTGCTATTTGGATACTTTGTTTTGGAACCAATAAAATATTGCCTTTAAAGCTTACCTTACTCTCATCAATATCTACATTAGTTAGTCGTATCGCATGTGTAGCTTTATCCATTTTGCCTAAATCAATAAGCGGATTAAGCAAGTCTTCCGCAAATTTTGCAAATTGAGTTGGTTCAATAATGTCATCTGAAAATACACTTGTATCTTTCAATACAATAAATCTCTCTTTAATCAATTGTGGAGTTGCTGAAATATTGAGCTTGATACCAGTATCTTTGGCAGCACCTACTGTAACAAGCCAACAATCTATATATATTTTGTTGTTTGCTAGTTTTACTTTTGGCTCAATAATTTGCAAATGCTGAGTTCCTAGTCCTGGCAAATCCAATTTTAGAAATCTAAGTTTTGAAGCTATAGCATCGCTTAGTAAGGCTTTGGAAATCTGACGTTCATCAGCTTCGCCGCTCACTGCCACTACTAGTGGTGTCAACAAACCAGTTCTTTGTCCTTTATGCTTGAAATAACGTAATTTAATTGGTCCTTGTGTAATAACGCCAAGATTGCCAAGCGGAATATTGTTATAAGTGCTATTTTTCAGACGAATATCAACTTTAGCGAAGCGCCCACAAAATAAATCTGTTAAACATTCAGTTTTTACACTAGCCCTTACAGATCCACCCAATTTTGCTTTCAAAATAAGATAAGTTGAAAGACTAAGCAATATATTAGTGGCTGGCGTAATTCCAGTGAATTTCTGGGCAGATAATGATATTTTTCGTAAGCTACTAATATCATTTTGTGCTGGCTCTATAGCAAAAGCTTCACGAGGAAATTGACTAATAACCTCACAAATAAGAATTGCCAATACAATCACTTGTCTTTTCACAAAAGCTTTCCTAAGTTTAGATAATATTGTCCAGTTAGCTGGTTAACTTGGTGGAGGCGAGGGCGGTAATGCTTGTGTCGGTGATTTTGTTCTTTCAGTAAGAGCATCTTTCAGCAATTCATTTTGTTTTAGCAATGCTTTCAAATGTTCATTGGCAACAGCTAGTTCTGCCTGCAATTCAGCTACGGTATGTTCATAGGTTACACCAGTAACTGGATCGCGCCCTGGCATTTTAGGCAAAAGTACATATCCTAATTGCACTGCTTTTAAAGCTGCTGCTGTTCTTGTTGGCACTTTCATTTTAGCCAAAATACATTCAATATGTTTTTCAACTGTTCTTAGCTTCATATCCAATTCTTCAGCAATTTCTTTATTGCGCAAGTCCAATCTAATTAATACTTCAATTTCTCTATCAGTAAGATTGGTATTGGGCATAGAACTGGATGGAGCTTGCTTTACTAGTTGAGTAATCTTAGGATCGCAATATGGTAAATTGCGAGTTACTTGTTCTATAGCTTCAAATAAAGTTCTTGGACCAGAACTCTTAAGGCAAAAACCACGAGCACCAGCACGAATCAATTGATTATGATATTTAGTGGCATGGTATGAATCAGTTAAAATAAGAATATTGGCATTAGGTAATTCTTGAGTAATACGTCGAGTTACTTCAACACCATTTAAAACATCTAAATCTACATCTAAAATAATAAAGTCTGGTTTTAACCTACGAATAATTTCAGTGGCAGCTATCCCATCAGATGCTTCACCGACAATTTCAAGCACTTCCGATACTACACGCTTTAGTCCAAATCTTATTAGCTCGTGACGCTCACATATTACTGTTCTTGGGCGAAAAACAGTCGGCCTGGTCCCTGCCTGTTGTGTTGTATCCAATTAGTACTCCTAATATTTCTATCTTTTTAGCTAATGCTCTAGATGGTAGCAAAACCTTAAATAGTAATCCCTATATCTAGCTTATTGTAACAACGACCCTAGTAAGCATGCAAAAGCTAAAGTTACGTGAATCTTGGCTAGCAGTCAAGTTGATCAATGAATTAATAGAGCCATAAGGCAAAAAGATGGCTAAACTCTACCAATTAGATATTAAATTACCTCTCTTGGAAAGAGGGAAATATACTAATTAGAAAACAAAATATGAAAAAGGCTTGAAGCAGAGTTCTTGGCTGGGTAACATTACTAAGATTGGATAGGTTTGCACATTCTCTTTTCATCCACCGGTTGACAAGCTAAGTTGAGCAAATTGGAAACACTAGAAGTAGTAAGGCTCAAATGCCAATAGAAGACGCTCCCGCGATTACTAAAAAAACTAACACCCAAAGCAAACTGGCTATTCAGGCAATTACATCCTGTTTTTTGCTTTTAGCCACACTTTCCTCTCCACAACTTGCATATGGACAAGGTAGCCCAAGCATAGGAACATCCCCTTCAAGCAGTTCCACCTCATCTACATTGCTGGCACAAAATTTTCCTTTGCCTCCTACGTCTTCAACAATTATTCCTACTGACGTATTACCATTGCCTGCCATACAAACACGTATGACTTTTGGCGAAAATTTACAACTTAGACTTTTGCAAAGACTGCCTTCACGTTTTTATATGAGTTCTAGCGTAGAAACTTCTTTGCGATATGAAACAAATCCTTTTCAATTTCCAACTAAACGCAAATTTTTAACACAATTGCCACCTCCACCCGTATTTAGAACCCTCAATGCGTTTCAACAAGGGCAAATATTGGACTTGCTAAATTTGTGTAATAACGATGACATGGTTTTCCGTGTACTACCAAACGTTACTGGTGGTTGGGTAATAAATCCTAGAACCCGTGCCTTCTGTAACTATTTCATGATTAGAGACTCCTTATTCCATAACGTAAGATTGAATACCGTCATCCATTCAATTTCTTATGGAGTCCAAAGAGATATTCCTATTACAAGTCGTGGTAATTTACAATTAGAATTTCAAGCACGAGAACTTTATCAATTACATCAACAGCCTGTATTTGACTTTTTGCCAGGTGTTACATTTTCTTATGTAGCTACACCCAGACTAGTGCTTTTCGTTAATGCGTTATTACAGATGCGTGGCAAAAGATATTTTCAAGCTCCAACAAAAGAAATTGATCCTTTTTACACATGGGGAGCTTTGTACCAAAGAAATGGCTGGACATTTTCCGCTTCCACCACATTTTTACAAAATTTCCGTGAGCCTTTTAGACAAAATGCTGTTATTCCAGTAAACAATTATTCTTTTATATGTGATTTTGAAATTGCCAGACGCTTATTTAGACAAATGCCAGGATTGCAAGCATTTGTTAGAGCAGAACCAATTTATAATTTCCATTCACACAATACACCTGGTTTAGCTGGTGTCGACTTCCGTCTATTTTTTGGACTAAGAATGGCAATGGCAAAACCAGCATTAACTGCTACTTTAGAACAATTACGACAACAATTAGAAGAACAAGAAGCAGCTCCTTCCAAACCTTCTACACAAAGCAGTCCTAATTCCGATCCGCAAAAAACAAATTCTAAGCCTTCAGCTTATATAAAACCTAGTTTTTATCAATTAACTGCTACTAGTTTGCAACCAATTCATGGTGTATTGCCACTTAATTACGCAGCAAAACCAAGTGCTATTTCATTACCGCAAATATCTTCTAATCAAACAAATAATCAGGCCAAAGTTAAGCACAAACAAAAAATAGCAAAAACTATTCATAAAAATCGACAAAAAATTGCTAAAGCCAATCCTAAAAATCAACTTGTGGCAACACCGTCAGTACCAGATATAGGTTTAAGACCTGACATTATTTTAAAAGCAAATACAAATAATGCTTCTCGCATTGAAACAAAAGAAAAAACGCTTATTTCTGCAAAGCCCAATCTAAAAAATAAAAATAAAGACTTAGAAATGGTCCTTATACCTCCTTTTCCAGCTGTATCCATGGATGGCAAAGGACATGTCTTAATTGAAAAGCAATACGCTACTATTCCCTAAAACAGATTAATTTTAAGGGGAATCTTACGCAGTCAGTGGGATAAACCCCAATAGACTGATGTCCCTTGAAATCGCTAAGCTGTGCTTATATAACTAGGGCAAAGCTTCGATGATAAAGAGAACAATAGTTTCGTTCAGCTTTTTGATTACGCAAATAGGTAGTTTAGCTTTTATATTACCTGAAGCTATTGCTGCCAATACAAATGGCCGTCCAATGCCAATTGAGCGGCAAGAAAAAGACTTTGGCTCTGGGCAAGAATATGTTCCACCTTCAAGTCGTTTCAAAAGAAGACCTGATTACAGGCAAGAAGAATTAATAAAGCAAGAAAATGAAGAAATGGCTCGCAAACAGGCAAATGAAGCAGCCAATCAAGCACGTTTAACTGCTTTATCAGGCTCTAAAGAAAAGCAAACCCAAGCAATCCAAGCTAATAATAAAGGTGTTGCATTTGGAAAACAAAATTTGTGGACGCAAGCTATTGAAGCACATGAAACAGCTGTGCAATTGGAACCTCAAAACAAACAATATCGAATTAATTTGTCAGCAGCACGCACTGCCTATGGGCAAGAAAGATTGAAAGCTAATGATATAAACAGTGCTTGTAATTTATTTAGAAAAGCATTAAGTGCCGCCTCTGATAATGGTTTGGCAGGCAAATTATTATCTGAAGCTATGAAAAAGCAAGGACATGATCCAAATAATGCTGATGTCCGACTTGCCACTGGCGATCAATTAATAACGTTAGCTGATTATGAAGGTGCCACCATCGAATATCTTGCTGCTATGCAAATTGAACCATCGGCAGCTAGCTATCAAAGAATGGGCGATATGGCTTTAAGATATGGACAAGTGAATACAGCTGTAAATTGGTTTCAACAAGCTTTAGTACGTGACGCTAATTATGGTCCAGCACATCGCCAATTAGGTTTATTAGCATTAGCCCAAAAAGATTTTACTGGTGCAGCAGCATCTCTTAGAAAAGCAGTTATATATGATCCAAATGATACAACCGCTGGACAATCTTTAGTTGATTTATGGCGCAAACAAGTAGCACAAAATCAATCAGTTGTTGATAATCATCTTGGATTAGCAGGAGCATTACAATTAACTGGTGATTTTTTAAGTGCTGAAAACGAATATAAAAAAGTAGAAGCTATAGAACCAAATAATCCTACTTTATCGTCTGGACGGGCAAGTCTATCACGCGCTATACAACATGCCAAAGCAGAACGTCATAAATTAGCAGCAGAAACATTTTTATCTCAAAGCTTAAAGAGAGAAGCATTGTCTGAAATCAGTCAAGCTGTGATGTTAGAACCTAGAAGCAGCAAGTATCAATTTCTTCTTGGAGAAGCATTAGAAGCAAATGGTGATTATCAAAGCGCCCATCAAGCTTATTTAACTGCTGTATTACTTGATCCAAAAAACAATCAAGAAGCGGCAGCTAGAATGAAATTGATACAAACCGGATCTATTTTTACAAAAAATATGCCCAAGGCTGCTCAAATACCAAATCAAAATTTGAAACCTACACATATTGAGAAACCTACACACATTGAAAGAAATGTAGCTGCAAGTACGCCTGAAAGCACTCAAAAAAATATTAGTGAAACTACTCCTGCGACAAGTCCTATTGCCAGTCCTATTACAAGTAATGCTGCGGATAAATTATCGACAAACGCTAATATAACAGTTAATAAAGTTAGTGAAGCCAATACAAATTCTTTGCCGCCACAAGCAAAGCAAGATGCAGCAAATACAAATAATTCACTTAATGATGCTCTCACACAATTAAGCAGTTTGGAAAATACAAAAAATTATGCTGGTGCTATTTCTGTATTGAGACAATTATTGCTAAGCAATTTAAAAAACGGAGCAATTCATCATCGTCTAGCTGTTAATTTATTAGCAAATGGTGAAATAACTGAGGCTATTGCTGAATTTCGCATAGCTTCCGCTCTTAACCCTGAGAAAAGAGAATATACAGATGATTTAAGAAATGCCATGTCTATACACAAGCGTTCTTTGGAAGAAAGTGGACAAACTAGTCCTGACTCAGTTGCCTCCAGTCAAGAGGTAATTGCCCAATGAGTTTTTATTTCCAACCGCCAGATTTAGCTGAATTTCCTAGACGTTCTTATCGCAGATTTTTAGAAGAAGTTTTAGGTAATTTATTTACTGAAATATCACCAATAATTGCTGAGTTTAACCCTCGCTTTGAACTGTCATTTGTGGGTATGGATGGAAAAGTTCATTGGCGTTTCGAAGATTATGCTCCTGATTCTGGATATCCAACTTCTGCTGAACAAGCACGTAAAACTAATATGACCCATTCCAAACGTTTGCTTATGGAATTATGGTTAAGAGATACTCAAACAAATGAATTAAGAAAATCATCTGCCTATATGGGTGATGTTCCAGTAATTACAGATAGAGGTACTTTTGTTATTAACGGCTCAGAGCGAGTGGTACTTGGACAATTAGTACGTGCTCCTGGCATTTATTTTCAAATGAATTCATCACTTTTATATAAAGGTCTTATATTAGCAGAGCTTGGTGCACCAATTAGCATGGAGTTAGATCTAGAAACAGGAACAGGTAGAGTAAGCAGAGCTAAATGCCGAATTAAGCTACCAAAACGTGGTTGGGTGCCTGCCACTACTGTACTTTTGGCTATGGGTGTTGAGCCAGCCGTTATTGAAAAACGATTAGGTGTATTATTAGAACGCTGCAAAATTGAATGGAAACAACTTACACAACAAGAAGCATTAGCATTGCTAGGACGATCATGGAAACCAGACGGTGGCTCTGGCGTTGGAGCAGGTGTTGCTGCTCTTAATGAGTTAACAGAGCGCAGACGTTATTCTTTAGGTTCTTTAGGTAGACGTCGTTTAAATGAAAAATTACATCTAGAAAGCAAATCTCGCCAGTTATCAGCAGACGATTTATTAGCTGCCGTAGAATACATGCTTGGACTTCCTTCAGGCATCGGGCATTTAGACAATATAGATAGCTTGGAAAATAGACATTTACGTGGAGTTGGAGAAATATTGACACGTGCTATAAGACCAGCATTAGCACAAATGTCTCGCTCAATTAAAACGCGTCTAGAATTATTCGAAGAAGAAGAGGTAGGAAGCCCAAATGACTTTGTTGATAGTCGGCCATTTGTCAACGCCATTAATAAGTTTTTTGCTGGCAATCCATTAGTACAATATTTAGATCAACAAAATCCTTTATCAGAACTTTCACATCGGCGTCGTATTACATCTTTTGGTCCTGGTGGTATAGACCCAAATGCAGCTCCAACAGAAATGAGAGATGTTCACCCGAGTCAAATTGGTCGTGTGTGTTTAGTGGAATCACCAGAAGGCAAAAATTGTGGCATGGTGTCATATCTTGCTACTTATTGTCGCATTGACGATGATGGATTTATGACAGTACCTTATCGCAAAGTCGTAGATGGAAATGTAACAGACGAGATTCAATATCTCACACCATCAGATGATAAGAAATACACACTTGCTCCTCCAGATACAAAAGTTGAAAACAATAAAATTCTTGGTCCTCTGGTAAACGTCAGACGTGGAGATTCATTTTTTACAGTTACACCAGATGAAGTAGATATGATTGGTATTGCTCCGCAAGGCTTTATATCTGTTGGATCTGCTCTAATTCCATTTTTAGAACATGATGACGCCAATCGTGCCCTTATGGGTGGTGGCATGATGCGTCAAACATTGCCACTGGTAAAACCTGAAAAGCCACGTGTTGGTACAGGCATGGAAAAAATTGCAGCTGGCTCTTCCGGACATTCAGTAGTAGCAAAACGAGCTGGTACTGTGACACATGTAAGTGGCACAGAAATTAAAGTTACACAAGCTTCCGGTGAAGCACGTGCTTATTCATTAATTCGTTATGATCGAACAAATCAAAATACTATTTTAGATCAACGCCCAATTGTCGAACAAGGACAAAAGGTTGAAGCTGGACAAATTATTGCTGATGGTCCAGGTAGTGAGACTGGTGAATTAGCATTAGGACGCAATTTGTTAATTGCTTTTGTGCCATGGAATGGATACAACTTTGAAGATGCTATTGTGGTCAGACGTGGGCTAATTAGAGATCATAAATTAACTCATATTGAAATTGAAAAACATTCAATAGGTGTACATCAGACTTTACGTGGTCCAGAACTATTAACGCCGGAATTATCTAATATTGCCAGTAAAGATCTCGAACATTTGGATGAACGTGGTATTGCTAAAGTTGGCAGCTATGTTAAGCCAGGTGACATTCTAGTAGCAAAATTATCACCCAAAGAACAAAAATCACTAAGTGCTGAAGAAGAATTATTGCAAGCTATCTTTGGTAAAGTTGCCGAAGAAATGGGTGATACTAGTTTAAGAGTTCCTCATGGCTCAGGTGGACGTGTAATAGATATTCGCATATTTACACCTGAAACAACACCAGAATTAAAAGCTGGCATAATTTGTGAAATTGAAGTTTTAATAGCTAGGCTTTGTCCATTAGAAGTAGGTGATAAATTAGCAGGTCGCCATGGTAATAAAGGTATAGTTTCAATTATAGTTCCAGATGAGGATATGCCTTATCTTCCTGATGGCACACCTGTAGATTTAGTCTTAAATCCTCTCGGTGTACCAAGTCGTATGAATGTAGGACAAGTATTTGAAACTCAGCTTGGCTTATATGCTTCCATTTTAAATAGATATTATCGCATTCATCAATTTGACGAATCACTTTCACCCGATGCTTCTTTTTCATTAGTTTCTGAAGCATTAGCTGAAGTAAGAAAATTACCTGGATTTGAATGGTTACAAGAAGATGGCAAATCCACTTTAATAGATGGCCGTACTGGATTACCTTTTGATAAACCAGTTTTAGTTGGTCGTCAATATATATTGAAACTAAATCAATTAGTCTTACACAAGATAAATGCCCGTTCTGGATTAGGTGGACCATATGCAGCAGTAACCCAACAACCAGTTGGTGGAAAAGCTAATCATGGTGGACAAAGAATGGGAGAAATGGAAGTTTGGGCCATTCAAGCTTATGGTTCTTCTCATTTGTTAAATGAAATGATGACTATTAAATCTGATGATATGCAAGGACGTCATCAAGCATATGCCGACATTGTCCAAGGTAAAGAAGTAGCATCAGCTGGACGTACTGCAGCATTTGATGGACTATGTTGTGAATTAAGAGGACTAGGCATGGAAGTCACATTAGGCAAAATAGTAGACTCCGTGCAACCTGTACATGACAAAAGTTGTACAGCTGCCAAAAAACAATTGCAAGACGATTTTTCAGTATCCCATGTTGAAGAAATTGAAGAAAACGGCATAACAATGTTAGAAATTGCCGCTGGTGATTATGAGCCAGTAGTACATCCTCATGCTGAACCAGTAATTACATCCCTTGCTCATAAAGAAAGTCAGAAGAAGCATGATCTGATGTTGTCACAAGAACCATTAATTGATGATATTGACCCAGATGATACAAGCTTTGTTGATGCTTTCATTGACAACGAAATAGCAAATGTCCTGGGTGGTGAGAATACGGTTGACCTAAATAATCCAGAGGAAGATACTATTCTTGAAACAATAAGTGTCCCAGATCCTGTTAGCGAATTCGTTGCTCCAAATCTAAGCAATGAAACGGATACTAAAACCGAAAGTCCTGAATACAACCAAGAATTAGCTAAATCTGTCCAAATGAGTCTTTGGACAGAAAAAGAAAACTCAATGGTTGATTTTCCTTCTTTATCTGAATTATCTTCTCTACCCCAAGATTATTCCCCCTCTAATGAAGACAGTGAAGATGCCGTAAAAGCTCCAGATACTTTACCGGTTCATCAAGACTAAACCAGGAGACTTAAAATGATAACTAGAACAAATATCATAAATTGTCTGCCACAGTTAGAACTGTGTTTAGTCATTATTGCAATTGCATTATTTCCAGGCATTGCTAAAGCTGATTATGCAGAAGTATTAGGAGGACCACAAACTCAAACATTGAGAAATCCTCTTATTCCCGGTGCTTCGTATGCAAATCCATATCAGCCCGCCCCTATTGGTCAAGCACCAGCTTGTGGTGATGGTCCAATACCAGCTCCTCTAATTCCTGGTGATTTAGGAGCACCAATGCCACCACCTTCAGGCTTGGCTGATTTTACTCATGGCAATATATTTCCTACTAGATCTGGTCAAAATACTCGTATGCCCTTCATTTATCAACAAGGGTCCGGCAGACATCCAACTATGCACGGAGCAAGCCAAGGCGTGTACGAATCAGGCTCTGGCAGCAATGGCACTGGTACATTTGAATCCGGTAGCGGCAATGGTGGCTCCGGTACATTTGAATCTGGTGGTGGCAATGGTGGCTCCGGTACATTTGAATCTGGTGGTGGCAATGGTGGCTCCGGTACATTTGAATCTGGTGGTGGTAATGGTGGCTCTGGCACATTTGAATCTGGTGGTGGTAATGGTGGTACTCAAATAGTTGATAATGGTGGTAGTAATGGTGGTACTCAAAGAGTAAATAATGGCGGTCCAAGAGGAGACGCTAATAAAGAAAGCGACACTATGCTAGCGCATGCAAAACAAGGAAATGCTTACGACTTTCAAGGACCATTACCTACAGTAAGAATATTTAGCCGATATTTAGTTATCTTAGGCGTAGTTTGCGCAACCATATTTATTTCATTAGCTGCATGGTCAATGGTATTTGGCAGCCCATATGGTGCTTCCCGTGTTATTGGTGCAGCTGGTGGATTAATACTTTTACTTATGGGATATACCATATGGAAAGTTGTACAAATGAATACTTTTAACGCTAACACTACTGGTTGGTGGTCACAATATCGTGACGGCACACAACAAAATGCAGGTGGTGGTAATAATGGTGGTGGCAATGCACCTGGTCCAATTGGTCCCCCAATGAATCCTGGTAATTAGAAAATGCAAAGACTAAGCACAACATTAGTAATCACATTTATTACCGTCATAACGACAGCAGTAAATATGCCTATGCCTAGTATTGCTGGACCAAATAATCATGATTATTTTTCTAGAAATACAGGAAATAAACAGTCATTAGCTAGCGTATCCATTCAGAATCAAAATCAGATTCAAACAAAAGTGAATACAATTCGTACTGCTAAAGATTGGTTTATAACATTTGATCAAGCCGTAGAAACACATTTACCTTCATCCGGCGAACGAGTTGTTTTAAGTCGTCCTTTCAATCAAGATGTAAAACGTGTTGGCGAATGGACACAAGTTGCTCAAAAAGTTGCTTACAATTATCAGCAACTAGCGAACACTATAAAGTATATGCCTATACCAAATAATGTGCCAGAAATTAGAGAATATCAAAATCTAACAGCTGATTGGTATAAGGATGTTTCTCAAATTTTTGTTGATTTAATTAAACCTAGGGCGCCAGCTCGAACCATGGATGAATTAGAAAGGCAGTTGAAAGAAATCCATGATCGCTCTCAAAATCTTGTGCAAACCAATAACACATTGCACATGATGGACAACGATATTCGCCAAAAATATGATGTGCCTGCTGCACTATCTAATGATCCTATTCGAAAATATGCCCAGTTTAAATACGAGGACTAACAAATGGCTATTCAGCTAAGTGACAGAGACACGTTGATTTTCAAGTATATAGAAGAGCACAAAGTGCTGCTTGAAAAACACATATCTTGGTTTATTTCGGCAGACGATAAACCAGTACTTATTCGCGACCGTCTAAGAAAATTATTTTATTTGGATTATTTACTTTGCCAAAGACATGATGGTAAATTACCTTGGTGGACTACTCCCACCAAACCATTGGTGTACATGCTATCACCAATGACACAAGATCTTTTAAATATTGAATACAATCAAGTTGATTTATCTAATCCTGATATACAAAGACATTTGCTTGAAATTGCCAATATTCGTATGTTAATGCTAGTAGATGAAAAGGCAGGTTTCTTGAAAAACTTTGCCTGGTCGACAGAACATGCTCACAAAAATAATTTAGATGCTCTTTTATCTTTTGAAACTGAAACTCAAAAATACAGCATAGGTATTATAAATAATCAAAATAAAGATCACAAAGAAATAGAACAAAATATTAGCAAAAATTTGTCCGACAAAACAATCGAAACAGTTTGGTTGATTTCTCGCGATGAAATTACCCAAAACAATTTACAAAAAGCATTTTCCAATAGTTCATATGCAAATTCTATTAGTTTTGCTACACATCATGAAATTTATCAATCAGGTGTAATAAAAGCAAAATGGCAAAATACTTCTGGACAAATAAATTTACTCTGTCACGAGACAGTTAATACAACAGTAAATTTACATCCTAATCTAAGCCCAGCTGTTTAGTCTGGTGTAAAAGGCTATCTCTGCCTAACCCTTTCTACATCTCCTCGCTTAAAAGAATAGCCACCCACAGTATCATATGGATTTGATCGAAAACAAGCATTTAAAACAACTTCTTTTCGTTTAGATTTATCTGGAAAAGCCAAATCCGGACTACCGTTAATTTCTTGCACAGCTTTATGAATAGCATCAATAAATTGCCATTGATTACCATCATTACCATAATCCGCTAAAGAATTATAGCGTGTCACAGATAAATTGATAGAGCGATCTTTACGGAAAGTCAAAGTTACATGTGCTTCCCCTGGTCCAGGTGCATAATTAGCCCACTGCGTATAAATAGCTTTTGAAATCTTTTTATGCCACTCTTCCCAAAGTATAAGCAAATCTTCTGCTGTGTCTTCACCCAAAAGCATCTTGTCTCTATGAGAATCAACTTGCTCAGTTTTTCCAATTAAGGAAGAACCAGCTAGTACAAAATCATCCAGGCTAATATTGCTAGTTTGACTTTTGCTCGCCATATCTGGTTGATACAAGGCTTGGTCTTTTTTTAAGTTATGCGGCGGTCTTGTGATATGAAAATAATTATCTTTCTTTTCGACTCGCCCTTTCAAATAATCACTACTAAAGCTTATCCCCGGACATAAAATGCCAACACAGATACTCATGAACAAACACATGATGAGTTTGCTTGGTTGTTTATTTTTTGTCCAATCAAATTCCACTTTCAGCAACCTCACTAAATACAAATGGCTTCATTTTTATGATTGCTACTTGTGCGGCATCAATACAAGCTTTTTCTTGAACTTTTTTTATCTCTGCTTCAAGATCTTGCAAAGCAGTTTTGTAAATATCCACGCTTGGATCAAGATAAATAGCCATTTTTAAGCAATAAATTGCCCAATCAAAACTTTTTATTGCTCTTAAAGATTGGGATAAAGCAAAATAGATTTTGCCATCCGACGGATAAAGTCTAACCAAATTGCTTAAATCCATAATAGCTTGACTATAATTACCAGAAGCAAAAGCTTTTTTTGCCCGAGCACTATATACACTTGATGCTTCTGATTTATTTTGCTTACCTTGCAAAACTGTTTCACATGCATATTTTATTTCTAAATCATTTGGCTTCAACGCATGAGCCTTATTATAATATTTTGCTGCTTCTGGTAAATTACCTTGCCATTCAGCTATTGCACCCAAATTAAAATAAGCATCGGCATTCTCTGGCTGAACAGCAACAATTTTAGTAAAAATTTCTTTGGCTTCTAACAATTTGCCAGATTGATATTTTGTTTGGGCTTGTTCAAACAATTTATCTATATCTTCAATACCATCCATATCTTCTACTGGTTTAAGCGCCTTAAGAGGTAAGGCAGATAGTTTTGGTTTTCCAGTTTCTGTTTCAGCAAAAACAGGGCTTTGATTAACAAAGCACAAAAGAATGACCAAAAACAAGGATAAACTACTGAATTGCCGCAAAGTAGAATCCCCCAGACCTCACTGGTGTTATGCCCAAATCACATAAAACGTATAAATAATTGAGTAATCTATCTTTATCTATAGTTACAAATAACTAAACGACACTTAAAACTAGCTTTTTAATCTATCTATATAGGGCAAACATTAACTGGCAAAACAGATTAAAGTCAAAGCCATCAACTTCCAATATAAGCCAGCTTGACTTTTCGCTCAAGATCCTTGCTCACAGACAATTGGCGAATATGTTTATTTTGCAATTTGCTATTAGCTGGAGGCTCAATTTGAAAAGAATAAATTCCTACCCCAAGCGTTATTTTGCAAAAACCATTCATGTCGGTATAAGCAGCAAATTCATGAGCATAATTAGACTGCGGAGCATCGTTAGTCTTCTCGTAAGATTGCCAAGAAATCAAACAATTTTCAATCGGCATGCCATCGGATGCGTTAATTTCAAAAACAAGCAAACACACTTGATCAAATTCACCTGCTGCATGAGCATCCAGCGATTCTTCCTTTAAATCAAAGAATTTAGCACTATCTAACTGATTATTGACTAATAACCAATATTTATCTGGCTCTAGTCTCACTTTATAAGCACCATCTTCATTTGTCTTGGTTATGGCTACTGCTTTATCGCTCTTACTGAAATTTTTTTCGTCTCTATCTAAAACCTGGTAAAATGATAAAAGCAAATTAGATCTAGCTTGACTAGACCAATTTGAAATTTTTCCACCAATTAAAAAGCCTTCTTTTAATTCTATATCACAATTAATATCTTTATCAACCAAAACTTTTGCTGAATGCGAAGCTATTTGTAGAGGTGAAGAAAGCAAAGCATCAGGTTGAGCTGTAAGCACAATCTGATAATTATCTGGAGAAAGTGTAAATGAAAATTCACCAGATTCACTAATAAATTGGGAAAAAACATCTGACTCATTATTTACAGATATCGAAAGCGGTGGTAGCTTTGCATCAATTTGAGATGGATACGATACTTTGCCTTTAAGATAATAACCAGTTTGCAAAACATATGTAGAAACTATAGATTCGAAAATAGAAATTGCAGTAATTTGTTGAAAAGCCAATTTTGTATCTATTGGTGGAACTAGTTCAAGATTGTATTTATCAGGACTTAGCCAAAAAATAAATTCACCTTGATCATTGGATACAGTTTCACAAAAAAATAAATCCTGCCATTTATAATTGATTATTTGGCTATTTGCTAGCGTTATTTGCACTATGCAATTAGCTATTAAATTTGAGTCACCGTCAGTAATTTTACCCTTAAACTCTACTAAATCATTTATAAGAATATCTAGTTTTTTATCAGCAGCAATTTCAAAAGAAATGGGTTTATTAAAAATAAAATTGTTATGTCGGAGGGCAATTTGATATCTGCCAGAGACAAGAGCAAAATTATAATAATTATTTTTATCAAGTTTGCTCACAAAATAATGAGGAAGTTCTGGTGATGTGACAATCACTTCTACATTATTTTTCACAATTTCATTGGCAAATTTTTCATTATCAAATTTCACGATTCCAGATAACATGCAAGCACTAGCCAGCTTTATAGGCAATACCGTATTTTTATCTATACAAACATTCTCTATAAAAAAATTAGCAAATCTAGATTCACCACTTGCTTTTATTTCTAAAACATATGTACCCTGAGCTAATGAAAAACTAAATTCACCCTTATTATTAGTAATTTGTTCTGCTACAAAATGTGCTTTGAATTTTTCAGCAATAATAAAACAATCAAATACACGCACAGTTGTACCAGCTACAGGCAAATTCATATGAGTGATTTTGCCAGACAAACTATATAAAATTTCGTTATTTAAAGTCATGCCGGTACTAACCTAGATATCAATTCAGATGCTAAACCGTCTTCCACTCTTTGCCAATGCAAGAATTTCATAGTTTCAGCTACAGCAATAAAAGATCCTGTAGTTACTATAATTTCATTGTTTTTTCTATGAGCAAAAGCATTTTCTAGTGCTTGTTTTACGTTCGAAAAACCATAAGCTTTACCATTTATACTTTGCACAAAATCAACTAATTGTTGGGAGCTATGCGATGGTCTTTCATTTTCCATGCCAGAAACAAAAAACATATCTTTTTCACTCAATAAATTAGAAATCATTTCAGTATAATTTTTACTTTCAAATGCCGCAAAAACAAAAATAAAAGAATGTTCGGGAAATAATTCATCTAAAGATTTACGCAAAGCTTTAGCGCCAGAGGCGTTATGTGCAACATCCAGAATTAAATTATGGGATGCAATATATTGCATCCGCCCTGGCCAATATACATCTGAAAACCCTCGACTAAGAATTTCTAAATTAAGGGGAGGAATTTTTTTCTCTTCAGCCAAGAAGGACAATAAAGTATACGCAATTAAAGAATTTGAAATTTGAAAACTACCCGATAAAGCAGAAAATTGTTGCGCTTGTTGAAACACAGATAAGTCAAATATATCTCCATCAGGTGGCGAGCAATGCCAAAGTGGAGCATTTTTACTTTTAGCCACTATGGTAATTTCTTTAACTGCTTCCATACTTGCCCCAATAAAAACTGGTACGTTATTTTTAATTATGCCAGCTTTGTCAAAAGCAATTTCTTTAATTGTTTTGCCTAAAATATGAGTATGATCCAAATCTATGGTAGTGATAGCACAAGCAAGTGGCTTAGATAATACATTGGTAGGATCTAAACGTCCCCCCAGACCCACTTCAATTATTGCTATATCAACTTTATGCTTAGCAAAAAGCAAAAATGCCATGGCAGTCAAATATTCAAATTTTATAGTATGTCCATATTGTGGATTTTTGCTTTCAAAATGTTTTGCCAATTGGAAAGTTTCTTCAAACAATTCTAAAAATTCATTGTCACTAATAGCCTGCCCATCAATGTGAAAACGCTCATTCCAATTCAATATATGGGGACCAGTAAATCTACCAACTTTTAGTCCCATAGCCCTTAAAATCGAATCTAGCATGGCAACTGTTGAGCCTTTGCCATTGGTACCTGCTACATGAATAGTAGGGAATGTATCTTGAATATTTTTCGTCAATGCCATAAAAGCAGACATCCGGCCCAAATCATAAGGTGATTTGCCAGGCTTTACATTTTCAATAAATCTAATTGCTTCTGTGTAATTCATAGCTAAAAGTTATAGACTTAGTTTAATTGAGTAATGAATATTTTGTACCTGTTAGGAGAAATTACATTGGTACTATTTACGAAAAAACAAACAATTGCCAGCAAATCAATCTACAAAGGACTTATCTTTAACGTTCGTTTAGATACAGTAAGCTCCGATGAAGGCAAACAATTCCCAAGAGAAGTTATAGAACATAATGGCGGTGTTGTCATTGTCTGTCAGCCAGAACCAGATAAAGTAATCCTAATTAAGCAATATCGTTATTCAGTAGATGAAGAATTGATTGAATTACCTGCTGGACGTCTAAATTTAGGTGAAGATAGACATTTAGCAGCGCAAAGAGAATTAGAAGAAGAGACAGGCTATAAAGCAAATATATGGAAAGATTTGACGAGCATGTATTCAGCACCTGGTTTTTGTGATGAGCTTTTATCTTTTCACTTAGCACAAGATACTTATTTTGTTGGGCAAAACCTTGATGAAGATGAACATACGGATGTCATGATAGTGACAGTTAAAGAAGCCTGGCAAATGGTAAAAGATAAGAAAATTAAAGATGCTAAAACTGCTGCCGGGCTGGCTTTTCTACTATAAATTTTTAAATCAGCTTTATTATCAATAATCAAAGTTTTGCTTATCGTTCGTTATACTTATTTCGTTATATCTATTATTAGTAGTATTTGAGGTTATTCATGGCAACTAAAAAAGACAACAACCAAATGAGCCTTCCTTTATGCGGCATGTATACGCTAGGAGTCAGTGGTGCCGTAGTTGTTGCTGCCTCTTTTGCAATTATCAATCATTGGCCGCTGCCAGTTGCTATCGCTCCTTATTATGGTTTTGATGCTGGTGCAGCTTGGGGATTTGTTGTTGGTGGATTAGCTGGACTTTGTGTTGGCTATATCGCTGACGAAAAACATTTTTCTAATTAGTTTTTAGAATCATTGAATGTCTTCCAAAACTGAAGCAATTGCAGCAGCAAAAGAAATTTGTCAAAAGCAATACTCTGATGCTAAGTCCGTGTTTTTAGCTGGCTCTGTAGTTAGGGGCGAAGCCACAGCTTTTTCAGATCTTGATATTGTCGTTGTATATGAAAAATTAGATCATGCATGGCGAGAATCATTTGTATACAAAAACTGGCCAGTAGAAGTTTTTGCCCATGATTTAGAAACGCTGAAATATTTTTTTTATGAGGTTGATGCCAAATCAGGAATGCCATCATTGCCACAAATGGTAAGTGAAGGGGTTCTATTAACTATAGACTGCGAGTTTGCCCAATCACTAAAAACATTAGCTAATTCGCTACTGCAACAGGGTCCACAACCTCTTACCGAACGTGAATTATTAATGAAAAGATATGCTATTACCGATTTGATAGATGATATGCAAGAGCCACGAAATCAGGCTGAGCTTACAGCTACTGGTATACGCTTGTTTGAAGAACTAGCCAATTTTTATTTTAGAGCCAATAATTTATGGTCTGCTTCCGGAAAAATGATCATAAGAAAATTAAAGCAAGCCGATCCTTTGTTAGCTAAACAATTTCAAAATGCATTTGAAAAACTTTTTGTTACTGCTAAACAAAAAGAATGCATTGAATTAGCCGAAAGTATTTTAAAGCCATTTGGTGGTTTTTTATTTGATGGTTATAAATTAGATGCTCCTGCCGACTGGAGATCAAAATAAAGTTATCAAACACACCCCACTTGGCTTCTTGTTGTTTCAAAAGGGTTCTATAATTGTCTAAATACAAGGAGGAAACAATAAAACAAATCTTTGCTCTGGATTGACATAGTCAATTTAAGCAGGGAAAGTGTGGTCTAAGTCCGCCGCTGTCCCGCAACTGTGATAAGCATAAGCTTTCAGCCAGAATGCCTGCTCTGAGCAACAATCCATATCCTCTTCGATGAAAAGAGAGATGCCAAAACTGCGTTATTATAGATTGCAGTCAGTAAGCATTTCTCCTGGTTCTAAGACTAGGAGTTTTTTATTCTATTTCGCTATAGGAGCTTCACAATAATGGCAATTTCTTCAAATCTTGGTTTTCCTAGAATAGGTGCTAAGCGTGAATTAAAAAAAGCATTGGAGAATTTTTGGAACAAAAAAATTAGCCAAGAGGAATTAATAGAAACAGGCAAAAATATTCGTGCTCAAAATTGGAAATTGCAAGCAGAGGCTGGCATTAATCATATTCCATGTAATGATTTTTCATTTTATGATCATGTGCTCGATACAGTCATTATGGTAGGAGCTATTCCAGAGCGTTATTTAAATGCCGACGAATTTGATACTTATTTTGCTATGGCTCGAGGCAAATCAACGCTTAAAGCTATGGAGATGACTAAATGGTTTGACACTAATTATCACTATATAGTGCCAGAAATTGCTCACAAACAAAAGTTTAGTTTAAATGCAAAGAAAGTTTTAAATGAATTCAAAGAAGCTTTAGCTTTAGGAATTAAAACTCGTCCGGTAATTCTTGGTCCTGTGTCATTTTTGCTATTAAGCAAAACAGATGGCAATCATGTTGATATAAATGCTCATATAGAACAGCTTACTGAAGTTTATTGTCAGTTATTGAAATCTTTGGATGAAGTTGGGGCAGAATGGATACAAATAGATGAGCCTTGCCTTGTTCTCGACTTAAACTCAGAAATGGAACAAATATATAAAAATAGCTATGAAAAATTAGCAAGAGCTATCAGCAAAACAAAATTATTGCTTACAACTTACTTTGGTAGCTTGGCAAATAATCTTTCTTTAGCAACCAAGTTACCTATACAAGGATTACATGTTGATTTAACTAGAGCTGCTCACGAATTAGATACTCTTTTAAATGCAATTCCCTCTCATATGACTTTATCAGCAGGTATTGTTGATGGTCGCAATGTCTGGCGGAATGATTTATCTAAAAGCAAAACATTGCTCAAAAAAATTGAAGATAAATTAGGAAGCGAACGAGTAATTATTGGACCATCATGTTCGTTATTGCATGTACCAGTTGATTTAGATACTGAAAAAAATCTAGCTAATGAAGCTAAAGCATGGCTTTCATTTGCTAAACAAAAAATAGCAGAAATTGCCTTATTAACAGAAGCAAATGCTGATTTTTCTAAAAGCGATGCCAGCGTTCAACAAAGAAAAACATCTACACTCATTCACAACGATGCCGTCAAAGAACGTTTGCAAACAACAACTGAAGATTCATACAAGCGTAAAAATAATTTTTCTATTCGCAGATCATTGCAACAGAAAAAATTGAATTTGCCACTTTTCCCAACGACAACAATTGGTTCTTTCCCTCAAACAAGCGAAGTTAGAGCAGCACGAGTAGCTTTAAAAGCTGGCTCGATTAGCCAAGTCGAATACGAAAATAAAATGAAAGCTGATATAAAGGATGCTATTTCATTTCAAGAAGAAATTCAAATGGATGTTCTGGTACACGGTGAATTCGAACGTACAGATATGGTTGAATATTTTGCTCAAAAGCTAAAAGGTTTTATAGTAAGCGAATATGGCTGGGTACAAAGTTATGGCTCACGTTGTGTCAGACCACCAATAATATTTGGGGACATTTATCGCGATAAACCAATGACAGTAGAATGGTCCACATTCGCTCAGAGCTTAACTAAAAAACCAATGAAAGGCATGTTGACAGGACCGGTAACTATCCTTAAATGGTCATTTGTTCGCGATGATCAACCACTCGAAACTACATGCAAACAATTAGCTCTAGCTTTAAGAGATGAAGTAGTAGACTTAGAATCAGCTGGCTTAGCTATAGTTCAAATTGATGAACCAGCCTTGCGCGAAGGAATGCCTCTTAAGAAAAAAGATTGGAATCATTATCTTGATTGGGCAGTAAAATGTTTCAGACTGTCTGCATCAGGCGTAAAAGACGAAACCCAAATACACACACATATGTGTTATTCAGAATTCAATGAAATCATAAAATCAATTGCTGCCATGGACGCTGATGTCATTTCCATTGAAGCATCACGTTCTAACATGGAGCTTTTGCAAACGTTCAAAGAATTCTCTTACCCAAATGATATTGGACCAGGTGTATATGACATACATTCTCCTCGCATTCCAAACGAAAGCGAAATGGAAGAACTTATGGTTAATGCCTTGAAATATATTCCTAAAGAAAAATTGTGGGTAAATCCAGACTGCGGACTAAAAACCCGCAAATGGGAAGAGGTAAAACCAGCATTGAAAGCCATGATTGAATGTGCACGAGCATTGAGAAAACAATATGCAAAAGAGAAAGTTGCTAATGCCTAATTCTGAAACTTCTTCACCAATACCAGTAAAACCTGGACTTATAACCGTAACAGATCCTGAGGCTTATCTGGAGGAAGGACATGCCACAGTATCGATTACTTTTTCTGATGGTACGAATTTGACAGCGGACTACTGGCGCTTAATCAAGGATGGGAAATCTGTGCTCTCTAGCTTCGATCATAGACAGCAGTACGGGCTTCCTGCTCCAATCAATGCCATTGAACAAATAATAGAAGAATTAGACAAGCAAAATTTAGTTGAGTTACAACTTGATAAAACAACAGGCGATCTTACTCTTAAATTTTCAGAGGCAAAGATACTACAAATATTTAATTTCACAGGTTACGAAAGCTGGGTCATAAGATACACCGATGGCAGAATGATTCTCTCTAATTATGTGCTAAGCGATCTCAAATACTAGATACTATATCTGCAGGTATAAAATTTATAAGTGGAGATAGTAAGTCATACTTGACTCGGATTCATCTTTCTTACCTAATGCATTTTGTACCTGAGACAAAATTTTATATAATTCTCGGTGCTGACCATAAATCTTTTTTGTTCGTTTTAAAGCTAATTCTGCCTTTGTTAAATCTCGCTTTTGTAGCAATTTCAGAGCTTCGTCAAACAACAAATTTTGAACTTTTGAAAGACGGCTGTAATCTTCTACAGATAGTGACTCGAACCCGCACTCAGGATCTTTTATTGATATTTTAGTTTTCTGCTCTTCAGAAAAAACAGGTAGGCAGAAAATTAAAGCACTTGCGATAAGAATGACATTATAAATATATCTTGACATAATTATCTCTCTTGTAATAAGCAAGGATTTGCGCGCGCCGTTCTTTCTGTAATTTATCAAATTTTGAGTAGTTTACTTTTTGATGTAGTGGAGTTTCGCTGTAGTTCATGTTATGCATTTGAAGTAAGCTTTTAATGATAATTATTTACATTAAAATAGCGCTATTTGTTGTCAAAAACACTCATATTATGACCGTTTTCTATTGCTTAACACTAGTATTTTAGTATATATTGTAGTATACACACAGTGTTTACAATAAGTATACTGAATTATGCAAAAAAAACTAATTAAACACGGAAATAGCCATGCTCTTGTAATGGACAAGGCTATACTGGAAATTCTTCAAATAGATCCTGAAACAACCCAGTTAGAGTTAACAACAGATGGAGATATAATAGTGATTACTCCTATAAGAGACACGAAGAAGCAAAAGAACTTGCAAGCTAGTCTTGCAAAAATTGATGCTAAATATAGTAAGACCTTTAAGAACCTAGCTAAAAAATGACGCCAGAGTTTTTGGATCTTTTAGAGGTAATAAAAATTCATGTGTCTCGTATTGAATTATATGGAGGTGGCGCTGGCGTTCGAGATGTAGGACTCTTACAGTCTGCTTTAGCACAACCCCAAGCCGGATTTGGTGGACAATATCTGCATGAAGATATTTATTTAATGGCAGCGGCGTACTTATTTCACATAGCAAGAAATCATCCATTTAGAATCAGCAAGAAAAAATAGCATTAAGATTATTGCTGTAGATACTAATCAAAACCGTCAACCAAGTATTGTTTCCTATACTCCTCAACCTATTGACCCATCTTTACCAAAAATTGATCGCGATAAAATAATGGCAGATAATATTGACCGAATCCTAACAGAGAACCCTGGCAACAAAGTTGTATTTTGGGTAGGCAGTCAACATATACGTTCAGAGATTGTTGGTAAGGCAGCTACAGAGTTTATTCTAGACAAATACAGCACTGTCACATTGAATTCAGTCTATGAACGCAGAATGGCAGCTTCTCCATTAGCAGAATTAACTGCTAGCTTAAATCGTCCATTGGTAATTTCAACTAACAAAGCAAAAGCTATTGGAAGTCTACCAACATATAGATATAACGACTTTGACCCAGTATTTGAACACAACTTTAACTATATTATTATCTATCCTAATCCCAAATATTGACTATATCTCCAGAAAGCGCAACTTAGTAGACTGTGCTTCTGGTTTCCCTAGTGCTTCCTGCACTTTCCACAAAATTTTCCAAGCTTCTCGTTGTTTGGAATACATTTTTATAGACTCAATCAAGGAAGCTTCTGCTTCTTGCAAGTCACCTTGCTTTGCATATATCAAGCCTAAATTGTATTCAACTTCAAAGTTCTTTACCTGCCCAGACAATTCTTTAAATTTTTCAGCTGCTTTTGCCAAATTTCCTTTTGAGATCATTTTAAAGGCTTCATAGAATAGCAATTTTTGATTGCTTGAAAAATGGCTTATATCTTCCTTGGAAAGCCCAAAGAATCGACACTCGGGATCGCTTATCGATACCTTGGCTTTCTGCTCTTCAGCAAAAGTAGCCAGGCAGAAAATTAAAGCACTTGCGATAAGAATGACATTGTAAATACATCTTGACATAATTATCTCTCTTGTAATAAGCAAGAATTTCCTGGATTATAAGGCAGATTGTAACTATTTTGTCAGTTAGGTATCAAACACT
>JAGVLS010000032.1 GCA_020054205.1 Candidatus Obscuribacterales bacterium | reverse complement strand
TTTTGTATATTTCTTGGGCATATCAATCTTCTCCTCTGTATTGTTACATGAAGAGCTGTTTTTGCCTATTTTACTGTCCACCGTTTGGGGGGCATCTCAATTTACCTGGTTTGAATGCATCAACTATAAAAAATAGTATATATCTTGGAAAAACAAAAAGCAGCTACTGACTAAACGCTGTAGCTGCTTTTTTAAAACTAAATTTTAGATCTGGACAATTGAACTTAGATCTTAGAGCCCTTGGCTCATTCTAAGCAACAAATATTTTATTGAACCTTACTGATTTATGTTTGACATTGCCAACATAAGCATTACCAGATTTATTGCCAGTATGAAATTGGCATAAAAGAAGGCTTGATATTTGAGCAGCCATTTCAGTTGGATTGTCAGTAAATGGAATTTTTTTATCCATGCTTATTTCCTCTTCGTTGGCGACCATGACTACCATTACTGCTACCACCAACACTAGGTTTTTTGGTTGTGGACAGCAAAGACTTCAGCGATAATTTGATTCGGGAAGACTTTTGTTTTGGTTTGGTACATTCACTGAGAGATACATACAACACGTGCTCAAAGTCAGTTGCATTAGGTGACGATTGAGCAACAATAATTTTTGAAGCTGTAGTTGTCGTACCGGGTACCTCATCTTTGCTAACTGAAATCATTCTGGTGAAAATAAGCGCTGCTTGAGCAGCGGCATTATCATCTGCGCTGCCAGTAATCACAGGCAACATTTCAACAAATTGATCATAACCACTGCGCAATTGTCCGTCTAAACCACGATGACCAAGATATTCAACAATGTCTGCAACTTCATATGTTTTGCCACCGAAAAAATATTTGTGACCTTTTGTTGGCACAATAGGCAAATCATGTAAGTAACAATTGAGCAAATTTTCTCCATCACTGAAAATAACAAGCGTTTTCATGGCTTTGCTCCTTCCGTTGCTTAAAGGCAATTATAAAAATAAGCAAATAACTGATGGGCAAAGTATTTAGGTATTTTTTGGTTTAGATTTTCTTGGCTTAGATATTGAATTGAGTAAGTGAAAAACAGAAAGTAATTTACTTTATGGAAAATGAGTATTAGCTTTCAAATATAAATAGGCAAATTTATTGAAGTTTTATAGACAAATCAAGCAATTGAATGTTATCAAGGGTGGCGCAATTAAGACAGGCATTTGTTTGTAGTAAATTGAAAAAATAATTAGCGCAGCTTTCACGAATATTGCTAATCGTATATACTCAAGCAACTCAAGTTAAGCGCGAGAGCTATGCGTCAGGAGGTTATCAGCTTTTCATGGAAGTTAAAGATATCGAAGAAGAAAAAGGCAAAGACCTAGAGCGAGCCAAGTGGTACACAGATATTGTTCAACAAGCTGAATTAGCTGATTATGCACCTGTTAAAGGTTGCATGGTAATTAGACCTTATGGCTATGCTTTATGGGAAAACGTACAAAAAGCCCTTGATCAAATGATTAAAGATACCGGGCATCAAAATGCTTATTTCCCTTTGTTTATTCCAGAATCTTTTATGCAAAAAGAAAAAGAGCACGTAGAAGGATTTGCTCCAGAATGTGCTGTAGTAACGCATGGTGGTGGTAAAAAACTAGAAGAACCACTTATAGTTCGTCCTACATCTGAAACAATTATCAATCATATGTTTGCTAAATGGGTACAATCATGGCGTGATTTACCATTACTAATTAATCAATGGGCAAACGTAGTGCGTTGGGAAATGAGAACACGCCTATTTTTGCGTACAACAGAATTTCTTTGGCAAGAAGGACATACTGCTCATGCCAGTGAAGACGAAGCTGAAGAAGAAGCACAAAAAATGCTTGCTGTTTATAAAACACTAGCTGAAGATTGGCTTGCTTTGCCTGTATTGACAGGAGAAAAAACCGACAATGAAAGATTTAGAGGAGCAGTTAGGACTTATTGTATTGAAGCTTTGATGAGAGACGGTAAAGCATTGCAAGCTGGCACATCACATTTCCTTGGACAAAACTTTGCTAAAGCGTTTGACATCAAATTTCAAAGTGCAGGTGGCGATTTAGAATATGCTTGGCAAACAAGTTGGGGCGTATCGACTAGGCTAATTGGGGCAATTGTGCTTGGTCATGGTGATGAAAAAGGTCTAGTATTGCCGCCCAAAATTGCTCCTATTCAAGTTGTAATTGTGCCAATTTACAAAACAGATGATGAAAAAGCACAAGTTACTAAATATTGTGAGCAAATTGTTTTAGCTTTAAAAGATCATGCACGTGTACATGCTGATATGCGCGATCAGTATACTCCTGGTTGGAAGTTTAATCACTGGGAGCAAAAAGGTGTGCCAATAAGGTTAAATATTGGACCAAAAGATGTAGCCAATAATGTTGTGGAAATAGTACGCCGTGATAATTTTGAAAAAATGCGCGGTGTAAAACAAACAGATTTAGCTAACGAAATACCAAAACTATTACTTGCTGTACAAAAAAATATTTTTGAGCGTGCATTGAAATTTAGACAAGAAAGCACGGTAAAAATCAATGACTACAAAGCATTTAAGAAAACTTTGGATGAAAAAAATGGTTTCATAGAAGCTTCTTGGTGTGGATCTGGTGATTGCGAACAAACAGTTAAAGAAGATAGTAAAGCCACTATTCGTCTTATACCATTTGGCAATGATCGAACACCCATGAACGATAAATGTGTTCATTGTGGAAAACCAGCAAAATGGCAAGTTGTGTTTGCACGAGCGTATTGACAAGCTGTAATTTAATCATTTAATTTACAAAGCTATTTTTATGTAGAATATGACAACTTTTCATTTATCTACCTTCTGACTGTGGTAAATAATGTCAGTGGTCAAAATAGGTAAAAATAGTGTCAGCTGAAAAAATCATTTCATTTCCCGCCAAAATTTCACTGGGCGACGTTTTTTTATTAAACGGAGGTGTGCCTCGGTATTTAGGACAAGCACAAGGGCAATTATCTGTTCCTGAGGCAGCAAAAGTAAAACTAGTAATTGGCGAAGATGGAGCAAACTCAGTAAATTCATTGAGTAGCCTTAACGAAGATGATTTGTATTCATTGTCTTTGTATAGTATGAAAATCAATGTGGAAATTTTCCCATTATTGTCTGCTTTAAAAGGGCTGCATGAACTTGATTTAGGCAAAATAAAACTGACAAAAAAAACAGCAACAAGTATAAATATGGCTAGCTCATTAGAAAGCGAAATGGATAAAATGCTTTCTTTTCTAAAAGACTTAAAAGAATTAAGAGTGCTCACCATGCCTTATACAAATGTATCTGATACAGGAATGCCAAACTTATCTGGTTTTAAACATTTAGAAGTAATAGATTTAGAAGGAAATATTGTTACTGATAAAGGACTTAGTTATTTAAAAGATTTGATTGGACTTAGAGTTATTGATTTGGAAGATAATAAAATTACTGATGAAGGTATGAATTATTTCAAAGATATGAAACGTCTTGAAGTTTTAGACATCGAAGGAACTGAAATTACTGACCAAGGCTTATCGAAATTAAGTCATTTGAATTCTTTACGCTGGATAAGACTAAGAGCAACAAAAATTACCAATGATGGGCTTGCTCATTTGAAAAATTTGACAAACCTGAAAATGATAGAAGTGCAAGATACAGAAATAGGTGATGCTGGTCTAGCGTATTTAGCTAAACTAGAGCAATTAGAAGAACTTGATTTTGCTGGCAGCAAAGTAACCAAAGCAGGTGTGGCAAAATTAAAAGAAAGTTTGCCTAATTGCAAAATCAATTTAGAATAAGCCTCTATGGAAATAGAGAGTTTCAATAATCCAGAAAATTGGCTTGGAACATATTATGAACTTGCAATACAGGTTTCAGCAAGCGCTGACAATCTCAAATTGACCAAAGCATTTGACTGCTTATGCAAATATCCTGACTTTATGGGTCCTTGGTTAAGCAAAAAAGATTTTCCTGAAAAAATTGGTAATTTGATGGTAAGCGAGACAGTATCTTGTTATGGATTACTAAAAACACCCTCTGCCATAGAATTGGGATGTGTTTTATGGATTGTTAGAGAAAAGCAATAGATGATTTGTTTGGTGAAGAAACATCAGGCAATTTTTATTTAGGCGATTTATCAACTGATGAAGTTGAAAAAGGTGGTTTTCTTATACCACCACCACTTTGGCAGCGCCTTCAGATATCGGCTAAAGCTAAATTTATTGAGTTGGATTCAGGTTTGTTTTGGAAGCCATACGAAGATGCTTATATAACTTATGGCTAAATTATTACCCATAGGGTAAATGTTCACCGAAGGACATGTCATGGCAGGAATTACAAACATAATGAAAAAGGTCAGAAAAATTGCAATTTTTCTGACCTTTTTGCAGGGTACCCAAATAGGGTAGTCCATGGTGGTTGCGCAAGCTCGCATGCTGTCTAATGCAGCAAAAACCCTTTTTCAACATCGTTAGCGTAGCTATCGGTGCACTTTTCGAGCCCTTTAATTTTTGCAGAATACGTAATTTTGCAAATTCAATTTTTAATAATTACAATTGTGCATCATCCCAAAAGCCTTGCAAGAAGTCGCATTAGGGCTATCTTTATCTGCGTCAGCGGCATTTGCACAGCCCCATAATATAATTAGGTCTAAATAACTTTTTTTTCTAAACTGAAATTACCTTTCTTTTTCCTTGCGTAATAAGGAACAAACACTAGCAACAGTCTCTAACTAATCAAAACCAGAAAAACAATTAGGCATTTGATTGCTCTAGTGTTTTATTTCTGTGAAAGGCTGGCGTCATTATGATAAGGAGAGAAGATGCACGACATTAAAGTAGTGAAAGACATGCTGTATAAAGTGTCAAGCCAACATTCGCCTCACGACCCTTTGGAGGTGTTGGGACAAGCCCAGCTCGCTTTTGGAAAGCGTGATTTTAGAAAAGCCACTTTTCTTTCCACAGCAGCCTATTGGCTTCGGGAAGGAGAACAACATCTGTCCGAAGCGTTCTCATTATTCAACAGTGAAGGAACTTGCCTGGATATTGCCGAGGACGGCAATCAGGCGATCGAGCAAGCTATGCTTGCCGAGGTGGCGCACCAAAGAGGTAATCTGCTCCTTCGACTATGGAATTTATGCGAAACAGCAAAAACAGCAGGATTTGAGGAAAACCTACCTCAAATACTTGAAAGCATTCGAGACTATTTCGGAATCATCAGCAAGGAAGCTTTGGCAGACACATTTATTGAACACATCAGAATCCTCTCTAAGATTTTTATACTCGATTCCAGGGCATTACAAGTACTTGCTCAGGAGCAGGTCGCGCATGCCAAGGAAATTGTCAACGACGATAAGTCTACAATCGAGCGGGTCGCCCAAATTGCCATCAATGAGGCTAACCAGAGAAATATGGTGGTGCCGTTCGCATTCGGTGAGATTCCTCTGTCAGCAGTGCCTGGTATGAGCGCGCGCCAACTGGTTGATGAATATAAGCAACGAAGCAAATAAATAGTATTAGTTTGGTCCAACTGAAACATTTCAGCTGCAATACCTTCGAATTCCTCACACAACAAAGGAGAAGAGGCGATGAGTACATCTGCGAAGAAAAATGGTATTGGTGGTAAGGTTGGCATTTTTGCCGGCCTTACAGTACTTATCCTTGTATTATCTGTGTCTTTGTCCCAGGCACAATCTACCGGTTCCGCTGAAAAAGAAAAGCAAGGGTTTATATCTTGGAATAACGTTGCAGTGTTGGTGCTGTGCGGTGCTGTAATAGCGTTCATAGCCTGGGTTAACAGCTTGTCACTTGCCCACCTTTCTTTTGTCATACGTTCGCTGCGTTCAAAAAATTCAACAAAAGAGAAAGTAGTGTCCGAAACCACAATATTCGAGCCAAAAGGCTATGCAAAATTCGTGGACACAGGAATAATTATTGTCCTCGACGATTCACAACCGGTTTTTCTACAACTCGTTGATGACGTGCTCGAGACGGTGATTGAGTTGCGCGTCCAGAACAATGACTACGATGGCGAGCCTGAGCTTGCTTGCAAATTCCAACATAGAGCAGTCATCAACGAGTGTGGATTCGGCGAGTCATTCGAGCTATGTGATCTAGCACAACTTGTCGATAGTGCTAAACAGTCAGGGAAAGAGGAGGAGGCAGTCCATTACGTTCCCGACAAATGGGCACGTCCTTTGTATCTGCTTCAAGCCGTTGACTTGCGGCAAGAAACGATTACCATACGCCTTGCCGCCGGCGTGAGAGTACTGAAAGACTAAGTCCACCCTTTGCAAAACAAATGGACTCATCGCCAGAGTCCCTTGTCCAATCACAATAATTGTCGTTTTAGAAAGGAATTTTTTTGTGGACAATTGGAAAAGACTTTACGTTATGGTACTGGCTGATTTTACTCAAATAGCTACCCTAGCTACTTGTGAGTTTATGTCACAGCTATGCCTGGATAAACCAGAGCACTCCGGAATTCTCAAGGAAAGGTGTCGTAATCACTTTCAGGCAGGTTTTTTCACTCAATCACTGCAACTACAAGGCGTCAAGGGAAACTTACGCAAAGAGCTTTGTCAAATTTATGCCACACTGGTTAAGAACCTGGCTATTCACTATCGAGAATTCTATGTGCTTCAAACAACAGAGAACCCCTCACCAACAACGGACATGATGTACGAAATATATAAGGCTTATACAGACATTCAAGAATGCCTGCAAAGCTGCATATCAGACGCCATCAATAGGATAGAAGCTTTCCAGACAGAACAGTCAAAAGACCTTGATAGTGAGCCCGAGTGGACATCCAACAGCTAAATCACAAAGGAGAAACCCATGCCTCAAGTATCTTTCAATTTGGGTCAGACCACCAGGCTGGCAGAAAAATATGTGAGGAAGAATTGCCGTCACAGTCAATCGCGAAGACAACAATGGTTGGGAGGAGCAAATCATTATGCACGATTGGGTCGGCAAGCACATTTGTACGAGCAAGTGCTACCATCCTCGTCTTTGCCCAAGTTTCATTTACCTCCAACTGGGGATCTGTCCCCGACATACATTGACTATTTCTTCAAAATAGGAGAACCGGTCATTGTTGTTATCAACTTTGCAGTTACTACTCTTGCTGCAAATTGCTACATAAACTCGGCAAATAAAATCCATCCCAATGGCGACGCCAAAATTGAAATCTTACCTAACCACAAGTTGAAAACTGGCGAACTTTACCAGGGACGCCGGGTAATTTTGTACTGTTTTAGGTAATTTCTGTCTCCAACAAAATAGCACGAGGTATTGTAATACCTCATGCAAGTGCAAAATTTGAGGCCCCCCTTTTTTGGTAGATAGTGGCGTAGACGCAATCCGCTCCACGCCACTATCTACTCTTTGGGGGGAAGATCACAGTTTATCCATAGGTAGTTAATACGATGCGATATAGTATGATTCGGTGAAAAACAAACAGGTGAAATTTATCGAAGTCATTAGCTCGATAGTTTCACCTGTTTGTTTTTCATTTAGTTATCGAAAGAAGCACCTTGTTTGTTTTAGGCTGCTTTAGCGAGCCGCTCGTCAATTTCTTGCCTATAACTATGACATGTCACTTTTGGCAATAACACATTCACTGCCCGATCAAGAAGCTGTTTAGACTCCCGATGACGGTTCATTCTGGCAAGTAGCTTACTATAGCTAATTGTTAAAAGAACTTCTTGATAGCGATGGTAGTCGAGTGTTTCCGGAGGGCACTTTTTATTGGCAAGGTCTTGGTTGATAGACTGCTCAGCTAACTGAATGTTTCTTTGATAGAGACAATCCAATCTCTGACGTGTATTATCCAAATCACTACGAAGGGCGCGTGCTTCTTTGTGGCGTCTGAGAAATTGCAGAAGAACAATGCGCTTAGTCAAATATTCTTCAAGTTCATAAACATAGTGGAGAAACGTTGCCACATTGTTTTCCAAGTGACCAGCATCTAGCAATTGTTTGGTACGAGTAATGGCTTCTTGTAATACCCTAACTAAACTGACAGCAGTAATGCGGGTGATATCGCTTCTTTCGCCGCCAAAATAAGTTTTAGCAAGAGCAAGAGCTTGTTCGTAAATTGCAATTCGCTCATGTGGGGCTTGTCTGTATTGAGCAAGCATGCATAAGGCATTTACTTCACCATTATGTAATTCAGCCTCATTTTGAAAGGCAGAAAGCAGTCTTAGTGTATCTGGAATTACATTTTTGCCTGTTGCCAGATGTTGGGTTATGAAAGCAAAATCTGCTTGCTTGGCTGGAAGATTGCTGCCTTTACCAAAAAGCCTTCTAATAAGTTCAACTAGTGTGTCCAAACCTTCCTGAGTGTCTACATCGTATTTAAACACACCTTTTTTATCTGGGGGCATCGAACCGCTGAATCCATCAACTCGAATAGTCTCAGCCCATTTTTCATGTAGTAAACAGGCTTCGTTATACGGAATAGGCATAAGGAGATGAACAGACCAGTAATACCAGCTGCGGGTAAAGACAACCGTTTGTCCAGAATAAAGCTGGAGAATGCCAAAAATAGTTGTTGGCACTTCGCCAAAGCGAGCTACTTCGCCGTTATAGGCAGGTACGCCTGCTTTTGCTAATTCCACTAGAATTTGAGAATTGGAAATATGAGTTGGGACCCCTGCTAAGTTATGCATTGTCGTGATCCTTACTAATTTAGCCCTAAAGGGCAGTGAAACAGTTTTCTTAAAATTGAAAACTGCCACGGGTTTTTGAGTTTGTATGTGTTGTTGTATGTTGGAAAAATTAGGTCAAAGTAGATAAAGTTGGTGCAGTTTCTTCGCCATCGAGGACATAGCGCATTGCTTTACGCTCAGTGTCTGTAATTAGTCGGGCAAGTTTAATTAGTTTGGACAAGGAAAAAACATCACCGCTAAATTCGTTAAAGTCATGGGAAAGTTGTTCATAAGCTTCATGGGCCCAAATAACCATGGGATTGCGCTGGTCAGCAAGACTTTGTCTGTGTCGTCCCAAGGTAAGCAAAGTCTTTTCTGTGGTTTGCCTTAATTGCAATCCAGTCAATATTTCTTTGATATTGCTTAGTTCTAGTTCTATGGTTTCCAGTTTCCCTAGATTGGTTTTGAAAAACATATTGCCTAACTCATGCTGACATGCGTCATAACGAGATTGAAGACTTCGTGCAAAATCAGCATTTTGGCAATATTCAGATATTGTTGCTATCATTTTGTCGATAGTTCTTGTGTTGAGCAAAATAATGAGCAAACGAATTGTTTGTGCCTGACAGGCTGATTTGATAGCAAGTAAAGCTAAAAGAATAATAGCAATAAAGCCAGCAATAGTACCGAGAACGATGTAAAATTCCATCACCTTCCCCTTCTTTGAGTTTAGACTATTTTGGGTGAACAAAATTACGGATTGGCAGACAATTGAGTATCAGAGTAAGTAGTGGTAAATAAAGGAGATGGCAAATCTCCCAGTGATTTTGTTGGTGGTTCTGCAAATAATTCGCCAGTTAAACGATAACCCAAACCAGTACTCTTGTCTTGTGGAGCATTGACCATGAATTCAGCAATATCTACTGGTTTGGGTTTGCCTAAAGGACCAAAATTTTGAAATTGTCCTTTCAGTTCACCATTGTCTTTAAATGCTTGAGTAAGCAAATGTTCACCAGATAGACCATAATGATGGCAATACATAGGCAAGCCATTATTGCGAAATACGTCTATGCGAGCAGGCGTTCTTTTCCTAGGATGCATGGTAAATCTTCGATAGACGACATCTGTTTTGGCATGGAAATCTTCTGCATAATCAAGCACATAATATGTGCGATACCAATCTTCGCCCACTAAGCGCCAAACCTGGCGAAATTTTGCTTGATTTACATGAAATGTGAAAACCAAATTGCCTTCTGGGGTAAATTCAGCACTATGGGAATTTTTGCCAGAAAAATATTTCCAGCTGTTTAAATTATCGCCTATTGCGGTTACTTTTAAACGTGGAATTATGAAGATTTGACCATAAGCATTCACATTTATTTGCTTGGGTTCGGAAGCTATATTTGATTGAGTCAATACGCTCTTACCATCGTCAGCATAAGAAATTGTTTGAGAGCTTCCGTTAGGACATACTGTTTTCTTGAATGACAGCGTCTGATCAGCGCGATAAAAGCATGTTTCTTTGTTGCCGTCATTATGGCGCACAAAAGTCGACTCGAGTGTGCCAGCATTGCTGTATGATTTGGAACTAACAATTCTCAAGCCTTTGGAATCATACTCAGCAGCGTATGTGATTAGCTTTTTATCAGCTGATGAATAATTGGTAAAATGTTCAAGTGTGCCATTCAAGCGATACTGGAAATAGCCTCTGCGCCCATCTCGATAGCCAATTTCACGAGCAATGATTTGATTTGTTACTGTGTCTCTGGTGACTATTTCCACAAGTTTGCCAGTGCTCTCATGTCTGATTAGTATGCAGGTATCAGATAACTTATTGTAATCATGAAAATGAGATAGGTTCTTATTGCTATTTTCTTGAGTACAACCAGTTAAAACAATGGCGCTAGCAGCAAGTGCGAAAAGGCAAAAACACTTTTTGGCTAGAGGCATTTTTCCCTCCTTGTTCTTTAGCAAGTGCTAAATGACTAAGTGTTATAAAACACAGATACGATGTATCTTTGATTTAAACTTCAGAGAGTGGCAGACAAAGGTTTTTGTTGGTATTTACTTATAAAAAGGTTTCGCGAAAAAAGGATAATTACACCATAGCTATTCTTTATATGCGATCTCTATATTTATAACGCGATGTAAAACTGAATTGCCCTGAAAACCACCCCAAAATGATCATAAGGAGACTCTAATCGTTAGCGACGCTATCAGAGGCAGAAAAAACAAAATTGAATTTTTAGCAGATGCTAATTTTTCTAGCGTTGCGCAAGCTGCGTTACGTTATATCGCGATAATCCGCATGGCATCAGGGTTTCCCAACTGTTACAGGTTGTCAGTTGAAATGCTTTGTCTCACTAGCTTTGAGATCTTTTACTCTTTTGTTTCTCATCAAAATTTCAAGTAAAGCAGAACTTCACACACGTTAGATCTTAATTGCTAGTAGCGATCTCAAATCATTACTCTAAAACTCTTCTTTCTTTTTTTATATCAAGGCGTAAAACAATCTCCAGTTAAATACATTCAGTAACCGATCTAAATACAAATCAAATGCTACAAAGCATTTGATTTGTCCTGTCTGGAAACTGAACAGGAAAGCTAAAAGAAAAGGAACAAGCCATGAAGTACGACTCATTTAGTGTTGTTGCAGGCACATTAGCATGCAATGCGCATTGTCCGTTTTGTATTGCTGGCATGACGCCAAAGCAAGGCTTGCCTGACACGCGGGCATCAGCAATTGATAAACGTAATTTTCGTATTGCTTGTCGTATGGCTGCCATAAATAATTTGGACACTGTGAAAATTACTGGTAAAGGAGAGCCAACTATTTTTCCTGACCAAATCACAGAGTACTTAAGTCTCTTGCAAGAGCATGATTTTCCTTTGCTTGAAATTCAAACCAATGGCATTTTGCTTGCTCAGCATCGCGTTGCTTATGAAAGCCATTTAAGAAAGTGGTATGAATTAGGGCTGACGCATTTTTGTATTTCTGTTGTCCATTATGAGCCGGAGAAGAATCGGCAAGTCTATTTGCCTAATGCTAAAAGCTATATTGATTTGCCTGAACTAATGAGCTTTTTGCATGAGTTGGGCTTTAATATCCGGCTAACTTGTATCATGCAAAAAGGTTTTGTTGATAGCGGTAGTGAACTAGAAAATCTAATTACATTTGCTCGCGACAATAATGTTGAGCAGATTACAGCACTGCCAGTGAATAAGCCAAGCAAGAGTCGAGATCCTCAATTGTACGATTGGATAGCAGCTCATCAGCTTGCTGATGAAGATATTCGTGATATTCGTCGTTTGGCAATGGCAAAAGGAACAAAGATTGCTACTTTGCCTTGGGGAGCAGAAATATTTGATATTGGTGGTCAAAACGTATGCTTAACTCGATGTCTGACCATTGCTCCAGAAACAAATGAATTTCGTCAGTTAATTTTTATTCCACCAGGAACAATCACTGCTGACTGGCAATATTCAGGCTCGCTTGTTTTGCGTAATTCCAAACAAAAACAACCACCAACTAATTTGGTTACGCTTACTTAGTCAATAACGCCAAAGAAAGGTCTCGCATGAGAATTGGTATTTTTGGCAGTAAAGTTGATCCAATACATTATGGACATTTGATCATTGCTGAATGTGCTCGTGTCCAATATAGCCTGGACATTGTTTATTTTGTTGTTGCTGGGCAGCCAGTTGATAAAGCTGCCTGCTTTTTTGATAAAGAAACACGCTTTAAAAGTGTCGCAGCTGCTATTGCTGATAATCCAAAGTTTAGAGCTTCAGACGTAGAAGTAAATCGTCAAGGTCCTTCTTACATGGTGGATACACTTCGACATTTTCATAACGAACATGGTGATGAAAAAGGCACTGAATATTTCTTGATCATTGGCGAAGACAGAGTGCCAACCATTTCCAGCTGGTACAAAGCTAATGAAATAATTCAACTGGCTACATTCTTGGTGGCACCACGTGGCTCTCGTAAGCTTTATCCGAAGCGACTAGTTAAGAAAATGCCACCAGGAACTAAAGTCAATGCTGTTGAATCACCTGGCTTTGCTGTGTCGAGTACGTTTTTGCGAGAACAAATTAATGGAGGCAGATCCATTCGTTATATGGTGCCTGATAAGGCTATCAAAATTCTCAAACGTGCTCTTCGTAAGAGCTAATAAGACAAGCAAAAAACAAGACAAGCTAAGACAAGAGAAGTAAGAAAGGAATTTCCATGGTTGCCACTAATAATAGACCAGCCAGAACTTCTATTAGTTGCCTTTACAATCCGAATGTTTCTTTGGCACTAGCAACTGATGCTTATATGATTGCTATGGCTCATTGTTATTGGAAAAATGGCATGGCGGACACACCAGCTGTTTTTCAATATTTCTTCCGTAAAAACCCTTTTAGTGGTGGTTATACTTTAACCAACGGTTTAGAAGCTACCGTTGATTTTGTTGAACGTCTTCGTTATGACCAAAGTGATTTGGATCATTTAGCAACGAAAAAAGGTTATGACAGCAAGAGGCGTCTTTATCAAGATGATTTCTTACATTATTTAGGAGACTTGCGAATTGATGTTGATATGGATGCTATGCCAGAGTCTACTTTGGCATTTCCTTTTGAGCCAGTAAATAGAGTCAAAGGTAGACTAATCTGTGCTCAATTGCTTGAGTCACCGATGCTCATATGCAATAATTTTGCTACTCTCATTGCTACTAAAGCTTCGCGTGTTAAATATGCTGCGGGACTAGACAGAGTTGTGGAATATGGCTTTAGGCGAGCGCAAGGTCTGGATGGTGCTTTCACGGCCAGTCGGGCTGCTTATTGCGCTGGTTGTGATGGTACATCGAATGAGCTCATTTGCAAATTGTTGGGTATTCCCAGCTCCGGTACGCAAGGACACAGTCAAATTTTGACTCGTATTTTGCAATTGAACGGATTCCGAAATTTTGGTCGAGCCAATCCTACCAATACTGTTTTCTTGCTTGATACTATTGGTACCAAGCAAGGTATTAAAGATGCAATTGTCGTTGCTTTGGAAATGCGCGAAATGGGATATGAAGTGATTGGAGTACGTCTTGATTCTGGTGACTTGACTTATTGGAGCAAATATTGTCGCCGAGAATTAGACAAGGCAGGACTTCATAAGGTTATCGTAATTGGTGAAAATGAATTGGATGAATATCTCATTGCCAGCTTGAAGCGACAAGGAGCTAAGATTGGTGTTTATGGTGTTGGTACAAAGCTTATTACTGCTTATGATGATGCTGCTTTAGGTGGTGTCTATAAGCTTGTCGGTATTGACGATGAAGATAATCCTGGTAATTGGCGTTATCCGATTAAGCTTTCTGACGATAGCGTGAAAATTTCAAATCCTGGCTTTCAGCAAGTACGTCGTTTTATGAAGGGCAATAAATATGCTGGCGATATGATTTATGATGAATGGCATCCGCCTACAGGTAGTAAATATCGCGTCATTGATCAAACCGATCCTATTGCCAGACAAAAAGAATTTAGCGCTCGGGCCACGCATGAAGATGTGCTCAAGCCTGTTTTGCGCGGTGGTAATTGTGTTTATGATTTCCCAGAACTTGCTACTGTTCGCGAGCGTGGGCTCAGCGAAGTAAAACGTTTGGATACAAGTATTTTGCGTCTGGAAAATCCACATCGTTATCCGGCTGGACTGGAGTTTGGCATGTATCAACACCGTTCGGCATTAATTCAATACGTGCGTAGTACAGGCAGGCAAGCAAGCTCAACGACAAAATTGAGTTAGGAGATAAATATGGTTGCGGCAGATACAAAACCGCTTTTGTTTAGCAGCACAAAATATAATTATCTAGCCAGGCAAATGTATGCTTCTGGTAAATTTGATTTAGGATATCTTGGGCGTTCAAATTTTCCAGATTGTGAGCGTTATAGACGATATTTGATTGATGCTAGTGGAGGTGTTAAATATGCCCCCGTTGAAGATCGACGGGCGGTAATTGTTGGCGGAACGTGTTCTGATGCCACTACGATGGAATTGTTCAGTCTTATGTTTGGTGCTTGGCAGTATGGTGCTCAGAGCATAGATTGTATTATTCCTTATTTTGGTTATAGCACTATGGAGAGGGCTGTTAAGCCTGGTGAAATTGTGGAAGCTAAAGTAAGGGCAGTTTTGCTCTCTAGCTTGCCTAGACCGCCAGCAGGAACTCGAATTTTTTTGATGGACTTGCATGCTGAAGGCATAGAACACTATTTTGAAGGTGGCATGCGTACAAAGCATGTGTATGCTGCCAAACATGTTGTTAGTAAAATTGTAAAAGAATTAACTGATAAGCATGAATTTGTGATTGGCTCGCCAGAATTAGAAGCTGAGCTAGCAGCGTCTAGTTATATTGTTGGTTCAACAGATGCTGGACGCGCAAAGTGGATTGAATCAATTGCTAAAGATTTGGCTTTGCCGCCAGCATTTGCCTACAAAGCTAGGCTAAGCGGCAGTAAAACGACAACTTTAGGTATTATTGGACCAGTAGCTGGCAAAATAGTTATTATGTATGACGACATGATTCGCACTGGTGGTTCCGCTATCAATGCAGCAAAAGCATATAAAGCAGCTGGTGCATTGGCAGTTGTATTGATTGCTACTCATTGCGTTATGCCTGGTAATTCTTTGCAAAAATTGCAAAGTTCTGGTTGTTTTGAACAAATAATTGTTACTGATACACATCCACGTGCTCGTATGTTAGCCAAGAAAAATAATCATTTAAGAGTCGAACCCGTAAGTGATTTGTTTGTTTCGGCGTTGCATTTATAAATAAAGCTGAAAATAAAATTCAAAGGAGAAACAATATGTTTCTACTAAGAGTAAGCAGCGCTTCTTTGAATGTCATTCCATTTGATTGGGAGTGGAATAAAAGAGTTATTCTTAATGCATTACGTGATGCTAAAGCCCAAGGAGCAACTATTGTTGCTTTACCGGAGCTTTGTGTTACTGGTTATGAATGCGAAGATGATTTTTTGCGTCCGCATTTGCAAGCCCGTGCTTGGGAATTGGCGTGTGAAATTGCTGAAGCTACAAAAGGCTGGGGCATGATTTTCAATTTGGGTCTGCCAGTTTTGCATGATGACGATAGGTTATATAATTGCTCAGCCATGGTTGTAAATGGCGAAATCAAGGGCTTACGAGCCAAATTGGCTTTAGCTGATGGTGGCAATTACTATGAAGGGCGGCAATTCAAAATTTGGCCGCGAGGCAAAGTAGATGTAATTCATACACCCCAAGGACTACTTCCCATCGGTGATATTTATTTCCGCATTGGTAATTTGCTGATTGGCTTTGAAGTGTGCGAAGAGAGTTGGAAAGAAGATCGCATTAGCGCTAAGTTGAAACAGCGCGGCGTTAAAGTGATTATCAGTCCAAATGCCAGTCACTTTAGTAAAGGTAAGTTCAAAACAAGAAAGGGAATCATTCAAGAAGGTTCGCGCTCTTATGATGGAATTGTGCTTTTCTCAAATACTCACGGTTGTAATGGACGCCTTATTTTTGATGGTGGTCCTATTATTGCCGACGGTGGTCAATTGAAAGCCATAGGCAAAAGATTCTCTCATGCTGATCATGTGCTTGTTACTTCAGTGGTTGACATTGACTTGCGCCGTACTAGCCGAGCCAGCACAGGTAGTTTCTACGCAGATGCGGATGTAGCTAAAGAAAACGAATGTGTGCAAGTAGCAAATTTTAAATATCCTGAAATTTTGCCAGAAGCAAATAAGCTTCTTATTCAAGAAGCTTGGGAAACTAGTGGCAATGTTGATGAAGAAGAAGCTATTCGTGGACCAGCACTAGCCAATCGTGACTGGTTAATGAAAGCACGTTTGCAAGGTTGCATGGTTTCACTTAGCGGTGGACGAGATTCGTCGCTAGCAGTTTTGCAAGTTACATACATGGTGCAATTGGGTGTGGATGAATTAGGCTTTGATGGTTTTAAAGAAAGATTTTCTCATGTCAAAGGCATTAACGAATGCCAGACAGTGAAAGATTTGGTCAATAAACTTTTGACATGTGCTTATTTCGCCACGGAAAATAGCGGTGAGAAAACTAAAAAAGCTGCCCGCGGCTTGGCAGAATTTGTTGGAGCACGCTATTTTTATTTTGGTGGAATTGGATTTATTGTTCGCATGATTCTTTGGATGTTTGGACTAGTGATTGGACGAAATCTTTCTTGGGAAAACAAGGAAGATGATATTCCATTGCAAAATGTTCAAGCTCGCGTACGAGCAGTTTTTGCCTGGTTAATTGCCAATGTCTATCAATTATTGCTGATTTGCACTAGTAATCGCACTGAAGGAAGTACTGGTTATTGGACAGCAGGTGGTGATGGTGAAGGTGGACAAGCACCTTTGGCAGGAATGGATAAAAAGTTCATTTGCGAAATCCTTGAATATCTGCGCAGTCATGGGCTAGACGGCTATGAACCCTTGCCAATATTGGATTTGGTTTTGGGCGAACCAGCTACGGCAGAATTGCAACCGGCAATAATGAAACAAACTGATGAAGATCAGCTTGGTCCATTTCCAGTGCTAAAGCAAGTCGAAACAGATTCTATTTTGCACAATCGTTCACCACTTGAATGTTTAATAGTAGCTTGTGCCCAATTTCCGCAATTTACTATGGCTCAAATGAATGTTTGGGTTGGACGCTGGTTTACTCTTTGGGCTCGCAATCAATGGAAACGTGAACAAGCTACTGCTGGTTTACACACCGATACTCATAACGTTGATCCACGTTGTGGTCGCCGAGCACCTATTCTATCTGGTGGTTTCCGGCAGGAAATTGGACAAATGAATACATATGTAAGTCAACGCTTGAATGAGAGTCAAGGAAAAAATTCTGGCGAAAATGTGAATCCCTGGTTCGATGAATAAAGTAGGTTGATGAATAAATGTTCGATGAATAGGCAAATTGCTATAATTTATTCAGCAAAGAAATAAAGTGGCAATAGAAAGAAGGATGATAATGGTCGCCAAGAAAAAGGAAACAGCTATTAGAAGGCGTCGTGGTAAATCTGAGGACACTAATATTGTCAGAGCATTGCTAGTTGTGGATGCTATTAATGCTTTTGCCTCTCAAGAATATGGGGGCGAATTGTGCGTGCCAGAGGGTGAATTAGTTGGTCCTGTTATTGGACATCTTCAAGAAGTTGGCAGAGAGCTGGGAATTTATGACTTGCAAGTTGCTGTCAATGATAGGCATCCTAAAGATATGTTCAATTTTGCTCACATGCATCCACATAAAGTACCTTTTGTAGATCGTGTTCAAGATCGCGATGGTGAATGGGCAACAGTTTACCCGGCACATGCAATCGTAGATACGTGGGGTGCTGAATTTTTGCCTGGTGTTAAGGTTGATTTGTTTGATCGTGTTTTTGCAAAAGGTACTGCGCGAGATAAAGATAGTTATAGTGCCTTTGGCAATCCTCAATTATTGTCTTGGCTCAGGAAAAAGGGTGTCACACATATTGATGTTGTAGGTTTAGTACATCGCATTTGTAAAGGACTAACTGCTATTGAAGCAGCTCAGCACGGCTTCCGTGTTCGTGATATTACTGATGCAACTAAAGACCTTCCCATCGATAGCTTCCAATGGGTATTGAATGAAATGAAATATTTAGGCATTGAATCGGTAACATCACACCAAGTGATTGGATAAATTGTCTTTCAAACTTCTTACTGTAAATGACATGTAGTTGGAAGAGAGGAAAAGAAAATGAATGAAGCGCAGATTATACACAAACGTTGCGATCAAAGAGGACCTGTTTTAGACATTGCATTTTCTTGCGATCATGAGTTTATGGCTGTAGTTACTGGTGAAGAAAGAACACTTACTGTCAGCCGACCTCATTTCTCTCAAGATCCTGGAAAATCGCGAGCACATGATGTGTACCGAATTGGTTTTAGGACTTTCTTGGCACTGGGTAATAACGAAAGTCATAAACATGAAGTTCTTTATACAACAAGCGAGCCTGGTGTGTGTACTGCTGTTGAACTTGATTCTCACGTGTATGGACGCCGGAGTATGTCAACTGGATATGGTGAGCCTATTAGTTGTATTCAGTCCAGTCATGATGGGCGTTATTTAGCCCTCGGTGATACGGCAGGCAATTTGGTGATCTTAAACTTTGATCTACCAGACAGTGGCAATGGTGCAAGCCCAACCAATGTATTTTCTGGTAGCGTGACTGATTCTCAAATTTGGTCAATTGCTTTTGATCGCAGTAATGCACGTGTTTTTGTCACAACTGAAAATGGTGGAATGCATTTAGTAGAAGTTCTAAAAGGTTGTGTTTGGGATCTTGATAATGACAGTGGTTGGCCTTGTATGGCAATTGATTGTCATGCAAGCGATGGCGGCATTGCTTTTGCTGGCAATGGCAAACGTGTCTGGCTAATTGAAAGTAATTATCGTCACAAACAACCAGAACTTGATCAATTGCCATTTGCTCTGCAAGTTCATGCAGAGCACGAAGAGGAAACTTTATATATTTTGCCTAATTTCAAATCGGGTGCTCGCATTATGTTTGTTGACACTGGTGTTGGCCGTTGGGTAAACAGTGTAAAGTTTTGGGACAAACACAATTTAATTGTTGTCGGCGAAAACGGCATGGAAATTTGGAATTTGGAAAATAACCAATGCTGGTATCGTTGCCTTCGTGGAGAAGCAAAAGACCACCTGCAAAATCCTTTGCAAGTTCGTCATGTAAATGCACACAAAGAAGAAGTATTTATTTGTTTTGAAAAAGAGGAATAAGTCGTGAAACGCAAGCGACGCACACTTGTCGATTTCAAATCATTGAACGCGGAACAAAAACATTTAATTGAACGGGCAATGAAAGCATCTAAAAAAGCTCATTGCCCGTATTCTGGTTTTAAAGTTGGTGCTGCGGTTTTAGCACAAAATAAATCTGGTAGAAAAAGAATATTTCCTGGTTGCAATATTGAAATTTGCAATTATGGTTGTACTCTTTGTGCAGAACGAGTGGCTTGTGCTAAAGCCATTTCTGATGGCTATACGAAAGTAATTTCCATTGCCATATACGCACCTAATGCACCCAAGCGCGCCAACAGTTGTGGTTGTGGCATGTGTCGGCAATTCTTAGCTGAATTTGGACTTGATATTGTTGTTTTGAAAATGCGCAATGACGGCAAAGCCATTGTCAAAACATTGAAACAACTTATCCCCAATGCTTTCGTGCCAAAAATTGTACAAGTAGCAACAGCAAAAAAGAAAACAACAAAGCGTTAGAGTATAACGCATAAGGAGAATTACCAGGACCCTTCCCTACTGGTTGGGAATCGTGCTCTGCATTCTTGCTGGACTTTTTGTATTGTCACTTATTGTTCGAACTGTTCATTATTTCTTTGATCGCCCTCACGCTAAGTCGTGTGATGAGCATCCGACATCATCTTCTAAGTCATCTGATGAAGGACTAGCCTTTGCCTTCTTGGTGTTTTTGCTTCTTGTTTTGTGTGCTCCTTTTGGAAGGAGACAGAAGTAAGATAGACTGGTTACTAATTTGCCAAATGATAATTGGCTAGGTAGATTTAGTTGTACATCAACAAATCTGCCCAGCTGATTTTTGCGCAGGTGCCCGTCAACCTGGGGGCATGTGCCTGCGCATTAAAATAATACCCAGGTAAAAAAAGGGGCAATCAATCATGGACATCGTCAATTTCGATTACTATATTGACTGTGAACACAGCAAGCAGCCAATTTTACGTCAACTTGCCATTCTTTATTTAAATTTGCGCCAAAAAAAGGAAGTCGTAATTCGGAATTTGAGAGAATTCACGGATGGTAAAGGTATCAGACTTCATCGCGATCATCAAAATTATTTTAAGCATGAGCGCATTTTTGAAGTCTTATGCTTGCGACTTAATGACAGCATGCAGCAAATGTTTCAGGCAATAGAAGAAATTCATGCTCATGTAGAACAAATGAATATAGCCATTGCTCAAGATGATGAGTACAGCGTTCCGTACACGCTACCTGACACAAGGGTTGATAATCGTACTGTCATTTTCGATAAAAACGAAAAAGCCATTGCTTGCAATAATATTCTTTGTGCCCTTGCTTTAGCGGATGAAGCCACGGCTTTGTATTATCGTATTCGCCGTGAACAAATTCATCAGACTAGTTTATTTGGCAGTCATTACGCTATTGAGCAAGCGTATAAAGATTTGATTGAAAATCCTCCTGATTCACGAGTATACTTTATTGTCAGGACTGTCTGGACAAGTGCGTGCGATCTAATGAACGCGCTTATAGGAGACTCTCCGCCTAAGCCACCATTTCTTACTGCTTTTGAAGCAGAGCATGAAATTAATTGGTGGCGATCGTACGCTGACACAGTTGGTGGTGACGCTGCTGCAAAGACCATTTACCAGTGGCGCGAAAGCAAAGCCGAAGCGGAAGCTCATGCCGCCAAAGTAGCTGCAGCAGCATCAAAGTAGCCGCAATACCATACTAACGCAATGCTTGTGCGCACAGTTGGTTGTAATTGAATGTAATATCAAAGACGAGAAGAAATCTTTCGAGATCTTCTCGTCTTTGATTTATAAGTGTTTATACTATACTATGTCGTATTATAAACACAAGCAATTCAAACTCTATAAATTTTAGGACTAATAGTTAGAGAAAAGCAAAAAGGCTTAATACTTATTGAGAACATTTTTTAGATTGTTGAAAAGCTAAAAGTAAAGATGACTTTGTTGAATAAAAGATCTATATAAATGTAGGGCAAAGCCAATATAGGTATACGTTTACCAAACGAAGATAATTAAATAATGGTTGTCATTAATTGACAGTATGATGGCTAAACATGTATCCTGGCATGAAATCTAATTGAGAATAGTTCTCAATTAAAATGAGAAATTGTTGTACTGTGATTGCAAGAAAAACAAATTGTTTTTCGGCAGAGAGTGATTGAGGCATGTATGAATCCAGACAGAAAAACTTCCAATCATGCGCATGGAATGAAAGCAGATGATCCAAAAGATGAGCTTGAAACAGTGCGCCCTTTGCAGCCAGGTATTTATCTTGGATTTTATGTATCAGGCAATATGTTAGTGAGGCGCGCCAGCGATGTTATTAAGTCAGACCCACCGTCAGTGGTTACACGTTCAGTTGCCGGATTCTTCAAAAGAACGTGATACGACAATTCGTGGCGATATGGAATTATTGCCTGGCAAATGCCCATGCAAAGGTGTGCGCGTTTGGACAAAAGAAGGATTTGCTTCCCATGGCATCCAAAAAATAAATGTACCAGCTAATACTGGCGGCACGATAATCTTTGAAGATATCGATGGCATGTATGCCATTCGCTGGGATAATTTTCAAATTACTATGCATTTTCGCAATGAGTTTATTCGCAAAATCATTTGTATTGGACATAGCGAAACTTTAGATGCTTATTTGCACGGACTAACTCATCAAGCCAAGTAGCGATTTTTATTTTGCTAGCGTAGCCGCGCAAAATGAGATGATTTGTCAAATACATATTTAACTATCGGTGGACGAAGAAAAGAATTGACTCTTCTCTCTTAGCATTCATAGTTTAACTAAGTATTTTTGTTTTATAAATTTCAATTTTAAAAATTCAACCTTAACTTCTAACAAACACTTTCTATATCAATAACTCCGATAAATTTTCATTGACTTCTGTCTCTAAAACTTATTCAACTGCAGAGAGGGGAGTTGTTATGAGAACTGTTAGTCCAACTGATTATGTTGATCGTAATCGTGACCGATTTTTAAATGGGTTGAAAGAATTTCTAGCTATTCCAAGTATTAGTACTTTGCCAGAACATACAGGTGATGTTTTAAAAGCAGCAGAATTTGTTGCCCATGAATTAGAGTCAATGGGAATGAGTGAAGTTGAAATCATAAAGTCTGACAAAAGACATCCTTTAGTTTATGCTCAGTGGATGGAAGCCAAAGTTGATGCGCCCACTATATTGATTTATGGACACTATGATGTGCAGCCGGCTGATCCTTTGAATGAATGGATATCAGGACCTTTTGAGCCAACGGTAAGAGAAAATAAAATTTATGCTCGTGGGGCAACTGATGATAAAGGTCAACTTTATATTGTCTTGAAAGCGCTTCATAGTTATTTTGCTACATATGGATATTTGCCTGTTAATGTCAAAATGCTTTTGGAGGGCGAAGAAGAATCTGGCGGCAAGCATATTAGCGAATTTGTTTTGCAGGAGCTAAATAAAGATAAGCTCAAAGCAGACGCTGTACTTATTTGTGATACTGCTATGTTTGAATTGGGTTGGCCAAAAATTATTACTGGCTTGCGAGGCATTGTTTATGCTGAAATAAAATGTCAGGGTCCCGATCGCGATTTGCATTCTGGTGTATATGGTGGCGTGGCACCAAATCCATTGAATGCTCTTGCTCAAATTATTGCTGGACTAAAAACAAGCAAAGGGCATATTCGCATTCCAAAGTTTTATGATCAAGTTGTATCTCCAAGTCAGGCAGAACTGACATCATGGGCAAGTCTTGCCTTTGATGAAAATAAATTGCTTAGAGAAGAAATTGGTGCAAAAAGTTTAATTGGTGATAGACGTATTTCGGCATTGCAACGTATGTGGGCTAAGCCAACGCTTGATGTGCATGGCATAATTGGTGGTTTTACGGGTGAGGGCGCAAAAACTGTTATTCCGGCTTGTGCAAAAGCAAAAATCAGCATGCGTCTCGTACCTAATATGGATCCAGACGAGATTGCTGATTTGTTAAAAGCACATGTGGCAAAATTGACACCGGAAGGAATAAGCAGTGAAGTTGAAATTTTGCATTCAGCTCCTGCTGTTCTTGTTGATACTAATAATCGTTTTGTTAGTGAGGCGTCTTTTGCCTTAAATATGATTTTTGGCAAGAAAACCTTATTTACACGTGAGGGTGGCACAATTCCAATTGCTGGATTGTTTGCTGCGAAACTAAAAACCCCTGTTGTGTTAATGGGTTTTGGTTTGCCAGATGATCGTATGCATTCACCAAATGAAAAATTTGATTTGGACAATTTTTTCAATGGAATGAAAACAGTGATTTATTATTTGGAGCGGCTTGGGCGACAATAATGACGAGAGCTGTTGTCTTGTCTAATTTCGAATATCGGGTATCGATTATCGATACCCGATATTCCTTTATTGACCCCTTATATTGTTGGATGGCTAGAAGCTTCCCAGGTTTATTTATTCGGCTTTGTAAATACTATATAAAATAGTGGTTCGAAATAGAAAAACAAGAAATAAGAAAGAATGAAAAGAAAAATATTGGACTGATAGATCCATACAGGATCGGATCTACCAGTCCAATAGCAAAGGTGAATGTTGATGTTCTAGCTGGTTTTAGCTGTTTCTTAAAGCGCGCTTCTTCGCCCGGCAGCTTTGAGTCGCGGATGTGCAATCATTGTGATGCATAAAAGAAATAAAGCAACATTACTTAGCCAGAGCATAGTTACAAGTCCTGGCTGTAAAACCAGCATTTCGGCAGCAAGAACAAGCAAAGTTGTGAGACCAAATGCTTTCATGTAGTCTATTTCATTGCCTTGTCCACTGCGGCGGATAAACGGAATTCTATCTAGTAAGTCGAAAAGTGGTGCATGAGCATTGATGAGCGAATACCCACTTCTTACCGGACGAAGATTTCTTACGCTCTTAAACAAACTTTTGTTTGTGTGATAACGCATAGCTAAAACACCGCAGATAATTAAAGTCTGTATAGCGCAAATAGCAATTGGTATTGCTATTGAGTTTGTGAGCATTTGTGCATCCCTTTCTTGGATTCAATATTTCGCGCTCAGGATTTAGTGCCCAGGCGTGCGAGGCAAAGCTTTTTGTGTGGCAAGCGGTAAGTGCTTGCGCTTCTTTGGCTTTGCTTCCACGGTCAGATGATTGAGCACTTCAGCAAATGAAGCAGCTTCAGCAACCATTGGTGGCAAATTCTTGGGAATGTATGTAGTATTATGCCCATTAGTAATTGGGCTTGCACTTGGATTTAACACATGTCCAATCATTGCCCTATACTCAGCAGGCATGTTGATACCATAGCGAGCCCAGATGAAATTGACACCAAGCTTTTCGGCAACAACACCATCCTTTGCCAATGAATCGCCAATATACAGAACACGACTTGGATGAACACCAAAATCAGAAATGATTTTGGCCAAACCGCGTCGATCTGGTTTTTCGTAATCATTTGGCATGCAGCAAGCCGAATCAAAACGATGATTGGCATGAAGGAAATTGTTTACTCTCATGCGTCCATGTTCGATATCAAACGGATCGGCAAGCGATGATAACATGGGCTCTGGCGTATCGAGTGCATAAACCGCGCTAAACAAATGTGTCACACCTAGCTGAGTGGGACGGGTGAGTGCCATATGATATGGTGCGTCAGACAAAATGGCTACTTTCACTTTCTTGCGAAGTTTATTTACCGTCTCGAGAGTTTCACGCACATCATGAAATAGCTCTAAGTATTTTGCCCGATATTTGTCCAATGCAGCCCAAAAAGGAACAGTAAACTCATTGGCAAATTCTTGTCGTGAACCTTTGAACTCTCGTGCGTAACATGTGTGTTCCAGTACCCAAGGATACTCGTGTGTACCCTTTTCACTCATCACACGGCCAACTTCTTTCGCAAACACATCTTTGTCAACGCCAAGCTTGTCTGCCAATGTCGGTAAAACAAATCTCATAGCCGGAACAAAGTAATCCCAAAAGGACCACATTGTTCCATCAGCATCGGTTACTAGCAATTCGATCTCTTGGGTTTTGTTCCGATGACGACCAGCATTTCGTGATTGCTTGGAAACATGCTTGCTTGTGTCACGATTGCGTCCTGTCATTGTTTTCTCCTTCTGACAAGGCATCTTGAACAGTTAAATGGACAGGTTGAAACTGGTTGATATGGACAAGCTAAAACTTCTATAGCTTGTGACTACAAAACAAATGGTTTAAGTGGGGAATTAGATTTACTTTGAGGAGTTTTTTCTAAACAGATATGTGAAAGAAATATTGATGATAAATTAGCCGATTCGTTGGATATAAAGCAGTCTCCATAAGGCTTAAATCAGGACTAAAACCAATTAACTATCGCTTATTACGTCTTAACAATTTTGCGAGCTTTCATCAGGAGACATTTAGTTGAACGCAAGTAAATTGTCAGGAGAAACCAGTTATTTGTTCGTAAGTCAGAAAAATTTCAATTTTTCTGACTTACTTTGGGTTCTCGCTTTAGAGTCTTTCTTAGCTCTTAATGTTCGAACATCGAACACAGAATAACCAACACTGATAAGTAGCCAGGGTAGTAGGCATGACGCAGCTACAATAAAATCTTGTAGCCACACTTTTTAGTATCTCTAGGGAAAGATCAGCGAGTGTAAAACGCCTAATAATACTATATTGCCTAGTACAAACATGGAGAAAAATAAGGAAAAAATAAAAAAAGAAATTGCCTTATACACATTTTGCCGGAAGAGCAGACCAGCAATAATTTGTCTGCTCTCAATTTTAATTTTTTTGGCCGGCATTACATGCATATCGACTTTTCAAACCTGTCAAATACTTACAAGCAAATTGTTTAAATCAAACTCAGCTTTGAGCTTTAGCACAACAGTCAGGACTATTGCACTCATATGGTCCATACTCTAACAAAGCAAATGCATACGAAGACTTCACTTCATCGGGATCTGGATCTAATTCATCACCAAAAAAACAGTCAATGAAAGTACCCATAAACTTGTAGCACGGAATCTTTTCGTCCAAGATCATTTCCCAGAACTTTCCGTACAGTTTGTACTTACCAATCTTTTGATATTCTGCGCTGTCCATTTTCACACCTCCTTTCTATTTTTTTTGCTTTCTATTTCTTTTGGCTGCCTTTTATTTAGGCGCGCAAATGGCAAAAACCCCTTTTTTCCACAATGGCGAATCAGTTGGATTTTGCATATTGATCCACCGCTCGTAACAATCTTGCCAGTTAGGTTCTGAGATTGTTACTTTAATCGCTGGTTGTTCAATCTGCCCTTTTGCATCAGGAAAGTTTGAACAGTTTTGAAACGCGACGATTTTGTAAGGCATTTACTACCTCCCTTCTAAAAACAGAGAAGGGCAAGGTTATGCACCCTGCCCTTCTCTGTAAAAGAAAAATTCCGAAAGACAGATGCAGTTACTCAAGGCGAACCGGATGAATCCACGGATCGACTAGACTGCCACACTTACTGTTCATTTCCAGGTGCTCGAAGTAGAGCTGTTCGGTTCTCCTTCTGAACCACCAGCTACGTTTTGTGCTTTCAATTCGCTCCACTTCAGGCACAGTGAGTGCGAGTCTTTTGGCAATTTCAGTAGTGCTTAGTTTGTAACGCCTGCCGACTCTGATTCTTGCTAGTGTCAATGCTTCTACAAGCTGGCTCTGGCGGTAAAAAAGCCAAAAAAGAATAACGCTAGCTAAGAGAATGATTACAACAAACTTGGCAATTGCTATCCAAAACATGAATTCTTCTTTTTGAACCCCTTGTTGTTTTTGGTTGTCATGATGTGTGGGTGAAAAAAAAGTGTATGGGGATCCGCTGGACGTAATGTCTTTGGTATCCCCTACACTTTTGCCAGCAAATTCGACGATTCAGATAACTAAGACAATCTACTCGAGGTTGGTATCGTCCAAGTCCAAATCGTCATCGATGCACAGTTCGTCCTCGCGCTCATCCAAAAGAAGAAGGTCTTGTTCCTCCTCTTCGCTGGCGCGTAGCCGTCGCTCGGAGCGTTTCTCATACGTATTGCGCCAGCGAAAGAGATCTCTCCTTTCGGCATGGCCCGGATGTTCGTGTTCGAAACCCCCGAACGCGTTCTTCACGCGGACTACTCTGCGATTGCCGCTGCTGTTCCTTTGGCTTACCAAATACGCACGACGCAATGGTCTGCCATGACGATCGGTGACAGAGAGGCTTCCGTTGTCCGCGTGAAAGAGTGAACTTGGCATTAGTTTTCTCCGTGGTGTTTCTGCGTTTTTGTTTGCAACCAGTCAATCGAAAAGCAAGGAGAGCAAGACATGTTCTGCCCTGCCCTCCTGCTTACGATTGACATTTCGCCCAAGTCGCAATGAAGCAATGGCTAGATAAGAATTAAGCAGCCTCCACTTCCTCCTCCGGCTCGCTGCTAGAACTCTTATCATTGCTAATATCAAACAAAGTTCCCAAAAAGCTCGTTGCGTAACCGCCACGAAACAAGGCAAACGAGCAATGACACACCTCATCATCGATATTGAACTGACAATCTTCGATGCCAATAAATGCTCTACGCCACGGACCGACACCTGGTTCGCCAGTTCGTCTGTCAGGACGCGGAGTCAAATATGTAGCACGTACCCAATCGTCGGCATGCGACAAATCATCCAAAGCCTGATCAAAGCCAAGCAAGCCGTAGTAGTTGCGACTGGCATCGGTGTCCATCAGCAATGGGATCTTTAGGCTATGTGGCGTGTAGCCCGTGTTAAGCTGTCCAGAAAAGAAGGTCTTCCTTTCATGAAGAGGCATCTGCTCAAGATGGTAGAGCATAACAGCCAATGCCTGGTTCCACCAGTATGACTGCCAAGCTCCAACCAAAAGGCTTGAGTCCTTGAAGATTGAAGCCAGCACTTTTTGGCAATCGCCTTGGAATCTGGAGGTATCAGCAAGCCGCAAAGCAAGCTTATACTCAAAGCCAAGACTAGCCTGTTTGTATACGCGCTTCAATTCGTCAACCATGGCGTCAAAGTTATAGAGCCAGTACTTTTTGATCTTCCTTCTCGTTTCCTCAGCCATTGGATGTTCTCTGCCTGTTAATTCATGCAGGAAGAAAAACACCGCAGCCTCAGCTGAGCTCATGAAGGGATCGACGCCTTCAGGGGCTTGGTGGTCGAATGTCACAAGTGTGCGTCCTATCTTGTGAGTATTCTGACGGATACCAATTCTCTGACGTCCGTAAAAGTTTGGCATCAGCCACTGGTTTCTTTGGAGCAATTCGATACGTGGATCCATGTAAGCACCAATTTTGCTTTTGGACCAACCAGGCATGCGCACCTGGATATCGAAATGATTTTTGCCGTGTTGTCCATCGTGGAGCCTACCCTGAGGCATAGGGTAAGCGTCCTTGATGAAAAACCATGCTCTACCTGGCTCTCGGACAGGAAATTGCAAGCGACAAAGCTCATTGTAGCTCACCGTGGCAATGTGAATTTGCTGAGCAGTGACTGCCCAACGATCTTTGATGCCACAAGCGGTGATGTCTTCCGGACGCACATCTCGGCGCAACATTCTGCTAAGCATGCGAGCAAGCTCATCACGCGCTGCAAAGAATTGCCAACACCGCTTCACTAACGTACAGCGAACTCCTCTCACGCTCTTTTGATTGGGGTTAATATAGAGACCAGGTAAATCACTGTCATCGCCAACCGTGAGAATCCGATTGCGATGTGCATTATGATTGTAACCAGGATAGTCCGTAAGTACTGGCTCCACCACAATGAAATCTTCTGGTTGTGACTTCAATTTACCAGGAACATTCACTTTCAGATCAGGAGGCACACCTGGCATTGTAGCCAATCTGAGCAAGTAGAACTCATTGACACTGCGCGGAATAAAATCCTCGGGGTCATTGGAAAAATGTTTAAGCCCAACATTTGGATTTGACTCAGTCGTCATTCCAACCCTTTCTTTGGCAATTGGTAAGTCCAAATTGCCGTGTTTTTTTTGGTTTTGTTTAAACCTCAAAAATAAGAATGAATCATCAGACACCGAACAGGGATGGGCACGCTTGCCCATAGATGCATGTGTAGCAAGAAAATCAAACTAGAAACTTATGCCGCTGCCGCTGGCACGAGTTCAGCTAACTTTCTAATTACGGGTACGCCTGGCACAAGGTCAGCACAATCTCCATATCTATCGATATGCACTGCTTTCATGCCAACATTTAGTGCGCCCCGAATATCGAGAGCTGGATTATCGCCTACGACCACACATTGGTCGAAGCGAGCATTGAAACTTTCCGCTGCTGCAATGAAAATCCCACGATCTGGCTTGGCTATGCCTACGTCACAGCTAACAATAACGTGCTCAAACAATTCACCTTTATGTCCATAATTGAGATCAGCCAGGACATTTTCCAATGGGAAGCCCCAGACATTGGAAAATAGGGCTATTTTAAAGCCAAGTTTTTTGAGCCGCCAAAGCTCTCGGGGGACATCTGCATAGTAGCACAAGCCGTTTTTCTCATTTTCCAGGGCTTGTTTGAATGTCTCAACTGCTCCTTCTGGTACGGAGAGCGAAAAGTGCTGAGCAAGCTCATGTATGAATTTATCGGGATCTCTTTCGCGCATGGTTAAGCATTTGCGTAAAAACGCATAGTCGAGTTTGCGTTCGCGACACACTTTTTCGGAAAGACTAGGTAAAGCCTGACCACCAGATTCGCAAGTCACGTGCTGCCTGCATACACCCTGTATGTGCAATGGCAGTGGTTCAGTGAGCGAATCTAAATCAGGCTCATAACCTAGTATGAATTGTAGATCTTCAATGGGCTCAGGATACGGACCCCTTGCCAGTGTTTTCCACAGATCAACAAGCAGAAATGGTGTCTTGCTTGGATCTAGTGGAAGCAAATTTTCACACAAAACAAAATTTGTAGGGGTATAAGCTCCTTGTGTTTGTCTTGTTGCCATGTAATTACCTTTGCAGCAATAAATATATATTTATTGCTACTCTCTTTTTTTTCTTTTATTTTTCAAAAAGAAAAACGCCTACACAAAATATGACCGAGTTGGAAAATAAATCTCACAAGATGCGAGATAACACGCACATACATATACAGAAGTGGTACAGATAAATGAGCTATGACAATGGGTATGTCAAAACAGACGTATCAAAACAAACCTGGCGGCAATATTGTTAGCCAAGCGGTGAAAGTTAGTGGAGATATTGATTACAGAATGATTTACGCGTTTTATTTTGTTCTGAATTAAAGACAAAGAGATAATTACAGATTAGCTAAGCTAGATCTCACATAGCAAGAAAGCCTTTTACACAGCTTTATAAAGTGTATACAGGATTTAATGTAGTAAGAAAGATCCTCTTTAGCCTTAACTATCATATGATTTCGTTGGTATTTTACATATGAAAAGCATGTATATGGGGTAGCTAATAGCGTCTATTGGCATCCTGTTACAACTTAGATTTCATGCGATTTTTGCTTGATTTGTTCAATCTTGTGCTTGCGCAGTTTGCGCAAGGTGTTTTTTGCATATATCTCCTACCCCTTCTGCTAGCTCTGCTAACTTTTTGTTTTACTTTAGATCTTCTTGTGATCTAATAAGAGTTTGATTTAGACAATATCAATCACATAGGCTTAAGCATCATTTTTAACTTAACTTAGATAACTAAAAACAAGCCTTACTAAACCCACTCTTAACACCTCCATTACTGCAGCCATAACTTTCAAGAACAAGAACACGTTGTTCAGGAAAGGATGTTCAAATGCGCAAGAGCGATTTGCATGCCGTTGTCCCTATTCAGAGTCGGGCTCCGGACTCTAGCCTGCATGAACCAAAACGCCCATATTTAAATGCACTTAATGAATTACAACAAACTATCGGTGGTCCAATTCAAGCTTTGTTTAATTATTTTGGACATGTACGCTCTATCTCCACTGATTCTCAGCAAGGACTTTGCCGACAAAAAATTAAAGGCAATTGCCGACTGCAAGCACGCTCATTCCTCAATCAAAAAGCAATAAGCAACGCACTTGCATTGCGCTATGCAGAGCTTGTTTATAATGGCGAAACTGAAATAGGCGCACTTGGTAAACGTATAGAGTTTAAACAAGTAGTGAAATTAAGCAAGCATGGCAAAGTTTATCCAGTGCGTGGAGGCTTTGTGCATGTTTTTGTCAGCAATGACGGCACAGTTTTTCAAGTTAATTCCACTGTCAGGCATGGACGCAAACCAAAACAACTAGGAAAAATTGTCTCTTCGGAGGCAGCCATTATTAGAGCCAAAGCTAGTGTTGAACCTAATTCTGAATACTGGCATGAATACAAAGTTGAAAGAGTGGAATTAACTTTCTCAGCGCATGGCACACGTCTTGAGCCTGTTTATGAAGTAGTACTTTCGACGTTTGAGCCGAAGAAAGTATTTCTTACTCTTGTGAAAGGTAAAAGCGGCAAAGTTGTTTATCGGGAAAATAAATTACGCACAGTAAAAAGACGTAGTGCTGTTGCCGATAAGACTGTAAAAGGCAATTCGTTTTTGCGCATTCCCGATCCTAATGTTGATTTGCTTAGTCAAATTCATGAAGTTGTTCTTGAAAGTTTGCCTGACCCCAAAGTGTTGAAAAATGATAATTTGATTGTTTATTTAGGCAATAAAAAGAAAGAAGTGCGCGCCAAAGCAGATGGTACTTTTTTGTATAAGCCAAATGATCCAGAATTTGCTGCTGTACTTACTTTCTTTGCTTTTCACAGCCAAATGGAATTGATGAAAAGTTGGGGCATGATTGCACCAGAAAAACCAATTCCTGTTTATGTGGATGATCCAGATGTTTCGGATAATGCTTATTTTGATCCAGAAACTTATGACATTCATCTAGGAGAAGGTTCTGGTGCTCCATTTGGTTTGGCAGAACACATTGCTTATGATCTAGGTGTTACCTGGCATGAGAATGGACATCATATTGTTTATTTGCAAACTCCTGGTAAGGATTTGCCTGGCTCGCAAGGTGGTGGCATTCACGAGTCTATTGGCGATGTGCTGGGAAATTTGTTAATGGACTTTTGGTTCCGTGATAAATATGGCACAGAGTTAGGTCATACACTGACTGTAAAAGATATTGAAGATGATCCACTTATCATTGGTGCATATGCAAGTCCACCTAATGGCATACGCATTCAGAAAAACAATGCACGCACTCCTAATGATGAAACTGGTGAGCCGCACGACGACGGGCTCATTTCTGGTGGAGCAAAAGCAGATTTGCTGGTTGAAATGGTAAAACAAGCAAGCGGTGAAATTAAAGATGTGTTGAAAACTTTTGGCACATTGACTTTAGCTGCTTTAGCTTTGGTGCCAGCTCATAAAGTAACTTTTGAAGATTTGTTGCAAGCATATTTAAGTGCTGACAAGCAATTAAACAATAGTGCCAATAAGCAAACTATCCTTGATGCATTTGCTGGACACGGAATTAAGCAGCAAAAATTTGTTGGTTCTGGCATAGTACCAGTAATAATTATTCAGCAGTGGAGTCGGTAATGAGCGCGGAAAGTCAAGAAGTAAAACTAATTGTTTTTGACATGGGGCATGTATTTGTTGACTTTGAATGGGAAGAAATTCGCAATACTTTTGCTGCCAAAGCAAATAATCCAAGTGAAACACAAGTCAAAAATGCTTTTGTTCAATTAGGTCAACTTGGTTATGAAAGTGGACAAATTACCACAGCCGATTTTGTGCAAGAAATGAATCGCATTCTCGGTACAAATTTGACAGTAGATGAGTTTAAAGCAATATGGACACTAACTTTTCGTGAAAATAAAGATATGGCAGCTTTGATGACGGCTCTCAAAGCACAAGTACCGTTATATCTTTTATCTAACACAAACGAAATTCACTATGATTTTTTGCAAGCAAATTATCAGGTAGCCAGGCATTTTAGCCAATTGATCTTAAGCTATAAACTTGGTTGCACAAAACCTGCTCAACGCATATATCAAGAAGTTTTAAATTTAAGTGGACACGTTGGCAGTAATTGTTTGTTTATCGATGATTTGGAAGTAAACATCAAAGCAGCTTCAGAGTTTGGTATTCAAACAATTCATTTTCAAGGAATAGAAGATTTGAAGACGCGATTACTTAATTTTGGTTTCGTCGTCTAAGCATCTGTTGCAGATCTAATAAATAAAATAAACCTGCTAACACTTTTTAGATGTGTTAGCAAGAAAGGGCATAAACATGAAAGTGTTTGCCTGTGCAAACGACGGTGTCGTTTGTCTCCATTGGCTACCGAAAGCAAAAATTGTCGGTTGTTTAGGTTTTGCTATTACCAGAATTGATGTTGCTACAAAAAAAGAAGAAGTTCTTGGGTCATACATTCCTTTCAAAGGCGAAACAAACCCTGATTGGAAATCTAAGCCAACTACTGTTTGGCCCGTACAAAAATGTTCTTGGATGGATTATGTTGGCAAAGCTGGCAAGCAATATAAATACCGGGTAACACCAATGGTTGGTGAACCTGGTAATCTTAGAACCAGAAAAGATTTGGGTGGCACTTCTAATAAAGTAAAACTTACCACTCAAATTGGCAGCCGAATTAAAGTAGCTTTTACTCGAGGAATTTTATCTACTCAAGCATTGGCTCGTCAATTGCCTACACTTGAGGATGGCAGTCCAGACTTCAATGTGTTAATCAAAGCTATTCAAACTCCTGGCGATCCAATCAGGAAGCGATTAGCTGGTAATGCATTGGAACTTCTTTTGGCGCCGATTACCAGGGCCAGACGCGAGGGTGGTGATGTTCTTTTAGCTTTATATGAGCTAGCTGATCCGGAAGTAATTGATCATATGAAGCGTAATTTGAATTTGTGGTCACTTATTTTAAGTAATACAGGCAAAGATGATGAGACAAATGCGGAAGTAAGAAAAGCTTTGCATGAGTTAGGTGCTGCCATTATTGATCGTATGCTCAAAGAAGATAGTGCTATTGGGCATAATAAAACGCAAGTTTATCGAGATAAAAGGAAAAAGCCGCGCAGTGTCACAACTGGCAGCACCAATATTACTGCTACTGGTTTAACTTGCCAGAGTAATAACGTCATTACTATTGAATCAAATGAATTAGCGCAAATTTTTGCTGATTATTATGAAGCAATGCGTTTGGATGATGCAAAACAAAGTGCAGAGTTTCGCACATGCAATGCCAATGGACGCAAAGAAGTGGTTTTGGGTGATGGAAAAACGCGTATTACTGTCTGGTTTGCTCCCAACACTAAGGAAAGAGTGAAACCAAGTAAAAATGCTCCTACGCCGCCCGATATGCAAGAAGTGTTTGACTTAATGGATCGCGCTAAAAAGTCAATTCATTTTCTGGCTTTCTATCCTGGTTTTCCTTCTATCATTAGTAAGGTGCAAGAGTTATATCCTGCCAGACCGGAATTACTGATTCGTGGTGCAGTCAGCTCACCGGCTGCTATGCCACGCAATAGAATAATTCCACGTAAGGGCGAATTACCTCCTTTGGTATGTGCATCCGGAATTGAAAAAGCATTTGCTGACTGGCGTAAAGAATTGCTTAAGCTGCCTGATGCCCATGCTGTTATTCATGACAAAGTAGTTGCCATTGATGTAATGGCAGAAGATGAGGCGGATTGCGTCATAATTCTTGGCAGTCACAACTTAGGATTCAAAGCTAGTTATAGCAATGACGAAAATATGATTATCATTCGGGGCAATAGGCAAGTAGCCCTTGCTTATCTAACTCACATTCTTGATGTGTATAATCACTATCGTTTCCGCTCAGCAGTTTGGGCAAAAAAGACAGGCTTTAGTGGTTATTTGTCTTTGGATGATAAATGGCTTGATAAATATATTACTGGTCCGGCGCGCAAAGAGCTGGAATATTGGTTTATCTAAAACGAAACTGAAATTTACTTTATTGGGCAATTAAAAGAAAGGGATAGGTATAGTTATGGCTCCCGATGCGCCTGTGCAGAATTGTAGGAATAAGCAATTTGGAAATAAACATATGGTTGGTCTAATTATTTTGCGACTGGCTCTGATGATTGGGCTGCCGCTAGTAATAATTCTGGCTGCTACTTCGGCTCAAAATCGCAGAGCTAATAAACCAAGTGTAATGCCAACTGCCGATGCGGAATTAGGTACTGGACCAATTAATACAGAACTTGGTGGCGGACCGAATGTCGAATATGAATATAGACAAACTTCTTTCTACGAAGACAATGTCACTAAGCGTTTGGTAAAAACAGTTTTCCAACGTAAAATGCCATATATTGTTCATAGCAATAGCAATGGATATCTAATTGGCTATGAATATTATCGAACTGATGGCACGCTAGAACAAGAAAAGGTAGTGTTTCCTGGGGAAACAATGGATAGCAGTGTTGCCACAAAATACATTGTACGTAAGTATGATGATGTAGGTAAAGATATAGTTGAACAGCGTAATTATCGGGCAGATAATACGCTTTCAAGTCTATCGGATAAAGCCAATCATACCTTAACACAGTTTCGTCGTGATGGTAAAACACTTCGTTGTGTACAAACATATGATGGTGAGAATTATTACCTAACTTATTATCGGCTAGACGGGAAAACGGTATGGTGGGTTTATGACTATAGTCAAAATAGTTGTAAAACTTTCTTTGATCGAGAAGGTAATAATTTTGAAAGAGAATTTACACGTCGATATCTGTTTTCCAACGTTTTTGTGATGGGCTCTGGTGATCCGCCAAAACCGCTTTGTGAAGATAGCTATAAGAGAGCAGATGGCACATTAGAATATCGACAAACTTGGTACAGAGTATTTATCAATAATGCATTTGTCGATTGCTTGGCAGAATTGGAAGTTTTTTCAGAGGATGGACAAAGTGTAATTAATAAAATTGTCTTTGAACCACGTCCTTCTGATCAACCGCTGGTAATAAAGACAGAATCAAATCCTGATCCTAATAATGCCAATTCTAATGCAAATTCAAAAACCCCGAATGTTCCAAGTTATATGTTGCAAGGATTTGGTGGCGGGCTGGATTTGTATGGCGTATATGATGATGATTCTCACGATAAGTGATTATCTTTGAATTGATTTGGGTGAATAAGACTAAGGTAAGCACTTTTACATAATCACTTGCTCTTTTAGTGTGAATATTTTCACCGAAGGACATGTCATGGCAGGCATGTCCTTCTTTTTTTTGTGGTTTTTGGGCACCGTATATAGTGTCAGGGTAAATCTTGCTCTCAAAATCAAAGACTGCTTACCCTGGAACTGAAAGCCTAACAATAGCAGGTAAATTAATACTAGCCTAAATACTTCCTGCCACTACCCTGCTGTTTACCCTGAAAAAGGTCAGAAAAATAAACAAAATTCTGACAATACAATCCCGCGCCGACGAGCCAGCCAATATTAATTGTAAACATAATGAAAAAGGTCAGAAAAATTACAATTTTTCTGACCTTTTTCAGGGTACCCAAATAGGATAGTCTGTGATGGTTGATTAATTTTTTAAATTTTATTGCCATTTTTTGAACTTTATTTGGACTATTACTTTTTTACGATCATGGGTCACTGGATAACGCAGCCACAAAATAAAACCCTTGTGTCTGCGTTATTTTCAGTTTTATTTGGGCATACTATATAGTACAGTTGTCTACCCC
>JAGVLS010000006.1 GCA_020054205.1 Candidatus Obscuribacterales bacterium | reverse complement strand
TCTATCTGATCTATCTGGTCTATCTGGACGATCTGGTCTTGCTGGTGCTCCTTCTGCTCCCGGATTGCGTGTAGCAGCTGGCTCAACTTCTCTTCGTCCGCCTCTACCTCCTGGTGGTTCACCCCTGCGTCCTTCTTCTGCTGCTGGATTACGCGTAGCAGTGGGTTCAACATCCCTTGGACCACGTCCACCTCTGCCACCTCCAACTCCTTCGCCACCAGATGCTCCTTCATTACCTCTGCCTGGTACATAAACTTTTCTTTCACCACCACGAGGGGCAGTATCACTTGAGCCACCGCCAACTCCATCAGTTTTTATAACTCTTTCTGTAGAAACAGTACCTAATGTCTGTGGTCTATTTCCTCTAGTATTGGAGCTGCCGCCTTCTGCTTGATCAGATCCGCCGCGATCTCCCACTCTTGAAGGTGCATGCTGAGCAGCTGGCCCTTCAGAACGTCCAGCAAGCGGACGATCTAATTTAAGCGCAGAGTTTACTTCTGCTGCATCCATTTTTCCTTGTCCAACTAAATTTTGAGCCAATACTCTTTGCTCTCGAGATGATAAACCATCTCCCACTTTTGAAATATAGCTTGCTCTATCGCTTGGATTTTCTGGCAAGTTACTTATAATTTCTCTCACTGACCGACGTTCAGAAGGTCTCTCTGCTGAGTCAGCACTTGGACGATCAGCTGGGCTTCTAGAGGCAGTATCAAATCTTCCTTGATCTCTACTTCCACCAGCTGTTTGCTCGACTGTATCACCGCGGCGCTCTGCTCTATCTTGTACACCACGACGATCACCTTCAATGCCTGCAGTTCTATCTACAGAACGACCTCTTGCAGCAGTGTCCAATTGTTCTGCTGTCTGCTCTTGTGCTTGCCGACCTCTTTCAACCCTAGCATCTGCTACAGTTGGATCTCCAGGCATTCTCGCACGTGGAGCTGTACTGTCTGCTCCTTCACCACGCGCTGGTTGTAAACGATCAGCTCGCTGTTGCGCTTCAACTGCCGCTCCTCTTTGTGCATCAGCTCTTTCTTGGACCCGTTCACGCTGCGCATCACGTGAAGCTTGCAATTCTGGACTTTCTGTACGTCTACCACCAGGAGCGGTATCTGTCGATAAAGGATCGACACGACGTTGCGACTCGATAGGCACTCTTTGCCCATCAGGAGATTCCAAATATCTACCTGGGTTTTTTTTATCACCTTCGGCAATTCGATAACTTGTATCACCATTAACCGGTCTAAATTGTTGTCCGCCCTCACGTCCAGCCGTAACATATCCAAGCTGTCCATTTATTTCTGTAGGTCGAGCAAAATTAGTACCTTTAGATGCATGCTCTTGTACTGTCAATTGCTCCGGTGCCCTCAGACGCGCTTGAGTATCGGCAGGCATAGATAAATCTCTTGTATTTTGATTACCAAATCTTGTCTTAGCGTCAGCTTGCTCCGCAGCCCATTTTTCTTTTGTGGCAGCCTGCTGCGTATCTGTCGCCTGATGACGAGAGTCAATGCTATCAGTTTTTACTGCTTCGCGTGGTTCTTCACTCGGTCTAGCCATTTGACACTCCTGTTAGCGAACTAAAACTCGACGTTTAGCGAGATCATCAAGATACCATTTTAGTTTCTCAGACTGAGCCTTTGTAGGATTGCACGCGCTTGCCCTCTTGAATGCGCGCAAAGATTCATCAAACTTATTTAGATCATAAAGCACACTGCCTAGGTTATACCAGACATGAAACTTTCCCGGCTGTATAGCAATAGCCTTCTTGTATTCACGCTCGGCAGAAACATAGTCTTTTTTCTTTTCAAAAGCTAACCCCATATTGTAATAGTAACTTGAATCATAGGGGTAAATTGAAACGGCTTGTTTGTATGAATCTAGTGCTTCAGTATATTTATTTTGATCGAAAAAATGGCATCCTGTATTATAAAAACCATTTGCTTTTTTCCATGCGTTATAACTTCCTTTGCCAGGAAATTCTCCTTTACTATTGCACACACCGTCGCTAGCGCTTAACAAACCCAAAGCAAAAACCAGCATTAAAGAAACAAGTTCTTTGTATGCAAATAAGCGCCGGAAAGCGCACAAGTTTAATAAATTCAGATGCATTTTATTAGTAAATGAGATCGGGACCAAGAGAGCCACGAAGCGGGTATCCGAAACCTAAAGACTCAACGATCATAAATGAAAAAGTATAGGATTGTCAACGCAATTCATATGTTTAACATAGAAGTTAATTGTCTAATAAACCTATGTTCTAATAATTTATTTTAGATAGATCAAATAACTTAGATCTATCTGTCATTAGCTCTGTCATCAGTTAGGTACATAATTGTATTTCATAGAGTTTATGTTAAACTAAGCAGACTTAGCACTGCCACCCAGCCTGAGTTTTTCAAATATTAGCAGCGGATTTAATCTAGCTGTTATCCAATAATATGTTTTTTTGCATATAAGCATTCACATCGGTATGTTGCATTAAATTTATTAACCCACAAAGGAGATTATTGCAGCTAATAAATTCACCAACAAATAAAATTTGATGTGTTCATACTGAGCTATGCATTGCGTTTCTATCAGGGTATTCATGTATGAGTTTTCAAAACAGTCCCAATGAATGGACAACAAATTATTCAACAAATCAATTCAGTTCTCTTACCAATTCATCTGATTTTTCTCCAGTCAATTGCCAATGCAATTCTTGCTTAGGCTTGGAAAAAAGTCACGTCAATTCGTTCTTAAGAAAATTGAAGCAGACAAACAAACGCCCTACTATATTATTAAGCGATTTGGAAAAACAGATTGCATCCAAAACAGCTTCAGCCCAAATACGCCAATCCGGCAAACAGGTAGAAGAATTCATCAGCTTATTAGCACGAAATTGTCGGACAGTCACAAATAGCGCATACAGCTCAGACAATTTTAGCAGTCGGCTGGAAATGCAAATAAATGGAAATTGGACGACATTATTATCTTATGATTGCCATCATGGTTTATCATTCCGCTATGTTTATCTGCCCAACGGCAAAGTGACTCCCTGTCAATTAGATTTGCCACCAACTGTTATCAAACAAATGTCCCAGGAAGACTTTGCAAGAAACTGGTTGCAATATTGCAAAGCCTTTTCCACAGGTGCATATCGCAACTTATAATCACTGCATTTAACACTGGCATAATAATTCGCTATCAATTTTACAAAGTGCTAACGTTCTTCACAGCAATTTCACACTGTTGACCCAAATTTGTCACAAGCGTTTGGCACACTAAAGTGAAAGAGCCGGCGGGGCTGCTTATGAACAATCGAGTGGAGGATAGTCATGGCACACTTAACTACTACCCTAAACCTTAATAAGAACCTGATTGAGGTCCCTGAATCTCAGAAGAAAGATGTTATGTCTTTTCTGAACACGGTTGGCAATATTACAAATGAAGAATATCTATCAGGCTCTATCATAAATGCTTGGGGTACAGCAAACTTCAATGCTTTGACACTCAATCAAATTCAAATGGCATTGAATCTCAAACTTGCAGCAGAAGGCGAAAATGCTATCCTCAGTTTTACCACTAGAGTCAATAAAAAATTAAAGTGCTTTGGCTTTGAGTTTAGAACATCTATAAAAAGGATAGTAGATGTACATAAAGTCAAGCCTGATTTTAAAGGCGTCAATTTTGACATTGATTTTTCAGAAGAGCGCAGACAATTGGTAAATAGCATAGCTAATGATATTGCATACTGTATGATATCAGGCAGACGAGAAAGCCTGCAGAATGTTTATCAGTTTATGCGCAATAATTGTCCAGGAAAAGAAAACTTACACTGTCTAGTAAGACAAGTAAATGCTGTCATCAAAGCACCCTATGGCATAGAATTATTACTCAATCTATCTAAAGCTATTGCCTTAAATGACAGCGCCTACAATCTTGTTGTTGGTGTAATTCCTGAAAGACAATCATTAGTGAATAAATTAGTTGGACAGATTAAAGAAAGTTTGCTGAGTAATGATGGCAAATTAACTAAACAAACAAAATTGGATTTGGATGCTGTTTATAGTTTGCTAGATGAGATATATTGCAAAAGCGGCTTATTTCCAAATGCTGTTAATTTCCTCACTTATCAAATTAACGGCATGCTAGATGAGCAAAACAATAAATTTAAACTTCAGCCTCAGAAATTAAAATAGCTTTTCATTTTTACATCGGGCAAATAGCTAATCTAGTTTTCTAGATTAGCTATTAATTTATGATTAATTAAGATCGCTATTCATTAGAGAAGCCAGCTAAAGTTCAAATTATTACTAATGTATGTATTTTTGTGATACCACATACGCAACCATGTATATTGGTAGCAAAAGAGAAATTAGGGCGCACATTGGTTGGCTACTAGTCGACTTTGCATTGAGGATATTTGTATGATTATTTCAAACAATAAAGTTAAAAATCTCAAGATTGCAAAAGCAAATGCATCTAGTAAATATCAAATTAAACAACGGATATTGAAAAGTGTAAGACGTAATCAATGGTTAATAAATTTGATGTCATTGCTTCCTATGCTCAAAGCTCTAGAAATTCAAAACTCAGCTTCTTCAGAAGATCTTGTAGCAACAATAGCTAATGAATTTAGAAACCAACATAAAATTGCTGCTAAAAAAGCATCGAATGTAAGATCTTTCATTCTTGTTCCCAGAAGTTCTTCTAGTTCGCAAGCATCATAGCAAACACTTAGACATCTTGATAGAAAAAATATGGAAACAACCATTTCAAGCAGAGTTTTTTTGAACTTTTTGCCACAAAGTAACGTCTAATGAATTAGTAGCAACCCAGACCCTAACAATAGTTATTGTTTTTAACTATTTGATTAATTAGTAATATCTGATAATATTATTACACAAGGATGGTTATAGTGTCGTACTATGTCGAAATTACAAAAAAAGCACAGAAACAACTACTATCCCTTCCTGATACGACACAAGCAAGATTAGCAGAAGCAATTGGACTATTAGCACACAACCCTTTCCAGCTAAATCTAAACGTAAAAATATTATCCAATGATAAAGAAGCAAAATATCGTTTAAGAGTGGGTAATTATAGAATTAAGTTCAATCGTAATGACTCTAAAAAAGTTATATCTATCATAAAAATAGGACATCGCAAGGACATTTATAAATGAGTCACAAAGAACAGATTAATACGAAAGCACAAGTTATATTTGATAATGGGAAGCCTGCATTCATTGTACTTCGCTATCAAGACTATCAATTCTTAACTGCTGACAGCGAATTCGATAATAATGAATTTGTACCTTTCATAATGTCGGATTATATCAAAAACCCTCTACGAATTATGCGCATTGAAGCTGGTTTTACCCAGAAACAGCTTGCCAAATTGATGAAATTGACCCAAGGCTATATAAGTCGAATGGAAGCCAGAGGTACACATGTACCCGAATCATTACTAAACAAAGCTAAAGTTATTATTTCTAGACACTCCAACAAAAGAAAAGTTAGAAAGAAATAAGTCTGTTATATTATAGAAACCAACTGGTCATAAGCCATTTCTACGCTAATTTTTTGCATACATTCTCCTGATCCAAGTTCAGTTATAAACAAACATTTTTTTTGATCATGACACTGACACATAGCACTTGCGTTTAGTCCATATTCGCTCATGCCATAAGGACCACTACGCTCTGCAAAAGTTGGTCCTGTGAGTCCTATTACTTTTGTGCCCACAGCAACAGCAATATGGGCTGGTCCAGTATCGCCTGAAATTGCTAGTTGGCAATTTTTCAATAATGCAGCTGTTTCAGCAAGTGACAAACGCCCAGCAAAATTTAAACAGCGACGAAAGTCGAGGGCATTGTTTTTTATAGCTTGGCTAATTTCGCCACATAAATCAGTTTCTTCTTCACCACCAACTAAAATTACTATATTGTTTTTGTCAGACAAAATTTTGCCAATTAATTCTATCCATCTTTCTTTTGGCCAGGCTCTATGAGGACGCAGTTTGCCAACGCCAGGAATACAGGCTATCAAACGTCCAGTATTTAATTCTAAATTTAAATTAGAAGTTAAAGATAGTTTTTCCAAAAGTGACTTAAGTGAAGTGAAATCATCTGGCACAATAGAGGGAAAATATTTTGATGCTGTATCTAGTCCTAATGGGCTGAGCGTTGCTACAAAATTATCAACAGCATGTTGAATTGGACGAGCGTTTGCATTTTGTTTTTTATATCGCAATATTTTTTTTTGCATTGAAAAGACTAAGAATTATTGCTCTTAGAGATCCAGTTAAGTCGATAAACAAATCAGCATTGAGCTTGGCGATTTGTTCACGTTGTTGCCATAAACTTGCGTTTTTATCAAATGCAATTACTTGGTCGATAGCTGGACAAAGGTGAAGCAAGTCAAGCAGACTCTTATGAGTCAAATGAATAATTTTGATATTTGGGAAGTTGTGTTTTAAAACTACCGGCACAGCAGTAGCAAGTACAACATCGCCAATTGCAGCCGGATGATAAATAACAATGGTCTTTAACGGGTCAAACATATTAAAAATCACTGAATGTTTACTAAATATACAAGAAGCTGGGCTATAGCAGTTGCCATACAGCAAATAACATATGATAATTGACACATGTTGACACACCGCGTTGGTGGTCTCATAAGTTATAACTAAGAAAGGTCTTAAAACAAAGGCAGTATGCCAGAAGATGGATTTTACATTTTAGGGTGGCCGCAACCTACCGGGAAAGTCGCAGTATTGTGTCGCTCACGTGGGTTAAGCCCAGGTCCAGCATATTGCTGGACTAAAAGAGAAGCTATTCAGTTAAGGACCAAATTAGCCAATGACAAACGGGGTGACAGCAACCCAAATGCAAGGCGTATTATTCGACAATTGTTAGTTTACAAGTATCTACTCAAACAACCTTTACCTTGGCGTCCAGGTGATTTGTGGGTCTATACCGAACCCAGCTATCTGGAAGCAGTAGAAGTTGGACATTTATAAGAGTTCGGTGTTTGTATTTATAGATAGTTTTAAAAAATCCTTGTTTACCATAAAGACTCCTTAAACAAGAATGCAATATACTTCCACATAGAGAGTGTGGTAGTACAAAGTCAGGAGAAGTTTGACTTAATGAACCTTGATACGGTAGTTGCAATCTTCGCAATTGCGCTTGCACTAGCTTTCGACTTTGTGAATGGTTTTCACGATACGGCAAATGCTGTTGCCACAGTTATATATACTAAAGCTCTTAAACCTGGCGTTGCAATTGTGATGAGTGGCATACTAAATTTTCTAGGTGCCGTTTTGGTAGGTACCGCAGTAGCGTTAGTAATTACAAAAATTATTCCAGCCGAAACTATTACTTTGACCATAGTCATTAGTGTTTTATTGGCAGCAGTGCTGTGGAATTTGCTCACCTGGTGGTATGGACTACCTGTTAGTTCATCACATTGTTTGATTGGAGCATTAACAGGAGCTGGACTAGCTGCAAACGATATTCATCATGGTGTCAGCTGGCATGAATTGTCAAAAGTTGGTATTGCTCTTTTAGTTTCACCTGTAGTTGGATTCATTGGTGGAGCTGTTTTAACTTGGCTTGCTTTGCAATTATCACAAGAAAAACAAAATCCGGGCAGCCGTAATCAACCTCATCCTAGAATCATGCGTTGGTTACATATTTTGTCATCAGCATCAGTAAGCTTTAGTCATGGTAGCAATGACGGCCAAAAAACTATGGGCATAATCACTTTGGTTTTAGCTACACATTTTGCTACTTATGGATACACAATGGACAAAGTTCCTTATTGGGTAGTAGCAGCTGCCGCTCTAGCTATCGCCATGGGCACCATTATTGGTGGCTGGCGAGTAATTAGAACAGTCGGCACAAAAATAAGCAGAGAACGTTTAAGCCATTCTCAAGGTTTTGGGGCATCAATGAGTACAGCCATGATTATTTTATTTGCATCTCATTTAGGAGCTCCAATTAGTACAACACATACATTAAGCTCTGCAGTTGCTGGCGGGACAATTCCAGTACATGGCGCTGACAAGCTAAATCCAAAGACACTCAATCTTATTCTTTTAGCTTGGGTATTGACTTTACCAGTAACGGCTTTGTTTGCTGGATTATGTTATTTTGTTTTGCGCTTGATTTGGCATTCATAATTAGGAGATGGTAATAAGTTTATGAAATACATGGTAGCCTTCAGTAGCCCAAAGCGTAGCGCAGCAGTTGTAGAAATAGCAGCACAACAAGCAAAAGCATTACAAGCAGAACTTATATTGTTGAGAGTAATTCCTGACGCGGAAAAAGTTGGTGTAGTAGCCCAATTGATTGCAACCGATAGACCAATTGAAAAAGCACAAGAACAAATAGATCAAACAGTTCAACAACTAAAAACAAAAGGAATAGAGGCTACAGGAATTGTTAAAGTTGGAGAGGTAGGACCAGGTATTATCAAAACTGCCCAAGAATTAGGTATAGATATTATTTTTGTCGGCACAACCAATTTTCATGTCAAGCCAGCTTTCTTTATGACGCGCGATCCAATTGTGCATTATCTGGTTGATCATTGTCCTATATCGTTGTGTTTAATTCGTCATGATGAGGCTCATGAACAAGCTGCTATTGAAGAAGAAAAAAAAGATTGAGTTAAAAATATTTTTGGGGTAAAACTAAATGGCTAAGACAGTAAGATTTTATGAATTTGGGGACGCTAGTGTATTAAAGCTAGATGATGTACCAATTCTAGAGCCTAAGGCTGGCGAAATTAGAATTAAAGTAGCAGCAATTGGTTTAAATAGAGCAGAAGTAATGTTTAGAAGAGGGAAATATCTAGAGAGAGCTGAAAAATTTCCTTGTGGACTAGGCTATGAGGCTTCCGGTACAGTAGATGCTATTGGATCGGGTGTGACAGGATTTAAAATTGGAGATAAAGTAAGCACTATTCCAGCTTTTTCTATGCAACGATATGGCGTCTATGGCGAATATGCAGTTGTACCGGCACATGCCGTCAGTCATCATCCAGATAATTTATCTTTTGAAGAAGCAGCTTCGATATGGATGCAATATTTAACTGCCTATGGCGCTTTAATAGAATATGCAAAAATCAAAAAAGGTGATTTCGTATTAATTACTGCTGCCAGCAGCAGTGTTGGACTAGCAGCAATTCAAATATGCCGAGTCACTGGAGCAATACCTATTGCTACAACTCGAGGCGAAAGCAAAAAGCAATTTATACTTAATGCCGGTGCTCATACAGTAATTACTACCGACACTCAAAACTTGGTAGAGGAAGTAAACAAGCTCACCAACAATCAAGGTGTGGACTATGTATTTGATCCTGTTGCAGGAGAATTTCTACAAGTATTAGCCCAAGCAACAAAAAGTGGCGGCACAATATTTGAATATGGTGCATTGAGTACCAATCCTACTATTTTTCCACTATTTGACGCTTTAAAAAAGGGGTTGAAAATTCAAGGATACACATTGTTTGAAATTGTTTCCGATCCTGAAAAATATAAAAGAGGACAACAATATGTTATTGACTTGCTCAGCAAAAGCAATGTAAAACCAATAATTGATAAAACGTTTCCTCTAGATAAAATAGTTGATGCTCACAGGCATATGGAATCAAATTCTCAAAACGGTAAGATTGTAGTTACTGTCTAAAACAAAACCTTATGTATATTCGCAGAAATGTCAAATTATCAGTTATATTATGGTTTTCTGGAAAACATCTTGTATTTTTTACATTGCTCAGCACAGCAGTGTTTTTTGCTTATCATATGCTGGGCTACGCTTGGCTTAGCATTCCTTTCTTACCAGTAGGCACCATCGGTACAGCTGTTGCATTTTATGTAGGCTTCAAAAACAATTCGTCTTACGAACGTCTTTGGGAAGCAAGAAAAATATGGGGCTCAATTACAAATTTATGTCGCACCTGGGCAATGCAAGTTACCAGTTTAAAAAACGAAAAATTATCAAAAGAAGCACTATTTGATTTACACAAAGATTTGATATATAGACAAATAGCCTGGTGTCAAAGCCTAAGAATACAATTAAGACGTAATACAGACAGGCTAACTGGTATGACGCCTCCTGAAGTAGAACTTGTTAAACGCAAACAAAATACAAATGATTTCGCCAGTGAAATACAAAGTTATTTGTCTCACTATTTAAAAAACAACGAACAATTAGAGGTAGAAAGCAAAACCAATATTGCCAATGAGATTTTGCGATTACAGACAGCTAAAGTGTTTGACTTGAAATATGACAGGACATTGAATGAGTGGGAACAATATTTACTTATAGAAACTGTACGCAATTGCGTTGACCAACAAGGTGCAGCAGAAAGAATCAAAACTTTCCCTCTACCTAGGCAATACGCTTCTTTTAGTAGCGTATTTGTTTGGATATTTATGTTAATGCTTCCTTTTAGCTTAGTTAGTGAATTTGATAAATTGGGTCCAGCTTCTTGGTTAGCAATTCCATTTAGCGTTCTTATTTCATGGATATTTTTAACTATGGAACAAGTAGGTGATACAAGTGAAGATCCATTTGAAAATGGGATTAATGATGTTCCAATTACTGCCATAAGCAGAAACATCGAAATAGAATTGCTTGAAATGCTAGGCGGGCAAGTTCTCCCTGAGCGCATTGCAGCCGTTGACGATATTTTATTGTAGATGTAAAACGATAAAAATTATTTACCGACAATTAATTCTTCCAATGATTTTACACCAGACAATGACTTCAATATTGTCATTGGTGGTAAGCATTGAATTATCGATCTGCCATAAGATTTTTTTGAAATACGCGAGTCTAGTATAGCTACAATGCCAGTATCCGTTCGTGTGCGAATTAGCCTACCGACACCTTGTTTCAAACGCATAATTGCATACGGCAAAGCTAAATCATTGAACCAACTGGCACTTACATCTTGTTTCAACGCATCACATCTTGCTTCATAAACAGGATCATCAGGTGCTTGAAACGGTATTCGATCAATGATGACACAACTCAATTGCTCACCATCAATAGATACTCCTTGCCAAAAACTAGCTGTGCCAAATAATACTGCATCATCTGTGCTGCAAAACCATTCAATTAATTTTTTGCGCGACATTTCACCTTGTTTCTTGGCAGCAAAAGGTAATCTGTCTTTCAATAAATCATATATAGTATTCATCGCTGAATAGCTAGTAAAAAGAGCAAAGGCTCGTCCTTTACTTAAGTATAATAGTTTTTCAATTTCTTCAGCTGCTTGCCCAATAAATTCGGGAGTATTTGGCTCAAATAAATTACTAGGTAAATACAGGACTGCTTGTTTAGGATAGTCAAAAGGACTATCTACTTTTGCTTGAATAACTCCTTGTGGACAACCGACTTGTTTTTTGAAAAAAGCAAATGGATCTTCGCCAGAAGTAGCAAGAGTAGCTGACATTAATATGGATGAAGTAAGCCCAGGTTTGTTAAAAACCAGATCTTCAATAAAACTAGATACATCTAAAGGTGCTGCAACAATTTCTGCTCTTACACCACGACTATCAAATTTTTCTGCCCACAATACCCAATTTTGATCCTGACTTTCCAACAAATCCAGACACTGCACGTAGCCATCGATGGTGCTTACTAGGGCTTTTGCTTTTAACTTGGCCTTTTCCCTAGCATTATCTACATCCAATATAGTTTCAAAATCTTGCCCTGCCAACCAGTCTTTAAGTGCAATCAATGCACTTCTTAATTCTGCTGTACCTTCAATTTGTTTTCTAATGCGGGTTTTACCAAACTTACAAGCTTGTGTCACTTTATCAAAAAATAAAAGTCCATACTCTTCTACATTATGTACTAAATGAACAGGCGCACCGGAATTTTTTAAAGCCTTACTGGCAACAATACTAACACCCCGATTACTTAACGACACACTAAAAGCATTGGTAGCAATTTCTGGTAATTGATGTGCTTCATCTATTATCAGTAAATCATAAGGAGGCAAAATATTTCCCAGACTAGCTGCATCTGCTAATAGCAATGCATGATTGACAATCAGGATATCGGCATCTTGTGCTATTTGTTTGGCTTTAAAATAAAAACACTCGTTAAATCTATGGCATCTATTTCGCAAACAATCATCAGCGTCGGAATTAATTTCTCCCCACACATCACCAGCAACAGGAAAATCTAGTTCGGAAATGTCACCTGTTTCAGTTGCATCAACCCAAGTAAAAATATTATTGTTTATTTCCTGTTCTAAAATATATTCTTCAAAGCGCCTCAGCCCAATATAATTACCCCTTCCTTTCATCAAGGCAGCATTAATTTCAATAGGCAATATTTGAGATAATGTCGGTATATCTTTATTTATGTATTGTTCTTGCAAAGCAATTGTTGCTGTTGAAACAACAACCTTTTTTCCAGATAATACTGCCGGGATCAATGCAGATAAGCTCTTACCTGTGCCAGTACCCGCTTCAAATACACCAACCCTACCAGTTTCAAAAGCACGTTCAATTAGTTTAGCTAATTCTTGCTGTTGAGGGCGATTTTCATACTGCGGCAAACGCTCAGATAAAAGAGCAAATACATCTGCCAATAACATACTTTATTGAACTGACGAAGATGTTCCAGCAGCAATTTGACTGGGCTGAGGACGATATTCTGGCAGTACAAGCTTTTGCCCTAAACTTAAAACATCAGCACTGCGCATGCCATTAGCTTTACAAATTGCATCAAGTAATCTTGGTGTTGCTCTCTTGTAAGTTTGCCATGCGATTCCAGCTAAGGTATCTCCACTTTTAACTTCGTAAGTTGATACTGTAGGGACAACAACCTCTAGTCCTGATGATACTTGCTTGGTTATCACTGGGGTAGGGGCATTTTGAACATTTGTGTTTAGAAAATTTGGCTTAGCATTATTTGTTTTGCTACTTTGTGCCACAACAATTTTCTTATCAGCTGATGCTGTTTGTGGTGTTCCATGCCAATTCCAAGAAAAAGCCCAAACAACAAGAAGTGTGGCAAGTACACCACCTGCAAATCCTACAGTCACATAAAAACCAGGTGGCTTTTTAGCAGCCATATGGAAAATATCATGATGACTAACTCCAGGCCAAAGCGCTTCTAATTCAGCCGACTTAGGCATATCCAATTCTTGAATATCAGCATAATCAGAATGCAGATAGTCAAGTCTCATATCTAAAGTTTTCTTTTGTGATTGGGTTATGGCTAAACTATCTTCAACTATAGATTCAGCACATACATCATCACTAGAGTCACTTGCGCTTGCACTTGCGTTACCTGCTAGACAGTTATTAGAAGCATCTGCTTCTTTATTGGTAGTTGTAACATACAAATCTTTTCTCAAATAAAAAGGCTCTTTTTTAACAGAAGCGTCCTTCTTGGGCGCTTCTTTATTCAAAGCATATGAATCTTTATATGAAGCTGAGCGAGGCTCACGAATAAATTCTGGCACAGATTCAAAATCAAGATTTTCTTTGTCGTTTGTCTCAGTTACCACAGCTGTACTCCCAGAAGAATATTTACTAACCATAGGTAGTGTTTTGACTTACTCCTTAATAGCTGGTTTATATTTCAATCGCTTGCTTAATTACCGCCCGAGATATTATCGATGTTGTAGGGGTAAAGTCAATTCGTTGCAAAAATCTCGGAATTATAAGCCTGGCTTGGTTTTGCAAGAAAAATGTATCCAAGCTATGACATTATAAATTGCCTAGGATCGACTATTTAAGCTAATCACATTAATTAATTGACAACGGGGTAGAGAAACACCACTAGCGCACTAGCAGCCTAGCATCTGAGAAATCGCATAAAACGTTAATGTGTTAACAAGCAGAAATTTCAATTATTTTGTATATCAATTAGCTATGCAATACAAATAGCAAGACGAAAACTATTGGCTGACAAACAAATTAACCAGGACTAAGGAAACAACGTTATCAAGTTGCCATAAAAAATATCTAAGTGCCTATTGGACTTAAGACACTACTGAGTTTTACGGTTGCCGCGGTCGTGCAATGCTTTAATCATTTGCGAATTACCAACTATTACTTGGGTTGATTCCTCTGGTTTAAAAACTGATTTTATTAGAGCATTGACTGAATCCAAACTGGCATTTTGCAAATCAGATAAAAACGTATTGTAATGGAAGGCATCATTGCAATGCATAACAAATTCCAAAATATTTTGCGTAACCGATGAAAGAGATGACATTTTGCGCACAGGAATAGCGCCAAGTAAATATCTTTTTGCTTCGACAAATTCTTCATTTGTAATTCCACTTTTACCAAGTTTGGAAAGAGCCACTTCCAAAGTATCTGCTCTTAACGGCAGAGCATGCAAATCAGCATCCGATGAAATCATCCAAGCAGTGTAATTTGCAAGTGGTTGCAGTTTTACCTCTACATTTTGCTCTTTCAATAAAGCAATACTGTCATCATCTTCCGAATCAGCCGCTGTTACTCTGGCTATAATTGGATGGTTAGACAAAACATTATCAGCAATAAGGAAATTGCTGTAACTATCTTGATTTTTTGAAATTGGTAACAATTTCCCATAACAAATAGTTCCTTTAGGTTTGTCTCTCAAAGATATAGGAATAACTATTTTTTTTACACGCCTGCCTGATAATGCCAATTCTGGTTTTTTACCAGCATTTTTATTCACCCAATTACCAAAAGATTTTTCTGCTAAAGTAAAAGCTTGTATAGGGTCGATATCGCCAGCAAAAACAATTGTAGTAGCGTTTGGTTGTACATTATTAGAAATAAAACTTTGTATATCGCTACAAGAGATAGTGTCAATCATCCGCAGTCTATCGGTTGGATCACCTGGATAAAAAGGTGACTTTTGTGAAACACAAGCTTGCAGCAACGCTCGATTGATTTTTTCACTAATATTTTCTTCTTTGTGTTTTATTGCTAACAAAGTTTCTTTTTTTACTTTTTCTACAATATCTTCTGTCCATGAAGAATTGGTTAAAGATTGACTAATGAGCTGCAACATTTGCGGCAAATCATTTGTCAAACAACTACTTCTGAAATTAATGGTTTCAAGATCATTTGCAAACGTAAGCATATTTGCTGGCGCAAGACCGATATCTTCTTGTCCAATGCATGTTTGTAAACGACCAGATTTGCCTTGATTAAAAATACTAGCCGTTAGAATAGACAATCCATGTTTATTTATTGGCTCATAAACATCACCAGCTTTCACAGATCCTCCTATCTGCACAATTGGCATCATATGGCTTTCAAATACAAATATAGTTAGTCCGTTTTTTAGAACTCGTTTGCTTACTTTAGAAGGTAATAAAGGAGATATTGTATTTGTAACAACATTATTGTCAGCGGTTTTTACAATATCTGTTGAAGTTGAGCCAATAGCATCATCGCTTTCTTTATACCCGGTCAAATTTGTATGTTCAAATTGTTTGTTGTTGGGGCTGTGATTATTGTTAGGACTAGAATTATTGCGCTCTTTAGGAGCATCAGAAGGAGGCTGAGGACGCTGGGCAGATGTGCCTTGTAGCCAGCCAATTACTCTATTATCCTGATTGAAATATTTTTTTGCCACTCTTTGGACATCAGCAGCTGATACTGAATTCAACCGTTCGGACCAAGTTTGACTTAATTGCCATTTCGATAATGCTTCAAAATATCCTAAATAAAAAGCTACTTTATATGGACCTTCTTGATCCAACAAAAACGCAGATTGTGACTGCTTTTTTGCTCGTTTAAGTTCACCATCTGAGACTAGTTGTGTTTTAAGAGAATTAATTACACCATCTAAGTTTTGAATAATTTTTTGTTCAGCATTATATGTTGCTGGAATAGCAATACAATCAATTTTAAATACACCAGGATCTTTCTTAATCTCAAAACCAGCATAAGCATTGGCGCATATTCTATTATTAATCAGTTTTGTCTTTAACTTGCCCGCATAAGTTGCATTAAGTAGTTTTTCTATGACAACCATTGCTGGTGCATCATTATCATTCACTGATGGTGCATGATAAGCAACAGAAAGCATTTCTTGCTTACCGGGATATTTTACAACTATACGTTTTTCACCGTTTTGTACCGGTTCAATAATATTCATTGCTGGAATAGGTGCGGGTGATTTAGCAATGCCAGCAAAATATTTATTAATTAAACCAAGAGCATTATTAGACTCAATATCTCCAACAATAACAAGAGTCGCATTATTTGGCCAAAAATATGTATCATAGAATCTCTTCACATCATGAAGAGACAGATTTTCAATATCGCTGCGCCAGCCACGCACAGGTCGACGATAAGGATGTTGTTGAAACAAAGTTGTTCTTACTTCTTTGGCTAAATTATGCAATGGATTTTTCAAATCCGATTCAAATTCACCCTCTATATTTTCAATTTCTTCTTTTAAATCTGCTTGGTTAAACTTAGCACTCCGCATGCGCTCAGCTTCAATTAGCAAAGCCAATTCTAATTTTTGAGATGGCAAAGTTTCAAAAAATACAGTAAAGTCATCACTAGTATAGCCATTAAACCGTCCACCCAGACGAGTAATTGCAGTACCAATATTTCCTTTTTGAAATGTTCCAACATTTTGAAATAACAAATGTTCAACTAAATGATTTATGCCAGTTGTGCCTGACTTTTCATTTTTAGCCCCTACTTTGTACCACATCATTGTCGATACAATAGGAAAAGAATGATCTTCCCAAATAATCACTTTCAGCCCATTGGGCAAATTAAGCTCAGTTGGTTTGGTTTTATCAGTTTGTGCCAATGCTGAGTGAAGCGATGTAGCTGCATTCATAAGTACGAACAAATACCAGGTACACACATAAATGAGTATGTACTTAGCAAAAAGAATATGAACTGGCTTAAAAGCAAACTTATATTTTTTTGACATAAAAACTGCTGATTGAGCGCAGTCAAAAGCCTACGCCATGGAGTTCTAGACAATTTATAACACAGTAGGGTATCTGTTTTAAAGAGATGTTGCTTATTGTTGCCTTATAGCTATTTCCATTGAAGAATACTCATTTAAATTGCTAAACTTTGCTAACAAAGTAAAGAATTCTTATTAGGTCTTAAGAGCTGTGATTATTGCCGAGAGAGAAAAAACACATATAAGTCTGTCAAAAAGCAAAAAGATCGTGCTTGTTGGTAATCCAAATGTAGGTAAATCAGCAATCTTTAATGCTTTGACTGGTCTTAGTGTTGATATATCCAATTATCCCGGCACCACAATTGATGTTTCTTATGGAAAATTATTCACGCACGATCTTATTGATACACCTGGAATTTATGGTGTTTCTAGCTTAAATGATGAAGAAAGGATTGCCCGCAAGATTATTCTTGAGGCTGATTTAATAGTCAATGTAGTCTCTGGTTTGAGCTTAGATAGAGATTTATTCCTAACATTGCAATTAATTGATATGGGCAAACCCATGATTTTAGTTATTAATCAGTGGGATGAAGCAATTCATCGCAATATTCAAATCAATACTCAAGTTTTATCTGAGTGGATAGCTATACCTGTTATCACAACCGTAGCAGTGCAAAATAAAGGCATTGATACTATTAAAGAAAAATTGGAATTAGCTTCTATTGGAAAAACAAATCCTGATATTGCACCAATGCTTTCGCCAATGCTTGCAAATAATATTCCACAAAATATAGCGCTTTTGATTCTGGAAGGAGATGAATTATCAAAAAAACTAGTTGTATCTAGCGATGAAAGTCTCACACATATCGATAAACGATCTGAAACGTATAAATCAAGACGACAATTAGTAAATAAAATAGTTGAACAAAGTGTAAAGCATACAAGCCATAAAGAAAGTATTTCTAAAAAAATTGGACAGATGTTATTAGATCCATTTTGGGGAACAATTACATCAATTTTGGTTTGTTATTTTATTTTTTACCAATTGCTTGGTATTTGGGTAGCAGGAAATGTAGTAGATTTCACCGAAAAGCAATGTATGCGCATTTATTGGGAACCAAATGTAAAACAATTTGCAGCATCAATATTTCCCTGCCAAATTACTATTGGTGAGACACATTTTGATTTTCCAGACGGTACTTTAAAAGCACCAGTAGCATCTAAAATGTTGGAGACAAAAAAGAATAGTGTTTCAAAAGAAGAAATAAAATACAATTTTTGGTCACATCACAATTTAATGTCATTCATAGGCAACGCTTTAGTTGGTGAATATGGAATTTTAACTCTTACTACTACTTATTTGATTGGCTTGTTAATGCCTCTAGTAATTGGTTTTTATTTTGGCATGTCCATATTAGAAGATTCTGGTTATTTACCACGGCTAGCAGTGCTTGTCGATCGTACACTTACCAAAATTGGCTTAAATGGACGCGCTATTATTCCACTTATTTTAGGTCTTGGTTGTGTAACTATGGCTACAGTTACAACTAGATTGCTTACAAGTACTCGTGAAAAAATAATTGCAACATTTTTACTTGGGCTTGCTATTCCATGCTCTGCTCAATTAGGCATAGTTTCTGGTACATTAGCGAAAGCAGGTGGTATCACTGCCTGGACAATTTACATTACCATTATTGGCAGCATACTAGCGTTTACAGGTGTTTTATTGAATATGGTTATGCCTGGAAAAGCAACACCTCTCATGATTGATTTGCCACCAATGAGATTACCTCGCATTGATAATGTTTTCAAAAAAACCTGGAAAAAATCTTTCAATTTTATTAAAGAGTCAATACCAATGTTTGCTTTAGCTGGACTAGTAGTTACGGTCGGTGAAGTGACCGGTATTATGAATTACATTATCGAAGTCCTACAACCATTTATTGTTAGCTGGTTGCGCCTCCCAAATGATCCACGCATTGCCACCACATTTATTTTGGGTATGGTGAGGCGAGACTTTGCTGCTTTTGGCTTAACTGACGTTACTATGACTTCCATACAGGCAGTAATAGCAATGATTGTCATTACATTATTTGTCCCTTGTATTGCCACAGTAGGGATCATGGTCAAAGAAAGAGGACCAAGAATAGCTTTTACAATCTGGATTGGTTCATGGCTGGCAGCATTTGCTTTTGGAACTGCTTTAGCCAGAATATTACCGAATATATTTTTCTTAAAATAAATCTGGAAACCTATTTGTATAAAATAGAGTCGTAAAAAATATAATTTGAACTCAAAAATAATTAGTATTATTCGGAATTTTGTTATACAGTTGCAACATTGATTTACAACCATAGGCAAAGGCGATGTATAAAGCTACAAACAGCAACACATATCTACCTCAACAAGGCGAACAATATCAAAAGCCTAAAATTGATTTGTATACGGTTGCATATAAAAGAAATGATCCGGATTATGATGAATTATTAGAAGCTCTGCAACGGAAAGTTAAGAGCCTAAAAGCCTTACTAGATACTGCTCAAACAAAAAATCCCCTTAGCCATTGATTCAACCTCAGCCTAAATTTAGAGCTGGTGTATAATTATTTCTGCCCATTGTGGCAGGTGTCGCCAAGTGGTTAAGGCCCCGGATTGTGGTTCCGGTATTCGCGGGTTCGAATCCCGTCATCTGCCCCACTATACATCTTATTGCTAAAACCACTTACCTGGCTTGGCTTTTGGGGTTTAACTTATAGTGGCAATATATTTGGGACTAAAGATAACTAAACATGCTCAAAAGCAATCAGAAACACATACCTGCTAGTCATTTTTTTCTAACAATATTGACACTCAGTTTGGTCGCAATTGGGTGCTATCTTCCGTCGCTTGTTTCCGGTTTCATGAGTGACGATTATTTTGCATACTCATATTTTTTCAAAGCTTTGCATACTCAGCCTCTAATATTACTGCAAAACTTTACAGGGTCCTGGATGTCATCACAACTTAGAGAACTGCATTACCGTCCATTCATGGTGATACCACATTTATTCGATTGCCTGGTGTGGCATCTAAACCCAATTGGTTACCACCTAACCAACTTAATCATTCATACTGTATGTACTGTTCTTTTTTTTCTGGTTGCCAGATCCATCTTTAAATTACTCCATAGCAGCACTAGGCTATTACCCCCTTTCCTTGCCGCACTACTCTTTGCCGTGCATCCTCTTCATGCAGAAACAGTATCTTGGATTGCTGGTAGAGTAGATAGTTTTTGCACAATGCTTTATTTATCTAGCTTCCTTTTATTCATTTATGCTCGGCAGTCTAACAACCGCTATTTCAGCATAGCTAGCTATGTCTGTGCCTTCGGCTCAATGATGAGCAAGGAGATAGGCGCAGCATTGCCGGCAGTACTTACTCTTTATATTATATGCGAACGTTTTGGGACAGAAGGAATCACAAAAACCATTCAAAATGCATTGAAAGAGACAAGCATTTACTGGGGATTATTGGTCTTTTACGTGGCATTGCGCACTTATGCTTTGAAAACTTTATTGGGCGGATATGCTGGTCTCACCGGTGTTCTTACAGACTCTTTGTGGATTGAACGGATACAAAGCCTCAAATCTTACGAGAAAATATTTTTACCTATTCCTTTTGAAATGATGCAGGAAAACAACTTCTATCTTGGGGTTTTATCTTTGCTGAATTGTTCAATGGTAATTATTTCTTTAATTAGACTGTGGTTTTGTAAACCGGACCTACGGTTTGCTAGGGTGTTTTTCTTTACGACTGGTTGGATAGCCATTCAATTCGCTATAGTATGCAGGGTCTGGAATGCAACGGAGGGTTTGGCAGGTGGTAGACAATTTTATCTATTGAGTGCACCTTATTGCATTTTGGTAACGCTATTATTATTGCCGCTTTGTGACAAAGAGAAACGATATAAAATTTTGAATGCAATAGGAGCTTTTACAATGATCCTCTATTGCGGCTTTTTGTCCATCATTAGCTTTCAACAAAACCAGTTTTGGACTGATGCTGCCAACTATTCTAAAGTTTTTCGAGAGGCAATAATAAGACAACAGAAGGAGACGACAAACAAGAGCCGCCTTATAATATTGAATGTCCCAGTTACGCACAAGCACATGGGGCTATATCCAACTTTCGAAGTTCTACGTGGACTTTTCGCCTGGCCATTTTGTAATCCTGATCTCACAGATCGTATCGGTTCATTACAGCCATATTTCTACAACCCTAATTTAATTAACAAATCAGCACTAAATATGGTGCTGGCAGATAGCACAACAAAAGTTATTTGTTGGAATGCAGATACAAAAACAGCAAAAACTTTTACAGACTCTTCTGCGGAAGGACCCAACCAGACTGACTGTCGTCTAAGCCCAATTCCACAAGTTGATAGAGCTATTGTTTATCGCGTTATACCAATTCAGCCAATTAAAAAACAAAGTGTGGACTGTTTGGAAATTTCTATTGGTTACAAATGCTACGAAAAGAGCAGCCGCAAGCCTTGCGTGCTTGCACTTTCTTGGTCGGATAATGTTCGGTCGGCCAAAAAATTACACAACCAAGTTAATATGTGGCAATTTGCTCACAAGGATGGCAGCCAAAAACAGCAGGCATTAGATAAAGATGAGCAGTTGGCAACATGTTTGGCTACTTTGCTTGAAAAAGATGGGGATGTCCACACATATCGCTTTCACCTTTCAGAAATAACTAGCTGGAGTCTTTTTGGTAATTTAGACTCTTTAAGGCTTATGCTCACAAATATATCTGCTATTTACGATATCAAGTCGGTAAAGTTCTTGAATTTGTCTAATGAAATTCCAACCCTATCTACTAAAAATCTGCTCTGGACTCGCAACCAAAACGGCACTTATGACGTGACCACCAAAAATAAGGAAAAACTTGTATTTGAATATGACGCCACCAAAATAAAGGGAGCTAAACAAGTAATTGTCGAAATCTCATTGCCTGATTATTACTGGGAGTATTTCACAACTTCATATAGACAGAAAAAACTTGCCGATAAGAAGCTTAAGACTTTAATGCTGAGCCAGCTTTGTGGCACATTTACGCTTAATGCTGCAATGTTTCCCCGCACAGCAGACTATCAAGTTCATATAGCTGCTCTCGATTCCTCTGGGCAAATATGCAGCTATCTGAGTGATCCAGTTATTATTCACGTGAAATAAAATGCAACCAGTAGTTACAAAAGCCAAGAATTGCGCTATCTATAGGTGAAACTCAGACTAGTAAGAAAAAAAATCAGTATGGAAGACCCGACCTCAAGCAGTTTTCTATTCGGTATGCTTGGTAACTTAACGTCATTGCTCGAGAATTGTAAGTGTTTGTTTCTTCATAAAGATATTCATATTCTGACTCACTACAACAAGCAGTAAGCATACTGGTAAGAATAAGCGAGAATGCAATTAGTTCAAAACTTTTTGCAACTGACTTATAATTCGTATCTTTACATTTCATTATTATAGGATACCTCATAACATATGGGACTATGGCAAATTAGCACAATCAGGCCGCCCCACTGAAAGAGCCTGCCTCTGAGCATCCCGTACTCTGTACGCATATGAAGTCGCACGCAGACTTGCGGAGTGCCGTAGGTCGTTTTGATCTTCGCATTCACCTTCGGTACGACAACTCGATAGAGAAAGCGCCAGAGTGCTAAACAAAAATACTTGATAGATAAATGTAATGGGCTTCATTCTTGCTTTTTTCCAACTTATACTGGCAGTTACTAGCAGTGATTAAACAACATAACACTGATTGAATTTCATCATATTGAATATGCTAGCACGCATAATTAACCATCACTATTGTTTATCAGAAAATGCCATATTATAAAAATGAAATCTACATAGAGCTTGCAATTGGTTCTTTCAAAGCAGTCAAATTGCCATTAACTACTTGCAAGATCGGCTTGGTGCTTTTGCATTGTGTAACTAACCAATAAGGTGTACCAGCCTTTTGCACGAGGAGTAAACTAATACTAATTTTCTGCACTCTGGGCAATAGCTTCTCTACTTCATATTGTTTTAAAAAGGTTTTGTCACCTCGAGTCACAGGTCCAGCATCTGCAGGCGGCAGGAATGTAATAACATCGTTTCCCAATAGTCTAAACAAATCCTGTGCTTGTTTTTCATAATTAGAAAGTAAAGAAGAATTTGCATTCATTGTTTCGCTCATAGCAGCATGGTCAATAGCACCTTTAGAAATCGAAGGTCGAAGCCGTAATGTAAATCCTTTTTGCCATTCTTTACCTGGATTGTGTGAAAAATGCAAAAGCTCAGATTCCTCTATAGTTTTTCCAAATGCCATTTTCACTGGCAAGAAAAATGGCCGGTCATCTCCTGAAAATGTAATGGGAATTGTGACCAGGCAACGTTTTTGCTGTAGGTCTTGGGAATCAGGCATTTCTATCTTTTTACAAAAATCTCCCATTGAAAAACGTGCTCCTACCAGATAAGCAAGATTAGGTTCTTGTCCGCTCTTGTAAATCAAATAAGAAATCCAGCCACCTGGAATGACACAAGCACACCTTCCGCCAAAATAGCTCTTGGCTGTTTTGATATCCCCTTGTGCAATTTTGGCAAGAAATTCTTTGGATACCATAATGGGATCTGTTTTTTTATAATTATCAAATAAATACCACCCAGTACCAAAAGCTACAAGGAGAAAACAGCAAAGCAGCGGCAAGCGAAATCTATGCATTAGTGCAAAAATTTGTTTGGCAAGAGCACTTGCCTTAGATATTATTGGGTGATTAATGCTAGGTTGAAGCAAGTTTTTGTTTCTCAGCTTGTTTTCGTATATATTCAATTCGTTTCTTAATGTTGTTCCAAGATTCTATGTTTGATTGCGTCCTAGCAGTCTTTGCATTATCAGATATTGCCTGACTAAGGGCAATAAAGACATCAGGCGCATCAAGAAATTTTTTCTTTGCAACTTCAATCAGACAATCCGCCGGCCAAGGTTCATCTAACGAATAACACAGCAACAATTGATCTCTATAGCTTGAAGCGCGCCAACAATCAAGTGAGATCATACGCCATCCAGAGGCTATAAGATTGTTCTTTTGTTCTTGAGTAGCCCTTTCTTGCCTGATCAGCCGACAGAATTGCTCTAGCGATTCGTGGGCAATATCCATGTTGCGAGCATCTACTGCACTCTCAAACAAGTATCCCCATAATAAACTCAATTGCTGATGCTTTGGCAAAGTAAGTTTAAGAAGATCAATAGCATCTGAGGCACGTCCTGTTTTTTTGTAGACACCAACTATGGCAATTACATAGTTAAGATTGGCTGAACACAGGACATGCGCTTGTTTATACTCTTTTAACGCTTCTTTATAATTCCCTATCTGCTCGACGCATTTACCTAGCAGATAGTGTGACTCTGGCTCCTTCAATTGCATTGCTACAAGTGATTTGGCCATATCAACGGCCTGCGCTGCTTTACCATCTGCAAGCAGCACCTTCACCAATTTTTCGCGAGCAAAATAATCCTGTGGGGAAATTTCTATGAGCTTCTGGAAAACAATACTGGCACCAGTCCAATTTTTCTTGATATAAAGCTGATTTCCGACTGTCCTTAAAAGCTCCTCATCTGAAACAGCTTTTGCTTTAGCCATGGGCAAATACAATAACTGCAAAATCACAGCTGCCAAGATTGCTGATTTGTAAAAGAGACATGCCATCTTCGTGCGGTTTTTAAGCATTTAACTTGCAGTAAATAGGGATACAATTATAAAGAGAGATTGCAGTTGGAAATATTGAGCAAGAATTAAAAGTCTTTTAGGTTAAACGAAATCAGATGTTTATAGATTCTTATTATTGTCCATCGCCCGATATCATATTAGCTCGAGCCTTTAACTGTTCCTCGCCCTTTTTATTTCCAACATAATATAGGCAATAAGCATACCTTCGCAAGTAAGGAACTAAAGCAATGGAATCAGGTCCATTAAAATCCTCGGCCCGTTTAAGAGCTTGCTGCAAATAAGGCAAAGCCATTTCATATTTATGCTGTTGTGCATAAAGATCACCAAGCGCAAATAAAAGTCGAATATCATCACCGTATTTTGAAGGCTCATTTTTCCAAAAGTCTTTTGCTCGTAAATAAAGATCTTCTGCTTCCTTATATTTGTCTTGCTTAATAAAACATTTTGCCAATTTGTCTAGCCGTATAAAAACTTCATGACTTTCAGGAGGCAACACCTTTTCTGTAACTTTCAATGCATCAATAAAAAATGATTCTGCTTCGGCAAAGTCACTTCTCTCCATGCATAAACTACCAAGACTGTCATAGCTATTTGCTAAAGATAAATGAGTACTGCCCAAAACTGTCATCTTTATATTTAACGCAGCTTTAAAAAGTCTCTCTGCCATCTCAAAATTATTTATGCTTCGAAAAGCATTGCCAACGCTATCGCAAGTAATTGCCCATTCTATTATTGGATCTTGCGCCTCTTGTGCAGCAACTCCCAACCAAGCCTGCAACGGTTGTCCTTTTTGGAGCTTAACTTTCTGTTTCTGGGATCTAACTTCGCTCAATTTTCCTTCCACAAGTGAAAGCATTTCTTCCGTTAGCGGAATTGCTTTGCTTTGCGTACCATGTGTAATATAAAATTGGATGAGTGAACCCATGTTTGGAATACATTGATATTTATCATCTCCCAAAACTCTTTCTTTAACACCAAGTTCTTCTTCTAAATAAATTTCAGCCTCACTAAAGCGACCACGTATAGTGTATAAGCGTCCAAGCTCAGCTAAACTTTTTGCCAGATGCATATCTTTAGGATAAGTTTTCTCCGCTTTCGACATTGCCTTCTTAAGTAATGGTTCGGCTATCCAGTATTGATTTGCATCTAGTGCTAACGTACCACGTTGTTGAAGATCCTCCCACGTGCCATCAGATGGATAAACAGCAAACACAGATGTAGCCAATAAACCAGATAATAAAATAAATCCTGCTACCGTCCAGTACAGTCGATAGAAAGAACGTAAAAAGCTGGTAGAGCTAAACATAATCATTATCTGCAGATTTTATGAAATCTTTAGCGCAAGACTTTGGGAAATTCTTCTTCAAAATATGGTCCTGAAATTCCTTTGCTGTTATTATCCGGCCAGCGAAAATTGACCTCAATAAAGGCATTAGTTGGATAACCCAATGGAACGGGTGCAAACGGTTGTGCTTTAGCGAAAATGTCCGATACTCTCTTTTCAGCACTAGGATTCTGAGGTTTACCTTTTAAAAAGAAATAAGTGATTGTTCCTTGTGGTGACAACTGGAAAACAGCAGTCACTTCTTGTGGATTACTGCCTACTTGCATATTGTCAAAGTGCAACCACAATTTATCCTTAATCAATTTACTGTAAGGCGAAGAAAATAATGCATCGATAGCCCTATTTTTCTCTTTGTGTTTTTTATGATGACTTTTAGCAAAAGTATAGTCAGGCAATGCAAACAGATAAATAGCGACTGTTAATAGAATCTGCAAAAATTTTATTAGCTGCATACAGACCTCATCATAAAAACCAAGTAAATCTTAGCACAATGAAGCGCTAGCTATATTCTTTTTAAATTTCTTAGTTAGCGCGCTTTATCATACAAACAATCAATTTTGTAAGTAGGCTTAAATCTGTATTGCATATTCTCTGTGTTGCATATTCATGGTTTAACACTTATTAAATAAAGAAGATTTCTTCTAAGATTAATAGTTTCCTCAAACTTACAGCTACAAATGCAAATAATGTCAATTCGAATGAAATTCCACTAATGAGATCGAGGTGGTAAAATAACTGCTGATACTATGGCGTAAGGTATATATGCAAGAGAAAAAATTAGCCAATAAAGTTGCAATCGTAACTGGCGCATCATCTGGCATTGGCGAAGCTACAGCACTGGCTTTAGCTAATTTAGGAGCAAATGTAGCAATTATGGCTCGTAGAGCCGATCGTTTAAATGATTTAGCCAAACGTATCAAAACATCTGGAGCTGATGCCCTTGTGATTGAAGGTGATGTTAGCGATGCTAAGCAGTGTCAAAAAGCAATTGCTGATACAAAACAAAAATGGGGACGCATTGATATATTGATAAATAATGCTGGTGTGATGTTATTAGGCCCAGTTGAAGGGGCTGAACTAGAAGATTGGCGTCGTATGGTTAATATCAATGTATTAGGACTTATGTATATGACACACGCTGTTTTGCCACATATGTCAGCTCAACATAGTGGACACATCGTAAATATATCTTCCGTTTCAGGACGTATCGCAAGTGCTGGCACTGCAGTTTATAATGCCACTAAATGGGCAGTAGGAGCATTTTCTGAGGCATTACGACAAGAAGTACATAAAAGTAAAATACGTGTAACAATCATAGAGCCAGGCGCGGTATCTACAGAATTAGTAAACCATATTACTAATTCTAGTGCCAAAGAACGGGTAACAAAATTTGTTCAATCAATGACCCCATTGCAGAGCGAAGATATTGCTCAAGCCATATCATATGCAGTCAGCCAACCTTTGCATGTAAATGTGAATGAGATCCTAATTAGACCTACCGAGCAAGCAATATAAAAATGAAAACAAAAACAATAATATTTTTTTTGTTATTGATCATTTCAGTTATATCAACTGGAATAAGTATGGCAAATACTGCCAATGATATTCACAGCAAAATCATTACCCTTACTGCTCCCGAAATAGCAGAAGGATTATCCTTAAGTATAAACAAACAGAAACTAATACTTAGCCCTGGTAAATGTTGGATTAATGATAAACCAATTGAAATAACAAAAGAATTTGAAATTGAAATAAAAGCACCACCAATATTGACAGTAAGAGATGAATGCCTAAAAATACAAACAAGAACGCTTGCCAATACATCAGCTTGCACATTGAAGCAATGCTTAGCAGGAGGTGCGGGTGGATCACCGATAAAAGCATTATTGCCAGGTTCAATACTGCTTCGATCAATCTCTTCTCCTAAAGATATAAAAATTTATATACCAGGAATTGATTATATGGCCGATCAAGACTATGGCATCATAGGTAGATTACCTGGAGGTTCTCTAAAAGAAAATCAAATAGTATATGCCGATTATGAAGTTAAACAAAAGCGTATAGATACTTTAATTATCACACCTCAAGGGGCAGTAAAACTTATATGTGGTATTCCATCTCAATTTGCTCCATTGCCTCCACCAATTGCAGATGGTAATTTAGTACTAGCAAATATATTGGCTAATCCAGACAAAAAATCACTTTCAAAGCAAGATATTTACCCTGTTGCTTCAAGAACATTGAAAGCTGTAGGAGGCGAACAAAAAGAACAAAACAAATTTGCTCTCAAAAAAACTATTCACAAATTAAAGTCTCCCCAAAATACTAATATTGTTTTTTGGGGAGATAGTGTTACGGTTGGTGGTTTTGCATCAAAAAAAGAAAATTGTTTTGCTAATTTAGTTCCTGCACTTTTAAAACAAAAATATCCTGTTAGTAAAATGTCAATTTTTAACGTTGGTGTAAGTGGTAGTAATATTGCTGGGCGAGCAAGCAATTTTGATAACGAAGTATTAGCTAAACATCCAGATTTAATTATTATTGAATTTGTAAACGATTATCAGTTACAAGAAGATATATTAAAAGCAAAATACAACGAAATACTTCCAAAAGCATTAAGCTCTGGAGCGGAAGTGCTTATTTGTTCTCCTCATTTATTAGCACCACAATATTTAAAGGTAAATAGTTGGTCTGCTGTAACTCATATGCCTTTAATTCGGGTTATTCATAAAGCTGCTAAAGATTATCCAATTGCTTTAGCTGATGTGACTTTACGCTGCCAAAACTTAAGCAGCGAAGGTTTAGCGCCAGACTTTCTATTAGAAGATCAAATTATTCACCCTAATGATTTAGGACATAAAATTTACAGCCAAGAAATAATGAAATGCTTTGATTAAGCAATTCTTTTTACTTGACAATTCTATTGGTTATATTAATATAGTGCTGAATTACTAAGTACCCGCAATCTATTTTAATTTAGATATCCTTCAATTTTATTGAGGGGCAATTGTGTTGAAGGTTTATTTCAGCATGCTTCTAAACTCAATTAATAGCAATCCCGCACCTAGTCTTGCACCACTTATTGGTAGCTTGCTAGTAAGCTCTCAAATTCTAGATTCTAAGCCGCTTAATCAAGCCCTTAACTTAGCTGAAAAATCAAAACAACCCATTGGAAGAACGCTTATAGAATTAGGTCATTTGAAAGAAAGAGATTTAAGATCTGGACTATTAGCACAATCATTAATTGCTAAAGGTTTTGTCTCCCAAGACATTGCCATTAAGGCCCTTAGACTTTCGTATAGAAAATTGATTACTTTAGATGCTGCTTTCGACGAAATACAAAGTCAATCAGAACAATCAACTTGTTTAGGCAATCTATTACTGAAAGCAGGTATAATTTCTGAAGCTGAATATGAAGAAGCAATAAGTGTTAGCAAAGATACAGGTATGATGCTTGGTCGATTTTTACTTATACAGGGCAGTATTTCTGAACTTGAACTAAAAACAGCGCTGGACACACAAAGAAATTTACGCAATGGCAATATTTCCGAGGAAATGGGCGCTGAAATTTTGATTAACCTGCATCTTAAGCAAACAATTGTAGACCAATCATTACCAATGAAAAAATCATTCTATAATATGGACAAATTTATTGAATATTTAGTTTGTCTTTCATCTTTATTAGCACTATCCATTGCTATATATTTATCATTAAACTCATTATTATTCACAATATTTTTCTCTATCTTATTTGTTTTTCTAGCTACAACTTTAATTGTAGTTTTGAAGCTAGAACAAGCAAAAAACCTAGCAACTTAACTTATTTGCCTATTAAATGGCTGTAGACGACCGATAAATGAACATTAAATGACAAAACAAAGTCGTTTTTCCAATGGCTTTGTTTACTAAATACATTGGATATTGGTTTTATCATCGCTCAATCGCGTCGTCTACAAGCTGATGAGGATATTTCATGGAAGCGCAAAAAATCAATCCCAACGACTTAATCAAAAATCAAAAACCTCGTTTAAAAATAGCTAGTCGTAAAACCCAAAATGATGCTCCGTTATCTTTTGCAAATATAGCTAATAACGAACCTCATATTACACAACAAAATTTGCAGACTTTGAAAAATAAAATAACTGAAGCTAAGGATAAAGAAAAACCTAAAAACTCATTATTTGATCTCTGGTGGTAAACCAAAGCCAGACACATTTTTAGTAAGATTTTTTCTTGACAAGATTAAAACTTTGTCTCATACTCAAGCGAAGTTTGCTTCATTCTGTTTCTACTTACTATAAAGTTCCATGAAGAATCTCCGCAATTATTTTAATTTGCTTACTATTTGTCTTTTGCTTTTCTATTGTCAAAATGCTTTTGGTCAAGACAATTTCAACCAAGACCATTTCAATAAAGAAGGATTGCAATTGTTGTCCGAAGGTAAATTTCAGGAAAGCATAGAAAAATTTCAAGCTGCCATTAAAACAGAACAAAAATGCGAGTTTTATTACAATTTAGGTCTTGCTTTTTATAAATCAGGCAATTTACCAGAGGCTGAAAAAGCATTTAAAAATGCTTTAGCAATCAATGCAAAATATTGGGAAGCTTGGCGCGAATTAGCAAGAGTTTTGCACGATGAAAAACAATATATTGATGCTAAGTTAGCTTTTGAAAATGCTCTTAAATACCAAAGCCATACTAAGCCCATTTTAACTGGGCTAGGAAAAACTTCATTCAGCACTAGCGAAAAATTATGTGATAAAACGATTGCTGAAATCGAGGAACCAACAGCTACTACCACACCAGCACGTGATTTTCCTGGACAAGGAAATCAACAAACTTGGGCTAAAGCTTGTGGACTTTACGACCAGGCTAATATTCTTGCTCACGAGGGAAAGCTTGATCAAGCTATTTTAAAATATAGAGCAGCAATTATTATTTATCCTTATGATGCCGATTTTTTTCATAACTTAGGTCTTGCCTTAAAGAAAAAAGGTGCATATCAAAGTGCTGTAGATGCCTATAAAAGGGCCTTAGAACTTAGTCCAAGCGATTGGGACACTTGGTACAATTTAGGCTCTGCATTGTTTGAATTAAAGCAATATGCTCAAGCACGCCAAGCTTTTACAACTGCAAATAAATATAGACCTACTAATCAAGGAAAAAACAATATAGATTCATATCTAGCTCAGCTTAAAAATAAAGGACTAGAATAAATTACTTTGATTCTATTTTATTTTTGCCCATTACCAAATTAACAATATTGTCTACAGCTTCAGGACCAACCATACGACGACTATAAGCTAAATAAGCTTCAATCCAGCGTCTTAAATCAAGAATAACTTGTGAAACTGGTACACCTGATTTTTTCACAGCACTTAAATTAACCCGAATTTGACCATCATCATCAACATGGAAGCGAGATGCTGCCGGAGAACTACCATGCACATGATGTAAACTAGCTTTCAATAAAGCTTTATTATCATCGGCAGAAATTACCTTTTTTAGTTCAACAATTATTTTTTCAAAGACTGAAATTGGTCCAAATAAACTTGTTTGTTGCAAGCTAACTAATTTAAGATCAAGCAATAATTGAGCTGCTTTTACAACAACATGTCCAGGGAAGTTCTCTATAGCATTCATTGCTTCTCCTAAAGTCGATAGCCCATCTAACAATTGAGCTAATTTCACAATCATTGCCTTTTCTTTATCTTTAACTGGCGTATCATCCATGTATTTTAAAGCAGTGGGGGCAAGCTGAGTCCAAGCAGGATCAAAATTAGGTGCTCTTTCTAAAATTGCATTGTGCCCACTAGGCAATTGGCTTAGTATTTGATTAACTTGATCTTGTGCCAATGCTGCATCTAATAGCATGCGATCTAAAGAAGCACTTAATTGGCAATTATCATCAAAATCATCAGCTGCTACTTTATCTCTAAAAACAAAAATACCTTCTTGCCATGAAACCAATAATTCAACAACAGCATCTTGACCAACTAATTGTTTGAGCCTAGCATGTGTAGGTTTACCAGAATTGAAAGCAATTAAAACAGCCTTGCCACGATTTTCAATGCTTAGCACTCCTGTCTTTTTAGCTGTAGCAAATGATTGCAATAAGCCAGCAGTATCAATTGCACCAAGACTACCAATCATTGAATCTTTAATAGTTTCAACATCCAGCATTTTAGGACCAGTAGGGTTTTCACTATATGTAAGTTTTTGATAACCACCATAAAGATATTGATCTGCAAGTAAGACTTCTAGCTCTCTAGTATTTATATATCCTGCATGCACAGCTAGCAATCCAAGAAATGCTTTTTGTCCACGTCCCCAACCAACTTCTTGTTGTTTTTCTAGAAGCTCTTCTAATTGTGATTCACTAATTATTCCTGCTGCCACCATGTAACGTCCAAGACGAAATGCTTTACCTTTGTGATAACAATCTGAGATAAAGCGAATACGAGAAAATATCGGATAAATAAAATTATCTGATTCCAGTTCTTGTATAATTCGCAAAGCTTCATCAGTTGGAATTTGATGATTGCTTTCCAATTTTCTCGCTATTAATTCTATTGACGAATAATCATCAACCAATTGTAAAACCCATTGTTTTCTAGCTGGTTGCAGAAATTTTTCTTTTTCAAGTTTACCTAATTCAGTCAAAACCGGTATGGAAGTAAACAAAATATGATTAGCGAGAGTAGATGCTCCCCCACGAAAACGTCTACGGTCTATACCAATAATGGTGGCACATACGTATTCTGCCAAAAGTGGGTGGCGAGAGAAAATATCAAATGAGCTGGCATAACAATTGTAAATCAAACCCCGTCCTGGTTCGTCTTTAATCAAAGTGATTGCACCATCAGCTTTAATTAACAAAAGCACTCCGTGTAGCTTTAAAACTTTGTCTGCATATAAACTAATTTTGGCAAAATCTTCAGTTGGTAGCGAAAAACCTACTTGCATTAAATTAATAATTAGTCCATCCAAAATCCTACCACTGACTGCTAAAGCATCTAATTCAGCAAATATATTTTCGTTATATGTATATGTTAAAAAGGCCAACACAGATCCCATATTAGCATTAACGGAACCTTCATTCTCAATAGAAACTAAATTAGATTGTGGAAATACAGGCTCCGACATAGCCATGTTATTTTTCCTTATTACAGTAGAACTCTATACTAGATTTACCCGTATAAATAATAATTCCCTATTTCTGGCTGATATAGTACCTAAAATATTCGCTTAGGCAAATGGCCAGATTTAAGCTCTGGCAACCCCATTTGCTGTTGCATATAAATTATATTATCTCTCAGCTCAGTCATTCTTTTCACATCACGAGAGGCTACTAGAGCTTCAATTTTTTGTCTTAAGAAATAACGATAGCCATCTATTTTCATTCCTGACTTTTCAAGTTCTTGCATACGTCTGGCTATGCGTAATCTTTCCAATAAAAACGGACCTTCAAGAGGAGAATCTTGTCCAAGCTCACGAGCAATAATGGTTTTTATTACTTGCTTAGCTAGATCAACATCTGTACCACTATAATCACTGATGGCTCGATTGCCACCAAGTAAATCTTGAGTAGGCGTAGGCGCGTTAACAATATCAAATGGTTTAGCATTTTGAGACACATTTCCTTTTAATTTCGCTTGTGCGCCACCTGGTTGAAATGCTTTCAATTGATTTTCTTGCTCAGTCAATATGTTATTAAGACGAGCAATGCTAGCCGATGCTTTACTCAAGTCCGACTCTTTATACAACTCATCAATTCTAGCTAGTTCTGTATAAAACGGCTGAATGCCTACCCGCTTTGCTTGTAATGCTTGTATGCGAGCTACAACCTTACTGCGTTCGGTTTGATAACTAAACTGCGACTCTTTGCTAATTGTGACTGTTGGGCGTTCTTTTATTGTTGGCGATGTTATGGCAATTTGTTTGTGATATGAAGGATTAGGAGAGCTTGTATTTACTCTTTCGCCAGCCATAACAACAATATTGTCACAAGTGTCATTTTGGATGGCTCTCAATTGAGCAGCATCCAAAGAAATCTTTTTAAATTTTGCTTGATTAGCTTGATCGTAAAATATGGCTGTAATTGACTTGATTTGAGATGGCTCTTTGCTGGATAGAACCTGCCCAATAATTATGGCCATTTTTTTCAAATTTTCGTCAGACATATTGCTATCTACTGCCATAAGCACTATAGCTTGGTCATAAGCCAACCAAACATCAATTGAATTATTTTGATTAGATAGTTTTGCTTCGTTTAATTTGTCGCCAATTAGATTGGCAGTATGCCCTGCAATCCCTGGGCTAACCAACATCAAATTTGAGCCAGTATGAGATTCTTCAGCTAAACTTTTGTTAGTTGCAACAAAAAATATAAGACTTAAAAATAACGAACATAGTAAGGATTTTAAACAACTCTTACGCAGTTCATAATCGAACGACTGCATAATGCTTCTCCAGCTGAACCCAACGATAGTTTTATCTGCCTCTTACAACCTCTCCTTATATTAAATATCATTAATTCCGTATGTCAAGCTAAAATAATCAATTTCAGCCTAAATTTTGTTTTTTTGGCTTATAAGAAACGCTGATTTAATTATTCCCAATTTAAGCTAAATCTAGTCACCTTCAATAGTAGCTTCCAATAGACAATTGCTTACAATGATTAAATAGCGGGTAATAGAATATTAAATATGGACAGATGAGATTTTCTATCTATGAGAATCGAAGATATCGACAAGGAGTTTCAAGAAATTAACCGCTCTCTAAAAGATGCGGAAAAACACTTTGGCGAAGGAAATTATCCACAAGCAGAAAATTTATACAAACGAGCACTGGAGCTTGTTGAAAATTGTTATGGCAAAGAACATGGCGAAACAACTGCTTGTCTTACACGTTTGGCGGAAACATATTACGCTCAACATAAGTTTTCTGAACTAATTCCAGTTTATACAAGGCTCTGGATACAGAAAGAAAATTCATTAGGTGCTAGTCACCCAGAAGTAGCTAGTCTGCTTTTTAAACTTGCTAAAACCTATGAAAAATTAGGTATGCTTAGAGAAGCAGAACAAAGTTATAAAAAAGCACTTTCAGTTGATCAATTAGAGTTAAAACATTCTCTTTTAGCTGCCTCAATTCTAGAAAGTTTTTCCAAGATGCTGAAACACGTAACAGGGAGATTTGATGAAGCAAAAATTCTTGATGAACGTTCTCGAGATTTAAGAAACAAACAGACTTCAGAATTTAAAGATAATATTCTTAAGCAATTGGCTTTAAGCAATCAACAAGATGATTCTGCAAAAGTAGAAACAGCAGAATTAGATAGCGAGCTTAAGGCTATAGATGAGGAAACAACTGACTTTACAGGCAAGTCAAAAATAAGAAATCTAAGAAATTATCTTGCCGATGAAACAATAGAAAAAAAGCCAGTAGCTAAACAAAAAAAGATTCTTTTAATTGCTGTACCTGTCTTTATGTCCTTGCTTATTGTCGGAATGATTTTTGCATTGAATACTAAAGCTGGCAAAAGCATCCTTGCAACAATCAACAACTCCATAAACAATTCACATCAAAAAACCAACGTTGATACCACTCCCAAAGCACCACCAAGTATTACTTACAAGACATTAGATGATTACGAACAGGTCAAAGTAGAAGAAAATGGCAAAGCAATCGCAATGATGCGAGGCAATACGATTAACGGCAATTGGACAATTGTAGATAAAACCATTAGCATCAAATATGATTCTGGGAAAAAGAAACTTGTATTTTCACAATTAGATGACAGGCTGACCAATTCACAAGGAAAAACTTATTATGGTCCTGATTGTCTCGAGCTAAAGCTTGTACCAATAATGCGAGAATATGCTACATTTGCTCAAAAATATTATCAAAAAAATAATGTCTATCCTAAAGCATTTCCTCAATACAAAAATCCATTTAGTGGACAAATGCAAGGTCCAATCAAAACTGATTTATTACCTATCCAACCGTTAGCCATGACACTAAATGAATTTTCGGTAAGAGAAGACACTATTAATCAGCTGCGCAATTGGGATTCTGCTTCTAGACAAATTCCTGGGGCAATTGAAATCCATCACTTTCCAGCTGGCCCTGAAGGTGATGCAATTTATATACGTGCCTCAGATAGAAGCGGTACTTTATTGCGTGGAAGTGATCCTAGCAAAGCATTTGTTATTCAAGTCAACCAAGCCTATATAAAATCATAATGGCAAAGAGCTGCTAAATGAACGAAAACGAAATCAAACATATTCAAGCCCAGTTAAATAGCCAATCGAAACGAAAGAGCGCTCAATTTGTACGTCCTTTGACTTTGGGCTTAGCCTTTTTTACTATCACTTGTCTAGTTCTTGCCTATCTAGTAGGACCTGGCTTTTGGTCTGGACTGCCATTTGGAATTGGCATCAGTGTTTTGATTGCACTTGGTATGGGAGTTTTACGTTTAAAAGAATTGGAAAATTATATTAGTCAAATAATATACGAAAAAGAAAATCTTGCTTACAAGATTGTTGGACAACAAGAAGAAATTCAACGCAGAATAGCAAGAGACATACATGACGCTGTCATAGGAGACATATTAGCTGTAAAACGTTCATTATCAGGAGGTACGACACTTTCTTCAAAAGAAACTTCTGAAGAGTTAGACAAAATTAGCCATCGTTTGCGTGAGATATGTCATGATTTGTCACCAAGAGATTTGACAGATTGGGGTTTACAAACTGTAGTAGAAGATCTTTTAGAAAGAATTTCTCAACGTAGCAATATTGATTGTGTACATACATGTGAAATTGATATTCCAGAACTAGATGCTTCTGTCCAATTACATATTTTTAGAATTATTCAAGAATGTTTAAACAACATTGAAAAGCATGCCAATGCCACTTCAATAACCATCCGAACAAACTATAACAGTCCTTGGCTTTCAATTACTATTTCAGACAATGGAAAAGGATTTGTGACAAATTCAGTTCTTTCACCACAGTATGATAAATACGGCTCAGGAATTAAAAGTATCCTAGAGCGAGCTGAGTTAATTAAATCAATTTACCCAACAGAAATAGCTATTAATTCCAGACCTGGTAAAGGTACGAAAATAGAATTAGGTATTAAAGTTGACAATTAGCACAAACAAGTTGAAAGTGGTTTTACAATACATGATCAGCTGGGGCTATTTGCCCTATTTGATCAGATAACGCATCAGATAAAGCTGCACTTGGATTAGTACCTTTACGTTCTGCTTCTGCAATTTGAGCCATACGCATATGTGTGCTCAAAAAACCAAGTTTGTCAGCCGCATCGCGTGAGAACCAATCATCTGTCGATTTGGCCATGCTAAGCAGCATATAAGCCATTATTTGATCACATGCCAGCGCATTATTACCAGTCATGTAAATCAAACCTAGTTTGTATTGAGCTAGCTTATGTCCTTGTTTTGCAGCGTCTGTATACCAAAGTATCGCTTGTTTATAATTTTGTGGTACACCAATACTGTACATATAACAAGTAGCTAAAGCACATTTTGCATCAGCCAACCCAAGATCGGCTGCTGCTCTGTATAATTTTGCTGCTGCAACCTCATCTTTATTTACACCAAAACCTTTTTGATATAAAAAACCAAGTTGAAAAAGTGCAACTGGATTTTTTTGTTTAGCAGCTTTTTTCAACCATTTTGCTGCTTCAGTATAATCTAAAACTGTCGAGCGTTCTTCTAATTTGCCATAGTTAAGACCTAATTTTAATTGTGCATTGACATTGCCTGCTTCAGCAGCACTTATACATTTATCTATTGACTCAATGCTGTCTAAAGTAAATTTAGCTTCTGGTATTTCTTTAATGTTTTCATTATGGAATGATTTGTCTGTAATACTTTCTACTGCCGTTTCGTTGGCTGCCAGTCCGTCATTAACAAATACAATTCCACTAATGGCAAGAGCAAATACCACTTTTTTGGCAAATAGTGTTTTCATAACTTTTAGTTCCTAGTTTAGCGCTATTACAGTCAGTGTATGCTTTTCAAGTCACACATGAAAGATTGTTCCCCTTTTATATGCCACCTAAAACTTGAACTAAAAGATAAGTTCACCAAAAGTAATAATTAAAAGCTGTCTTTATCAAGCCCGTCATCATTATCAGGACCGACAGGAAAACCTATTTCATCGGTTGCTTTTTCAATTGTTTTTACAAATTCTGAGCCTATTTTTTTGATTTCATTATGTTGTTGTTTAGTATCACTTGCGCTTGATTTTGATACATTTTTTTTTGGATCTAAGTCAGCATATTTTTGTTCTTTTTTTGCAGCTTTATCCATTGCTACCTCGTCAATAACCGGTCCTGATCCAAGAAAATCACCAACATCAGCCCCGTTTACAGGAATTGTTATTTCTTTATCGTCATCCGCCATAGCTGCTTGGCTAGAAATTAAAATGGTAACAATAATAGCCAATATTTGAATTTTCATGATATTTCTCTTTGATTATCGGGAATTGAATTTGCAACTACATGGTATCTAATTGACAAGTGTTTGTAGACAAACTTAAGCTTGTAAATTAATCAAGTCTATAAGTAAGTCCTAACACCCAAATATCCTTATTGCCAACAAAAGATCGTATGATATTAGTTAGTAAGTAAGATTAGGATGAAAAAGATGATTTTTAGTAATAAAACACATTCAAAGTTAGCTCTATCAATTGCATTGAGTCTGCTAATTGCAAGCCCTTTTTCTTATGCTCAAGAAAAGGGAAAAACAGACACTAATAATTCTGCCAATAAATCCAAAGAAGAGACTTCACAAAAATCCAAAAAACGCAAAAAAACAGAAAGTGGCTATTACAACAGCTTTATGGAACCACAAGAAACTGAACAAGCCGAAGCAAATAACAAAGAAAAGAAGCCACACGAAGAAGGCTATTATGCAAGTTTTACTACAAAGCGAGAACTTCCCTATGCAGCTGTACCAATAGAGCCAACCCCTATTCATGTTCCAAAAGTAGAGCCAGCTGTTCCTATAATACCAATACCTGCTGTCACTTCACCTGCTACTAAACAACCTGGTTGGAAAGATAATATTGGCGAAACTGGTTCAATAACTACAACCAGACATATTACCCTGGCAAGGGAATTTACAAAAAATGGACAATATAGTTTAGCCAAAAGACATTTTATTGAAGCTGTTCGCCTTAGTCCAGATTCGTACGATTATGCTATTGATTTTTATCGAGCAAGCATGAAAGCTGGCGATTGGGCACAAGCAGCTAATACCTTGGAAAAACTAATTTTAAATGTACCTACCAGACAAAAAGAATTTTATGCTGATTATGGCAAATCTTTGTTTGAAAATAAAGATTATGACAAGGCTATTCCAGTATTAAAGAAAGCTGCCGGTGCTGGAAAAAACTTAGAGCAAGTGCACAAAAACTTGTTAAACATATACTTAATGCAATCCAATTCAGATTTAGCGGCAGTAGAATACGAGCAAATTCTAAAATTAAACCCAAACAACGCAGATATACATTCTGATTATGGAACAATGTTATGGCGCATGGACAAATTACCTCAAGCTATTGTTCACTACAAAACAGCTACTCGCCTTAAGCCATTAGATGCCAAAATTCAAGGCAATTTAGGATACGCACTACTTTATGCTAAAGATTATGCTGGTTCAGTTGCAGCCTATAAAAAAGCTGCTGCCTTAAATCCTAGTGATCGCAAAATTCAAGAGCAATTAAAGTTTGCACAACAACAACAAAATATTGCTGAGAATCAATAGCTTATCTTCTGCATTAGCGTTTAATCGTTTGCCCCAAGCGAACAACGCGGCATTGTACGTTTAGCTGTTTCTTTTAATTCTTCAATTGCGTTCTGCACTGGCACACGATTTCGACGAATCATTAGTTGGCAGTTTAAGGCGGCTACAATGGTAGCCCTGGGTAATATTTTAGATTGAACAAGAACACGTCCAAGTGGACGCTCGGTTTTTCTAGCAATAAGCAAAAAATGATCTAGCTGCTTATGATCTATTAAGCCAGCAGCTACTAGCAATTCTCCTAATCTTTCTGTTTCGCCTGGTTCTTGCACAAAACCTGCTTCTTGGAGCATATTCTCCAAAGCGATGCCCTCTAAAGTTTTTAATGCTTGATGCATTACGTATGGATTGTCATCCTGAGCTAATACATTCAACACAGAAGGTAGTAAATTAGGATCCCCGGCTAAGCCAAAGCGCACATGAATGCTATCATCATTTGCTAGTTTTTCCAATACGTGAGTGGGAGTAGCAGCATTACAGCCAACAGCAATTCTCACCTCTTGATCGGCATCATCAGCTAACCTAATTAACACCTCCATTGGTGTAAGAGGATTCTCAGCTAAACGTCTACGTACATGGGGGCTATCGTCCTTTGCAAGCAGAAATGACTCTGCTGCTGATAAATTGTCATTCCCTGCTTTTATATAATTGTGAGATATTGCCATAGGTATCACAAAAATCCTCTATGTCTTTTTAGCTTCTGCCAATACAAAATTCACCAAATTCAACCTTATTAAAATGCATACCCAGTCCGAAGAATCACTAAACCAGCCTGTATCAAATATGTTACCAACTTCGGACATGCACAATTATTTATCGCACAATTTGGCTTTTGCTGCGGGTTTGAGCAGCAGACACTTTAGAGTATAAAACTGCAAAACATAATCACCCTAACGTGTGATGCTTGTTTTCTAGCATATTGATTATTGGCTACAGGTAGAAATACAAACCCAATACAAGTGATACCATATTTGGTATCACACAAAACCAATTAAATTTGCAGTTGTTGGTCAAAGCATTCTTATCGAACACTTGTAACAATTATTGCCAATCTCTACTAATTAAGAATTAATTCGTTAGAAGAACTAAAATTCGGTGGCACAAAACTAATACATCTTTTGTATACTAGCAGTAAAATTTACTAGGAATAAAATATATATGTCATCCTTTATCCATTTAATATGCGACTATGCCCCTGGAGATTTAGCTTGGGCTGAAATTTGTTCTTCTTTATCAGCCAAATTGCCAACAAATGCTCATATTCATATTACTAGTGTCGGTTCATTTGACACCATTGCCACTGGTTTTACTTTGGCTCAATTAGGTTTGGCAAATAATGATTCAAAACCAAATAATTTACTTTTATTTGCTAATTGTGCTCCTCGCAAGGATCGAAAAGATCCAAGAGCAAATAATGAAGGGGAAGGACTCCTTTATCTTGTTTTAAAAAATAACACAGAAGCAATTGCAGTAAATAGTGGTTATTCACTGTCATTTGTACGCGATGAAATTAAAGAATTATGGTCTGTAGATGTTAAGGATGATGGATCACAGTTTAGATCTCGCGATTATTTTCCAGATATAGTCGCAAAAGTCGTCAATAAGGATTACTCATTTAAGTTACATTCCTTATCTCCAGGTGAAATAATTCCCAAAATACCAAACGAAACAATTGCTTATATTGATTCATTTGGTAATTTAAAAACTACATATAGAGAAGGGGACAAATTTACTGACTCTTTAAAGTCAGGCGATAGAATTAAGGTCAAAATCAATAATATAATAAGAACAGCTACTGTTGCTACTGGTACTTTTAACGTTTCAGAAGGCGACTTGGCTTTTGCACCAGGTAGCTCGGGACACAAAAAACGATTTTGGGAATTTTTTCAAAGAGGTGGATCAGCTTATTTAGAATTCAATCATCCAAGTGTTGGCAGCAAAATTGAAATTGAAATTTCCAAATAATTATTTCCAGTCTTGTTCTCTTTTGTACTGCTCATATTTGATAATTTGTTCTGGATTTAATATACGACGAACTTCTAAACCCAATAAACAATATTGAGAACTAATATCGCAATATAAATGACCTAATTCAATTTGTTTGCTCATCACAATTTCAGGTGACATGCCACTTAATACAGACTTCAAGAAATCTTGGTTTTTGTCCTTGTAAGATTGTCTTAATGGCTCAATTTTTGAACGATAAGACTCAACAATCATTGAAATACGTCTTTCTTGCTCTGGGCTAGCTTGAATTCTTTGCAGTAAAGGTTTCAAGTGAGAGCCATAAGGTTTGGAAAATTTATTAGATTGTCTTTGATAGTTAATAGTGGGACTAGCATCATTGCTTTGCGCAAAGGCAGGAAGCATTGTCCCCAAAACCATAAAAGTAATGATAAAACCAACATATAGCATAATTATATTTTGTCTTAAAACCCCTATATTTACTATACTCCTTTAGGCGCGAATTAATCCTCTTTCCTGGACATAAATAATTATGGATATAAGTGTCTTTATAATCAGCTGACAGCCAAAAGCCCTTGTCAATGGACACAAAGCATGATTTGATGGTCCTAGCTTTGTTTAGCTATAGCGAGTATAAATTGTTCAACTCCCGCAAATCATCCGACAAAGAAAGTTTATCAGCCAGCGAAGTAAAAAGCATGAAGAAACAGGCGCAGGTGTTATCGCACCTTGTTTCAGTGCATAAATTTATTGCAAAAGCATTTGAAATTGGCTGCTGGTTTTTAGCTGCAGCTCTTTTATATTTAGGGGCGACAATTATTTGGGAATTACAAAAAGTTCCAAATTTAGCTTATCTAGAAAATTATCGTCCGTTAAACTCAATACAAATATTTGATCGTAATGACCAATTAGTTTGTGTAGTGGAAGGTGCAGAAAAACGAAAAGTTATTTCGTTAGATAAAGTTTCACCTTATATACAAAGGGCGGTATTGACAGCAGAAGACCATCATTTTTATGAACATAGTGGTGTCAACTTCGCAAGTATTGGACGTGCCATATTTGCTAATTTACAAGCTGGACATGTTGTAGAAGGTGGTTCAACCATTACACAACAATTAGTGAAAAATCTGTTTTTTGAAGACGCAAAACGTACCTTACCGATGAAATTAACGGAAGCCATTGTTTCATTTCAATTAGAAAAAAAATATTCGAAACAAAAATTGCTTGAGCTTTATATGAATGAAGTCTATTTTGGCAATGGTGCTTATGGCATAGAACAAGCTAGCTTAGCGTATTTCAATAAAAGTGCTTACGAACTAACAATTGCAGAATCAGCATTTTTGGCTGGCATAATTAAATCACCATCCTATCTTGGTAGTGAGAATAACAGAATGCAAGCTATTAACCGACAGAAAGAAGTGTTGGATAAAATGCATGAATATGCATTTGTCACAAATCAACAATACCAAGATGCTTTATCTCAAAAGTTGAAATTTCAAAAAGCAGCAGAAAAAGCACCTGTTAGGAAATTTTCTAAATATCCTTATTTTGTAAGTTATGTATTAGAACAAACACATAGATACTTTTCAGAAGGAGAAATGCAAAGACATGGATTGAGGATTTACACAACACTAGATCAAGGCGCCCAACAAATTGCTGAAAGAGCTCTTGCTCAAGGAATAATGCGAGCACCCAATGGAGTAAATCAAGGAGCATTGGTATCAATAAATGTTTATGATGGCTCAGTAATAGCATTAGTAGGTGGCGTAGGAAATTATTTAAACAACCAATGGAATTGTGCGACCAATCCTCATACAGCTGGGTCCGCCTTTAAACCATTTGTGTATTTAGCTGGTTTTGCTAGAAGGATAATCAGTCCGAATAGCATAATTTATGATTCACCAGTAACATTTACTCAGTCTGATGGAAAACCTTATAAGCCTCATAATTTTGACAAAAAATTCATGGGTCCAATTACGGTTGGCAAAGCAATCGCTTTGTCACGCAATATATGTGCTCTTAAAGTTGGACAATCGGTTGGTATAAGCAGCATTATTGAAACTGCTCGCGATTGTGGCATTAAGAGCCAATTAGCACCTCATCTTTCTTTAGCCTTAGGCTGCTCGGCTGTCTCGCCCTTAGAGATGGCAGCCGCATACGCTACATTTGCCCGTGGCGGAACTTATATTCAACCTTATTTAATACGACGTATTGAGAATAAAACAGGTTATGTCTTATTGTCTTTCAAACCACGCAAAAGACAGGAATTTAGCAGCGAATCTATTGCCCAATTAGTAGATTGTCTGCAAGATGTAGTAAAAGAAGGTACGGGCACTCAAGCTAAGTTGGGCGATCGTCCTGTTGCTGGCAAAACTGGAACAGCCGATCAAGCCAAAGACCTTTGGTTTATCGGTTTTACTCCTGATTTAGCAACAGCTGTTTGGGGTGGTAATCGCGATAATCATGCTATTGCCGGTAGTTATGTTACTGGCGGGACAATTATGGCAAGAATTTGGCACAATTATAATAGAGCTTATTATGCTAAATATCCTACACAACCCGGTTGGTTTGCTGCTTGTACAAGACTTGCTATAGAATTCGAGCCCAAACAAAACGATTACGAGCTAAAAAGCCGTACAGTAAAAACACAAAGTGCTCCTACATACAACCAGGAGCAGACCGAGAATTATTATCGACAATATTATCGGTCTAGATCTACTCCAACAAGAGCCTATGTTAGATCCCAAAAAGGTGTTACAGATTATCGCTGGACATCACATTAGTTTATAAACATCCCCTGACAGCCTGTTTATTTTTATTTTCGCCCAATCTGAGTTAGACTGAATATGTAATTAGTTTGGAGTGCAAAATGCAACTTGATACCATACGCTCTTTATCTATTAGCCTTGTGCATATGGTACTGTTTTGGATTATATTTGTAAGCGTAAATACTTTGCTAACAAATGCCTATGAGCAACCTCTTTACAAAAAACAAATTAGTTCATTTACTCCTTTTTTCTTTCCAGTTCTTGTCATTACAAAACATTCTGATACTAAAGAGCCATATCAAGCTCATATTGTTTTGTATGAGCAATTAGATAAATTTCTAGAGCAAAATCCAGATCACACCTTTCTTGTACCAGAAGGTGAAGAAAAAACTTTGCACAATCAATTGAGTAAATATAATGCTAGCAATCTTTCTTTTAAAGCAACAAAACAAGCAGATGGCTCACAGTTAATTGAAGTTTCACAAGGCTCAGACATAGAAAATAGAGGTTGGTATCAAGCATTTGATAAATCATTCAAAGCCAAATTTTACTTAAATAAATTTGGCAGCAGCATCCATCAAGCACTTATTTTGCCGTCTCTTATCGTTTCCTTAGTCTTATATGGTTTAGCTTTTTATATATTCAAACTTATTTGGACAAAAAAAACAGGTGACTTTGAATAGAGAAGTGCTTATATCAAACGCATTTCAATATCATGCAAATCAAAGCGGACTTCTTTCAAATCCAAATGTTTTTCATTGAGCTTACGATGTAAGTCATAAATTGCAGGCGATAAAGCACTATCACTGCTTCTACTTAAGTCATTAATTTGTCTGGTCAGATCGTCTATATCTTTTATAAGATCATATTCTTCTGACTTCAATGTGTGGCGATGATCTTTTAAACGTCCAGCAATTGCTGGATCAGAAATTGTTGCTTGAGCTACTTCAATATTTACAGCTGAAATTATCAGCAAAAGCAATAAACTAGCAACCAGTTTTAATATTTTTGTATTGATTGTAATAAACATAATTCCATCTCTTTTCTTGTTGGCGTTTTTATTTATTTAGTGCATATAGGTTAGCAATAAAATTGGACTTGCAAAAGAGCCACTTTTATGATTAACTACCAGTCCACTTTAAAGAGTTGCTTTAGAAAATGAACTTACAAATCACTCTTGATAATCAATCAAATAAACCACTTCACCGCCAGCTTTATGATGAAATAAGACGAGCAATATTAGCTGGCAGGCTAATTTCAGGACAACAAATACCATCAACTAGAACATTTTCGAAATCGCTTGGCATCTCGCGAGCAACCGTGACTGTAGCTTTTGAATATTTACTCAGCGAAGGATATTTACAAGCAACCAGGGGCTCAGGTACTTATGTTAGTCGCCAATTACCGGATGAACTTTTACGCCCAAGCATTAGTACTTATAAAAAAAGCTCTCAGGTATATAAAAAACCAATACAAAAACCAGAGCAAAAATTACACAAAAAATTGTCTCAATACGGTCAAAATTTAAAAGATAACCCCTGGCTTTCTTACGGTGGTGATGAACCTGAAATTCAATTTTCTTTTGGTCGTCCAGATTTAGATGAATTTCCCTGGCGCCAATGGATGCAATTAAATAATCGCTACATCCGCAAAAGAAAGCTTAGTTTATTAGATTGTCCAAGTCATGCTAAAGGATATTTACCGTTAAGAGAAGAGGTGAGTAAATATTTAGCACGCGCGCGCGCAGTAAATATTGATGCTGATCAAATCATCGTTGTTAATGGTTCACAACAAGCAATTGACTTAATAAGCCGAATTTTAATAGATAAAAAAGACACAATAGCAATTGAAGAACCGTCATATATCGGCGCTAAAAAAGTTTTTGAAATAATGGGGGCTAACTTAATTCCCATACCAGTAGATAGCTCAGGCTTAGTTCTAGAAAAACTCAAAGCCACAGGAGCAACAGCTCCTAAGCTTATATATGTAACACCATCACATCAATTTCCAACTGGAGTAGTTTTGTCTTTACCGAGACGTTTAGAATTATTGTCTTTTGCCGAAGAAACAGGAACTTATATACTGGAAGATGATTATGATAGTGAATATCGTTATAAAGGACGCCCAATTCCTGCTTTAGCTGGATTGGATAAAAACGAATCAGTAATTTATATTGGTACCTTTTCCAAAGTATTATTTCCTGCTTTAAGGCTTGGTTATTTGGTTGTACCTAAACATTTAGTATCGATAATTGAAAAAGCAAAATGGCTTGCTGACAGACATTCACCTTTATTAGATCAGCAAGTGTTAGCAGACTTTATAAAAGAAGGATATTTAGAACGCCATGTAAGAAAAATGCGCAAAATTTATGAAGAGCGACGGCAATGTGTTATGCATGCTCTAAAAAAACAATTTCAAGACAATGTTTCCATACTAGGAGATAATGCGGGCATAAATGTGCTTATTCGCCTTAAAAGCAAACATAGCGACACAACAATTGTAGAAAAAGCTCGCCAGCAAGGAGTTGGTATAGTCCAAACAAAACAATTTTATTTAGGTAAAAACCCTAAAGGCGAATTTCTCTTAAATTATGGGGGTTTGAAAGAAAAAGACATACAAGAAGGTATTGCTAGACTAGCTAAAATAATTGAAAACTAGTCACAAGGACCTTTGCAAGAACATTCTTCCCCGTCTTTATATTCCTTGCAACAGCAACAACAGCAGTCACATCCTTTACAGGGTGTACAATCTTTCGAGTCACAACAATTACAACAGTCTTCCATACTTAACTCCTTATTTTATTTTTTGAAAGCTTCTTTGAGTATTTAAAATTTGTTTGTCACGTAATTTTTCGCTATCGGATAAAAGACAAATAGCTTCTTTTAAAAGCCCAATTATGCACTTATCGACAACGCGATAATAAATCATATTGCCATTACGCTCGGCAGCAACTATGCCTCTGTCTAAAAGTCTTTGTAATTGGTTGGAAATTGCTTGCGGGCTCATCCCAACTGCGTCAGCCAAATCACAAACACACATTTTTTCTACACAAGCTAAAGTGTGCAATAGCCTGAGCCTTGTATCATTGGCAAGAATTTTAAATAAATCTTCTATTTCAGCTGCTTTATTGGCAGAAATAGGTTCTTGTCCAGGCAACATTATATTAACAGGGCAACAATTGCCAGCTTTTTTAGATTTATTCATAAAATCCTCTGTATCTAAGCACAATCTATTTTAATTATACACTATTAAACTAACTTGTGTAATAGTTTAATAGGAAAGACAATAGCTTTTATTGGAGTAGAGTGGCAGGTATACCACTAGTCTGCCTAAGTCGACATTGACTGCACAATTATGCAAGAAGTCTACGTAATTATCCATGTTTATTAGGACTAGGCAAGGTTATTATAAAAGAGTCAGCACTACGCAGACAGCAACAACCGAACCCTGATAGCCTGTACATGAAAATCTCGGCGTGAACTCCGAGATTTTCATACTTTTTACATATGTGGGCACTTAATTAACAAGCTTAGATAGAACTTTGTAAGTGTTTTTTATGCCTTCTAAAAATACATCTATTTGAATGCGCTCGTTTTTACCATGCATAGTACCTAAATGTTCTGCATCAATGCGAAACGGTTGAAAACCATAGGCAATAATACCTAAATCACGGAACCAATGAGAGTCTGTAAACCATGGCACGATAACAGGTACAACTGGCGTATTTGGTGATTCTGCATTAGCTACAACCTTAATAGCTTTAAAATAATCAGTATCATATGGAGATGCACCAGCATATTGCCAATCTAATACAGAAATATTAATCGCTGGGTCAGCAATTATATTTTTAATTTGAGCAATAAAATCTTCTTGCTTTACCCCTGGCAAAAGCCGACAATCAATTTCTGCTGAAGCTTCCCCCGGAATCACATTTGTTTTATAACCTGCTTTGAAAACTGTAAGCGAAATTGTATTTCTAAGCATTGATGACTTTAATTTGTCTTTGAGAATTTCTTGATAGCGTGCTGGTTTTTCTACTGCAGCTGAAATGTTTTCATAGTCTTGTTTTAAGGGTCCATCAACAGTAGTGCTAATTTGTTTAAAATATTCATTGACAGCGGGCAAAACCATGGCTTTTGGAGAATTTTCAATTATTTTGTTTAATGCTTTTACAAGTCTATTAGTAGATGAATCTTTAAGTGGCATAGAAGCATGTCCAGCATCACCTAATGCTGTCAACTTCAACCAAAGGACAGATTTTTCTGCAACATCTACACCCCAATATCTTGCTTTACCTTTATTATCAGAATCAATAAAAAAGCCTTCGTTAATAAGAAATTCAGCATCTTTCACTAGCTCAGCATGATGTTCAACAAAATATTTTGCACCAAAATCAGCTCCTGCTTCTTCATCAGGAGTGGCTAAGAAAATAATATCTCGATCAATTGTTTTGCCAGAACGTTTAAGCATAAGCATGGCTTCAAGTTGTGCAATACCAAATCCTTTCATATCTAATGCTCCCCGTCCCCAAATTTCACCATCATGGATTTCTCCAGCAAAGGGCGGATATTGCCAGTCTTTAGCTTCAGCTGGTACAACATCAATATGATTTAAAAGTATTATCGGACGCTTTTTACCTGTTCCTTTAATTCGAGCATATAGACAAGCTCGATTGTTACCTGTCTCTAATATCTTTGCTTCAATATCATTTGCCTGAAAAATATTTGCTAAATATTCAGCTCCTAATTTTTCATTGCCAGGAGGATTGGTAGTATTTATTTTCAGATATTCTTTTAAATAATTGATAGCTTCTTTATTTGCATCTGGGTAATTGGATATTTGAGCAGCAAAAACTTTTGGCATCGAAATAAAAAGGGCAATTAATAAAAACACATTTATCAAAGTTTTTTGTCTGCCAATTACATAAAAAAACATTGTTTATCCCCCTTAAAGAGTTGGTTCAATTTTTCTAGCTTTTTTTTCAACTAATTCCGCTTCTTTCTGTTTACCTTGAAATTGATACATCTGCGCCAGATTATCAAGGGCTTGAATAAGATCTACATTCATTTTCTTCTTTTCAAAAATTTGTGCTGCTTTATCCATGCATTTTTCTGCTTTAGCAAAATTTCTTTTAGCGCCTAGATTTATTCCTAATGAATAAAAAGTATTAGCGACACTGACTGATTCTGCTCCATCTATTTTTGTATAAAGAGGTAATGCTCTTTCCAGCAATGGAACAGCTTTATCAGCCTCACCTGCTCTAGATAAAGTTTCCGACAAGTCATATAGCACAATAGCAAGCAGTTTTTCATTGCCACTAGAATTTTTTTCCAAAATTGCCAAAGCCTGTCCCAAATGTTCTTTTGCACTAATTACAGTTCCTTGACCATAAATTTCTACCCTCCCTTGCTCCCAGAGACTTTCTGCCAGTCTTGGATCGTCACTTGAAAAATTAGCTTTCGCATATGAAACAGCTTTGGCAAATGCTTCATATGCATTTGCTATTTTATTATCAGACCATAATTGTCTTCCTTGTTCCATATGATTTTCCCATTGCGAATTCATACCGTGATCCTGCTCCTTATGATTGGAAATTTTTTTACCATTAACAGATTTAGTAGCTAATTCAAAGTGTTGTTCACAACCAAACAAACTAGATAAGAGAAAAAACAAGAATATGCTTTTTAGGATTCAAACTATTTGCCTTTAATATGACAATAATAATCTAACAAAAATACCACCCGAAATAAATCGCGGTGGTATTTTTGCTACTGTCTGGCTGCCCCTTGCGTTGGGCTCAGTATTTCATTACGCTTCAGCCAATCCTTCACGTATTGCGGGCTCTCTTGCTACCGTTTCCGATTAGCGCCAACCTGTCGTTTCCACAAGGCCCCTCGGCTCAAAGTACTTAACTTATTTGTTTTTTTGTAAGTACTCACCGTTTATGCAATTAGTATAGCTCAGCAAAATAAATATGGAACTACCCCATTACACATTTAAG
>JAGVLS010000011.1 GCA_020054205.1 Candidatus Obscuribacterales bacterium | reverse complement strand
TCCCACTTGCTTTTTCTTCCCCATTTTTATTCCTCCTTATTTTGTCATGAGGAACGGATTTCGTCCAGCTATCTGTCTACTCTTTGGGGGGAAGATCAGTTATACCTTTTTCTAAATACAACACTATATAGCATAGTATAAAGTCCCTTTATAGTAAATATTCATTGAAGGACATGTTATGCTGACCTGCCAACATGGTTGTGGCAGGTCAGCATGTTGTTGACCTCATAAAAAGGTCAGAAAAATAAACAAAATTCTGACAGTGCGATGTCAATAGATTTTTTATCACAGGTTTAAGGATGGAAGTCAGAAAAATTGCAATTTTTCTGACCTTTTTCAGGGTGCCCAAATAGGATAGTCGGCACGCAATTAAACTAGTTCGTTCAAACTAGCTCTTTCAATCCAGCTCTTTCAATCCAGCTCTTTCAATCCAGCTCTTTCAATCCAGCTCTTTCAATCCAGCTTCAAATATTGCCAATGCTTCTTCTAATTGTTCTTTGGTAACATTTAGTGGTGGCACAAACCTAATTACATGATCGTGACTGCCACAATCTAATAAAAGCAAATTACGTTTAAAACATTCGTTGACTAATTGCAAAAGGGCTTTGCCATCCGGCATGCCGTGTTTATCAATTAGTTCAACACCTATCATTAGTCCTAATCCACGCACCTCACCAATGACAGGATATTTTTTCTTCATTTCGTTGAAACGATCGACTAACATGTTACCCATTACTCTGGCATTATCTAGCAAATTATCGTCTTCAATAACTTTTATACTAGCTAGTGCTGCCGAACACGACACGGGATTGCCACCATATGTACTACCATGGCGACCCGCGCTCCATTTTTCCATGAGCTCTTTTCTGGAAATAACACCAGCTAATGGAAAACCAGAAGCAATGCCTTTAGCTACAACTAAAGCATCAGGAACAATATCCCAATGTTCACAAGCAAACCATTTGCCAGTACGACCAAAACCAGTTTGCACTTCATCAAAAATAAGCATTATGCCATATTTGTCACATAATTCTCTTAGCCTTTCCATGTAGCCATTTTGTTTTTTATAACCAGTAGCAGGTACTACATAGCCACCTTCACCTAAAACAGGCTCCATAATAATGGCAGCAACAGTATTTGGTTTTACTTGATGTTGCAACGTTTTTTCTAATAGTTCAAAACATTCAAGCTTGCAATGATTAGGTTCTTGTTTTACTGGGCAACGATAACAATACGGATAAGGGACATGATAAATGCCGCTCGGTAGCGGCTCATAACCTTCACGATAATATGATTTAGCTGTAGTAAGTGCTGTTGCTAATAGCGTTCGACCGTGAAAAGCTCCTGTAAAAGCAATAATATTTGGTCTTTGAGTAACAAAGCGAGCAAATTTAATGGCAGCATCAATAGCTTCGCCGCCAGTATTATTTAGAAATACCGTATCTAATTTTTCAGGTGCAATTTCAGCTAGTTTTTTTGACAATTCAATTAAAGGTACATGGCTAGTTACCATAGCACCGTGTATAAATTTATCAATTTGATTTTTAGCAGCTTTTACTACTTCTGGATGACAATGCCCTACATTGTTGACTGCAATTCCCATGCCAAAATCAATATAGCGAGTGCCATTTACGTCCCACAAATAAGCACCTTCAGCGCGCTCGGCAACAATGTCAAAACAACGAGCATTTGTGGGGGCTACGTGCTTGGCACTTGTTTCCAGCCATTTTTGATTTTTGTTTTTTTCTACTTTTGCGACCATGATTTTCCTATTTAACTCTTAATGAGATATTGATGCTGGTGTTTTTACATTGAAAGTATTACAAATTTGTGTGAGTGTTTTATCCAAGCGTTTGAATAATTCTTCTATTTCTGAATCGGAAATAGTAAATGGGGGAGCAATCATGATGTGATCTCCTAATCCACCATCAATAAAAGCAGAGCCAGGATATGTTATCAATCCAAAAGCAAATGCTTGTTTAGCAATTAATTGATTTAACTTTGTCTCAATAGGAAATGGCTCTTTTGTTGATTTGTTTTTGACAAATTCCAGCCCAGCTAAAAATCCTCGCCCGCGCACATCGCCAATGATTTCGTGTTTATTAGCTAATTCATATAAATTAGCAAAAAATTCTTGTTCTCTTTTTGCTACTTGTTGAATGAGGTTGTTTTTTAGAGTGTAATTTACAGCAGCTAATCCAGCAGCACATGCTAATGGCTGTCCACTGTATGTAAATCCATGTTCAAAAACACCAGTGCCTTCTTCAAAAATAGTAACAATTTTTTTGGAAGCAAGTACAGCCCCTAATGGCATATAGCCAGAAGATAATCCTTTGCCGACAGCAATAATATCTGCTTGTACTTGCCATAAATCTAAAGCAAAATTTGCTCCACATCTGCCAAGTCCAGTCATAACTTCATCAGCAATAAGTAAAACATCATATTTATTGCAAATTTCTCTTATGCGCTGCCAGTAGTTTTTGCCAGGGACAGCCGCTCCTAAGGCAGCTCCAACAATAGGCTCACCAATAAAAGCAATTACATTTTCTGGACCTTGTTTTAAAATCATTTGTTCTAATTCATTAGCGCGAGCAAGTGTACATTCTTCCGATTGGCATGAATTACTTGTTTGGTTATTACAAAGACATCGATATGCATAAGCAGCATTTATATGTGGTTGTTCTTTTAGCATGGAAATGTATGGCTTGCGGCGAGCAGGATGTCCTGTCACTGACATAGCGCCAAATGTACTGCCGTGATAACTATTCCAGCGCGATATGAAAAGTGATTTAGTAAGCTTGCTTTGTTCAACAAAATAAGAGCGAGCTAATTTCATAGCAGTTTCTATAGCTTCCGATCCGCCAGAGACAAAATAAGCACGACCACCATTTTGAAAATTTGTGGGAGCAAGCGTAATTAGTTTTTCTGCTAAATCCAATGCTGGCTTAGACACAAATTGAGATGTATGAGCAAAAGCAATTTGAGATAATTGTTTTTCAATTGCACCATTTATTTCGTTAAGACCATGTCCAAGATTGGCTGTAATAGCGCCACTTGAGCCGTCTAAATATATATTGCCGTGAGTGTCTTTTACAAAAACACCCGTGCCGGATGCAATTATTGGATAAACGCGTTTTAAATTGCGACTGAAAAAACTGCTCATGAACTCGTACTAATTTGAAAGATATAAATGTTAATTATAAAAGGCTTGTGAGGGAAAAAATTGTAGTTTTAAATGTGTAGTAATTCATAGAGGAATAGATATTGCAAATGTAAAGATGATCTAGCAGAAGATCGCTAGGTTGAAAAGATATATTTTTGATCAGAAGACGTTTTCTTTATTGTCTATAGAAGTCTATTTTATGTAAGTTTAGGAGTCTTTCAATTTTCTTTTTATATTCAGGAGCCATAGCACCAGCAAGTCATTGCTTACAATAACAAGCGCGCATTTTGTAGTGATGGCTGCGATGTATGAAAACGCTCTTGATAAAAAGCACTTTGTAAGACACGCTGACTGGTCATAATGATCAGCAGCTCAATTATCCGCTGCTTATTCAATCGCTTTTAGTGATTAGTAAGCAGCACAAACTGTTGTTTTTCATAGCTCATTTGGAAGCATTTCCCAAAACCAATTAAGTTGCTTCGCTGAGAGCGTTCTTAGAATTCTCTTGGTCAGCCACTGGTTGTTGTTGGGCAAGCTTTTCAAATTAGAACTGAAAGAGAACAAGGAGAAAATTGTGACCGAAACACATTATGAACCCGAAGTGCCAATTACGCTTGAAACACAACAAAGACTAGATCAATTGGTAAAAACTTTATCTGAAGCAGCCACTGAGTTAGCCGATACTCTGTCGGTGTTGGAACTTCGCGCGGCGGAGCAATTGGTTGTAGCAGCTCAAGCCTTGGTGGATGTATCTGTGAAGACTCCAGGTGCGCATACGCATTTTGCTTTTTATGCAAATTTTGCATCTGAAAAGGCGCAATTGAGTGATGCCGCTGCTGCTGCCGACAATATTTCCGAACTGTGTAGGCGAGCAAAGTCGCTTGCCCAGACCTGCAAAGGATTTCCCGATGTATCTAAAGGAACATACAGCAAAAATGTTGGTTTAGTAGTGACGAAGCAGGTCAGTGGTGTAGCTGATGGTATCGAAGTGTTGGTTCAATGTGCGCCTACTACTGTATTGCCACCTGGATATAGGGGGGATGAAAACGAATGTGCTAACGATCCTCCTGGACCTCACCCAATGCCTGCTAGTGTGAGGCAAGGTACAGAACGATCGACCGGGATGGAAGTAGGGATACTGGGTCCAAAACAAGTGCTTTATTAGCTCTATGTGGGTGGTGCTGGCGTTGCCCCTGTCGGTAGCGCTATTTTTCAAATGAAAAAGAAAAGCTCACAAGGAGAAACAAAATGATTGCAGCCCACACATCGCAAAATGAAACACCGACTCGACTTGTTAATATCGGCATTTGTCTCGGACTATTTGCAGTTGAACTGGTAATGTTTACGCTTACCGTCGGTCTAAATCTCATTCCAGTTGCGGTGCTTGCAGGATTATATCCTGGTATTTCAAAGCTTGTGTTGATACCAATCCTTGCTCTTGGGTTTGTGACAGGCGTAGCTGTCATATTTTTAGCGACTTTGAACAAACAACTTTCGATGACGCCTGGTGATTGGCATGGTGCATTTGTATCAGCCAAGAGAGAAATAACTCCTGGCAAATATTGCCCTAGCCTTTCATTCTATGTGATTATGTGGACGCTTAACATGGCGATGTTCGGCTAGTCTGGGGCTAGGAGCGCTCAAAAGAGACAAGAGGGGCAAAGATAAATATGCTCGAAAATTCGAGCAACTGCACTCGGCAGAATTTCCGAGTGTCCTGCTGGTTGGCTATAAGCTGATCCAGTCTCACGTTCTGACAAAACGTGCAGAGCTTAATTCAATTGAATTGAGTCAGGAAAAAAGGTTAGCCGGCATTGCCGGTAAGGAGATTGAAATGAGTACGCAAAATCCAAAAACGAGCGGCCAATTCAAAGTAATTTTTATCAACTTGAAAAAGGGTCCTGGATCGGGAGGACGCATTATTCAGAAAGAAAATGGACAGCTGATTGCAGAAGTAGATGCTCGCAATGCAACAGGAAGCAAACGAGCAAATACCAAGCAAAGTGTGGCCATATTTCGCAATGCGCTTGCTGTGGAAAGGCTTAAAGCAGGTGATGAAGTTATTGCTTGGGATGGAAGCCGGCTTGTGAAAGGTACTTATCTGCGTCGGCAGTTTGGTGAGCATTTAGTTAAAGTTAGTAACAGTAGAGAAACACTTTGCCTGTGCCTTCTGCCTCTAGCCGTTGCTGTACGAGAGGGAGCATGGAGCTTTAAGCCAGGAGCGAAAGCAGTGGCATATGTTGGCGAACGATGGATTGTTGTCACATGGCATGGCTTTGAAGAAGGCTATCATGATGTTGAGCTGAGTGATGGCAGGCGAGTAAAAAGTGATCGCGCACATACGCTTGAGGATGCGGTGGCTGCCAAACTTTTGGTGCCGTTTGAACAATGAATGAAAAATGCGGACAGCCTCCATGCGTAAGCATGATACAGCAAACATAGACTTCTCTCTATGTTTTGTTGATAGGCTTGGTCGCTAAGTGTAGGTATTAAGACTGCCTGGACTTGCCTGCACTAATTTATCCAGGTAAAGAGAAAGGACAGTATATGTTCAGAAGAAAAGAAGAAAAGGGAGGAAAGGAGAAAGCAACTCGATATCCAAAATGGCAGGATTTTATCAGAGTGCCGAATTGGGATTTGTTTCAGCAAACATTGAATATGCATGCTCAGCAAGGAGCGATTCCGGAAAGTGTTCTTTCTTTGCCTCGTGCGCTCAATGATTGTTTTGAAGTGTTAGAAGCTGCACACACGCGACTTCTTGCACATAAGTCCCAATTTGGTGATAAAGTTTCGGCATTAGCGAGTGCACCTGCAAATAAAGTTCGTGAGCGTGAATATCAACTTGGTACGGTCATGGACGAATTTTATTTGCTCCATGATCAACTGAATCGGGCAGCTGCTATCTTGTATCAAAAACTGGAAGCAGAAATCATTGATAATGTCGATGACTTTAAGAATGCCTCATGGCTTTGGTCGCTCATGCAACACAATGTGCTTTGTGCTTGGGACTTTCTTGAACAAATTGCTGACAAAGATATTCAGTATTTGCCTCAAGACGGTAATGTGC
>JAGVLS010000017.1 GCA_020054205.1 Candidatus Obscuribacterales bacterium | reverse complement strand
GGTCAGAAAAATAAACAAAATTCTGACAATGCAATGCCGGACAGGTCTTTTATCGCAAAATTCAAAGGCAGAAGTCAGAAAAATTTCAATTTTTCTGACCTTTTTCCATCTCAGGAAAAGATACCTGCTAGAGTCGAGGATGCAAAAACTTAAATTGGAGTTTTTCCTTACTATTGGTTATTATTCATTGGTGTGTTGGTTGATGAGCTAGTATTGCTTAGTTCATTGTTGTTTTTAATATCATTGCCAATGATAGATTGGATTTTTATTTCAGTCTGTTCTGCTTCTTGTGTACGTTCTGTTTTTCTATAGACTTGGCTTAGTGAAGATAAAATATTGAGAAGCTGTTCTTTGTTTGGTTCTGCTTCCTTTTCTAGCTTATCTTTTTGACTATTTAGTAATTGTTCTGCTTCTGTATAGCGAGAAGCAGATACATACGAATTAACTAAATTATTTACAGTAGCTATTGTTTGAGGAGCATTTGCCCCGTATTTTTTTTCTTGTAGAACTAAAATTTCCCTATAGTAAGAATTGGCTTCCGAAAAATTGTTTTGTTTAATACAAATAAGGACCATTTTTTCTAGTTGTGGCAAAAGCTCTACAGCTCCTGGTCCATATCTCTTTGCTTGTAATGCTAAACCTTCTCTGTAAAACTTTTGTGCATCTTTTAGCTTGTTTTGCTTGGTCAATAACTCAGCTATTTTATTATAAAGATCAACAATAGTTCGATCTTGCGTTCCCCAAATTATTTGTCTTATATATAAAGATTGCCAATAAAGTTCTTCTGCTTTGCTGATATTACCTAGCTTTTCTTGCTTTCGCGCTTGTTCATAAAGCTGATTCGCTTCTTTCATTCTTGCTATAGCTTCTTCGCGACTGACAGTGCGTGGTTTTCTGTTTTTTTGTTGCGGCATTTTTTGGCGATAATTGCCAAATGATTGGAAGGATTTTCTCAGTGCATTCCCATGTCCAGCTAAGTTGGAGGCACCACCATATAGGCTACCCGTTTCCATAATTCCTTGGGCACACATAAGTTCAGTTGGTAAAGCAATAGTAGTAATTGTCAGCACAAATATGGCTGATATCTTTTTTAATAACATTAAAAACCGCCAAAACGCCAAACTGAAGATTAAACGGTGCGGGACCGTACCTTATATATACCCATCTAGAGCTAATAATGCAAGCACTTTTAATGGTAATTTGGCAAAATGATAATGTAGGAATTAGATTATCTAAACTCTACGGTAAGCTTTAACTGACTGATATTCAACATTTTGAAACTGACTTAAATTGCCCCTTACAATTTTTTGTTGGTGGCTACTATTATTAACTATTTGACCATCACCGAGATAAATTCCAGCGTGCCCATGATGTCCAGGTTTACGATGACCAATTATGATGTCGCCAGGCATGATTTGACTTAATGAATATGCTTTAAAGCCATATTTTGGTAACTGTTTTTCTAGACCATTTATGTTTATTTCGTGTATTGGCAAATGATAAGCCTTATTGAGAACAATGCTAACAAAACTAGCACATCCTAACGATGCGGGAACTGTTCGGTCATATCGATTAATGCTTTGTCCAATCATTGGTGCAATTATGTGTTGTAAGTCAGACCATTCTTTTTCTCTATGATTGTAATTAATCGATGATCTTAATCCTGGAATTAACGATTGTGGTGAAATTCGAGGAATATAATTGAGGTCTCTGCGCAGAGAATTCCAGGGCTGTCCATCTGGATGATAATGAAAACGTTCATGATCGGGTGGACAAAGCGGATTACCGTTTGGATGTCCATTTGGCCATGCCCTGCCATCTGGGCTAATACCTCGAGTACCAGGAATATCAATGATTGGCACATTTGGATAATATTGTCTTGGGGCATAACTTGGATATCTATCGTGGCAACCAGGTTGCCTTACATCAAGCGGGCTATATCTAGGTTGCCTTACATCAGGATGATTGTTCCACCAATATCTACGATATGTATCTGCATCATGTGGCATATGTCCAGGAATAGTTGGATGATTGTTTTGCCATCTTTGCCTGTGCATTTGAGCTTCATTAGCTCCAGGTATTCTGCTTCCGTCGTTTGGACAATAATTAGCTGGGTTCTCTTGACCAAATAATTTTCGATATTCATCTGAGCTAATATAGAAAAACGTATGTCTTTCGTATTCTATTTGATTTTGTCCATTTGCTTCATCCGATCTTGTCATATTTGGACTGTCATTGTCTGAAGCATTTGCTCTAAAATTCTCTGCCATATTAATTTCCAAATGGATAACTAAGCACTTGTATTACTATAAAGAGAGAATGATTGAATAACAATTAATTTGCCATCGGTTTTCCCCATTAAGAGTGGGAGAATTACTATTTGATTAACTTATTGTCGACTTATTTATTGGTTTAATCGCTTTTGGCTGGCATTTTTTGGCTTTTCATTTCTTTTTGAAATTGTACTTTTCTTAGTTGTTATTTGAGTAGCACTAGCTGTTCGAATAGCAAAAAATTTCTCTAGTACAGCTCGGGCAATAGGAGCAGCAGTAGAGCCACCATGCCCACCATGCTCTACGAAAGCACAAATAGCAATTCTTGGATTATCAGCTGGTGCATAACAGGCAAACCAAGCATGTGTTTTGCTACCAGCTGGTGGTGCTTCTGCAGATCCGGTTTTGCCTGCTACTTCAATTTTTCCAAGCCGTGTCGCTCCACCAGTGCCGCTCGCTACTACTGCTTTTAACCCTTTTAAAACTACATCCAAATATTCAGGTTTAACTTTTACTGTTTCTTGTCTAGGTGGTGGAATTTGCCTTTGCCCTATTTTAATTGCAAAATGTAGATTAGGTACTTTGCCTTTCATGCCAATACCAGAAAAAATTCTTGCTGCTTGAGCAGGTGTGACTTGGCAAAATGTTTGCCCGATGGACATATGCAAAGTATTACCGGGATACCATTTTTCATGATAAACACGTTCTTTCCAGGCGCTATCTGGCACTAGACCCATGCCTTCATGAGGTAATTCAACACCCGTGGGACGACCAGCACCAAATTTTACCCCCCAGTCTTTAATTTGTTCGGGAGTAAGCTTTAAACCCATTTGATAAAACGCTGAGTCTCGTGACCAAGCCAAACATTTAACTAGATCAAATAAACCAGATGAACTTGTCCAATCACCAAAGAAAAAGCCACCTAAAGAAATACCCCCGGACACATGTAATTTTGTATCTGGTTTTACAACTTTACTTTCAAGGGCGGCAATAAGTGTAATTGCTTTCCAAATTGAACCTGGTGGAAAACCAGATAGAGCACGATTATAAAGGGGATGATCGGGAGCATTTAAACGTTTCCAGACAGCAGGTGTGATGCGCTTTGTGAAAACATTTGGATCAAAACTTGGACGTGATACTAAGCACAGTACTTCACCGGTTTGAGGATCACAAGCTACGACAGCACCACTTCTTGTACCTAACGCGTCATATGCAGCTTTTTGTAAATCTAAATCAATGGATAAAATCATAGGCATGCCGGCTTGGGGACGTGCTGTTATCACTGGTTTAGCTGTCTCAGCAGAAAATGTTTGGCCGGATGCGTTCACACGAACTCTTTGTTCTCCATCGACTCCTCTTAGCTGTACATCATAAATTTTTTCAATTCCATCTTGTCCAACAACGTCTCCCATCCGTCTTTCTGGACGACGCTTTAACTGCCCTTCCGTAATTTGTCCTGTATAACCAAGTACATGTGCAGCTAATTCTGCTTGCGGATAACTGCGGCTAATATCAGGTAAAATTTCAATTCCAGGCAAAAACAATTTTCTTTCAAAAAAACGACTAACTGTATTTAAATCAAGATCTCTTTCAATTACAACTGGCAAGACAGAATCAGACTCACCAATCTGTTCAAGCCTTTCTCTAATTTTTTCAAAATCCAAACCCAGTATCGGCATTAATCGTACAGCCAAACTATCAATATCATCTAATTGCCTAGGAATGGCCACCATTGATAATGTTTGTTTATTTGTAGCCAATAGATTGCCATGGCGATCATAGATGATTCCTCGCGGTGCTCTTAAAAATGTTACACGGGTGGAATTTTCAACAGCTTGTCCTTTGTAAAAATCTTGTTGTGTAACTTGTAACCAAAAAAGGCGTGCCATTAATAAGGACATTGAAAATATGACTAAAAAAAGCACAGCAATCATTTTTCTATAGCCATTATCAATTGAAAATAATTCTTTTTTTGTTTCAATTGCCATGTTTAATGCTCCGCTAAGCCATTCTGTTTTGTTTTGCTTCTAGCCATTGTTTGATTGGAAAATAAACAAAAGGAGCAATGATTGAATTAAGCAATGCTTCAGGCAAAACTATGCTGAATAAATGATCGTATACCCCAATACGACCACTTAGTGTAAGCTGCCATGACATTATACTTTCGGCAATTCCTGTTAAAAGAAAAACTAGTGGTATGCATATAAAACTTTGTTTTTGCAAACTGCGCAAAGAAAAATACCCAGCTATCCAGCCAACAATTGGATAAGAAACGGGATAAATAGGTATAATAGAAGAATAAAGAGCAGCGATAAAAGCGCCAGTAAAGGCACCACTTACAGAACCAGATGCTGCTTGTTTTAGAAAAATTTGCCATATGTTATGAGTTCTTAGTTCATTAGCTGTAATTGGCGGCAAAGGACTACCCGTTATTGCTCCCCAAATAATTACTAAAGTAAGAGGCATATTGCACGTAACATTGTATATAGAGAAATATGTGAGCACATTTTGTTGAATCATAAAACTAACTAAGCACAATAAGCTTATCAAAAGAATATTGGAGCCTTTATGTCTTATGCGCATGGAAAAAATAGACATTAGCGATTTTTCCCTTTAACAAATAGTTGTGCGTCGCTCGTGGGCGGAACAATAAGTACATGATTTAGGTCAAAGAAATTCTGACTGGGACGGACTTGAATAGATAAGGTTGTACCGTTTGTGTCGCGCTGCACCCCGACGACTACACCGACAGGATGCTCGGAGGGGAAAATGCCACCATTTTCTAAACAGACAACTTTATCGCCAATTTCAACTGGCGTGCCAATCGGGACAAAGTCTATAGTAGCTGGATTTTTTTGTTGCCCACTTAATACACCGGGCTGGTTAATTCTTTTGATTACTACTCCAATTTTTTGATCAGGATCAGTAATTAGTCTAACTATACTTGCATTCTCGCTTACGCTTACGATTTGTCCTACTACACCTTCGCCAGTAATCACAGCTGAGCCGACCTGCACTTTATTAGATTGACCTTTATCAATTGTCACTTGTTCAAACCAATTATCTGGATTACGGCTAATTACATCTGCAGCAATTGTGCGTGCGCTGAGATGAGTTTTAAGTCCAAGCAAAGATCTTAAATTATTAGTATCGCGTGCTTCTTGTCTGAGTTTAGTTAATTCCATATCGCTATTAGCTAGTTTTTGCTCTAAATCTTTTATTTTTTGTGACTGTGCTAAGAGTTGAGCAGCTAGATTACGAGTAGACTCGATTTTGTTTATACTCTTAGAAATTATTCCAGCAAAAGAACTATGTATGGAAAGTACTAGTCCACTTAATGGACCAGCTATCATCCATACTAATATTAGTAATACAATTATTTCCGCGGTAGACTGCGAATCAATGGGAAAGCGACTGGGCGGAATGTGTTGAGGATCTTGAGTGCTCAAGATTTATTACCTTGCTTATGTTTCGTATAGTGATTGCTCTAAAACTCTGCGATAAGAAGGACCAAACATTTTTCCTGTTCCTATAGCAACACAAGATAATGGATCTTCAGCTATAAATACAGGCACTTCTGTTTCGTTAGAGATTAATTCATCCAGTCCTTGCAATAAGGCTCCACCACCTAAAAGTACAATACCGCGATTGTATACATCAGCAGCTAATTCAGGAGGAGTTCTCTCAAGAGTCCTTTTGATAGCTTCAACAATAGCAGTTAGTGGTTCCGTTAATGCTTCTCTAACTTCACCACGACTAATTGTGACTGTTCTGGGTAAGCCATTAATTAAATTGAGTCCGCGAACATCGTATTTGTCATTGTCTTGTGTTTTGTATGCTGAGCCTAGACGAAATTTTATTTCTTCAGCTGTACGTTCTCCAATAGCAAGACTATGAACTTTTTTCATATAATGAATAATAGATTCGTTCAATTCATCGCCAGCAATACGTATTGACTCATTAACAACTATGCCACATAAACTAATTATGGCAACTTCTGTAGTACCGCCACCAATATCAACAATCATGGAGCCTGTTGGTTCTGTTACTGGCAAAGCGGCCCCAATAGCTGCTGCCATAGGTTCTTCTGGCAAATAACATTGACCAGCACCAGCGTTATAAGCAGCGTCTCTTACTGCACGTTTTTCAACACCAGTAATTCCTGATGGTACACCAATGGCAATATCAGGTTTCAAGAAACCTTTTCTTGGACCAACAACACGCTCTAGAAACTTTTCCAGCATTAATCTGGCATATTTAAAATCAGCTATCACACCATCTCTTAATGGACGACTAGCTTTAATTCCTAATGGTGTGCGTCCGATCATAGCTCTTGCTTCTTCGCCAACTGCTATTACAGTTTTTGTTTCATCATCAATTGCAACAACTGAAGGTTCTCTGAGAACTATACCTTTATTTTCAATATAAATAAGAGTATTAGCGGTTCCTAGGTCTATGCCAATTTGTTGGGAAAAATACCTGGCAAAAAAAGACACGAGCGGCTCCTATCAATAAGTCTTTACAAGCTACAATTTTTTACACAAATGCTTACTTAAGTCTAACATGCATTGCCATCTTGCCATCAATTAATTGCTTTCTTTATTTGATACTCGATAACCAATAACAGCCGATCTTAAAATTGTAAACGGCTGTTCACCATCTTGAATAACAGAAAATGCTTGCTCATCAAACCAGCGAATTGTTCCAACCAAACGTTCTCCGTTAGATAGAAGAAATTCAATTGTCTTCTGCTCTCGTATATAACGTTGTAATTCAGCGCTGCTTGGGCCTTTATTTTGTTGTGAAAAAGACATTATTTAAATTGCTCCGCCTGTTCCTTTGCTGGCTTTTTGTCAATTTTATAGACTCTTATGAATTGTACTCATAAAAACCGCGTCCAGTTTTTTTACCAAGATGCCCTGCAGCAACTAATTGTCTAATTAAAGGGCAAGCTCGATATTTAGGATCACCAAAGCCATTATATAGGGTTTCCATAATGTTCAGACAGATATCGAGACCTATAAAATCAGCTAGGGCTAAAGGTCCCATTGGATGGTTGTAACCTAAAGTCATGCCTAAATCTATTTCTTTTGCTGTGGATAAACCTTCCATCAAGGCAAAAGCAGCTTCATTTATCAGAACTAGACCTAATCTGGTAGTAATAAAACCTGGCATATCTTTTGAACAGATAACAGTTTTTCCAAGAAAAGATTCCGAATAGCTCTTGACTTTTTCGATGACATTTTTATCCGTATCAATTCCCGGAATAATTTCAAGAAGCTTCATAATATGAGCCGGAGAGAAAAAATGCATACCAATAAATTGTTTAGATCGCCTTGTTACTTGAGCAATTGCAGTTATTGACAGCGATGATGTGTTGGATGCAAAGATGGTTTTAGCAGGACAGATTTTGTCCAAATTTGAAAACAATTCTTTTTTAGCATTTATATTTTCAGCAATAGCTTCAATTACTAAATCAGCTTTTGCTGCCTCATCAAGAGAATTTAAATACTTAATTCTGGTGGTTATGGAAGCATATTCTTCATTCTTCAAAAAACCTTTTTCAATAGATGTATTGGCTATCTTATCTATTGTTGATTGTGCTTTTTTAAGAGCGTCTTGCGAATTATCAAAAAATACAACATTAGCTTTTGTTTTAGATGCAATTAAATAACCAATGGCAGAACCCATAAATCCAGATCCAGCAATGAAAATATCATTAAAGCTCACAATTATCTCTTTACAGCGCGAATGTGCTTAACTTTTAGAACTGTAATCCTATCATTATTACTTTATAGTCATTTCTTACTTTTAGTACTTACCTGCAAAGTCAAGATAAACTTTGTTTTTATTTGTAAGATTTCTAATTTGAATAAATGAGTGACATTCATTTACTAAAGGATATGATTCAGAAGAAAACCAATAGAGATTAGCTATAACTTGTGGTGAGTAATATGTTTAACAAAGTGTTGATTGCAAATCGAGGCGAAATAGCGCTAAGAATAATTAAGTCCTTACAAGAATTGGGAATTAGAACGGCAACTATATTTTCTGCTGCTGACAAAAATAGCTTACATGTAAAACTTGCCAGCGAATGTTATCAACTGGAAGGAGAGCCGGCAAAAGTTTATTTAGATCAAGAGCAAATTATTGCCATTGCTTTAAGAGCTAAAGTTGATGCTATTCATCCAGGTTATGGTTTTCTTGCTGAAAATCCAAGCTTTGCTGAAAAATGTGTTAAAGCTGGTATTGTTTTTATTGGGCCAGATGCCAAAGTAATTGCTAGCATGGGAAGCAAAATAGAAGCTAGGCGTTTGATGGAAAAAGCAGGTGTACCTGTAGTTCCTGGAACAACAGATCCAATATCAGATCTCGATGAGATAAAAGCATTGAGTAAAAAATATGGTTTTCCTGTTGCTATCAAAGCTGCTGCTGGCGGGGGTGGTAGAGGGCTTAAAGTTGTTAGAAAAGAAGAAGAATTAGAACAATCACTAACTTCAGCCAAACGCGAAGGGATGAGTTATTTTGGTGATGATGCTGTTTATTTAGAAAAATATTTAGATGAGCCACGTCATATAGAAATACAAGTAATGGCTGACGGTTTTGGCAATGTTGTTCATCTAGGTGAAAGAGAATGTTCTATTCAACGGCGTCATCAAAAATTACTTGAAGAGTCGCCAGCTGTTAATCTCGATCCTGAATTGAGACAAAGAATGCTTGAGGCTGCTTGTGCTGGTGCAAAATATATTGGTTATAAATCTGCTGGCACCATTGAATGTTTAGTAGCAAAAGATAACTTTTATTTTCTTGAAACTAATACACGCGTGCAAGTAGAACATCCGGTGACAGAATTTGTTACCGGTGTCGATATTGTCAAAGAACAAATTTCAATTGCCGCAGGTAAGCCTTTATCTTTCAAACAAAGTGATATTGTGCCTAGAGGACATTCTATAGAATGTAGAATCAATGCTGAAGATCCATATCGCAACTTTTTACCTTCTCCAGGCAAAATTACAAAATATATAGAACCAAGCTCTCCATGGGTAAGAGTGGATACTGCATGCTATCAAGGATATGAAGTATTGCCATTCTATGATTCTCTATTGGCAAAACTGATAGTATGGGGTAGAACAAGGGAAGAAGCAATTACGCGTATGCAGTTGGCGCTCAATGATTTTGTAATTGAAGGTGTAAAGACCACTATTCCATTTCATCTAGCACTTTTAGAAGACCCGCTTTTTCTTAAAGGGCAAGTTTATACTACATACATAGAATCAGAATTCAAAAAGAATTTTAAATTATCTCCATCTAGCATTGCTCCTCAAGCTCTTGTTGGTTCAGCTCTCGGTGATTCTGAAAAGTCACGCCTACCTGAAAGAAACTTTGAAGTAAATATAAATCAACGAATCTTCAATGTTAAAGTAAGCGAAATTGTTAGTAGTAAAATTGATATTGAAAATATTGACGATAAAAAGAAAAACGTTAATGTAAACACTGAAGCTAATATAACAAGTGAAATTAAATTGGATAAGCTAAATAATGGTACTCAAAATGGTCATATCTATGCTTCTATGCATGGTCTTATGAAAGAAATTCTTGTAAAAGAAGGTGATGCTGTTACTATTGGTCAAAGACTAGCCATTTTTGAAGCTATGAAAATGGAATCTGAAATACTTTCCCATGTAAATGGTAAAGTCACAAAGATAGGTGTTAAATCAGGAGAAACAGTGGAATTGTCTCAATTATTATTAGTCTTAGGATAATTTTTATATGGTAAGAATTGGGAATGGTTTTGATATTCACAGATTAGTGACCGGACGCAAACTAATTCTTGGTGGCATACATATTCCTTTTGATAAAGGACTCTTAGGACATAGTGATGGAGATGTTTTAACACATGCAATTATTGATGCAATATTAGGAGCAGCTGGTTTGAAAGATATAGGAACATTATTTCCGCCTGATGATGATCAATATTTAGGTAGCAATAGTTTGCTTTTACTACAACAAGTAATAAATGATGTTACAAATAAAGGTTACAAAATTGGCAATATAGATACCATTATTATTTGTGAACAGCCAAAACTATCACCTCATTTTGAAAAAATGCAAAATAATTTGGCTCAAATAATGGCTATTGATCTCAATAAATTGAACATAAAAGCAAAAACATCTGAAGGACTTGGTTTTATAGGACGTTCTGAAGCTATCGCTAGTCAGGCTGTGGCCCTGTTAGAGTAGATTCATCAAGTTTTAAATATTGATATTCATTAAGTCTTCTTTATTTGTAAGTATCAAATAGCAATAAAAATTGATTGTTTTATATATGCCTTACTGTGTCTATTTTGCTCAATAAAAACGTAATTTTCGTTTTGCTTCTTGTCATTAACTTATAACAATGTCAAGTTGATATCAATGTAATTGTTGATAAATGGTACGATCATTAGCTGCCATAGCTATACAACCCAATATGTGTAAGACAGGCATCGCGGCACAACTTATATTTGCACTATTAATTGGATAAAGCATGACTTTACTTATTATTTCTATTCTCAGTGCATCTTTGGTTGTAATGCTAGCTGCTTTAACTTGGTTGTTTTTTGCTTATTTCCGTAAATTAGATCCATCAAGTTTGCCGGATAACCAATTGCCTTTTGTATCAGTCATAGTACCTGCTCGCAATGAAGGCGGTAAAATAGGGCGTTGCTTAGAATCATTAGCAAAGCAAAATTATCCAAACTATGAAGTAATAGCAGTTGATGATCGTTCCACTGATGAAACAGGTGCAATTATCAAACAAATTGCTGCCAGATATCCTCATGTACGTTTTGTTTGTTCTGATGAAGCTAAGCCAGGTTGGATAGGTAAATGTAATGCTTTAGTTAGCGCTGAAAAATATGCTAATGGTAAGTGGTATTTATTTACAGATGCTGATACCTGTCATTCAGAAAATTCGCTTCGTTATTCACTTTCATATGCTCTTAAAAATAGTGCTGAGCTTATTTCTTTTATGCCGATTCAAGAACTCGGTAGCTTCTGGGAACGAGTTGTTATGCCGGTTTTATTAGGCTCGTTTTTATGTGGTGATCCTTTGAATACAATTAACGAACGCACTAATGATAGAGCTTATGCTTATGGACAATATATTTTAGTGCGCAGTGAAATTTACAATAAAGTTGGTGGACATGCTGCTGTCTACGATCAAATTCTTGATGATATTAGTTTTGCTCGTTTAGTAAAAGATAATGGCTATCATGTTATGGCAGCAGATGGGAAATTGCTTTATCGCGTAAGAATGTATACCAATCTGGTGAGTCTATGGCATGGTTGGACAAAAAATCTTTATGCACTTATAGAATGTAAAATGATTTTTCTTGTTCTAGTAATTTGTCTAATCAATATTTGTATTTTGTTTCCATTCATACAGGCAGGTTTAGTCGCTTACATGTGGCTATCAGCTACGAGTAACACTCTTTTGCTGCCGCTTACTCTTTTGTCTGTTTTACAAATGAGCTGTTTGCTTGCTTGGTACAAACGTACTACCCAATGTTATTTAGGGGTAAATTTATCACACTTTTTGCTTTTACCTTTTGGCAGTTTGGTTGTGACAGTTTTATATCTCCATTCAGCCTATCTTGTGTTGAGCGGCAATAAAGTTAGTTGGAAAGGACGTCGTTATGTGGTGAATACAGCCAAAAGTATTGAACCAGAATCAGAAATCGTATTAACAGATATGCCTAGCTTAGGAAAACTATCAGCATTTACTGGTCCTTTGCCATTATCAGTTTCAGTAGCAGAATCTGTAATCGAACCAGAATTAGTTTCTGCTCTTGCCCAAAAAAATACTGACTCTTAACTTTCTTTTGGGTCCATTATTTTGACTATTTCCTCAAAATAATGGACAAACATTTTTATACCGCCAGATGCTTGCTGCCAGTCATAATTTTCATTTATAGAATGATACCCATGCTCTGGGAGCGACAGCCCTAAAAAGGTAATTGGTACATTCAAAATATCTTTCATGCTTAAGACTGCACCAATTGAGCCACCTTCTCGAACAAATGCTGGTTCTTTACCAAAAGCCCTTTGCATAGCACGTTTAGCTGCTTGAGAATATGGTCCTGCGAAATCTCCCACATATGGCTGTAGCGTTCCTTGTGCACATATTTCAACATCGGGATTAATAGAGCGAACAAAGTCAGACACTAGTTGAATTATTTTATTAGGATCTTGATTGGGAACAAGGCGCATGCTGACTTTTGCTTCGGAAAAATGTGGCACTATAGTTTTTACACCAGGACCTGTGTAACCACCAATTAAACCATGCACTTCAAATGTTGGCATTGCCCATATTCGTTTTGCAGCATCCATTACATCTGTTGTTCTTAAAGAATATAGCTCGTGAGCTTTTTGAAATATATCAGTATTAAAACCAGATGCAATGAAATTATCGATCTCATCTTGTTCAAGGTCTTTAACATCATCATAAAAGTGGGGAATTTTTACTTCTCCGGTTTTAGCATCATAACATTTGGAAATAAGGTGAGCCATTTCTCCAATTGGATTGCGAGCTAGCCCACCGGTAAGTCCTGAATGAAGATCTTTTTTACCAGTATCCAGCCTAAAAGTCATGCATTGCATTCCACGTAAACCGTAACTAATAGCTGGCTTGTCTCTTGATACCCATATAGTATCGGAAACTACTATTGAATTGGTTTTTAAATTATCTTTGTTGACTTCTAAAAATCTTGCAAAATTAGGGCCGCCAATTTCTTCTTCTAATTCCCAAAGAAAATTGATATTAATGGGAATTTTATTTTCATGAGCATAATTGGCAGCATAAAGTGCCGTTAGAGCTGGGCCCTTATCATCAGTGGTACCGCGTCCTAAATATTTATCCTTTACTATTTGCATAGAAAAAGGAGCTGTTTCCCATTCTTCTGCATCGGCAGGCTGTACATCAAGATGATTGTATACTGTCACTGTTGGATAATCGTCTGATAAGTGAAACTTACCTATTACTACCGGATTACCATCGGTCAAAATGATTTCTGCCGTGGCACCAAATTTATTGATTAGCTCTTTAGCTCTAACAGCTGTTTTTGTAATATCTTTTTTGCAATTAGGATCCATGCTTACGCTAGGAATATCAACTAATTCTTTTAAGTCACTAACAAAATCAGACTTTATGTGATCAATATATTTATCGATAGCAATAGGGGCAACTTTTTTCTTGGTAGCTTTCATCTCATTTCTCTATTTAACTTGTGCTGCTAAAACTTTGTCAGAACGGTTAATTTTAACACCGCGCTCATTTAATTGTTTCAAAAATACTTTAGTTGGAATAGATAACTCTTGAGTCAATACACCACGTTCGGTAATTTGGCCTTGTGCAATCATTTGAGCAATTATTGCTGCTGGAAATGCGGTTGTGCGCATCATAGCTGATAAGCCAGTTTTGTCATCAAAATAATCTATTGTTTCATAAACTATTTCTTTGGTACTGCCATTGAGCAGACCTTTTACACTTACTTGAATCAAAACAACATCTTTTTCAATTTTTGGCAACCTGTCAATCAATAATTGAGTCAGTACTGTGCGCGGTGCTATTGTTTGTTGTTGATTTACATTTATTGGTTTACTATCCATTAGTCCCAGATCCATGAGTAAACGCATTTGTTCGCAATGTCCAGGGTAGCGAATAGTTTTATAGTCAAGATTTTTTACTTTTGCACCAATAGTTTTTGGCAGTGTTGAAATACCGCCTGATGTATTGAATGCTTCCATTTTACCAAATGGCTGAGGAAACTCAATTGTTTCTGTATCAGCTAATGAAGGTACCGTTGAGACTTTTCCATCTTTAATAATAGTGCAGTCTTCTACATATTCATTTATCAATCCTTCTGGTGAAAAGACAATTGCATAATTTAAAGGAGGCTCAGGATTTACTGGCAAGCCACCTACTCTCAATTTTATTTCTTTTACTTCATCCAATTCTTGATAGCCATCATAGGCAAGTAGCGATACCAGTCCGGGAGCTAATCCGCAATCAGGAATTATTGCTACATTTTTCTTTTTAGCCTCTTCATGCAATGAAAATTGTTTGGCAACAATACTTTCATTACCACCTAAATCAATATAGCTACAGCCACATTCAATAGCTAATTTCGATAAATCATAATTGTATTTATAACTAGCGCAACCAATAGTTACGACACATTGAGACATAAACGGGGCTAAAGTTTTACTGTTTGCTATATCAACTTTGTGAGTCTTAATACGTTTGTCGTTGAATTCTTTTTCGGTGAGTTTTAGTCGTTCCTCATCGCCATCAACAACAAAAATTTCATCGGCATTACTATGTTTTACCAAATCATAAATAACTGCCCAACCCATGCGTCCCGCGCCTAGTACTAAATATTTCATGCTTTTTCCCTCTTGGTTGTTTTTGATTTTTGTTTTAGTATGTAGATCTTCTCTTCCCGCCATCTATGCATAGTGTCGAGCCAGTAATATAAGAAGCTTTTTCTGATGCAAGAAAACAAGCTGCAGCTGCAAATTCTTTTGGTTCTCCCAAGCGTCTCATGGGAATTGATTTCAGATAATCTTCCATATATTGTTCTTTACTTAAATTGCTAGTCTTAGCACGGCTATCTAATAATTCACCGGTTCTATTGGTATGGATCATGCCAGGAGCTAGACAGTTTATGGTGATATTAAACTGAGCTACTTCATCGGATAATGTTTTAGCCATGGCAGTAACAGCTGATCTAATAGCATTTGATATAGATAGCCCAGCTATTGGTTCTAATACGCTGGTTGATGTGACAATAATTATACGTCCCCATTTTTTATCAATCATAGCTGGTAAAAATGCTTGATTTAGTCCAGCTACACTTTGAAATAATTTATCAAAACCTTCTTGCCAATCAGATAAATTAGTATCTTTAGCTAAGCTTGTTTTTGGTCCACCTACATTATGGACAAGAATGTCTGGCATGCCAAAAAATGAATTTACGCTTGACACCAAATTTTGTCTGTCGTCTGCTTTAGATAAATCACAAGCTAAATAACCAATTTTTTGTTTGGATAATTTTTCAAGCTCTTGAGCAGCTTCTTGTAATGCTTTAGAATCACGGGCACAAATAAATAATTGAGCCCCTTCTTGAGCTAATTCCATGGCAATGGCTTTGCCTAGTCCTTTAGATGCGGCACACACCAATGCTTTTTTATTTGAAATCCCTAAATCCATTATTATCCTTATTTGTTTTTGTATCGATAACAAATTGTTTTTTGCTCAGAGAAAAATTCTAGACTGTGTTTTCCTCCTTCTCGTCCAATGCCGCTTTGCTTTTGCCCCCCAAAAGGAGTACGTAAATCACGAGCAAACCAACAGTTTATCCAGACAATTCCGGTTTTGATGGCTTGTGAAACTCTGTGGCATCGATTGATATCTTGACTCCAAATGCTGCTAGAAAGTCCATATTTTGTACTGTTTGTCATTTCAATCACTTCCGCTTCGTCTTTAAATGGAACAATTGGTAAAACTGGTCCAAAAATTTCTTCCTGGCAAAGACGAGATGAATTTGCTAAATCAGTAAATACAGCTGGTGTTAAGAAATTACCTTTAGGATATTCTTTTAAACGTGTACCGCCAATTTGTAATTTCCCTTCTTTTTTACCATGTTCAATATATGACTGAATTTTTTCTAGCTGTTCATTGCTTATTATTGCTCCCATTTGAGTTTTGGGATCTAAAGGATCGCCCACAGCAATGTGTTTTACTTTATCCAAAATAGCTTCTACAACTTTGTTATAAACTTTTTCTTGAACAAATAAACGAGATCCAGCTAGGCATATTTGTCCTTGATTGCGAAAAGCAGCGTTGACTGCTACTGGAATGGCCTCATCTAAATCAGCATCATCAAAAATTATATTGGCACCTTTGCCTCCTAATTCAAAAGAAAGTTTTTTTAGAGTGGAAGCAGCAGCGGTCATAATTGCTTTGCCAGTACTTGTTTCGCCAGTAAAAGAAATGGAAGCAACATCTGCGTGGCGAGTGAGTGCTTCGCCAGCACTATTTGGTCCAAAGCCTTGCACAATATTGAATACACCATCTGGTAATTCAGCTTCTTTAATAATATGAGCAAATAAATAAGCAGTATATGGTGTCCATTCAGCTGGTTTTAATACGCAAGTATTGCCCATAACTAAACATGGTGCAATTTTCCAAGTTGCTAAATATAAGGGTAAATTCCAAGGTGTGATTAATCCACAAACTCCTAAAGGTTCATAGACACCAATATGACGTTCGTTTTTATCTACTGTATAACATTCTTCTTGTAAGGAATTTGCATAATCTGCAAAAAAATGAAAATTGTAAGCAGCTCTTGGTATATCGCCATTTAAACTTTCAGAAATTGGTTTACCTGTATCTATTGTTTCAGCTTTTGCTAATAATTCTTTATTTTCTAAAATTAAGTCACCAATTTTTCTTAAAACCTGTGCTCTTTGTTTAATTGACCATGTTGACCATGGTCCCTTATCAAAAGCATGTTTAGCTGCGCTAACTGCAGCATCAATATCAGTTGAATTACCACTTGCCACTTGAGCAATAGTTTCACCGTTAGCCGGATTTATATCGGCAAATGTTTGATTTGTACTAGATGGACAAAATTTTCCATCTATAAAATTTTCAATTGTTTTTGTTTGGAGATGAGTGCTAACAGTCACTTGTAAAATCCTCTTTGAATTTCAATTTTTATTTGTTCAATCGCTAGGAAAAATAGCAATAGCTTTAATTTCAATAAAATTTTTGCCTGGCAATGCTGCTGCTTGTATAGTCGTTCGAGCAGGTGCTGCTAAATTTGAAAAATATTGATTATAGATTTTATTGTATTTAGCAAAATCATTGATATCAGCCAAAAAAACAGTTATATCCACTAAATCTTTTAAGGACAAATTAGCGGCAGCAAGGACAGTGCTAACATTTTTAATACAGGCATGTGTTTGTGCTTCTATATCATATGAAATTATTTTGCCGTTGCCGTCAAGATTTACACCAACTTCTTCGTTGGTTTGGGCGTCTCTTGCTCCTTGTCCGGATATAAATAAAAAATTGCCTGCTTTTATTGCATGCGAATAAGCCCCTAAAGGCTTGGGTACAATTTTTTCGTCTATTTTTATAGCTTCTTTAATCATGGGCATAAATTATTGGTATAAGTTAATTTGCTTTAAATAGCGCGCATTCAAGGCATTTATGCAATTGCCAAGGGCTGCTATGTTCATACATACATATACATAAATATAATAAACTATTTGTTTATAAATATGAGAGCAATAACACCTTACTTGTCTTTATGAAAGCCTGTATATAATTACAGGAAGAAATTTGAAGTAAAAATGAAATAGAAATGAATAAGTTTGCCACAATAAATTTCAAAAAATGGATTGATGAAAATCGGCATCTTTTAAAACCGCCTGTTGGCAACAAATTGGTTTTTGAAGATCGTGAATTTATCGTTATGGTAGTAGGTGGTCCAAATGCTCGCACTGACTATCATTTAAATCAGGGTGAAGAGCTTTTTTATCAAATTGAAGGGGATATCATCGTCAAAGTTATAGATGAAGGTAAACCGAGAGACATTTCTATAAAAGAAGGTGAAATGTTTCTTTTACCACCCAATACTCCTCATTCTCCGCGTCGCCCAGCTAATACTATTGGCCTTGTAATTGAAAGACAGCGCACAAAAGACGAGCAAGATGGATTTCTTTGGTATTGTGAAAAATGTGGTGAAAAATTATACGAAGAACATTTTCATCTGCAAAATATTGCTGAACAATTTCCACCGATTTTTGAAAGATTTTATAAAAGTGAAAATAGCACATGTAAAAAATGTGGAGCAAAAGTTGCTCCATGAATTCATCAATATTATCTATTACGCAATTTGAAAATAGTGAAAAATTTGCTCGAGATATGGATGCTAAAGATGCAATAGCAAATTTAAGAAATGAATTTTATATTCCTAAAACTACAAAAGGTGAGCCTTGTATATATTTTGCTGGCAATTCTTTAGGTTTGCAACCCAAAAAAGCAAAACAATATATTGAACAAGAATTAAATGATTGGGCAGAATTGGGTGTTGAAGGTCATTTTGACGCTAAATTTCCTTGGCTTCCTTATCATGAAAATTTAACAGCTTTTACAGCTCGGCTGGTAGGAGCTAAAGAACACGAAGTAATTGTGATGAATTCCCTTACCGTCAATTTGCATCTAATGATGGTTTCGTTTTATAAACCTAATGCAAAACGCTATAAAATTCTCATGGAAAAATCAGCTTTCCCCTCTGATCAGTATGCTCTTGCCTCACAAGCTCAATTTCATGGTTTTAATTCTAAAGAAGCAATTATAGAAATTGGACCGAGAGTAAATGAAATGCTCATTCGGCATGAAGATATTTTGGAATTAATTGAAAAACAGGGTGAACAAATAGCCCTTGTGTTATTGGGCAATGTAAACTATTTAACTGGACAAGCCTTAGATATGAAATTAATTGCTGAAGCAGCACATAAAAAAGGTTGCTTAATAGGCTTTGATTTAGCTCATGGTGCTGGCAATCTACTTTTGAATTTACATGATTCACAAATTGATTTTGCTGTTTGGTGTAGCTATAAATATTTAAATGCTGGGCCAGGAGCAATTGCTGGTTGTTTTGTACACGAAAAACATGCAAATCAATTTGACCTGCCCCGTTTTGCTGGATGGTGGGGACATAATAAAAATACTCGTTTTAAAATGGACTCTAAATTTGACCCAATGTATGGAGCGGAAGGTTGGCAGTTAAGTAATCCACCTATTTTCCAATTAGCAGCTTTGAGGGCTTCTATGGAATTGTTTGATTCGGTAGGCATGAAAAAACTTAGAGAAAAGGGTGATATGTTAACAGCTTATTTGCAATTTGTTTTAGAAAGTATTCCTAATAAATATTGTACGTTAATTACACCATCTAAGTCTTGTGAACGAGGATCGCAATTATCGGTAAGAATTAAAGACGATCCCAAAAAGATTTTAACTAAATTAAAAGAAGCCGGTGCTTTATGTGATTTCCGTGAGCCTGATATTCTTCGTGCTTCGCCAGTTCCTTCATATAATAGCTTTATGGATATTTTCAAATTTGGACAGCTGTTAAGTGATATAGCGAGGTCTTGATTTTCTATGTCGCAAGGCAAAATTACTTTAATTGGAGCTGGTTTAGTTGGATCGCTTTTGGCTATATTTTTAGCTAAGCGTGGTTTTGCGGTCGAAATTTTTGAAAGACGACCGGATATGCGAAAGCAAACTATTAGTGCTGGGCGCTCTATTAACTTAGCCCTGTCTTTCCGCGGTATTAATGCTCTAAAAATATTAGGCATTGATAAATCTATATTGCAAATGGCTATTCCTATGCCAGGACGCATGGTGCATTCGTCAGAAGGAGCACTTTCTTTTCAGGCTTATGGCAAAGATAATAGCGAATGTCGTTATTCTATTTCACGAGCAGATTTAAATGTTTTTCTTATTAATAAAGCTGAAAAAACTGGTTTAGTCAATATTGAATTCAACAAAAAGTTAGTCGATGTTGATCTTGAGAATAAAACAATTAAACTACAAGATGAAATTAGTCATGAAATATATAATTTGCCTTTCAATCATTTGATTGGAGCCGATGGTTCTGCCTCGCAAGCAAGAAAAGCTTTAGCTAATGAGCCAGGCTTTAAAAATTCCGAACAAGAACTTCCATATGGATACAAAGAATTATTATTGCCGGCAGGCAATAGTGGTGAATTCCAATTAGAAAAAAATGCTTTGCATATTTGGCCTCGCGGTACATATATGCTTATTGCCTTGCCTAATTTTGATGGTAGTTTTACTTGTACACTTTTTTTGCCTTTAAAGGGAGAAAATAGTTTTGAACAATTAAACACTTCTCAAAGTATAGAGGCATTTTTTGCCACACAATTTTCTGATGCTGTGAAACTATTCCCTAATTTAAGTCAAATGTTTTTTACTAATCCGGTTGGGCATATGGTTACTGTTAAATGTGCTCCCTGGAACCATAAGGGAGATATGCTTTTGCTGGGAGATGCAGCTCATAGTATAGTGCCCTTTTTTGGTGAGGGTATGAATTGTGGCTTTGAAGACTGTGTTGTCTTTGATCAGTGCTTGGCGGAATATGGAGATATGGGAGATACTAATTGGGAAAAAACATTTTCTAAACTTTTTCAATTGAGATATAAAAATACTGATGCAATTGCTGATATGGCTATAGAAAATTTTATTGAAATGCGGGATAAACTTGGTGATCCACAATTTCAATTACAAAAACAAGTAGAAAAGCTTTTGCAAGAAAAATTTCCTAACACTTATATTTCTCGCTATTCATTGGTATCATTTGGTCTTACTCCCTATGAAAAGGCATTTCAAGCTGGACTGATTACAACTGAGATTTTGTCCGAACTTTGTCAAGGGCTGGCTAAGCCAGAACAAATAGATTTAGGAAAAGCAGAAAAATTGATTGCAGAAAAATTATTCCCAATTGTTAAGGATGAAATAGTTGTTCGATGATTTCTTTTTCTAATTACAAAATCATTGATATTTCTCAGCCGGTATCATCGTCGAGTGCATGTTTTCCTGGTGATATTCCGTTTAGTAAAAGAATTACCCTATCCTATGATCAGTCAAAAGTGTTTAACCTTACAGCTATGACATTGAGCCCGCATATAGGTACTCATGCTGATTCCCCGAGCCATATTGGTGGTGTATTGGATAACAATAACAATAATATTGGTTTTATGCCCCTTGAGCCATATATAGGTCCAGTGCTTGTAATCGATATTTCTCCTTTTGATAGCGCAATTGCTTTTGAAAATATTGAAGCATGTTTAAAAGGAAACGAAAGTCTAAAAAGAATTCTTGTTAAAACACAAAAAAAAATTCGTTATGATGTCTTCGAACAAAATTATGCTTATTTTCACCCAGACCTTGTTGATAAATTGGCAGAAAAGGAATTTAAATTATTAGGTATTGATACACCTTCAGTTGATCATACTGACTGCAAAGATTTGAAAGCCCATCACTTATTGCATGAAAACAGGATGGCTTGGTTAGAAAATCTAGATTTGACAGAAGTTAAACAAGGGGTGTATTTTTTGATTGCTTTTCCTCTAAAATTTATGGAATTGGAAGCCTCGCCCGTGCGAGCAGTTTTATTAGCTGAAAAGTAGTAAAGATAACGGAGCAAAAAAATATGTTCAATCGGCAATGCTCAATAATTGGTGCTGTACATCTCATACCATTACCTGGTTCGCCTTATTATGGTGGCAGTATTGATGAGATATTAAGATGGGCATTAGACGATGCTATGAAATATAAAGAAAATGGAGTTGATGCCATTATTCTTGAAAATATGCATGATTTACCTTATCTCAAAGGTTATGTAGAACCAGAAACTGTAGCTGCTATGACTTTAGTTGCTCATGCTTTAAAGTATGAGACTATGCTTCCAACCGGAGTGCAACTTTTAGCAGGAGCAAATATTGAAGCTTTAGCTGTGGCTACTGCTGCTGATTTGAATTTTATTCGTGTAGAAGGATTTGTTTATGCTCATGTTGGTGATGAGGGCATACATGAATCATCTGCTGCACAATTAATTCGTAGAAGGGCTGCTTTAAAATCTAACAATGTAAAAATCTTTGCTGATATTAAAAAGAAACATTCAGCTCACGCCATTACTGACGATGTAAGCTTAATTGAGACTGCTCATGCCGCTGAGTTCTTTTTGGCAGATGGTGTTGTTGTAAGTGGAGCTCGTACTGGTTTGCCACCAGCTGAACAAGACGTAAAAGCAGTGAAAGAAAATGTAAAATGTTCAGTTTTAGTAGGCTCTGGAGCTAATGAGATTAATGTAGAAAAATTTGTTTCTTATTGTGACGCTATAATTGTTGGATCTTCTCTTAAAGAAGATGGAATATGGAAAAATCATGTTGATGAAAAAAGAGTAGAGCGTTTTGTGCAAAGAGTTGAAAAATGCTTACATGCTCTTTGCTGAATTAGTATGAACGATCTTTTTTCAAATCAATAAATGGATCTATTTGTTTGTCAATAGATATTGGCTTAACCGATTTTGTTTTAACCGTAATTGTTTTTGGAATTATTTTTATTGGCGCAGATCTATTTGCATTGGATATGTCTTTCGTATTTACTGCTGAATTTTTTATTGATGCAGTGGGTAGAGGCTTTGTTGTGCGGTTTTCTTCTTTGTTTTGGTGGACAAAAAAGAAAGTAGTAAAAAGAGCAATTATTATTAAAAGCGCAATTAAAAGGTAATTGGCTGGTTTTTGCAAAACTGGCTTTTCACTTACATAATCCATATCTATTGTGCGAAGTGATTTGTTTTTGCTGGTTATTATTGATTCAAGTTCGTATGCCAATTCAGACATCGACTGCTGACGTAAATAAGGCTCTTTTGACAAAGCTTTAAATATAATGCTCTCAAGAGATGGTGGTAAATATAAATCTGGGCGAGCTTCAGAAAATGAAGGAGCAGTTTCATTTATTTGTTTTGACATAGTTTCAACTAAAGTTCGCCCTTTTAAAGGAACTTTTCCAGTTAAAGTATGATAAATAACAATTCCCATTGAATATATGTCAGCACGAATATCTAAGTCGTGTCCTAAACATTGTTCTGGACTCATATAAACTGGACTGCCGCAAACTTCGCCTGTTTGAGTCAATATTTGAATATCATCACTATTTAACGGCATAAGTTTTGCTACACCAAAATCTACTACTTTTATGCAATCGTCACCCTCATTATTTTTAACGAGCATTATATTGCCTGGTTTTAAGTCTCTATGTATTACTCCTTTTTTGTGAGCATGATCAAGAGCATTGCAAGCTTGCACAAATATGTGAATTGCTCTATCGACACCAATATGATCTTGTTCTTTGATAAGTTGTGCCAAACTAATGCCTTCTATGTAGTCCATCACTAAATATGGTTGTCCATTATCCGTAACACCATAGTCGTAAAGTGTAACTACATTTGAATGATCAAGGCGACTGGCTGCTTTGGCTTCTTGTTGAAATCGTTTTATGTTTTGTGAATCAGTAACAAATTGAGCGCGTAACATTTTAATTGCTACAAAACGATCCATAACTTCATGCTTTGCTTTATAAACCACACCCATACCGCCAGTACCAATTACTGACAAAATTAAATAATTGTTTGCCAGTTTTTTATTTAAATAAGGATCTTGTGGTAATGGAACTAATAAATTTCCATCATGTGGGCAACAAGCTTCTAGTCCAGTAAATTCCTGGCTACAAGCCATGCATATTTTTCTTACTATGGTTCCGGTTTGGTCTTCAAATACCATTTATTAAATATTGGGCGCTACTAGTAACGTCCATAATGTACCCCAAAATAGGGATATATAATCCTTTTAACTAGTTGTTGCCATTTCTTCTTTCGTACGCTTAATTTGACCCTTGTTTACGTTTAAAAGATGGGCTTGGCTCAGATAATCATCAGAAAAGTGGCTTAAATGAGTTGTTGTGATAATTGTTTGTTTATCAGTATTTACTGATTCAATTAACAATTTTTGTCTTTTAGTATCTAATTCAGCTAATACATCATCTAAGAGTAATACTGGTGACTCACCAAATTTATCTGTTAAATACTCTAATTCTGCCAATTTAAGAGCAAGGACAATACTTCTTTGTTGTCCTTGGCTGCCAAATGTTGCTGCTTCAGCATCGTTTAAATAAAACACAATATCGTCTCTATGTGGACCAATAAGACTTTGTTTACGTCTTATCTCTTCAAATCGATAATCTTTCAACAATTTAAACATAGACTTAGCGATTTCAATTTCGTCTAATAACAAAAGCTCCTCTTTGGAAAATTTATCTTTTGTACTAAGGCTAATTTCTGAGTCTAAATTATCTGTGTCATCACTTTGCCCAGACAAATCTTTTGATTCGCGCATTTTAAACAAATAATTAACCGACAGTTCTTCACTTTCATTGGACAGTTTATTTTGATAATTTTTTGCTATTGGCAATAATTGATCTATAAGCTGAATACGCTTTTTTATTATTTTTCCAGCTAATAGACAGAGTTGTTTATCCCAAACAACAAGTTCATCTTGATCGGCAACAGAAACTCTACCTCTTTCAAATAATGTTTTGAGTAATCTGTTGCGTTGTGAAACTACTTTTTCGTAATTACTTTCAATTTCGAAGAAACCAGGACTTACTTTTAGTAATATCATATCTAGCCAATCACGACGATATTTAGGTCCACCACGTAATAAATTCATATCGTAGCTGGTAAAGCTAACAGGAATTAACCTGCCCATAAGTGCACGAGCAGAAGGTTGAACGACATCGTTAATTTTAATTGTTTTTTGTAGTCTACCCTTGCTTTGGTTTTGTGATTCACCTGTTTGTTTTAATTCTATTTTGAGTATGTCTTCATTATTATTGGCTATAAGACAAATTTCTACACTTGCTTTTTTTTCTTTCCATTTGATAAGTTCACTATCGTGATTTGCTCGCATAGTTTTAGCAGTAGCTAAAAATTCAATTGCTTCTAAAAAATTACTTTTACCTTGTGCATTTTCTCCAAGTAAAATATTTATACCTGGTGACAAGTTGATTTGACATGACTCTAGATTACGAAAGTTTTCTATTTTTACGTATTTTACTTTCATTGTAATTATGTAATTAGGCTTTGTTTATTATTAGGCATTGCTGTTTGCAAAGCAAAATATGAGCGTGCAGATTCGCAATCAAGGTTAATTTGTTTTTTGAGTGATTCGATGCCATCAAATTTTTGTTCATTGCGTAATTTATGCCAAAACTCTACAGTAAGTTTTTCTCCGTATATGTCTTGTTTGAAATCAAGAATATGTACTTCCATGCATAAGGCATTATCGGTACCAAATGTTGGTCTAAAACCAAGATTTATTACCGCGTTCAAAGTATTGCCATTTGCTAGCCTAGCTCGTCCAGCATAAACACCCGTTTGAGGTAATAATTGTTCTTCTTTTATATTCAAATTTGCAGTAGCAAAACCTAATTTATTCCCGCGTCCATCACCTTTTATGACAATTCCAGTTACTGCATAATGTCTACTTAGATATTTGTGAGCTAATTCAACTGCACCATTAGAAAGAGCTTCTCTAATCAGAGAACTTGAAACTTCCACTCCATCAACAAAAACTTCATTTGCCACGTGAACACTAAAACCATAGGTTTTACCCAATTCTTTAAGTAGTTCAGGTGATCCTTCGCGATTACGTCCAAAGCGATGATTATAACCAACAGATAATGATTTGGCGCCCATGCAGTCAACCAGGACATCTTTTACATATTCTTCTGGGGCAAGTCGGCATATTTCTTCGCTAAACGAAAGCACTAAGGCAGTCTTTATCCCTTGTTTAGAAAATAAAGCTAAACGGTCTTCAATTAGCGTGATTAAAGGAGGAGCTTTGCCCACGGTTAATGAACGGGGATGGTCTTTAAACGTTACTACACAAGGAATTGCTTCTAATCTTTTAGCCTCTTGAACCGCCTTGTCAATAACTGCCTGATGACCAGGATGAACACCATCAAAGAAGCCCAGCGCTAAGGCTGATTTTTTAATTAGTCCTGGTTTAATTTCATAATAAATGTCCAAAATGCAATTCCAAATAATGTTTATATAAACTACTTACACCTTATCAATTGTATCTCAGATGTAACAATTTACTTGGCTGCAAATCTTTTCCTAAACAACTCTATAAGTATTGATATCAATGAAAACGAGCTAAGAGAGGCTTTCCTGCCGAAAACATGCTAAAATTTACTTCTGTATTATTCGGTAAAGTCATTGCTTTTTGCTTATTTTAAGTTGAATAAGCGCTAAGTAATAAGTGCTGAATAAGCTGAATAATAAGACGAATGAGACCAATTTGGTGAGGAATAGGATGGCAAACTCTAAGACATCAACAACTGCTTCTTCTAGTGCAAATGGTGCAAAAGAAAATAAAAATAAAAAAGCTGTTAGTCAAGCTGATATTGATCAATATACCGCTAAGACTATTGATGTTTTAGAAGGACTTGAAGCTGTCCGTGTCAGACCTGGTATGTATATAGGTAGTACCGGTCCCCGCGGTTTGCATCACCTTGTTTATGAAATTCTCGACAACTCAATTGATGAAGCATTAGCAGGTTATTGTAAGAATATTGATGTTGTCATTAATGAAGATAATTCAATTACTGTTGAAGATGATGGACGGGGTATTCCAACAGATACAGTAGAGAAAACCGGCAAAAGTGGTGTTGAAACAGTTTTCACAGTACTACACGCAGGTGGTAAATTCGGTGGTGGTGTTTATAAAGTTTCTGGTGGATTACACGGTGTAGGGGCTTCGGTTGTAAACGCGCTATCTGAAAAATTAGAAGTAGAAGTCGCACGTGATGGGAAATTATACAAACAAGTATATAAACGTGGTATAGCGCAAGGTGGTTTGCAGAGTGTTGGCAAAGCCGATAAGCGCGGCACAAAAGTTACATTTTGGCCTGATGATGAAATCTTTCATGATATAAACGAAGATAATGAGCGTGTATCAATCACAGTTGATTGGGATACATTATCAACACGTATTCGTGAAATGTCTTTTCTCAACAAAGGGCTGTGCATCACATTAACTGACAAAAGACAAGAGAATAAAACAGAAAAATATCACTACGAAGGTGGTATCGCCAGTTATGTTGAATATCTAAATGGCACACGTACAGCAGTTCATAAGCCACCAATTTATTTTGAACAAGAAAGAGAGTTGGTAGTAGTTGAATGTGCTTTGCAATGGACCGATATTTATGCCGAGTCTATTTACACATTTGTCAATAATATTAATACGCATGATGGTGGTACGCATTTAACTGGTTTTAGAAATGCTTTAACCCGGGTTATTAATGATTATGCTCGTAAAAATAGTTTAGTTAAAGAAGCTGATTCCAATTTTACTGGAGAAGATGTTCGCGAAGGCCTAACAGCAATTATCAGTGTGAAAGTGCAAGATCCTCAATTTGAAGGACAAACAAAAGAAAGATTAGGTAATAGAGAAGTTCAAGGGATAACACAATCAGTTACTTCAGAGCATTTATCTGAATGGTTGGAGAAAAATCCTAAACAAGCAAAAGAAATTGTTGGTAAAGCCATTCAAGCAAGAACAGCTAGAGAAGCTGCACACAAAGCAAAAATATTGGTACGTCGTCAATCAGCACTAGAAAATTCAAATTTACCTGGTAAATTGGCTGATTGTAGTGAAAAAGATGCTGCTAAATGTGAAATCTATCTTGTAGAAGGTGATTCAGCCGGTGGTAGTGCTAAACAAGGACGTAATCGTAATTTTCAAGCTATTTTGCCTCTGCGCGGTAAAATTTTAAACGTTGAACGCGTACAGCCAAGCCGTATTTATGAAAATGCTGAAGTACAAGCAATGATTCAAGCATTAGGATTAAGCGTAAAAGATAGAGAAAAGGAAGATGAGGATGAAGCAAACAGTAAGAGTGCTGGTTTGTTAAGACCTAATGCCGATAATATCGACTTAACTAAGCTTAGATATCACAAAGTAATTATTATGACCGATGCTGATGTAGATGGTAGCCATATTAGAACACTATTGCTCACTTTCTTTTTCCGCTATGCTAGGCCATTGGTTGAAAATGGTTATGTTTATATTGCTCAACCACCACTATATAAAGTGGAAAAAGGAAAACGTACTGAATATTGTTATAACGAACATAAACTAGAAGCTGTCATGGCTGAGTTAGGAGATAAAGCAATTATTCAACGCTTTAAAGGTCTAGGCGAAATGATGCCAGAACAATTGTGGAATACAACCATGAATCCTGAAACACGTACATTGAAACAAGTTACAGTGGATGATGCATCAGAGGCTGATCATATATTTGATTTGCTTATGGGTGAGGCAGTTGGACCAAGACGTGAATTTATTGAAAAGAATGCACACTTAGTTGGCAATCTGGACGTGTAATGAAGTTTGCGGAACGGATATAAAATGAATGTTCCAAATGCAATTTGTGTAGCTCGCGTCTTTTTATGTTTAATTGCTATTGGAATATTATGGCTTCCTTCCGATACTATTTATTGGACTTCTTTTGTAATGACTATCATAGTCATTTGGGCTGATGGTTTAGATGGCTATTTCGCTCGTAAACTTAATCAAGCTACTAAATTTGGGGCTATGTTTGATATTGTTTGTGATCGAGCTGTTGAATTATGTTATTTATTTAGTTTTGCCATTTTAAATTGGATACCAGCTTGGATACCTTTCTTGTTTTTGATAAGAGGAACATTTGTTGATGCCATACGCGCTCAAGCTAGTGAAAAAGGCTTTACCGCCTTTGGTGCAAGTACTATGATGCAATCTAAAATTGGCAAATTTTTAGTTATTTCCAACTTTGTCCGATTTATTTATGCATTCGTAAAAGCAGCTGCTTTTGGCTTAATTATATTGGCGCAGGTAAGCAGTATGAAAGTAACTTACTTACCTCAAATTGCCAATGCTTTAATTTATGTCTCAGCAATACTTTGTGTCGTTAGAGGGCTACCTGTATTATTTGAAGCAAAAATGCTTTTTGCTAGCGACAAATAAGATTATTCGTTAGGATTTTTTTGCAAGCATCGATAATTATTTCTGGATTTAGCTCTGTCAGACATTCACGGTTGCGGCATGTTTTGTTGTAATTACATGGACGACATATTAATGACTTATCGAATATAGCAATGTTATTCACACCTAATGGTTGCCATCTTACAGGATCGGTAGGACCAAATAATGTAATTGTTGGACAACCAGCAGCATTTGCTAAATGAGCAGGACCGGAATCTACACAAATAGCTAAATCAATTTTTTTAAGCAATGCCATGCTTTCTCTTAAGCTTAATTTTCCAGCTAAATTAAAACCTTGGATATTTGCTGTGTCCATCAATTCTTGATAAAGTGCTTTATCTTGTTCTGCACCTATAAAATAAGCATTTATATTATGGATATTACTAAGTTTTTTGATGATTTCTGCCCATGATTTAATTGGATACATTTTGTCAGGGTGGGCAGCAGCAGCATGAAATAAAACACTTATCTTATTATCGCCTTTTAAATTTAAAGAAGGGACTTTATTATCGATAGCTTTAATTTCTTCGTCAGATAGCCAATACTCAGTACGATTATCAATAATTGGCACATCAATTGCTCTTAAAACATCAAATGTTGATTCTATTTCGTGCTTGTGCTTATCCCATTTTATGGCATGAGTAAGGAAAATTCTTCTAAATTCGGTATCGTAGCCGACTCTATATTTAGCTCTTGTTAAAAAAGCAAGAAAAGCCGATGACCAAGAACGTTTAAGTAAAAGTACTAAATCATAATTGTTTTTTTTCAGTTCTTTGGCATAACTAAACAAATTTCTTTTTTTGTTATGTCCACGATCGTATTTATGAAAGTTAGTAGTATCAAATATAATTGTATTATTGATATAAGGGCAGTATTTTAAAACTTGTCCACTTTCTGGTCCTACGAGTATATCTATTTGAGCATCTGGATAAGCATGTCTTAAATTTTTTAAAAATGGTACTGCTAATATAGTATCGCCGATGAAACGGTGACGTACAACTAATATGCGTTTTGCTGTGATGAACTTATTCATACTTGTGTAACTAATAAATTATTGATTGGAATTGCTCCTAACCATTCCACTTCTTGTTTGAGAGTCAATATGGGTAGTTGTTGTACCAAATCAGGAAGCAAACGCACGGCATCTTTGCTGGTTGTGACTATTATATCGGCATTGTATTTATTGAAATTTGACTTTAATTCGTGAATATCTTTATGTGAATACCAATGATGATCAGCAAATGATTTGCGAAATACGATATCTGCTCCATAGCTTTCCAGTTCTTTATAAAAATGTTTTGGTTGGGCAATGCCGCAAAAAGCTATAATTTTTTTACCAGCAATTGTATTAAGACTTACAGATTCTTGATTGCTAATTTTCTCTAGGCAATAGCTTGTGAAGCGGCAAGAAGATATTTTTGTCTGTGGCGCATATTTAGCAATTAGGTCATTTAGGTCAGACCATTCTTTTTCATTCTTTTCTTTTGGTACTTTTGTAATTACAATCGATTGAGCTCGAGCTAAAGCTGATAATGGCTCTCGTAATCTACCTGCTGGTAAGAGCGCTTGTTTGTGTAAATCATCGTTGTAATCTATTAAAACAATATCTTCAGAGCGGGATAATTGTATGTGCTGAAAGCCATCGTCAAGAAGAATAATATTACAACCATATTTTTTTATAGCTATATCGGCTGTAATTTTTCTTTTGCTACCTACAATTACAATTGCCTCTGGAACATTTTTAGATATCATAAATGGCTCATCGCCTGCTGTACTAGCATCTACAATCGGGCCATTGCCAGCACTTACTACTAAAAACTTATCAGTTGACTTGCGTCTATAACCACGACTTAAAATAGCAACTTTATTATTAGCTTTTATCAGTCGTCTAGCTAAATCAATGGTAATTGGTGTCTTTCCAGTACCACCACAAGTGATATTGCCAATGCTAATTACTTTGACGGGTAAATGAGTTTGTTCTAGATATCCAGAGCTATATAATTTTAGCCTCAAATAAGAAGCAGCTCCATAGGCAAATGAAGCTGGTGACAATAATTTTGTCAAAAGTGAATGACTTGACTTGTTATTTCTTTCAATTACTTTCACGAAACCAATTCTCTATTTTTGAAATTATGCTTGGAGATTTTTATACTATCAAGAATAACTTCTATTGTCTTATCAGTTGCACCTTGATTATTGGCTAACCACACTTTTCCTGCTTTACCAGCTAATTCTCTTTCTGTCGCTGAATTTGCTAGTTTATTTATGGTCATAGCTAAATCATTCGCATCAGATACCATAAATAAAGTACCTGCATTTATTAGACTATCGGCTACACTTTTTGTTTTGTATAAATATTTGCCAGTGATTACTGGAATGCCGTACACACAAGGCTCTACAATGCTATGTCCGCCTATTTTGATTAAAGTGCCGCCAACAAAGGCAAGAGAAGCTACTGAATAAAATTGGGATAATTTACCAATTGTATCTAATACATAAATGTCTTTGCTATCGGCAAACTTATCCTTTTGGGAATAACGTTTGGCAGTGAAATTATATGATTCAATTATTTGACAAACGCGATTGAAACGCTCTGGATGTCTAGGGGCGATAATAAGTCTTATATTGAATGGAAGATTGAATTTTGTTTGTAATAAATTTATAGCTGAAAGTATTGCACTTTCTTCTCCTTCATGGGTAGAGCCAGCAACAAGTACCAAATCGTTTTCGCTAATATTTATATCGCGTTTAATAGCTTCTTTGGCTTCATTTGTTATTGCTTTCATGCCATCAAATTTGATATTACCAGTTACAATAATTGGTAATTTGTTTTTGCTTAAGTTCATGAAGCGATGTGCATCTAATTCTGATTGCAATAAAAGCTTTTGAAATTTGTGAAGAATATTGCCTATGAAAAAAGAAAATGAGCTGTATGATTTTGGTGATAAGCGACCATTAATTAACATAGTTGGAATATTTTCTTTTTGGCAAATACTTAGAAATCCTGGCCAAATTTCTGTCTCGACAATACCTATTAATGATGGCTTTATTTTATTTAGCCACGGCTTAATAAAAATTGGTAAATCAAGAGGAAAATAAAATATATGGGCCCAATTGCCCACACTATCTTTAGCTATTTTGTTGCCAGTTTTTGTGGTGGTAGATATAAATATTTCCAGTTCTGGATATAAGTCATGCAGTTTGGTGATAACTGGATAAATGGCATTGAATTCGCCTACAGATACTGCATGGAACCAAAGACGAATATTCTTTGAGTTATTGCTTGCATAAAACTTACTCGGAATAAAACCTAGCTTTTGCCAAATTCCTGCACGTGCTTTATTGCTAATTATCAAATAAGGACTAATTAGCAATAAAATTAGGCTGACAATGAAATAATAAAAAAGCATAGGTTAATTTAAGCAGACTATTGCTAATCTAGCATTTACAGCCGCTAAGACTAATAAGAAGCATATTTAAGTGCTTCTCATATTAAGTCAAGCGCGTCAATATCGACAATTACACGCAATTCGTTATATTTAAAATGAGATTGTTTGATAAAGTTGCTAATTAGCTTTAGCCCTAAATCTCCTCCTTGATTTTTAAGCACAATATGCTGACGATATCTACCTTTTACCCTTTCAATAAGACAAGGCGCTGGTCCTAGAATTTTTATGTTTTCAGGGACTATTTTGTCTTCAAGGAAAGTACTTAAGTGCTCAGCTATTTCTAGTGCAGCTTTTTCTACTTCCATATCATTTTCAGATGAAATAACAATTCTAATCATTTGACTAAAAGGTGGATAATCAAATGATTGTCGAGCTTCTAATTCTTGTTCAAAAAAAGTTTTATAATCATGTTTTTGAGCCAGGCGTAAAGCCGGTAAGCTTGTATTATAGGCTTGTAAAATTACTAAGCCTGGCGTTTCAGCGCGTCCTGGTCGGCCAGAAACTTGAGTTAATAACTGGAAGCCTCTTTCTAATGCCCGATAATCAGGTAAATTGAAAGCTGAATCAGCTGATAAAACACCGACTAATGATACATTGGGAATATCTATTCCTTTAGCAACCATTTGTGTACCAATTAAAATATCAGCCTCACCTGCTTGGAATTTTTTGAATATTTCTTCGTGGGCATGACGATGAGTAATAGTGTCGCTATCAAGACGTAATAGTCTTGATTGAGGAAAAAGATTTTTTAGTTCTTGTTCAACTTTTTGTGTACCAACACCTGAATATTCTAAAAATGGATTTTGACAATTGTCACAAATAAGAGTGGCAGCTTTTGCAAACCCACAGTGATGACAGCTTAGTCTACCTTTTATTTCTTGGCTGGTATTGGGTATTGTCGCATTTCCATTCTTTTGATGATAAACAAGTGATACGCTGCAATTACGACATTTTGCTGTATAGCCACAAGCTTGACATAAAACATAATTTGCATAACCACGTCTGTTAATTAACAATATAGACTGTTGTTTTTTTTCAAGACCATCATTTAATTTTTCAATTAAAATTCGAGAAAAAATACCTTTATGATATGCTTTAAATTCTTCTGCCATATCAACTATGATTGACTTCGGTAATTCTTGTTTAAATACTCTATTGGGTAATTCAAGAACTTTATTGTTTTGTTTTGCTTGATAATAAGTACTAACATCTGGTGTTGCACTGCCAAAAAGAACCAATGCTTTTGATCTTACCGCGCGCTCTATTGCTACATGTTTGGCGTTGTAACGTGGACTAGGGCTTGTTTGCTTATAACTGCCGTCATGTTCCTCATCTAAAACAATTAGCCCGATATTAGGCATATTAGTAAGTATGGCCGAGCGTGCACCTAACAGTACTTTTATAGATCCATCTTTTATTCTACGCATTGTGTCATGACGTTCGCCACTACTTAAATGACTATGCCAGACAGCAACTGATTGTCCAAATCGAGAGATAAGCCTTTGAGCAAGCTGTGGTGTTAAGCTAATTTCTGGGACTAACATTAAAGCAGTACGATTTTTTTTAAGAGCTTCTTGAATTAATTGTAGATATATTTCTGTTTTGCCAGATCCTGTTACTCCGTGTAATAGCCAAGGAGAATCATCAGTGCTCTCATTTGTATCAATTTTTTCTGCCAAAGCTTTTTTTAGTTTGTTGAGTACTTTTTCTTGATCTTCTGTCAATTTCAAATTTTTATCAGACGATGTTAATTTGCCGACATTTGCTAAATGATCTCGATAGATTTCGGTAGATGAAAGGCTAAGAATTCCTATTGATGCCATCTTTTCTATGGTGGCATTTGATGTTTTTGCTTGTTTTACTAATTCAGCTAATGGTAATTGACCACCCATATCTTTCAGCAGCAAAATTATTGCTTCATGTCTTTTATTTGTCACAGATTCGCTATTTAAAATTGATACGTATGTGACAAATTTAGCTTTGCTTGCTTTGGACAATTGAGATTCGATGGTGATGATATTAGCGTTTTTTAGACGAGTCAAATGACTATAAAATGACTTCATATCTTTTTTAAATTTTTGTTTTAAAGTATTTATAGATAATGATCTAGTTTTACTTGCATTAAGCACATCGATAATGGTTTGTTCAATTGTATTTAGATTGCCTTTAACGATGCCATTTTGATTTGGGTTTAAACTAACAATGCGTTTGACTTGCGCCCCTAAATCTCTTGGTATGGCTGCATTTATTACATCAGAAATGCTAGCTAAATAATAATCAGCTAGCCAGTGCAAAAAATCCACATAGTCACGATCGAATAAAGGACTATTATCTAATACATCAATAATGGGTTTGATTTTGTCGGGGGAAAAACGACCATTATTTTTATATTTTAAATTATCGTTTAGCCCAACAACATAACCACTTACTAAATTTTGATTGCCAAAAGAAACCAATACTTGTGTGCCTACAAACACATTTGGATTCAAATGTTCAGGAACCAAATATGTATATAACTGTTTACCCAGCTCAAGGTTATTTATGTTGAGCGCAATATCTGCATACATTTTCTAAATATTCAAAGCACTTATTAATTGGATAGCCTACATGATACCAATTTTTCTAAGCACCAATTAAGTATTTATTCCAATACAAATCCCCAGAAGCAGAATGTTTGGATATTTCAAATGTCACGTGACTCATAGGGCGACGTGGTTGTGTTGATAAAGGCATAAAGGCTTCTTTAGGGGTGCGATCACCTTTTGTAACATTGCACTTAAGGCAAGCAGCTACAACATTGTCCCAAGTGTCCTGACCACCTTTTGAGCGAGGAATAATATGGTCAATAGTTAGATCATGCCTGCGTTCGCCACAATACTGGCAGGTATAATTATCTCGGTGTAATACATTACGCCGAGATAAGCTAATTTCTTTATAGGGAATTTTTACGTAATTTCTAAGCCGGATCACCGTCGGTAAAGGCAAATTTGTGTAAATCATTTTGCCATTATGTTCAATTTGTTCAGCTTTTCCCTTCAGGATTAATATAATAGCCCGGCGCCAGCTACAAATATTTAATGGCTCATATGAGGCATTTAGTACTAAAACTTTAGTCAAAGTAGACATCTTGTATTCTTAAATGCTCCTATTGCCCTAATCTTTGCCATCTTAAGCAAATCTTTACGTTTAACATTATAACGATCCGAGCTTCACTTTGTCTAGAAATCCCGCTGGTACGTGTTTTATGGTACAATTTGAGATCTGCCTTAAACACGAGGTTTCTTTTATGGAGCCTTCTCACTTAAGCCTGTTTTGTTAGGCTTAGGCGCCAGAGGCAATTATTGGTTAGATACTTACGATAAAAATGGAAGTAATTATTTAAATGGCTAGTACAACTGCACTTCAAATACAGGAGAGATTATCAACCTTGCCAGTAGCAACAATGAAACAATTATTGGAGGCTGGAGTTCATTTTGGACATCAAACACGCCGCTGGAATCCTAAAATGCGTCAGTATATATATGGAGAGCGGAATGGGATTTACATTATTGACTTAGACCAGACCTCGAGAGCGCTTGACAAGGCGTGCGAATATATAAAGAGAGCTGCTTCCGAAAAGAAAAATATTGTTTTTGTTGGTACTAAAAAACAAGCTGCAGATATTGTTGAAGAAGAAGCCAAAAGATGTGGTGCATTTTATGTAAATCGCCGTTGGTTAGGTGGAATGCTAACTAATTTTGATACGATTCGTTTACGTATTAATCGATTAAAAGAAATAGAAGAAATGGTTGAGACAGGCGAATTTCACCGTCGTCCTAAAAAAGAACAATCAGTTTTACAGCGTGAATTTACCAAGTTAGAAAAATCATTGGGCGGAATAAAAGGTATGCGCGGACGCCCGGAAGTTTTGTTTGTTATCGATCAAAAAAATGAAGTAATTGCCGTAGCTGAAGCTAATAAAGTAGGCATTGCTACTGTTGGTATTGTTGATACAAATTGCGATCCAGATGGAATTGATTATGTAATTCCTGGAAATGATGATTCAATTCGTTCAATCAAACTAATAACTGCTGCTATTGCAGATGCAATTCTTGAAGGTAAAGAAGGACAACCTAATTACGGACAAGAAGTAGAGACGATTAGAAAGTCTCAAGTAGCAAGTGTAAGTGAAGCGGTAGCAGATACAACTGAAAGTGATTCAGAAGATAAAGCTTTAGTTACAGCTGGCAATGTGACTACTTTTGAAGATGCTGAAACAGATTCAAATGCTGATAGCGAAGAAACAGTCTAAGTATTTTAGTTTTAGCTTTTAATTCAACAAATGCTTTCGGTTAAAAATATACAACGGGGGTTATATAAAAATGGCTGATATTTCTGCTTCCATGGTTAAAGAACTAAGGGAAAAGTCTGGAGCGGCCATGATGGATTGCAAAAAGGCTCTTGTTGAAACCAGTGGTGATTTTGAAAAAGCATTTGAATGGTTAAGACAAAAAGGTGTTGCTGTTGCTACAAAAAAATCTAGCCGGGAAGCTTTAGAAGGCATTATCGTCGGTAAAGTAAGCGGTGATGGTAAGCAAGGCATTATCCTGGAAGTAAATTGCGAAACTGATTTTGTTGCTCGCAATGAAGAATTTATTCAATTGGCTAATGAATTAGCTCATATTGCTCTTACTGGCAAATGTAAGAATGTAGAGGCCTTAATGCAACAAAAACATGCTGGCGGCACTGTTGAACAGCTTGTGACCGCTAAAGTTGCCAAGACTGGTGAGAATATTGTTGTGAGAAGGCTTACTTATATGGAATTGCCTGGAGCAGGTTTAGTTGGGCTTTACATACATGCTTTAGGTGGCAAAATGGGTGCCTTAGTTAAGCTTGAAAGTAGTAAAAATGTTGACAATTCAGATAGCGAAAATTTTGCTAAAGAATTAGCCATGCATATAGTTGCACAGCAACCACAATATATTTCTCGCAATGAGATTCCAGCAGCAATATTAGAAAATGAAAAGCGTGTTGAGTCTGGAAAAGCTGATCTTGCTGATAAAAAACCTGAGATTAAAGAGAAAATTATCGCAGGGCGTGTGGACAAACTAATGGCTGAAAGATGTTTATTAGATCAACCATTCGTAAGAGATCCAAATACAACTATTGCTCAGCTGTTAAAACAAAAAGGGCAAACTTGGTCTTGTGAGTTGAAACCGGTTGATTTTAGCCTTTATATACTTGGCGATTCCAGCTATCAAAATACCAATGGTAGTGGCCATTAACGTTTGTAGTAATAAATGTCTTCATTGGAAGAAAGCTGTATGATCTATGGTATCCACTTGCAATTAGGCAAGTATCTTACGGATGTAGCGAGTTTTAGCTAATGGCTCAATCAAAATATCGTCGGATTTTACTCAAATTAAGTGGAGAAGCTCTTACCGGTTCCCAAGGGTTTGGAATCGATCCGGTTATTATTGGACGTATAGCTGATGAGATAAACAAAGCTCATAAACTAGGTGCACAGATTGCTATTGTTGTAGGTGGCGGCAATATATTTAGAGGTGTTCAAGGTAGTGCTTGGGGCATGGACAAAGCTGCAGCTGATTATGTTGGCATGTTGGCTACGATTATGAATTGTTTAATTTTGCAAGAAGTTTTAAGCAGCAAAGGCACTGATACCAGGGTACAAACAGCTATTGCTATGCCGGAGGTAGCGGAGCCATTTATTCGTTTGAGAGCAATTAGACATTTGCAAAAAGGGCGTGTGGTTATTTTTGGTGGTGGCACAGGTAATCCGCACGTGACTACAGACACAGCAGCAGCACTTAGGGCTGCTGAGATAAAAGCAGATGTTATCCTAATGGCAAAAAACAATATAGATGGTGTTTATGATGATGATCCACGTAGAAATCCTGATGCTCGCAAAATTGATGCTATTAGTTTTGAACAAGTAATCAGGCAAGGACTAAAAGTAATGGATCCAGCTGCTGTATCATTGTGCGAACAAAACAATATTCCAATTGTTGTATTTGATTTTGCAAAATCTGGCAGCATTGAAGAAATAGTTTCAGGTAAAAAAATAGGCACATTAGTAGGGGTAAAATCCGGAGGGTAGACATGAGTACCACGGCTGAAGTGTTAACAGCAGCAGAAGAGCGTATGAAAAAGGCATCGGCCAGCCTTGCTAAAGAATTCCACACAGTAAGAACTGGTAGAGCTAATTCGGCTTTACTTGATAAAGTGATGGTTGAGTATTACGGTACAGAAACACCATTGAAAAGCTTAGCAAATATATCTACGCCTGATGGTCGTTCACTTTTAATTCAACCTTACGATAAGGCAGCTTTGAAAGATATAGAGCAAGGAATTCACAAAGCCCAAGTAGGACTTACTCCAAATAATGATGGTTCGGTAATTCGTATTGTAGTGCCAACACTTACTGAAGAAAGACGAAAAGAATTAACTAAAATAGTGAAAAAATTTGCAGAAGATGCTCGTGTATCTGTACGTAATGCTCGTCGTGATTCGCACGAAGCCTTGAAGAAATTGAAAACAGCTAACGTATCGGAAGACGAGATAAAAAGACAAGAAGAAACTTTGCAAAAAGTCACTGATAAATACATCAAAGAAATTGACAAAATGACACAAGACAAAGAAGCTGAAATAATGGAGGTTTAAACAAACCCTATGTGCGGAATCGTTGGATATCTTGGAGCGTCGCCTGCTGCTAAAATATTATTATCAGAACTTCGTTGTCTGGAATATCGCGGTTATGATTCAGCTGGTGTGGCTGTTATTGAAGATGGCAAATTAGCTGTACTAAAAGCTGCTGGTAAATTGTCTAATTTAGAAGAATTGATCAAAACTAAACAACCATTGGCTAAAATTGGTATTGGGCATACTAGATGGGCAACACACGGTGTGCCAAATGATCAAAATGCTCATCCTCATATGGATTGTACTAATACGCTGGCTGTCGTTCATAATGGCATAATTGAAAATTATGAAGAATTGAGAGAAGACCTTACTAAAAAAGGTCATGATTTTAAATCTGATACAGATACGGAAGTGGTTTCTCACTTAATTGAAGAGGAATTAAAAGCAGGCAAAGGTATTTTATTTGCTATTGAAAAAGCTGTAGGCAAGCTAAAAGGGGCTTATGCATTAGGTATAGTTTGCCAAGACATTCCAGATAAAATATTTGCTGTCAATCAACATTATTCGCTTGCCGTGGGCTTGGGTGAAAATGAAAGCTTTTTAGCTTCCGATAGCATTGCCGTTTCTCAATACACAAATAAAGTATTGCGATTAGAGCAAAGCGAAATTGCCGAAATCACCAAAGATAGTACTCGCCTTTACACTTTTGATGGTAAAGAAATTAAGCGAAGTCCAATATCGGTAGATGCACAACCCTATATTTTAGACAAACAAGGGCACAAACATTTTCTTTTGAAAGAAATTCATGAACAGCCATTAGTTTTACGAAAAATGCTCAGTAAATATTTGCCAGACGTAAAAGGGCCAGTAAATTTTGCTGCGCATGATTTGCATGTGAAATATAACGGACATGGCAATGGTTATGGTGTGTATTTAAATGAAAAAGATCTGGCAGCTATTAAGCGCATAAAAATTATTGCTTGTGGTACTGCATATCATGCTGGTCTTATTGGTCAATATATAATTGAACAAATTTGCGGCATTCCGGTAGATGTAGATATAGCTTCTGAAGCCAGATCAAAAAATATGCTGGTAGACAAAAGCACTTTAACTATTGCTGTTAGTCAATCAGGTGAAACAGCTGACACTTTAGCTGCCTTAACGCAAGCTAAAGAAAAAGGTTCTATTGCTTTAGGAATCACAAATAGAGCAGACTCCCATTTAGCTCACCTAACCCCGCATTTAATTGTTACTGAATGTGGTGTAGAAGTATCTGTAGCTGCTACTAAAACATTTACAGCTCAATTGCTAAGCTTTTATTTATTGGCAATATTTATTGCTGAAACAAGAAATTTATTGCCAGCTAAAAAGATTACCGAATTAAAAAAAATGCTTACACTATTGCCTGCTCAACAAGAAAAAGTCTTGTCTCAACAAGAATATTTTCAGCAAATTTCTTTGCAGTATGCTGAGCGCCATGACATGCTCTTTATTGGACGTGGCATTAGCTTTCCTGTAGCTTTAGAGGGTGCTCTCAAGCTTAAAGAGCTTAGTTATATCCATGCTTCTGGTTATGCAGCTGGTGAATTAAAACATGGACCGATTGCTGTATTAGATTCGCAAGTTCCAGTTGTAACTATATTAGTGCCTGGTGCTGTTTATGAAAAAACTTTGTCAAATGCACAAGAGGCAAAAGCTCGTAAGGCACAAATGATTGCTGTTACTTGTGAAAATGGGGACTCAGTACGTAAATTATTTGACTCTGTTATGTATGTTCCACCAACTGATGAATTGGTAAGTCCAATGCTTACAGTTATTCCATTGCAACTTATGTCATATTTTATTGCTGATTATTTAGGCAAAGATGTAGACCAGCCAAGAAATCTAGCTAAGTCAGTAACAGTAGAGTGATTTTGCTAAATTAGTACTTTGTATGTTCTTTGCTTAATTGGTTAACTTTGCGCTCGAGTAATGCAACACGCTCTGGCAATCCAGTAAAGAAATGTTTGCTGTCTTTATCTTGCTTGTTTTCGATTTTTTCAAGTACCCATTCCCTAACCATTGTTCCAACATGTTTTTTGTTTTTTTCTGCTAACTCGTAAAGCTTGAGGATACTGCTTTTGTCCAATCTAAATTGAATTATTTCAGTTTTGGCTATGTCTCTTCTAGCCCGTCGTGTCATTTCTGTTTTTCGTTTTTGTAATTCTTGCTTATTCATGGGTGATTGCTTTCATATGCTTTTCATAGACTTTTTTATAATAGTTTCTAGCGGTGTTGGCGTGATAGATCCAATCCATGTTAATTAAATATTCCACTCCTATTTCCAGCAATCGACCAGTGTCAGCCATGCCTACCCATATAAAGGCTTCTAAACATTCTCTTTCTGTCACTTTGTGACGCTTAAGACTGTTTTTATTAAAACCGAACATAGTCATTATTAAATATCCTATGTCTAATACAATCGTATTACTTTGTAAATTGGCGGCTCTAGATGAGATAACCGCTAATTACTAATACGTTATAGCTATTTAAAAAGTTCAAATTATTTGATTAATTTAGGAAAAAAGAGCACTTATTACATTTGTACGCCGCGGTTTGTATCTGAAATAGCTGTATCTGGTTGTTCTTCAACTATTTTAGGAGTGAGCATAAGCATAAGCTCAGAACGATTGCGTCCTTTTAAACTATTACGGAATAATGCGCCTAATATTGGAGTTTCAGCCAGATATGGCACTTTAGATAATTGAGCTGATTCTTCTTCTGAGAATAACCCACCGATAATTAAAGTCTGACCATCTTTAACGCGGACTTCTTGGGAAATGATTTCGCGAATGCTCAATAATGTAATAATTGTATTACCACCAGCAAATACTTGGGGTGGTCCAAGTGGAGTAGATACTTGTGGTCTTAAACGCATTGTTATAAACCCATCTTCTGCTACTCTGGGCATAACGTTTAAGAAAACACCAGCTTTAGTTAATTCAACGTTAGTACTTACTACGCCTAAGCTTACTGTAGATGTAACTTTGTGAATAACTTCATTAGCTAATGTAATTAATGCTTCTGTATTATCGCTTACAACTACGCTTGGATTTGCTAACAATTTTGCTTTGTTTGTTTGTAGCAATAAATTGACGCTGACATTTAAACCTGTAGGCAATGTAGCAATATTTGCCCGTCCACCAGCTTTTGTACCGAGAGTAAGAAAATTAAATCCACTTTGAGCAGTTGGGTTTGCTTGAATACGAGCAATGGTTGGTGGTGTTCCTGGCAAAACTGTACCTAAGACACCAGGGAATTGGTTAGCTGGGGCAGCAGTAGTAGTAGTATTCGTAAAAGGACCGCGTAATAAACCATTTGCAAATGTGACAGTATTATTGAATGCTGTTGGTGCTGGTGGAATTCCGGATATCGTTCCGGCAATAGTTTGAGTAGTACCATTACCAGTACCAGGAATAATTGTGCCAGGGCTACCCATGCCAGGTAAGAATTGTACAAGCGGAGCACCTTGTCCTGGTACTTGCGTGCCACCTAAAATAGAAGCGGATGCACCTTCACCTTGTAAGGCTAAACTTGCTCCCAATTGTCTTATGCCTTCATTTCTTAGTTCAATTAAAGATGCTTGTATATGTACTTGTTTTGGACGTCTATCAATTAAATTTATACATTCTTCAGCAACAGCTAAATCATCTGGTGTGCCAACAATAATAATCTGACGGTTTTTTACATCTGGTATTACAATAGCGCCACCACCATTTTGTTCTACTGTAAAATCTGTTGGCACTTCTTGGTATGCTCTAATTTGTTGTGAGCCAGGATCTGTAGCAGCGTTATTAAAGCCTGTACCTTCTTGTAATTGTGTTCTAGAAATACCTCTTAAACTACGTCCAGCATCAGGACGGCTTGTTTGGTTAAACTCTGTACCAGATTCTGTATCATCGGCCGTTTCTGTGCTACCTATCGTTTGAGTGGTAGATTTTGAAATTCTTTCACCACCATTTTCTCCCATTGTTTTGGCACCTTGCTCAATAGTTTCTTGAGTAGTGGTCTTAGGATTATCTTTGGTAGCAGAAACAAATCTATCTTTTAGACTAGCTTGAAAGTCGGGGATAATGCCTCTATTGAAAACAGAGGCATAAATAATATTTGCTACTTCATAAGGATTGGTATAGCTTAATTTAAATGCACGTGCCATGGGGCGATTTAAACCTAATTGAACCATAGCATTAGGAGTGGCAATTATGACTGTGTTATTTTCTAAAACACGATTTTGTAAGCCGGCTGCTGCCAATACAGAATCCATAGCTTCATTCAATGTTACGTCGTGCAGATCTCCTGTTACTCTTCCAAGTACAGATTTATCAATAATGACGTTTAAATTACCTCGACGAGCAATTTCTGCAATTACTTCTCTGACAGATGTATCTCTAAAGCTCAAATTATGAATAAGTTCTTCTTTGGCAAATAATTTGAATTGTTTGCGTATTTGTACTGTGCCAGTTTTTGTTGGTAATTTTGTATGAGCTGGATCAACTAAAGTATTTGCCCAGCTTGTATTTGTACTTTGAGCAATGGCTTGACCTTTGCTATCAGTAGTTTCACTGGTGTCAGCATCGCTATTTGATTCGGTATTTGCTTTTTGCGCTAGAGCTTCAGGCTTATTATCTACCGTATCGGCAGATGTATTAGTAGCTTCCTTTGTAGCTTCTGTACTAGCTGTTTGGGTTGCTGGCATAGCCACTGTATCTTTATTTGTATTGGCTTCTTCTGTTTGCGGAGTAAAAACAATAGCAGGAGGCTTATCAGAAGAATTATTCTCGGGAAGCGGAGCAAGAGTTTTTATTGTTGTATTGTTAGCACCAACATCTTGAGCTAATGAAACATTTGTTGTAGTGCTAAAAAAAACAATTACAGATAAGATAGTCTGCAACTTTTTAAAAGTTTTGCCTGCAATTAGGCTAAGGCGAACCATCAATTTTTATCTGTTACTTTCTAGTTGTTAACCAGTGAGATCAATATTTCTTGATAACTTCTTGTCTATCTGGTAAAAATGCCCACTTAAGGGATATGACAATTGTACACGCTATAAGTTAAATTGCAATTATATTAGACAGTGCTTGCAATAAATTTTCTACTTATCTCTTTATGACAACACTTATTTTGTAAGAGATTGAATGGCTACTTCTAAATTATTTCGCGCCTCTGCAAAGCGAGCATTTAACCTCAATGCTAATCTATATTCCTTGATAGCCAACATGGCATCACCTTGTCTATATAACGCATATCCAAGATCGTTGCGAGCAAGTGGATTTAGTGGATCTAAATCTACAGCTTGTTTGAATTCACTAACAGCGCCTTTGATATCCCCACTAACAAACAAACACCTTCCAAGAGCTATGTGACTCTCAGGAGTGAGTGGACTTAATAATGCAGATTGGCGAGCAGTTCTTAATGCTGATTGATTATCTCCAGCTCTCAACAAGGCATTGGTTAATGCTACTTGAGCTCTTGAAAAAGCAGGGTCTTTTGATACTGCTTGTCTGCTTGCTTTCATAGCTCCGCTTGCATCGCGCGCCATAAGTAAAACCTCAGATAAGCCTGCCAATGATTGAGCATCAGGCTCAATGCTTATTGCTCTTCTGTATTCATTTATGGCTTCTGATATTTGACCATTGTGAGCTAATGACTCAGCAAAAACAAAATGTATCTGGGCAATGTTTGGTGCTAAAGCAACAGCTTGGCGAAAAGTACTTAAGGCCTCTGCATGATCTTGTGCCATATCCAAAACTTTTGCCAATTGTGCTTTTACAGCCGCGTCATATGGATTGATACTCAATGCTGTCTTGAGTTCGCTGGCTGCTCCTTCAAAATCTCCCAATTGATACAAATAAGTGCCCAATTTAAATCTAAGTGTGGCGTCTTTTGGCTCATTAGTAATTTTGCGTCTCAAACTTATAATTAATTGCCCAATTGACTTTAAATCTTGAGGTTCGCTATCGGATAACAATAGCTGCAAGTGTTCTTGGCTACTTGAACTTGCTTGATCACCGTATGAAGCCAGAATTGGCACATGCAAAAATGTTAGCAAAATGATTACAAAGCTAAACTGATATGTGGTGAAAAAACAAAGTCTGCGATAATTGTAATGAGAGTGTAGATTTGTCATAAATTTAAATCATGGCTAGAGCTGCTTACGTACATATACCATTTTGCGCACATAAATGCGATTTTTGTGATTTTGCTGCTTTTTCTGGTTTAGATCATTTAGCGTCCGAATATTGTCACATTGTAGCTCAGGAAATCCAATGTCGACTATCTTCCGAGCCAAATAATGAGCCTTTATCTTCAATTTTTTTTGGTGGTGGAACACCAGGATATATCGAGCCTGATTTACTGAATATAATTTTGCATAAGCTAAACGAGATGACGCCGTTTGCAAAAGATATTGAAATTTCGTTAGAAACTACACCTCACGCAATTACACGTGAAAAAACTGAAAATTGGTTAAAGGCTGGAATTAACCGTTTATCTATTGGTGTTGAATCATTTGATGATCATGAGCTTAAAGCAATGGGGCGTGATCATACAGAAAAACAAGCAATTAAAGGAATATCGGTAGCGACAGAATCAGGTCTTGAAAATATTTCTATTGATCTTATGTATGGTTTGCCAGAGCAAACAATTCAATCTTTTGAAACTTCAATTGAAAAATCTCTTTCATTTGGATTGCCGCATTTGTCTGCTTATGGACTAACTATTGCCAATAATTCTCCTCTGCTTACACGTTATCCTAAAAACTCTCCTAGTTATCCAACAGAAGATGTTTATGTGCATATGTATGAAAGCTTGCTGAAATTAACTGAGGCGTATGGACTTAACCGCTATGAAATTTCCAACTTTAGTAAAAATGGTTTTAAATCCAAACATAATATTACTTACTGGCTAAATGAAGACTATCTCGCTTTTGGCGTGAGTGCGCATCGTTATGTAAATGGAGTTAGAAGTTCAAATTATCGTTCACTAAATAAATACATGAAGGATTTTTTGACGAATGAAACATATGAAGTAATTGATGAAAAAACAAAAATCAATGAAGCAGTTATGTTAGGACTAAGGCTGAAAGAAGGAATTAGTTTGGAGAAATTCAAAGCTAAATATGAAGTTGATATACTTCTTGAAAAATCAAATCAGATTACTAATTTAATTGATAATGAATTATTGGAATTAGAAGATGGACGATTGTTTTTAAGTACTAAAGGTGTTTTAGTTAGCAATCTTGTGATTGGTGAGCTGATTTGACTTATGATCGCTAAAACCATTGCTTGGCAAGCCTTTGCCAAAATGTCTAATTATTGTTTCTTATCTCTTAATAGTTTAAATTAGTGTTCTTATGGGTAAATTGCCGATAATAACTCTCATATAATGCTCTATGAGTATGATATTTGCCATAAGGGGAGTTTGTGAGAATCTGTCCAGAATGTATGAGTGTTTATCAGGATGACATTGAGAAATGTCGTCTCGATGGCATTGGACTAAATCAAATTGAAAATGATCCTGCCATTGGAAAAGTTATTGCAGACCGTTACGAAATTGCATCAGTTTTAGCTAAAGGTGGCATGGGAGTAGTTTATAAAGCGAAGCACTGTTATATGGATAGAGATATAGCAGTAAAAATGTTGCCAGAACATTTGACAGGTGATCCTGAAATTATTGCTCGGTTTAAACAAGAAGCACAACTTATATCGAAAGTAAAAAATTCGCATACAGTTACACTTTACGATTTTGGTGTTACTGAAACTGGGCAAGCTTATTTAGTTATGGATCTTATTGATGGTATTAGCTTGCGTGCTCTCTTGAAAAAAGAAGGACCATTGCCGATAGGACGAGCTCAACATATATTTCAACAAGCTTTAACTGCTCTGCAAGCTGCTCATGAAAATAAAGTGGTTCATAAAGATATAAAGCCTGAAAATATAATGCTCACCCATAAATTCGATGAGGATGATTGGGTGCAATTAGTAGATTTTGGTATTGCTTCTTTTTCAGAGAATAACAAATTTGATTATGCTGATCTTTTAAAAGCAGGTGTGATTGGCAGTCCTCCTTATATGAGTCCAGAACAATGTCAAAAATCCACAAAAATTGATGAGCGAAGCGATTTATACTCACTTGCTATTGTCATATTTGAAGCATTGACTGGTAAATTGCCTTATGAGGCCAAATCTTCTCAACAAATGATTGAAAGTCATTTAGCTGGTGAACCAGCTTTGTTACAAGATAAAAGAGCTGATCTGAATGTGTGCATTGAATTAACACAAGTATTGCGAAAAGCAATGGAAAAAAATCCTGATAATCGGCATCAATCAGCTTCTGAATTTGCCCAAGATTTGAATCGAGCAATAAAAAGTGACTCAACAAAACTAATGTCTCTTAAACATAGAACAGAATTTTTTCAAAAAAATAGTCATGAACCATTAAGTGATACTAGTTCAGACAAAAAAGGATCGTTATTCGGTATATTTATCCAAACTTTGAAAAATTTATTTGCAAAAGATAAGGACCTCGATTCTCAAAAAAGATTTCAATTTTATCAATGCCCGCATTGTTCTGAGATATTGACGCCAGACATTGCTTTTTGTTTGTCTTGTGGCAGAGCCTTGCCTTCTTCTCGGGAATATAGCAAATTGCGTTCGGCTCAAAGAATATTTAGCTATCCAAAAAAATCTCAAGAAGCAGCAAATCAAATATTGCCACAAATAGGCAAAAGAATTAGGCGGGCAGAAATGAATGTTTTGAAAAAAAGAATTATCTTTTTTGCATTTACTTTTACTATCATATGCCTGGTTATTAAATTATGGGGTTGGCCATATATCAAGCAAATAGTGGCATATGCTCTCAACCGTTAGCTGGGTAGCCAGCCGCGCCCAACACTTTGTCCAATGCGAAAACCTTGAATAAGATTTGCCCGAGTAAGCTGATATAATTCATTAAGAGCTTGTGGGTCATCTATGCCATACTTGGTAGCAAGTTCATTTACTTGTTGAATAGCTATAGCAGAAAAATAAATAAAGACTTCTTCGCGTACTTCTCCCATGCCTTGATTTGGTAAGCGCAAAATTGCTTTACCAAAATCATTGTTGACGGCTTCAACAAGTTGTTTGTTGAATAAATCTTCTAAAAATATATCAGCTTTTCTAGCCATTTATTGTAATGACTCCAATGCTTTTTTTACTTCTTTTATATCTTGCCACATATGCCATTTAGGAGAGCCTACTTGTTTAGAGTCGTTTCTCAGCAAATAAGATGGGTGAAATATAGGCATTATTTTGGCACCCGTTTTATAGTCGAACCATTTACCACGAATACGGCTTATAGGCTCTTTAGTTTTTAGTATGGCACCAAGGGCGGTTGCACCAGCTAATAAAATAAGTTTTGGATTGACATAGGCAATTTGTGCTTCGATGTAAGAGCGGCATGCTTCCATTTCTTCTAGCGAAGGAACACGATTGCCAGGTGGTCTACATTTAACAACATTGCAAATGTATGTTTCGCTTTTTCGATCGATATTGGCTGAAGCTAATATTTTATCCAATAATTGTCCAGCTCTGCCGACAAATGGTAAGCCTTGCTCATCCTCCTGCTGTCCAGGTCCTTCACCAATTATCATGAGTTTGGCATTAGGATTACCATCGGCAAATACAACAGAATTTCTTCCTTCACAAAGTTGACATTGTCTGCAAGTTAAAGCAGAATTCATGGCTTCATCTAAGCTTCCGTAAAGAAGCTTATTAGATATCTCTTGGATCTTTTCTTTGGCCGGCTTGGGCATTGTAATGTCCTTTGCCAAATCTAATATGTTTAACTGCTCAACCATGTTTTTTGAAATAATTTTGGTGGCGAAAATACTATCTTATCATGGTGATAAGGAGCAGGCTTTAGTAGAATATTAGCTGTGCCTAAGCTGGCGAACCTTCAATTTGAAGCGAACCAATTGATGCATCAGCTGATAAACCAACACTTTCTTGATATGCAGATTTTGCATATACCGCTAAATCATTTAGTGAAAGAGAAGAAACATTTTCTGATGATTTAAATATATTTGTTTCACCAATGAGGGCCGCGTTTGCAGTTTGTATAAATTTATCTGTGTCACCGGTTACATAATAATTTGTTGTAACTACATTAGTGTGTTTTCCAGACTTTACCAAATCTGTACACAAAATGGATAATTGTTTGGGCAATAGACAAGCTGGATCAATTATCTCAATATGTACTGGCAAATACTGTCTAAATAAATTCTCTAAAATAGGAAAATGAGTACAGCCAAGTATTACCGCTTCAATATGTTGACTTGTAAGTTGTCTAACATAATCTTCAACCAACTGAGCAGTATGTGGTGCATTGACTTGTCCACCCTCAATAGCTGGTACTAAATTGGGACAAGCAATTTCGTGAATATTTGCTTTATCATTAAAGCAGTTTATTGCTTTGGAAAAAGCTTTGCTAGCTACAGTTGACGCTGTAGCAAATACACCAATATTTTGATATTTACTTGCATATTTTGCAGTGGGTTCAATCAAATCCTGAACGCGTATTGGGGAGGCTAATTTAGTTGCTTTTTCTGTAGCTAACGCAGCTGATGTATTGCATGCCATAACAATACAATCTACAGATTTTGTCAGTAAAAAACTTGTTATTTCTGTCACGTATTGAGAAATTTCATTGGCATTGCGATTGCCATAAGGACAGCGTTGAGTATCGGCTACATATGTAAATTGAACGTTACAGTCAAAGCCAGAAAATAAAGTTTTAAGTCTTCTAAGTACTGTTAAGCCACCAATGCCTGAGTCAAAAAGTCCAATTTTTATTGTTTTTTCGATAGCCGGTTTTAACACGTTCGTACAAGTCCCTTAGAGCTAAATATCTATATATAGTAGATGCCTATTTTGATTTTACCTGTAATTATTAGACTTAAACCCCAATTTTTGGTTCTTTTGCCCTTATTTTCAGGGGGGATTCTCCATTTTCCCCAATCTGCTTGCTTTTCAGCAATTGCAAAAATCAGGTAAAAAATATCTTGTCAGGGGATAGTGCTCCTTATTTGTCCTTATCCTTGCTTCCTTCACCTAGATGGAGGATAACGCCTTCTGATAATGCCTCAGCAATTTGCTTTTGGTAATCAGGAGATATTAATTTATCCCTTTCTTCCTTATTAGAAATGAAGCCGACTTCAGCTAAGACTGCTGGGTGGGGGGTATGGTTTATGACGTAAAAGCGAGCTTTGCGTACAGATCGGTCTGAAGCTGAAAGTTTGTTAACGAGAGCCGCATGAATATGTTTTGCTAAGCCTTTGCTTACATCATTGAAATAATATGTTTCAATACCTGAAATTGAATTATTTGTTTCCATTGAATTTATATGTACACTCAAAAATAAATCAGGTGTATTTGTATTAGTGATTTGAACTCTATCGGCAAGTGCTACTGTAGAATCGTCACTACGAGTCATTGTGACTTTAATGCCATTTTTTTCTAGAATTTTTTTTGTTTTTAAAGCAATGGCAAGCGTAAGCTCTTTTTCTTGAATGCTTCCTCTTTGTGCTCCAGGATCGGTGCCACCATGCCCAGCATCCAAAACTATGGAGCAATTTTTTGGTATTTGTTTGGTTGATATTTTTTCTACATTTGAATTTGCAAGCGCTATCACCAGGCATGTTTTATCTTGATTAAAATCAGTATTTATATTGATTGCTTGATCTTTCAAATCAAGAACCATACGTCCCATATTATCGACACTACCAAATCGTATAGATTTCAAATAAGGATTTTCGTCAATTGTAAGAGGTGGAAGACTATTTAGAGAATTGGTATCTTCAAAATCAATTACAAAACGATCTGGCTCGGATAATAATAAAGTTTTTGTTTTTAGTGGCAATGTTGATACTATTGAAACTTTGAAAGGCTCATAAGATATGCTAACTTTAATGGTATTAGATGTTGCTTTTTCGACAATGCTTACTGCTTCTCCCGTTACGACTTCCATGGGTTTTTTATAAGATGGAGCAAAGGGCGGCATCTCATTTGTATTATTTTCGGTTTTTTCTATTTTCTTTTCAGTCTTTTCTACTTTGCTTGTCACTGGTGGCACAACTTTTTTTGTTGTAATTGGTAATACGGTAGCTAATGGCTTTATTGGTTTTGGGGCACTCGGTGGTATTTCGTTTAAAACACTAATTTTAGTATTTGGAGCGGATTTTACTGGTGCATGGGCAGTGCCGGGTACTTTAGAATAATTGCTTTCGCTTGCTGGTAATTTAATTGTCAATTGCCCTTGGGATGCAGTTAAATCTATTTTTGCTAAGCTTGTTCTTTTGGGGCTTGTAAAACTAATTCTAAATACAGGTGGGCTAATCTGTAATTGCCCTAAATGAATCCGTTCAATTTCTGAATTTTTTGGACGAATTAATTGTTCTGAGCGACTCCAATAAATCCCTGGAAAATCACAAACTAAAATTGTTCTGCCAGCGTCTCCTGGGAAATATCTGATGGTGGGAGCTGGCCAATAATGATTTAAAGATGTGCCAAAAACTAACTTATTACTGTCAACGTTGGCATCAATATAATTGATGGCATTTATATTCCTACCTAAAAAAGATATCTGTTGGGATATTGCCATTTGGCTTAGGAAAAAAAATACTAGAAATAAAAAAGTGCTAGATGCCAATAAATGGAATCTACGCGACATGAGAGCACCTTAACTTTCTAGTTGGGAGCTATTCTAACATGACAAAGCCGGATTGCAGAAGGGTTTTAGCGTTCTCTTGAAAACTCTGCTGATCGCTTGTGAGGCATAGTTAAAATTTACGCTCACAAATTTTGGTAACCTTTAAATTAAGTCGAGCTGGACTGGATTCCAGCATCTTGACTGCCGTAACTTGTTGTATTGCAAGCCGGATTTTAATTAGTAACCAATGAATAGGACAAAGGGAGTTTCGAAATGACAAGCCAAGAATTTGTTGAAATTGCAAGTTCATACGGACCAATTATCTGTGCAGTCGCAGCAATTGCTTATGGAGCAGCTGTCGCTGGTTGGATTTTGAAGCTACCGGCTGGCAATGAGCGTATGCAAGAAATTGCTCGTGCTATTCAAGAAGGTGCAAGTGCTTACATGAATCGCCAATATGCCACTGTCCTTGGTGTAGGCGTTGTGCTCTTTGCTATTATCGGCTTTACCCTTAACTGGATGACAGCCTTGGGATTTGCAGTTGGAGCAGTACTGAGTGCAGCCTCTGGCTTTGTTGGTATGTATGTATCAGTAAGGGCTAATGTGCGTACTGCCGAAGCTGCTCGCCATGGATTAGGCAAAGCACTTGATGTTGCTTTTAAAGGTGGCTCAGTTACTGGACTTTTAGTTGTTGGTTTAGGACTTTTAGGTGTCTCTGGTTTTTATATTTACACCCAAGATGTTAATGCCCTCATTGGACTTGGTTTTGGAGCAAGCTTAATTTCAGTTTTTGCTCGATTGGGCGGCGGTATTTATACCAAAGCAGCTGACGTTGGTGCTGACTTGGTAGGAAAAGTTGAAGCTGGTATTCCTGAAGATGATCCAAGAAATCCAGCCGTTATTGCTGATAATGTTGGCGATAACGTTGGTGATTGTGCTGGTATGGCAGCAGATTTATTTGAAACATACGCTGTAACAGCTGTTGCTACCATGCTTTTGGCTTCTATTACATTTAAAGACTTAATTGCTGCTGGCAATACCAATATTATGCTTTATCCATTGGTATTAGGTGGCGTTTCCATTATTGCTTCTATATTAGGAACATTCTTTGTCAAATTAGGCAAAGACAACAATATTATGGGAGCTCTCTATAAAGGATTAATTGCTGCTGGTGTCTTGGCTGCAATTGCATTCTATTTTGTAACTTCCAAAATGATGCGTGGATTGCCACATGGTTATCCTGTTTATTGGGAAGCAGCTATGGTTGGTTTGTTTGTAACTGGCGCACTAGTCTGGATCACTGAATACTACACATCTACTGCTTATAAACCAGTACAAAGTATTGCTAAAGCATCAGAAACTGGTCATGCCACCAATATCATTGCTGGTTTGGCAGTGTCTATGCGCTCTACAGCTTTGCCTGTTATTGTAATTATCATTGGTATTTTGGTTTCTTATACCTTAGCTGGTGTATTTGGTGTAGCATTAGCGGCTATGTCAATGCTCAGTATGGCTGGCATAATTGTTGCTATTGACTCTTATGGTCCAATCACTGATAACGCTGGTGGTATTGCTGAAATGTCAGAAATGCCAAAAGAAGTTAGAGCAGTAACTGATCCATTGGATGCAGTAGGTAATACAACTAAAGCTGTTACCAAAGGTTATGCTATCGGTTCAGCTGGATTAGCTGCAATTGTGTTATTTGCTTCTTACACTCAAGAGTTGTATGACAAAGCACAGGCTAATGGTTTGAACGTAACTAATTTGAACTTTGACTTATCCAGCCCGTATGTACTTTGTGGCTTATTCTTAGGTGGGCTAATTCCATTCTTGTTTGCAGCATTGGCCATGGAGGCAGTTGGTTCTGCTGGTGCTCTAGTAGTAGAAGAAGTACGTAGGCAATTCAAAGCTATTCCAGGCATTATGGCAGGCACTGCCAAACCAGAATATGGCACTTGCGTTGATATCGTAACTAAAGCTGCTATCAAAAAGATGGTTGTTCCAGCATTATTGCCAGTATTAACTCCAGTCGTTATTGCAGCTGCTGGTGCACTCTGGCTCAATCAAGCATTACCTGGACAATTTGCAGCTGCAAAAATGCTTGGTGGTGTTCTGGTAGGCAGTATCGTTACAGGCATATTCGTTGCCATTTCAATGACCTCTGGTGGTGGTGCTTGGGATAATGCTAAAAAATATATTGAAGAAGGACATCATGGTGGCAAAGGATCGGAGGCTCATAAAGCAGCTGTAACTGGAGACACTGTGGGTGATCCATATAAAGACACAGCTGGTCCTGCTATTAACCCGATGATCAAGATTTTGAATATCGTAGCTTTGCTATTAATTGGATTTCTTGCTCGTTAATTACTGATATGCAAATTTTGCAACTGAAGAAATAGTATGAATAGATTATTTGTACTTGTCTTATTAATACTCATTTTAATACTGGTGCCTTCAGTTGCATTTGCAAAATCTTTTGAAATAATTGAACTGCCAACGGCTAAGCCCGTCATGAATCTATCGCTTGATCAAGCGGTAGAAATTGCTGTAGAGAGAAATTTAGGAATTAAGGCAGAACTTGCTAAAGCAAAAATTGCAAGTGCTGAAGTAGTGACAGCAAAGGCTTTGCCCAATCCAATTTTATTAAGTGATAACGGTGTTGCTGAAGATAGCTATCGTCTTGGTATTCAACAAGTAGTGCCATTAGGTGGCAAAATTCGCAATCGAGTTAAAGCCGCTGAAGAAAGACGACAAGTAGTAACAGCAGAATTTAGATCTGAATTGTTGCAATTACGTCGTGCTGTTAGATTAGCCTATGCACAATTGTATTTGCAGCGTGAAAAAAGACGAATTCTTGAATTATTGGTACAGCATTATGATGAATTTCAGCATGAAAATCCTAGTTTTGAAAATCAAGTACAAATTGAATTTGTTGAAACAACGACACGCAATGATCTGGCAAATATTTTATACGAAGAAAAAATCGCTTTGCATAATTTAAATAGCTTACTATATCAACCATTTGATACCGATCTTATTCTTGAAAAACCACGCACAACAATTAGAGGAAATACTCCTCTTAATCAATTGTTAGAGGCTAGTTTGCTAAAGTCTCCAGATCTGATTCGCAATCAAGCTCAAATCAAAGTAACCCATCATGAATTGCAATTAGCTAAAGCAAATCGTATTCCCAATTTTATTTTTGCTGTTGGCCCAGATTTAGTCACACCACCGGAAAAATCACAATTTAGTGTATTTGCTATTGGTTATGTTGATTTACCAATCTTAAATAGACAACAAGGACCAATTCAAGAAGCTCATGCACGCCAATTACAATTAAATGCAGCTCGGCAAGCAATTCAAAATCATGTAGCCCTTGCTATTACCAATGCTTATACCACTTATCAACACACTCTAGATCGTCTTAATATACATGAGCGTCACTTAGTACCAGAAGCTCAAAATTTACAAGCTCAATCGAAAAAAGTGCATACAATAGGAAAACTTACCGTGGATACTTTAGTAGAAGCTGATACACATAGAGCTAATATTGAGCTTAGTTATCTAAAAATTTTAATACAGAACCAAGAAGCTATTAGTGATTTAGAATCTGCTACAGGAGAGGAGTTGTAAGAGTAAATATGGACAAAAAACAATTTAAAAGAGTAATTATTATACTCACAAGCTTATCTTTAACAGCCTGTGGTATGCAGTCAGGCAATGTTGAGAATAAAAAAGCTGAAGGTGATAAAGCATTATCAGCTCTGCAAGATACTAGTACTTATGATAATGCAGCTACTCAAATGTCCTTGGCAGGAGCTTCAAAAGAAGAACAAGAAGCTATTAAAAATGCAAAAGCAGAAATGATTAATAGTCGTATTTATAATAATATGCGCGTTGTACAAATTGCTGCAGAAGTATATGCCGTAGAGCATGGAAATACTTATGCTGCCAATCCTGATGATTTGCTTCCTTTTATAAAAAAAGATAGTCCCAACGGCATAATAAATCCATTAACCAAAGCCAATGGTTTGTCATTGGGCAATGTTGTTGATATTGAAAATACTCGTGCTAATTTACCGATAACAATGCCTGCCGGACAAATTACTTACAATTTGACAGCAGATGGGAAGGACTATGCAATTATGGGCGCTGGGGCAGATGGGAAAGCGCTTCTAGACTCAATGGATAAAAGCAAAACTTTAGTTGTATCGAGTAAATAAATTTAGCTCTAAGGTTTTAAAATGAATTTATTTTGTGTTTCGTCTTTGTAGGTTGTGCCTGCGGCAAACACATGTCCATTCATTGCTATATAAATGCCAGGTTTTTCGTCTATTAATGCCTTAATAGCAAAACCTAAATTGAATGGACCATCAGAATTTATAAGCCCAAGAACAAATGAACCAACGAAAATAATAGTTTTATTTTCTAGCATATTTTTGTATTGCAATAAATATTCAGCGGTTTCACTCATTGTGAATGTTCCATGGGTAACAAGAAATAAATTATCTGATGATGTGGTAATTGTTTGCAGTATGTTTTTTCGATCGTCATCAGTAACAAAGCGACTATCTTTTAAACAAACTACATTCTCAATAATTTGAAAATATGGATTAATCGATTGGATATAATTAGCTATGATGCTTTTGTGACCAGGGAGAGCCTGTCCGTCAATCCCATCTATAGTGCCGCCAGTAATAACAAGGTTAATTCGCATTGTGTAGCTCTAAGATAATCCCTAAATTTATAAGCCATGATATCTCTACCATGGCTTATTCGCAATTAAATTTGCTTATTTTAGCTTTTACTTACCAGCTTTATCTCTAGCTCTTAAAAATTCTGGGATATCCAAAATATCAGAAGCTAGTTTTTTAAACTCAGAAGTTTTGCTAGGAGGTGGTGTTTGTGTTCCCAATCCTACTCCTACTGCAACTTTTTGTTTTGCTGGTGGTTGAAATGAAAGATCAAAACCAGTAGCAATTACAGTAATTAAGACTTCACCATGTAAGCGCTCATCTATTACTGCACCAAATATAATGTTTGCATCATCAGATACTGATGAGTAAACAACATTTGCTGCTTCTTGAACTTCATGCAATGTGAGATCTGGTCCACCAGTTACGGTGAATATCACACCAGCAGCACCATCAATTGTTGTTTCTAACAATGGGCTATTGATAGCATTGCGGGCAGCTTCAACTGCTCTACCTTCACCTGTTGCCCGTCCAAGACCCATTAATGCAGATCCAGCATCTTGCATAATTGCTTTGACGTCAGCAAAGTCAACGTTAATTAAGCCTGGTACTGTAATGATGTCAGATATGGCTTGCACACCTTGCATCAATACTTTATCTGCTTCAACGAAAGCATCTTGCATAGAAGCTCTGTGATCAACAACTTCTAATAATCTTTGGTTTGGAATTACAATCAGTGTATCTACACGTTCTTTTAATTCAGCAATACCATTATCAGCTTGTGTACTGCGCTTTCTTCCTTCAAATAAGAATGGTTTTGTTACCACGCCTACGGTAAGAGCATCATTGTCTTTTGCTACTTCAGCAACAATAGGAGCAGCTCCTGTACCTGTACCGCCGCCCATACCAGCTGCAACGAATACCATGTCAGCGCCAGCTAATGCTTCGGCAATTTCTTCTTTGCTTTCTTCGGCTGCTTTTGAACCAATAGTAGGATTGCCACCAGCTCCTAAGCCGCGTGTCAATTTTGTGCCCAACTGCATACGATTTTTAGCAGCTGTTAATTCTAATGCTTGTGCATCTGTATTTAAGGCCCAAAACTCAATCCCACTTAAGCCAGCAGAAATCATGCGGTTAACAGCATTGGAGCCCGCGCCGCCAACACCCACTACTTTTATATTGGCTTTATTTAGATCGTTGTTATTGAACCTGTCGAATCTTTCGGTTTTGTCCGTCACGACTGATAACCTCACTTATATATGGAATGTCCGTTTTGTACCTACATTTATAGGATTTAAAAAGGGCTCAAAAGCCATAATAACTCACGCCAATTTCTTCTGAGCTCTAGACCTTGCTGATCGTAATCCTTCTTCGGTCTATTTGCAAGATGTCAAAGTATGGAAGTTGTTAAGCTTCTTCCAAGAAATGAGTTTACTGGTGTGCGTTTATTGCGGTTGCCAGTCCCTTGACTTATGATTTGGTGGCTGTTTTATAGAAGTAAAAGTAATTTATGAGAATTTGTAAATTGTAACTAGTTATTTATTTTTCTTATTCTATTGGCTATTTATTTTTCTTGGCTTTTATTTTTTTCAAGGTCGATTTGAAACTTGGATTATCTGGCTCTAATCTTATTGCCGTTTCCTCTTGTTTAATTGCCTCATCAAAATTTTCCTGAGCAGCTAAAGTAACCGCTAGCAAATGACGAGCTTGAGCAAATTTTGGATCTAAGCTTATACATTTTTCAAAACTGCTTTGAGCTTCTTTTAGCTTATCTAAAGTCATAAGTGCTGAGCCTAAATAAAAATGAGCGTCTGGATCATTAGGTTGAATTTGAATTGCTTTCTTTTCTTCTTGTACTTGTGCTTCTAAATTTCCTTTAAATCCAAGTAGTGCACCTAATTCTCTATGTGCGCCAGCATGCGCGTTATTTAGTTTTATGGCTTGTTGAAATTCTGCCATTGCTTCATTATCTGCTTTTTTGAAACTCAAGACTTGCCCTAAGCGAAAATGCAAATCAGCATTATTAGGATTGCTTTTTAGTGCTTGTTTATAAGCATTAATAGCTTTATCAAATTCTTGCTTGCGGATATAAGCACGGGCAAGCCCTATTTGTGCTTCATAGTTACGGCGATCCATATTATATGTTTTATTGAATTCGCTTATTGCCTCATCTAATTTGCCTGCTAATAAATACATATTGGCGAGTTTTAAATGTAAATCTGGATTTTTGGGGCTGACTTCTATAGCTGCTCGATAGCGAATAATTGAACTTTCAATGTCTTCTTTTTCTTGATTATTGTTGGCACAAACAAAGCTTATGTTTGAGGCTATGATAAATATGGACAATAAAAAGATTTTTGCTTTCATTATAAAAATGCCTATTGAGGAATAATATTTTGAGCTGCTGCTGTCCGCGAACGCAATCTATCAGTGCTAGCTTTAATTAGATTTTGCAATAGACGTTGGCAGTATGGATCTTTGGGGCTAATTTGAATAGCCTTTTTATAAGCATCCAAAGCTTCAGATTTGTCATTGCTTAATTCATATGCTCTACCCATAACAATGTAGGCATAATGATTGTTGGGATAAATTTCTACGGCGCGTTTTTCCAAAATAATTGCTGATTTTAGTTCTTGCTTATTAATTAAACAATTTCCTAAGCCAACATATGCCATTGAACAATTAGGATCAAGGGCTATTGTTTGTTTATATTCATTTGCTGCATCCTCGTATAATTCTTTAAACTCATATGCACAAGCTAAGTTGTAGTGAGCAGAAACATCTTTTGGATTTACTTGGATAATATATTTAAATTCATTGATTGCTGAATCAATTTGATTTTTCTTTTCATAACAAATACCAAGATTGCCGCGAGCAGCTAAATTATTGGGATCTACTTTTAAAACTTGTAGAAATTGTCCAGCTGCCTCGTCAAAGCTTTCTTGTTTCATCATTACATTGCCAATTTCAAAACGAACTTCAATGGCTTGCGGTTTTAATCTCAAAGCTTCAAATAATTCCACCATAGCTGCTTCATCTTGTTGTAATTTGCTAAGAGCAATGCCCATACCAAAATGAGCTTCCATTTGACTTGGATTAAGTTGAATTGCTTTTCTAAATAATTCTGAGGCTTGTTGATAATAAGCATTAGCTAGAGCAGCTTGTCCTTGCTCTATACATTCATTATATGTTCTTGCTATGCCAGGCAAAGGAGGTGGTACAGGTGCTGCTGCAAATGTATATGGTACAAATATAAATGTAAGCAGTGCAAGACTAGATATTAACTTTGTTATTCGTGTTTGGTTGTCAGGCAATGGACACCTCTTTGTAAACAGCGAAACTTAATGTGACAAGAATAAGTCTACGATTTTGTTGACATGAAAGCTACTAGTATATTCTGGTATATCATATGCTAATACATATGTAATTGTCGAAAAACTTAAAATAGGTAAAACGTGGAATCGCAAGCATTGCATGATCTGACAGTAAAAGTTATTTTTCCGCTCGTGTTTTATACATTTCACGGTTGGCTTGCTACCGCTATGGCAATTTGGGCTTTGTTTCATCCTTATAATGCTTACTATTTTCCATTTACAAAATGGCAAATACCTTGTACACCAGGAATTTTTCCTAAACGCCGCAATAAGCTTTCTCAAGCTGTTGCCACAACAATTACTGATACTCTCTTAACTACAACTGATATTAAAGGACAAGCAGAAAATTTAGTTACTAACGACAATATATATGTAGCTGTCGATAGTATTGTGGATGCTGTTTTAAGTGAATTTCGCGACACTGAACAATTACATAGATTGGCGCAAGGCTTATCTGAATTAAGCCCTGCCTTATTACAACAATTAGTCATATCAATTGTTGAAGGGCTTGACAAGGGAGCCGATAAAAGGATTTCTGTAATAACAGAGAAAATTTTTGATCAAATTGTTTTATCCGCGCGCATTTCTGCCTATCAAGCTGATGAATTAGCAGATAGATTAATGGAAAGTGTTTTTACGCCAGATAAAATTCGTTCTGGGCTTGTTTTTCTTTTAACTCCACAAAATATCAATGCTTTAGAAGAATCTATTCACAATCATGCTAGTGGTCCATATAGACTCTTAGCTAGAATTATTGGAGTAAAGAGAGTTTGTTATGAATGCCGTAACTTTTTAGAAAAAGATTCTGATGGAGCAAAAAAATTAATTGTTGATTTGTTGAAGCGATTTTCTATAAGAGATCAATTAGCTAATCGCATCACTAATTTCAATTTGCGCTCATTACCTGTAGAGACTGTTGCCAAAATTCGTCAAAATCTAATTAGTTTTGTTGAGACATTTTTAGTTGAACATAGAGAAGATATCTTAGTAGCTGTAAGTCGCATTGAATCAGAATCGATGGGCACTGTACAATCAGCAATTATCAAATTTAATCCTGGCTCAATTCCAGTTGAATGGATTACTAAAACCAAACGTTCTATTTCTGCTTTTGCTTATGCTTATTTAAAAAGAGGTCTGGGTGGGCTTTTAGAAAAAGCCATACCAGCTTTAGGTATTTATGGCTTAATCGCTAGGAAAATAGATCTATTTTCACCACAGCAATTAGAAGCTGTTGTAAAACGTATCTGCAAGCAAGAACTTAAATGGCTTGAATATTTAGGAGCATTTATTGGCTTACTTTTAGGCTTAATTCAAGTTGCTGTCAATTTTGGATTGTTTGAAAAAATCTGGCAGGTGATGCAAGTCATAGCTCATGTATTTGGTCGTTAAAAACAAGAGTATCAATCATTTGCGTAGACTTTATTACCAGTGCAAACTCGTTGTGTAAGCTTGCTAAAGCTAATTCGTGCATTTGTTCAGCTGTATAAATTGAGCCATCATAACCAATGCGCTCAAAAGTCGCTGTAGCATCTTCAACTACATAAACCTTAAAGCCTAAATTACTAGCCATGCGTGCTGTTGTTGAAACACAATGATCGGTAGTAAGCCCAACAATAACTAAAGTGTTTAAACTATTATCTTTCAAATATTTTTCTAGTTCTGTACCAATAAAGGCACTATTTACTTCTTTTTCAAAAATCTTTTCATTCAGTTGTGGTTTTACTTCGTCTTTAAATGCATTACCTGGTAATTCAGGACGTAGAGGCGAATTTATTTCAGTTGAATTATGCTTTATATGAATAACTGGTCTTTTATTTTCACGCCAAAAAGAAAGCAATTGAGACATAACTTGCTCTGCGTTTTTATTATTACGTTTACCCCAATGGGAAATATTATCAAAACCTTTTTGAACGTCAATAATTAGTAAAACAGCATTAGCTGGTAATTTCATTTTCAGCTTGCCTCCAAAGTTTTGTCTACATTAAAGTTTAGAACTTATTTTTACTATTTTCCAGGTTCTCTTTATTAAGGGAGCTATTAATCTAGTAGAAAGATTATATTTAATAGACTATAATTCACTTTTAGCGTTGTTTATTTAATGAATGGGTCCACGGAAATATCTGATGGCAGATAGTAAATATGAAAAATCAGTTAAATAATTCTAGCCAAGCTACTGACAAAATAGTTGTCCGTGGAGCTAGACAACACAATTTGAAAAATATTGATGTCACAATTCCACGCAATAAATTAGTAGTTATCACTGGTGTTTCAGGCTCTGGCAAATCATCGCTTGCTTTTGACACTATATTTGCTGAAGGGCAAAGACGTTATGTCGAATCATTATCAGCTTATGCTAGGCAGTTTTTAGGACAATTGGATAAACCAGATGTAGATGCTATAGAAGGGCTAAGCCCATCTATTTCTATTGATCAAAAAGCAACCAGTCATAATCCACGTTCTACAGTAGGCACAGTCACTGAAATTTATGATTATTTGAGACTTTTATACGCGCGCATTGGTATCCCTCATTGTCCCAAGTGTAAAAAGGAAATTAATCCACAAACAATAGACCAAATTGTGGATTCTATTTTGGACTTAAAAGAAAGCACTAAAATTCAAATACTGGCTCCCATAATTTCTGGGCGTAAAGGTGAATATTCAGCTTTGCTTAAAGATTTAGGAAAAGAAGGCTTTGCTCGTGTGCGTGTAGATGGCACTGTATATCATCTTGAAGATGATATTGAAATTGATAAAAACAAAAAGCACAATATAGATCTTGTTATCGACAGAATTGTAGTTAAAGCAAGTTCTCGCTCGAGATTAGCTGATAGCGTTTCTCTAGCTTTAAAGTGGGGAAAGTCCGTTGTTATTGTTGATATTTTAGACGAAGGCAAACAAATGACTTTCTCGGAGCGTTTTGCTTGTGCGGATTGTAATATTAGTTTTGCGGAAATAGAACCGAGAACTTTTAGTTTTAATAGTCCATATGGTGCATGTGAAGACTGCCATGGTTTAGGTTTTACTTATGAAGTAGATCCATCTTTAGTTGTAATCGATCCATCTAAAAGTTTATCTGAAGGAGCTATTCATCCCTGGGCTCGCACAGGGAATTCTTATTATGATCAAATTTTAGCTTCTGTTGCCAAACACTATAAATTTAGTGTCAATGAACCATTTAACAAATTAACAAAAGCCAATCAGCGGGCTATATTATATGGTTCTGGTGATGAAAAAATAAAATTATCACATGATTCATTTGATGGCAAAGAATTCTGGACGTATAAAAAAGCATTTGAAGGTGTAATTAATAATTTAAAGAGACGTTATGAAGAATCATCTTCAGATAAAGTAAAACAAGATATAGAAACTTATATGAAAGAAATGCCTTGTTTTTCTTGTGATGGACAAAGACTAAAACCACAAGGATTAGCTGTTACTGTTGGTGATTTATCTATTATTGAACTTTGTGCGATGTCTTGCGAAAATTGTCATATTGCATTAAATAAATTACCGCAGTCTCTAGGTAATAGACAAAAAACCATTGCCCATCAAGTATTAATTGAAATTACTAGTAGACTTAGATTTTTAGTTGATGTAGGACTTGGTTATTTGACACTAGATAGGCGCGCTAATACTTTATCGGGTGGTGAAGCTCAGCGCATTAGATTAGCTACTCAAATAGGCTCACAATTATCTGGTGTATTGTATGTATTGGATGAACCATCCGTTGGTTTACATCAAAAAGACAATGACAAATTATTGGCGACACTGAAAAATTTACGAGATTTAGGTAATACACTTTTAGTTGTTGAACATGATGAAGAAACTATTCGTCAAGCAGATTGGGTAATTGATATTGGACCGGGAGCAGGTGTACACGGTGGAAAAGTTGTTGCTGAAGGTACTATTGATGATGTTTTGAAATCAGCAAATTCTTCTACTGGCGCTTATCTTTCTCATAGAAAACAAATACCAGTGCCAGCTAAAAGACGCAAAGGAAATGGTCTTAAACTAACTATTAATGGTGCTAAACGTAATAATTTAAAAGATATTGATCTTGAAATTGAATTGGGTAAATTTACTGTGGTTACTGGTGTAAGTGGCTCAGGAAAAAGTACTTTAGTTAATGACTTACTTTATCAATATTTATTACATAGTGTATATGGTAGTTGTCCAAAACCAGATGGTATTGATTCTATAGAAGGAGCAGATAATTTTGATAAAGTAATTGATATTGATCAATCTCCAATTGGACGCACGCCACGTTCTAATCCTGCTACTTATACAGGCTTATTTGATGTAATTCGAGAAGTTTTTTCTACAACTAATGAAGCAAAAGTACGAGGCTATTTGCCAGGGCGTTTTTCTTTCAATGTTAAAGGTGGACGATGTGAGGCATGTCGTGGAGAAGGAATGAATGAAATTGAAATGAATTTCTTGCCTTCTGTTTTTGTGACATGTGATATATGCAAAGGCGCGCGTTATAACAAAGAAACTTTAGAAGTGAAATTTAAAGGATGTTCTATATCTGATGTTTTAGAGATGACTGTGGAAGAAGGACATCAGTTTTTTTCCAATATCCCAAAAGCGTCCTCTAAACTCGAGACTTTAAAAGAAGTTGGTCTCGATTATATAAAACTTGGTCAACCGGCGACAACACTCTCTGGTGGCGAAGCACAAAGAGTAAAATTAGCTGAACAATTATCTAGACGTTCTACTGGCAAAACAATTTATATTCTTGATGAACCAACAACTGGTTTATCTTTTGCAGATGTTGATAAATTGTTGGTTGTTTTAAATAAATTAGTGGATGCGGGTAATACTGTAATAGTAATTGAGCATAACTTGGATGTAATAAAACAAGCTGATCATATTATTGATTTAGGTCCTGATGGTGGAGACAAAGGTGGAACAATAGTTGTAACTGGTACACCTGAGCTTGTCGCTAAATGTAGAGAGTCTTATACGGGGCAATATTTAGTTAAGTGTTTAAAAGATAAAGTTAGTCAGGGACAATTAGCGCTTGATCTAAGATAGGCTTAATCTTTGTTCGTTTATTAATCTGTTGACATTTGTTCTAATTTGCTTGGAATTAAACAATAAATAGCAGTAATATAAAAAGGCTGGTCTATAGATATACTTTTATATTTGCTGGATAATTCTTACGTTTAACTTTCTCTATTAAAATTGTGGTGCGCATTATTTCACAAGATAAACCGCTGAGCTCTAACGATCGAGCTTTTGAAGGGCAAGGAGAAAATCTTGCTCCAGAACTTGCTAGTTTGCGTAAAAAAGGACATAGAATTACTCAGCAAAGAGAGACTATATTACAAATTTTTCGTGAGCAACCGCACGGCACACATTTATCTGCAGAAGAACTTTATGCGCAATTATTGCAAAAAGGTTCTCAGGTTAGTTTAGCAACTACATATCGCACTTTGAAATTACTTTCTACTTTAGGACTTTTAAGAGAATTAGCCTTTGCCGAAGGGCATAAACACTATGAACTAAAACAAGATAAAGTGCCGCATCAGCATATTATTTGTATTAGCTGTAATCTCACAATTGAATTTGAAGATCATTTTTTAGAAGAAGCAGGACAAAAAATAGGACAAAGACATAGCTTTGAAGTTATTGATGCCCAATTTAAAATATTTGGTGTTTGTGAAAGTTGTCGGCAAGTTAAGGACAATTCTCATAAGGCAATAAAATAACCCATAGTGTAAGAAAAAGGCTAAGCAAAAGTTGTTATTAAGCGAAGCAAAACAAGGACAAAACGTTAAAATTAAGGCAACTGGTGGCAATGAAATTACATACCAGACTTTACGTTTTGGACTTGATATTGGTTCCATAATTAAAGTAGAAAAGAATATAAAAAATGGCCCAACGATTATTTCCTGGAATCAGTTAGAAATTGCCATTGGGCATGATATAGCCTCTATTATTGAAGTTGAGCTCCCCTAATTATTAAATGGCTAATAAATTACTAAATTGTCCAAAATGCTTAGCTCCCTATATGCCTAATGGCAGTTTAGGCAGTCAAACCCTATGTTTTCGCTGCAATAGCTGGTTTGAAACAGAGAATAATTGTGCAAGTAGTAATTGTAACGCTTGTCATGGGGAACAAAAATTAAACAGCTGTACGGAAGCGGCAAGAATTATAGAAAATAGCCAAAGCAAAGATATAAGTGTAGTTAAGCATAAAATAGATAAAGGATTTGCCGCTGGAAAAGCTCTATTTTCTTGGCTTTTTCATGTAAGATAAACTATATAAAAGACCAATACGCATTCTTATGAATAAACCTCTTAACTTTTGGAAATTGACTGGATATAAAGCCGGACAAAATGTTGTCTGCAAAGTAGTAGCTGCAGAGCTTGGTGGTTATGCCGTTAAGATTCCTAAAGATAATTTGCCTGGATTTTTGCCGACTGAACAAAAGCTAAAGATAGGGGAAGAGGTTTTAGCTGAATTTGTTTGTGTTGATAAAAATAGGGTTTTATTACGTTCTCGTTTGTCTGGTGCTCAAGTAAATGATGTCCGTAAATCTGATATAAAACGAGGCGATTGGCAAAATCAACTTGAAGGCCCAATGAAAGGGGCTTATGCTGGACCACAAAGTGAGTCAGAAATGGCCTTTCAAGTTTGGGCTGGCAATAAACCAGTAAATTTTAAGCTCAAAAGAGCTGTAGATTTGATACTTCCTCCTGTTGAAGGTGAATTACCTGAGCCAGTTAAAGTGGGAGATCATGATCTAATGTGGCTAATTACTGATTTGGAAGGTGGCATGCGCACTGGTTGCATGAAAGTATTTTCTGAAGAAGTTCCATCGCGCTCTGCTGCATTACTTTATAAAGGCAGAGTAGTTGGTTGTATTTATGGCAACAAAACATTGAGTGAACCTCAACCGACAGAAGGTTCCCTGCAATTCATGATGAAAGATTTGTCTTTACCAGAAACCAATGTTGTAATTTATGATTTGCCTGAACAAGTAGCATTATCTATGTCAGCCTTATTCTTAGGTTATCCTGTTGATCGTACTGATGAACATGATTCAAAAACATATTTTGAGTATATTATAAATTGGCTCAAGGATAGAGAACAAACAGCTTGTATTGCCTTGTCTTTACCGACAGAGGGAGGTACTTGTTTAGGCTTTGTATACAAAGGTGAATTTATTGGCTCTTTTTATGTTGAAGAGCAAAAATATGTGACCAATATAAGCTCTATGATGCAATTGATTGAAAAAGATCCGCAAGCGCGCATAGAAGTATCCATGTTGCCACCTGAAATGACGTCCACAGCTGTTCGCTTTGGTTATAGCCTTAGCATGTATATGCCGAGAAGCTAACTTTTATTCTCTTTTTATTTAGTCCTGATCTTGATTTTGATCGCTGGCTGTTGAGGCAGTTTCCAAATTAAGCTCTAACTGAGTGCCATCGTCGGAAGAACTGTCTTCACCTGTGAAAACAAAATTTGATGGAGCATAATCCTCATGGTCTTCATTCTGTGATTTTGCTTTCAGGCGATAAACTCCTGTTACCGGATCAACTTCTGTTTCATAAGGACTGGCAGCAGGCTCGTGCTGAGAAGATGTTTCAGAGTCATCACTTTCAAATTCTTCTTCATCTGAGTCGTCTTGCCCTTCAAAATCTTCTCTATCGCTTATATCTTCAGTGACAGAACTTTCAGAAATGTCATTTTTCTCTTCGGCTTCAATTTCTGTATCTTCATCATCACCAAAGCGAGATAATCCTTCGTTAGAGTCAGCACCCATGCGTCTGTTTGCAAACTCTGAAACTTTTTTCTCATTGCCTAAAAGTTCATCCGGCATTTGTTCAAGAATTTCTTCTGGAACATCAGCAAGATTTTCATCAATTTCCACCTCAACTTCAGGACTGCTAACTAAAGGCTTTACCCGTCCGTTAATAGTGCTTACTGCTCTAAGCATGTTTTGCTGCCTATTGCCATAACGATTTTGTCCACGTCCTTTTGTGTCGTCTTCTTTAGGTTTGAAGCTAATAACTCTACGAAATTCTCCTTGTCCTAACTCTAAATTAGGAACAACGCCCAATCCATAACAAGTAGGACAATGTGTTGTAAACAATTCTCTTAAACTTTGTCCTTGTCTTCTTCTAGTTAATTCAACAAGTCCTAAATCTGATAATTGTCCAATTTGAGGTTTAGCGCGATCATCTTCCAATGTTCTTTGGAATGCTTCTAGCACTTGTTGTTGGTCACGTCTGCTATCCATATCGATAAAGTCAACAATAACCATGCCACCAATATTGCGTAAGCGCAATTGCCTTGGAATTTCTTGGGCAGCTTCTAAATTGGTACGCCTTACTGTTTCTGCTTGTGTGCGTGAGCTTGTAAATTTACCTGAATTTACATCTATTACAGTTAAAGCTTCAGTAGGCTGAACATTTAAATGCCCGCCGCTTGGCAAATCTACTCTATCAGATAAAGCAAGTTCAATTTCTCTATCTAATCCATGAGCAATTAAAATTGGCTCTTCGCCAAGATGTTGTAATACCTTTGTATGCTTATGAGCCCAACCAGTTAAATATTCTTCGGCACGTTTTTGTCCATCAGCAGAATCGACAATAATTTCTGAGACTTCATGTGAATACGCGTCGCGAATTACTCTGAAAAGCAAATCTTGATCACGGTAAATGAGGGTGGGTCCAATAGATGATTCACTTTCTGAAACAATAGATTGCCAGCGATCCCAGAGTGTTTCAAAGTCTTCAAAAAGTTCGTTGTCCCCTTGTCCTTTAGCTTCTGTTCGAATTATTAGCCCTACGCCAGGTGGCTTCATCAAGTTTACTAACGCCTTTAAGCGTGCTCTTTCTTTAGCTTCAGCTATGCGTCTTGATATAGAAACGCCTCTTTCTTCTGGTACTAAAACCAAAAATCTTCCTGGCAAACTAATTGCAGTCGATACTCTTGGACCTTTATGTCCAGTAGGTTCTTTTGTAATTTGTACCAAAAGCTTTTGTTTTGGAACCAATCTTTCTCTAAGAGCACCTTGTCCAGGAACATCATTAGCGTGTAGGAATCCCATTTTGTCTTTGCCTAAATTTACGAAAGCGGCATCAATACCTGGCAAAATATTTTCTACTACAGCTGTGTAAATATCACCGAGAAGCAATTCGCCTCTGTTGACAAAAAATTCTACTACTCGATCATTTTCAAAAAGAGCAGCAATATTGTCTTCTTCTGAAATTATTATTGACTTGTTCATAACATCCTTCTATTTATTTTAATTTGACTATTTTGTAAAACTTAATTGCTAACAACACTCAAACAACGGAGTTGCCTCCTTGTTAGTTAGCTCAATACGGGCTATACGCCATATCGATTCAAAACCGATTGACTTTAATAAATCCATAGGTTTCACATGCATTTGACTACCATGTGCTATTTCAAATTCAACAGTTATATCCTTATCGTTTTTAACTGTTAAAGAAAAAATGCCAGGGCGAATATCATGTGTTTTAGTAACAGTGTCTGACACTTTGTTCTTTTTGTGAGAAGTCTTAATGGGACTTGTCACTAATAAAGAATTACTTGCCAGTACTTCTTGAACTTTTTGCTTAATAGCTTTTGAGGTTATATTGAAATTAGTGGAAATATGCCTTGGAATATATGCTCGATAACGAGCTCTTGCAATAAGTTCATTTAGAGAGTGACGCTTATTAGTTATTTCTTTAGCACGAGTAATTTGTATTTCGCTTGGTAGTTGGCTATTTATAGCTAACATAAATTGTTCTGCCGAGATTGTCTCGGATAATTCAATTTCTCCAATTTCAGCATGGCCTTCTGCAAATAGAGATAATGAAAGAGCCAAAGAAATTTTTTCTTTAGGATTAAACCCTTCTGTATAAGCAACTTTTAGCTTTGCCCGTTTTGCAGCCCGAGCAAATAAATGCAATAAATCTAAGTGAGAGATAAATTTAAGTTCTCCTAGCTTGCAAAACTCAAACAAAAATCGGCAAGCACTAGTGGTAGATACATTTGAATTATTGGTAAATTCAGGGACAAATATTGACGGGTGATTATTATCTTCCTTGGTCACAGTGAGTTTTTTAACAAATGGATTTTTGCCAAGTACTTCTTCTTTTGGTTCAGCTAATACATGCTCTGTCTTTAATTCTGTACAAATTCCGCATGCATGACATGTGTTTTCAGTGCAATTGGCTGTTTCTTTAACATCTAGGGCTTTTTTCCATTCGTTAACCAACCACCAATTATTTAGTCCAACATTTATTACGTCCCAGGGCTGCTCAGATCCTACTTCTCGATTTGTACTTGCTAATAATTCAAGCGATAGATCTAACTCATGGGCAGCTTCTTTCCATATTTCCATTTTAAAGCGATCGTTCCAAGCGTCAAAAATTGCTCCTTTTTGCCAGGCTTTTAAAATTAAGTCGCCAATTTTACGATCGCCTCTCGACATGACTACTTCCATCAAGCTCATTTCAGGATCTGTAAAATTGAGTTTTACGTTATAAAGTTTTGCTTCTTTCAATTTTGTCTTAAGATATTCTTGTCGTCTTATAGTTTCATCGATACTAATTTGTCCATACCATTGAAATGGTGTAAATGGTTTTGGTACAAAATTAGAAATTGTACAAGTAAAGTCTATTTTTTGCTTGATATTTTTTTCTTTTCGCAATACATTAGTTTTATTGGTTGCTTCTTTTAAAATATCGATTATTCCTTCTAAATCACTGTCTTCTTCAGTGGGTAGACCAATCATAAAATATAGCTTGATTGATGTCCAACCAGCTGTATAGGCAGAAGTAATTGCATCAATAATTTGTTTGTGATTTAATCCTTTATTAATTACAGCTCTTAAGCGCTCAGTTCCAGCCTCTGGTGCCAAGGTGATACCGCTTTTCCTAACAGCTTTAAGCTCATTGGCTACATCAAGATTCATCCGATCTGCTCTTTGACTTGGAAAAGACATTGAAGCATGATCGTTTTGATGCTGTCTGTTTAAAGCACGTACTGTTTCATGCAAAGATGTATAGTCGCTAACACATAAAGATAATAATGAATATTCGTCATAACCGGTATTAGTTAAAGCTTCAGTGCTTAATTTTAGCAAATCATCAGTACTTCGCTCACGGACTGGTAAAAATGTATAGCCAGGTTGACAAAAACGACATCCTCGATCACAGCCACGCCTTACTTCTAAAACTTGTCTGTCGTGAATAAGGGATAAATAAGGAACAATGGATTTAGTTGGTTGGTTATTATTGTTTAGAGGCTCAACTAATCTTTTAACTTGCTTGGCAATATTATCAATAATTGGTTGAGGCTGAGGAGATTTTGCATCTTGCATTGGTTCATAAAGTCTTGGCACATAAACACCTTCTATATTTTGTGCAAGCTGTTTTAAAAATTCTTTTTTCTTTTCTTTCTCATCAAAATTATGTGCCTTGTTTAAAAAGCCCTTCAATAATTCCATAATTGCAGGTAATACTGATTCACCATCGCCAATAATAAAAAAGTCCATGAATTTGGCCATTGGTTCTGGATTGACGGTGCTTGGACCACCAGCAAATAAAAGCGGAAATAAACTTTCTCTATCTTCACTAACCAATGGAATATGAGCTAAATCAAGCATATTTAAAATATTGGTATAAGTAAGCTCATACTGTAAAGAAAAGCCAATTAACTCGAAATTGGACAATGGTTGTCTAGTTTCAAAGCCCCATAAAGGAATATTTTTCTTACGCAGTATTGCTTCTAAATCGCTTTCAACGGCATAAGTTCTATCAGCCATAAATTCACTATTGTTATTTACGAGCTGATAAAGAATTCTTTGCCCAAAATTCGACATTCCCAATTCATATAAATCAGGAAAGGCAAAACATAATCTAACTTTTGCTTGACTGAAATCCTTTTTGTAAGCTCCCCACTCATTCCCTAAATATTGTCCTGGGCGGTTAACCTGAAAAAGCAATTCCTCAGTAAGTACTTTCGAAAATTCGCCAGTACTCACATCTTCACTAGAATTTTTTTGGCCATGCTCGATGGGCCTAATTGCTAACGACTTATTTATGATTGTTCTCCGAACAATAAGAAAATTGGTGTTTTAAAGCTTGTTATTGGCTGGGCTAGCTGGAAGACCACTAGCGTGTAATCTTGCCATAATTATTGATAACAAAAAAAACTTTTTGGAAGGAAACTAAACACTGTATAAGCGTATTGTTTGCCTAGATAGAAATTCTACAAACAGATGAATGCAGAGCTCCTTTTTTATATTTTACAATAAAATTGGCTATTCAGGATGCCCCTTGGTAACTTGTAATATCTTTTTGACCAAATATGATTTCGCTATAATATAATGACAATAGTGAAAAACCTGATTTTCTAGGTATATACAGGCAAAAGGACAAAGGATTAAGTAACATTAATTAAGGGCCAGTCATGATTTTAGAAGCTTTTGCTAGATATTTGCATAATAGTTGCCAGGAAACTGACGCTACCCAAGTTTTAGGCAGATGGCTCTGGGAACGTTTAACATTACCGCCAGAAACTTTAGAAGATAAAATTTTAAGAAGTGAATTAAATGTCGATATTGAAGACATGGACGATTTGTCAGGTCCTTATACCGCCTATAATAATGCTCATTATATTTTTAGTGCTCATTCTGATAGCGGCAAACGTTTATTGAAAGTTTTATATGAATACGCCTCTGGTTACGAACAACAAAAATGGTCTCGTTTCGTTCACGGTGTTAAAGCGTCAGATTTTAATAAACTATAGAGACTTTATGAAGCTTTTAACACTTTTTTGTTTATTGGTAGTAGCAATTGCACCTTGTTATTCAGCCTACGATTTGGATTTAATTAGTGATATTTCGTATGTGCATGATTTAGATAGAGGCTTTCCCATAATTGGAAAAAAAATGGATGATGTTGCTATTGAAAAAGGTAAAGCAACATTTTTATTTCTTGGTGCCTCTGGTGATTTAAATACTAATCGACAAGCAAAAAGATTAATAAGCCTATATAAAAAATATCGGGAAGCAAATATAAAATTTATTGTTATTGATGTTGATCGTCCAATAAATAATCAAGCTAAATCTATGATAAATACTTATTATCAAGGTTATATTCCTTATCAAGCTGTATTTGATAAGAACTCAAAGCTTACATGGTCATATTCTGGAGAAGTAGATAATCATGTGCTTGGTAATCAAATAAATAAAGTGCTTGAGTAAGGAATTTTTACTGTCCCTAATAAAGCTGGATTATTTTCAAATGGACCGTGACAATCAGAACCACCGGTTACATATAAATTATATTTATCGGTCAATTGTTTTAAATGTTCAATATCATCTAGTGAATGTCTCGAGTGATAAACTTCTACTGCTTTAAGCCCAGAGGTCATTAAGTCTTTTAACAAATATTCTAAACTCTCTTTATTGGCAGAATTATTATATACAGAACTATTATATAAAGGATGAGCTAAAGATGCGATGCCGCCGGATAAAACAATAGCTTCAATGGCTAATTTACTAGGTATAGAATTTCTTTTTAAATAAAATTTTGAAGCTTTATTCATTACTAGTTCAAATGCTTCATCTATTGAGCTAACAATTTTTTCGTTTACTAAAGCTTGGCATATATGCGGGCGTCCAATTGAGCCTAAGGAAGCACATTTTTTTATTTGGTCAAAACTCAATTGAATTTTGTAATCAGCAAATTTTTGAATTGTATTATTTACTAATTCAATTCTTGCTTCTTTTTGTAAACCAATTGCATTTTGTAAGTGTTTATTATTTGGGTCAATGAAATATCCTAGTATATGCACATCTTGTTTTTGGTCATTAATATCAGTGTAAATGGTATTAAATTCGATACCAGGGATGATTTTAATTCGTTTGCTAGCTATATCAGTAGCTTCTTCAATTCCAGCTGTTGTATCATGATCGGTAATGGCAATAGCTGCTAGTTTTAGTCTTATGGCTTCTTCAACTACTTCTTTGGGTGACCAATTACCATCTGAATAATGGGTGTGTATATGTAAGTCACAAAACATATTTAGCTCTCAGAATTAGCTTCTGTTTTGCAAATTTGATAAACACGTTCTATGCGTGAGGCGCGTCCAGTGGACTTATTTATTTCAATAATTATGCCTGAAACAGCTGCGGGTCCATCAGCTACTTCTAAGCGAGATGGCAATTGTTTAACTAGCCTTCTAAATACAGATTCTTTTTCCATGCCAATTACACCATTTATTGGTCCACAACAACCAATATCTGTTATGTAAGCAGTTCCACCTGGTAATATTCTTTCATCAGCTGTTTGCACATGAGTATGAGTGCCAAGCATAGTAGAGACTTTGCCGTCGAGATACCAACCCATTGCTACCTTTTCAGCTGTTGCTTCTGCATGCATATCAACTATAATGATTTTTACTTCGTCTTTAATTTTGGCAATTATTTCATCGACAATTAAAAATGGTGATCTTAATGGCTCCATAAATACACGTCCTTGTATATTTATGACTGCTACTTTTACTTGAGCGACATCGATAATATATGAGCCATTACCGGGTGTGCCTTCTGGGTAATTTGCTGGTCTTAATACGTGTGGATATTTATCTATGAATGAAAATACTTCTTTGCGATCAAAAGTATGATTGCCACCGGTAAATACTTTAACACCAACTTTTTCCAAGTCTAAAATGTTTTGTTCTGTTATGCCAAAACCATGAGATGAATTTTCGACATTAGTAATTATAAGGTCGACTTCTGGTCGGCTTTTTGTAAGAAAATTTATGACTGCTTCGCGACCAGGTTTACCGATTACATCGCCAAGAACAAGTATTGAGATATTTTCATTCATTAAAGAAGCATAGCCTATAATTCATACAAATTATATAGTATAGAAGTAAGTGGTTACAAAGTGAAAAAACTGATGCAAAAAACTGTCTTATCGTTATTATTAGTAATAACAATTAATTTGCCTTGTTTATCAGCTGAAAAGACACCAGCTAAGACTAAGGCTGAGACTAAGCAAGTTCAAAAGAAAAATAAGTCGTCAACTCTCAAAAAAGATAGACTTATTCCACCGCCACCACCTGAGACAGCTTTAGTTGGAGGCACCTATGGACCATTATCCATACCTTTTGAGTATCTAAGTTTAACTGAGCTTGAAAAATTGCAAGTAAATACACAAAGTGAGCTAAATAAACAAAAAGAAACAGTAGACAATATTCGTGAAGCTACGAGTGAAAAAAAAGAACATGCTCAATTATTCGAGACTTTATATAAAGAAGGTGTTGTGAGTCGTAAAGAACTAGTACAAGCTAAAGCCGAAGCAAGTACGGTAGATAGAGAAATAACGGATGCAGAAAACAAGCTCATAGAAATCGAAAGTAAATTAAACGCAGTATCAAAGTATATTCAGCAAAAGAAAAATAAAAAAACAAATTCATCTATTAAACGACAAAAGTAAAGTCATTAATTTTGCGCATAGAGCAAGAGCTATTTGTAACTGCTAAAAATCATCAAAAAATCAAAAAATAAAGCACTTGATTTTCGAAATTTGCTAATTTTTTCGAGATCTAAATATATTGCTATTGCATATGCTTTGCATAGCGTTTTTGGTAGCAAGTAGAATGACAAATGGCTGAAATGCACTATCCATGACATTCCAAGATGAAAACGAAAGTAATTCTAAACAAAGGGTAAAAGGAAATTCCTCTCAGCTAAGATGGAGTTAACGGAATCGGAAACCCGGGTTTATATATCACAGAGTAAAGCCAAGCGCTAAGGCAAGCTAGCTAACTTTGTGGCTTAAGCCTGGCGTTCAAATGCATATCAATTTGGAGGAATGCTTGATGTTTTACAATCGACAAATGAAACAATATTCAGTACAAAATACTGTACAAATTAGAAGACCATTTTTCTCTCATTATTTTGGACAACAAAATCAATATGGACTTAATCAATTTGAATATCCATTTGGCTTGGGCTGGACACATAATCAATTAACATCGTGCACACCACATGCTGATGTTTTAGAAATGGATGACCAATACATAATCGAAGTTGCTCTTCCTGGTGTTGTTTTAGATGATGTTGAACTTAAAGTTGAAGAAAATCTTCTTACTGTTGTTGCTAAACGTACACCAGTAATGTTTGAAGAAAGAGCTGCTGTTATTCGCAAAGAATTGCCAGCTTATTTAGTGCGTCATTTTGAATTTGAAAGTATAATCATTCACGATCGTATTGAAGCACGTTTAGATCGCGGTATCTTATACATAAGTGTTCCTAAATTAGAAACAGCAATGCGTGTACCAGTTTCTGCCGGAACATTTGAAACTCGCATTCCTAGCATGAAAACTCGTGTTGGTGGACGTGAAGAAAACAATGTTCGTGGTAAAGAAATTGCAGTTAAGTAAAAGCACATAGCTTTTGGTTGACACCAGAGGAGAGGGAAGGTTAACAAACCTTCCCTCTTAAACGCCAACCAAAATAAATTGCCATACCGAAAGCCATCCAGATAGCAAATCTTATCCAAGTAATTATCGGTAAGCTTAGCATAAGAGTAAAACAAGATAATATAGCCAATAAGGGAAGTATTGGTGAGAACGGACATTTAAATGGGCGGCTTTGTTCTGGAGATTTTTTTCTTAAAATAATTACTCCTGCTGCTACCAAAATAAATGCAAATAATGTGCCTATGTTAGTTAATTCAGCAGCTTGTCCAATATCAATAAATAAAGCTGCAAAAGCAACAAATGCACCAGTTAATACCGTAGGAATTACAGGTGTGCGAAATTTCGGATGGAGCTTAGCAAATATTTTTGGCAATAATCCATCACGTGCCATTGCCATAAATATTCTTGGTTGTCCTAATTGAAATACAAGCAATACTGAAGTCATACCAGCTAATGCTCCTAAACAAACCAATATATTGGCTAAATTACAATTTGTTTTTTGTAATGCTGTGGCTACTGGCGCTGCGTCATTGGCATATGTTGTATAGGGCAATATGCCTGTTAAAACTAATGAAACTAATACATATAAAATTGTGCAAATTATCAGGCTACCAATCATACCCACGGGCATATCTTTTTGAGGATTTTTTGTTTCTTCGGCAGTAGAGCTTACTGCATCAAAGCCAATGAAGCTAAAGAAAACAATTGCGGCTCCACCCATTACAGCTGCCCAGCCATTTGGTACAAAAGGAACCCAATTGTTGGGATTGACAAATGCAATTCCATAGACAACAAAAAATAAGACAATAGCAACTTTAATAAAAACAATGATGCTATTAACTTTGGCACTTTCTTTAATACCAATGAAAAGTAAATAAGTAACAGCTGCTACTATAAAAAATGCCGGTACATTTAAAGCAAAAGAATGTCCAAAAATTTGTGGTAAATCTAAAGTAGAATAAAGTTCGCGATTAGCAGTTAGTGTTGTTGCTCTTGCTAAAGCAGTGGTAGTGTCACATGTAAGCCATAAAGGTAATTTGAGTCCTGTTAGTCCATGTAAAAAGTGTAAGAAATAATCTGACCAACTAACAGCAACAGCAATATTGCCTACTGCATATTCTAAAATTAAATCCCAGCCAATTATCCAAGCAATTATTTCTCCTAAAGAAGCATAAGCAAAAGTATAAGCAGATCCTGATACTGGTATCATTGCTGCTAATTCTGCATAACACATTGCTGTTAGTCCACAGGCAATTGAAGCAATAATGAATGAAATGACAATAGCAGGACCAGCTCCTAAGCGTCCAATGCTATCGCCAAGAATAAAATTTACAATTGGTGTGGACCAGATTCCATACGATGATACTACTTGTCCAGCTGCAGCAGTACCTGTTAAAGCAAATATTCCTGAGCCAATTGTGGCACCAACTCCAAAAGCTATTAAATCAAACTTTGTCAAAGTTTTTTTCATGAGCCTATCTGGCTCTGATGCTTCATCAATTAAAGCTTGTGGTGATTTGGTTTGAAATAACCTAGATTTTAATGACATAAGCTATTTATTTTACTAGCAATAATTTATTGGCATATGAAACTTTAGTGAATTTTGCTAAAATCATCGGCCAGTCTATATCTAAATTACTTGGAGTTCAAATGCCTTTATCAAGAGATACTGTTAAGCCAATCATATCTAGTTTTGTCTTAGTTTCATTTTTAGGACTGACAAGTTTAACTAGTCAAGTAAAGGCTGATGAATATATGTCAGCTCCTGTGCCTGGTGGTGGCAATGCTTCTATTCAAAAACAAAATATGCCTGTGACAAAACCTGCCACCAGTACAAACAATAACAAAAGTGATTATTACAAATTGCCTGTGAGCGCCAATGAAGCTAGTTTGCGCTTAGAAGAACTGAGGAATTTGATGTATTCATTACCAGCTCATGATTTCCAAGAGAGAATTAATGACTATTTATCCTGGCTATCAGATTTAGCTGATGCTCATTGGCGTTTATATTTAGCATTTGTCAAACATGATGCTACTAAAGCAAAAGGAGAATCTGAAAAAGAAGCAGCTTTTAAGCTTGGGCAATTAAAGCGACAAGGACAATTGCTTAAAGCACAATTTTTAGTAAAACAAAATCGTGTACCAGAAGCTTTAGCTCCTCTAGTAGAAATAGTTCAAGCAGAACCAACTACTCAAACTGGTGAAACTGCATATCAATTATTGAATGAAATAGGTTTTTCTCAAGATATGGGTGGTATTGCAAACATACCAGAGACAGAGCCAGCACCACCCGCTAAAGTTGAAACACAAACAGCTAAACCGGCTTTACCTGCTCAAAAAACGTCTGCCCCACCAAAATCTAAAAGTACAGCCACGGTACAAGTTCAAAAAAAAGTTAGTAGTTTTGTCGCCAATAAAAGAAATATGTTGTCGAGCAATAAATTAACTGGTAAATCTAAGAGATAAAAGATAAATATTTGGCTTTTTCACAAATTAAGATGAAACGAAGCCTTTATTTTTGTTTTATTGGTTAGAATAAGTACTAATTCTGAAGATTTGGAGGCAATAATGGCACAATCTGCAAAAAGCCTTGCGCTGCATTCGTTTATAGTTTTCAATTTACTATCTTCTTATGTCTCCAACATAGCTTTTGCTCAATCTGAACAAAAAGAACCTTTTAAATTAGGTGTTGAACAAAAGTATCAAATGGAAAATCCTGGTTATGCTGATTATCCATCTTATCCTGCGCCACAAATGGTTGGGCAGCCAATGAGACCAAATGCCGCCCCTATTGCACCAAAACAAAATTTAAGAGCTAATATCAATCAAAATGTTGCACCCCCACCTGTTATGCGACCGCAAACTCCAACAAAAGCAGTTTTGCCAGTTAATTTTTTAGGAGTATGGCAAGTAATAGGACAAAGACAAAAAGTAGAGGCAATTCCTGAATTTCAAGCAGGAGCTAATCAAGCTTTTGCACCTAATACAAGTAATACCTGGCAAATTGAAGGCAATCCTAATAATGGTTATTCTATTGTTTCAGATACTGGTGTAAGAACACAATTGACTGTAGATAAAGTACAAGGAAACACTGCCTGGATACGCTACCAACATCAAATTGGTAATACTATGGCTCAAGAAGCAATTGTAATGATGCTGGGTGGCGGTGGCGCTCAATTCTCTGGGCTTGAACGTATATCTATCGTCAAGCCAAATGAAGGCAAAGTACGAGCTAAAGTTACTTATCAATTAATGGGACAAAGACGAAGATAGCTAATTGCTAATTAGTGCTTGTTGTATTGATGCTTTTAATTCGGTCAAGGATTCTTGTAATTGTTTTTCTAAGAGCTTTGCTGTTTCTAATGCTTCTTTCAAATTATTTGTTTCCAAATAATTATTGTCTGGGTGTCCTTTAGATTTAGCATAGTTTTTATTTACTTGTTCTATTTGTCTTAATGCTTTATCAAGACCTTTTGTCATTTTGCGTGTTTCTTTTAGTGAATTGACGATAAGTGAGCCGCTGGAATTTTCCCCGTGATTTAGATTTATTACCATTATTTCTTCGCGCTTAAATTCATTTGCTAAGCTAAGAGATAAATTCATCACAAAAACACTTATGATTGTGACAAAGAAAATCTTGTAAGCCATTTATAAATACCTCAATTTATTTTCGATTTGTTTGAAGTTTTTCTAGTCGTTTTATATTTACTACTTTTGCTTGTTTTTTTATAATAGGCAAAGAATGTGGACTTTTAATTTTATCCAAATTGCTTGCATTCAAGTCTTTTAAAAACACAATTTTTGCTCTAAGCGAATTAGAAAGAGCTTTTGTTACTTTCAAACACAATTGCCATGCTTGATTTTTTTGATTAGCATCAATTGCATTACTTATGCCGACTATACCCAATTCTTTTTCAGTAATGCCAATACCAAATAAATTTATACGAGCTAGTAATCTGACTGGTGTGCCAAATATAAGTGCTGATTTTTCAACAAAGTCTGACCATGAATTACTTAGTCTGCCTATACTTAAGAAGGTAGGCAATAATATTATGGGAGTATTGTTGTTTTTTACAATAATACTGTGGAAGTCTACAAATTCAGGACCAAGTTTGTGCATGTATTCAGTCAATTTAGCTGATTGTGATTCATGCGGAAATAATTGATGAAAAGTTTCGTTGAATTCAACCAATGGTTCGACAGTTACAGTTAAAAAAGGTTTGTTATCAGCAGGTTTTAGTTCATTATTTTTTTTGCCACTTACAACGCGCTGAGTAAAATTATCAATTATATTAATCACTTGTTTGCGCTTCAAATCTAATGTCATAACATGATCGCAACCAGTTAAAAAAGTTAGACATTTATCTTTTGTGCCAAGTTTGGCATAAGTTTCTGTGGCATTAAATATGGTGGCAATTGTATCTTCTAAACTATGAATAATGAGCGCTGGACATTTTACATATTTTGCTTTTGCTCTAAATTCATCGGATAGATAATTCATTTGATGTAAGGATGTGAAATATGTTCTAAATAAGCCAAATTCGTTACTTTCACCACGTTTAGCCGCTTCGATTGCTTTGGTTATTTGTCTTTGTAGTCTTTCATCTTGTAGTCCATAAGGTGGACTTTCTGTCCAATAACAAATCTTGCCTACAAGCGGAAAGGTGCTGCATGTAAGATGCAATATACTTTGTATAATGCGACTTCTTATATGACGTTGGCTAGGAAGACTATTAATTCCTGAACCATCATAGGCAAGTGTAGGAGATAATAAAATTAAGCCTATCACGCGCTCATCATTGGCAATTAAAGTGGCAAGTGATGCACCCATAGAAAGTCCACATATAATTATCTTTTCGCATTGTGCTAATAACTCGTCTCGTGCTTGCAAAACTCCAGAAAGCCAATCTTGCCATTTGCAATTAAGCAAATCATCGTTAGTACTTCCATGTCCAGCTAATACAGGGGCAGATACGATATAGCCTAATTGACGAAAATGTTTTTCGACAGGACGCATTTCTGAAGGCATGCCAGTTAGCCCATGCAAAAGCAATATTCCAATATGATTTTTGCGATTTTGAAAGTCTGATTCGCTAGAAGAATTATAATTATGCATATTGATCGGATTTAATTAAGAAGCCCAGGCAGGAAATTCTTGTACAAATTGAGGAGCAATTTCTTGTGCTGTTTGAGGAACAAGTATTTCTTCAAGTGCCATTCTTATATCGGAGAAATTAGCAAACGAACGACAAGCAATATTATTTGTTTGGCAATAACTATATAACTTTGATTTTGCAAATAATATATCAGCTTCTGGAGCCCAACAAAAATCACTACGTCCGTCACCTATTACAACTTTAACTGGATTGCTTACCTCAGCGCTTAGCACTTGGCACTTGCACACACCAGAGCTGCAGCTGGCACCATAACCAGGTTGCTTAGGAGAAGAGAGGCTTAAATAACCAAATTCATTTTCACTCAAATGATTAGCAATAATGCCATTTACTAGAATTTCTTCGCGAGACAAAATATGCCTAATAACAAAATCAATTCCATCGCTTACTATTGTGAGTGGTATTTGTTTTTGTCTGCACCAATTAGCAAATGGAGCAAAACTTTGTTCAACTTTGACAGACTTCAAAGCTGCAATTACAGCTTCCGTGCCGCCACGAATCAATGGGACTTGTTTTTGCATACATTCTTTTGAGCCAATTTTTCCAGCTTCCCATTCTTTTTCTACATCTCTCCAGGCGGGATCTGCTAATTCTTCCAATAGAAAATCTGTTGTGTCGCCTTTTGTTATAGTGCCATCAAAATCACAGAATATGTGCAATTTTCTTTTCATGCTTATAGCTCAGCTTTCGATTGAGTAATAACTAAATCAAGGAGATCATGTGCTTGGTCCATCTCGGCTTTAGTTATGGTTAAAGATGGAGCTAAGGTAACTACGTTTTTGTAATAACCACCAATATCTAAAATTAACCCCATCGTTTTACCATTGGCTTTTAAATTGCCGTCTAAACCTAATTGGAACATCTTGTCGGCAAGTCGTCGACTTGCTGTATAACCATCAGCTTCACACATCTCCATGCGTAATGCTAAACCTGTACCATCAACATCACCTATTTCTTTGTGTTTACGTTGAAGGTTTTTGATGATATCCAAAAAGTAATTGCCTTTTTCCGTTATTTCTTTTTCCCAATTACCTTCCTCAAACATTTTCATTACTTCTAAACCAGTAGCAGTACCCAATGAATTAGAAGAAAAGGTAGAATGTGTGGAACCAGGTCCAAATTTTTCAGGAGTTATAAGCTCTTCTTTAGCCCAAATTCCAGAAAGTGGATTTAAACCATTTGTCAATGCTTTGCCAAATACCAATACATCTGGCTTGGCATTAATATGTTCAAATGCCCAAAGCTTACCGGTGCGGAAAAAACCCATTTGGATTTCATCGTCAATTAGTAAAATGCCTCTTTCTTTTAAGATTTTTGCTAATCGCTCAAAATAACCTTTGGGTGCAGCAATATATCCACCTGTACCTTGAATTACTTCAATAAAGAAAGCACCAAATTCTGATTTTTGAGTTTTTGGATTCCACCAACCAGTGTATTCATGATCAAATTTTCTTTCAATTTGTTCTATGCAATACATGCCACAAGTTTCTTTTTTCTTGCCATAAGGGCAGCGGAAACAATAAGGGAATGGAACAAATTCTGCTCGATCACCAAATTCACCATAAGCTTCTCTATATCTATATGATGAAGTGATAGCAGAGGCGCCTAGTGTACGTCCGTGGTAGCCACCTTCAAAGGCCAGCATGCGGCTCTTGCCAGTATGTTTTCTCACTAATTTTAATGCATCTTCAATTGCTTGGGCACCACCAACATTGAAATGAATTCGCCCTTTTTCGTTGAAGCTACGTTTTATACTTCCTGAAAGTTTTTCAGCCAATAACACTTTCTCTTTATGTAAGTATTGACAGGCAAGCTGTGGCAAATTATCAATTTGATTTTTTAAAGCATTATTTATGCGTTCGTTGGCATAACCTAAATTGACGGCTGAATACCACATTTGCAAATCTAAATATTCAGTGTTTTGTCCATCGTACAAATAACTTCCTTGACAATTGGTGAAAAACTTTGGTTTTTCAGCATAATGAACCGTATCGCCATATGAACAAACTTCTGATTCAACTTTTAGTAATTCATCTTCCGATGCTTGGCTGAAATCAGTTATTTGTGCCGATTGAGAAACTGCTTGAGATTGCGATTGGGTGATATTTGTGCTCATTAAGCCTCTAAAAACAATGTGAAGTTAAATCTACTAAACGTTAAAACACCAAACTAAAAATAAACCTTGGACCTTTCATGAAACTTACAATTTACTTAAGGCTTATGTCTAAGACTATTTTTAGAGGCGCTTATACATATATTATTGCTTTGTTCCCAGTGATATATTTCTTTTAGCCATACGTGGCAAGCAAATAAAAACTTGTGCGCGGGGTTATAAAGAGGAATCTTTTAGCGTATGCGGATACTCCTAGCTGAAGATGATGAAGTGCTTTCAGATGGCATATCTAAAGCATTGAAACAATTTGGTTATGCTGTTGATCAAGTAACTAGTGGAAATGATGCCGATCAAGCTCTAGTTTCTCATCCTTTTGATTTGGTTATTCTTGATTTAGGCTTGCCTGGTATTGATGGACAAGAAGTATTAAAAAGATTGAGAGGTCGTGGCAGAAAATTGCCAGTTTTAATTCTAACGGCCCGTGATGGGCTTGAAGATAGAGTTACCAATTTAAATTTAGGAGCAGATGACTATATTACAAAACCTTTTGATTTGCCAGAATTAGAAGCGCGTGTGCGGGCATTAATTAGACGCAGTAATTATGGCTCTGAAACTGAAATTTCATATGGTCCTATCCGTTTTGATACTATCAATCGTCATTTAGATATCGAAAACCAACCAGTTGAATTATCGGCAAAAGAATTATCCGTACTTGAGATATTATTGCAACGTCCTAATCGTGTAGTGAGTAAAGAACAATTACTAGAACATATGTATGGATGGGATGAAGAAGTTAGCCACAATGCTATTGAAGTTCATATTCATAGATTGAGAAAACGGCTGGAACCTTTTGGTCTGAGTGTGCGAACAATCCGTGGTTTAGGTTATTTGTTGGAAAAAAATAAATGAAAGCATTTACTTCATCAATTAGAAAACAGCTTTTAAGTTGGTTATTAATACCAATTATGACTTTGTGGCTAATCTCTGGTGCAATTACTTATTTTCTAGCAATTGATTTTGCAACTAGTGCTTATGACGATAGCTTATTAGATTCTGCCCGTGTTATTGCAAGCAAATTACAATTTGATGGCAATAAGCCAATTTTAGACTTACCGCCAATTGCTATGGCCATCTTAAAACAAAACGAAAAAGATCAGGCGTTTTATCAAATCATATCTGAAAAAGGAGAGTATATATCAGGTGATGCTTCAGTTCCTAAACCTGATTTTGATGATATATCTGTTGAAGAACCAGATTTCCGTGATGCTTATATAAATAAGCGATTAGCTAGAATTGTAGCTATTGCAATGCCAATCCCATCTGATTCTAAACATTATATTGTCATTCAAGCAGCTGAAACTGTATTGGGACGGGAAGCGCTTACTCAAAGTATTTTATTGGGAGTGGTTTTACCGCAATTATTATTGATTTTGCTAGCAGCAGCAGCTGTTTGGTTTGGTGTGGCAAGAGGTCTTGCTCCACTTAAAACATTACAAAATGCTGTTTTAAGTCGCAGCCCATCCGATTTGCGACCAGTAATTGAAGATGATGCTCCCCAAGAAGTAAAACCGTTAGTAAATGCTATTAATGACTTGCTTGAACGTTTGCGAGAAGATAGAGAAGCACAAAAAAGATTTGTTGCTAACGCAGCGCATCAATTGAGAACTCCACTTGCTGGTTTAAAAACACAAACTGAATTAGCTTTGCGAGTTGATAATCCTAAAGACTTGCATCATTCATTGAGACAAATTAGCACCAGTGCCGATAGAGCGACAAGGCTTGTGCAACAACTTCTAGCTCTAGCTAGACTAGAGCCCAGTGCTTTAAAATCAATAAAACGTGAAGAATTAGATCTTAATCTAATAGCTCGCAATGCAACAAGAGAATTAGTCTCACAAGCACTTGCTAAAGGAATTGATTTAGGCTTTGATGGTTCTCGACATGATGTTTCAATCATGGGAGATGCAACTAGTCTTCATGATCTTGTTTGTAATTTGATTGAAAATGCAATCTTATACACTCAAGATGGGGGTAATGTAACAGTCAGGGTGGCAAATCAACTTTGTCCAACACTTATTGTTGACGATAATGGTCCTGGTATTCCTGAACACGAAAGAGAAAGAGTATTTGAGAGATTTTACAGAATACTTGGCTCGCGTGTAACTGGTAGTGGGCTTGGACTTGCTATTGTACGGGAAATTGCCGAAGCTCATGCTGCCAAAATTGAATTAAGTGAAGCTGGAAAAGGCACCAAAGTAATTGTTCGTTTTCCAAATATAGATGGTGATGAGCCACAGGCAAATGAAGTTGTAGAAGGTCAGCTGGTCAGAAACTAGAATAATAAAAGCAAATGAGGATTGTGGTATGGATACTAATGTACAAAGTATAAATTTAGATGCTGTTATAGCAAATGTTTGGCATGCAATTGGTATCGTTGTATGTACGGTTGGCTTTGAAGCAGCAGTACATGGATTAATATTAGCTTGTCTCATTGGCTTATTAGGGCTTTATTTGCGGAAACAAAAACATAAAACTGGTGTGCCACTTTTAGCTGTATTTAGAAAGTTATCCATCTTTTGTATTTTGCTAATGATTCCAGGATTGATTGCGTTATCAACGGCTGGGCAATTACCTCATGTTGGTTCTCTCAAATTACCCTCTATTGGTTTATTTGCTTTTTGGAGTCTAATCCTTGTTCATTTAACAGCTGAAGAAATGAATTTCCAGTGGTTTTAGATTGCAAACTTTTACAAATGCTTGCTTTCCAATTCCATTGTTGGAAATTAATTGTTTAGTATTTAATTACATCAATAATTGTTCCTGTCATTTGAAAACCTTCAAGCTATAAGTGCCCCAACATTTGATGCTTGATTTATAAAGGGTTTGCCACTGCTTAATATTTATGATCCTTGGACACGATAAGCAGAACTCTAATAAGTAGTGGCTTACCCTATATTATTTTGAATATATAAGTTCTTAATATCACTTTTGCATCTGTTAAAATTAAGGCAAAGGTAATATATGCATATTAAGGACATTATGAAAAGACAATTATTGCTGTCAGTATTTTCAATATTATTAGCATCAACAACAGCTTTTGCTCAATCTAATACAAGTCAACCTGGTATTACAACAATTACTCCTGGTTCTAATCCTTATTTAAATCCACAAGTAAATCCATACGCCAATCCTTATGCAAATCCATATTATCGCCCTGGTGTAAGACCATTTTATGGTACTCCGCAATATCCAGTTTATGGTGCCCCTGTCTATGGGGCACCAGCGTATGGCGCACCTGTGCCATCTACCGGTGGCTATTTTCGTTTTGGCAATTTTGGTGGATATTGGCGTGCACCATCTGGCTATTATTATCCTTGGATGGTAAGACCTGGTGTTGCTTATGGTGCTCAACCAATTGTTGTAGTTCAACAAGGTGCTACCACAGCTTCTAAACCGCCTATTTCAACTATGTTTTCAGATATAGAAAAATATTTGGATGAATCAAAAGAAAAAAGTAAAGTTAGCGTTAATGACTATACTCGTCTAAGCCGACGCCTAAAAGACATAACTAGAAAATATTATTCTATGCATGCAGCTCAAGGCGGCAGTATGAATGATAGTGATGATGATAATATACGCCGTGATTTAGATTTATTATCTGCAGAAATTGCTCGTTCAGTTAAATAATCTAATTTAACAAGCTGATTGTATTTTTAAAGCAGGGATTAATTCAGACAAAAATTGTCTAAATTGATCTTGAACAGAACTCATTGCAGCGGAAGCGTCTAAAATACGAAAACGTTCTGGTTCATTTTTAGCTAATTCTAAATAACCAGCTCTTACTTTTTGATGAAATTCCAATGCTTCTTTTTCTAAACGATCATGTCCGCTTGGGTGCAAACGTGCTAATCCAGCGCTACTTTCAATATCAAATAAAATAGTCATATCTGGCTTTAATTTATTGGTTGCGGTGTCATTTAGCATTTGAATGAGATCTAAGTCTAAATTGCGTCCATATCCTTGATAGGCAATCGTTGAGTCGATATAACGATCACAAAAAACTATACGACCAGCTTCTAAATTAGGCAAAATTACTTCAAATACATTTTGAGCTCTATCTGCTTCATATAATAATAATTCAGTAAGAGGACTAATTGATTCTTCTGAATTCAATAAAATGCGACGAATTGGTTTTCCTAGAGGTGTTCCACCAGGATCGCGCGTGATTACATGCTCAATGCCAATATCTGTCAAATGTTTAGACAACAATTTAAGCTGTGTAGATTTACCAGCTCCTTCCGGTCCTTCTAATGTAATGAACAGTCCTTTCATTTTTATTTGCCTTGTAATAACTGGTCAATTCGGCCTGTAAAACCAGCTTCGCTCATTGTGCCATGATGTATGTCCATAACTTTGCCTTGTCCATTTAGAAAAACAATAGTTGGCACACTTGTAACTGAATATTTATTGACTAATTCTTTATGTCTTTCATCATCAATATCAATGCTTTGAAAGTCTGCGCGACTTTGATATGAACTTTTGACAGTATCAAATATGGGTGCAAATTTTTTACAAGGACCACACCAAGTAGCTGAAAATTCAAGAATTTTTGGTCTGCCACCACTATAGCTTACTGGTGAAACATTAGTTTTTGCACTTACATCAGATGTGTTGCCGCCTGAGTAATTTCTTTTACTTTGATATTGGCTTAATTGACCTAATGCACGTTGAGCATATGGTTTCATGCTTGTATCAAGGCTATTTTGTACAACCCAATTATATTCTTGTCGAGCTAATGCAATTTGATTTAAACGTTGATAACAAAGACCCATATAATAATGACAAAAGACACTATTGGGATGTGTTTTAACAATTTGTTTAAATGAAGCAAGAGCTTGGGAATAATGTCCTTTATTATATTCATCAACTGCTAATTTATCTAAATTTGCGGTGTGTCCTAATTGTCCTACCAAGAAACAAAAGACAAGCGACAACGAAATAAATAATGAGTTGAAAAGTGACTTGGTGAACATTCTGACAAAATTCCTTATTAGTATTTATTTCTAATTGTACCTATTTCTTTGTTTCTGAGATCCATCTTAGTCTCAAGCTTATCTAGCTTAAATGACAATGCTTTGTTTAAGTTCCTTGGCAACAGGATTTAAATCATAAGCTGTAGTATTATATTGAAATTGGCATCCTAACTGAAATTTGCTTGAAGTAGATTTAACAGCTCTTACAAGCATAGTCAAAAACTTATAGATACTTTGTTATCCGGAGGAATTATCCTTTTATGAGTCAAACTCTATTGGCACCAAAAGTTAAAGTAAATCAAAAATGGCAATTATGGATCAATGGAAAATTTGAGGATGGAGCTTCCGAGCGAACTTTATTTAGTCCTGCTACTGGTAAAGAATTGTGCAAAGTATCTGAAGCATCACGTGAGCAAGTAGAAAAAGCTATTAAAGCTGCTCGCAAAGCATTTGATGAAGGTCCATGGCCAAAACTAACAGCAGCTGAGCGTGCTCAATTTTTGTTTAAACTAGCAGACAAAATTGATGAAAAAGCATCTGAATTGGCAGAGCTTGAAACTATAAATGGTGGCAAGCCATTACGTGAATCACAATATGATATTGCTGATTCTGCTAATTGTTTTAGATATTATGCTGGGCTTATTACTAAGCCAAGCGGACAAGCAGTAAATGTACCGGCCCCATCGTTTTCTACTGTAGTAAGAGAGCCAATTGGAGTTTGTGGACAAATAGTTCCATGGAATTACCCATTATTAATGGCTGCTTGGAAATTGGCACCAGCACTGGCTGCCGGTAATACATGTGTGCTTAAACCAAGTGAATACACACCACTGACGGCTGTTTATTTAGCAAAAATTCTTGAAGAATTAGAATTACCCCAAGGCGTAGTAAATATTGTATTGGGTGATGGGCCAACAGCTGGACAACCAATTGCTCACAGTAATTTAGTTGATAAAGTAGCTTTTACTGGTTCTGTTAAAACTGGTAAAGCTGTTGCCCAAGCTGCTTTAGGCAATTTGAAAAAAGTTACTCTTGAGCTTGGTGGTAAATCACCAATGGTTGTATTTTCTGATTTTGATGTAGATACAGCTGTTGATTATGCTTTGTTTGCTATATTCTGCAATGCCGGGCAAGTATGCTCTGCTGGGTCACGCTTTATAGTAGAAGAATCTATTTACGATACTTTTGTAAGCAAATTTGTTGCTCGCGCTAAAAAAATAAGAGTAGGTCCTGGATTAGACTCTGAAACTGAAATGGGACCATTAGTTAGTGAGACACAAATGAAGCGTGTGCTTGAATATATTCAAATTGGTCAAAAAGAAGGAGCCAAATTGGAATTGGGTGGAGAGCAGCTTAAAGGTGGCAAATATGGTGAAGGTTATTTTGTAAATCCAACCATTTTCTCCAACGTAAAACCAAATATGCGCATTGTACAAGAAGAAATTTTTGGACCAGTAGCTGTAGTGCAAAAATTCAAAGGTGAAAGTGAAGCTATTAAATTAGCAAATGATACTCCTTATGGATTAGCTGGTGCTGTTTTCACATCTGATGTAACTCGTGCTTACAATGTAATTAAAGCAATTAAAGCTGGTATTACATGGATAAATGGTTATCACAATACTTATGTTGAATGTCCATGGGGCGGCTACAAACAAAGCGGCTGGGGACGTGAATTAGGTACTTTTGGTTTGGATGCTTATACTGAAATTAAACAAATCAATTTGAACTTAGATCCACAACCAATTGGCTGGTTTGAATAGTTTCTTATTGTCCATACACATGAATCGCAGATAATTTGCATGCCAAGTGATTGCGTGAAGTCAAGAGAATGTTGGTTTGTTTTAAGTTGATAAGATTTGGCTATGAAACACCTTGGCAATATATTACGTCGTGTTAAAATAACATGTCAGCCTGGTCAATAAGAAATCTTCATGCCTACCAGCAAGTTTTATAAAAATTATTGCCAAGTTTTTGTGAGCATACTTTGTGTATGTTTGCAGCTTATCGTATTTATTTCTCCTTTGTTTTTTAGTCAAAGTGTCAAAGCAGAAGAATTAAAAGCTGAAATTTCTGAAAATATAAATGATTTAACAGTTGAGAATGTCACTGTTGAAGGTAATCGATTAGTTCCAGCTGAAGATATTTTAGGTGTAGTCAAAACGCGACGTGGTGATCGCTTTGATCGCGATCAAGTTATGCAAGATTTAAAAGCAGTAAATAGCATGGGCTATTTTGACGATAAAAGTTTGCAAGTAATACCGGAGATGGGTGGATCGGGAGTACTTCTAAAAATTAGAGTACAAGAAAATGCTCCTGTGACTCAATTTGCTTTTCAAGGAAATACAGTTTTATCCAGTGGTGATTTATCTCAGCTTTTTGCCGATCAGTTAGGCAAACCACAAAACTTAACTCAATTATCACAAGCCATTGATAAGGTAGAGCGAGCCTATCACGAAAAAGGTTTTATGCTTGCTCGTATTGTTGATGTAAAAGATGATCCCGATGGCAGTGTTTCTATCAATATAGACGAAGGTGTCATTAATGACGTTAAAATTATTGGAAATAAAAAAACCAAAGATTTTATTATTCGCAATGCTATTAAAATAAAACCAGGCACTGTATACAATGAGCGTCAGTTGACTAATGACTTACGTAAGTTATATGGCAATGGTTATTTTCAGGATATAAAACGAAGTCTAACTCCCTCACCTGATCATCCAGACAAATATACATTGAAAGTTGAAGTTGACGAAAAGCGCACTGGATCCATTGGCTTGGGTGGTGGTGTCGATACAATAGCTGGTCCTTTTGGATCTTTTAGTTTTTCAGATAGTAATTTTAGAGGACGCGGACAAATTGTATCTTTCAATTCTCAGATGGGCTCTGGCATGTTCAATCAGCTATCAAATACGATTAATAATGCTGGCACTACGTTTTTACCTAATAGCAAAACTTATCAATTTGAAGCATCATTTATAGAACCTAATATACGTGGCACTAATACTTCAATGGCTGTAAGTGGTTTTGCTCGCAATTATGGCAGCATGCTCATTGATGAATCACAACAAAAAACATTAGGAGCAAATATTACATTTACTCGTCCAGGGCGTGGGCATTTTAGCTATAGCTTAGGACTATTAGGTGAAAATACTGCTCTTAAAGATTTTGGTACTTTAACTGGACCAAATGGTTTTCTTACCCAACAAGCACTTAAATTAGGTAAAGCATATGATGTAGCATCAGCTCAGATGGCTGCTCAACAGATTCGTAATTCACAACTTAAAGGTGGAACTTATTTTTCACTTAGTCCTACTTTATATTACGATACGCGTGATAGCATGTTCGATCCAAGAAAAGGAAGTTTTGGAAAAGTTACAGCAGGACCATCAATTGGAATAAATGGTGCTAGCTTTGCAAAACTTGGAGCAAGTGTCAGTAAATTTATACCAGTTGGTAAAACCAGTACACTTGCATTCAATGTTCAAGGTGGAACTGGCATTGGTGGCATGCCACAATTTGCTCAGTATAGATTGGGTGGTTGGAATGGACTGAGAGGCTATCGTACATTTTCTGATTTAGGCACAGGCACCGGTATGCTTATGGCAAGCGCTGAATTGCGTATGCGTTTACCATTGCCTAAGATGTCTAAATCTTCTCGATATGGAGCCTTTGTCAATGCTGTTGAAAAAAATGTTCGTGCAGTGACATTTTTTGATGTCGGTCGCTCATATGGTAATGGTTTAGTCAATAACTTTTATCAAAGGGCAAGTATGGGTGCAGCTGTAGGCGTTGGGCTGAGAATGAATTTGCCTTATGTAGGATTAATTAGGATAGATTATGGTATGCCTCTTATTAGCACTGCTTTGGGTAAATTTACACCTAGATTTACTTTGGGATTTGGTGACAAGTTTTAACAATGTCAGTTTCCTTTAATAGTTAGCAGACTGCCTATAGTGTAAACTTAGCTTCGAGTCTAGATTCAATCAAGTTGGGAGGGGCAATGGCAAGTTCTCATAAGGCTGTCGTAACTTTATTAAGTTCAGCAATAGCTCTTTGTACATTGGGTGGAGCTGGTTTTGCTCAAACAGCTGCTACCAAATCTATTGGAGTAGTTGATAGAGACAAAGTAGTTACTAGTTACACTAAAGCTCAGCAAGCAGCTGATGAGCTAAAAAAGTTAGATGAAAAGATGCAAAAATTGGTAGAGGATGCCAATAAGCAATACGAAGAAGCTAAAAAAGCTAATAAGCCACCGGCTGAATTAGAAGGACTTCAACGTCGATTACAAGCACAAATTGACGATGAGTTAAAAAAGATTCAAGCTAGAGCGCAAGGCATGGAAAATCAATTAGAAACAGAAATTGATTCTGCTATTAAAGCTGAAGCTACTTTGCACAAAGTAGACATTGTTTTCTCAAAAGGCTTTAACCTTGGTGGTGCTGTAATGCCAGTAGTTTTATCTGGTGGTGTAGATTTGACAGATGGTGTAATGAAACGTTTGTCAGCTAGTACTGCTGCTAAGACTCAACGTCCAACAGCAACAAAGTAGAGTAATTGAGTACATGTATAGAATTAGCTGACAATATTGTCAGCTAATTCTTCTTAGTTAAAAGGACATTATCGCTAGGTATTTATATGAATCTTCCCAAAGAACTAAGTTTAGCTGAAATAGCAGCTCTGATTGGTGGTAAAACAGAAGGAGATGCTCAAGTAAAAGTAAAGAGTGTTGCTTTGTCTCCGCTTACTGCTAAAGAAGGAGATATAGCTTTATTTTTTGATCCAAAATATATTGCTGAAATAACTAAGTGTAAAGCTTCAGCTGTCTTGATTCCTGATTCTGTAAAAACAGATATACCGGCAATTACAGTAAAGCGACCACTACTTGCTTTGCAAAAAATGTTGGCAGCAATTGCTCCCAAAAGATATATGCCTGAAGTAGGAATTCATCCTAGCGCTATTGTTGATGCCACTTGTGAATTAGGCAAAGACGTTGCTATTGGAGCAAATGTTGTAATTGGACCTAAAACAAAAATTGGCGATAGAACAAAAATAATGGCCAATGTAACTATAGGTGGTGAAGTTGAAATTGGTTTAGATTGTCTATTTCATCCAGGCTGTATGATTGCTGATTATATAAAAATTGGCAACAGGGTAATAATGCAGCAAGGAGCAAGTATTGGTGCAGACGGCTTTAGTTATGTAACTGAGCGTCCATCAAATATGGAACTTAGAATTGCAGGCATTAAAGAATTATCTGATGAGCCTAATCCTTTGCTTAAAATCTCAAACATTGGCACAGTCATTATTGAAGACGATGTTGAAGTTGGTTCCAATGCCACAATAGATCGTGCCACTATGGGTGCCACCATCATTGGCAAAGGCACAAAGATTGATAATTTAGTTATGATTGCACACAATGTCCGCGTCGGCAGAGAAGCGCTTATCGTATCCCAAACAGGTATAGCTGGCTCTTCTGTAATTGGTGATAGAGCAGTTTTAGCTGGGCAAGTAGGTATTAAAGATCATATTAACGTCGGAAAAGATGCCATATTGGAAGGCAAAGCTGCAGTTATGAAAGATATTGCCGATCAAGAAGTAATGTGTGGTGTGCCAGCTCAACCAGCACGTGATTTCTTCAACCAAGTAGCCCACGTGCGCAAGTTGCCTAAAATGTTAACTGACTTTCGCGCTTTGCAAAAGAAGGTTGATAGTTTAGAAAAAGCTTTAAATGAAAAACAATTGGTTCGCTAGCTATCAACTATGAATACAATCGATAAATCTTCAATTGTTTATAAAGGTATTGGAGTTACTTCCAAGAAAAATATTACTGTTGAAATAATTCCAAAACCAAAAGGACATGGAATTGTATTTCAATTGGAAAATAAAGATACTCACTCTTCATGTCTTATACCAGCTAAACATGATTATGTGGTAAATACACTGAGAAATGTTGTATTAGGTATTGAGAACAATAGACTTTGTATAGTTGAACATTTTTTAGCAGCTACTAGTCTTTTAGGCTTAGATGATTTATTGGTGATAGTAGATGGACCGGAAATGCCATTGGCTGATGGTAGTGCTCAAGTCTGGATAGATTTATTTCAAAAAAACAATTGGCAACAAAATAAAAAATCATCTCATATTATCCTTAACGATACGATAATGATAAAAAAACATGATCGAGCGCTCATTGCTATTGCCGATGATAGTTTTTCCATGACTTATATGATGGACTGGGATCATAAAGCAATTGGTAAGCGTTGGCAGACATGGACCGCTGATATGGAAATAAGTGAAATTGCTCAAGCTAGAACTTTTGGTTCTATGCAAGAGCATAAATTATTAGGTATTGAAGATCAAATAAGCTTAACAAATGATGGCTTTAGTAAAGAACTTCATTTTGAAGACGAACCGGTACGTCATAAATTATTAGATTTAATTGGGGATTTATCTCTTGCTGGGGTTAACCCTATGGAATGGAAGGCCAGATTTATTAGTATTAAAGGTGGACATGAATTAGATGTTGAATTGGCAAAGCGACTTCATCGTCATTTGCCAAAATGAGCTGCTTAAAGGAACAAAATATGAAACTTACAAAAAACGCCGTTCTTGCTTTAACTTTATCTTTGATGTCACAAATATCTGTCAGCGCTCAAGAAGAAATAACGACAGTATCTGAACCTCAAGGTGTAAATCTAACTGTATATAATCAAAACTTCGCTGTTGTTAAAGATGAACGCAATGTTGACTTAAAACAAGGTATTAATTACCTTCGTTTTGAAGATGTAGCAGCAAAAATAGATCCTACTTCTGTTAGTTTTGCTTCTTTAAGTGCACCAAACACTGTGGTGGTAAGAGAACAAAACTACCAATATGATTTACTTGATCCAACAACTATTTTATCAAAATCAGTAGGTAAAACCGTTAAGTTCAAACAAATTCTGCCTGCCGGTCAAACACAAGAAATTGTTGGTACACTGCTTAATCCCCCTTCTAATTTTGTCTCTGATCCAAGTGGCAATACTTATGAACGATCACAAGGACTGGTAGTAAAAACAGTCGACGGCATTGTTTTAAATCCGCGTGGACAAGTAGAATTAGCTGAATTACCTTCTGGGCTTGTAGCTAAGCCTTCACTTCTATGGAAATTAGAATCTACAAAACCTGGTAAGCACAAATCTCAAATTAGTTATCAAACACAAGGACTTAATTGGCATTGTGATTATGTAGCTGTATTAAACGACAATGATAGTCAATTGGACTTAACTAGCTGGGTAACTTTAGATAATAAATCTGGTGCTAGTTATAAAAATGCTGCTTTAAAACTTATGGCTGGTGATGTGCATAGAGCTCAACCACCAAAAATGATGTTTATGAGAGGTGAAGCTGCTGCTATGGATGCATCTATGGCGCCTCAGCCTCAATTTCAAGAAGCAGCTTTTGCTGAATATCATTTATATACGTTATTGGGTAAAACAAGTGTGCTCAATAATGAAACCAAACAATTAAGCTTATTTGCTGGCAATAATATTAATGTCAAAAAACTGTATACATTTGAAGGACCATCAGATGGGCAGCCATATTATGGCGGTGGATATGGTGGTGATGATAATGCAAAAAAAGTGCAAGTAAAAGTAGAATTTGTCAATTCTCAAGAAAATCATCTTGGTGTACCCATGCCTAAAGGCAAAGTAAGGGTTTATAAGAAAGATAAAGATGGTGCACTGGAATTTGTTGGTGAAGATATGGTTGATCATACTGCAGCCAATGAAAAGGTGAGGCTGTATTTAGGTAATGCTTTTGATATAGTGGCAGAAAAGAAACTTATGAATTCTGTGCAAGTATCAAATAAAGTCATTAGATATACATACGAAATTGAACTGAGAAATCAAAAAGATTCTGATGTAAATGTAACTTGTATTGAGCATGCATACGGAAATTGGAAAGTTATTTCTTCCAGCGAACCATATGTAAAAAAAGATGCACATACATTTGAATTTACTCCAAAAGTGCCAGCTAAAGGCAAAAATGTACTTACTTATGTATTAGAAATTAAACATCCATAAATTTAAACTTTAAGCAATATGCGTGATTTCAATAGATTTATCAAAATTGTTTTTGTTTTATTTTGCATATGTAATATTTCTGCATGTAGTTCTTTCAAAAATGTCTCTCGCTTTCGTGGTGAGATGTATTACAAAATGGAAAATTACAAAAAAGCAGTGGAAGAATTTAGCAAAGATATAGAAGCCGATCCTAAATGTGCCGATTTGTACTATAAAAGAGGAGAGGCTTATTATGAACTAAAAGAATATCAAAAAGCTATGGCTGATTATTCTCGAGCTATAAAACTAAATCCTCATGATCATGAGTTATTACTTTCTATTGGTATATGTCGCGTAAAACTGGAAGATTATGAAGAAGCTATTGATGATTTTTCTCAGGCAATAAAATTAGATCCTAAATGTGCTAATTCATACAGTTGGCGCTGTTATGCATATGGTTGTTTAGAAGAACATGATAAAGCTATATCAGATTGTTCAGAGGCTATTAAAATTGATCCTGAGGAAATAGCTGGCTATAGTAATCGTAGTTATAATTATAGACAAATAGGCAAGTTTCAAAATGCAATAGCTGATGCTAATAAAGCTATTAGCTTGGACTCTGATGATGCTGATTCTTTTATAAATCGTGGAATTGCTTATTATGAATTGAAACAATATAAACTGGCTATAAAAGATTTGTCAGAAGCTATAGATTTGAATGATGATGCTGATGAAGCATATTATTATCGCGGAAAGTCTTATGAAAAAACAGGTGAGTCTAAATTGGCTCAAAAAGATTTAGCAAAAGCAAAAAAGCTTGGTTATATGCCTTAATTTTAGTCTAAGTCTCGCAATGTTTTTTCCTCAGGACTTAGTCCCCTGCTGTGGTCTTGTTCGTCAAGGGCATTATTATCTAATAAGCTAGGTGATAAATTTTCTTGTGGACGAATATTTTTTATTGGTTCACTAATAATTTTTTTGGGTTCGCTTGTGCTATCGTCACTTTTGTTTGTTTTAGAAATACGTGTTTTATCACCAATTGGATACGCTTTATAAAAAGCCCCATCTAAATACACTCTAAATTCCATGCTGCCATCATTTTTTGCACTAAATCCACTTGTGAATTCAAATGGCTTTGTTTCTTTAGGAGCAAGCGGTGGCACGAATTCATCAATTATTCTTTGTTCTCTTGACCAAACTGGGTTTGATCTTGCTGTATCAAAAAGTTCTACTCTTACAGTTAAATAGTTAATTTCATTTGGACCAGGATTCCATACGTTAGCACTAATATGAGCTAATCCTGTATTTGGATCTATTGTAATTTTGCTATTGCGCACGGCAGCTGGCGGAACTTTTATTTTGTTGTCCAAGCTTTGAGCTTGTTGCAAATAACCAAATCCTTCTTCAGATTCTCCTGCATCAATTAATTCTTTGCCTTTTTGTGCCATCATATTCGCTAGCTTTTTATCTAAAAAACTTGATGATTCAGATAATTTTATTGCTTTGCGCAATTGATCCATGGCTAAGTCAAATTTGCCTTGTTGCTGATAAATGTCAGCTGTTTTTTCGTAGCTGTAAGCACTAGGGGCTAATATGTTTAGTTTATTTAGACATTTTAGAGCTTCTTCTTCATCTCCATTTGAAAGAGCTTCATTTGCTAGTTTTTGATAAATAGTACTCAATCGGCTTTCTGCTTCTTTATAACGCGAGCCTTCTTTAAGTGTTTGTACTTCTTCCCAGCACTTAAGTGCTTGTCTGGTATTACCATTTGTGAGTGAATCATCGCCAAATAAGGCATCAAGATCAGCTAATTCAGCTTTTTTATTGGCAATATTAGCATCTGCCAAAGGACGTAATAACTGAATAGCTCTTTCATATTGATTGTGTAAGCGATAATAATTAGCTAAATCTGAAGCTAAAGCAGGCTCAGCTGCTACACCTAATCCTAATTGTTGAGCTTGCACTATGCATTGCCAAGCTTTTTCAATTTGATCAATTCCTACGTAGGCTCTTGCCAAAGCAAGAAGCATTTTAGGTTCATTAGGTTTTAAGGCATATGCTTTCTCAAAAGTTTTTACAGCAAATGCAAATTGATTATTGGCTAATTGTTTTTGTCCTACTTGATATAAATGTTCGTTTTCAGATGGCCTAGTTAGAAAAAATATTGTGACACCAGCTGATATGAGCAAAATTAGACAAGCAATAAAAATGCCAATACTAGTTGGCATTTTTTTAGGCTTACCTAAAATTTCTCTTTTCAAAGAGCTTGTTTTGTTTTCTTTTGTTGTTTGTGTAGGTTCTGTATTTGCCTGCTCAACTTGAGAGGCAAAATGTGTTCCACAAGAGACACATTGTTCATAACCTTTAGGATGATAAAGTCCACAACTTGGGCATTGCATAATTTGCTATTTATTAGTGTTGTCTAGGTATTAAAGCACAAAAAAGCCGGCTTGAGGCCGGCTTTTTGAGTTTAATTAATTACTTAATTTCTACCTTAGCACCAGCTGCTTCCAGTTTGGCTTTCATTTGTTGGGCGTCTTCCTTCTTTATCTTTTCTTTGACAGGTTTAGGAGCGCTATCCACTAAATCTTTGGCTTCTTTAAGTGCTAATCCAGTTACTTCACGTACAACTTTTAGTACATCGAGTTTTTTGTCGCCAACCGAAGCTAGTATTACATCAAACTCGGTTTTTTCTTCAGCACCACCGGCAGCACCAGCGCCAGCGCCTGGGGCAGCCATCATTACAGCAGGAGCAGCAGCTGTAACACCAAACTTGTCTTCCATTTTCTTTTTCAAATCAGCTGCTTCAAGTAATGTTAGTGAGCCGATTTGATCGAGTAAATCATCAACTGATAATTTTGTAGCCATTTATTTTTCTCCTTAAGTATTATGCAATTATCTTGTGTTTTTAGGCAGCATTGTTGTTTTTCTTAGCTACTTCTTCTGCTAAGTTACCAATGTCACCAATAATTGTGTTTAGAATCGAAACTATGCCAGAAGTTGGAGCAGCTAAACTGCTTACAATTTGAGATAGAAGTTCATGTTTGCTTGGCAGACTAGCTAATGCTTTTACATCGCTTTCGTTCAATAATTTGCCTTCAAATACTGCCCCGCGTATAGAACCTTTTTTCAAACTTTTGAAATATTCAACAGCTGTTTTAGCTGGTTGTGCTGGGTCAGCGCTTGAATAAATCAAAGCACTAGGTCCATGCAATACTTCAGAGATTTGAGCAAACTTACTATCTTTGCTAGCTAATTTTATTAGCGTGTTTTTTGCTATTCGGCATTTTGCCTCATCTTTATCTAGCTTGCGTCGAAATTTGGTAATTTCTTCAACTGTAAATCCATTCAAATCAGCAACTATTGCAACTTCTGTTTGACTGAATATACGCTCAAGCTCTTGGACAATTTCTTGTTTTTTTTCTTTTGTGGCCATTTTTGGCTCCTTAAGTAATTGTCTTAACTATTCTTAACCAGGAGATTTTTCAAATAAAAAACCCCTTTGGTATTTACCTAAAGGGATCACAATGGGTAGGATTGGATTCTACCTAATTCGACTAGTTTGCCGATTTGTGACCTCTAGCTGGCAGCTTTCGCTTTTCGGCAAGTGATTACTTGACACCGCGCTGTCTTAGGTCGTCTTCTAGATTTGCATCTATAAGACATGCAGCCATTTTGGCAATTTATACATATGAAGTCAAGGAAATTGAGAAGAAATTGCAACGAAAATACAGGTTAACTAGACTTAAGTCCCTTATTATTAGTTATATTTGATGATGGCGATGTGAAATGATTATATAGAAGATTTGTAAGCAATTAGTAAGAGATTGATATGGACATTTATAAAAAACATGTTTTTGTTTGTACAGAAGGAAAAACTTGTCCTAAAGAAGGCAGCAAAGATCTCTGTGATCGTTTGCGTGAGATTGTAAAAGATAAAGGTTTAAAAAAACAAATTCGAATTAACAAGTCTGGTTGTTTAGATCAATGCGGCAATGGTGCAGTAATGGTTGTCTATCCAGATGCTGTTTGGTACGCGCGTGTAAAAGTATCAGATGCTAAAGAAATTGTAGAAAAGCATCTAATAGAAGATTGCCCAGTAAAAAGACTGTTTTACGATGGGCGAGGAAAACAAAAATAATAGGTAAACAAAAACGATTTTTAAATCAAAAGTGATCTATTTAATAAATAGACCCTCTCTGGTTTTATGAGTCCATTCAACAGTCTCAAGTTATAAGTTTTTGCTGTTTGTCTAAAGGCGAAAAGACAAATAAAACTCTTTTGGCTGTTTTGTACTGGTACCCATTCTTTGGAGCTTGTATCTGAAAACTGCATTACATACTTATTGTTTTTGCTATCACAACAATTGCCTTTTGTTAATGATGACTGCGCGCTATCGTGACAACAGCAATTGCTGCTTGCCATATGTGTGCAGCTTATTTCATCATTATTATGTAATAACATGGGAGCACATAAACACGTTTGATTTACCAAAAGTCCTGCTATGCAAAGGCTCATGAGAAACAAAGGTTTAATTAGCTTAAGTATGTTGTTGGCAACAGTTTTCATTATTTAAATACCAGAGAATTAATTACAGCAAGCACTTACTGACTCACAGCACGGTAGTCCTTGTCCACAGCAAGCATTTGAAGCAATGCTTTGTTGTCCAAGAATTGTCCATGCGGCAAGCACTAAAACAATTGCTGCAAACAGAAATTGCATATTTAATCGTTTCATGTTTAGCCTCCTATATAAATACCTTGTTTCATACAAGGCTTATTCCTATTCTAGCTGCAAACAGGAAGATTGGAGTAAATAAATGATAAATTTTAGAGGACAAAATTAAACGCCTTATATCGTCTTTTGCTGACTTTGTAAGATAATAGGAGCTATGCCAAATTATTTACTTGAGATTGGAACCGAAGAACTGCCAGCTAATTTTATTGATGAGGCTAGGCAACGTCTTAAAGGTTTACTTTCAAATGCTTTAGATGAAGCTAGGCTTTCGTATCAATCAATTGATACTTATGGCACGCCACGTCGCTTAAGTGCAATTATAAATGATTTAGCGTCAACTCAAGCTACCATCAATAAACGTGTTAAAGGACCACCAGTAAAATCTAGTTTTGATGCTAACAAAAATCCATTGCCAGCAGCCCTTGGATTTGCTCAAAAACATGGAATTGAAGTAAAAGACTTAAAGCATGAAGAAATTAGCGGCACACTTTATTTGATGGCAGATTTGACGGTGAAAGGAGAATCTGCATCATCTGTTCTAGCTAATATTATTCCTCAGGTAATAAATAAAATTTCTGGTGAGCGCTTAATGCGTTGGGGAAATGGAGACTTAAAATTTTCTCGTCCAATTAGATGGATAGTTTCTATTTTAGACAAAGAAGAATTAAAACTAAATGTAGACGGCATCCAATCTGATAAATATACATTTGGTAATCGTGTACTAGCCCCAGGTAAAATTATAATTGATAGTCCTGCAGCTTATATAAGTTCGCTTAGAAATGCCAAAGTGTTAGTTGACGCAAATGAACGCAAGCAAGTTATTTTAGATGGAATAAACAAAGTAGCTAAAACAATTTCTGGTAGAGCACGCCAAACATCTGGAGCATTGCTTGATGAAGTTGTAAATATTACTGAGTGGCCATCACCTATTCTAGGTGAGTTTGCAAAAGAATATTTAGAACTCCCAGACATGTTAATTGAAACTGTTATGGTTCATCATCAAAGATATTTTCCGCTTGAAGAAAATAAAACTGATGGTAATGCAAAGCTATTGTCTTATTTTATTGCTATTGCTAATAATGACTCTCAAAAAGCAAAAGATAATATCAAGCAAGGCAACGAAAGAGTATTGAAGGCTAGATTAGCTGACGGCAGGTTTTTTTATTTTGATGATTTAAAAACTAAGCTTAGTTCACATCGCGAAAAATTGAAGCAATTAACCTTCCAAGAAGGATTAGGTAGTTATTGCGACAAAATAGAAAGATTGGTAAATACCGTATCTATACTGGCGGATAGCTTAAATCTAGAGACAAAAGTAATTCAAGATTTAAAAACAACTGCGGAGCTTTGTAAAAACGATCTGGTCACTAATTTAGTTAGAGAATTACCAGAATTACAAGGTTATGTAGGTTCGTGGTATGCACAATTAGAAAATCAAACACAAGCTGTTGCAGCTGGCATTGCCTCACATTATTCACCAAGAGCCCATGATGATAGTATTCCATCTGATTTAATTGGTAAATTGGTTTCACTTGTAGATAAGCTGGATAATATAGTTGGGTTGTTTGCATTAGGTAGACGTGCTAGCGGTTCTTCTGATCCTTATGCGTTAAGGCGACAGTGCCAAGGGATAATTGATATCTTAATAGATGGTCTTTCTGAATATCGGATAAATGTTTCAGCATTGCTAGAATTATTGCTGAATTTAGTTGAATCGAAATTAACTAAAAAACGTAATTTCAATTTCGATACTACAATGATAGAACTCAGAGAATTTTTAGTTAGTAGGCTTAGAATAAAACTGATTGATAATGGTTTTAATAAAGACATTGTTGAGTCGGTATTGTCTCATGGAAATCCACTTGCTGATGTAAAAGATATGCTCGATCGTTGTCGTTGTTTGGCTAATTTAGCTGGCTCGGATAAAGGGCTCTCTGTAATTAGAGCAGGTGTGCGAATTGGCAATATCTTAAATGGTAAGGATGAAAATAATACTTTCGATCCTAAGTTGTTTGATAGTACCTACGAAACCGAATTGTGGCATTCTTTTGAAAAAGAAGTAGTAAATGTTTGGGAAGCAAATAATAATTTTGTAAAACCAACTTCTTATGCTGAGTATATGGAATTGATGGAACTTTTATCTACGCTTGTCTCAAAGGTAGATGCTTTTTTTGATAATGTGATGGTAAATGATCCTGATATGACAAAACGACTTAATAGACATGGACTGCTTAAGTCGATCAATTGTTATTTTGCGACGATTTGCGATTTTAAAAAACTACAACCCCTTTTGCTTTAAGGCATAACATGCGATTCAAAATTGTTTTATACGTTTTTATATTTTCTTTGATATTTTCACTTGTTATATCTAATGCAAAAACCGTGTTTGCTTTAACTGATATTTCAACATCATCTTCAATAACAATACCGCCAATGGTTGAAGAAGAATCTATTAGCACTTTCATTCCGTCTAAAGTGGCACCAGGTCAAGGAATTGCGGTAAATGTTTTATATCCCAATAAACCTCGCTATAAAGAAGGTGCCCCTGTTATTGTAGTTGTGCCATCAGAAGAAATACCTAGTGGTATTGATTTTTCTATGCATGCAGCTCAATCAGGTTTTGTTGAAGTGCGTTTTGCTTATCCGGGTACAGGCAAAAAGGGATATTCCTCTTCTGGTATATACGATATGGCAGGTATTAATTGTCAAACTGCTTTAAAAGATGTTATTGAGTTTGCTAGTGGAAAAACTACCGATGTAAAAGGAAAAAAATTATCAGCTATAGTGCCTGTGAAAGTATACAATCCTTCAATAGGTTTGGTTGGTTGGTCTAATGGTGGCAATATTATATTAGCTGCTTTAGCAAAGTGGGCTCAAGAATTATCTTGTGTTAGCTTTGTCACTTTTTATGAAAGCCCGGTTGGTTCTTTATTTTATCCTCCCTGTTTGGGTAGTGCTTATGATTACATAACAAATAGGCATTATCGGTTAGGTAGTGCTGCTACTGGAAAATGTTTAGTTGATTTTAGAAAGTTGTGTTTTGATGCTGTAACTGTTAGAAAGTCTCAGTTCAACAAAAAGATTGGTCAATCTAATCTTCCTGGAATTCTTTTCTTTGATGAGAATAATAACAAGCAATGGGATGAGGCTTTAGAATTTGCTTTGCCCTATTTGAGTGATATAGGTTTGGAAAAACAAATTTATTCTCCTCAAATAACAAAAGCGCTGCTAAGACTTAAAGTTTTTGGTGATAATTGGCCATCTACTGTAGCTAGTTTGAATGAGTCTCAAGCATATTTTGATGAAAGAGATGGCTCACTTTTTATTTCAGATGTGTGCAAAAAAATGCCAAATCTTATGGTTGTTATTTTTGGTAGCACAATTGATCATTTGCAAAGACAATCTGATCATGGGCATATTTGTTTGCAATACAATAATTGGCTGGAGGGAAAGATTGCTTTTGTTAGACTAAATCCAGATCCTCTTTATGTTGGAATGGTTGGTGATATGAGCAGTCATAATTTTGTATCTAATTTACCAAATTCATCTCTTGACGCTTCAGCTATGGAAGAATATTTAGAACCAGAAGGGCTTCTGCCTGATTATGTATATATGGAAGCAGCGATTTCTGAGCTTGCAGATCGCAAGTACTTTAATAATTTAAATTCTCAAATCGAAAAACCCCTAACAATCTATGATAACGGGGCAAGCAAAAGTAACTAATCAGCAAATTAGCAAAAAACAGCCTTAAATAGGTCGTTTTTGTTGATAACAATATGTTAGGATCTAATAGTAAAGTCAAGTGAGGCATAAGTATTAAAATGATTCCTGGACCAGGTGAACTTGCCCTTATTTTTGCTATTGCCTTGGTTATATTTGGACCTAAGAAATTGCCTGAATTAGGTAAATCTTTAGGACAAGGGATTGGAAATTTTAAGAAGTCTTTGAAAGATGTGCAAGATGAGGTGAAATCGTCTATTAATCCTCCTGCTAACGAGGAAGATTCTTCTCAAAGCAATTCTCAATCTCCTAAAAGCGAAGGCAAAAAATAAATCCTTTACCACTTCCATAATTTTGGATTGAGAATTCGATCATGCCAAATTTTGAGGTAGTATCTAAATTTGAGCCTGCTGGTGATCAACCTAAGGCTATTAAATTATTGTCGGAAGGCATTGCTAAAAACCATCATTATCAGACTTTGTTAGGAGTGACAGGTTCTGGCAAGACCATGACAATGGCTCATGTAATTGCTCAAACTCAAATGCCAGCGCTTGTTTTAGCGCATAATAAAACTCTTGCGGCACAGCTATGTAATGAATTCAGAGAATTTTTTCCAAATAACGCCGTTGAGTATTTCATTTCTTATTACGACTATTATCAACCAGAATCTTATATTCCATCTTCTGATACTTATATTGAAAAGGAAGCAAGTATAAATGATGAAATTGATAGGCTAAGGCATTCAACTACACGCTCCTTGTGGGAGCGTAATGATGTTATTGTTGTAAGCTCAGTGAGCTGTATCTATGGTTTGGGTGTACCAGAGCGTTATTTGTCCCATGCTATTGAAATTGCAGTTGGTGAAAGCATTGAACGCAATGACCTTTTACGCCAATTAGTTGGCATTTATTATGAACGTAATGATCTTGTAGTAGAAAGAGCTAGATTTAGAGCTAAAGGGGATGTTGTAGAAGTTTATCCTCCTTACGAAGAAAAGATAGTTAGAATAGAATTTTTTGGCGATGAAATTGAAAGAATTATCATTGTTAATCCTATTACTGGTGAATTAGAAAATCCTACTGATAATATTCGTATTTATCCAGCAAAACATTATGTGGCAGATGAAGAAGAACTTGAGCGCTCTATTGCTCAAATTGAAGTAGAATTGCAAGAACGTGTAGCTGAGCTTGTAAAAGAAAGTAAGTTAGTTGAAGCCCAGCGTCTAAAACAAAGAACACAATTTGATATTGAAATGCTTAAAGAAGTAGGTTATTGCAATGGCATTGAAAATTACTCACGCATATTAGAAGGTAGAGCGAAAGGACAGCCACCGCAAACTTTAATAGATTATTTTGTGAGAAAATTTGGGCAAGATGGCTTTTTGACTTTTATCGATGAGTCGCATGTATCTACCCCCCAGCTTAAAGGAATGTATCACGGAGATCGCTCCCGTAAAGATACATTAATAGAATATGGTTTTCGACTTCCCTGCGCGCGTGATAATAGACCACTGACGTCGCAAGAATTTTTTGAAAAAGTTGGCAAAGTATTATTTGTGTCTGCTACTCCAGGTGATGAAGAGTTAAAACAGAGTGCACAAATTGTAGAGCAAATTATTAGACCAACTGGTTTGGTAGATCCAGCTGTAGAAGTAAGACCTATAGCTAATCAAATCGATGATTTAATTAAGGAAATAAAAGAAAGAGCAAAAATTGGTGAACGTGTTTTGGTAACTACGCTCACTAAACGTATGGCTGAAGATTTGACTGAATACTTGCAACAAATAGGAATAAGAGTTCGCTGGCTACACAGTGATGTAAAAGCATTAGATAGAATTGAATTATTGCAAGACTTACGTCTTGGAGAATTTGATGTATTGGTTGGTGTCAATTTATTGAGAGAAGGGCTTGATTTGCCAGAAGTTAGTTTGGTCGCCATTATGGAAGCGGATAAAGAAGGATTTCTAAGAGCAGAAAAATCACTTGTGCAAACTATAGGTAGAGCCGCACGTAATGTTGGCGGCAAAGTGATTTTATATGCTGAGCGTATGACAGATTCGATGAAAAAAGCTATGTCAGAAACTGAAAGGCGTAGACAACTGCAAAGTGCTTATAACAAAGAGCATAATATTACGCCAACAACAATTGTAAAAGACACTACTAATTTGCTTATAGATTCACTGCGCACAAGAGAATCTCCAGTAGCTAGAACAATTGTTGATCCTGAAACATTATCTGAACAAATTGAATTGAATAATTTAGATTTACCAAAGCTTGTTAAAACAATTGATAAACAAATGAAGGAAGCTGCAAAAATGCTTGATTTTGAAAAAGCAGCTGAGCTAAGAGACAAGCTTATGATTTTGCAAAAACATATAGCTAACAAAAGAGGAAGGTAAAGTCTGCCCACGGCAGTCTAGCTGAGTTTTGTTTAAGCTTATCTCTTGAAAATTGTGTGATTTAGTTAATTACCGGACTGTTCTAAATATGGTGTTAATCTCTTGTAACATGATGCGCCAAGTTGAGTGGACGCCCTTATACTAGGTTTGTTGCCAAGCAAATAAAGACTTGCAAAGTAAAAGGAATAAATAAGTAAAAACTGAAAGCTTATAGAACTATTCAGATTGTCCTTGAATTTACTTTGTGCACATATCATGTTTTAAGAACGTAATTCTTGACAGCAAAACATTATTCGATTGGGCTTGAATATTCTTGGATCATCAATTAGATCATTAAATAATTTTGAGCTTGCCTAAATCAATATATCAAACTAGAAAACAGTTGCTTGAAAGAGCAATGCGACATACTTTCGAATGAGGACATTATGGCGAAAAAAACAGCTCAAGACGGTGAAAGATCTATGGGTGGGCTTCTCGTAGAAGACGAAAATATTGCTAAGCGTAGTGAATTAGAAGAATTAGATTTATTGGATGAAGCAGATACATTCACTATTATTGATGATGAAGATAATAGTTTAGATGACGATGATGATGAGCCAATTGAAATGCCATCAACTCGTGAAATTGCTACAGAAGACTCTGTGAGACTTTATTTGCGAGAAATTGGCAGAATACAGCTTTTAAAGCCTGATGAAGAAATTGAATTAGCTAGAAAAATTTTGCAAGGCGATATGATGGCTAAGCGAAAGCTAGTACAAGCTAATTTGCGCTTGGTTGTGTCAATTGCTAAAAAATATATAGGTAGAGGATTGTCTTTTCTTGATTTGATTCAAGAAGGTAATCTAGGATTAATCCGTGCTGCTGAGAAATTTGACCATGAGCGTGGTTATAAATTCTCTACATATGCAACTTGGTGGATTCGTCAAGCTATCACTCGTGCGCTAGCTGATAAATCTCGTACAATTCGTGTACCAGTGCATATGGTTGAAACCATCAATAAACTAAAAAAAGTTACACGCCAATTAGCTCAAGAATACAATCGCAAACCAACAGAACAAGAGCTTGCCAGATCTATGGGAGTTTCATTGGTTAAGCTGCATGAAATAATTAAGGCTGCTAAAGAACCAATTTCTTTAGAGACCCCAATTGGTAAAGAAGAAGATTCTCGTTTGGGTGATTTTATTGAAGATTCTGAAGCAGAACGTCCTGAGACAACTGTTACTCATGAATTGTTGCGTCAGGATTTAGCTCGTATGCTTAATGAGCTAACTCCCCGTGAGCGTGATGTTCTACGTTTGCGTTTTGGACTTGATGATGGACGTCAAAGAACCCTTGAAGAAGTTGGTCAATTGTTTACCGTTACTCGTGAACGTGTAAGACAAATTGAGTTTAAAGCACTTAGAAAATTGCGCCAACCAGGACGCTCATCTCGCTTAAGAGAATATCTATAAAGAGTTTATTACTCCATCCTTAGATAGCTAACAATAAATAGTCGAGAAGTGTAAAAATTTCTCGACTATTTTAAAGTGGGAGAATTTGTTTTAAATTCGTCAGAACATACAATAGATTCTGAGCGATCAGCTGAGACATTGGAACATGTGTTGAAAAACTTAAAAATAAAATTGATATCGATGGTAAGTCATCTCTTATTAAAAACGTGCATGGCGTAGGATACAAATTTGAAGGACAAATATCCTAAGCAAATACCAATTGTATCTATGCCAACATCGCCTAGAGAAGCACTGCGCCCTGGAACAAAAGATTGATGCCATTCATCAGTTAAAGAATAAAGAAAAGCTATTAAAAAAGCGAAGGCAAAATTATTTTTTGTAAAAAGAAAACTTCTTAAATCAGTAAAAGTATTTTTTGTAGAAATTATTGCCCAGCTCAATAGACAAAATAAAATTGTATATTCACTTAAATGAGCACCTTTTCTAACAAGATAATTCCAATTGCCAAACACAGCTTGTGTTTGTTCATTTGAATTAGTTTGACTGGAAAAAATATAAATTACGATCATCCAACCAATTGTAAATGTCCAAGCAATAAGCCAGGTTTTATTGTGCTTGCTAGCGTTAAGTGGACTATTATTTGATGAGTATTGGTTTTTTGTTTTTTGCATTAGTCTTATAGGTAGATACATACGGATTATCTTTTACATAATATCGCCATAATCTATCTTGTGCTTGTGATATACCAATGCGAGTAGTTGAAATAATTTCAGTATCTTTATATGACTTATTATAGCCAAGCCACAGCTCACCTGTATTATCGAGTAAATTTATACCATTATGCTCATTTGTAATTTGCAATCGCTTGCACAATTTTCCTGGACCATTAGCTTTGTCAGAAGAAATAGCACGAATAAGCACAGCACCGGCAATTCCATCAGGTTCGGTAACCACATTTAAACAATGATACATACCATAAATAAAATAAACATATGCATATCCTGGTGGGCCAAACATAACTGATGTTCGTTTGGTTAGCCCTTTATACGCGTGGCATGCAGGATCATCTGCTGTATAAGCTTCCACTTCAACTATTTCAGCTGAAACAATATTGCCATCATCAAAACGACGAAAAAGCGATAATCCAAGCAATTCTCTCGCTACAGTTAAAGTAGATCTTTTAAAAAACCTTTGATTTAAAATATGTCTTGTCATCTTATTAGTCTAGCATCTCTTTTGTGACATGCTTCGTTGTCATTTAGTGCGCCTAAAGCAGCAATGGAGGACAATTAATATGGAGGGAGTTAATTAGAATATGTGCGGCATCGCTGGCTATTTAAGACTGAATGGTCAAGACATTGGTGATGGAGAAGTTATTCTTCAAGCAATGCTTAAGAGCATGTATCACAGGGGACCAGATGATGAAGGTCGCAAAAACATTGGACCAGCATCTCTTGGCATGAGGCGCTTATCAATAATTGATCTGGTTAGCGGTCATCAGCCTATTTGTAATGAAGATGGCACTATCTGGATTGTTTTTAACGGCGAAATATATAACTTCCATGAATTACAAAAAATAGTTATTGCCAAGGGGCATGTGTTAAAAACAGCTTCTGATACGGAAGTAATAGTTCATTTGTATGAAGAGTTTGGTATTGATTGCTTAAATTATTTAGAAGGCATGTTTGCTTTTGCCATATGGGACAGTAAAGAAAAACAATTGTTTATTGCCCGTGATCGTATGGGAGAAAAACCACTGCATTATGGTGTTTTTGAAGGTGAACTTGTTTTTGGATCGGAAATTAAAGCTGTCCTGGCCCATCCTAAAGTAAGCAAACAAGTTAATTTTAGTGCTTTGCAAAAATATTTAGCTTTAGAATACGTTCCATCGCCTGATTCTATTTTTGCTGGTATTAGTAAATTACCACCAGCGCATTTTTTGCTTGTGAAAAATGGAAATGTTAAAACCGGAAAATACTGGCAGCCAAAAATTGATAAAACAATTACCAATGAAAATGAAGCTAAAGAAAAACTGATTGAATTATTAGGACGTTCGACCGAGCTAAGACTAATTGCTGACGTGCCTCTTGGTGTATTTCTATCTGGAGGAATTGATTCGTCAGCTATTGCTGCGCTTGCTTCTTACAAGGCAGGAGAGAAAATAAAAACATTTTCTATTGGTTTTGAGGAAAGTTCATTTGATGAATCTGAACATGCTAAAACTGTTGCTCGTCATTTAAACTGTGAGCATAATATTTATCAATTCCCTTCTAAGCTTGCTCTAAATATGTTGGAAGAATTATGGCAATATGTAGATGAACCTATTGCTGATGCTTCCATTGTGCCAACTTATTTCTTATCTAAAATGACAAGGCAGCAAGTAAAAGTAGCTTTAGCAGGAGAAGGTGGTGATGAATTATTTGGTGGCTATCCAACTTACCAAGCTCATAGACTTGTGTCTTACTGGCTTAATATACCAAAGATATTACGTAAGACCATTCTTGAGCCTGCTATTCGCAGCTTGCCTGTTTCACATAATAATTTAAGTTTTGATTTTAAAGCAAAACGCTTTATCAATTCAGCTAACGAACCATCAATTGCCAGGCACTTACATTGGATGGGAGCCATTCCTTTAAAAGAGCATGATCGTTTAATTAAATCAGATTTGCTTGTATTGAACTCTGAAAAAGAATTGTCTTTCTACCATTCACAAAATGGAAATTCAAATAAAAATGATATTGTGTCCAAAATCATGCAATTAGATATGAATACATATTTGCCCGATGATCTACTCGTAAAGTCAGATCGTGCCTCTATGGCAGCGTCTCTTGAAGTAAGATTACCGTTTTTAGCGTATCCGGTTGTTGAATTTGCTTTATCTTTGCCAGAAAAATTTAAAGTCAATGGACTAACTACTAAATATTTGTTGAAAAAGGCATTAATATCACATTTGCCAGAAAAAATTCTCAAACGTCCTAAAAAAGGTTTTGGTATACCAGTTGCTAAATGGCTTAATGATGATTTTAAGTCATTAGTAGATGAGTTTTTATCTCAAAGTTTTATTAAACAGCAAAGCATATTCAATTTTGATTATGTAAATAGTTTACTGACGGAACATAGACAGGGGCGTTTTGATAGGCGGAAAGAATTATGGACTTTATTCATGTTTCAATGGTGGTGGCAAAAATATTTTCGATAGGGAAAAATTAAGATAGAATTAGTATTAAAGCTAAAGTTGAGAAAAATTGTGACAAGTTCGGATGATACTACTAATAAAGATCAAATAGCAGATAATCTGCCAGCTGATATTTTGCCTAAGCAAGAAATTGATGCTTTGCGGCTACATATATGTAATATTCTTGGTTTTGATTATGGCATTATCGACTTAGCCTATGGTCCTAAAGTAGTTAATTTAGTGTCATTTTCTAGCCAGCAAGATGAAAATGATAGTTTGCAGTATTCCGTTGAAGAATTGGTGGATACAAATCATGAGCTAGCTACTGAAGCAATGAGTTCGATCGCTCAGCACGTGAAACAAACTTTAAATCCCTGGTCTGGTAAAGTCTATGCTCGCAAATTATTTCGAACTGATAAATCAACGGGAGCTGATACGGGGTTCCCTTATCTAGTTGTGCCGATTGCAGATGGCTTAGATAAAAACAATAAAACAGTTAAAGGATTATTGCGTGTTATTTCTCTTGATACCACAAAAGAAATTGAAGAAAAGGATATTTCTACTTTAAAGCTAATTGGACAAAACCTCTATGCCCGTATGCCGAATTTGTCTTCTAGTGAAACTACACTGTTGAATTCAGAAACTACTCATAATGACCTCCTATTAATAGCTCATCATGACAGAGGTGTAAGAAGAAGACTTGTGAGAATTCTTTCTCAGCACTATAAAGTTATTGAAGCTGATGATGAAGAAAAAGCAATTGCACATTTAAATAATGAACCAATAGATTTAATTATTCTCGCTAGTGCCTTAGAAGGATATTCACAATATAGTCTTTGTAAAAAAGTAAAACATTCACATCAGTGGCGATATTTGCCTGTTATTTTAGTTGTCTCTAGCACAAATGCAGAAAGTAAAATAGAAGGCTTAGATGCTGGCGCTGATGATTGTATAGCTGATAATTGTTTAGAAGCTGAATTGTTAGCTCATGTTAGAGCATTGCTTAGACTTAGGCGAACTGAAAGAGAATTAGCTGTTCAATTACAACTCTTAGAAGATTATGCTCAACGTCTTGAACAACATCATGAAAAAGAACGTATTGCAAATTTGAAAGTCACTAAAGAAAATGAAAAATTAGAGCAAGCAAATCGTTTGCTTAATATTACTAAGAAAGAAATAGCAATGAGAGGACACCAAGATCTCTTGTTGCGTCGGATAAGCGATATTATTCGAAGGTCTTTAAATATTGATGCCAATATAGATGAAATGTTGGAAAGTATTGCTGGCTATCTTAAATTGGATTGTTGTTTTGTTGTACTTCCTGATATGGAAGAACCCATGGATACAATTCGCAGGGAATATGTAAGTAATGAAGCGTATAAACTTATTGATCGAAATTTAGATCTTGCTATTCTTGAAATTTTTAGATCTAATTTTCCTAAAGATCAAATACTCCTAGTAAACGATGTTAAGCGAGACAAAAATGTTGAGCCTTTCAGAGAAGAAATATTGTCTCACTTCTATATGTATTCATTGTTTTATGCACCAATTACTGATGGTGATCAGTTATTTGGCATTTTAGGTGGACATAAATGTGAGTCAGAAGCTCAATGGTCTTCAAGCAATGGAGACTTTCTAAGTCAAGCAGCAAATCAAATAGCTATTGGTTTAAAAAATACAAGACTTTATAAACGTGTTGAAAAGCAAGCTACTACTGATGGTTTAACTGGTCTAGTTAATCACAGAACTGGGCAAGAAAAACTAACTGAACAACTAAGAGTAGCAGAACGTTATCAACGTAATGTATCTGTAATTATGATTGATGTTGATCATTTTAAATCCATTAATGATACGTATGGTCACCCAGTAGGTGATGTGGTTCTGAAATCAATTGCTCGTATAGTTAAGCGAGACTGCCGTGATGTAGATATTCCAGTGCGCTACGGTGGTGAAGAATTTTTATTAATTCTGCCTGAAATTAATCAAGAAGGCGCTCTTATCGTTGCAGAACGTTTACGCAGATCATTAGCGAAAGAAGAAATTAAACAAGGAGATCTTGAATTATCTATAACAGCATCTATGGGTGTGGCAACTTACCCGGATGATTCACAAACTCAGCATCGTTTACTAGAGCTTGCCGATAAGGCCCTGTATATGTCTAAACGTATGGGACGAGATCAAGTTCATATAGCTTCTGACTTATTATTTCATGAATTTGAAAATGAATTGTCTGAAAAGAAAGCGGCACGAAATGCAAGTGGGTCTATAGAAAATGCAAGTGAATCTATGCAAAACGCAAGTGCGGCTGGACAATATGTGCCTGCAAAGGATGAGCCTACAAAAAGTGATGTTGAAACTAGTTCTCAGCTTTTAACTCCACTTCCACTCCCACCACACATTCAATCTTCATTTCACATTCAAGTTCCACCTCAAATTCAATCTTCGCCTCAAACTCAACCTCCATCCCAACCTCAACCTCCATCCCAACCTCAACCTTCATCTCAAATTCAACCTCCGTCGCACAGTCAATCCCCAACAGAATTGGGGACACAATCTCAAGTGCCATCTCAAGTACCCATACCAGCTGAAATGCAATCCCATTCCTTGCCGTCATCTAAAGCTGCGTCTGAATCAACTGATGCAGCCAATGCAGATATTATGCTGCCAGAAGTTGTGGAAATGGTTAAGACTATGGCTGGAGCTTTATATGCAAAATCTGAGTATAACAAAGTACATCATTTAGAAACTGCTCGTTTTGCTGCTATGGTTGCCAAAGTATTAGGCTTATCTGATAGACAAATAGAACAAGTGCGTGTTGCTAGTTTATTGCATGATGTGGGATTACTATCTATTCCAGAGGAAGTAATTAATCGCGAAGGGCAAGCTACACCTGATGAATTGAAAATACTTATGCAACATCCAGTGCTTGGTGCTCAAATGTTTCGTCCAATTCATGCTTTAAAAGAAATATGCGATATTCTCGAAAATCATCATGAGTGTTGGGATGGTACTGGTTATCCGCGAGGATTGAGAGGGGAAGAAATACCACTTGCTGCTCGTATAGTAGCAATAGTTGATGCTTATCATGCGATGATTAGTGATCGACCCTATAGAAAAGCAATGACAAAAGAAAAAGCACAGCGGGTGCTCAAAAATGCCTCTGGCTCACAATTTGATCCTTTGCTAGTAGATATATTCTTGGCTGTACTTGCTGAAATGGATGGGGAACAGCCGACTGCATAAAAAGGCAATCATAACTTGCCTAAATAGGCTATCTTAAACTTGTTATTGACCATATATTTTTGCTACCAACTAAAAGGTCAGAAAAATAAACAAAATTCTGACAATACAATCCCGCACCGACGAGCCAGCCAATATTAATTGTAAACATAAGGATAGAAGTCAGAAAAATT
>JAGVLS010000019.1 GCA_020054205.1 Candidatus Obscuribacterales bacterium | reverse complement strand
GGTCAGAAAAATAAACAAAATTCTGACAATGCAATGCCGGACAGGTCTTTTATCGCAAAATTCAAAGGCAGAAGTCAGAAAAATTTCAATTTTTCTGACTAATTAGCCGATAGCAAAAAGAGAATGGTAGGGCAGGGACAAAATGATTCCAAAGTTATTACAGAAATAACGAGATTACGGGTAAATGAAATTTAGCAAAAATCACCGATAACTGTTAATTTCATCTCGCAAACCAAGAGCAGTTTTTCTAGCTGCTTGATCAAAATTAGCTCCGCTATCAGAAAAAATTATGCCACGTGATGAATTGATCATCATACCCGTACCAGATTTATCCACTCCATTTTTGACAGTTGCTTGGACATCTCCACCTTGCACACCAACACCTGGCACCAACAATGGCATATCACCAACCAGGGAACGTATTTCTTTCAATTCGTTTGGATAAGTAGCTCCCACAACTAAAGAAATATTTTTATTGTAATTCCATTCGTTAACTGCTTTTTTTGCCACAACTTTATAAAGTTTTTCTCCTTTTATCTCCAAGTCTTGCAAATCGCCAGACCCAGCATTGGATGTACGACAAAGTATAATCACTCCTTTATCTTTGCGATCAAAATAAGGAGTCATAGAATCACCACCGAGATAAGGACTAACGGTAAGAGCATCCGCTTGATACCGATCAAATGCTTCTACCGCATACATAGCAGCCGTGTTACCTATGTCATTACGTTTGCTATCTAAAATTATGATCAAGTCAGGATATTTATCGACAATATATTGCATGGTCATTTCTAACTGATCTTCAGCCCGATGAGCTGAATAAAAAGCAATTTGGGGTTTATAGGCACAAACTAAATCATGAGTTGCATCAACAATGGCTTTATTAAAGTCAAAAACAGGATACTTTGACTTTAATAAATGTTTCGGCAGTTTTTCCATGTCCGGATCTAGTCCAACACAAAGCAATGAATTATTTTTTGACCAGATATTTTTCAATTTGTTAGTGAAAGTCATTTGTTTGTGAGGAGTCGTTTGTTTGTGAGAAGTAATCTGTTTGTGAGAAGTAATCTGTTTGTGAGTGGGTTTATTCTACAACAAAGAAGCTGCACTAAGAATATTTTTTGTTATTTCCCGTGCTTGGGGACCATAAGCGTTATCATTTGCTTGAATATTGGTAGCAAAAATATAAATTCTCCCTGGCTGGACCACATAACCCACAAACCAACCTAAGACATTTTTATTGTTTTCATGGTTAGAAGCGGTTCCAGTTTTTCCATATAAAGTTCCATCAGCTGTTTGATCGAGACGAATTAACCCCCTTGTGACAGCCATCGAAGATTTAGAAAAAGGAAGCTTATCGCTTATGAGCTTACTCAAAAACAATACTTGTTCATCAGCAGAAATTTTTAGGGTATTACCCAACCAAAATTTAGTAATGCCACCAGAAATATCTTGATTGCCATATTGAGATAATTGAATAAACTTTTTCATTCTCTCTTCTCCAACCGCCAACGCAACTTTTTGGAAATACCAAACTACCGAGTTAGTGACAGCCGATTGCAATGTTTGATCTTTATTACATTCGCTGCGCTCATGGACAGTTCCGTCCCAATACATTGGGTAATTTTCGCTTGTTAAAACTTCGGTTTCAAGACCAACCAAAGAATTGAATATTTTGAATGTTGAGCATGGCGACAAGCGCTTTGAACATAAATCTGGGTTATACCGTAAATATTTATTGGTTTTCGTATCAAGCAAAACAAAGCTAGCTTGATATCCTTGAAAAAACGTAGCCAGCTGTTCTTGTGTCAACTCTTTATATCTCTGCTTCGTATAACTACTTTCATTATGTGTATTTTTAATTTCACTAGATGTATTACTGCTTTCATTAAGAGAAGCAGCTCTTACGTCGCCAATCAACAGGAAAGTCATTGCTGTTATTAGAGTTATAGCTAAACAACGTTTCATCTTTACAAACTCCAGCTTGCTTTGCTTATCAATTCTACTAGGAAAGCAGTGGATTTATGAAAGCAATAGAATTACGAAAGAATGGAGATAAAGAAAGAATGGAGGTAAAGAAAGAACGAATTACGGTTTAATTTATACCTATTCAGTTAATTCGGTTTCGTCAACTGGCACTAAATTTTGTTCAAGACAATGAACAAATGCTTTAACCACCACCGGATCCCAAGTTTTACCGTCACCCATGATCAAAGCTTGTTTTGCTTCTTCTGGGCTGACATTTTTTGCAGAACGTTTATGAGCAATCATTTCATGATAGGCGTTAGCTATATTGATAATTCTTGAGATCAATGGAATGGCTTCTCCGCTTAAACCATCTGGATAACCATTACCATCAAATTCTTCATGGTGAGCACGTACCATTGGGGCAAATGCTTCTAGTTCTGGAAAAGACTTCAACAGCTTAGAACCTTCCATGGGATGACCCATAACGATCACGAGTTCTTCATCGCTTAGCTCTTCATCAGGTCTTTGCAAAAGCTGAGAACTTACACCCAATTTACCAACATCATGCAACAAAGAAGCGATGCGGACATTATTAATTTCGTCATCTGAAAGATTTATTTGTTTGGCTATAGCAGTTGCATATTCAGCAACATATTTTGCATGTCCATTTAAATATTTATCCTTTGCTTCCACTTCAGCAATCCAGCCATCTATACGACCTAGCATTCTTGTATCAAGTCCAGGTGTAGCAAATACATAATCAGATGTGGGATTACTAGAAGCCAATATTTCATTGAGTTTAGCTTGTGCTTCTTCCTCGTTAATTTCAATAGGTGGACCATCAACAAATTCAGTTGGAGTAGAACCTGTTTTAGCCTTGCCTTTGTGTAAAGACGCCGCTAATGGACTTGATTGTCCAGTTTGAGTATAAATCTTCGCTCGTCCTAGCATCGAACTACCAAGTCCTTGTTTGCTAGCAGCTGGAGTAGGAATTTGATCAAGATTGCCCCAAGACGACGATGATGATGAAGTTTTTGGGTAAGCATCTCCTTCTAGTGCTGCTATTTGATCAGGTGTCAGCACTTCACCGGTATCATATGCTTTTTTAGCAGTGATATCCGCTACATTTGCTTGATTAGCTGCACCATAATCAGGAGGGGCTGAACCAGTTTGACGAATACTTCCCAATAAGCTATTTAAAGAACGAGTGGCTGAGGATGAATCACTACTAGCTGACAAATCAGTATTATTTGAAGAGTCAGTAGACTGAGTTGCCTTTGCTGAACTTGCTGGTGCGCTTGGAGAATCACTTACTGGTGATGATAAAGTTTGAGAAGGAGGTTTGCTCAGACTAGGATCTGGTAATTTAATTTGAGGCGGTGTCGGTTTAGTTGTTTTTGCAGCCGATGGAATTGATTGAGTACCAAGCACTCCTTTTAGAGCTCTGCGCACAGCTTGAATATTTTCTTTGTCACCATTATTTGTAGGCGAAACATCTCTTTGATGCAAACGCATAATTGGTTCACGTGCACGTTTTTCTTCAGGTAACTTAGCTAAAGCACCAGCCACTGTATCGGCTACTTTTTGAACCATATCAATCTCGCCACGAGTCCAGCCTCGCCTAAAATCACATTGTTGAACAATAATACAGCCATGAATATTTTGGTCTGATTTAATTGGTACAGATAATAAAGAGCGAACATCTATTAGCTGTAGTTCTTCTTGCACCGGCGACAAATAAGAATTACTTTGTCCTTCAAAAACTATTAATGGCTTAGTAGACAATAAACTTTGAGCAACAATTGGCGAATCGATAGTCGGCCACATAAATTCTTGCAAGCTTTTTACTTTTTCTCTTTGCCAAAACTCATAACATTTCCAACCTGCTTGAGTATCATCAACACATATAAACAAACAACGGCTAGTGTTTAGCACTTTTCCAAGAATGTTGACCACCATAAATAATGCATCGCCAATACCTAGCGAATAATTCATTACATTATTAATTTCAACCAAAAAGGTTTCCTGGAAAGTATCTCGCTGAACAAGTTCATTTATCTGCGCTCTACGTATTATGTCTGCTAGTTCAGCTAAAGTAATACGAATTGCATTGACATTATTCTCATCAATTTCTTTGCGATAAGCCATGGACAGCATGCCAAAGCCACCGCCCTGCAATGCCAATGGAAACATTCTGCATGGTAAATCAGTTATATTTTCATTTGGATTGAGCTTGTACTCACAAATGGAAGTGATATTACGATCGAGTGGATTGCTCAACACAATTTGGCTCATTTGAGCCCCATATGTTTCTCCCAACTCTTTAACAGCAGTTTCCAGAATAACCTTAAAATCTCGAACATTACTCAATTTTTCAGCAAGTGCGCTTGTCATTTTCCAATTCCAATATAACTACATTTACTTATATGCCAGATTAACTTAAAAGTTACACTTAGTAGTATCCCTTATTTGTAATGTCTTGCAACAGAACTACCTTAAATTTTGAGGTTTTCAAGAGGATATGGCGAATTAGACTTCTTAATGGCCAAATGCAGAGCTTCTTTGACATTTTTTGCTAAATTGAAATTGGCTATATCCGACAAAGCAATCCAGCGAGCATCATGGCTTTCAGTTGTATTAATCTTAGGCAAAATTTGATAATTGCCAGTTAAAAGCTTAGAAAACAGTCCTTTTGGACAACACAAATAAACAATATCGATATGGTAATATTCACTGCCATTTTCTATTGCTTTTACGCTCTGCAAACAAAGTGGGTTATAAAGAAAAAATGCATCCGGATCTTCGGTATTTGGAATAGACTCGCTAATTATCTCGACATCAATACCTGTTTCTTCAAAAACTTCCCGAATTGCCGCCTCGTGTGGCATTTCAGCAATTTCAATATGCCCTCCCGGCGGCACCCAAGCTCCAATACGTTTATGATTAACTAAAAGTATATGATTGGCCCCTAACACTAAACCAGAAGCTGTGAAGTGACTTGGTATATTGTGTTTCAAGATATTCACTGTACTAACTTAAACCTATTTTTTCGATGACAATAATTGTTCCATCATTTCATTAAAACTGCTGAGATAATTAGCTCTAGTTTTTTCAGCAATTTTATCCCATTCATCCTTGGGCAAACTCATCACATCTCTTTTCCCCTCTGAATTATCTAAACTAGCATTAACAGCATCCATGCCATGTAAGTTTATCCAGCGGTGATCATATTTATGAGGTGTCTTTTTATCCCATTCCACTACTTTTGGTACCAAAGCTTTCAATTTTGGCAAATCTTGAAACGTATACTGATTTATTTCTGGGCCATATTTTTGATTCAATACAGCAATAGCTTCCCTAGCTGAAATATCAGCACAACGGTTAGCATCAAATCTTCCTCTTAATTGTCCAGCATAAAACCAAAATGCTGCTTCGTCCTTTTTATTTTCATGAAACAATACGCTGGACAAAACATAAAAAACTGGTGGTGCATATTTTTCCGGAGAAGTCATTATTAGATTGGTAGTATATTCTTTATCTTTTTGAGAGCCTCTTATGAGAGTATCAATTGCATCGTTTTGCAACTTGACGTCGATATTTTTATATTCTCCTTTGCGGGGCAGCACAATTTCTTCTGAATAACTTGGCAGTGCAACATTCATAGCAACCCAAGCTAATACCACCCAAATAAGGACTTTATTCTTCATTCTTTCTCCCAAACATACTTTATACTAAAGCTTTCGATATTATCATGTAATCTATAATATTGATAAATTCCCACATCCTATTGCCAACTGGAGTACAAGTTTTGTTTCAACCTCTTACTCAATCACCTCAATCTGTTGGCGATATTATTAGCCAAGCATTAAGGGTTTATCGCACAAACATTAAACTGGTACTTCAAAAACTTATAGCACCAGTACTTTGTGCTTCAGCAGCAGCATTAGCTATACAGTGGTGTATGAGTGCAGGCATAAAAAGCGATGTTCTAACAAAAGATGCAAGTAAAGGTATTTTTTTTGCAATTGCAATATTTGTTAGCATTATCATTTTTCTTATTAGTTCTTGGATAGTTTTGATTAGACAATTAGCTTTTGTACGACTAATCACCAATTTGTCACCTGATTATAGCTCTGCCTTAGGATTTGTTTGGAAACGTGCCTGGTCAATAATAGGACTATATGCATTTTTGATGGGGTTCTTTTTCTTTGTTTTCTTTTTTATCATTGCGCTAGCAGTAGTTCCAGCAATTTTTATTAAAAATACCATTTTAATTACAATAATAATTTTTGCTGTTTTAGCTTTATCAATATTAGTAATTCTTCTTTCCACTTTATTTTATGCAATTGCTCTCTGTATGGCAGTATGTGAAAATTTGTCAATTGGAGGCATAATTAGCCGTACAATACAATTTACAAACAAAAATTTAAAAAGAGCTGCATTATTTACAATATTACTTCTGATAATTCAATCAATTTTAGGCTGGATGATTTATCTTCCCATAGGCGTACTTGTACTATTTGATATGTTTAGAGAAGGCATCTCTAGCTCAGTATCCAAAGGAACATATGATGTTCCTTTTTATTTAAAAACTATTGAACAGGCAGCAGAATCAATGGCCAGCATGTTAATAGCTCCAATCCATTATTTTGCTTTTGGCCTCTTTTATTTTGATTTGAGAATGCGAAAAGAGGGTATTGATATTGAAGGCAAACTAAAAACCTTAGAAGAGCAAATCAGCTAGATAATTTATTATGGATTACCCAGATATTTCAAATAAAATTGAAACTGTAGCAAAAGACTATCAGTATCATAAAGTACCTCAAATATTAATAGACATACAAAATTTCGTGCACGAAATTTTATTAAGAATTAGAGAACTTTGGTATTGGTTAAAAAAATTATTGGCGCAGTTTTTGCCATCACCAACTAATAGCAGCCTGGCGAGCGATCTTTTACGCATATGTGTTTTACTTGCTGGTATTGTTGGTCTATTTTTATTAGTTTATTTTCTGGGCAAAAAATTTTGGTTCACAACTAATACCAAGCAAAAAATTGTTAAAAATAATGCGGTCTTAGAGACATTTTTTAATGCTCAAGCATGGAAACAAAAAGCAGAACAACTGGTGAACGCAAATGATTTTCGTAGCGCCTGCCGTGCACTTTTTTTATCGGGCTTGCAAGATCTAGATGAAAAAGACATTGCGCCCTTTGCCCCAACAAAAACAAATTATGAATACACTTATCTGCTTGCATCTTTTCCTCAAATAAAGTCGAGCTTTAAAGAATTAGCAGATTTAGTAGAACCTATTTGGTACGGATATGAAATAGCAAACAAAGAAGATTATTTAAATTGTCTTACTAAATTGAATGAACTAGAAGATAGAATCGGCTACGTAATTGCCAATCGCAAAGAATTAACACATAAAGAATGGCAGTCATAATCAAAAAGTAAGGATTAGTAAAAGTGGACGAAGAGCCTAAATCAAATAAAGCAAAAAAAAAGCTCCTGCCATTAGTATGGTGGCAATTATTGCTTTTTCTGATTGTTGCTGGCTTAGCTACATATACAAGCTCTGACCTTGACTCTACGTTTGGCAAATACATTATTGAAAGTGAGCCTATTCCTTCGGCAACAAATAAAAAACCATCGGGTTATAGTGGTTTTTTTGAATTGAATAAACAAGTAGGATTACCTTGTGATTTGTGGGGATTGCCTTACAGGAAATTAAAACAAAAGAGTGGCACTCTAATGATTGTTGCACCTGTTTATCCTTTACAAGATTTTGAAATAAGTCAAATACTACAATGGATAAAAAGTGGAAATAATTTAGTTCTCTTGGACAATAATCTGGATTCAAGATATGAAATGCTTTTCAAAGCAATAAAAGTAACTGGTCGCTTAGGCAAGAAACGAGTTAATCATATTTGCCAAGTTAGCACAGTAAATAAAGAATCTTCCCATGTAAACAATTTAGTTATTTCAACTGATACATATTTAGATATGTCAGATCCAGATAAATCAGCAAGTAAGATACTTGCTAATATCGGATCTGATACGGTAATGCTTGCAGTGGATTATGGAAGAGGACAATGTATTATCGGAACTGATCCTGGATTATGTGCCAATAGACAATTAAGCGAAAAAAAGTACTGGAGTAATTTCCAATTTATGATTAATTGTCTGAGAACTTTGAACAGCGAAATTTTATTTGATCAAAAATGCCATGGTTTAACTAGTTCAGATAGCTTATTTATGTCCGTTGCACGCAGTCCTGTCGGACTCATATTGATACAATTGTGTTTGATTTTTATTATTGCTCTTGTTAGCACATCACAGAGGTTTGGACAAATCAAGCAGTTGACATTTTCCCGCGTTTCTTCAAGTTTGGAATATATTGATGGATTATCTTCTACTTATCTTAGAGCCAAAGCATCACCAGTTGTTTTGAACATCATTGCAAATTCATTTAAAACAAGACTTTGTAAAGCACTAAATATTGCTCCAGATGAATCAATAGAAAAAATAGCCGAAGCATGGCAGCAGTCCCTTAGTAACAAAGATGCCAACACGCTAAGAGATTTTCTTTATTCTACAAATGACGCTACTAGCCTAAGCGACGAAGAGCTTTTAAAACTTATAAAACAATGTAATGAGCTAAATGATCAAGCAAAGACTTTAATGAAAGTAGGATAAAATTATTAGTATTAAATAGCAACAGTAATAAACGAGGTTGATAAATCTGGATACTTGCATAACTGAAGAATTCTCAAAAACTATTAGCCAGCTCAAAAAGACAGTTACTGACATTATTGTTGGGCAAGAATTGGTTGTTGATCAGTTGTTGATAGCGCTTTTAGCAAATGGACATGTCTTATTAGAAGGCGTACCGGGTACAGCGAAAACTTTGCTGGTCAAAACACTGGCACGATCCATAAATGCGGATTTCAGCAGAATTCAGTTGACCCCGGATATGTTGCCATCAGATATTCTTGGTACAAGTGTATATGATTTCAACACCAAAACTTTTACTTTAAAAAAAGGACCTATTTTTACAAGCCTATTATTGGCTGATGAAATCAATCGTACTGCTCCCAAAACTCAATCAGCTCTTTTAGAAGCTATGGAAGAGCGCCAAATAACTTTAGATGGCCGCTCAGAAAAATTGCCAGATTTATTTATGGTAGTAGCTACTCAAAATCCAATTGAATTTGAAGGTACTTATCCATTGCCAGAAGCTCAGCTAGATCGCTTCATGCTAAAGATTATTGTAAATTATCCCGGTGCAGACGCTGAAAAGCAAATGTTAGCTAATTGGCAAGAAGGTCGCTATGATAGCAATTTACCTGAGTCAACAAATGCCATTAGTATAGATGAAATTCTTATGCTAAGAAAAAAGATAAAGCAAGTCAAAGTAGAAGAAGGTATTTTTGGTTATCTAATGCAATTAGTACAAAAATCACGTGGTCTTTCGGATATCCAATTGGGTGCAAGTCCACGAGCTTCATTGTATTGGTTAGCTGCCGCTAAAGCTCATGCAGCTATGGAAGGTCGTGATTTTGTTACTCCAGATAATATCAAATTTGTTGCTCAGCCAGTTTTAAGACATCGGCTGATATTAACGCCAGAATCCGAGATTGAAGGAATCACGACAGAACAAGTAATAAACAGATTGCTCGGTTTAGTTCCTGTACCTCGCTAAGTAGTGGAAGATGTTTAGATGGTAGCCAGCAAGCAATTTTATATTTTATTATTGCTAGGCATTTTTATATTTGCTCTTGCCTGGTGGCAACCAATATTTAAAAATATTGGATTAGTTTATGACATAACATTATTAGTAGTCTTCGTTATTGACGCAATCATTAGTTATAAAAATAAATATATCAGTGCAGCTAGATCTGTGTCCGAACGTTTATCAATTGGACAAGACAATATAGTTAAGCTTGAGATCTTTAATTTGTCGAATAATACATTTACAATGCTAGTGCGTGATGATTTTCCAGCATCGATAGAAACAGATATTTCCGAATTTTCTTTTACACTGAATCCTGGCGCAAGGCTGGTTCTCCAGTACACGCTTACGCCATACTCTCGTGGACTATATAAATTTGGTAATATAAATTTGCGCTATTTGAGCAAATTAGGACTGCTTTGGCTGGAATCCAAAATAAATGCCAATCAGTCCATACGCGTTTATAGTGATTTAAATGCATTACAAAAATTATCTGTGAAATTAAGCCATTCTTCTGAATTAGGAGATATGCATTTAAGAAAGCGTGGCTATGGTACAGAATTTGCTAGCTTACGTGAATATGCAGTTGGTGACGATCCACGCAAAATAGATTGGAAAGCTTCAGCTCGTAAGGATAGACCGGTAGTACGCGTATATGAAATCGAACAAGAACAAACCGTCATGGTACTACTTGATGCTGGTCGGATGATGGTTTCTGATTTAGAAGGATTACGAAGATTTGATCATGCACTGAATGCTGCTTTGGCTTTAGTTTTAACTGGTTTATGGCGAAATGATCAGGTAGCATTAGGTGTTTTTGCTGATAAACCCTTATTATATTTTCCACCAAGACGCGGTAAGTCACACTTCACACAAATTCTTGAAGCTACATGTGACATACAACCCCGTATTGTCGAGCCGGACTATGTAGGAGCTTTATCATATTTTGCTGCTGCCCACAAACAACGCTCATTAGTAGTAGTGATCACAGATTTGACTGACCCAACTGGTTCGCAAAATCTTTTAACCGGACTAGCTAATTTAACTCCCCGACATTTGCCATTTTGCGTAACATTACAAGATAGACGCATCAACCAAATCGCAAACAATATAAACTTAAATACTGAAAGTATTTTCAAACGTGCAGTGGCAATAGATTTAATTGCACAACGTGAACTTGCCCTTGCCCATTTAGTACGACGGGGTTGTCTTATTCTAGACTGCCCACCTAAAGAATTATCAGAAAAATTAGTGGACAAATATTTAGAAGTTAAAATGCGTGGCAGATTATAATCAGTAATTTACTTGAGGCGATAGAGACTGAGTTTTGAGCCATCACTGACTAAGCGATCTGCATATAAATAGAATTTACCGCTGTCTTTAACATAATCTTCTATTTTCTTGTAATTAATCTCACTATTCTTATCTTTTAGCTTTAGCCCTTGGTCACCACTTTTAAGCAAGAACCAGTGGAAATAACTAATTTCTTTTTCTGAATATTTGATTTCATCTCCTTTTAAGCACCATAAACGAAAAGTGCTGGGACGAACAAATGATTTTTCATATAATGCAGCTAATTCCAGCGTATGCACATTTAACTCTGCAGTACTTGGCATAACATTCAACCAAATTGCATTACCTTTATCCAGTTGTTCAATTGATTTAATTACCCATTCCTGCCCCCACAAATCACCAGCTGGAGTCGGCTTCATTGCCAAAAGCCCATTAAGATTTCCAGGTTTAGACTCACCAATAAAATTATTGATGAAAGACAGAACGGCTTTCGGTTCTTTTATTGGATAGGGAAAATAGTTTAAAGCAATAAATTGAGCACTCACATATGTCACAAACAAAACGGCTATCACTTTCATACCTATTATATTGCTTCTATAAATTTTGATTACAGAAAGCGCCGTGATAATAGCTGGAGATAATAATATGACAATAAGATATCTAGATTCCGGATTTTGACAAGCTATACCACTCAACAAACAAATAGCTAAGCAAGAACCAATCAATGGAAATGCTAGTTTTGATAATTTAGAGGCAACAATACAAGATCCTAGTAAAAAAGCAAAAAATAATACTGGCGACATCATGTAGGGAATCTGAGAAAAGAATCCAGTTAAATTATGAAAAAAAACTTCAATCTGGTTTGTATTGCCACCAGCGCTCGGAACAGATACAGAAAATTGTTTAATTGCTTCCAAATTAGGCAAAACCCAAATTAAAAGTGAGGAGATACCCATTAACCCAATTACAGTCAACTGCAAAAATTGCATTTTTTTTCTTTGAATTAAGAGTGCACTCCAAAGCACTAAACAAGGTATGACAAAGAAAAATGCTGCTATTTGTTTACTGGTTAATGCCAGCGATAAAGCCATGCCAGCAAAAATTGCATTTGTCCAGCTAGGTTTAACGTACCAATAATATAGAACAAAAACAGCAAGACAATGCAAACTTAGATGGGCAAAGTCCAACATAGGTACATGACTTAAAGAACTTGTACATGGATACATATTTATAAAAGCTACAGCGAGTGCAGCTACTTTTGTATCTTTAAATAATATTTTGGTTAGTCCATAAACTGATAAATTAAGAACCAAAGCAAACAGTAACAAAGACAAATCAACAGAGAATTGTGAGAAGCCTAATAAGGACATAATAAAACCAGTAATGGCATGTACTGTGATTGGATAATTAAAATTTTCCGTTAAAAACATATGCATCCAATGTTGATTGAAAGGATGGAAATGTCGGAACAACTCAGAATATTTTGCTGCATCTTGTATATGAGAAGCAGCATCCCAATAAGGCAAACGGTAGTCAAAATGAAACCATACAGCTAGAGCTGCTACAAAACCAAAAGACACACAAATCATCAGCCAGTCTATCTTACTTTTTCTGCTCACCAGTTTTTCGTTATTAATAGAAATATTTGAGTCAATATTTGCCTGAACGGTTTTCATGGTTTAAATCACCAATTTACTATTAATTCTTTTCACCAGTTTATCAACGACTTTTTTAGCACCAATTTCATTCACATGCACACAGTCTTCAAAGTCAGTATTTACGAAAGTGTTGTCTGCATCAAGATCAATGTATTGAGCATTATTATAAGACTGTGTCAATAATGAAGTATCTTTACTGTATTTTTGAAACAATTGCGCATTCAGCAATTGCTTATTTTCATTCGTTATCGGCATATTCACAACAATACAAGCAATTTGTTTATTCTTGCAGAGAGAAAGCAGTTTTTCGAAATAGCGCAATTCTTGTTTATATCGATTAAAATTAGGCGGATTATATCTCATTTTATAAATATCAATACTTTCAGCAAAAGCATCTGTGCTCTTACCATTTTTAATACCATCAGAAACAATGGCAGCGATATTTAAGTTTAACGCAGTAATTTTTGAGGCTTCTTGCTTTTCTTTTTCTTTTTTAATAGCGTCATAAAAAGAAACTGGGCGATTTAAAATATCAGCTGTCCAGGTAACAGCGAGAAATCTATAATCTGTTTTTGTACGATAAAAATACCAAAGTCTGTCAAGTATGTAATTGGTTCCATCGGCTAAAGAAACATCATTGCGTAATATATCATCGAAGCCCGTCCAATTAGCTAATACTTCAAAAGCTGGAGTTTGTCCACAAGCAGGCATAACATTATCAATAAAATCTCTTGGTGCTATGCCAATAATAACCATTTTGGGAATTTTGTGTTCAGCTAATGTTCGCTCAAGAATTAAGTAAGCATCAGAGATCATGCAGCCACTGACAGTTAAATTGCCAACTGTAATCTTTCCATTCGAGCTATTTTTTAAGCTCATTTGTTGATTCAAACAATGAGTAAAATAACGAGCTTTAGTATATGTTCGTACGTTTAGTTGAAAATCCGGTATAGGACCATAAGTAAGATCAGCATAGCCTAAGGCAACCATGGGCAAGGAAGATCCTAAAACGATAACTTCTGGCTTTTTGTCATTGGCTAAAAACTCTGGGATTTTCGATATTATTGGATTTTGATCAATAGGAATGAATTTAGTCGTATGAATATATTTTAGCGGACGAAAAGTGAGTACAGCAGCGTCTACGAGTGCTAGACAGACCAACATCAAAATCAAAGTACTAGATAATGAGCGCCTAAGAATCTTATTTAGACGAGTAATAATTTGACCGGGCTCAAATTTAAGTAAGCCTAATTTCATGTAATAGTCCTGTTTCTATTCTTTAGATTCTTACTTGAAAAGCTTACCAGTTATAAAATAAAGACGGTTTAAATTCACCTAACATTTATTGCCCAAGGTTATTATGGGACTCGTTTTGCCAGCGGGCAAGCACAGCATCATCAATGCCAAATTGCATACCATACGTTTTTACTATGTTAATAAACTTTTCAGCAGAATTAATCGGAATCCATTTTTGATAACTAGGAACAAGAGCAAACATCCTCTTAAACCGATATGTAGCACAAACAAAATTCATTGATACATCTTGCACTGAATCAGCAGATACTCTCATACGGTCGGATACTACACCTGCATCAATATTTTTATTTGCCAAAACCAATCTCACCATTGACTGAAAATCCCAGACTCCGTCATAGACAGGGCTCCACATAACATAACGAGGTGTTCCTACTAAAATAACAACATCTTTATCCTTTAACTCGTTGCCTTGTTTTTTTACTAAGTATTGAACATTCTTTTGTACCTGCCACGATACCACCCATGGCTTAGACAAGCCCCAATTAGCTAAAACAAAAAAAGCAATAACAAAGGCTAAACAAGTTTGGATGAGATAATTACGGGCAATAAAATAGCGCCTTGTTGGAAGCAAAAATTTACCAATAAGATAAACCAATGCAACTAGAACAAGCGTTGTACCTATCGATGCTCCGGTATTTATGCGATTAATAATAGTATTTAGACCTGGCATATAATCAGATGCAAAGCCAAATATCGTGTAGGAAAAAAATATTGTTGTGAGCCCTAAAGTCATTAGCTTAAATATATGCCTGTTGCTCATTTCGCCAGTTTTTTCAATACTATTTAAAATATTGAGACAAGAAAAACAAATTAAAGCTATTAAAATTAGAGTGCCAAACCACCAGATAGATAGGGGCTCTTGCCAGGCTTCTTTAGCGCGATCAAAAACAAAAGAAAAAAAATGAGGAGATAAATTAACTTCAAAACCTCTATATAAAACAGACAAAAAATGTTGCCAATTAATTGCCATTGATTGGTAATACCCTTTTCCAATCTGAATCAAATAAATTCTTTGATAATAATAATAAAATAAAGCAATAATAACCAGTGGCAATATATAGAGAATGGATTTAAGTATCCTTTTAGGTAAAGGGAGATTTGGGTTCAAATAAATCAAACAGCAAACAAAATTTACTGCGGCAAAAGGTAAAAACGATTCATAGTTAAATAAACAAAGCGCAAATGAAAAGGCAGCCAAATAAAAGTAAATTGCTTTCTTTTCCTGAGCAGCCTTAATATTTGACCAAAGAGAAAATAAGTACAAAGCCAAACTCAACGTCACCGAACTGGCTGTGAACCAATAATGAGTACAGTCATGACTAGGTAAAAGTAAAAAAATAAGAGCTGCTGATAATGACAGACTGGCAGTATTTGTTAGGCGATTAATTGCTAAATACAAAAACCATGCCGCAAACAACTCACATAGCGCGTTTACAACATGATAAGCAAATGGTTTATATCCAAATAAAAAATAAAGTATGGCAAAATATGGTCCTTCAACCGGCCTAATCAGTACTTTTGGATCATTTAGACAATAAAGGGTTAATTCATAAAGTGACTTTGGACCAAAAAAAAGATTGGACATCATAGACCAATCGTCTAAATAAAAGCCTATCTGACGTATGATTGGACAAAGCCATAAAAACTGCACTAAGGCTAGACAAACAAAACCTATTGCCGCTGTTTTGTTTTTACGCAAATTAATTAAACGCTTATCATTTACTGTCATTGATCATCAATTTAAAATTCTTCAACTATGTAAGCAGAAAAGTTGCTACAGATACTGCTATTTGTCAGAACTAAAAACAATTTAGATCAAACATAGAGATATAGTAAGGAATGACAAGAGGGTAAATGGTAACATCATTTATTACCCATCCCCAACAAGTTGTCAATGCTCTTTACAAGCTTACAGTATCTTTTATTTTTACCGGCCATTGTCCTTTTATATTGGCTTTTGCCTATGAAATTAAGATTGCCCTTATTGCTTTTAGCAAGCTACCTTTTTTATATGAGCTGGATACCGCAATTTATTCTGCTCATAATATTTATGACCGCATTCAATTGGCTTTATGGACAATATTTACACAAGAATCCAAATAAAGCAGTTTTGGCTTTTGGTATAGCACTTAACTTAACCATATTGGCGATATTTAAATATACAAATTTTTTCCTTGATACTGCCAGCTCCATTTTTAGCTTATTTACTCATCATCAACCCAGCTGGGCAATCAATATTATTTTGCCTTTAGGGATATCATTTTTTACTTTTGAATTTATTCATTACTTGTTTGAAATTTATCGCGGTAATAAACCAATTGATTCATTTGTTTTATTTGCTTTATTTGCAGCATTTTTTCCAACACAAATTGCAGGTCCAATTAAAAGATACCCTGATTTTGTCGAACAAATGTTGACCAAAAAAGAGTTGAGGCTAACTTATTTTGATGAAGGGCTGCCACTTATTTTAATTGGCTTAGCAAAAAAACTTTTATTTGCAAACACATTAACTATATTTGTTGATATGGGAATGGCAGATCCAACAGCATATGGTTCTCCTGAGCTTTGGTTATTTGCTTGGGCTTTTGCTTTCCAAATTTATTTTGATTTTTCTGGCTATACAGATATTGCTCGTGGTTCCGCAATGCTTTTTGGCTACCACATTCCAATTAATTTCAATATGCCATATATAGCTAAAAATATTTCTGACTTTTGGCATCGTTGGCACATCTCGCTATCCACCTGGTTACGTGATTATTTATTTATTCCGCTAGGCGGCTCGCGTGGTTCTCGCTTTAATACCAATTGCAACCTCCTAATT
>JAGVLS010000012.1 GCA_020054205.1 Candidatus Obscuribacterales bacterium | reverse complement strand
ATTCTTTTTTCAGGCTATAAACTCCTTCAAGAGAGCTCGGGCGAAACCATTCTTTACCTGGTCCAACAAAATGAAGATCTCTAGCTGGTACATCAGATGTCGGTAATTGATCTAAATTTATTTCAGTTATACTTTCCTTGCATTTAATTTCAAATGAAGGGTCGATTATACATTTTTGGCTGCAGTCTTTAGATGCATTATAATCACAAGCTAAAGTACGCATGCCATTTAAAATTGGTCGGTATCCTGTACAACGGCACAAATTACCACCGTAAATATCTTCTATTTCTTGCTCAGTAGCCTCTGGATTATTTTGCAAATAAGCATGCGTGTTCATGACAAAGCCAGGAGTGCAAAAACCACATTGCGTACCATTATATTTAGCAATTGAATATTGCGTCGGATCCAATTCATCATGCACTCTACCAATACCTTCAGTAGTTGTTACCATCATGCCATCTAACGCACATAATGGACGTAAACAAGCATTTACTGCTTTATGCACAGACTCACCTATGCCAGGTCTGCGATAAGAAATCATTACCGTACAAGCACCACATCCACCCTGCGCGCACCCTACTTTAGTACCAGTCAAACCAACTTCATGCAAATAATCAGTAAGCATAATATTAGGGTCGGGATTTATTATGTCTACCCTTTTGCCATTAAGCCAAAAAACTAATTCATTAGAATATTTCGTATCTGTCTGTTGATCAGAAGTGATAGTTGTTGGTTTACTCATTTATCTACCTGTTCCTTGAATTCAAATTAGTTTTAGGGTTTTTCATCAAATCAATTAAGGATAAAATTCTAGGCATTATAAAAAATGCCAAAACATAGCAATTTCAACTGCACACAGTGCAAAAATTATGATAGTACCAATAAGATTTGTGCGAGCAGCATCTTTTCCTTCTGGCAATAACCAAGAATGAAAAATTTTAATAAAAAGCGGTACAGTTACCCAAGTCGTAAACGCAACACTTAACACATTACCTATAAATCCACCTGCTGCTGAACCAAATCCTACTAATAACGGATTAAGATATTTAATTTCCAACATTACAATTGGATATAAGCCAAGCAAAACTAACAAAGCTGTTTTCCAGTTTGCAGGACCTTTTCCTGCTTTATCAGTAGGAAACCATCCTGGAAATGAATTGGTTATGCGTTGAAAATCTACTTTATTGACAAACTTATTACATTCGTCCAAAAGTTTTTTTCTTTCGTCAGATGCAAACCAATGTTCTAAATCTTCCGCTGTATCAAAGCGAACTAAAGTTGTCCAATGATCTGGATTATGCTTAGTAGGAGGTTGTATAAAAGTTCCTCGATAACCATGGGATTTGGTCTGCAGTGCTTGGATTTTACCTTCCCAAGTGCGGTAATGCTCTTCCATACCCGGCTTAACTTCAGTAACTACTGCTGTAGCTGCTGTGCCACGAATACTTGCTTTTTCTAATTCATGTTCTACAAAAGTAACGCTTTCACCATTTGTTAGTGGTTTGATTTCATCCAATAATTTTTTATATTTATCCGATTTCAACCAAGCCATTTTATGCTCAGGCGTACGAAATAATTGCACCAATTTCCATTCTGGTTGTTCTGGTAACATTGGCGGCGACATTTCCGCACTTAAAAAGTTAGGATAATCGACAGATGCCATCATTACCCTAACCATCCAATCAGTATAAGGAAGATGATCTTCTTTTTTTACCAACAACTTAATTACATGAGCAGTTATTTGTGCAGTATTTGTAGAAGTCATATAATATCCTCTAATGAACCTCGTCAAGTGTTGCTGGTCCGCTACCTGTACTTGGATCTGTTTTCCAAGGCCAGCCATGGCTATTGAATGGAACTAATGGAGCTTGAATTGCTTTCCTGCCACGTTTTGCAGCTTCGGCATCAATTGCTTTGCGAGCGCCCCCGCCAAGTAATTCAAAGTCCATTAGACGATAATTTTTATAAAACACTTCACCTATTGCTCTATCGGAAATGATTCTGATAAATGCATCCATCATTGTGTCAGGTGTCGCAGTAAAATCAGTTGTTTCAAGCAATAAAAGACGATCATTCATTGCATCTTTTCCCATAAAATTAACTAATATGGTAAACAAAATATTGTTTTGTCTAGTTACATATATAGAATTACTTAACGCAAATGTATGATCCCAATCAGCACCTAAAAGCTTTTTCCAATCTTCCATAACTTTCCACCAATGCCCGACTTGGGCACCAGAACATACTTCTATTAATTTTGCCAAATTAGGTTTAACACTATGAGCAAATTTTTCAATATCAGCATATGTATAAGAATTATCTTTCAAACATTGATCATGAAAAGCAATAATTTGCTTTAAAGTATCAGCTAGCAAAGTACGATCTTCTGCGCTTATATCAGCATCGTTTAACGAATCCAAAGCTGTTTGCACGCGTGTTCGATATGCTAACAAATCACCTTTCCAAGAAAGATCTGCTTCTGCATTTTTAGCATAAGGCGCCAACAGTGTATATGTAGCCATTGCACAATGTCCAACTGCTTTACCAGCACGATATATTTGTGGTGGAGATGGAGCTTCAAGTGGCGCTTGTCCTGGACGATAAAGAATAAAACGTCCGCCTTTACCACTAAATAATGCCATAATTAATGGATGGCGCTCTTTGAAATGAGTCTTATACAAAGCTAGCGACTTATCATAAATGTTGAACATGCTATCGTTGAGAGCATAAATATTATTGAAAGCAATGTCTGCTTTCGATGCAACTTTTCCTTCATTTACAGTAACAAGATCTACATAAGTGGGTGGAACATCAGCTGCTTTTGTAAAATTAGTCGAAATAAGCAAAAGAGAAGCAAGGGCAATACCAACTTTTGCATATTTGTTTTTCATAATATCTTTTATATCTCCTGTTATGTATCAACTTAATCCATCTGAATAAGAAAAGAAAATATTATCAGGATCGTATTTTTTTCTAAGTTCTTCAATACGTTGCCAATTACGCGTAGAATATGATTTTGGTAAATAATCCGGATGTCCAACTGTGTCAGTTTCCGAAACATAATGACCAGCAATAAGTGGCTTTATCAAATCCACACATTTTTCATGCCAAGCAATATTTACTTGATCATCCTCTGCTTTTTCCCACATTGTCCACGGACCACCATAAATTTTGGCACTCATTGAAAATGCAGCATCTGGTAATGGCGCAGGAACATTTTTACCAGTGAACAAAGCAAACATTAGTACTGTCTTGGGTGAACTAGCAGTTAAGAAATGATCTTTTAGCCTTTCATACAAATCACCAACAGATGTATTTGAAAATAATGCATCCACCTTACAACGCAAATTCGCTGGCCACAAAGCACCAGAGGCATCAAATAATTTTTCAAAATCAGTTGGCTCAGCTATTGTTTTTGATAAGCATTTATCAAGCACAGGACAAGTTTCAAGTGGTGCTACTGCTTTTTTTGCTTCTTCTTGTGTATCAGCAAATACTGTTGCTGTTACCATGCACACTTTGCCATTACTTGATTTGCATTTATCAACTAATTCAGTAGGTGCTTGCAAAACAAAAAGACTAAGCTCTACATTATTTGATAAATCTTCAGCTAATGGTCCAAGCCAATCAGCAACTTCTAATAATTTTTCATAAGGGTAATAATAAACACTGGCTGCAATTGCCTGTGGCAATGGATACAATTTCAAATGATATCTAACAACCACCGCAAATAATCCAGGACCAGCTCCACGAGCTGCCCAATAATAATCTGTATTTTCAGTGGCACTTGCTGTGATTAACTCACCATCCGGCGTTACTAATTCCACAGCCTCCACACTACCAATACCAGGTCCCCAAACACCTTGATTCCACGCCATACCACCACTAAGTAAATAACCACTGAGTTTAACTGGCGGGCAATGTCCAGTTGGATAAGCTAAATTATATGGTTTTAGATAAGCTTGCATTTCGCGATTGCTTATAATTGGCTGCACAATTGCTTTGCGTGCCTTAGCATCAATTGATATAACTTTATTTAGATTAGTCAGATCAATAAGCATGCCACTATTGCGTATAGATGGGGCACACCAATTATGTCCTCCACCTCTGACACAAACTTTTAAGTTATTTGCCTTAGCATATTTAACGGCTGCTACAACATCTGCCTCATCAGTCACTTGCACAACTACATTAGGCTGACGATTATCTGGTCGTAATTCATTCCACAATTCTCCAAAAACTGCTTTTTTAAAGCCAGAATCACTTGGAGTTAGAACTTCACCTTTAAATTTAAATTTGATTTTTAGATCGCTATGGTTAACGTTAAGCTTAGATCCACTAGCAGCAAATGCTGCTAGTGGATCTTTTTGAGAAGCTACCAGCAATGATCCAGCCCCTACAATAGCATTGGCTAAAAAATTGCGGCGAGAGACAGCTTTTTTTTCTAACTGAGAAGGACTCTCATGTTTTTGGTTTTTTTCATTATCCCATTTCATGACTGCCCTCCCAATCAGATTGAATAAGCTATTTCTCTAAGGTTTGTCTCTTGGTCGCGGCTTTTACCAACTGACTGTTGTAGTTTTCTTTTTTATAAGCTCTACGTCCCATAACCCATGTTTCATCAACAGCACGGTCATCACCAACTGCCATAACACCAAACAACAATTGTGCAGCTTGCTGCATTGTGGTTGGTTTATCACAAATGATTGATTGATGCCATTTTGTAGCTAATGGTCCGCCATTCCAATCAAGAACAACGAAATCAGCTTCTTTACCTGGTTCAAAATTACCAATTACATCATCCAGGTAAAGACCTTGGGCGCCACCAAGTGTTAATGAATAAAATGCTCTGTACGCATTTAATTTATTACGCTCAGATTCAGCATTATCGTGCCAACGTGGATCAACACTGCCATCAGTCATTGTGTTATTACACATGCCAACTTTGTATGCTTGATCCAAAACATTGAGCATTGAAAAGCTATTACCACCACCCATATCTGTTCCAAAAGTCAAACGCACACGATTTTCAGGATCGGTAGCTTTACCTAAGCGAAAAAGTCCACTGCCTAAAAATGTGTTGGAATTTGGGCAGAATGAAATAGAAGCTCCTGCTTTGGACAAACGTTTCATTTCATTATCTGATAACCAAACACCATGACCAGCTGTAAATTTAGGTCCAACTAAATTGTATTTTTCGTAGCAACCTAAATAATCAGAAACTCCGTGCTCAGCTGCAGCATTTTTTGTTTCTGTTGGATTTTCTGAAACGTGTGTGTTTATCCAACAATCTGGAAATTCTTTATGTAATTTTTCACACATAGACAACAATTCTGGTGAATCACCATAAGCAAATCTAGGTGTAATAGCATATAGATTTCTGCCATTGCGATGATATTTTTCAATCAGCGCTTTGCTATCTGCATAAAATTGTGCTGGTGGAGTAGCAAAAGTAGCTGGACAATTCCTATCAATGCCACCAATGCCACAAATTACACGCATATTGCGTTTTGTAGCTTCATTGAAGAAAGCTGTAACAGCCGTTGGAAATGATGTTCCAAAATCTTGCACAGTGGTTGTTCCACTAGCTAACATATTGTCAAAATAATGTTTAACACCTTCTGCTGCATAAGCTGGATTGTTATACTTGGTTTCTTCTGGAAAAATCCATTCTTGCAACCAAGGAAGTAATTGCAATCCATATGCACCAAGTACTCGTGTTTGTGGAAAATGAACATGCCCATCAACAAAACCTGGCAATATCAATCTTCCAGATAAATCCACAACTTCCGCTCCAGGATATTTAGGAGCAACATCAGCATAAGGTCCATATGCTTTTATAATGCCATTCTCCATGACAAGCAAACCATCTGGATAAAAGCGTGCTGAATCTTCTTCATGTCCGACATGCTTCCATGGATCATCTTTGAAATCAAAAAATGAACCGCGTACTGCAGTTAATTTGTTGTCAGCAGATATTGCTGGTGTTGTGAAACTCAGCACGCTAAAAAGCAAGCTGAATATCGCAACTGATATTCTCTTGAGTTTTTGATTCATATTGTCAATTTTGCCTCGAAATAAGTAATAATTTTGTGCAAACAAATGCCGTTGAGTGTACATCATTTGTATACATATATAGTTAAATCGATAGGTTTTGCAGATAAAAACTATATTTGAGATATGGCAAGAGGGAAATTCATACTTGGCAATTTAATTCATATGGCAATCTAGTTAGTCAAAAAATCTAGTCCATATCTACCGGACGAGTATGAAAGTTTTCATCCGGATCCAAATTCTCTTTAGTTCTTGCTTTCAAATATTTTTGTAGTATGTTCGTTATACGGTCCGCCTGTTCAACTCCATAAAAACCAATATTTGGTTTTTTATCATCAGAATATTGGCGAGCAAACATAATGTCAGATCTCTCTTTAGAATAAGGCTTGACTTTAATTGGTCCAAAAGCACGCCAATTAAAAGCCGTCATTACTTTGGGTTTATCACGTATTATTCTAAAAACATGAGCATCAGTAATAACATAAATAGTTTCTACCGCAGAGCCATAAGTAAAAAAAGGCAATACTGAAATAAAAATTCCAGCTGGTACAAATAGTAAAGCAAATCCCCATCTAAAAAATCGTGCTGGATCTGCTTCACGCTTTGGTGATACCAAATCGCTACTTAAAATAAAAAAAGAAAATAGAGTCCATACAATAGCAAAAGGTATAACGTACCAATTTACAGCAGTTTCACGTCCAGGCTCTGGGCGCCCCACCCAAAGAATACTTTCATTTGGCTTAAGCTTACCTACTAGTGTTTCTCTCAAATTTAGAGCAAGCCCAGCGCTTGGTGCACCAGATACAATTTCAACTGACGATGGTGGCACTAATTTTGTCGCTAAAATAGATAAAAATGGTAAGGCAATTATAAATAAAGCAATAAACAAATATATTCTTTTAGTTGATTTATCTAATTTATCTTCTTCCATATTTACATTGTGGCATTTAGTCAGTAAAGAAGTTGTTAAGACTCATATTTGCAAAAATCATCATATAAATCTTTCGATATAGACTTAACTAAAAAATTATCAAATAGTTTTTGGCTGATCATAAATTTGTACCACTATGGATAAAATACCAAAGTTTAATTATAGCTATAAGCTATACTGGTTAACAGCAAATAACTTTTAAATAGGATTATCAAATATGAACAAAACTCTTGTTATGCTTGCACTACTCCTGACATTTTCCAGCATTAGTTTTTCTGGAGTTGTTTTTGCTGATAACACATCAGAGTCAAAACGAGCACAAGCTCTTCCACATTACAATAAAGGCGTAGATTTTTATTCGGATGATAAAGTGCAAGAAGCAATAGAAGAATTTAGTCAGGCAATAGAGATAGATCCATCATTTACATTGCCGTACGTAAATCGAGCAGCTTTGCGTCATGATATGAAAGATCTAAAAGGCGCACGTTCTGACTTTGATAAAGCTATTGCGCTCAATCCAGGAATGCATGAAGCATATAATGGACGTGCTTTAATTAGCGAAGCTGAAGGCAATTACAAAGCAGCAATTACCGATATGGCAAAAGCAATTTCACTGGCTCCAAAAGATGTTAGCTATTATCTAAACCGTTCTGGAATGTATGATGCAATGAATAATTTAGTAGCAGCTGAAGCTGATATATTAAAAGCATTATCAATTGAGCCCAAAAATCAATATGCACTAGAAGCTCAAATTGGTCTTGCAGATCGTCGCAAAGCTGTCCTTAAATACGAACATGTAATTACAAAGCCTGGCAAGTAGTTCTATTTCATAACACTGGCCATGATTTGTTCAATTGTCTGGTCGTTATGTTTATCTTTCATTTTCCTGCTGAGCAAATCAGTGCCGGACGGCCACAAATATTTTAAATTTTCAAAATGGCAATAATAAAAAACACACATGCCAATTATATTTACGGCAGTGTGCATAGCGTCCATTTTGCGAAATTTGCCAGCCGCCATTCCTTTTTCAAGCACAGCTACAATTTGCATATATATGGATGTCGTAGCAAGCTGACCGTAATATTTACCTTTATTTTGTATACCTTCGTAGAAAAATATTCTAGGAAGATTTTGATTATGTTCAGCTGCTTCAAGAAAAGCAGCTATCAAACTACGTAATGCATCTTCCGGTTTAGTATTTTGAATATCAATTTTCTTCAAAGCTTCGATATGTCGACCGACAGCTCTTTCAAGTACAGCTTGATACAAACCTTCTTTACTCTTGAAATAATAAAACATCATGCACTTAGTCACATCTGTTTTGCCAGCAATAGCTTCAGTGCGAGCTCCTAAAAGTCCCCCTTTGGCAAACTCTTCCTCAGCAGCATCTAAAATACGAATTTTTGTAGCTTCCGCATCTCTAGTTGCAACTGCCATTTTTTTGTCTAAAGGTGACATTTTAACCTCAAATTTAATCAACTATTTAGTTAGTTTATCACACTATTGATTTCCCTGTCAAAGCCTCAAATGCTTGGTACACAATGCTTTTTAAAGAAATATAGCCTGATGATATAGCCTTGACAGCAATCAACCATTTGGTTTATTATAGAAATAACCAACCAAATGGTTGATAGATTAAATTAAGGACAAAGGAGAAAATGTTATGTTTAGTCAAGACATAACTGACGCAACAGATTCCGTCAAAAAACATTTGTCAGATTTATCCACGTTTTTCGGAAATACATTATTTAGACAAAGTAATGTACTGGAGCCAGCTACCATTGCAATTACAACGAACATAACTCAAGCACCAAAATCTCCAAACCAAAGTCCAAGTCAAAATTCAAATCAATATAAGAAGTCATTCAAAAAAATATTAATGATTAGCTTTAGTTTTGCTCTGCTATCTTTATTTATTGTAAGCGGTTATTTTTTATATCAATATTTTACTAATTATCAAAGCACTGATGATGCGTATACTACAGGACATATTCATGCCATAAGCGCCAGAGTAAACGGTACTGTAGAAAAAGTGCTAGTTGATGATAATGAACACGTAAAAGCTGGACAGTCCTTAGTTGCCTTAGACCCTCGCGATTATCAAGTACGTGTTGAACAAGCTTTAGCAGCTTTGCAAACTGCTAAGCATCAAGCCGAAGTAGCAAAAATTTCCATTGCCCAAACCCAAAGTAATGCCAGCGGTAAAACGACCGAAACCGCTGGCTTACAAAATAATGCTATTGCTGCCATAAACAAAGCACAAGCAAAAGTGAATGAAGCTAAATTTGCTGTACCTCAAACACAAGCCGAACTTGCTCAAAAGCAAGCAGAAGAAATCAGATCTTTGAAAGATCGTGATCGATATAAATATTTAGCAGAACAAGGTGCAGTTTCGTATCAACAATATGATAATGCTTTGCGCGATTACCAAGTTGCCAAAGAAGGCTCAAAGGCTGCCAAAGAATCTGTCAGTCAAGCTTTGGCTCGCGTGCAACAAGCACAACAATCAGTTGATGAAGCTAAAGCTCAATTGACACAATCTAAAGGTTTAGCTGAGCAAGCACATTCTATACATATTCAATCGCAAGTTAATTCCCGTCAGTATGATGTAGCAATGTCTGCTATCAATCAAGCACAATCACAATTGGATGATGCTAAATTGCAATTATCATATACAAATATAATATCGCCCGTCGATGGTCGCGTTGGCAAAAAGACTGTAGAAGCAGGTCAACGCATACAACCTGGACAAGCATTAATGAATGTCGTCGCTGACGATATGTGGGTAGTTGCTAATTTTAAAGAAACACAACTAGAACGCATGCGAGCAGGACAAAATGTCAAAATCAAAATCGACTCTTTCCCACACCATGACTTTTATGGCAAAGTCGACAGTATTTCGCCTGGCTCTGGCGCTACATTTGCTTTATTACCGCCGGATAATGCCACTGGCAATTTCACCAAAATTGTTCAACGTGTTCCGGTCAAAATTATATTTGATAAAAATAGCATCAAAGGTTTTGAACAACTTATTGTTCCTGGTATGTCTGCCATAGTCACCATTGACGTAAAAAATAACTAGGCGGTGATAAGCCATGGCTAGTATTGCAGCTAAAACAGAATCTCCCAAAGACTACGTGTCACTTAAAAGCTGGCTAGCAGTAATAGGGGCTGCACTGGGCGCATTTATGGCTGTACTCGATATTCAAATAGTAAATAGTTCATTACAAGATATTCAAGGCGCACTCGGTGCAACATTGGATGAAGGTACTTGGATAGCCACGTCTTACCTCGTAGCAGAAATTGTCACGATTCCCCTCACACCGTGGCTATCCAAGGTTTTTTCTACTCGTATATATGTCATCGTCAACGCTTGCTTATTTGTAATATTTTCTATGTGTTGCGCTTGGGCAACTGATTTAAACACAATGATATTATTCCGCGCCTTGCAAGGATTTACCGGCGGTATTTTAATACCAATGGCATTCACAATTATTATGACCTCCCTTCCCAAGTCAAAACAAGCAATCGGCATGGCAATATTTTCTGTCACTGCTACATTTGCCCCTTCAATTGGCCCTGCTATTGGCGGCTGGTTGACTGATACTTTTAGTTGGCAATATATTTTCTACTTAAATTTAATACCAGGAATTTTATTGATAGCTATTTTATATTTCACATTACCCAAAGAAGAAATGAATTTAGGGCTTCTTAAAGATGGTGACTGGCTCGGAATAATTACCATGGCAATCGGTCTTGCATCATTAGAAGTGGTTTTGGAAGAAGGAAACAGAAAAGATTGGTTTGGATCAGAGCTCATTACCCGTTTAGCAATTACAGCGGTAATATTTCTAATTGCCTTTATTATTCGTGAAATTACCGCCAAAAAACCTCTACTTAATTTACGACTTTTGTTACGTCGCAATTTTGGTTTAGGAAGTATTGCCAACACTACTTTAGGCTTTGGGTTATACGGCTCTGTATATATATTGCCTGTTTATCTTGCCCAAATGCAAGGTTATTCACCTTTGCAAATTGGCGAAACAATAATGTGGTTAGGTCTTCCTCAATTACTTATTATTCCTTTGGTGCCAAAATTAATGCAACGCATTGATGCAAGATTATTATTAGGCACAGGAATAATATTATTTGGCACTAGCTGCCTTATGAATGCATTCATGACCCACGACAATTCTGCCGCCCAATTAATTCCTTCTTTGCTTATCCGCGCCCTCGGACAGCCTTTAATTATGATTCCGCTGTCGACGCTGACAACAAGCGACATCGAAGCCAGTCTCGCTGGTTCTGCCTCAGCATTATTCAATATGATGCGTAATTTAGGCGGCTCAATTGGTGTTGCTTTAATTTCAACATTTCTTACACGCCAAGAACAATTTCACTCAGCTAGAATTGGCGAGTCTATTCAAATGACTAGCTTAGCCGTTCAAGAACGGATTAGCACACTCACTCAATATTTTGTCAGCCGTGGCGCTGATTTATCATTAGCTCATCAACAAGCAATCCAAATGTTGAATAACATTGTCCGCAGAGAATCTTATATGATGGCATATAATGATGCATTTTTGATCATGGGTATAATTCTGCTAGCTGCCTGCATAACAGCTATATTCTTGAAAAAACCACAAGGACAAGCAGCTGCTGGTGTGCATTAATGTGCCATAGCAAGTCGTTGCAAAGTTTCCTTGGCTCGTTTTTGAATATAGGGATTATCATCTTTAGCTAAAAATTCTAAAATGCCGCTAGGTATATAAGAAGTTGCTGCAATCATAAAACGAACATCCAAACTAGGATCTGTACTCAATTTATTAAGCACACAAATATCCGTTTTGGGATTCAATGCCACTGCAATTCTCACATCTTTATTATTATCATTGGATAAACCTGTCAATAGTTTTGTTGGACAACCCAAATTTTCTGCAACCTTACAACGTATTTTACCATTACCTTTCGATACTAGGCGCCATAAAGTTCCATTTAGAGTTTTTTCTCTTCCAGCCAACAAATATCTCATTAAATCTAATCTACGCATCATTAGCCACCTCCTCTGTCAATTAAAAACTGACTACATCACAAATGCCACGAAATACGTGTGCAAATGCATAGATCCTATTATTATTATAGCACCCTTCCTGCGCAAAATGCTTGTTCTTAAGATTATTGCAAGATTGTGGTATTGCCCATAGTATCATACCGTTTACAATTTAAATTTATATATTCAATTCTAATCAATTTCTGCAAGCGGTGGTGAAATAGACTCTAATGATTTTCGTTCAGCAGCCACACCAAAAAACACTTCAATCAATGCAGCAAAAATCATTAGCGCAGCTCCTATATAATAACCAAAAGCCAAATTATCTTTTGATCCTGCAGCAATAAGATCGCTAAAGAATGCCGGTGCCGCAACTCCACCGACAAGTGTACCTACAGCATAAAATACAGCTATAGCCATTGCTCGCAATTCTAAGGGAAACAATTCACTTACCGTTAAATAAGCAGAGCTTGCTGCTGCAGATGCAAAAAAGAAAATTATCACCCAAGCCAACGACTGTGTTTCAGCAGTAAGAAGTCCCTGCTGAAATAAGGAAGCAGTTATAGCAAGTAAAATTCCAGACAATGCATAAGTAGCCGTTATCATTATTTTTCTTCCAACAAGATCAAATAGTCTTCCCAATATAATTGGCCCAAGCCAATTACCCAGCGCAAACGGTACTATATAATGACCAATATTTGACGGTGCAATATGATAAAAATGTGATAGAACCAACGCATAAGTAAAGAAAATAGAGTTATAAAAAAAAGCTTGCGATACCATTAAAGATAGTCCAAGAAATGCACGCTTACGATTATCAAAAAACAAAACTTTGAAAATTTGCCAGAGAGAAGTTCGCTTTTTAATTACTATTTTGATAGCTGGTTCTGTAATTGGTGGTAATGTTCCGTGCTCCTTCTCAATCTCAGCTTCTACTTCATCAACAATTTTTTCTGCTAACTGTTCTTTTCCAGCAATAATCAACCAACGTGGACTCTCAGGAATCCAGCGGCGAACAAGCAAAATTCCTAACCCAAGAAAAGCACCAATACCAAAACTAAGTCTCCAACCAAGCCATTCAGGAATAATGCTTGGATTCAAAAGAAAAATTGTAGCAAAAGAACCAATAATGGCTCCTGCCCAATATGTAGAATTGATTGCTAAATCAACTGTACCTCGCAGCCTTGCTGGTATGAGTTCATCAATAGCTGAGTTAACAGCTGCACACTCACCACCAATTCCAGCACCAGATAAAGCTAAAAAGAAGCAATAACTTTCAAAATTCCAAGCAAAAGCAGTAAGAAAGGCAGCACAAAGATAAACCGTAAGAGTAATAAAAAATAGTTTTTTGCGACCAAAACGGTCTGTCGCATAGCCAAATAATAATGCTCCAGGTACGGCCCCAGCTAAATAACAAGTAGCACTTAATCCAATTTGATGTTCAGTTAATCCTAAAGCCACTTTAGATTGCAAGGCAGCACCAATTGCACCTTGTAGTGTTACTTGTAAACCATCAAGAATCCAAGTTATACCAAGACCAAAAACAATAAGCCAATGCCATTTGCTCCAAGGTAGCCTATCTAAACGAGCAGGAATTGTAGTTTCAATGTATCTTTGTTGCGTGTCTTGTATTTCCACTTATATATTTAATGATTAAAATTGAATTTTAGTATCATTTGATTTTTGTCTTTCTGTGTCATTATTTTAGCCTCTTATAAATTCAATACAAGATACATAACTGATATAAGTAGTTTTTATTTTTATAAAATTATTATTTGTAATCTAATTTGTAAGATAATGGTTTTACCATGGATAATAGTAATAAATAAATCGTGCTCGGGAGGAAAATATTATGCTCATCACAAGAGAAACTACAGTCAAGAATATTTTAGATGCTTTTCCTGATGCCATTGCTATTTTTGCCAGCCATGGCGTTGATATATCTTTGGAATGTGACGAAAGCATTCTTGACTCAGAATTAGAGCTTTGCGAAAGCATGTGCCATATCGATGATCTTCCAGGCTTAATACAAGATCTTCAAAAATTTGTTGATAGCAAAAAGAACTAACATGCATTTTGCTTCTTTTGTTTGCGCGATACTTTTGACTGTTTTATTAACTACAACATGTTTTGCTCAAGAGTCGCATACAATGTTGCAAGGTGGCATTGAACTCTATGCCAACACAGAAGAAATACCGCCTGAATTATTTCCAGGCAAGCTATTTAGTCAAAAACTAGCCGAGTCTTTGCTACAAGGCAAAGTAGAGATATCTTTCGATAAATGGAGAATTATTCATCATTGGTTGGGCGGAAGATGGAAAACATCTAAAGCAACAAATACACGCCGAGTTAAAATTATCGATGGAAAACCAGTTGATATTAAAACATTAGGTTTATACACAATGAAAAGTATCGAAGATTGGGGTAGTGTCAAAGACAAAAATGGTGCCGTTTGGGAAAAATATGATTCTAACTATTGGGCTCCTGTAGATTATGGTGATAGCATAAACTATTCCTATATTATCCTCTCTGGACCTGGCAAAGGAGAATATCCTGATTTATACACCAAATGTATTGATTTTATTGTTGATAAAAAAACCAATATCATAACTAGCGTACAACAAAGAAAAGCTTGGGACAAACATACTTTATTAGCACCTGGAAAAGTACAAGATGATATCGTACAAACAGAATATGATGAAAATGGAAAACATACACTAACCAGCTGGAATACATCCATAATGAAACAAGAACAAGATTTCGACAGGTTAAACAACGGGCGTGATGAGAGTGACCGTATAAAAGATTTTTATGATCTCAAAAATTTCTTATCGCAATATGGCAAACAAGATCTTTTGCCTAGTTGTTTTGAACCATAACATTTTCACCACTTTAATCCCGCACAATCAATTGTCTATGCACAGAAGCAGGCTTGAGACTCTCTTCAAGTATTGCTGCACTAAGCTCTGGCTTACAAGTTTTTCCACAAGTAAAACAATCCCAGAAAACTACATTTGATTCAGGATATGTATGCAAACTAGCATGACTTTCAGCTAACATAGCCAAAACTGTAATTCCTTGCGGCTCAAATCGTCGAGATATTATTTGCAAAACTGTCGCTCCCGTTGCCAAAGCAGCATTTTGCACTAAGGTTCTCAATGCTTCCTCGTCATTTAACAGCTCACTTGAACATTCCGATAGCCTCATAAGAAAATGATAGCCACTAGCTTCGTGAATAATCTCACCATGACAAACAATCGGCTCTAATGTTTTCATCTTGCACCTGCATATAATGTATCTAAAGAAATTTCTTTCATTGCTTTGATTACAATGTCAGTTAAATTGTCCATAAAATAATAATCTTGTGCGCCAATATATTGAATTGCACATCCACCAAATTGACTTTTGAAGCGAGAAAATCCTGCATAGCTATCCTCAGGATCACAAACAGCATCATAGCCCCAGAAATCATAAATCTCGGCTCCTAATTCTTTTGCCTTATTAATTGCAGCCCATTGCAAAGCATAACCACCCATATAATTACGCTTAGTATTGCTTGTGCCACCATATAAATAAGTAGCATTTTTTCCAAACGTTAACATCATCAATGCACCAAGTAAATCATTTTCGTGTTCGGCAAAAAATACATGCATCATTCCAGCATTACCTAGTACATCAATAAGATTAATAAAAAACGACAAAGGTTCAATTGGGAAATTATCTCTGAGCGATACTTGCTGCATTATTGAATAGAATTTGAATATAGACGATGGATCACTATCTTCATACACTCTTACATCCTTCCGTTGCGAAAGGAGTATGTTATAACGTCCTTTTGGCTTCATGTCCAAAAGCAATTCTTGAGTTGAAGGAATTAAACTTAAATGCAAAGTCTTACCTTCATTAAGATGCACCGGAGCACTGGTAAATCCACGCAACACCTCTGGCACTGGTGGTTTTATTTTAGGTGCTATGCGAACTGCAGCCACATTACAGCGTGCTGCATGCGCCCTTGCCTCACTCAACAATAATTCCAAACAATACTCTAACGGCTTCGAATTATCCCATGGCAAAACAGGACCATCCGGAGCCATCATAATTCCAGCTCCTTTATTATGCGGCGCACAATAAAAAATTGCCCCACCAAGTAATTTACCTTTGTTGAATAAACCAAGATGCAATACTTCCAAACCCATTTTACGTTTGAAATTTGCCCATGTAAGACTTTGCATAAATCCAGATGCTGGGTTGCACTTAACGAGATTATCCCATTCACAGCCTAATGAAGAATCTGGATGCAATTTATCTAAAAGCTGAATTTCAATTGCCAAATTCAAATTACCTATTATTTTTTTCGATAATAGTTTTTCCTGGCTCTTGAATTATTGTTTCACCAGGAAGTACTTTTATTTTTTTGTCTGGATAAACATATTCTGTACCATTCCAATATGTTCCGCCACCACCCCAATTATTGTTATAACCATAGCCATCACGGCGTCCGCCCCTACGTCCACTACCACGATGATCACCAGTGTGTCCGCCGCTGCGCTCAGCAGCCGCATGTTCGCCCTTAGCATATACGGCATCTGGATACATCAAATTACCAATTACAACCACAAGACAAATTACTGTTAAAGCTTGCATTCCCATATTTAGCAATCTATCGTAATCTCCAGCAAATTCCATCAGCTCTTCTTTAAGACGAGTCAATTCACTCACTAATTTTTGTGGAAGCTCACTTGCTCTTTGCAATAATTTTTCAACTAATTGCTTCAAATCAATTGAGCGTAAAAATCTAACTGGTCCTTCCAAAAAAGACTCAATCATTTGTCTGGTTTGATAACGCTGCATTGCTGGCACCATTTTCAGAACAGATTCAATAAATTCTTCTTTTCTTTCAATATCACATTCAGAATTACTCAAAATATCACGGAGTTCTTGAGGTAAAACATAAGAGTTCAATATAGGTTCCGGCACAGTCAGAGTAGCTAAATCTATAGCCAAAACATCTTTAACTACGCTAGCTTTTACTTCGCGTGCTTTAGGATTGAATAAATAATGCACCAATATTTCGCTAGTACCGGCTGTTGGTCTAGCATTTGCTTGCAATTGCAAATCTTCTTCTGCAAATAGAAATAATTTACGCAAATAATTTACATCAGTCAATTCTTTTCTTGGTTCTGCAAAAACCAAATCGTTATTTATTTCATCAGCATTAATGTTTTCTGGAGAAGCCAACATAAATCCCCAGTCCGATCCATAACCTTGAGCAGCAAATGATGGCAAATATATGCGATAAGGTCTTGGATTTAATTCACTGATTAACATACTATTGAATATTGACCAATAAGCTTCTGGTGTGCCTGTTGGAGAAACTGTGTTGGCAGCCAATAAACCATTTGTAGCAAGTAACGCCCCTATCTTTTTATAAAACTCAATTGAATGCAACTGAGCACCTTGCACTGTTTGCGGAGCAGTAAAATCACTAATGATTACATCATATTTAATTTCTGCTGCAATAGCACGCTCAATAAATTCATGAGCATCTTCTACATGAATTGTCATGCGAGAATCATTCAAACTATTATTATTGAATTGTGAAAATTCACCTTTTGCTAATTCTAAAATTTCATTATCATAATCAACTAAATCAATTTTGCTTACTCTTTTTGATTTGAGCAGTTCTCTAGCTGATAATCCATCTCCTCCACCAAGTATGAGACAAGAAATTTCGCCATCTTTTCTTTTTTCCGCAATGGCTAAAGCTGGTAAGGCAAGACACTCATGATAAATATGCTCGTCACGACTATCAAATTGCAAATCACCATCAAGAAAAAATGCTACCGACCCATCATTTCTGCGATCACATAAAATAGACATGCTTATTCCTCTCATTCAGTTTCAAGAATTCAGTTATCAATAAGACGAGCTTACAAGTGCAACCAAAAAACCTGTATCACATTACCATGACAGCAATCAAAGTTGCTTAACTATATCTTGACATACTGTATATAGTTGAGCCCTGGGTTATAGAACACTCTTTTTACAAACAGCCATAAAATTGTCACAAATATGACCTAACAATGTCACAAATCAAAACTATGCTTGATTTGAGGCAAGGCTAATTAATAGTGACAAGAGGAAATTGTTATGGCAAGAGGCAATGAAGATGTGGATAATCGCGTTTCAGCTGAAGAGATTAGTACCGCTGATTGGTCCCCAGAATCTGATAATGAAGAATCTAATGAAGAAATATATGGCTTGTCCCCGGAAGGATATTCAACAATAGATCTATTAGATCGAGCCGAAAATATTATCCCAGAATATCCAAGCGTTCCATCAGGAGACTTGCAACAACTTACAATTACTATAAAAATACCTGGTGGCAATAATCCTAATTTATCTAGTAAAGATTTAGCTGAGTTATCAGAGCTAAAAACAGTGCCATCGCCAGAAAATATTGCTGAGCTTATAATACAAAACAAGGGCGATATAACAAACCACGATACTAATATTATGGATAGCAAATTAGGACACCTACTTTGGGATGGAATTCAAAATGCAGCAACTGGTAGTCCTGGCGACAGACAAAGTAAAATAAGTAGACAAGCTAGAATTGATCAATATCTTGGCGAAGTAAGTGCAAAGCTTAAAGAAAAAAATATACCGATTGAATTTGAATTTGCATTAAGCGGTATAGATGGTAATCCTCCTGCTGATGGCGTTGTAATTGCAAGCGAGCAGAATATCAATGGGAAGCAAGAAACAAAAGCAATTTCAGATACAAAAAATTTAAAAGAACTAGGACTTCAAGATGAAGCTGAAAATCCTTTATCGCAAAAAAGCATAGAAGATTTGTCCAATAGGTTGAATGAACAAATAAAAAGTGGATTTAATAACAAAGAAAACGAAGAGGCAACAAGGGCTCTGATAAAAGATATATTGAAAGCTGGTCAAGCTGCTCATCAACAATGGGGTAACTATGGATTAGAAAAGCTTGCAAGCTCTATTAATGAATCTACACCAGAAAACAGCTATTTGAAATTTAGCGATAACCCAGATCTATCAGTCAGCCTTTGGCAAAAAGAACCAGATGGAAGTGAGCATGCCTTATTTTTATCATATGATAAAAACGTCAATTTAACTATGCCACTTTTAAAACCTGAAGATAATGCTCCTCAATCATTGGTAGAAAGGTGGAAAGAAGAAGCTACAGGCGAGCAACCATTTTCAGATCCCAATGCAATAGCTAAAATACAAGAAGGACTCTTGGAACATGCTGAGAAAGCTTATCTCGATGGTGGCAAAGAATTTATGTCACAATATTTGGAGCGCTGGCTAACTGCTACAAACGAAGAACTAATACAACATGCCGCAAATGTATCTGACGAGGTTAATCCTAAAAAAGTTTTAGGACCTGATGATATGTGGCATGATGCTGAGCCTAGTAATCCTGAATTAAAAGATTTAGCAGAGAAATCACCTACAGAATTATCTAATGATGAAAGAGACAAATTACTTACTCTTCTTGGACAAGAAGCTTACAAGTATGGTTCTCAAAAATCACTAGGTCAATTTGAATACGATATTAATAAGCTCGTTAGAGATTATCAATTACCAAATGATTTGCGCATCAATTTCAATTCTCAGTCTGATGGCAAACTCGAAATAGCAACGCAACAGTGGTCTATCAATGTAGAGGTTAGTCCATTTTCTACACCAATAAACAGACTAACAGATATAAGTAGCACTAGTTTTACGACAATGACCTTTTCTGAAATAGAAGATGTATATCAACAATTAAAAGAAGAGAAATAACACTACTAGAAAAACATACCTTTCAGCAAACCTTCAAGCATCACCAACCACAATTCTTTCATCAAGCTTTCAACACAATTCTTTCGTCAAGCTTTCAAAAATCCTTCTCAAATCTTTCAATTTTTTGCGCTATCTTTCCTCTATCTTTCACGATTTTCAGAGGCAATTTTTGCAAAAAATTTTTTTCAAAAATAATATTAGCCTACAAGCTACTCCCTGAGCTGCTTTCAAAAAACACTTGCAGTATTGAGTGCATCACTCGTTATTGACAGAGAATTGCGCAGCTGTTAACGTTGAACCATAGTTGCAAATGCAGCTTGCATCCTAAATCCAAATTATTTAAAACACTTGCAGCATCTAACGCAGATGAATAAGTGGCAGCTAAACAAGTGCTACTTTTCTTTGCGCCTTACTAGAGGTGATTCATCATGGCACAATTACCTATACCAATTCAGCCAACAACTCACAAAGCAGATAGTGGGAATTCACACAAGACAGGCAATGTAGTAATTGTTATTGCAAACGAAGAAACCGTATCATCGTTAACCAGCTGGCTAGACCATAAGCCAGATTTACATCAAAGCAATATCGTACTCGTACATATTACACAACCCCAGTGGTTAAGCAAAACTCCTTATTCTGGAGCAGGTGGCAGTCAAATGTTACAACACTTGCAAAAACAAATTCTAAGAATGTCTGGAGTAATGGAAGGTTACGTAAGCACAATCAATGAAAAATTCCCTTCTATAAATGTTGAATATCGCATAAAAACTGGCGATCCATTAAGTCAGCTAATACAACTAGCAAAAAGTATAAAAGCAGATTATATGTTTGTCTTTGGAAACGACAAAGTCACCAATCCCGGTCTAAGTCTTTTAGGGGAGAATTCTCTAAAGGCTTTGAGCGCAAAGTGCCCTTGCCCAGTTGAAATTATCTCAAACTGCTAACTCTACATCACACACAGTTATAACAATCCAGCGGAGAACACATGTCCACAACTTATCGCAAAAATACAAATGATCAGATTTTGGCTAATCCAAATCAAAGTTTGATGGCAAGCATTTGTCATCGTTTTCTTACTTTCAATAAAGTTATTGATGATCGTTTCGAAGATTTAAATGCTTCAAATTGGCTAAAGGTCAGCTATAAAGATTTTTGTGCTGGACTTATTGTGGCGCTGACTGCCATTCCAATGGCAATGGGATTTGCAATTGCAATGGGGTTGCGACCAGAACAAGGAATTATTGCTGGAGCATTAGCATGTATTATCGGTCGAACCTGGGGCGGCTCTAAATATCAAGTTTATGGTCCAACAGCAGCTTTTATTCCAGTTATTGCAGGACTAATGCTGAAATACGGACATCCAACCACCGGCGGTAACTTTCAAATGGCTCATGGAATGGTGGTGCTTTGTAGCGTTCTTGCCGGTATCGTCCTGCTTAGCATGGGACTATTTGGACTTGGTAAATACGTAAAAAAAGTTCCTAATTCAATTGTAGTTGGTTTTACAATTGGTATTTCAATAGTGATTGCACTTTCAAATATAGGTGAAGTTTTGGGATTGCAGCATGCGATCCGAGGCGAGTTTATTGAAAAAATTAGCCTTATAAAAGAACATTTCAATGAGTTTAACGGTTATGCCTTCTTTCTAGCTATACTCACTTTCTTCATGTGTCATGCTTTCATCCGAAAATCTAAGTTTATTCCAGCACCTTTGTTAGCACTTGTTATTTGCACTGTGCTGGCAGAAACCATGTTTAGTGGAAAAGGAATTGCCGATATTGCTGAGAAATACGGCAGCATTCCAACCAATTTTGCTTTTTTTACTGCCCCCTCTATGCCGCCATTGACGATGCAAGTAGCCATGGACATCACATACTTTGTGATAGCCATTGTCTTTGTCTCAAGCATTGAAAGTCTATTATGTTCGTCAATGGCGGATCGCCTCGCTAATAATAAAAAGACCCCTTTCAACCCAGATAAAGAATTATGGGGACAAGGACTAGTACAAATAATTGTGCCATTGCTAAACGGCTTCCCCTGCACTGGCGCACTTGCTCGCACAGCAACCAGTATCAAAGCTGGTGCAGTAACTCCGCTAGCTGGCTATTTCAAAGGCATATTGAAAATAATACTTGCACTATTCCTTGCACCATGGTTAGAAATGGTTCCAATGGCATGCATTGGCGGCATTCTTCTCTGGGTAGCTAGCAATATGGTAAAACCTGCCGAAGTAAAAGAAGTATGGAAACATAGTCGCTTCCATGCCTTTCTCATGATCTTTACAGCAGTCATGGTTGCAGTCACTGATTTTCTTACAGGTGTACTGTCAGCTCTACTATTTTACGGATTGGGAAAAAGATTCTTCGAAAAACCAACTGTTGCAAAAGTACATATGCTCGATACCACTGATCCACTTGCATATGAACAAACCGGCTAAGCTAAATTGATTCGCTCAAAATATGTGCTTAAACAATTACTTGGGCTTTTTTGCTGGAAATTTGACTATAACAACAGTGCCTTTACCCGTTGATGGAGTAGTAAGTAAAACTTCCGCATGATGTGCAGCCGCAATTTCTTTGACTATTGCAAGTCCAAGCCCACTGCCTTCAACCTGAGTACCAAGGATACGATAAAACCGTTCAAATACTTTTTCACGTTCTTCCTCAGGAATCCCCGGACCATTATCTTCAACAGTAAGCTGCACACCAACATTATCAGATGAAATCTTGACTGATACAGTACCATTATAGTCAGTATAAAGAATAGCATTGTCTAACAAATTAGTAATCAGCTCTTTCAGACTAACTACATCACCATAAACAATTACCGGTTTCGTAGGTTCATCAAATACAACCTCAATGTTTTTTTTCAAAGCTATATCAACTAATTCAGAACCCACCTCACTTGCTATAGTGTTTAAATCTACCTCTTCAAAAGATAAATTATTTTGTGGCTCTGACTTGGCAAGCACAAGCAGTTGCTTAATCAAATGACTCATCCTATCAATACCCTTATTGATTTGTCTAAGCAAATTTCTAGAATTATCAGTTGATTGCCGCTCAACAATTTCAACATATGTTTGAATGCCAGCAAGCGGTGTTTGCAATTGATGAGCAGCGTTTGCAACAAATCTTTGTTGTGCATCAAGATCTGCTTTTAAACGCCCCAGAAGCTCATTAATCGCACTAACCAGTGATTGCGACTCTAATGGAGCTATGCTTTCGTTTAGCGGTTTTAGATCAGAGCGAGAACGATCTGATAAGGCATTCCGTAAATCCGCCAATGACTTCAAACCTTTTTTAACACCAAAACTAACTGCAAAAATTACAAATAGAAGCAATAAAATTTGCGGCACTAAAATACTAAATAAAATATGATTAGTAAGATCAAGACGGCTATTCAGCGTTTCTGCTGCCTGTACAAAAATAATTTTGTCAGGATAATCGTGAATAGGCATGCGAATTTGTGCCACACGTAAAGTTTCTCCGTTAAACTTAACATAGCTCAAGTATGGAATACTAGAGTCAAGTCGAACACTGGGAAGCGCATCACCAGCAAGCCTGGTAAAATCCGAATTTAATACTTGATAATAAAATTTATCATTAGGATAAGTATGCTGAAGAATAGCAAGTGCTGCTGGAGGCAGATCAAGATCTGCCACACTATTTGTTCCGATACGCACACGTGCAGCAACCGAGCCAGCAGTATTAATCAAATTTCTATCATACGAATCATTAGCAAAGTATGATGCTAAATAATATGCAACCACAGAGCTTGCAAGACACATCGAAAGAAGCGGTGGCAACAACCACACAAGCAAATCAGCTTTTATAGAGCGATTATTTTGTTGTTTCAAGAAGGTAACCTAACCCTCGCAATGTACGTATACTTACACCAGCTTCGCTAATTTTTTTCCGAAGCCGATGAATTGTAATTTCAATAGCATTAAACGTAACTTCTACTTCTAGAGTCGACAAATGATTTTTAATACGTTCTTTTACAACTGTATGTCCGGCTCTTTGTATAAGAATTTCCAAAATAGCTAATTCACGAACAGAAAGGTCTAATGTTTTATCTCGATAAAACGCTGTTCTATTTAAAGTATCGTATTTTAAATCACCAAAAGTAACAACAACTTTATTTTCAAAACGGTCTTTTCTAAGAAGCGATCTAATGCGAGCTTCTAATTCTTCCAAATGAAACGGTTTAGTTAAGTAATCATTAGCACCAGCATCTAGTCCATTTACCCTTTCACGCACATCATTGCGAACCGTCAAAATTAAAATAGGCAAGGTAAGCCCTTCTGCACGTCCGCGTCGCAAAACTTCCAGCCCGTCAAGCACTGGTAATCCCAAATCTAGAATAGCTAAATCATAAGAAATATTTGAAAGTGCAGAATACGCATCTGCACCAGTTGCTACCTTGTCAACCGCATAGCCACTATCTGTCAAGGCAAGAACAATACCCGAAGCTAGAAATTCATCATCTTCAGCTAGAAGAATACGCATGCTCACCTCAGAAAGATAATCTAATTATAGATCATTTTTTGGATAGCATTATTTTGAAAGATTCGTGAAAGATAGAGACTTATTAAAATAACACGTTCATGCCCATTTGAAATATACGCTTTTTCCAATTAACACCTTCCGGCAAAACACAAATGATGCGGGCTGGACTGCCTGTGCCACCTTTAATTTTTAAAGGCCCACAATACAATGTAGCGTTTCGTGCTGGCAATTGAGATAAATTATCTAGATTTTCTATCATGAATATTCCTTTTGCTAAAGCATGACTATGCACAGGATAATCATGCGAAGCTCCATAATCAATAGAAAGAGTATCAATACCAAGAGCTGCAACTTCACGCGTGCTTACCAGATAATCAGCAGCTTCATCACTAAAGCCAGGAAAATGCATCACTCCTTTATCATCAGCGTTGCGATAAGCTTTCACATCTGTCCACTTATCAGACCAACCGGTACACAAAAGCACAGCAGAGCCCTTAGGAATTTTGCCACCGCGCTCAAAGGCTTTAATTTTATCAACAGTCAAACAATAATCTGGATTGCTTTCTACTTCTTTGCGTACATCAATCACTACGCAAGGCAAAATAAATTTATCAGCAGAAATTTCATCAATGGAAGGCTGTCCTTGTGCAAAATGCGAAGGCGCATCTATATGCGTGCCATAATGTTCTGCTGTACAAAAAGAACCAATAGCATAACCATCTTTAGCTAAAGTTTTAAGAGCAGTATAATGGAAAGATTCTTCACCCAGCTGAAAATCTGGCTGACTTGATGTAAGCACATGCGTCAAATCAACAATTTTCTTTTTGCTATTATCTTCTGCGTGGCAAGCTGTATTGATTGCCAAAATAACAAGAGTTGCAAGAAATAAATTTCTCAGTAATGATTTCATGTGATTTCCATTAATTAGCGGCGGTTCTTATCACGGCAACACGGACTTTTCTTAGATCGGATTTTTTGTCTTTTGATAATTTGTATTTGCCGAATGTTACTTCAAATCCTAGCATCTCAGCTATTTTGACAACAGTACTCAAGCTCACATTCTTTTTACCGCGCTCTATCCTGGAAATATAAGAAATATCAAGCGGTTGCGACCGGGACAAGAAGCGTTAATCACAAACCTGGACAGCCATGAGTATACGCTGCTCGCTGAACTCGAAAATCTGGTTGCGATCATGCCTAAATTGCGTGGTGAATAGCGTCCGGTTATTGTTCAAACACAAATCGTTGAGCTCTTGCCACGGGTGGTAATCGAGTGACAAGAAATGAATATAATCTGCAGCGGCGTCTAAATAGTGTCCGCTCTGAAACTTTTCACGAGCCCGTCCTTTATACCACCATTCGCAGTCTGGGAGGGCGCGTATTGCAGCTGAGAAATCCTCGATAGCTCCCTGTCGGTCACCGACTCTTGCTTTACAAGAACCGCGCCAACCTAGACAGTAGGTGTGTTCAGGACGTAGCTCGTAAAATTTGGAAATATCTTCGAGGGCTCCTTGGTTGTCATCCAATATAGCGCGATCAAAGGACCGCTCTGAATAGGACTCAGCATTGTCAGGGTCGATAGATATCGCCTTTGTATAATCGGCGGCAGCACCTACGAAGTCCCGCAATTCATGCCGGACTCCCCCCCGCTTGATGTAATTCGTCGGATCTGAAGGATTGGCTTTTATTTGAGAACTCCACTTGGCCATGTTTGCTATCAGGGTTTTCACGAGAGCTTTCTGACCCCACCTGTGTTCCAAGGATGGCATCCATTGCATTGATTGGTCACAGTCCTCTTTTGCCTGTGAGGCGAGTCCGAGTTCGGCATTGGCAAACGCTCTGTTAAGACGAACGATAGCCCAATGCTTTAGTTGCAGAGCTTTCGAGTAGCCAAAAATGGCCGCTTCTTTATCACCCAGTCGGTCCAATACAACGGCTCGATTGTTATATGCAGCTGCGTTGCTAGGGTCAATTGCAAGTGCTCGATCATAATCTGCTAAAGCGTTTACATAATCACCGATCTCCACACGCGCAATGCCTCGATCGATCAATGCGGCTGTCGAATGAGGTGCAAGCTTGAGTGCTTGGTCGAAACACTGAATTGCTTGTTGGGGATTACGGAGAGAAAAGAGGGCAATGCCACGACCTATGAATCCGAGTTGGTCAGCTTCAGGCAATTTCGAAGCCCGATCAAACTCATCGAGCGCGCCATGGAAGTCATAGCGGCACAAGGAAGCGAACCCTTTGTCACAGGACTTCTCATATTCCAGTCGAGGCGGCTGTCCCTCGAACGAGCATTTGAAGTTAAGACTGTCTCTATAACCCACAACCAGGGCAACAACGGCGATTGCTATGCTTAATAGCGCCACTTGGTGTTTCTGCAATCTGATCGGTATGTCGATGAGGTTCATAACCTTCAGATTATCCCTGTTATATAGCTTACGCAATCGTGATAATCCCACTGGTGTTCGTGGTCCATTGTTCTAAGCTTTAATTTTCATATATTTTTTTATGGACGTCTAAAAATTCTCACAGAGATGATTTCAGTGCTTTGAGCTTCTTCAATTGCCTGATGACCAGATTCACCTGCATAACCCAGAAACCAGTAAAGGAATATGCTACCCATGCCTCCGATAGTAAATGAAAAAATAAAAGCTGCAACAACAATGATTGAATGAATTTTTGACCAACCATTCTGCTTAAGCATTTTACTTTTGTTTTTGCTGAAATATTATTGGTGGGCGAGAGAGGACTTGAGCCTCCATCCTTGCGGACTAGATCCTAAGTCATCGTAGATTTTTAATGCTACTATGTGAGAGCTTTGTTCAACTTTTCTAATAGCAGTTCTCGTTTCCTGGCAGGAAGCTTTTCTAGATTTTGAAGTTTCCAGCGCACAGCTGGTAACTTTTCTATATCTTTTATACTAAGAAGATCCCATTTTGGAGTTCCACGTTTTATTGATAGAAGAAATTCTTTATCATTATCAGTAAAGGCTGAATGAATATAATTGATTAATTTCTTGCGTGTAAATTCTAATTCTTCACAGGTAATCATATCAATGGTCATGCCCAAAAAACCATGTTCAAATTCATGATGAATATCATGAAGATTTGGAGCAATGATTTCTGACATCGACCGATCGTGGCTAATTAGATAAACAAGAAAAGCTTCAAATAGCTCTCTTGATATACCTTCATTTGATAATAGCAGATGAACATCATAAAGATCGCGCGGGTGTTGGCGATCAAGTGCTGCGACTAATTTACCACCATATAAATCTTCAAAGGAAACAACTGCAACTTCTGCAAAGCCAAACTCATTTTCCACCCTTTGTGATACTCTATGATTTTTGCTTGGGAAAACAGTTCCTCTCAAAACCGGGGCAACTTCAATTTTAATTTGTGCTTCCTGAGTACTAACGATAAGTTTGACTATAGATTTAGTATCTCTTAGAGCTGAAGTATGTACACTGCTACTAGGAATACTTTTTAGAATGGTCTTCATTATACGTTTAAGAGATTCATCAATTTCTTTCAAAGATTGATCTCGGTCAAGAATGGGAAGATATGCTAAATCAATATCGACTGATAGACGAGGCATATCACGAATAAACAAATTAATGGCTGTGCCGCCTTTTAGTGCAAAACACTTTTCTTGCGCAACAATTGGCAAAATGCGCATTAGCAATAAAACTTGTTTATGATACCGATTATCTATCATTTACAAACTCTCTGGGCACAGTAATTAGATATTGCGAATCAAGCTTACCTCCACTTACCAACATTCTTTTTCCACTGCCAAGATTTATTTTTTTTGTATTTATTTCTTTGAACCATGCATGATTATGGCGCTTAGCAAACCATAAGAAAAGTCGCTTTGTTTTTATACTTCGACAATCAGATAAAACTATATCTAGATATTTTGGTCTTAAGTTTGTTAATCCTTCCATCAATACATCTGCTTGATGAAATGTTTCGTTACTAGGTAATTCATCCAATAATTCCAATATTGCTCGCTCCGGTGTTGAAATTACAAGCGTCCATTCAGACATTCCCCATTTATAATTAGTAAAGTATGCTTGTTTACGCTCTTTGTTGCCATCTTTGGATTTGTTATTTAATTTGAACAAATTTGTAGAATGAAATACAAATGACTGCTTAAGCAGTAATTTATTCACCCAGGCAGGTAATGATTCCATTCCATAAAGATGAACTTCTGCCAAATTTTGCATTGATAGATAGTGCAAATGTCCATGTAATTCCAGCGCCGTGCGCCCTCCAACAGTTACAGGTAAGTCAAGCAACTTTTGTAATGAGATTATAACTGGCTCCCAACTACTTTGATCTAGCAAAGTGCTCTCTCTAAGATATACACCTCTGACTGGTGATACTAGCCACCCATTATGCAAGTATTTTGCTATGAGCTGACGTGAATAACCTTGCCTTTGAAGCCAGCTTGAGTCAACCGGAAAACCTTCAGGTAATATTTTTTGCAATTGGTTTAATTTTGACTGTATATGTATACCCATGGTTGATATATTAACACAATTTCAAACCCAGCAGTTTAAAATTAATCAAAATTGTCAACTCTCAGTATACATATTATTAAATCATTAAACTACTAGATTTTTGTGCTTATTCCACAACTTGCATGATCTGAATGGTTTATAGACTACTATTACTTATGCAATCGGCGCTGAATTTCCTTAGCAGCTAATTGTCTTTCTCTTGCACGTCCTTCACGTATAGCATCAACCAAACATAATAACTCATAGAATTGTTTGTCTGAAGAGGCAGCCTCCGGTGCTGATGGATGAAGAGGTTCAATTAGATAACCAAGATGAGTTCCTTTGGGATATGCCCATACGGGAACCATATCTTCAGAATGAACAATTACTTTATTCAACGGCGGTCCTGCAAAAGCAGTAGGAATTCCTCGAATTACAGATCCTTTAGTGGCTGGAAATACATATTTCACCCCATGAATAATCAACTCTTCAAGCGCACGCAAATTTGGACGATGCTGAGTTGCCGAAAAAAGTCCGCATGCTTGAGCTCGTTTTATACCTGCATGTATTTGCGAAGTACTGATATTCAATAATTCAGACAATGAAGCATAAGTCCAGTTGGAGTCTGAACAAGACAATTTTAAAAGAATATATAGATCTTGGGACAATAGCATATATTTTCATCCCATCACAGATATTCTATATTCTAGAATATAGAATAGAACTTGTCAATTTCTGTGTCTAAAACGAACAATTTTTACCAATTTTTTGCCTTTCCACATAGACCCGGCATAGACCCAGAAATTTTGCCTACCCCAATAAAAAAGTGGCTTATTGCTCATAAGCCACTTAGTATCAGTATTCCAAAGAACCTGCCCGGTAGGATTCGAACCTACGACCTCATGGTTCGTAGCCATGCGCTCTATCCAGCTGGGCTACGGGCAGAAGGCTTTTAATATTACCATACCGGATGAAAAGAGCTGTAAATTATTGCGTCCCAATTAATAAACCACTGGCATGCTGTTACGTAATTCTTAAAAATTGTATCGATTGTCAAGAATAAGATGTATACTCTTTTCACTTTCCAAAGTGGCATAAATAAAATATTTACATAATAGGTTCTTACTATGAACAATAAAGAACCAGCTAATCAGTCATCTCAAGAAAAGTGTGAACTGCTTCCAGAAAACGCTCTTAATGCTCTTGTTGAATTGAGCAATTTACACTTTGACACTGGCAATAATATTCAGGCAATAAAAAGTTTAAATGAATTGGCTCAGGTACAAAAACAATTATATGGGCACACTCATATATCCCTGGCTAATACTTACAAAAAAATGGGCATATGCTTAGCTAATATAAAAAAATTAGATGATGCTATAAAATGTTTGCGTGATGCTGTTATCCGTTATCAAACTAATTCCAAGGCAACGAGTGAAGAATTAATTGATACTTTATGTATATTGGCTAGCGTATACAGAAAAGCCAATAAGTTTAGCCGAGCACGTACTTGCATTACGCAGACTCACGCTCTTATTGCAGAAAGTGATACACCTTCTTTAATGCAGATACGCACCTTAGAAGAATTAGCAGCTATTACTTTGGCACAAAACAAATATGTTCACGCCAAAGACGCATTTATAAAAGTCATAAAACTAAAACAAGAAGCATTTGGTAACAGGCACTACGAATGTATAGATCCTCTTATGCAGCTGGGCATATGCTACTATTCACTACATGAATTTACTGAAGCAGAAATAGTTTTTACTCAAGCAATTGAGATTATAAATTGCTCTCAAAATATGGGACAGACAAAACTTAGTGAAGCTTTAGAAAAACTAAGTGGAGTATACAGAAAACAAAGCCGCTTTACCGAAGCTGATTTTTTAGAACAAGCAGCAACAGAAATAATAGGGCGCGGTATAGACTTAAGACTTGGAATTCTTAAAGACTTTGGAGCAGGAGTAGCTGCCCAAAACAATAAACATTATGATATTGCTCAATCCTGTTATCGCCAAGCTTTAAATATTATAGAACAAAATAGAGACAAATCTCCAGCTGAGCGCATTCCATTATTGGGACGCTTGCTACAAATTGCTGATTTAAAAAAGCACAAAGTTCAAGCAATTAGTTTAGCATCTGAAATCGAGGATACTACTCAAGAAATATTTAGTCAGTTTGGAACAAAAGGATATTCTGCACAAATTCGCCTTGCTCGATTATTTCGGCTCACTAACAGAAATCTTTTTGCTGACACTTGTTATTATCTAGCAGCAAGATTTGCCCGTAATGAAAAATCTTCAAATATTATTTCAATTTTCGAAGAACACGCTAGTTTGCTAGAACTAATGGGAGAGCATAAAGAACATCAACGTATGCTAAAAAAGATACGTAGACTACTCCACACCCTGCACTGTAAGCACCTGCGGAGGCGTACAGTCGGGCGGATAGAATAATCGAATTTCCACTTTACGATTTGAATTTGGTTTTAAGTGCAAAATAACTAAAGGCTCTGAAGCTTGTCCACGTTTTTCAACTAAATGCCAAAAATGATGAGCAATTTTATCCTTATCATCTCTATATTTTAATTCTACTGTGCCGCGAAAAAATGTTTGCTTTGCTGGTGGTTCTAAAAATTTCAATTTGCCTTCAAACAAATTAGATTTTAAAGGTGTTTGTAATTTAATTGCTACTGTCTTTTCGTTGCTTGTAGTATTCACCAAAGGTAAAGTCAAATCATATTCAACGCAATAATTTCCATGAGCAGCATAAGCTGTATCAGAATATCGACATAATAAAGGCGCACTTTGTATTTGCCCTGTGCCAAATGTCCCTTGATCGACTGTACTTATCGGGTAAGTGAAAAATTTACCAGGCGGCGGCACTTCCAATTTCGGTGTACCTACTGGACTATCACAAAGCGTTGCTTCCCATTTGGCTCCTTGCTGTACTCCTGCTACTCTGCCATAAATTACTGGCAGACTTCCTGGCAAACTTGGTGTCTTATCACGAGGACCAGCTAAATTGCCATTATTTGCTAATTCCATCCATTCATCAAAAGTTGGCTCAATTTCATTAGCATGCACACCATTGTGTTTTGTTTTAGCAAATAAAGCTAGTGTTGCTACTTGCACTGGACCATCGCTTTTTAAAGAGACAAGAGTTGACCTGCCATTAGCGTGATGAATTTCAGAAATTATGGGAATGGGCAAACAAAAAAGTAATTTTGTCTCATGTGGTTTTAAGATAATGCGTTTAGTCCAATTTTTTTGACTGTCTTTGCGCAAAAAATCATTTGTCAGTCTATCGCCTGGTCCAGAATATAATTTACCTTCATCATTATCAGCAATATCAGGCAAAGCAATAAATGGAGCATCTGGCACTGACAAATAACTATATGCTTTATCAATAATTATTTTTACCTTGTTATCACTTTCGTTATTTAATAATGCGGCAATAAATAAAGTTGGTTTATTTTCATTACCTTTAAAGTCATTAAACTTAGAGTCATTTATATGATGAGCAAATATTTTAAATTTACCTTGAAAAAAATAATTCAAATGCGCATTTGGATAAGCTTTACCTTTCGGACTAAATGTCGATAATAAAATCCCTTCATGTTTTACTACTTCTGGGCTATTGCTATTAAACATAAGCACAGTATCTAATGCGCCTGGTAAAGGGCGTATTTCATGTAATTCTTCACGCTCAGTAGAAACAGGCGATGGCGTAATTACTGGCGTTTCTTGAGCCATGCTATTTTTACATATAAATAAAACAAAAAAGAAAAAACTATATTTTAAGAGTACAAATAATCCAATTAATTTTTTCGACAAATTGCCCATTAATATCCGCGTTTTTTATGCCAATGCAAAACAGAGCCACGCACATTTGTATTGGCACTAGATCCAGAAGAGCCAACAGTACTGCCTGGTACATTTCCTCCACCATAACCTTGATATGGTGTGTAAGATTTTGCGGCAGCATTTTGACCACTAGGCAATGTTTTTGTCCCAGCTGTTTTAGCAGGAAATTTACCGGAAGCTCCACGAAGTCCATTTGGTAATGTTTTGGGTGGTGGCGCCTTTGGTGGCACACCATTTATTACTTTTGGCAAAGAATTTTTCATATTGGATGGAGCCCCAGAATAAAATGACTGAAATCCTGATTTAGGCAATGGCATTGCACCACCGCCAGCACCAACAGGTCCGCCACCAGCACCAGTTGCGGCTCCTTCTCCTCTTTGATCATTTACAACTGGAGTTTCATCAATAATTTGTACTTGTTGACGCGCCATATAAAAATGACCCATATTTGGATTATTGGTTTTATAGTCTTGCGCCCAGACAGCTGTCATATTTAAACTAAAAACAGTAAAGCCAATTGCCAACTTTTTAATCATTTATTACTCCCATTTCCTATCCTTAGCTCAGTTTAATGCCCCAAATCCAATCATGTCAAGAAAAGTACAAATATAAAGTGCCTAATGATAAACTTGGCAAGTCTTTGTCATAATATTTTAGTGGTTTATCTATCATTATTAAGTAGTCTACAAATTAGATTAGGAATTACGTCTTGACCAGCGAAATCATTACTAAAAAGTCTGCCAATCAAATGATCTTAGGGATCGTTGCTGGTGAAGGAAAATTACCCAGCATTTTAGCAAAATCCGCCCGCGAACGTGGATACAAAATAATTGCTTTAGCTCTTTCTGAAACAGCTCGCGATTTAATAAGTGAGCATGCTGATGTTGTGCATTTGGTGGCACCAGGTCAAATTGGACGCAATATAAATTTAGCTAAGCAAGAGAATGTCAAAAATATAGTTTTTATTGGCAAAGTACCCAAAGTCAATTTATTGACCAATATATTCAAATTAGACTGGGTAGCTGTAAAAGAGCTAAGCAAATTATCTGATTTTAGCGATGACTCTATTCAGTTTGCTGTTGGCAATTTGATGGAAACACAAGGCATGAATGTGCTTTCTCAATCAGAATTTTTGCGTCATTTATTTCCCGAATGTGGTGTGATTGGCAAGCGCGTGCCAACGGCTGCCGAATATATAGATATTCAGTACGGACTGCGTATTGCTAAAGAATTAGCACGCTTGGATATTGGTCAAACTGTTGTGGTTAAAGACCAAATGATTTTAGCAATAGAAGCTATTGAAGGCACAGATGAGTCTATAAAACGGGCTGTCTTTCTAGCTAAAGGTCCTGTGGTAGTAGTAAAAGTATCCAAACCAAATCAAGATCAACGCTTTGACATTCCAACTGTTGGCATGAATACATTAAATTCTATGCTTGCCACAAAACCAGGTGGCGTGCTTGCTATTGAAGCTAAAGAAACCATGGTGGTTGAGCAAGAAGAAATGATTGCTTTTGCAGAAAAGCACGGTATTGCTCTCATTGCAGTTTAACCAGTAGCTAGGCGGTAGCTAAGCGAGCCATAGTTGTTTCAGCTCGGCATCTCACATATGGATTTTCATCTGAGCTTAGAAATTGTAATACTTTCTTAGAAAGATTATGGTTTTCAGCTAGACTAAATCTGACATTACTATCTGCATCCTGCACAAGATGCGCAATTGTAGATAGAGATGCGTGAGAATTACTGCCAGCAGCAATTCTTACATCAGCAGCACTTGCTCTAGCAAGCAAAGCTAATGTGGATGAGCTAACATTTTTATTTTCTGCAATTCTTTCTAAAAGTGAAACAGGTGCTCCTGTACACAAGTCTTGCAAAACAGAAGGTGGAGTATTTGGATTTAATGCAAAGAGCCAGCAAGCAAGTTTGATTTCAGCATCATTTAGCCCAAGATTTTGCCTAATTACACCAATAAAATGTGGCAGATCTTCAGTATTTAACCATTCTTCCACCAGCAATTTAATGGCTTGGACTATATTTGTATTCTCATAATCAGCGAGAGAATTATAGAGAATATGCAATTCAGACTTTGCACAGCTCTCAATAGAATGATCTGGTTCAACCGAACAATTAATAGACATATTCAACCCCGTTCAAAATACTGACTAGTAGGGGTAATTGAATTACATAACAACAAGAGGTAAGTCTTAGTTTGTGCACTTCATCGACACCGACTAATTTAATTATATGGCAATTAAGTGTTGATAGCTATTTAAATAAGCATTTCATGTAGATTAAACTATCAATTACTGCCTAAACTCTAGGGTAAATCCGTTGGCATAATTTCTCTAACATGCCATAATTATGAGTTAGTCTTAAATTATGGAGAAGCGCTTAATGCTGCGCATAATTAATAGCCAAATTAAATTGGCTCCGAAGCAAATTCCTATTTTATTGCTTTTTATCTCCATAATTATCGGCAGTTTTAATATTGCTCGTGCCCAAGACCAAAATAATGCAAAAAACGCTCTTTCAGCGGAGGCAAATTTAAATAATGACACCGAAACAAAAGCTATTACTAACACAATTACAAAAGAGTCGAGTGATGACTCAAGTGAAGGCTATAAAATCCCATCGCCAATTGCTCTTAAACATTACTATTTGGGCAATTATTATTTCAATAAGTTTGACTTGCCACTTGCCGAAGTAGAATTAGATCAATCGATAACACATACTCCCGACTTTAAAGCAGCTCATCGCGATTTATGTTTTTTGTCATTGTTACGTCTTAATTTTGCTCGCTCAGTTGCTGAATTTATGCTTGTCACAGGCATTACTATTCCAATCGAATATACAGAAGATGAAAAAGCTCAATTAAATAAAAAAGCTTATGATTTGCATTACAAAAAAGCACTAGCCTACGCTAGAAAAAACAATTGGCGAGAAAGCAAAACAGAATTAGAATGGGCAAAAATATATGACCCCAAAAACTTTTCTGTACAACGCTCTTTAGCTTTTGCTTATGCTAATTTAGGTGATTATGATAAAGCAGAAAAACAATACGAAAATTCTTTTCAATTAATATCAGCTGATGGAGCTACACATGCTGATTATGCTTATATGTTAAGTGAGCATGGCAATTTAGTTAAAGCACAAAATGAATTAGCTGAGGCTGTAAAAATAGAACCAAATGTGCCAGCCTTACATGTAGATCTCGGTTGGATGGCAGAACATCGTGGTGATTTAAAAACAGCAAAAGCTGAATTTCAAAAAGCTGTAGAAATAAGTCCTAAGTATTCCGGGCTCTGGTTACATTTAGGCAGGATATTAGAACAAGAAGGACAAATAGCAGAAGCAAAATCTGCTTATAGCAAAGCTTTAGCTATAAATCCTGATCAGTTGCAAGCTAAAGAAGGAATTGAGCGGCTGAGCAAACAGAATCCTTCATAGTTTCACAGTCCCATAATTTCATAGTTAATCTGCATCACTTTTTGGACTACCCTTATCCAACATTAACTGCGGTTAGGCAATTATCTAATCTAAGTTTATGTCACATAAGTTATGAAAGTATTTTCTAAGTTAGCAAATAAAGATACACTAGTGCCCATATTAGCTCTGGGACAGTACTTCCTTGCAAGGGGGTAGTAGTTGAAAGTATCGGAAGGGCTCAATAGAGCACATACTAAATATCTCTGGTTCAACACTAAAAAAGAACGAGAATATATACGTATCACCGATGAAGTCGAAGAATTTGTCCAAGAGAGCGGCATTAAAGAAGGTTTTGTCTTAGTATCAGCCATGCATATAACTGCTGGCGTATATATAAATGATTGGGAAGATGGGCTCATTCATGATATCGATGAATGGTTAGAGCACCTAGCCCCAGCCAATCCTAACTATAAGCATCATAATACTGGTGAAACTAATGGGGACGCACATTTAAAACGTATACTGATAAATCATCAAGTAATGGTTCCTATTACTGATGGTAAGCTAGATTTGGGACCTTGGGAACAAGTTTTTTATGCTGAATTTGATGGCAAACGTAAAAAGCGAGTCATCTTGAAGGCGCTCGGGATCTAACTCAAGATCTAAAGGGTATAAAAAAAACGTAAAAATATACAAACAGAAAGGATGAAATAAAAATGGGAAAAATGCTGGCTAACAACAAAACTACTTCTAAAGACACTAATAGTTCTAATAGCAGAAATAGCGCCATTCAAAATATCCAACAACGAAATCCAGTACGTTCACAAGTTGATCAAACAGATTCCTCTATTGCTCAAATATTTGGCGCCAATGTATTCAGCCGCCAAACCATGCGCGGGCTGTTACCAAAAAATGTATACAAAGCTGTTGTTAATTGTCTCGATAATGGAGTAAGACTAGACCCGGCCTTAGCTGATGTTGTTGCTAACGCTATGAAAGATTGGGCAATTAGCCATGGTGCCTCACACTTTACTCATTGGTTTCAACCAATGACTGGACTTACTGCTGAAAAACATGATTCATTTTTAGGATTTAGTGCTGATGAAGGTGCAATTCTTGAATTTTCTGGCAAAAATTTAATTCAAGGCGAACCAGATGCATCAAGTTTTCCCTCAGGTGGAATTCGCTCTACATTTGAAGCTCGTGGATATACAGGCTGGGATCCTACTAGTCCTGCTTTCATTATGGAAAGTATTAATGGTAAAACACTTTGTATTCCAACAGTATTTTGCTCTTACAGCGGACATGCACTAGACAAAAAATCACCATTATTACGCTCTATTGATGCTATTAACAAACAAGCACTACGCGTGCTGAAAGTATTAGGCAGCAACGATGCAAAACGCGTATCTTGCACGGTTGGACCAGAACAAGAATATTTCTTAATTGATGAGTCTTTTTATCTATTGCGTCCTGATTTAATTACCGCTGGGCGAGCTTTATTTGGCGCTAAGCCACCTAAAGGACAAGAGATGGAAGATCACTACTGGGGCTCTATCAAAGAGCGTGTATTGTCTTTCATGATGGATGCGGAGCTGGAATTATATAAATTGGGCGTACCAGTTAAAACCCGTCACAATGAAGTGGCTCCAGCTCAATTTGAAGTAGCACCTATATTTGAAAACAGCAATATTGCTACCGACCACAATATGCTTTTGATGGAAGTATTTAAAAAGACTGCTCAAAAGCATGGACTGAGATGTTTATTTCATGAAAAACCATTCTCAGGTGTAAATGGTTCTGGAAAACACAACAATTGGTCATTAGCTGATAGCAATGGCAATAACTTATTAGATCCAGGACATACCCCTCACGAGAATTTGCAATTCTTGGTTTTCTTAACAGCTGTAATTCGCGCTGTAAACAAACATGGTGGATTACTTAGAGGCAGCATTGCTTTTGCTGGCAACGATCATCGCTTAGGTGCTAATGAAGCACCACCAGCTATCATGAGCGTATACTTGGGTGACAAACTCACTCAAGTTGTAGAAGCTTTGATTACCGGTAAAGCTGGAGAAGCTAAATTATCACGAACCATCCAATTAGGTGTATCGACACTACCAGATTTACCTAGTGATGATTCAGATCGCAACCGTACATCACCATTTGCTTTTACTGGTAATAAATTTGAATTTAGAGCAGTGGGAGCAAGCCAATCTATTGCTTTTCCAAATACAGTTTTAAATACAATGGTAGCTGAATCACTTGATTATTTAGCAACCAAAATTGAAGAAGCAAGCAAGTCAAATAAAGACTTAAATGCAGTTGTACAAAACGTACTTAAAGAAACACTGACAGAAAACAAACGCATATTATTCAATGGTGACAATTACTCACGCGTATGGCATGAAGAAGCTGAGCGTCGGGGATTGCCGAATCATCGCAATACCGTCGAATCATTGCCAACTTTCATAACCAAAGAATCAATTGAACTCTTCAAAAAATACAGCATATTGGATGAAGAAGAATTGACTAGCCGGTATAAAATTATGCTGGAAAGTTATTGCAAAACAATAAATATTGAAGCTTTGCTTACAATGAGTATGGGCACAACCATGATATTACCGACTGCTTTGAAATATCAAGGTCAATTAGCTTCCACCATCACTCAAACCAAGAGTGCTTTGGGCAATATTGATTTAACAGCTGAAGAAAAAATCTTGAAAGAAGTAGCTGAAAGAGTTGGACAACTAAGAGGGGCTTTAGAACAGCTTGATGCATTGAGCAAAGAAGCTGATGAAGGTGATTCTGACCTATTGTCTCATGCTAAGTTCTATCAACAAAAAGTTATTCCCGCTATGAATAATGTAAGAACTGTAGCTGACGAGCTAGAAACAATGGTAGATGATGCACTCTGGCCATTACCTAAATTTAGAGAAATGCTCTACATCTATTAATTAGTGATTTTGAGCTTTAAGACGGGCAATAGTATTTTCCATTTCTTTTAAAGTTGCTAGTCTTTCTTTCAATAAATCTTCTGGCAAAGCTTTTTGCTTTCTCAGCTTATTTTCATATCGCCTTGTTTGAATATAAGATTTAGCTGTCAAAATACACGAGGCGCTGCTGCCGATTGTCGGAGCAATAGTGCCATAGAAACCCAATGTATTACTTCTTCTAGGATTATGTTTGTATCTATATGCAGAAATAATATCGACTATGCCTTGAGAAAAATATGTGCCACTGATTAAAGGACCGCTCACTGCCGATTGCAATGCTACTTTTTCTCTATGTTTTAAATCAATTATTACCTTTTCAATATATTGGTCATAACGTTTGGTATACAACTCATAAATATCAAAACGTATTTTAGCTTCAGAAGCTAAAGCAGGGTATTCATTAGCTAATTTTTTGATTGCATCTTTAAAAGCAATCATTTGCATAGCTATTTGCGGTGTCGAATCAATGAATTTTTCATTCATTTGTTTTGCCAGCCGTTTATGCCAAAATCTATACAAGTATTTATAAGCAAGCACATTTAAAGGTGCACTAGGCAGCGCAATACAGTCACCAACAAATCCAACTATAGCACTCGTTCCTATCAAATTTGGACGGTTGAAAGACTGCAATGCTAATACATTGCTGGCGGTATAAAGAGAGCTGGATACAACATCAAGTACATAATAAACATTATCGCCTGGTTGATAAGATCGCACATGCGCATATACCTCGGCAAATTCATAAGCACATCCCCCACGGGCAGACTTAAGTAAATCACCTTCAGTTTGATAAAAGTCGTGAAGCGTTTTGTTTTCCACCGTTTGCACCAAAACATCTCGTTTTTCTATTAAAGCATCTATTTCTTTTAATCTTTTTATAGCTTCAAGTCTAGCTGTTTTTGGATCGGCTTTATGTATTTTATTTTTTAACGCCACTAAACCACTAGAGCAAAGCTCTATGCCAGAGCTTGTCCCTTGAACAGCTGAGCCAATAAGATTGAGAGTTGTAGCTCCTTTCAGTACTCCTGTCGATAATTTTTGAGGAGTATTTAAATTTTTGCCGCTTTCATATAAATAAGTAACTTCGCCAGCCAAAATTGTGCTTGAAGCTATTTCTTGCAATAACGAATAACGCAAATAACTATATTGGGATTCATGCGTACCAAGAACACGATAACGCAAATAATAACGTTCTAAATCAATTTCTTTAAGAGCAATTTCATTGGTCAATTCGTCTATTTTAGCGAAACTAACATTTTGAACTTGCGGTAATTCATAAGCCCAAGCATTTGGTATTACCAATGCTATAAAAAAAATAAATAAAAAAGCAATTTGCAATACATAAGCAATCATCCAGACAATATTAGCATCTTTGCAATGTGATTTTACCTGGCTTTAACGGAACAATTGCAAGCTATAGTCGTCTTATAATTTGCAAGCATGCGCTTAGCAGCCAGTCCCCAATATAAGGAAAACAGCCAATGAATACATGGCTAAAATTGAAACGTGTCTTTGTACTTGTTAGCTTATCAACATTTATCTCATTTCAATTTTCATATGCTCTTGCTCAAGATAGCGCTTATTCGTATGATGCAGCATATCCAGTAGCTAAGCCTTTAGATACTTATGATTTAACACAACCAGAGGGGTCTTCTTCTATATGGTCTCCTGGTAAAACATTGACATTGGGTACTGGTTCTGATGATTTAGTACCAACTGATGATGTGAATTTAGCGCGTGCACAAGTAAATACTTATCCAAACAATGCAGAAGCTGCATTTATATTAGCTGTTGCCCTTACAAAAACTCCTTATGTTGAAGAAGCACTCACTGAAGTAAAACGCGCTAAACAACTTGCTAAAGCAACTGGCGATCCAAATTATTTTGACAAAATGATTGACACATACGAACAAATGCTCACATACACAGCAGATGATAATCGCATTCGTTATGGGTTAGCTTGGGCTTATTATATGAAAGCATATCTTACTGCCGAAGCTTCTCGAAGAACAAATAATGCCCTGAAAACGCCAGCACAAATGATACAAGAAAAAAATTCACGGCAAGCATCCACAATAATTGGAGCCCTTGGACTTGCTGCTCAATTATTTAATGGTGGTGGTATTTCCCCTCAAGTTTTGCCGCCAACAAAATCCATATTACCTCAAATTCCTAGTGCAATTGAAATAACTACGCTACAAGCAATGCCAACAGTTAAAAAATACTACGAGCTTTGTTTAAATAAAATGAGTCAATTGCTTGCTCAAAATCCAAATGATGTATGGGCAAGAGTTTATGCAGCACGTGTACAAGCTGAGTATAGCGGCAATTTAAACGCTGCTATGAATACATGGCTTGATTGTGCGAAAAAATTCCCAAATAATCCTGCTCCATATTTCTTTTTGGCTGATGGATACATGCGACAAGGACAAATCCCACAAGCTCTTGCTCATGCTAGCAAAGCTGTACAAATTAGAGCGCAAAGTGGCGCAAGCAATAGCAGCTTGTCACTTAATGCGGCAAAGCATTTTTTACCAAAAATATTTTAATTGGCACCAAATATGCGACGTTTAGCAATTGTATTGCTCACATCTGGGAATTTAGCTTCAAGGATATTAGCACCTGTAAGTCTGTTTAAAGTCCTACGTGCTCTTTCCACTACATAAGGATTGGAATCTTCTACTAATAATTCCAGAATTGTAATTGGCACATGTGGATTTTCTGCTAGACGATATCTTATATCAACATCATCGTCAGTGACTAAAATTTCTTGTGCTTCATAAGGTGCACTTGGATTTTCTGCCACGACAGCTCTCACAGAAAGAGCTGGATGACAAGCTAGTTGTCGCAATATAAGCCTGGAGGCATTTGGATTATCGGCAATTCGCTCTAATAAAGTAGGAAAACGCATACTGGTTTTAGCCAAATAATCTAAAACACTGGCAGGAGTATTTGGATTGCTAGCAATAGCTAGCCTAACTGCAAACATTTCATTAGCATCTAAATGTGTTGAACGGCTTTTTGAAATACGCCCAGATTTAGACATGTAATCATTTCCCTCATCTAGGCGAGATGATTCATAAATTTGCATAGCTTCTTTTAAGTGATCAGGGCTTTTCCAATTAAAACAAACTATAAATGTAATATCTTCGCGTTTAGCCTTATCGCTAAGGTCATTGTCGCCAAATGAAAGCATACCTATATTCCCGTATAGTTCCTATATATTTTTTACCCAAATAAGCCTAGTTCATCACCATTGTCAGGTTTGATACTCGGCAATTTAATGGGCAATTAAATTGAAAAACAACTTTTTACATCATTTTGGTGAACTGGCGCCAAATTAATACTTGACACCACTAGTCTAACTATTTTCATTCCAACATTACAATTGGAATTAAAGAGCAGATAATAATTTAAACAGTCTATTTTTTGGCATTAAATTCGTGTTCGAGCGTATAGCTAACAAAACGGCTTAAACGCCTGTACGACCATTTTAATGCTTCATAAACTATGCGGGCTTGCACCCAATTGTCTTGAGCAGCAGCATCTTCCATACGCACGCATAGCCTCATTATTTCTGTAGCACCAATAGCTGAAGATGATCCTTTCAATTGATGTGCTAATGACTCAATTGCACGCCCATCATGCCTTTGCCGCGCAGCTTCTAGTCCTTCTAATAATGTCTCAGCTGCTGACATAAATACTTGCAAGATTTCTTGGGCCATTTCACGTCCACAAGCTCGCTCTAAAGCAGCAATATTAATTGGATCCTCATTTACCGTTTGAGGCGGCACTTCATCATCGGCAGTTAATGCTGATTCTGGAACATTAATAGGCATGGATGCTTTGTTTTTAGCATCTTTTGAAAGCCAGCGCGACAAAATATCTTGCAGTTTTTTAGGATCTACAGGCTTGCTTATATAATCATCCATGCCAGCTGCAATGCATTTATCTTTGTCACCTTCCATGGCATGTGCTGTCATAGCAACAATTGGAATATGGCGACCAGTTAATACTTCTGCTTTGCGAATGGCTCCTGTTGCCTGAAAACCATCCATTTCTGGCATTTGGCAATCCATAAATATTAAAGTGTAAGCACCATTTAAAATGGCATCCACTGCTTCTTGCCCATTAGCTACAGCATGAGCTGCATAGCCTAAATTATTCAATTGCAATACAGCAACCTTTTGATTTACTGGATTGTCTTCTGCTACCAAAATCAATTCTGTTTTTATTGGTGTTTTTGGAATAGGCTGAGTTAATGTCAAATCAAGCTTATTGGTACTTTGTGTATTCAGCAGATTAGTCATACAATCAAGAAATTGAGTATAGCGAACTGGTCTAATTAAACAAGCTGAAAAACCAGCAGCAAGAATTTGTTCTCCTTTACCTTTTTCAATAGCATTAGAAACTAATACTATTTTTGTTGCACTAATTACAGGATCATGATGAATTTTTCGTGCTAATTCTTCAATATCACTGCTAGGATTTGCTACATCAATAAGTACTAAATCATATGGATCTGAAGCTATACATTCACGACGTAATATTTCAAATAATTCTTGGCTATTTTCCATATAGTCGGGACGCATTTTCCAATGTTTTGTATAAGACTCGATGGCTTGTTTTGTAGATGGGAAACTGCTAACAAGCATTACACGCTTGTCTTTTAAAATTGGCTCAATAGTTGGTGGCTCAAATTCCAAATGTGAACGCTCAAGTGGTAAGACAAACCAAAATGTTGATCCTTTACTTTTGGCACTATCAGCACCAATATGTCCACCCATTAATTCAACCAAACCCTTGCAAATGGAAAGTCCTAATCCAGTACCACCATAACGTCTGGTGATTGAGCCATCTGCTTGAGTAAATGGTTTAAATAATTTCTGTAATGCAGTTTTTTGCAAACCAATACCAGTATCATTTACTGAGAATTTTAATTTCACAGCATCTTTAGTAATTTCTTCTGATTCAACAGAAAGGACTATTTCACCTTCTTCGGTAAATTTAATAGCGTTACTTGTTAGATTAAGCAAAACTTGACGAATATGTCCCGGGTCTCCACGTAAAAAGCTGGGAATAGATGGATCTATATACGTAATTAAAGACAAATTCTTTTGGCGACATTTTTCAGCTAATAATTCTGCTGTTACTTCAACAACAGCAGTTAGCTCAAAATCTAAAATTTCTAAATCAACTTTGCCAGCTTCAATTTTGGAAAAGTCAAGAATATCATTAACTATATCAAGCAAAATTTTTGCTGATTCATTAATAACATTTGCATGATCTCTTTGATCACGACTTAAAGATGTACGCAATAACAAGTCGCTCATACCAATTACACCATTCATTGGTGTTCTAATTTCGTGCGACATATTTGCTAAAAATTCAGATTTCAATTTAGACGCTTCAACAGCCTGGTCTCTTGCCTGAGAAAGCTTACTTGTAAGCGTACGCATATCTTCTAGGGTTTGCTCATGTTCTTTCGCTTGAGCAGCTAATTTATTTCTTTCTTGAACTAATTGAGACTCTAACTCATCGATTTTTGTTATTAATTCATCAACGTTTTGATTTGGCAATGATTTAGTACTCATGGCAAATTTCCACAATAATTAGGTAGGGGCGCCATTTATATAAACCCTATTTCCTCACAATTCAAACTTGCCTTACTGTTTCAGTCCTAGAGAATCTTTACGAATTGTCAAGTAATTTTATCAAATGTTACTGACGTAACTAATAATTGGTATTGACTACCTCTAATGTGGGTATAAAACCTCCAATAGGGAAATTAGGCGTTATCCAGTTCATCCAAAATCCGAGGACTTAATTATGATAAGTGAAGAGCAATTAGCTCTTTCGTTTACCTATTATTTTAATTGGGGTTATCCCGACTATATAAAGCATGCTTTTTCAATCTTGATAAACTTGCAAGCAAATTCTAGCCACTCTAAAGTAGAATCCGAGTGTAGCTGGCTGCAATTAAGACAATTAATGGATGAAGCGGAAACAACCAGAATTAAGTATCTAGTTGCTGGTAATCCTAATACTCCTGCTAGTGTTTTAGATTATTTGAGCAAAAATTCTCAAGCCAAAGTCCTAGAACATATTGCTCTTAATCCACGTACTCATTTAATTACACTGAAACGTCTTGCTGAGCATGAAAATTCAGATGTAAGGGTAGCAATTTCATACAATATAAACGTAAGTCCAGAATTGCTTTTACAATTAACCCATGATATTAATCCTGATGTGCGTTATGCAGTAGCAGAAAAATCAGATGCACCAATTTATTTACTTGAGGAATTATCTAGTGATGAAAACCCTTATGTAAGTTTGCGCGCAACAAAAACATTACAGCAATTGAAAGCACCAGATACACAAATTATCAAAGGAAAATTTGGTACCGCCACTAAAACAAACAAGCGTAAGCAAATAGCTAATTAACGTCTAGGTAATTCACGTTTTCGCATACGGATAGATTTTGGTGTTACTTCCACCAATTCTTCTGATGAAATGTATTCCAAACATTTCTCCAGACTCATTTCTCGAGGAGCAGCAAGCGTCACCATTACATCGGCATTTGAACTTCTCATATTGGTCAATTTTTTAGCCTTACAAACATTTATATCTAAATCTTGCAAGCGGCTATTTTCACCAATAATCATGCCACCATATACTCGTGTACCAGGGACGATAAAATAAACACCTCTATCTTCTGCTTGCGCTAAAGCATAAGCAGTGGACACTCCTTCTTCCCACGCCACTAACGCACCTGATCGCTGACTAACAATATCACCACTATATGGACGATATTCCATAAAAGCATGATTCATCACACCATTACCTTTAGTGACACGCATAAATTCACTACGAAATCCAAATATACCTCTAGTTGGGATAACAAATTCCAAAAAAGATTGTCCACGATCAACAACCATATTTTGCAATTCCGCACGTCTAGTGCCTAATTCTTGAATTACTGCACCCATATAATCTTCTGGCACATCAATAACTAATTTTTCAAAAGGCTCACACCTAGCACCATCAATTTCTTTCAATATAACTTCTGGTCTTGAAACTTGGAATTCAAAACCTTCTCGCCGCATAGTTTCAATTAATATGCCTAAATGCAATTCACCACGACCACTAACAATAAATGTATCTGTATTATCAGTTTCTTCTACACGTAAACTAACATTTGTTTCTAGCTCTCTTTTGAGCCTATCGCGCAAATGCCTTGATGTAACAAATTTACCTTCTTGTCCAGCAAATGGACTATCGTTAACAAGAAAAGCCATTTTCATAGTTGGTTCATCCACATGAATGCGTGGCAATGCTTCAGTCACATCAATATCAACAATAGTGTCTCCGACATTGGCATGGGAAAAACCTGATATGGCAACAATTTCACCAGCTTGCACTAAATTAGTCTCAATGCGTTTTAAACCTTCGAATTTAAGTAATTTAGTTATTTTACCTTTGACTTGTGTATTGCCTTCTTTAAGTAAAATTACTTGCTGACCATCTTTAATTTTGCCATCGTAAATTCTGCCTATAGCAATACGTCCTAAATAATCACTATAGTCTAATATGCTCACTTGCATAGCTAAAGGCTTTTCCGGATCACCTTTGGGAGCTGGACAATGGGATAATATCAAATCCATAAGTGGAAGCAAATCTTTGCCTTCATCTTCTAATTTGAGCTTAGCAATTCTATTTACGCCAGAGGCAAACACATATGGGAAATCCAATTGACTATCGTCAGCACCTAGTTCAACAAACAAATCAAAAACTTTATCGACTGCAATATGTGGATCAATATTTGGACGATCTATTTTATTGATAACAACAATTGGTCTTAAGCCCTTAGCTAATGCCTTTCTTAAAACAAATCGTGTTTGTGGCATTGGACCTTCAGCAGCATCAACAACTAAAAGTGCCCCATCTACCATTCCTAAAATACGTTCTACTTCACCACCAAAATCAGCGTGCCCAGGTGTATCGACAATATTTATCAAATGATCATTGTATTTAATAGCTGTGTTTTTAGCTAATATTGTGATGCCACGCTCACGTTCTAATTCATTTGAGTCCATAACACAATCAACTACTTCTTGATTGTCACGGAAAACACCAGCTTGTTTAAAAAAACCATCAACAAGAGTGGTCTTGCCGTGGTCTACGTGAGCAATAATGGCAATATTACGAATATGCTTTAGAGCATTTTCGCCATTATTTTGAGTGTCGGCTTTGTTTACTGGTTTATCCATAAGAGATTGCGTCATTGTGTCCCCGAAATATTGATTTTACAGGCTTAAGCGCTTACCTGCTAGCTCTACCAATTGAATCATACGTACATATTTGCTTCAGAATCTATTGTCATATATAACTATGTTGTATGCTTGGATTGTGACCTGTTTATTTACACTAAATATGGTACTATCCTTAGTTATAGATAATGTATTGTCTTTATAAAGTCTTATGGTGATTGCTAAAGTATTAAGACGACACGCTGGTGGGTATTTAGTTTATGCCGATGAACTAAAGGATTATTTTCTTTGTTCTTTACGTGGGCGCCTGAAAAAAGAAGGCATAAACATATATACGGGCGATTTAGTTGAAATTGACCCAGAAGACATTAGCCAAAAAGAAAATAAGAGAGTAAACCTTAATTCTGCTGTTATTACAGCAAGAATAGAACGTAAAAACTTCCTTGAACACCCTGCCATAGCCAATGTTGATCAAGTAATTGTAGTTCAAGCAATACGTCAGCCAGAATGGAATCCGCTACTATTAGATCGTTATTTAGTTCATTTGAGTCTTATGCTGCCTGATGCTCAATATTGCATTTGTTTAAATAAATGTGATTTAGGCGATAAAGACGAATTAGCTATCTTACAAAACACTTATATTCAGCTTGGCTACCAGTTTTGTCTAGTATCAGCTAAAAAACAGATTGGCATAGACCAATTAAAAGAATGTTTAGTGGACAAAACAACAGTAATGACTGGTCCTTCTGGAGTTGGCAAATCAAGCATAATCAATTCTTTAATTCCTTCATTGAATTTAAAAATTGATATGGACGAAGATTTGTTTATTGGCAGACATACAACAACAACAAGTGAATTATTCCAAGTTCCAAATAATGAAAACACAAAAACTTCAAGCTTAATAGCAGACACTCCTGGATCTAGCTTAGGAGAACTGATATATCCTAAGCCACAAGATGTAGCACATCAATTTCCTGAAATTGCTCAATTTATCGAAAATTGTAAATTTAGTGATTGTCTTCATTTAGTAGAGACTGACTGCCATGTATTAGCTAATTTGGAGAAAATATCTCCTCTGCGTTATCAAAGCTATAGCACAATAGTGTCAGAGTCGATAGCCAATTGGAGGGAACAAAAAGATATATCTAAAAAAATTGAAAGCAGCACAGTTAAATATGTCGGTGGCAAAGAAACAAAAGCAAAAGCAATTCCAAAGCTTAATGAACGTTATCGTACTGCTTCTAGACGCACAGAAAAACAAAAGTTATCTCAACTTAAAAATATAAAGTCACAAGATGAAGACGCAGAATAAAATATTATAGCTCTTCAATTTTATCATTGCTTTTTAAAGACAAAAAAGCAGTGATAGCAAAAATAAAAATAGCAAAACCAAATAAATTAATACCGCCTCTTAATACATGATAGTAATGTAAAAAGCCATATACAGGCAAGTACAACATAACTATTAAAGTAAAAGAAACTGCTTGCAATTGCCAGGCGCGAGAATATGTCGTATAAACAAAAGGTGCCAATATTGCAGGAAAAAGCAAAATCAAACCATAATTATGAAAATGCGGTGAAAAACAAATTATTAACGGAAAACAAACAGAAAAGAATATTGGCATAAGAAGATTCTTGTTTTTAAATATCAATGGCATAAAAAACACCATTATTAGCATCAGAACATACATGACATAAGCAATTACACTAATAGATATATTAGGGAATAGTTTTATTACTTGTTCAGATAAAGTTGGCCCTGCATCTTCATACAGTGTTAGAACGTCGCGAGAAGTCATCAATTGAAAATAAGCTTCAATGATTTCTTTGCCCCCTAATAATATAGCTACAAAAGTGCCTATTGCCCCTACCAGACACGTAATACCAATTACTCGAAAATAACGCGCTCCTAATTCAAAAAATATTATTGGTAATAATAAATGTGGCTTAAAAAGAAACAAAGACTGCCCTAAAGACATTATTAGTGTTTGTTTTTTTACCCATCCATAAGAAAATAAGGCTAAAGCTAAAAGTAGAATTGGGCTCATTTGCCCAATTCTAATAGATTCAAGCACAGGACCAGAAGAACCAAATACAAGAGCAACCCATAATTTTTTCCTTTCGCTCAAATGCCAAATATTACTGAAGATAAAAAATGCTGCCACAAGACATAAACAAAGTAAAATATTCCATATAAGAAAAGCTGTTTTAAACGGCCATATTGCTAAGACAGCAAAAATCCAAGCTAAAGGGAAAGCAATAAAAAAAGGTACAAAGCGCTTACCCATTTCAGGGCAAATCTGATGTTGAAAAATTTCAGTTTGTGTCAAATCATAAGCAGCTGCAAATTTACCACCAGCAATTAATTTACCTGCTACATAATAATTAGGAAAATCACTTGTATTTTCTAGACAATTACATAAGAGAAGAGATAGAGCAGGTGCCACTAAACAGACAACAATCAATATCCTGTTTAAAATTAATTGCTGCCAGTTTTTATCAAGAGCCAAATAGAGCTTACCTTGCTATGACTTTAAGACGTGAACGAACCTCCGGTGCATTTGCCCCAGTTGGTTGATATTGCAAATACTTATTATATTCAGCTATTGCTAATTTAGGTTGTCCCATAGCTTCATAAGCAGTGCCAAGATAATAATAAGCATCATATTGTTTATTATCTATAACTAGTGCTCTTTTATATTGTTCTACAGCTTTAGCAACATTTTTATTGCCTTGATAAGCTGTCCCTAAATTTAAACGTGTACCAGCATCATCATCAATTTTAAGAGCTTCTTCATAACTAGTAATTGCACCATTTAAATCATAATTACCACTTCCATCTTTTGTAGTTTGTTTTTGATAAGCAGCTTCTAAAAGCGGTGCCGCTTTTGTTTGACGCATTTGTTTAATTAATTGCTTATATGCATTTTCTTTTGGATTTAATGCTGATGCTTTTAAATAACTTTCTAAAGCTTGATCAATATCATTTTTTGCTTGATAGGCTGTACCTAAACTGTACCAAATAGATGCATCATTATTAATCGCCAATGCCTTTTTGTATTCAGCAATAGCTTCATCTAACTTGCCTTCTTGTTGTAATTTGACAGCGCTTTCATAAGCTTGATTTGACTCAGTGCTGCGTTGAACATCAGCTTGTGTTTTCAATTTTTGTGTATTATTTGGATTTATTTGCAAATCTTTCATACGTGCTTGAGCAAGAGAAAAATAACTTCCTTTTGGTGCTAATTGCACATAACGAGAATAATCTTGCCAGGCTTGACTTCCTTTATTAAAATGCTCATCGATTGCACCAATAAAATACCAATCATCTACTTCTGCTTTGGCATCTAATCCAACTGCTTTTTGATATTCATCACGCGCTTCGGCAAATTTATCAAGAGCCTGCAGGGCAGTTGCTAAATTAGTGTGAAGGCGAGCATTTTTCGGTACATGCACCAAAGCTGCTTTATACAATTCAACAGCGCCATTCAAATCACCAGCAGTATGTTTTTTAATAGCTTCTTCAATCATAGGTGCTGCCTTTAATTCATAAGCAGCGCTTAAAACTTTCGTATATTCTTTATTGAGAGAATCCAGCGAACTTGCCTTTTTATATGATTCAATTGCTAAATCCATGTCACCTTTGCCTTGATAGGCTGTTCCTAATGCGTAATGATATGCTGCTTCATTAGGTGAAGTAGCTAGAATTTCAATATAAAGCTTAATTGCATCATCGTATTTACCATCTTGTTGCAATTTAATTGCTTGATCAAATTTAGCTTGCACTTGCTGAACATTTTTCATTTCTGCTTGTGTTTGCAATTTTTGCGTATTATGCACATCACGAGCTAAAGCATTTACTCTCTCTTGAGCATATTGAACAAATTGCCCTTTTGAGCTAGTAATGTAATTACGATATTTTGTTAAAGCTTGCGCACCTTGATTGAAATGTTCATCCAAAGCAGCTAAGAAATATAAAACTTCTGCTTCTCCTTTTGAATCCAAATCATATGCCTTTTGATATTCAGATTTTGCAGCAGCGAAATCCCCTGCTGCCTGATAAGCAGCAGCAGCATTCGTATGAGCGCGAGCATTTTTGGGCACTATCGCTAAAGCTTGATTATAAAGGGCAATTGCACTTTGATAATCTTCTTCAGTATGTTTTTTAATTGCAGCCTCTAATATTGGTGCTGCTTTCAAATCTGTAGCAGCATTGTAATATTTAATATAATCTGGATTTTTTGGATCCATATCGAGAGCTTTTTTGTAATACAAAATAGCATTATCAAAATCAGATTTACCCTGATAAGCACTAGCTAAAGCAAAAGCATAGCTTGACTCAGAAGGCATAAGTTCCATTGCTTTTTTGTATTCAATAATAGCCTCATCAAATTTATTTGCTTGTTGAAATTTCACACCTTCATCAAAGGCATTCCGTGATGATGTAGCTGTTTTAATTTGTGATTGAGTTGGCAATACTTGCGTATCATTTATATTTGCTGTCAGTGCTTTAATACGAGCACTTGCTTGACTAACAAATTGATGACCAGGAGATGTTGCTATATATTTTTGGTATTCTGCTAATGCTTTAGCACCTTGTTTGTAATGTTCGTCTATAGCTGCTAATACATACCAGTTTGTTGATTCATTTCTAGCATCTAGTTCAAGTGCTTTTTGATATGCAGCACGTGCTTGCATAAAATCATCAGATAATTGATAAGCAGAACCTAAATTAGTCCACAAACGAGCATTATCTTTAACAATTTCCAAAGCTTGCTTATATAAAGCAATGGCAGCAGTCAAATCACCTTCTGTTTGCTTCTTAACTGCTTGTTCAACAATTGGCACTGCTTTAGCTTCATAAGCTGTTTGCAAAACTTTTGGATAATCTTTATTGCTTGGCTCAAGGTTAATTGCTTCTTGATACCACCTAATAGCCTGGTCTATTTCACCTTTTTGTTGAAAGGCATAACCTAGCCCATAAGCATAAGCAGATTCTTTCGGTTGAATTTTATTTGCTTTTTGATAAAGAACAATAGCTTCATCGTATTTCTTTTCTTGTTGCAATTTATTAGCAGTTTCATAAGCATCAGAAGCTTCTTTAAGTTGATTCAATTCTGCTTCTGACTTAATACGTATTGTATCGTTTATATTTTTTGCTAAAGCAGCTAGTCTTTCTTTAGCACCGGGAGCATATTTTCCATTGGGTTGCGCTACTATATATTTGCGATAATCGGCAATTGCCTCTTGTCCACGTTTGTAATGCTCTTCTATGGCTGCTAAAAACCACCAATTATCTACTTGTCCTTTAGGATCTACTTCTAAAGCCTTTTCGTAAGCACGTTTGGCTTCTAGATATTGTTCTCGAGCATAATAAGCACTAGCCAGATTATATAATAAACTAGCATTTTTAGGACGCAAATCAATAGCTTGCGTATAAAGACTAATAGCTGCTGCATAATCTTTTTGCTCATGCTTTTTCAAAGCTTCAGCAATAATTGGATCTGCTTTTAAATTAACTGCAGCATCCAAATAATTTTGATATTCAGTATTTTTAGGATCAAGTCGAATTGCTTGTTTATATTCAGCTATGGCTTCATCAATTCTTTTCATTGCTTGCAAAGTTGCAGCTATACTAAAATGCAATGCTGGATCATCGGCATGCACTTTCAATACTTGCTGATATTTAGCTAGAGCTTCTTCGTATTTACCTTGTTTAAATAGCTCTACCCCAGCAGCCGTACTGTCTGCTACTTTTTTTGTTTCACGATCGGCAGTTGCCTTTTGTATGCCATCTTTAGCAATAGCATTACTTGGTTCTATAAACAATGCTCTGTTGTAAGCTTCAATAGCTTTATCAAAATCTTTGTTTTGCTGATAAGCAGTACCCATATTTGCCCAAGCAGTTGCATTTTTTGGGTCTAAATCAATTGCTGCCTTGTATTCACTAATTGCCGCGTCATATAAACTACCCTTTTGCAAATCATATCCAGCATTAATATGTTTTTCTACGCTGTATTTCTTTTTTGCATCCGATAATGCACCTAAAAAGTCTTTGGCAATTTGATTATTATGATCAAAAACCAAAGCTTGTTTAAATTCAGCTTCTGCTTGACCAAAATCACCAGCATATTGATAGGCTCTGCCTAAACCAATATGATTGCTGGCAGCGGTAGGGTTTAAGCGCAAAGCTTCTTCCCAACCAGCTTTTAAAGCATCCAAAACATCTCTATCATCAGGCTTTGCTTTCCAAGCATTTTCATAGGCAGCAATAGCACTAACTAAATCTCGCTTAGCTTGATATGCCTGTCCAAGACTCACATATACTCTTGATGTTTGATCAGCCGGTAGTCCACCTTTAAGAGCTGCCGTATATTCTGCTATAGCACTATCAACTTTATCCCGCACGCGATAAACATCACCTAAACTAACATGCAATGTTGGATCATCTTTTAATTTCAAGGCATAAGTGTATTCAACAATTGCTCCATCAAAATCATTAGCTAATCTAGCTTGTTTACCAAGTTCAACTCTATCTGCAAATGATTTAGGGTTTTTTCCCAATAAATCAATGATTGCATCTAAATTGCTTTGAGCAGTAGCATTATTAGGGCTCAAAACTAATGATTTGTGGAATATTTTAATTGCTTCTTTAGGGTTATTTTGTAATTGCAAACCATAATTGTTATAGGCAACAGCTAAATTGTCCCTTGCTAATGTATAACTTGGATCTAATTGCAGCGCTTTTTCTAATTTTTCAATTGCTTCTTTAAAGCGTCCTGCATTCAAAGACTTAATGGCTTCATTATTGAGCTGAATCAATACTTCACGTGTATCATAAGCAGCAAAACTTGCTGGTGTGCCAATAAAAGCCAGAGTAATTAGCCATGGCAAAATCAATTTAGACTGCTGTTTAATTGTTTTTTTTGCCTCTTTATTTATCATTCTCGAAACATGCATTGCCAAGAGACGCCTCAAATTCAACGTGTGTACTTAAATCAATGATACATTGACCCATGTAAACAATGCTTTCTCTTTTCATCTATTATTTTATGATGCCAATTAAAAGTTATTGTTCCATATTATTGTATTTTACGGGATTTAGACTTCTGGCTCAATCAAACCATAATTGCTATCCCGACGATGGTACACAGTATTTACTTGTCCAGACTGCGCATTGATAAACATAAAGAAATCATGCCCTAACAAATCCATATGGGCAGCTGCCTCTTCCGGCGTCATAGGTTTTAAAGTAAACCTTTTAGATCTAACAATTTTAGGGTGCATTTCTTCCTGTTTTAAGGCTTTAATAACCTCACTATCACTATCTTCTTGAGCTCCAACATCAGCTATTTCCGATGTTGCACGATGACTATTGCTTTTATGTCCTTTTTGCCAATATCGTGTTTTATATTTCCTCAATTGCCGCTCAATCTTGTCAGCAACCAAATCAATTGATGCATACATATTTTCAGTGGATTCTTCACCACGAATAACAGAACCATTGATTTTAAGGGTCACTTCTGCCGTTTGATTATTAGCTATAGATGGATTTTTTGCCACACTAAGCAATGCATTTACTTCGCACGGATAATCAAAATGTTTTTGAGCTCTTTTCAGTTTTTCAAGCAGATAGTCTTTAAGAGCTGGGGTTAAGTCAATATTACGTCCAGTCACCTTAACATGCATGGGCGACCTCCCTTCTAATTGTGCCTATCAAGAAAATTATTATTCATAAAATAAAATGATGTTGCCAGCAGGTAACATAATAAGATTGCATTGATTTATTTTTGTTTATAAGCATAACATCTCTATACAATAGTTACCCAGCTAAATTACAAACAAATCTAAACTAATTAAAAGATAGGCTAGCTTGGAAAACTATTTTAGCCGCATCTAAATAAGTCAAATTTTGATTAAATTTATTGGTCTTAGAAATTACAGCTGCTTGTACTGGCTGAGTAAACCACGTATCAAACCGTTTGCTTTTGAGAGATTTTTGAGCATTTTTATCAACACTTCTTGCTAATAAATGAAAAGCTTCATCAGATGAAATTGGCGCATTTAAAAATTCATTTGCTGATGCTTCTTTAGGTTTATAAACAAGCAATCCATTAGTCATAAGCATATGATATGCATTAATATCATCAATATTATTATTTTGGTTATTGTTTTGGGCTTTAGCCCCAATATTTAAACGCTTAACTAATAATTTGTAGAAATTACCTCGTGAAATTAATTCACAAGGATCAAGCGATAAAGGGCTTTCTAAACAAGCTGAATTAAGCATTTCACGATATGCCGAGAATGCAAACCTTGAATTAGGCTCAAAATATTCATCATAATGTTTAAGAGTAAGCAATTGATCTGGGGTTACCTTAAAATTGGGATATAAGCTAGCGCTAGGCACTCCCTTTTCTTTGCAGGCACGCATAAATTCCAGCACTTGAGCTGATTCAGTTCCCATGCCATCACCTATAATATGTAACTCTATATCAGAGCGCTGAGACAATCTGCGTACCTCATCAATACTTGCTTTTGTGTATTGATAAGCACTTTGTTTTTGAGTTTTACCAGACCAATAACACATCGGTGCAATAACATCAAAATCTCTGGCAATTTGTGGCCAAGGAATACGTTTAACTTCTGATGCTTTATTTAAAGGGCTATATACTACAGCTAGTATTGGATATGTTTTGCCAACTTTACTTCTTAAATGTTTACTGTATTTTTCTATACGCCAAGGCTCTAAATTCTTTTCTAAATTAGATGCTATGCCATCTAATTGTTCCATGTTTTGACTTTTAAAATTAGCCGCATCAATCATCTTTTCAGCATCTAAGATTGGGTCAATAAGCTCGCCAAAAGACCAGCCAATAATACGAATATTTTGCCTATGACAGGCTTCAATTATTAAGCCAAGCTCTTCTGGATGTTTAATGCTTGCAGTATTTGAACGAGAAGTTTGAATGAAATAATTAGCAATGCCATGTTTTTTTAAGTTATTAAAATAACTATCTAGATCATCTTTTGGATAATTCCATATATTTACCCAAACGCCAGCTCCATGAGCTAATCCCAAAGGCTTATGTTCTCGAGCAAAAGACTTACCTGTCAAAAGGCTAAGAACAAGTATCAAACTAGTAAGTAAGATAATACGGGGCAATATAGTCATGTAACATGGATCCTTCCTAGAATATATGCCCAGATAACTAAATTTCTCAAACAATAAATGCCTGGATTATTAATCATCCATGATTATATTGATTATATCTGTAAATCAATAAATGACTAGAGCTAAAAAGGCTACAATTGAGGTTTTTATCCTATTTAATCGAAAATATGAAAATCGCGCTGGCTCAAATAAACCCAATCATTGGCAACTTCTCTTATAACTTAAATAAAATTGCTAGTTATACTGACAAGGCCAAACAAAGGGGTGCTGATTTAGTAATTTTTCCAGAATTAGCAACCTGTGGCTATCCTCCTCAAGACTTGTTATTAAAAGCTAGTTTTATTGAGACTAATTTAGAGGCATTAGCTGATATTGCTAAATTAGCCAAAGATATTGCTATTTTGGTAGGTTTTGTCGATAAAAATAAAGGCAGCGGACGTCCTTTACATAATTCAGCTGCTTTTATCGTTAATCAAAAAATTCAATCAATACATCATAAAACATTGCTTCCTACATATGATGTATTTGACGAAGATCGTTATTTTGAACCAGCTAATAAATATGATTTGGCTCAATTGGCAAATTCTAAATTTGCTGTATCAATTTGTGAGGATATTTGGACAAATTCAGCTGCTTTCGGACACCAGCGTTACAACAAAGATCCAATAAATAATTTACTCAAATTAGGACCACAGTTTTTAATAAATATTTCTTCTTCTCCTTATAGCGTTGGCAAAGAAAAAATTCGTCAAGATTTATTAGTCGATCAAGCTAAAAAATACAATTTACCAGTTGTCTACGTTAATCAAGTTGGCGGAAATGATGAATTGATATTTGATGGGCGATCATTAGCTTTAGATAAAAGCGGCAATATAATTGGCTTAGCCCAAGCATTTACGGAAGACTTAATTATTGTCGATACAGATACCAATAAATCTGAATTGAAAGAATCTCTTGAAGAAGATATTGCCAATATTCATCAAGCACTCATGCTTGGCACTCGCGACTATATGACAAAATGTGGATTTTCTAAAGCTGTTATAGGTTTATCCGGTGGCATTGACTCGGCAGTAGTAGCCGCTGTTGCTGTTGAAGCTATGGGAGCTGAAAATGTCATTGGCATAGCTATGCCATCACCTTATTCTTCTAAACATAGTCTTATTGATGCAAAAGATTTAGCAGATATATTAGGTATAAAGTACCAAATAATAAGTATTGGTGATGCGATGCAATGCATGGACAATACATTGCAAGAAGTATTTGCTCACAAGCCTAAAGATGTAACTGAAGAAAACATACAAGCAAGATTACGCGGTTTAATTCTTATGGCATTATCTAATAAATTTGGCTATCTCTTACTCACAACTGGCAACAAATCAGAACTGGCGGTTGGTTATTGCACTTTATATGGTGATATGTGTGGTGGGCTAGCAGTTATATCTGATGTACCAAAATTATCTGTTTATGAACTTGCTCATTACATAAACAGAAAAGCAGATAAATTTATTATTTCAAAATCTATTATTGAAAAACCACCATCGGCCGAACTTAGACCAAACCAAAAAGATTCCGATGCATTACCTGATTATTCTATATTGGATCCGATAATTTATTTTTATGTTGAAGAGCATAAATCAGCCTCTGAAATAGTAAGCTTGGGTTATGATGCAAAAGTTGTTATCGACATCATCAACCGTATAGATAATAATGAATACAAACGTTATCAATCAGCACCAGGTTTAAAGGTTATGTCTAGATCATTTGGTTCTGGTTGGCGTATGCCAATAGTAAAAGGTTTCAAGGAAAGACTTAATAGCCGCAACTTGTTATGCTAGTGACGAAAAACTCATTGAGGATGTTATGAGCAGTAAAGATGATGAAATCCAAAATAAACTTAAAGCGCTAGAAGCTTCTCCCAAAGAAGAAGAATCCACTCAAGAATTAACAGCACCACAAAAATCATCAAATGTACTTCACGCCAGCAATGATGAAAATGCCTTAGCTGATATTGACAAGTTTTTGTCATCAGACTTAAATATGCTTGCTGGTGCTGGGTTAATCCTTGTTGGCATCTTAATGGTATTTAGCCATGTTCGTATTGGCACATCTATGCTTACATGGCTTGGATTTGGCGTCCATGGCATGGGTTTTATTCTTTTACCTTTATTAGTTGGTATAGGTATGCTCATATATAATTATCGTTCTCGGCTAGCCTGGATAATAAGTATTGCTGGCATTGCTTTAGTTATTTACACTATTTTCTGCCAGCTAATAATGACATTCCAAAGTGTATCTTTATTAGGATTTTTATTTATGTTTTTACCTTTGATTGCAGGTATTGCCTTCTTAGCCAAAGGATTTCAAATGCGTAAGCGCGTAAAGGGTGAAATTAGTGATAAGTCTTCGCTATAAATAAATATGGATACATCAACAGCTACGGCAGCCCGCCAAATTATCGTCAATAAAAATTCATCAGGCGTTACTTATTTAATTCTTGATTGTCAATCAAAGTTTAATAGCCTAACTAATGCTGTTACGCTAGAACTAGAACAAATTATTGATACCTTAGCAAAAGATGCTGAGACAAAAGCCATTGTTTGCTTATCAGGCAAGAAAGATAGCTTTATTATAGGCGCTGATTTAGGGGAAATACGCAAAGCAAAAAGCGAAGAAGAATTATATAGACTATCAGCCAATGGGCAAAGAGTGCTCAATAAAATAGCTGATTTCCCAAAACCAATTATTGCTGCCATACACGGAACATGTTTAGGTGGCGGATTAGAAATAACTCTTGCCTGTCATAAACGCATTGCTACAAAAGACAAATGTACTATTTTAGGATTGCCAGAAACTCGTCTAGGAATTTTACCTGGACTGGGCGGTACTCAAAGATTGCCTAGACTCATTGGCTTAAAAGAAGCTTTAGCCATGATACTTTCAGCAGATCCAATATCGGCTCATAAAGCCTTGGAAATAAAATTAGTAGATGAATTAATTGATTCGGACAATTTACTTGCCGGTGCAGAAAAATTAGCGCTTTTGCAAGTAGGCAAAACAACAAAGAGTGTTGAAAATAATGCTGAGCTAACAGAAGATCAAACTAACAAATTATTAGCATTGACTGAGAGATCCATACGCATAAAAACGCGCGGAAATTATCCGGCACAAACACAAGTAATTGAAGTTATTAAACATGGACTCAAATATGGTATGAAAGAAGGGCTTGATGTTGAAGCACAAGCATTTGCCAAACTTGCCATTTCAGACACAGCCAATAATTTAATGTCATTATTTTTTTCTACTGATTTTGCTAGACAATCACTTGCCAGTTTAGCAGCCAAATTTACTGATAACAAAATAAAAAATATTGTCGTTATTGGTGCGGGCACCATGGGCATTGGCATTGCTAGTCTATTAGCTTTAAACAATTTCAAAGTCTTTCTCAAAACACGCGATGATAACCTAAAGGCAATTGAACAAGTAAAATTAAGCATTCAACGTATTGGCGTGAGAATATTAAACACAACCGATAATGGCATGACCAATGAAATTGCTATTGATAATGTGGCAAGCGTAATTAATAACGAACAATTGGCAAATGCTGATTTGGTAATTGAGTCTGTGGTGGAAGATTTTGATGTAAAAACAAAAATTCTTAAAGAAATTAGTGAACTTGTCCCAGAAAATTGTTTAATTGCCACCAATACATCAAGTTTGCCTCTAAAAGATTTATCGAATGCTGTAAAAAACAAAGAATATTTTCTTGGCTTGCATTTTTTCCATCCAGTAGACAAAATGCCTTTGGTTGAAATTGTCTCCCATGAAAAAACTGTTAAACCAGCTCTCGCTAAAGCAGCCTGCCTTGTATCTAGCCTTGATAAAACAGCAGTATTAGTGAAAGATAGTCCGGGTTATTTAATCAATCGCATATTAACTCGTTATCTTTTAGAAACAGCGTCACTTGCTCAAGAAGAAATTCCTTTAAATTGGATTGAACAAGCAGCGCTAGAATTTGGTATGCCTATGGGACCACTAGAATTGCTTGATGAAGTAGGTTTGGATATTGCCTTAAAAGTAGCACGTAGTTTAAATACTAAATTAGACAATAGAATGGAATTATCACCGCTCTTAAACCAAGTTGAAGATCTTGGTATCACCGGTAAAAAGTCCGGCAACGGTATTTATCTTTGGGACAGTCATGGCAAACGTGGTAATTTAAATCCATTATTAATTGATAATTTGAAATTGAAAGTTTCAAGCGAAAAAGCTGGCAAGGAAGTATTAGACGAATTATCTTTACGACTTATATTGCCAATGATTGATGAAGCTGCTTATTGCTTGTCAGAAAAAATTGTTTCAAAAGCACGCGAAATTGATATGGCTCTTGTATTAGGAATTGGTTTTCCACCTTTTAGAGGCGGACTTTTAAAATATGCTGATAGCATTGGCATAAAAGAAATAAACAATAAGTTGCGTTCTATAAGTTCACAACTAAAAAACAATAAAGCTATTTGCCCCTTATTACAAAAGTATGAAGATGAAAATCGTAGTTTTTATGCATTAGGACAAAGCAATTGAGTAAACAAAGGTTATTCATTGGCACATTCATTTCTCATTCAGACCAGCAAAAATTAGCTTCTTTAAATAATCACAAAAACCAATTAGAAGATTTTTGGCAAGTAAAAGTCAAAATGGTAAAGCCAAAAAAATTACATTTGACCTGGCTTTTTTTAGGTGAAATAGAAGACGAATTAGTACCTGAGATAGTGAATAAACTAAAAAATATTGTCAATCAAAATAAAATATGTCAATTCACTTATTCCAATATAGAATTTTGGCCAAACAATACTAATGCTCGCCATTTAGTATTAACACCAAGTGATATTTCCACATCAGCACTAAATATACGTGAAGCAATAGAAAGCGAATTTAAAGAAAATCAAAAATTTCATCCGCATATTACTATATTGCGAATACCAGAGAAAGCAAAAATGCCACTTACTCTACCTTCCTTTTTTCCTCTTGAAACATTTTTACCCATATCACATACCATAGACAATATTTGTCTTATTAAAAGCAATGCTAGTGAAAGTAATATAAGCAAAAACAATACAGATTATATTGTTCAAGCACAATTTGAGCTTACTATTTAGATGGCGTCATTATAGGGACAATTGTTGAAGCTGGCACGAGCTTTTTATCTTGTACTTCGCCCTTAGTAAATTGTTGAATAACGTCTGGTTCCACTTCTATTTCTTTTCTCAGTCCAATATCTTGGCTTTTACCTAAATCGCGATGAATATCCAAATAAACCGATGAGGCCGGAATTTGCGATGCATTATCAACTGTCATTGTAGCTTCCTCCTGGTGAGTGCTAGCAACAGCTGCTTGCATGGTTTCTTTTGCTTTTTTATGGAAATCATTTTTTATAGCAAGAAAACCAGTCCAATCAAAATTGACTGGATCGGTATGATCACCTTGTTGTGCATATTTATGTGTAATTATGTTTTCATCACCAACATGAAAACGATCTTGCAAGTAAGAAACTAATCTTACAACCGAAGCTCTTTGTTCATTAGTATATACCTGGCTACCTGCATGCACCATTTCAATACCAACAGTATTATCATTGTTGATACCTGGCAATGTTTTAAATATATTGACGTGCACAGTAGCATATTCTGGGCTAACTGCCATATAAACAATTCCATCACGATCGACCACAAATTGAGCTCCGGGATGACGCCTACCACCTGAGCTCCAACTATCAATTACTCTTTTAGCATTTAACGGAATGCCTGTTTCGGTAGAATGCACAACTATATATTTAACTTGTTCTCTACGTTTAAAAATTCCACCTTTTAACGGATAATAAACAAATGTGCCTGCTCTTACTAAGTCTATTGGCATAAACATAGAAGCAGTCCCGCAGCCAAAAGCTGATCTCATTTTGTAGGCTGCCTCTTCATTTAATGGGCTTTGATCAAAATCTGGTTCCCTCCACATGAAAAAATCCAATGGATAAGCATAACGTGGTTTCGGTGCAACCCGGCGACGTCTTGTCCGTTTGCCACGTCTAACAGTCGCTCGAGAATGACTAGTTTTACTAACACTTACGCTAGATTTTTTTCTTTTATTTTTACTTACTTTCTGGCTAGACACGCTAGCTATTGCCATATTTTCAGGCATAGGTAATATCATTTGCTCCAAAATAAGAAGCAAACATATTTGACAAGCTAAAAAATAAAAGAAAAGTCTAGTCAATCAATCTATCCAGCCCCCACCCAGTATATAAGTGTCAGTTTCATCATATATGCCCAAAACTTGGCCGGAAGTAATGGCCGGTTGTGGTTCAAAAAATGAAACTTTAACTTTATTATCTGGGAGAGGTTCAATCAATGCCTTTTCAACCTTTGAGTTGTAACGTATTTTAGCAAATGCTTCAAAAGGCTTATTGGGAACGTCTTTCATTATCCAATTAGCTTGTGAAGCAGTAAGATTTTTACGTAATAAAGATTCTTTTGGACCAACATAAACTGATCTCATTTCTGGATCAATGGATGTTACATACAGAGGTTCTTCGTATGCAATACCAATTCCTTTACGTTGTCCAATTGTAAAATTATGCGTACCTTTATGAGTGCCAAGAATTTGTCCAGTCACTGTATGAATAATGGCACCCGGTTTTTCATCAATAAACTTAGCTAAATATTCTTGTGTTGTTTGTCCTTTTGGAATAAAACATAAGTCTTGACTATCAGGGCGAGTTGCTGTTGCTAATTCGCTAGCACTAGCAATTTGCCTGATCTCATCTTTCACATATTCACCTAAAGGCAAAAGAGTTTGTTCGACTTGTTCTAAAGTTAAACCCCATAAAACATATGATTGATCTTTTTTTGTATCTTTTGAACGAGCTAATCTCACACCTTCTTCGGTACGTAAGACTCTGGCGTAATGCCCAGTAGCTATAAAATCCGCCAGCAAATGTTTTTTACTGTAATTTAAAAGCGCTCCCCACTTAATGACTGTATTGCACATGCTGCAAGGCAGTGGAGTACGAGCTTGCGCATAAGACGTATGGAAATTATCCATGATTTCATACTTAAACAATTCTCTTAAATCAACAGCATAATGTGGAATTTCCAATTGTTCACACACACGAGCAGCATCAATCATGCCTGTATCACAACAACGACTACCTGACTTAATTAACCAGCCAGTAACACCAACTACATCATAACCAGCTTCTTGCATAAGCAATGCAGTAGTGCTGCTATCAACACCACCACTCATACAAACTGCTACTCGCTTTTTGTTGGGATTGCGGGGTAATGGATTTTTGCTTGCAGCCAACCCGCATTCAAGCACAGTCTCCAGTGCTTTTTGCTTATCTTCATTAATATCGGTTGGGGGAATGCTCATTTATCTACCACAGCTGTATCTACCGACAATCGGTCATTGCTAAAAGTTCTAATTTACTATAAATAGCCCCACTTGTCATTAGATTAATCCAAATTATATAGTTCAATTTTTATTTGAAACTAGTTTTTTAAGTCTTTCTCGGGCAGCACGCGCGTTATAGCCATTAGGAGACGAATCCAGGTATATCTTATATTCAATAATAGCCTCTCTAATAGCCCCTTGTTTTTGCAATAATATGGCTCTATTAAAATGCACTACTGGTAAAGCATTACCTGATTGACTAATAGCTAAATTGTAATGTTCCATTGCTTCTTTCAAATCACCTTGTTGTTTTAAAACAATAGCCAATGCATTGTGAGCTAAAGCATGCCCACCATTAGCTTGACTAATTGCTTCGCGCAAAGCTTTCTCGGAAGCTGCTAAATTATTTTGCGACAATAATAATTGACCTAAATTATAATGCACAGCTGGGAAATGACTAGGCATTAATATTTTTGCTTTATCATAAGCTTTAATTGCTTGATCATATTTTTTTTGTTCAGCAAGGACAAAACCATAATTATTCCAAACAATTGCATTATTTCTTTCATTGCCTGCAATTGCTTTAGCTAATAAACTTTCTGCTTGTTGCCAATTCTTTTTAAGAATTAGTGCATAACTTTTAGCAATAATATCTGAATTAGCTTCATTCAAATCACCACCTAAAGATATTATTTTACGGCGGGTATCTTCTTTATATGCTGATATTGTTTCGTATTTAAGAGATTTTCTATAAGACTCGATGGCGCTGGTATAGTAATTTTTTGCTTCTTGAATCAAACCTAAATTGTAATAAGCCATGGCATAATCTTTTTTTATAGCAATAGCTTTTCTTACTTCCTCTTCTGCTTGTTCATAACACTTTTGTCTAAGCAATAAAAGAGCATAATTATTATGTGCTTGGGCAAAATTATTATTTATAGTAATTGCTTTTTTGTATAAAGACTCAGCTTCATCATAATCAAAACTTTGCAATACTCCTGGCTCGAAAATAGCGCGATCTCTTAAAGCTGAAGCCAGATTAGCTAAAATTTCCGGATCACGATCTTTTCTTAACCGAGAAGCTTTTTTATAGTATTCAATTGCCTCTGTATATTTATTTGTCTTATAAAAGGCTGAGCCTAGATTTACTAAACTAGGAATAAAATCAGGATCTACTTGCAAAGCTTTTTTAAATTCATTGATAGATTCAGGTAATTTACCTAAATGTGAATAACAAAGACCAAGTTGATTAAATGCATGTGAGCATTTAGGCTCAATTACTAATGCTTCTTGGTAAAACTTGCTTGCTTCTTTCGGATCATCTTGATTGACTAAATATTCATCTCCTTTAGCCAATAAAGCGCTTACTTCAGGAGAATATTGTTTAGCTAAAACAAAAACAGGTAAAAACAACTGAAATAACAAATGTATCAATATAGCAATACAAACTATTAAGCTAAATTTCTTTTGTTTGAGCATAATTGCCTGCTAAACCACCCACATATAATATAGCTTAAGAATAGTAAATTACTACCAATAAAGCCAAGCTAAATAAATATCGAGAATTAGCCAGGATATTCAAGGGGCTATATAGATATGCTAAAATTAAAGGTTTCCCTACGTTCAATCTAGGTTATGCAGGAAAATGTTTTAGCACAGGCGCTATACCAGCGTTTTTTATCCTGTCCTCAGTATGCCAAACTCTTAAATCGAGTCAGTCATAATACTGTGAATGAAGTCCATGTAATTGGTTTACATGACTCGGCTAAATCTTTGGTATCGTCTTTTTTACAGCAAGAAACCAAAAGACCGTTTTTCTTAATATCTTCTGACAACCACCATGCCGCTAGATATCAGCAAGAAATTAGCAATTTAACTCGCTTTCCTGTCTATTTATATCCAGCTTCTGAAGTATCTCCTTACGAGCAAGTTTTACATAGCCCAGATACCATAGCCAACCAGATGGAAGTACTGGAACATATTATTAATCAAGGCAATGATCCATATACTGTCATTTTGCCAGTGCAAGCATTAGTTCAACGTGTACTTGATAGAAACACTCTTAAATCCAACACAATATTTTTGAATGTTAATCAGTCATTAGAAATAGGAAATCTAAGCAAACAATTAATAGCCCTCGGTTACAAAAGAGAAGCAATTGTTACTTTACGCGGCGAATTTAGCATAAGAGGAAATATCATTGATATCTTCCCATCTTGTGGACTACCTATTCGTCTTGAATTATTTGGCGACGAAATAGAATCTATTCGCATAATCAATATTGATACACAAAGATCTATCGGTACTGTCGATAAAACAGTAGTACCACCTCGCTGGTGGATAGTTCCTGGTGAAACAGAAACACTAAAAAACAAGTTAAGAAAAGCACTTGATGAGGCTAATCAATCATTATCTGATGAAGCACAAGAAACTCTGCGCAGCGTAATGGAAAATGATCTGCAAAATTTTGATATGGGCAAATATCCAGAATCAGCAGAATATTATGCCTCTTTTGTTCATGACACATTTGCCACTATATTTCATTACATACCAAATAATGCTCTTTTGCTTTTTGATGAGTGGGACACAATTACCATGGCCCTTAAATCATACGAGCAAAAACTGACAAAGACTTATGAAGAAGGCGTACAATCCGGGCGTCTTTTGCCACTACCTCGTCCATTACATATGACATTGGAAGAATATAGTAATTATTCAACAAATTATCAAAAAATATTTCTTGAATCATTACTGACAATGGAAGAGTCAACATCAAACACGGAGCAATCACTAAATGTTGTCAAATTTGACTGCCATCATATAGACCGTTTTAATAGCCAAATAAAACAGTTAGTTTTAAAAGTTAGACAATGGACACAAGAAGGTAATCAAATAGTTATTTCCACCGAACAACCACAAAGAGTATTGGGACTACTTAAAGAATGGGATTGTTCTGCTATATATTTAGCTTCTGGTAATAAAACAAGCAGCGAATCAGCTGCTAGCGATCAAATTTCAACTTTAGGTGGACTAACATTTTCTGATTTACTTCTTGGTAGCAATATCAATCTAGATATCAGTCAAGACAATTTGCACCAAACAGATTTGCACAATAATAATGTTTGGATTGTACGCCATGGTTTTGGTGGTGGATTTAAACTAGATGATATCAAATTAGTGTCAGTAACTGATGCTGAATTATTTGGACAAAAGCGACGACCAACTACTTATCGTCGACCAGTTTCAGAAAAAACATATGAGCGTTTTACTGCTGTTACCGATTTAAAAGTTAACGATTATGTTGTACACGTAAAGCATGGCATTGGACAATTTATTGGCGTGCAGCGTATTGCTTACGACGATCAAACTCGTGAATATTTAAGCGTACAATATTTAGGTGACGATAGACTATATGTCCCTGTCGACCAAATAAATTTATTATCTCGTTATCGTGGCTCAGGTGACAGTGCACCTCGTTTATCACGCTTGGGTGGAGCAGAATGGGAATCAACCAAAAAACGGGTGAAAAAATCTGTTAGAAAAATAGCCGAAGATTTGACTAATTTATATGCTATGCGTGCTAAGCAAGAAGGGTATTCATGTCTACCTGACACACCATGGCAGTATGAAATGGAAGAAGCTTTTCCATATGACGAAACACCTGATCAATGGCAAGCCATTGTTGATACAAAATCAGACATGGAATCTAATAAACCTATGGATAGGTTAATATGCGGAGATGTTGGCTTTGGTAAAACAGAAATAGCAATTCGCTCCATATTTAAAACTGTAATGTCAGGCAAACAAGCAGCAATATTAGTGCCAACTACAATTTTAGCTCAACAACATTTCAATACTCTAGCCGATAGATTTGCACCTTATCCAATTCGAGTTGGTTTATTAAGTCGCTTCCGCACCGCTCGCGAACAAAAAGAAGTATTAAACAGACTAGCTCTTGGTGAATGTGATGTAGTAATCGGTACACATAGGCTTTTGCAAAAAGATATTATTTTTAAAGATTTAGGACTAGTAGTAATAGACGAAGAACATCGCTTTGGCGTAGCGCACAAAGAAAAACTAAAACATTTAAGAGTAATGGTAGATGTATTAACTATGTCAGCTACTCCTATCCCCAGAACTTTGCACATGGCCTTATCTGGTGCTCGCGATATGTCAATTATAAATACTCCACCTGTTAATCGCGCTCCCATTAAAACTCATATTGGTGAATACAGACCACAAGTTGTACGCACTGCCATATTGCATGAATTAGAACGTGGTGGCCAAGTTTATTTTGTGCACAATAGAGTTGAAACAATTGAAGGTGTAGCTTTTGAATTAAAAGAATTAATACCTGAAGCTCGCATTGCTATTGGGCATGGGCAAATGCAAGAAAGAGAATTAGAAAATGTCATGCTTGCTTTTGCTAATCATGAATATGATATTTTAGTTTGTACAACTATTATCGAATCTGGTTTGGATATACCAAATGCTAATACAATCATTATTGACTCATCTGATAGATTAGGTTTAGCCCAACTGTATCAATTGCGTGGACGTGTTGGACGTTCTGACGTACAAGCTTATGCATATTGCTTTTATCGTCCCGATAAAGTTATATCTGAAACAGCACAAAATCGACTTAAAGCAATCAAAGAATTTACAAGCTTAGGATCTGGTTATCAAATTGCTTTAAGAGACATGGAAATACGTGGTGTTGGTAATATTTTAGGTGGCGAACAACACGGACATATGCTTGCGGTTGGTTTTGACTTATATTGCAAAATTCTAGAAGAATCAGTATCTGAAATTAAAGATCAAAGAGTAATAGTAGAACCAGATACACAAATTGATATAAACGTGACAGCATTTATTCCAGACAATTATGTACCAGATGAAGGACATAGAATTATTGAGTATAAGAGATTAGCTGATGTAAAATCAGAAAGAGCCTTAGTAATACTTACAGAAGAATGGCGGGATCGCTTTGGACCAATTCCAATAGAAGTTCAACAATTAGCACAAATTGTAAAATTACGCCTATTGTCAAGCCAAACTGGAGTAACAGCAATTAAACCTGATATGGTCGGCATTAGATTATCTGTGGGCTATCGTTTACAACATTGGTTGCCTATTCAAGCTAAATTACCAAAACATTTAGCTACACGTACTACTTATAAGCCTGGTGCATCAGGCACAATCGTGCCCACCCCTTACATTTTGCTTAAAACAGAAGACTTAACCCCGCCCGAACAATTAAACCTTATTGAAGAACTATTAAATGCCATGGTGAATTATCAACAAAGCAAAGCTTCATAACTACCCTTTAGCACAACCATCCTTTAGGAGGACCCGTCCTTGAAAAATTCAATTTATTCGTATTCAAAATATGTATTAACTAGCATTTGTTTTGTTAGTTTACTTGCTGGTTGTGCAAATGCCCCTGATAAAACTTCATCGACATCTTCTGATTCTAAATCAACTACTGAAAGTCAAACAGTTACTAATGCCGAAAACAAAACAGAGAATAAGACCGCTACAACAGAAAATGTAGATAAAAATACCAATAAAGCTATTAACCCACAATTTAAAATAGATATTAATAAATTACCGGACAATATGCCTATATATATTGTTGGTAATACTAAAATTACAGTTGCTGATTATAAGCGCATGCTAAAAGTACAACAATTACAATTAAATTCTGTAATTAGTAGTGACATCGTAGCTAGAACACGCCTTATATCTGAAGCTAATAAACGTGGCGTCACACTAACTTCTGAAGAACAAGCTAAGTTATTAAATGCAGCTAAATCTGAACAGATGAAAGGTAAAGATTTCCAAGAATTTCTTAAATCTAAAAACATTACTGAAGAACAATACAATAAAGAAGTTTCCGATACTGGGCTTGCTTATAAAATGTCCAATTTACTTATTCAAGAAGGACTATTGCCTGAATTAGTTAATCGTGAACTGCTTGGACAAGGAGCAATAAGCGAAGGCTTCAACAAACAAGCACAAAGCCGTTATTTAACTATTAAAAACAGCAAGCTTTATGACCAATTAAAACAATTTACTGGACTATCAACTGATGCTCTTAAAGATGAAATAGTAAAAGCAGAATTAGCTAAAATGCAAGTAGAAAAACTAGAAAAATCTATAAATGCCAGCAATTCTGAAATCAAAAATTATTACGATAAAAACAAGTCCTTACTTAAGCATGGAGAAAGAATTCGTTTAAGCACAATTTTAATTGCTGCCCCAGAGCGTGATTTAGGTCCAATTCAAAGTATAAAAACACAAGTACTAAAGGCTAATCCAAAATTACAAGGCAAAGAACTTGATGCAACGGCAGCTCAATTTATGGCACAGCAAGAAGCCAGAGCAAGAGTCTTATTAGCTGAAGCTATGTCAGGCGCTAATTTTGCTAAACTCGCCAATGAAAATACCGATGATTTGCAAGCACGCGCCAGGAAAAATGGTGGTGATTTAGGTTTTCAAGAAAAACAACAAGTACAGCCTGAATTGATAGATATTCTTTGGACAAAAAAAGCTGGCACAGTATTGCCACAAATTATAAGAACACCACTTGGTTTTCAAATCATTAAAGTTACTGCTAAAGAAAAAGCAGGTTATATGCCATTAGCAGAAGTAAAACCTTTACTGGAGATGAAAGTCAAACAAGACAAATTACAATTTGTTGTACAAAATTGGCTTAATCAAAGAAAGTTATTTACAAAAGTAGAATTTGCACCACAATTTTTAGCAGCTGCTGGAAAAACAGATAATTCTACTAAAACAAATACTGTCAATTAATTCTATAAAGAGAAATACAATGTCCAATATTGAATTTAAATCAAAAAACATTGGCATCGAAACAAAGCTCATTCATGCTGGTGAGCCCAAACCACGCATTGATGGATCTGTAATTATGCCAATATTTCAAACAGCAATGTTTGAAAACACAGACTCTACAGAATATCATGCTGTCCGTTATGTAAGACTAAACAATTTCCCAAATCATATTGCTTTAAATTCAAAGCTAGCACAATTAGAAGGTACAGAAGATGCATTAGTTTGTGGTTCTGGCATGGCAGCCATCACATCAGCGCTCCTTGCAAGCTTAAACGCTGGCGATCATTTACTTATTCAAGAAAGTCTATATGGTGGCACACATGACTTTCTGACCAATGACTTAGTTAATTTAGGCATAAAATTTGATTTTATCGACCCTGATAAACCATCTTCATGGGAAGCTAAATGCAAGCCAAATACAAAAGTAATTTATGTAGAGACTATATCTAATCCATTATTAAAAATTCCGGACTTAAAGGCTATTGTTGCTTTTGCTAAAGCTAATAATTTAATTTCTATGATAGACAATACTTTTGCTAGCCCAATAAATTTTCGCCCATTTGAATTAGGTTTTGGCCTATCCTTACATAGCTGTACAAAATTTTTAAATGGACATTCAGACATTGCTGCTGGTGCTTGTTTAGGATCTAAAGCACAAATTGAAAAGATAAATCATAAGCTCTCTCATTTTGGTGGCATGTTAGACCCACATGCTGCTTTTTTATTACATCGCGGCATGAAAACTTTAGCCTTAAGAGTTAGATATCAAAATGATAGTGCTTTGCAAATAGCGCAATTTTTAGAAAAACATCCCTCTATTGCAAAAGTTAATTATCCTGGCTTAGAAAGCCACCCACAACACGCACGTGCTAAAGCATTATTTGCTGGCTTTGGCGGTGTGATAAGTTTTGAGCTTAAAGGCGGACTACCAGCTGCTAAAAAATTCATAGATAAAGTAAATCTTGCTACTCATGCTGTTAGTTTAGGTGGTATAGAAACACTTATTACATGTCCAGCACTCACTACTCACGCGGGCTTATCTGATGAAGACAAAAAACGCTCCGGCATTACTGATGGGCTAGCACGTTTATCAATTGGCATAGAAACTACATCTGATTTAATTGCTGACTTTGAACAAGCATTGCAATAGATCTACATGAATGTATGAGCTTATTCTTTCATATCACCTCTTAAAAAGTCACAAATTTGCCAACAGTTATTCACAGACTTGCCTACCTAAAAGCGTAGTATTGCTAGCATAACAACATCTTAAGCCAGCCTGCTTGAGTTTGCTTTTGGAGCTAGCCAATCATGCCTCCTGATATAGATAGCGAAACACCAGATAGTAACGAACTTAATGTCCACTTAAACCTGCTTGATATAGTTTCAAACGAGCTGGAAAATAATACTGTTCAATTAGATATGCAAAATAAAGAAGCTATTGTTAATGCTGCAATTGCTAAATCTAAAGCAACTGGTCAACCAATTGATTTATCAAATCAAGATTTAGGAAATTTAGATCTATCTGATAAATCTAAATTTCCAGATCTAAACCTTAAAAAGGCTATTTTACAAAATACTGATTTTTCTGGTGCAATATTGCCGCCACCAGAGATGTTTGAAGGTGCTAAGTTATCTGACACCAATCTAAGCAATCAGAATTTATCTAAATTCGACTTCCGTGGACGAGATCTTAGCTATATCAATTTATCTGGTGCGATATTACCTCCAGCTGATATGTTTGAAGGCGCTCAGTTATTCTGTGCCAATCTAAGCAATACTGATTTATCTAAATTTGACTTCCGCAATCGAGATCTTAACCGCATTAATTTATCTGGTGCGACATTGCCACCACCAGAGATGTTTGAAGGGGCTAATTTACTCTGTGCTAATCTGAGCAATCAGGATTTATCTAAATTCGACTTCCGCAATCGAGATCTTAGCCATATCAATTTGTCTGGTGCGACACTACCACCACCAGAGATGTTTGAAGGGGCTAATTTACTCTGTGCTAATCTGAGCAATACTGATTTATCTAAATTCGACTTCCGCAATCGAGATCTTGACCATGTCAATTTTTCTGGTGCGATATTGCCACCACCAGAGATGTTTGAAGTTGCTAATTTATCTGACACCAACCTAAGCAATACTGATTTATCTAAATTTGACTTCCGCAATCGAAATCTTAGCTATATCAATTTTTCTGGTGCGATATTGCCACCACCAAAAATGTTTAACGGTGCTATTTTACGTAGCACCAATCTAAGCAATACTGATTTATCTAAATTTGACTTCCGCAATCAAGATCTTAGATTTGTCGATCTTTCCGATGCCATATTGCCACCACCAAAAATGTTTAACGGTGCTCAGTTATCTGAAGTCAATCTAAGCAATACTGATTTATCTAAATTCGATTTCCGCAATCGAAATCTTAACCATGTCAATTTTTCTGGTGCCATATTACCTCGGCCAAAGATGTTTAAAGAGGCTAATCTACTCTGCGCTAATCTGAGCAATACTGATTTATCTATATTCGACTTCCGCAATCGAGATCTTGGAGGTGTCAATTTTTCTGGTGCGATATTGCCACCACCAGAGATGTTTAAAGGTGCTAATTTATCTAATGCTAACCTAAGCGGTCAGGATTTATCTAAGTTCGACTTCCGCAATCGAGATCTTAATCATGTCAATTTTTCTGGTGCGATATTGCCACCACCAGAGATGTTTAAAGGTGCTAATTTATCTAATGCTAACCTAAGCGGTCAGGATTTATCTAAATTCGACTTCCGCAATCGAAATCTTAACTATATCAATTTTTACGGTGCAATATTGCCACTACCAGAGATGTTTGAAGGGGCTAATTTATTCGGTGCTAATCTAAGCGATCATGATTTATCTGGATATAATCTTACAAATTGTGATTTAAGAGAAACGAGTTTATATGGAACCATATTAGACGGTGCCCTTATTGACGATGCTAAATTTAGCGGTACAGATCTATCTGCATTTAATTGCCTAGCACATAAAACTGTTTGGGGTGCATATTTAGGTGCTCATCTCCCACATAATCTACCTGATACTTTATCTGAACAATTACATTTGCTTAATAGCAATAAACCTCTACAACGTTGGCAAATAGTTGCTGCTAATATTACCTGGCATCAGGCTAACCAAACAACTAGTGATATCTCATCTGATACTACTCAAAAACGCAATGATTTATTTCTCAATAAATACAAAGAATTATGTGACAAAGGTCCTAAACAAGTCTTACAACTTACTGATAATTTACATGATGCTATTCATTGCTTAAATCACAAAGTTATACCTCCACATTATGCAAAACTGTTGACTGCTCTTGCCAATCAATTAGTTACTCCCGATTCCAATGGAAAAACTCCAATTCCTCCTGAAAAAATTACTGACTATATTAAACAAATAAATCCTGGTGCTTTTAGAGATGCTCATAGACATCTCTTTACCTCATTTGATAAATCATTTAAAGATGCTGATTATTCTAATATTGTTTATCATGCAAAACACGCTCCTGAAGCTATGTATGCGCTTAAAGTGACAAATCTCTTTGGCAATAACTGGAGGCAATGGATTGACTTCCATGAACAAAAGAAAATTACTGAGCTCATTGAAGGCAATCCACAACTAAAAGAAGAACTCACTATCTTTCCTCAAGATAATGAAATTGCTAATATCGGTAACAAAAATAATGAACTAAAAGCAGAAATTCAAAAAATAGATGATACTTTTAAGCCTCAGCGTGATGAAATTGAAACTCTAAAACAACAAAATGCTATTACTCAAGATGAGTATGATGCAAGAAAAAAAGAAATTAAACAACAAGCTGAAATTGCTAAACAACCATATAGTAAACCTCTAAAAGAAAATAATGACAAAATACGCGAATTACAATTAGCTCGTGAATCTGAATTACAAACAAAATATGCTGAATTAAGGACAAGATATCCCGCTACTTTCAGTCAAGCACATCATGATGCTTGCATATGGTTGCCTGTTGGTAGTCAACAGCAATTAGCTGGTCTTGGTGATTATTTATTACGTCATTCAGATCACAATATCACTGACTTAGAAATCATTGCTAAAAATTGGAAAGACTTAAAACCAGAGCAAAAAGAATTGTCTTTTGAAGCATTAGTAAAAGAACTTAAGAAAAATGAATATCCAAACGCTAAATTTGCTGAATTTGCTCATGAAGCTGCCAAATGGGGCATCTCTCAAGAAGAATATCCTGAAATGGAAAGACGTTTCCTTATCTCTCAATCTGTCTCTTCTCCTTTTCCTCTCGATAAAACCTGGTCTGTCACTGGTGAAAATGGTAATACTTACACGGGACGCTTTTTACCACGTACAGATGCTCGTGGTATTTTCTTAGGTCAACATTCTGCTTCGTGTCAACACCCTAAAGGTGTATCAGCTCAAGCTGCCTGGTATGGTCAAGAACGTCCTAATTCTGGATTTTTTGTTGTCGAAAATGAAAAGGGTGAAATAATTGCTCAATCTTGGGCTTGGGTTTCTGATGATGGTGGGCTATGTTTTGATAATGTCGAAGCTAAAGAATTAGGCAATAGAAAAAAACCAGTGCGCGAAATTTATCAACTTGCTGCTCAAGATTTATCTAGTGAGTATCACACTATTACTCTAGGTACTGTTATGAGTAAAGTAGATGTATCAGATCTACCTGAAGCTGCTCAATTAGATGAAGCTGATCCTAATAAAGTAAAAGCTTTAGAATTACCCTCTGATTTTATGGCAGAACGTGCTGGTGTTATGCAGGGTGGTTGGGCTGACTCTTTTGATAAAGAAACTGGTAAGGCAGCTCAAGTTGTTTTAGCTTGTAACTCAGAGCTACCTAAACTTAATTCCCCTCCTTATCCTACTTGGGTTGCCGCTGGTATTGATAAAGATAAAGAGGCTTTGAAAAAAATAGTTGAAGCTTGTTATCCTAAAGGCTTTCAATGGGTGGATGGTGGTGAACATATCCTCCTTAAATCTCGTGAAGGTGGCATTATTGGTTATGCTGCTATTGATACAGAACGCAGATATATTGGTGACTTAGCGGTAATGCCTGAACATCGTCAACATTCTAAATTACTTATTGATGCTTTAGCTAATTATTTACAACAACATGATGCCGATAAAGAATGGTCTCTCGATAGTCGCCCTAGCACGAGTTACATTTTACTTAGACGTGCTGAAAAAGATGGATTAATTACCATAACTAACGATACTGCTTCTAGCACGCAATTACCACCTGAGGATATGACTGATAGAGAAAAGAGAAATTTAGAAAGAGCACTTGGCAGATTAGGTGTCCCAGAAGACCAAAGAAATAACATGCGCAGAATTACTTTTAGAGCAGCTGTTCCTGAAGAAAAATTACAATTTAGCCAACAACAATTAAAGCCCCTAGCAAAAAAAACAGTACCTCCACAAACCAATATCACTGAGACATTGCCAATCGCTGAAATTGCACAGTCAAATATTTTAGTCATTACTCCTCTACCAGAAATGATTTCTCCAGTTAAATCTGTCATTGTTGCCGATGGCATTAAAATTGATCAAACTCCAAAACCAACTGAACACATAACCAGGGGAAGTATGAAAGCAAAATTTTCTCACCCTGAAAATTCACATAGACCTGCTGCCGAGCAACTTAATACCCGTTTAGCTGAATCAAAGATTTCTCCTAAAAATTCCTCCGGACGTGCTCTTCTTTTCTTAATCGGATTCTCCGCTGCGCTTAAGACAATTAAACGTGCTCTTGCTCCAGAACAACCTCAAGAACATAATACTTACAAATACATAATAGACACAAGCTCATCGAAGTAAATATATTAATTAACTATTTAAATTATCTTCTAATTGTTTTGCCTCTTGCTTGCGTCCAGCATCCTTTAAAAGCCTAACTAATAATTGTTTGCCATGGATTACATTTAGATGTTTAGCACCTAAAGCTTTCTCGCGTTTTAATAATGCAACCTGATAAAAAGATGCTACATCAGATGTAGCACTGCCAAACGTATGCTGGGAAACAAAATAATCAATATCTATATAAGTCAACTCCGAAACATCAGGAGCTGATATCAGCGAGTTCCAGAAACTAAGAAGTTTTTTGTACATAGCTTTAGATTCACTGTTCTTGCCATTTTTTTCATAAGATTCAGCTAGACCTAATAAGCAACTTGCATACCAACTGTCATCAACATTGGCTAATTTATCCATTAATTGCAAAGATTGTTCTAATAACATTTGTGCTTTCACCCAATCATTACTTTGTCTAGCTAAAAGAGCTGAGTCTTTTAGCTTATAAGCTTGCTTAAGCATGGCTTCGCGATTGCCTTTTATCCAGACTAAATAAAGCACAATAGCAAAAAGTGAAAAAACACAAACAACTGTATATTGAAGCTCAATGTTCATTTTTTATTACTCAGCTAACAAAAGGATTTTTCTTTTTCTCTGACCAAATAGTTGTATTTTCACCGTGCCCTGGTATTACTTCTGTACTATCATCTAATTTAAATAATTTATTTTTGATGGAAGCAATAATTTCATCAAAAGAACCACCCCAAAGATCAGTACGTCCTATCGATTGTTTAAATAAAGTATCACCAGCAAATAAATGTTCATTCAATGAAAAACATGTACTACCTGGAGTATGTCCTGGTGTGTGTAATATTTTTGTTTTTAATTTACCTATTTGCAGTTCTTCTTCATCGTTCAAATAATTATCGACAGGCAATGGTGTATCAGACTTCATGCCAAATAGTCCACATTGCATAGCCAGATTATCGTATAACCACTGATCGCCTTTATGCAGACATATTTTAGCGCCAGTTTTTTCTTTTACAGCCCTTGAGCCTAAAATATGATCAAAGTGTGCATGTGTATGCAATAAATATTTTACATTTAGTCCATGTTCTTTGCACAAATTGACAATTTCGTCTGGGTCGCCACCAGGATCGATGACAGCTGCTTCTTTAGTTTCTGGGCAAGCAATAATAGAACAATTACATTGAAGAGTACCAACTGGAAATGTGGCAACTAGCATAATTATTCAAACAATTCGCTAACAGAACAGTCTTCATGAATACGTGCAATAGCCTCACCCAATAATTTAGCAACGCTTACTTGCACAATTTTTTTACTTACTTTGCTATTGTCCAAAGGAATAGAATTGGTGACAATTAATTTTTCAATTGGTGAATCATCAATTCTTTCGTTGGCTGGACCAGACAAAACAGCATGTGTAGCACAGGCATAAATAGATTTTGCCCCTTCTTTTTTCAAAAGTTCCGCACCTTTAACTAAAGTGCCAGCAGTATCTACCATATCATCTACCATTACTGCTACTTTGCCTTCTACATCACCTACGACAGATAATACTTCAGCAACATTAGCAGCACTGCGACGTTTATCGATAATAGCAATTGGGGCATCATCTAATTTTTTAGCAAATGCACGTGCTCTTGCCACACCACCAACGTCCGGGCTTACCAGCACCATATCTTTTGATTGCAGGCTACGAACATAATCTAATAACACAGGGCTAGCGTACAAGTGATCAACAAGAATATTGAAAAATCCCATTATTTGTGGCGCATGCAAATCAAGCGCTACTATTCTATTAGCTCCAGAAGTCGTTAAAAGGTCTGCCACTAATTTTGCTGTAATAGCTTCACGTCCAGCTGCTTTTCTATCTTGGCGAGCATAACCGTAATAAGGCATAACTACGGTAATACGTCCAGCTGACGCTCGTTTTAGAGCATCAATTAAAATTAAAAGCTCCATCAAGTTTTCATTTACTGGTGAACATGTTGGTTGAATAACAAAACAGTCAACGCCACGTACACTTTCTTGAATTTGCACATAAATTTCACCATCTGAAAATGGTGTTATCTTTACTTGCCCTAAACTAGTTTCTAAATACTCGGCAACTTCTTTTGCCAACTCCGGATTGGCTGTCCCGGAGAAAATTTTGAAGAGAGTTTGTCCACCTGACTGAATTGTTTGCCTTATTGGCATTTGCGCTACCAACTTAAGTACCCCCAGGTTCTAGAGCCATTGTAGATGGCAATTAAGTTGAACTGTCATCATATAAATAAATCTTTACTATCTGACAAAATTCCCTTCACCAAGAATGCCTATTAAGGCAGATTTTACATGTAAATAGGTAAGCCCACCTTGAATATAGGCTGCATAGGGTGGACGCAATGGACCATCGGCAGAAAGTTCAATGGTGGACCCAGCAATAAAAGTTCCACCAGCCATAATGACTTTGTCCTCATAGCCAGGCATATTGGCAGGCTCAGGTTTGACATAACTATTAACTGGAGAAAATGCTTGGACTAATCTTAAAAATCCAATAAGTTTTTCTTTATCGGCAAATTTAATTCCTTGAATAATATCTGCTCTTTTATCTAAAGGCTTAGGATTAACTTCAAAGCCTAATTCGTTAAATACTTGCGCAAATAAAATTGCCCCTTTAATAGAATTAGCAACAACTGAAGGTGCTATAAATAAGCCTTGCAATAATAAACGATTTTGGTTAAACAAAATTCCTAAATGTCCACCAATGCCAGGGGCTGTCAGTCTATTTAACGCCGCTTCAACATAGCGAGATTTGCCAGCAATATAACCACCAGTTATTGCTAGTCCTCCTCCTGGATTCTTTATTAGCGATCCAGCAACTAAATCCGCTCCAAAAGAAGTAGGTTCTCTTTCTTCAACAAATTCACCATAACAGTTATCAACAAGAATAATTGTGTTTGCATTGATCTTTTTTACAGCATTGATAATAGAGAGGATTTGATTATTATTCAGTGATTTACCTATAAAATTGTAGCCACAAGATTTTTGTATGTGCACCATTGTTGTTGCATTATCAATTACCGATGAAAGCTTATCTTCTATCGCTTGAGACACATCTACTAATTGACTGATATCAGTTTCTTTATACTTTACTCCCATGGATTTAAGAGAATAGGCAGATGATGCACTATAACCAATTACTTCAGCCAGTGTGTCATAGGGCTTTCCTGTTACACAAACCAAAGTGTCACCAGATTTTAAATTACCAAATAATGCAGCAGCTATTGCATGCGTACCAGAGACAATATGCATTCTTACAGCAGCGGCTTCAGCGTCAAATATTTTTGCATAAACATTATCAATTAATTCCCGTGCTGGATCTGAAATACCATAACCAGTGCGCTCGTGAAAATGATCATCGGCTAAACGAAATTCTTTAAACGCCGATAAAACTTTTTGTTGATTTACTAAAGAAATGTTGTCAACAAGATCAAATCGGTCTTTAACCCGCTTTTCCTGGGCTTCTACAAAATCAGTGGCATTAAAATTAGTCATAGAAATTACTTTGCTAAAGACGTTAAAGATATCTGCTTGACTTGCCAAAAACCAAATTTCACAATAATTTGAACTAAACATAGACAAATAACGTCTTTTATTTAGTAATGATAAATCTAGGCAAATACTTATTTATTGAAGAATGTCGCCAGTGTCATCAATTCATTCATGAAAAAGATGAACACAAAGCAAAAACACTTTGCCATATTTGTTTTAAACAATTAAATCAATCTGTGCCAAAAATAAGTCACATAATGCTAGATACTGAGCGTGTTTTGCCAGTTTTAAGCCGACTGCCTTATGAAGGACTGACAAAAAAGCTTATATACAACTGTAAATATGATAACGATCGTTTATTAATTTATGATTTTGCTTTACTTATGCAAACAGCATGGGCAGAGCTTGAAAAATTGATAGACACTGCCAATTTATTCCTTATGCCTATACCTTTGCATTGGTCACGTCAATTTAAACGTGGGTTTAATCAAAGTGAATTATTAGCTTATGCCATTGCAAATTTTACAAATAAGCCGATTTTAAAATCTTTAAAAAGAACAAGAGCAACCAAAGCTCAACATACTTTAAATGCTAAAGAAAGATTTGCTAATACTTACCAAGCTTTTTCAGCTGATAAGTCTCAAACAAAAGGAAAAAACATTGTTCTTATCGATGATATTTTTACATCAGGCGCTACTTTAATTTCTGCATCTTCAACATTATTAGAAGCTCACGCCAATTCAGTAATTGCTTTTACTTTAAGTCGTGCTTTGTTTAAATAAATAATTTAGAGGTTACCTTTCATAGCAGCGGCTAAAAAAGATTCAAGAGTAAGAATAGTTACAAAATCACTATGTGTTAAATGTTTATGTAAGCCACCATTAGTAAAAAAGTCTCTTAATTTCCAACCTTCACCACCAAGCACAAGATAAGCTTTGGAATAACGACCACTACTATTTAAAACAGCTTCCGTCAAGCAAATAGCTTCAAATGGTACTTTTTGTTCGGCAGTTCCGCCTACTTGTTGCCATTTCAGTGAGATAAGAATTTCTTTCCAATCTGCTTGCACAGCTACTACATCAATAATATGTTTGCCACCACCAAATCGCTCACCAATATGACATTGGGTTTTGTAGCTATAACCACCAGCAGCTATTGCTGGCAATATCATGCGCTCCAATATTTTGCCTGTACCAGTATCACGTACTTTTTCTCTAACTTCAGTTTTAATTATTTCACTTTGGCTCATATCAAATTCCTTGTTTTATCAAATTCCTTTCAGTGCCAATAATTCACGAGCTGGTGTTCTGTCCCCAGTACAACTTATTCTTCTTGGTGCTGATAATAAACGAACTTTAAAACCTAATTTTTCATATAAATTGATCATGCGCTCGGTTGCTTGATTAGATACAACAACTGGTCCTTTATGTTTAGACAACCATTTTGCTAATCTTTGTTGATCTTGAAAGTTAAAACCTTCTTTTGCATATTGAGTAAATTCAACATCATAAGGAGGATCAGCATAAACAAAATCATTTGTTGCAAGCTCTATACTGGAAAAATCACCAATCGTAAAATCCCAATCAGAAAACAATTCATGATAAGCACTAAAATCACTTACATAATTTATTTTTTTGTATTGTCCAAAAGGAACATTAAACTCACCTTGTTTATTAAAACGACAAAGTCCGTTATAGCCAGTACGATTTAGATAATAAAATAATATTGCTGCTTCTTTGCTATTTTCTTTACCAAGAGTAATTAATTCATTGAAGCGCTCACGATATTGATAATAAAGTTTTTCATCATTGCGCATAATGAGATTTGTTCTTAGTCCTTTTTTTAGCCAATTATAAAAATTAATGGCATGAGGATTTATATCATTAAGCAATGCGCGCTCAGGCGTTAAGCCTAAAGTAATTGCTATTCCCCCACATAATGGTTCTACCAAACGACGTTGTTTTTGAGCTGAATATTTTTGCCATAATTCAGCTAGTACAGGTACTAACCAGCGCTTGCCTCCAGCCCATTTCAATGGTGGTTTTAATTCAATTTGTTTTATATTTTGCTTAACAGTAACCGGCATAAAACTCGCTAGTCTTTAAGGTGATTAAATGATTCCTCAAAGGCAGCTAGAGTTTGTTCGATTTCTGCTTTTCCATGTTCTAGAGATATAAAAGCAGTTTCAAATTGAGATGGAGGCCAGTAAATGCCTTTTTTTATCAAAGCCTTCCATAAATTTGCAAATTTTTCTGTATCACATTTTTGTGTTGCTTCAAAATCAGTAATTTCACCCTTATGAAAAAACAAACAAAGCATGCCAGTTGTATAAACAATATGGGCTGATAATTTTGCTTTTTTTATTAATTCTGTTAATCCATCGCTAAGTCTTTTAGTTTTTTGTTCTAAAATTTCATATGCATTAGGAGCAATCAAAGACCTAAGTTGTGCTAGTCCCGCTGCTGTCGCTAACGGATTTCCAGACAATGTACCAGCTTGATAAACTTGCCCGACTGGAGCGACTAATTCCATAATTTCTTTTTTACCGCCATAAGCACCAACTGGCAAACCACCACCAATGATTTTTCCTAGACAAGTTAAATCCGCTTTGATTTTATATTTTGCTTGCGCGCCACCTAATGCTACACGAAATCCAGTAATCACTTCATCAAATATAAGCAATGCACCATGTTTGCTTGTTAGATCACGCAATCCAGATAAGAATTTTTCATCAGGCAATATAAGTCCACAATTAGCTGCAATTGGTTCAACTATGACAGCAGCAATTTTATCTTTATGCTCTTTAAAGGCTTTTTCTACACTAGCTAAATCATTATAAGGTAATGATAATGTAAGCTTGATCAATTCTTCTGGCACACCCGGAGAACTAGCTATGGAATTAGTAGCTAAGCCAGAACCAGCTTTAACTAAAAACGAATCAAAATGCCCATGATAACAACCATCAAATTTGATTATCAAATCGCGCTTAGTGTAAGCACGCGCTAATCTAGTAGCAGACATAGTTGCTTCCGTACCAGAATTTACTAGTCTTACCATTTCAATACTAGGCATAAGCGTTGTGATTAATTCAGCTAATTCCACTTCGCCTGGAGATGGTGTACCAAAGCTGGTGCCATTAATTAAAGTTTCTTCCAAAGATTCAAGTACTCTTGGGTTGCGATGCCCAAGAATCATTGGTCCCCACGAACCTATATAATCAACATAAGCATTACCATCTACATCGTATAACCAAGCACCATCGCCACGTTGCATAAAAATAGGGTTGGCTCCTACAGCCTTTAGGGCTCTTACTGGTGAATTAACACCGCCAGGAATAACCTTTTGAGCTCTTTCAAATAATTTCTCTGACTTAGCTGTGTCGGCTGTATCAATTGTCACCACTTGCGTCATTTTTTTTACTTCCATATTTGATTTTATTAACCGGGAGATTGTGCTTCTGCTTTGCTTGCTTTCATAATGCGCTCAAGCACTGGTTCAACCATTTTTGCAGCTTTTTCTCCAGCTTTAAAATCACGCATTTTTCCGTCACTATCAAAAACATAATAAGCTGGAACATATTTATTATCAAAAGCATCCGTTATCGTATGCCAATTATCAACCACACATGGTTGTTTGATATTGTATTCAGCAATTACTTCTTTTACAGCCTCTACATTTGTATCACTTTCTTGCCTAGGCATATGCACAGAAATTACTTTTAGTCCGAGTGGTCCATAGGTTTGAATCCAGCGGTCTATATCTGGCAATGATTCCTTGCAGATACCACAGCTTACAGACCAAAAATGAATTAGAACAGTATGTCCTTTTAAATCTTCAGTCTTAATTGGTTGTGAATTAAACCAATCTGTTCCACCATCAAGCGATGGCATTGGACTATCCATACGAGGGGGCATAGATTTCTCCTTTATCAAGGACCACAAATATATACTGTTAAGATATGTAGTCTTGATCAAACCAATTTAATTATTGCAAAGATGATTTAAATTGTACCGAAAAAAGATTCCGCAAACATAAAACATACTTGCGGAATCTTTAATATCTATCTATGAATGAGAATCAGTCAATTCAATATGTGAATTAAACTTGTAATGGCTTTTGACCAGGCTTCCAATCAGCTTGGCAAAGACCACCAGTCTTCAATGCTTCAAGTACACGCAATGTTTCATCAACACTACGTCCAGTACCCAATGCATGTACTACTTGATACTGAAGAATACCTTCTGGATCAACAATAAATAAGCCTCTTAAAGCAATCCCCTTGTCTTCAAGAAGAACACCATAATCACGGCTTACATCTTTAGTGATGTCAGAAGCTAATGGGAATTTGAGACTTCCCAATCCACCCTTGTCTTCTGCTGTATTTATCCAAGCACGATGGCTATATACGCTATCGGTGGATACTGCTAAAACTTCAGCACCAGCTTTTTTGATTTCATCATATTTTTGATTAAATGCCTTGATTTCAGTTGGGCATACAAATGTGAAATCTAGTGGATAGAAAAATAATACTAACCACTTACCTTTGTAATCAGACAAACGAACATTGTCTTTCAAACCCTTCATGTCCTTGGTGGAGGGCATGTCGAAATCAGGAGCTTTTTTTCCAACTTGTAGCATGTTTTACTTACTCCCATAAAAATATACTTGCATAAAGCCTATATTAACGGCATCCCAACCGATATTGACCAGCATTAATGGAAATTCCATAATTAGCCTTCAAGTATCTTATTGTCTTGCAAATAATCGTTAAGTCGTTTTTCTAATCCATGTTCTCTAACATACTTCTTGATTAATGGACTAGAAGGATTCCAGCCTAATTTCAACAAATGCACCATATGCTCATACGGCGAAGCGCTTTTCTTGCTTCTCCCTAATTCAGCTTCATTAATATGGTCGGCCATAATTCATTTCAGTTTAAGAGGTTGTAATAATTGGCAAAAATGAGAATACTTAATTGTAAATCATTTAGATTTAGCAAGCTTACTCATTTATTATTTAGGAAATCCTAAAAATATGTAGTAAACGCAATACCTGTTGGACAATAAGTATTGCATTTTGCTACTATTTTATATGGCCGGACAAGCTTTTGGGCCAAATCTATTTAAACCTAAAACCAGAATGAATTAGGTTTAAATAAGTCTTTCAAAAAGCTATTTATTCATTGATGGAGACCAATATGTACGCTGTCGTTCAAGCTGGTGGTAGACAATACCAATTTACATCAGGACGTTTTGTCGACGTTGAACTGTTGGCTTCAGAACCTGATAAGTCATATGTTTTTGAGCAAGTGTTGATGATTGTCAACGGAAAAGAATCAATAATTGGCAAACCATTTATTGAAGGGGCTAAAGTTACTGGCAAAATAATTGGCCATTTAAAGAACAAAAAAATTATTGTTTATAAATATCGTCCCAAAAAAGGTACTCGTAAGCGTACTGGACATAGACAAGGATTCACTAGAATATTCATTGACTCTATTCAAGTTAATGACAAAGTTTTGAGCGAAGCTAAAGATACCAAAACACCAGGTAAACAATCAGACAAATCAAATAAAGTTGAAAAAGCTGTTCCTTCTAAAGAAAGCCCAAAAAGCCAAATTAAAGGAACAAGCACTAGTAAAGAAACAAAAGCAGCAAATAAAACAACCAAGTCTGCTAAAACAAACCCAAAAAGCAAAAAGTAAAGACTAAGGAGTTTAGGTTCAATGGCACATAAGAAGGGCGGCGGATCAACAAGAAATGGTCGTGACAGCCAATCCAAAAGACTAGGTGTAAAAAAATACGGTGGCGAATCTGTCATCACCGGCAACATTATTGTCAGACAAAGAGGAACCAAAATTCATCCAGGCGAAAATGTTCGTCGCGCTGGAGACGATTCATTGTATGCCGTTGTAGATGGCACAGTAAAATATTTTATTTCTCGCGGACATAAAACGGTGACTATCGTTCCTTTACCTATAAAACAATAAATTCTAAATACTTGACAGAAGTACGTAAAAACAAAATACAGCAAGCATTAAAACAAATTGGCGCACAAGTCGAAGCTACCAATTTATTAGAGCTTGATTTTGATGGTATTGCTTACAATTCAGCAGAAGTGAAAAAAAACTATGCTTTTTTTGCAATAGCTGGCTATAAATTAGATGGAAAACAATTCATAGGCGATGCCATCACCCGTGGTGCATCTTGCATATTTACTGAGGAAAGACAGGACGGTCTTAAAGTCCCACAAATTATTATTAAAGATGCTCGTTTTGCCTTGGCTCATATAGCAGCGGCCTTTTATGATAATCCAAGCGAAAAGCTCCGCTTAATAGGCGTCACTGGTACAAATGGTAAAACTACAACCACTCATTTAGTTGAACATATACTTTCTAGCCATGGCTTAAAAGTTGGTTTGATTGGTACTCTTGGCGCTAGACAACAAAGCACAGATACTTACACCGATATTAAACGAACAACACCAGAATCTGCAGATTTGCAACGCCTAATTTCTGAAATGCAAAAATCTGGTTGTACACATATTGCTATGGAAGTTGCTAGTCATGCCCTTTCTTTAAAAAGAGTAACTGCATGTAATTTTGCCCAAGCAGCACTGACAAATATCAGTCAAGATCATTTAGATTTCCACAAAACGATGGATAATTATTGGCAGGCAAAAAGAATTTTATTTGCAGAACTAAATTCAAGTTGTCACCAACAAAAATATGCTGTCGTCAATCAAGATGATCCATTATTCAATGAATTTGTAAAAGTAAGCGGCAATACAGTAGCCGTTGTGACATATGGCTGGCATAGAACAGCACAAATATCAGTCAAAAATTATACTCTTGAAGCTGGCTTGTCTAAACTTACTCTTGAAACTCCACAAGGCGAACTTGATCTTTCAATTAAATTAGCTGGCCGCTTTAACGTTTACAATATTATGGCAGCAGTGGCAATTGCTTTAAATGAAAAAGTACCATTAAGTACGATAAGTAAATCCCTGCAAACATTTCCTGGCGTATCTGGTCGTTTTGAGATTGTAAGTACAGGTGAGAAAAATGAGCCATTATGTATTGTTGATTATGCTCATACACCAGATGGGCTTGACAATGTATTAAAGACAGCAGCCGAATTAGTTAAAGCACCAGGCAAACTAATTGTTGTTTTTGGCTGTGGAGGCGATCGTGATACTTCAAAACGCCCGCAAATGGGAGAAATAGCAGAACTTAGAGCTAATGAAATAATAGTCACGTCTGATAATCCAAGAAGCGAAGAGCCAGAAGTGATTATTGCCAACATATTAGCTGGCATAAAACGGACAAAAGACGTCACTGTAGAGCCAAATCGGGCTCAGGCTATTAAAACTGCTGTTAGCAATGCTAGCCAATCAGACATAGTTGTCATAGCAGGCAAAGGACACGAAACTTATCAAATTATAGGCAGTGAAACTATTCATTTTGACGATCGAGAAGAAGTACTAAATGCATTGCGTTTAAGACTTTCTCTAAAGCCTTAGTCAAGTGCACCTTATGGCTCGTCCTGGGTATAATTTAATAAGTTACAATCCACTTTTTACGAGGATTGAAAGTGGGCATTAGCTTCCATATAACTTCAGTTAGAGAAGGCACGATTTTTAATGTTATGCAATTCCTGAGCCTAGAAAAGGTGACAGGCATTCTGAACATTTCATTTGGTCGTCAAATTCCAGAAGCGTTAGTTTATTTTGTCCAAGGTAAAGCAGCAGCTTCTGAGTTTGGTGCATTGCATGGCGAATCAGTATTAGATTTATTACTTTGCCAGGAATATGCCGTTAAAGAAGTTAATTTTGCCCCCGGTAGAGAAGCAACCTTTAAAGAACAATCCATAATTAAAGCAAATTCTTTATCTAGTGCCGTATTGAATGCTAGCAAAGACGTAGATAAATGTGCAGCTCGACCATTTATTTTTGGCTTATTGCCAGTAACAATTCCTCAATCTGGTCCGGTTGAATCTTTATTGCATGTATTGCATGGTTTTGATAAGCATAAAGATTATTTGCTTAGTATAAAGCCACAAGAAGGTGATAAAGAAGCACCATTACCTCAATGTGTTCTTCTTCATAGAGCGCTATCAAGAAATGTAGTTACTTATCAAACTCCATTAGTACAATTAAAATCTTTCTTGCCATTACTTGAATTGATAAAACCACTAGAATATAAAGAAGCAACAAATTTAAGAGGTTATATGCGTAGTTTGTTGCCACATCCTAAAGCTACTCACATGCCATTGGAACGTTTTTATGCTTTTGCTTCAGCAGTAGAATCCATTGCCGATAGACGTGGTCCAGAAATTGGCGATGAAGCAAGAAAGATAATTTATAAACTTATTCAATCAACAACTAAATTAAACGAAACTATTAACGTTTAAATATTTGAAACAAAAATGTTCAAAGCAATTCAAATTAAAATGAATAATATAATCGATGAAATTTCCATAGCAAGAATGGATATATTAACTGGTGTTGCCAAACAGTTTTTGCCATATGGTTATTGGGGAGAAGAGAAATCTAGCAAATCAACTGCTTATTTGACATTTGATGATGGTCCACATCCAAGTACTACTCCTATATTATTGGAAATTTTAGAAGAAGCTGGAATTAAAGCTACATTTTTCTTGATAGGAAATAACGCTGAGCGTTATCCAGAATTAGTAGAGGCTATTGCTAAAGCTGGACACACTATAGGCAATCACAGTCACAATCATCTTTTTATGCCAATGCTCACAGTAAAAAAAATTGAAGATGAAATTGTAAAAACAAATGCGTGCATAAAAGAAATCACCAAAAGTTCAATCGATTTATTTCGTGCCCCTTACGGTATTACCGATCAAAGAATAATTAGTTGTTTAAAAGAACAAAATATGACAGCTGTTTACTGGGGCAAATCACCAGAAGATTGGACAAAAGTAGGCAGCGAACGTATTGCTAAGAGAGTGACAACCAGACTAGCATCTGGCACCATAATTGTTTTACACGAGGGTCATAAATACGAAAAACAAACCATAGGGGCTGCCAAGGAAATAATATATAAATGCAAAGATTTAAAATATCAATTGGAGGCTATTAATTTAAGTGCTTGATTTCAGACCACCTATAGATAATCCGTTTTTTGTAGCAACAGCAAAATTTTTATTTCCCCTGGTAAAGCAATTTAGACTCTTAGGAGCCGATATTCAAATTCAAGGTGATGGGCTTAAGCGATTTAACCAGCTCAAAGGCAAACGTACCGTCATATGCCCAAATCATTCCCATCGCAATGATCCGGAAGTAATGCTTTATCTTTCTATGCAAGCTTATGAAAATTTCAATTACATCTGCGCGCGCGAAGTTTTCGATTGGAATTTTGGACTAAATGGCTGGATATTTCAAAACCTGGGAGTGTATTCTGTGGTGCGTGGTGCCGCCGATAGAGAGTCATTTAAAAAAACAAAAGAAATAATTGTCGCCGGTAAAAATAAACTTGTTTTATTTCCAGAAGGAGAAATATCTAGGCAAAACGATTCTCTCTTACCGCTTGAATCTGGAGCCGTACAACTTGCTTTTTGGGCTTTAGACGAATTACAAAAAACTAAGGCAAATGAGCCTGTATATATACTTCCCATTGCTCTTAAATACACTTTTCCCCACAATATTACCAACATATTAATCGATCGGATAAATAAAATTGAAAAACACCTTGGTATCAAATGTGGTGACAACATTTCTCTTTATCAACGAGTAAGAAATGCCGGCATAAAAGTAGTACGAGTATTAGAAGATGGTTACAACATCAAAGCAAAACCAGATGACTCTTTAAATGAAAGACTAAATGGTTTAAGAGCTGCTGTTTTGAGAAAAATGGCTGACATATTAGGTGTGGAATTACCAAATTCTGGCTCTCATTTAGATTGCGTAAGACTATTGCGCAATAAGCTGGATGATTTTATTTATGGTGATATAAATGAATTATCCGGCTACGAAAAAGAAATCCACGAAAAGAAAACTGAACGGATGAGAGATTTCTATAGAGACTTAGATCGTATTGTCACCTACATAGCCATATACGATGGATATCTGCACCCACCCACAACCCAAGAGCGCTTGGTAAATGTAATAGAACTGCTTGAAACTGAGATTTTTAACAAAATTTCCGACAAAGGTAAAAGGCTAATCTTATTAGATATAGGTAAGCCTATTAATTTATTGGAAATTTATCCTGAATATAAGAAGAATAAAAGAGCCCTCTTAACCTCTGCAACCCAAGATATGACCGACCAATTGCATAATATGCTGGAAACTATGGATAAAGAGAGAAATCCTGTTTACGTTTCATGAATTTCTCTAAGTTTCTAAGAGTATTTATGGTAATATTTTCCAATGGGTGCCAAGGCTGCCCGTATTGACATGCGCAGCAACAGATTAGATGTAGAGATGGACCCATCTTTGAGGTGTGCATGCGAAAGCTAGCTCTCATCGGACTCGGAGCCTCGGGCTTATTCTGTTTAAAAGAATTAGCAGGAGCTGACGTTGAAGTACATGTTTTTGACGTTGGACCAACTTACGATAAAAGATATGCTTGCCCTATCGACCAGGGCAAATTAGAAGTATGCCCACCTAAAGCTTGCAGTTATTGCGCTCCTGGACAATCAGCCGGTAGCTGGAATGATTTTAAAGTTATTCTTTCCGCTTCTCCTGTAATTGGCGGCAGGCTCTACGATTTAATTGGTGAAACTGAATTACAAAAACGTTTAGACAAAGTAAGACAAACTATATTGACTCATGCACCAGTTGAAATTCCAGTTGTAAAACCAGATGCTGACGATTTAGAGTGGATAAAAAAGCGAGCAACACTTGCTGGCATGACTTATCATTATCAAGAACTTTTGCATTGTGGATCTGACAATGCCCCTGCTATTAACACTTCAATATTGAATGAAATAACCAGCAAAGGTCCAAATATAACTTTTCATTGGGACTCTAAAGTTATGTCAGTATCAAGACGCTCAGACCAATTTGCCGTAGTCTACGATCATTACCGTAAGCCTGGCGAAGAGAAAGAAGAATTATTTGATTTTTGCATAATGTCTGTAGGACGTGGTGGTGCTAATTGGCTCACACAACAAGAATTCTATAAAGTATTGGAAATATATCCTGGACAAGTTGATATTGGTGTCAGAGTAGAAACTAGTTGTTATTTTACGGAAGAAGTAGATAAAAGATTTTACGAACCAAAGCTTTATTATCGCAGCCGTCGCTCAAATGATGTGGTACGTAATTTTTGTTCAAACCCAAAAGGATTTGTTACACCAGAAAATCATCGTGAATATGTACTTGTAAACGGACACTCAAAAATGTATGAGAAGTCTGAAAATAATAATTTTGCTGTTTTAGTATCTAAAACATTCACGCGTCCATTTAAAAATCCACAATTATACTCACAAAATATTGCCAAAATAGTAAATATGCTCGCCGGTGGCGGCCCACTTATTCAGCGCCTTGGTGATTTAAGAGCAGGCAGACGCACTAAATCAGTTGCTAACAATTTAGTAAAACCTACATTAGAAGCAGAATGTGGTGATATATCATTAGCTTATCCACATAGAATTTTAGAAGGTATCATCGAGTATTTAGATGCATTCGATAAAATTTGCCCGGGTGTCGCCTCAGAATCAACATTGCTTTATGCACCAGAATGTAAGAGTTATCCAGACTCTATTGTTGTGAGCAAAAACATGGAAACCAATGTACCTAATTTATACATTACTGGAGACTCCAGTAGCTGGACACGCGGGGTTGGACAAGCTGCAACATCTGGCATGTTAGCTGGCGAAGGTGTTCGTGAGCGCTTAAAAGAAATGAGCAAAGTCATGGCCTAATCAGGTTTCATAATGCATACATTCAAACAGCTAAATGATGAATTACAGGCCCAATATCCATTAACTGCTGAATTTTGGACATATTATCATCTCAATAAATATAATTATCCTAAAATCGATTTAGATTGGGGACAATGTTTGGTTTATCATTTTGATAAAGGCATTTCAATTACATTATGGTTAGAACTAGTAAAAACAATTGAAAATTTGATATCTCTTTCTACTCTAAAGAAAATCATTTACTTTGTGCCATTCTATGAAACGGGCGTTGATTTCTTTTCACAATGTAAACCCCCATACGATGGTGGCTATTCAACTTCTATGTACGAAGAATTTATTCAATACGGCTCTTGCAAGCCACCTGAATCTTTTAGTCAACAACTACAGGATTTGCGCACTCAGATAAATCAAGCTATAAACTCCCTTTCTTTGAGCAAAAATGCTAAAGATAAACTATTATCTAAAATTATCCATAACACATTTATAAAGCCTTATGGACAATTATTCTGGTTGGAAGACTGCGATGAAGCAAACTGGGCAATTTATTATCCTAGTATTACAGTAGAAGATATTGAAGCATGGCAGAAATTACCCCAAACTTAGTTGCTATAAATAACGGAAACATTGCCATTGGACATCGACCAAAATTAAAGGCAATTTCTTCATTGAAAAACGTCGGCATAACTCATGTTTTAACTTTATTATCAGCAAGAGAAGATGCTGACTCAATAAATAAAGCATGCCAAAAAGCTAAATTAGCATGGCTCCATTTTCCTCTCCCCTCAGCCGATCTAATTAGCAACAATGAAATCAATACAGTAATTGATTTATATAAACAATTGCATGACATTTTATCCAGCGGCGGCAGCATATATATTCATTGTTCAGCCGGCATTCATCGCACAGGTATGATTACTTATGGCTTTTTGCGATTTATGGGAATCCCACAAAACGATGCAGAGGCAATATTGCAAAAGTTGCGCTTACAAACCCATAAAGATTTAGGAGAAGAAAGGTTGAAATGGGGAGATCAATTTGATCCTCTTAGCTTGCTGTCACAAGCATCTTTTTTGCATAGCGAAATTCTTTGCCTAATGTACTTTGCACGCCTTCAAGCGTACATATAACTTCTTTTAGGCTTGGGTGTTGCAATAAAACTTTCATACCTTGGCTAGATACTGTTGTATATTTTACATTTAAATATCGAAGACTTTCCATGTCTAAAAGACTCTTCAATCCGTTATCTGTAATTCTTGTAGCATAAATATCCAAAGATGTAAGATCATTCAATGCTTTTAAGTGTTCTAGTCCTTTGTCAGTAATCAAAGTATGACTTATATTTAGAACTTTCAGATCCGACTGTTTAGATATTCTTGCAAGAGCCACATCTGTAATTGGATTTCCACTTATATTTAGATGTTCAAGATTGTCCATAGGTAATAAATTCTCTATATGAGAATCTGTTAGATCGGCTGCTCTCAGTTTAAGCTTACTCAAATTATTTAGCGAAGCAATATTTCTAATATCATTTTCTTTCAGGCTTACTACATTCATAGATAATTCGCCTAAGTTACGCATATTACTTATATGTTGCAACGCATCTGGTGCCCAGTTGAGATCTATTGTTTCTAAAGCAAAGCTCTTTAATTGTGGTAATTTACTTACACCTTCTAAACTATTTGAATCAAGTTGTGCATCTCTTAAAGAAAAATGTTCTAAGTTTTTCAAGCTAGAGACAACCGCTAAAGACTTACTAGATACATATACAGGTTCAAAAGTAACAGGATGTTTTTCCAGACTAATACTTAAAGCATGAATATTGCCCATATTCTCTATAGATTTCAAAGCGTCTGCACTTAATTCATCTGCACCTTTTTTTAGCTCTATAACAGGTCCGTTATAAGGAATATCTATGTTTAATTCCAGCTGAGGAATACTAGAGAGTTCTTGCAGTCTATTTAAACCTTCTTGAGATACACAGGTAAGATTTAAAACTAATTTTTCTGGATTAGCTTTTTTAATTTGTTCCATTGATAATTGATTTAAATCACCAGCAATTAATTTAAAAACACCTTTTTCACCTAATTGCTTAAGGTTATGATATTCATCCATAGCAATATTACCTTTATTATCTGTATAAAATACTTTATCTGCCCGCCCTTCACCCAAAGGCACAGATATTTTAAACAAATCATCTTCTGTGCGTTCAATATTGAGCTTATCTACATTAATTTCAAATTGTTCCGCGCCAACACCAAATTTAAGTGTTTTAGTTTCACCAAAATCAATTTCCACTTTTTGAACTTGACCATTTTTTCCAACAAATACATTTTCTTGAAATTTTGTATCCCACACATTGCCATCATTTAAATCAATTTGCCGAGAATATTTGATATTTCCATCGTAACCAATAGAAATTGGCTCTGTTTCATTGACATGGGCATTGTCTCGACTAAGTGAGCCCAATATATTTTGTGCGTAAGGAAAATCTGCCATAGGAAATTTTGATGCATCATTTGCATTTTCCTGGTTATATCTAATAGCAGGATTTAATTTACTACTATTATCTACAACTTCTAAATATTTTAAATTGCTATTGGAATTATCATTTTCTGATGGAATTTCTTTTTGTTCTTTCAGAACAAAATCAAAAACAGGTTGGTCTGGCATACTAGTTTCCCCCTCAAAAATCAACCAGTGCGGAACCGTTATATTTTTATACTAAGTGCCGAAGATTATATATCAATGTCCATTTATGCGTTAGCTATTGGCTTTGCATAGACTTAACCACTTCCTTACATTAACCCTTAAACGTAAAAAATAGAAGCCTCCGGTTTTCACCAGAGGCTTTTTTGCACCCACTGCAAACTTTTATCTTAGTACCTGTACTGTGCTCTGACTGTACTAAGAGCTCTTTTAAATCTATATCCAAAGCAAAAATCGCCAAGATAAATAGAATTATCTTTAGCAAACGTTTTTAAAGCAATATATGCTTTTTTAATCTCAGCCATCATTTAATCTCCCTCAGAAAAATGTTGGTTTCGTGTTTTATATAGATTAAAGCCAGACTAACGGCAAAACAATGTGGAATTATGTAGTACACAAATTAAAAGGGCTCTGGAAAACCAGAGCCCTTTTTTTGCACCCACTGCAAAAAATTATTAGTAGGTTTTTCCAATGCTTGCAGCTGCATCTTTACTTGCATATTGCTGCAAATATGGTCCACGATTACCAGTAATTTGTGTGATACAAGCTGCCATCTTGAGGATATCACCAGCTATGGCTTTATCTTCTTTGGCATTACTTTCGTATAGCCTGCTCAAGAGTCTGCTGTTTTGAATCAATGAAACAATCGATACTTCAGCTGTAGCTAAAGCAACATTTGCATTATGCAATTCTGCTGCTTTAACCAAACGTCTACCAATTGGTTCCGATTTCATGCTGTTTATTACTGAGCGATCATTTGCTCCAATTACTGCTTCTTGTCCAGCAGCTACATAGAATGATCGATTAGCAACATTAACAGCTAGTGAATCAGCATTTTTCTCAAGAACATTTCTTACTGATACTGTATTTCCATCATCGCTAATTAAAACTGTAGCACCGCGCTTGAGATTAATATCGCAGCGACTTGTTTTAATTTGCATTGGCTTAACAGCGGTAATTAGTGCTTCACCTTGTTTAAATGAAACAACATCTAAATCACCAGCGACAATTTCAGTACCAGCCATATATTTAATCAAAGCACTATCATTGCGAGCAGCAATCATCACATCAACTTGTTCAACTGCTTGAGTTGTAGCAGGTGATGTCATAGCAACTGGCAAATAATAATTGCCTTCATTAGACTGGCGATAAGAAATTATCTCAGCACGTCCGCTTAGTCCTTGAGCTTTAACGCGTTGATTCTTAGCAATTTTTGCATTGTCAGAATCATATGAAGCTAACAATTGATCCAAGTTTTTCTTCATGTCTAAAGTCAAGCAACCATTTTTGCAACGGCGTAATTGATCTATATAACCTGAAGTTTCAGGATCAAGTTGTTGTCTGCTCATGTTTACGTTTGATATTGGTCCAGCTTGTGTTGGAGCACTTGGATCTGGAACATAATCAGACGCACCAGCGGTAGCCACCAATGTATCTAAGAGAGATACTTCTTCTCCAACTGCAAGCGCTATCTTGGCTTGTTCACCACGACGAGCTATTTGCATGGAATTTTCACGTCCTTGCAAATTAGCAACTTTCACTAAACCAAAACGATTTTGGTTAATAGCAGAGCTGCTACTTGCTTGAACAGTAAGCATACCCATATGAGTAGATACATTTACCGACTTGTTGCCGGCTAACACAATTACTTTTCCTTCTTTAACTGTAATTGTGTGGTCACCACTTAAATTGAATATGGTTCCTGGAGTAGCAAGAATTACAGCTGAATCATCATTTGGAAATGCATATGGTTCACCAGGTTCTGTAGCTACTACCCAATTTGATTCTTGTTGTTCTTCTGGATATTCAACTAAACGACTTGGATTACAACTTGGTGTTGTCACAGGTTGAGTGAATCTGCCTCTTGTTAAATCAGTTGGAGGCAATCCAGTTAAGAAACCAGGAACATTTAAGTTACTGTTACCAGGGGGAGCTGCTGCTATTGCATTAGGTGCTCCAGCGGCTGGGAAACAGTTAACACAATTACATCTAAATTCACCAACAAGGGCAAGCAATGTTGGAAATGGCGTTAAGAAACCAGCATTTACTGGCGCTAGGTCTAGCGTAGCAAAATCAAGGTTACCAAACGATACCCATTCTCCTGCCCAAGCAGTACCGGTACCAAATACATTTAAGTCTTGTCCAGCACCGGAATGGAAACCAATTCTTCCGGAATTGCCCAAATTATTTGTAGCTTGAACAAAACCGTCAACAATTACTGTTAGCGGACCACTGCCTGGATTATCCAAGGCAAACATGATTCTGCCACCATCTCCAGTTGTGCCATTAGCAATAACTGAATTACCAGCAGATATTTGTTGTCCACCACCATTTCTAAAGTCGATGCGACCACCATTGACACCATTGGCTTCAATATTGCCAAAAGTTCCATTTGGTCCCACCAATGTTCCTACAACAAACATATTAGTTGATGATGTTGTAATCATGATATTACCAGCATCACCACCATCAGATGACGTAACGATGCTATTGCCATCAACATTGCAACAAGCAATATATAAGTTGACGCTTTCAGTTGTGATATTACCACCATTAGCACCTTGGAAGCCTCTGGCATCCAATGTACCGGTGACAATGTCACCATTTATTGCTGTCAAAGTAATATCACCAGCACTATTGCCAGCTCCCCAACTATTAGTTAGGTATTCTGTGCATACAGTTTGGATAGAGCCAGTATTGGCAACAACTGTAATATTGCCACCGACACCACCAGCACCACCATTATTTCCTGGCTGTCCACCTAAAGCAAATACTTGCAGTGATGTAAATGTAATAACATTCTGCTCAGCAAACATGTCAACGATGCCTGAATTGCCACCATTGCCACCATTGCCAAATATGCTGTTACCACCATCTCCGCCTTTAGTGCCGATATTTCCAGCAAATATCAAATCACCATTGGCAGCAGTAAGGCTAATGATTTTGCCATTTCCACCATTACCGCCATTACCAAATAAGCTAAATCCACCGTTTCCGCCAATTGATATAGCAGAACCGAGTGAAAGATTATTGTTAGCTTCAGCAATTACATGATCTGCTTCTCCACCATTTCCACCATTACCAAATATGCTGAATCCACCATTGCCGGCTAATGAGATCATGTCAGCCATATTGATGTTATTACCAGCGCTAACAAAAATAATATTAGTGTCACCACCATTGCCACCATTGCCAAGTCCGCTACCTCCGCCACTACCAGCAATAGCTGCAATGCTACCCATATTCACATTACCATTTGTAGCAGTAACAGATATTCCACCTGTGGTACCACCATTGCCACCATTATTGACACCACTAAATCCACCATCACCAGCTAATGAAGATATATCAGCCATATTTACATGTCTGTCAGCAATTACTAGCATCAAATTAGTGCTGCCACCATTGCCTGCATCTCCAAATATTGATGATCCACCACGTCCAGCAATAGCAATTATGCTGTCCATATCTATATCACGTTGAGCAGAAACAATTGCTATACCAGCATTGCCACCATCTCCAGCGTCACCAAATATTGATGATCCACCACGTCCAGCTACCATCAATATTCCATCCATATTGACGTCACGTCCAACAGAAACAATCACACTACCTGTGCTGCCACCGTTAACGTTAAATATACTGCCACCATTGCCGGCATCACCAAATACGGATGAGCCACCACGTCCAGCAATAGCAAATATGCTATCCATAAATAAATCACGACCAGCTTCTACACGAACGCTACCTGCGCTGCCACCATTGCCAGCATCACCAAATACGGATGAGCCGCCACGGCGAGCTACAACAAATATGCTATCCATAGAAACATCACGACCAGCTTTGACAGAAACAACATCTGTGTTGCCACCATTGCCGCCATTGCCAAATACACTAGAACCACCACGGTGAGCAATAGCAAATATGCTATCCATAGAAACGTCACGAACAGCATCTATTGTAATAGCGCCGGTACTACCACCATTGCCACCATTACCAAATACACTAGAACCACCACGTCCGGCAAAACCAAATATAGTTGCCATATTTAAATTACGTCCAGCAATAAGGTCAATTTCACCAATATTGCCACCACGTCCAGCATTAGCAAATACACTAGAACCACCGCGACCACCTTGATTCCAAATTAAACCAAGGTTCAAATTGTTACCAGACTCAGCAATGATATTGCCAGTGTCACCGCCACGTCCAGCGCGACCAAATACACTGTTACCACCATTACCAGCAACATTGAATATGCTACCCATATTGATATTGCCATTAAGAGCTGTGAAACTCATATTACCAGTATCGCCACCGCGACCAGCTCTGGCTAAACTAGAACCACCATCGCCGGCTAAGCTAACTACCAATCCAGTATTGTTATTGTTGCCAGCAAATACTGTCATATCACCAGTATTGCCACCACGACCAGCTCTAGCTAATAAGCTAGAACCACCATCTCCACCATTAGCAAGCAATAGTCCTAAATTGACATTGTCACCAGCAGCAATAAACATATTGCCAGCATCACCACCGCGTCCACCTCTACCTAATAAACTAGAACCACCATCTCCACCATTGGCTATAGCAGTGCTGATAGAAGCATCATTGAAGATAGCAACAGCTATTATCTCGCCAGAATCACCACCACGTCCAGCTCTACCTAATAAGCTAGAACCGCCGTTGCCTCCAGAGGCGAGTATGGTATCCATAACAATATTTTGTCCAGTTGCAACTAAAACATAATTGCCATCACCACCACGTCCACCTTTACCTAATAAACTAGAACCACCGTTGCCTCCAGCGGCAACAATGCTCATCATATTTACAGTGTCTCCAGCTGTGACCGTCACATTATCAATATCTCCACCGCGACGTCCATTTCCTAACAAGCTAGAACCACCGTCGCCGCCTAGGGAGAGAATGCCATCCATATTTACATTGCGGCTCGCAGATACTCTTACATACCAAGCATCACCACCACGTCCAGCTGCAATAAGTCCGTTTCCACCACTACCACCGGTGTGGAATACGCTATCCATATCAATATCGCGACCAGCATTGAGTCTTACAAAACCAACATCACCACCACGTCCGCCAGCAAGTAATGATGAAGCACCATTACCACCGTGACTAAATACACTATCCATATGTATATCGCGGGCAACATTAATATCGGTATTACCAGCATTACCACCACGTCCACCACTACCAATTAAGGTTCCTCTACCCATACCACCGATAACAAAAGTGCTATCCATAAATAAATCGCGACCAGCATTTATGCTCAAATCATGAGCATTGCCACCATCACCGCCAGTTCCAAGAAGGGCAAAGCCTCCTTCACCACCTAAAACAAATACACTATCCATATGTATATCGCGGCCAGCAGACAAGCTCACATCGCGAGCGTTACCGCCATCACCAGCATTACCAGCTAAAGTATCTCCACCATTTCCAGCGACAGCAAATATGCTATCCATAGTGAAGTTGCGACCAGCATCAATTGTTATTACACCGGTATTACCACCGTTGCCAGCATTACCAACAAGTGCATTACCACCATTGCCAGCAAAATCAAAAATTGTTGCCATAAGGAAATCACGACCAGCATCTAAATCAATTCTGCCGGTATTACCACCATTACCAGCATCTGCCAAGAATGCACTACCACCCTCGCCGCCAAGGCTTGTGATTACACCAGCTGTCAAATCTTTATTAGCAGATAATCTTACTAGTCCAGAATTACCACCATGACCAGCAGTACCAACTACATATGTAGTACTAGCAAGTAATCCGGCATCAATACCTAAAGCAGCTAAACCATAACCACCATCGCCACCATTGCCGCCTTGTGAAAGCACTGAACCAACAAGTACATTACCATTATGGGAAATTACTTTTATATCGCCAGCATTTCCACCAGATGCACCATTACCTACATTCAAAGCATTCACTGCAATCAAACCAGCAGCAAATGCAACAGATACTATGTTATGTCCACCATTACCACCATTGCCACCTCGGCTTGCCAGCATACCGTTAGCTTGTACATCGTCATTAGATGAGACATTGATATTGCCACCATTTCCACCAATACCACCATTACCAACGACCATGGCATTGAAAGCAAATAATCCAACACTTGAGGCACCACTCAATAGTTCATGTCCACCATCACCACCATTGCCACCTAAAACCATCATGTGACCATTGCCAATAATTTTGCCACTGGTCGAATTAATATTGATAAGTCCACCACTGCCACCAACTCCGCCATTGCCTACTGATATCAAATTAGCAGCCAATACACCAGAGCTAGAAACTAGTGTTCCTAAAAGATTACCGCCGTCCGCTCCATGGCTACCATTAGCATTCAATGGTCCATTAACAAAAATATCGCCAGATTTGCTAGATATTTCAATTGAACCCCCATTAGCTCCATGTCCACCATTGCCGAGCAGAATACCATTACCAGATTCTGATGGTTCAGCACTACCTAAAGCTAAGGCTTCACTACCAGCTTCACCACCATTGCCTGCATTGGCATTGATTACATTATTTGTAGTGATAACACCAGATTTGCTCTTAACAGCAATTTGTCCACCTGGTCCACCATTACCACCATTGCCCATATTCAATTCATTAATAGCAGTATCAGAAATATTGCCTTGCAATGTAAGCATTTGATTAGCACCATTGCCACCAATACCACCATTTAAATGAACATCGCCATTCATATTTATATTGCCATCATCGGATGAAACATTTATGAATCCAGCGCCACCGGCGTTGCCACCGTTGCCAGCTGTAATTGTGTTTAATCCTTCAACACCGCCAGCAAAAGCTAATGTGAACAAAGCTTCTTGAGCATGTCCACCATTACCTGCAGATACATCAATACCACCAACTTCGATATCACCTGTATTTGATGTTAATTCAACACCACCACCATAATATCCATATCCACCATTGCCATAAGACAATCCAGCTAAAGCAAAAGTGCCAAGGCTTAACATGTAAGAAGCAATTCCACTTCCTCCATTTCCACCATTGCCACCAATTGCATTTACGGAATCAACAAAAATATCTCCACTGTCAGTTGTAATGCCAACATATCCAGCACCACCAGCATTACCACCATTGCCAGCTGACATTGCGTTGTAACCAACCATGCCTAAATTCTCACCAGCAGTAAGTATATTGCTAGCACCATTGCCACCATTACCAGCGCTTACATCAACAGTGTCATTGAAATTGATATTTCCACTTGTGCTAATGGCGCCAACATTTCCACCCATACCGCCATTGCCACCATTACCAATATCAAAAGCATTTACTCCAGCCAAACCAGCGCTTAGAGCATATGTAGCAAAGTTTTCATTACCATTACCACCATGTCCACCTTTAGCACTAACAACTCCATTTACGGTAGTGTGTCCTGATAAATTAGCAAATGAAACTTTACCACCGTCGCCAGCATGACCAGCATTGCCTATATCTATATCATTGGCTGAAGCAAGGCTTATAGTTTCTGCCGATGAAGCTGCTTCACTACCACCATTGCCGCCATTGCCACCATCTACATTAATGGATCCATTTACAGTTATATTTCCATTTTGTCCTAATATAATTGCTGCTCCGCCGTCACCAGCATTGCCGCCATTGCCAATGTCTAAACTATTGCCAGAAAAAATACCAACACTATTAGCGGAAGACAATAAGTCCTCACCACCATTACCACCATGTCCACCTTTAGCTTGGACATTACCATTAACTGTAATTTGAGAATTGCTAAATACACCAATTTCAGCACCGTTGCCACCGCTGCCCCCATTGCCTACATGTAAATTTGCATCACCAATTAAGCCAGATGCATCAACATCAGATGCTTGAGCATTGCCAGCATGTCCACCATTGCCACCGTTGGCAACAATGGAAGCTGTTGTAATAGAATTATTTCCAGTTGATATAGAGACATCACCAGCATTTCCGCCATTGCCTCCTAAAGCAGCTAACAAGTCTACAGTGGATCCTGTTTCAATATGTAATCCAAGATCTCCACCATTGCCGCCATTGCCACCTGATGAATTAATGGCTCCAACATTTACTGCACCATTAGCAAAGGATAAAACATCAACTTCGCCACCATTGCCAGCATTTTGTCCATTTGAGAAAAATGCATTACCAGATCCACCATTGCCACCACGAGCAGTAATACTTGCTACATTTATATTGCCAGGCGCAAATATATTTACGTTACCAGCATTTTGCCCAGCATTTGCTCCAAATAAGAACAAGAAAGCATTATTGCCATTTGCTCCACTTGTGGTCACATTACCTAAAGCAATATTACCTTTAGCTGGGTTTACACCATGTGCTTCAGCGGTAAAGTTTTTTCCTTCAGTAACAAAATTGACATTGCTTAAAGCGATATTGCCACCACCAGCTGAATTGCCAGTAATGGAATAACTAAGACTACAATCAGCGCAAGGAAATGCACCAAGCAATGGATGATTAGCATTATTTACGCCATTTACTTGATAAGTAACGCCGGAAGCTAAATGAATATTGCCAAAACCTAAAATTCCAGATGTATCAACAGTTCCATTTTTATTAGATGTAATATCTCCACCAGCTAAAGCAATAAAGTCTCCACCAAAAGTTCTAAATGTAAAACCATTTAAAATATTGAAGAGTCCACCAATATTTAAATTTCCTGGTGTAGCAAATATAGGATCGCCACTTAAATCAATCATGGCTAAATTTAAATCACCACTTTGAGTAGATACTTGAGCATCTCCACCTTTGATTTCCAAACCACCATTAATAGAGTTTACATGCATGCTGACCATGCCATCTGGACTATTAGCAGCAATTGTATTAGCTGTTAAATCTCCACCGTCAATTTTTAAATTAGCTTTGCTCAATATAGATCCATCATTAGCAAAAACTGTACCTAAGGTTTCAAATAAAATTTTGTCATTAGCAAAAATGGAACCTAATACATTATTTACTGACATAGAATTGCCAATAAGATTTTGAACATTGACACTGCCTTGGCTAGCTTGGATAAGTCCAGCATTATTTAAGGCAGCAGTATATGCACTAATAGTTCCTAATTGACTGGCAATTTGCCCGGAATTAAGAATATTGGCAGCTTGCAAATTCAAATTATTCATAGCCATCATCGATGCCATAGCACCATTATTAATAGAAGCACCAGCTGACATTGATAAATTACCAGCACTTGAAATTGTGCCAGTATTTGTAATATTTTGCAGTGCATTTAAAACCAAACTGAAATTTGAAACTAAACTCGATAAATCAATTGAAAGACCTGGAATTCCCAAGCCAGGCAAAATAGATGTGAGAAGGCCGCTATTGTATATATTGTTAGCGTTAAATGATCCGGAAGTAACTAAAGGATTGGTTGAAATTGCATAGATTGTGCCAGCGTTGGTTAAATCGCCAAGTAAATTGAGAGTTGAGCTAGAACCAAAATCAATAACAACTGTTTGGCCAGAACTAATTGCTAAATCATTTGCATGTGACGAATTGCTATCAATAACGACAATATTATTAGCCGGCGGCGGCGTAGCTGAACTTGCATCTTGAGCAAGCGTTGGCAAATTTAAATTTCCAAACGAGAAACAAAAAGCAGAAATTAGGGCTACAGCTTTGTATAACCCACGGGAAAAGTTGCTATTAATCATTTTTATACAATCCTTATTTATTCCAAGTGGCCGTTTGAAATAAGCATTTCAATTCAATCTCAAAACACAAAATGGTATCACCAATGATGCGCAACTTACAGGCGAAACGCTTAAAGTGTTTACCCTGCGCAACACGGCTATATAGAAGCAACACATAGTTGTGTTGTTATCCAATTTGCAGCCTCCATTCTAAAGGGCAAGCTGAAACCAAACAATACGTATACACACCTTGACAAATAAAATATTTGTCACCAAGCGCATGGCAAGCGGGTTTTCGCTTGCATTTAGCTAGATAAAATCTTGATTTTGTTGTTACTTATGCTGTTTTTTGCATTCCCAAAACATTAAAAATGCACAATTTGGGTATAAAAAAGAAAGCTCCATCCTGTTTCTACCGGTATCCAAATTAACTAAATTAGGCAGTGGAATTTAACTAATTTAGCCAGATTAAAAGTCGAGAAATTCAGCAAAAAGTCATATTTCTCGTATATAGTCATTAGGTGCCCCTTGACAATCATATATATGTATAGCGGCAAGTTTCTACTGGGCTAATTATCATGGAAGAAAATCGCAATATTGAAAATACTCCAGATAATGGAGATTCTGCAAGTGATGAAACTAGCGAAACTAGTGCAGCCTTTTTAGATGAGATTCAATTACCAATACCAAGTCCAGATGATTTAAGACCAGAAACTTCATCTCCTTCTACTTTATCTTCAAACGAGGGTGACGCACTAACTGTTCAAATAGCTGGTGTAGTTGTTGCTGCCTCATATCCTGATAAGACTTATCAATTAACTCCCGATGGCTCTTATACTAAAACCGATATTAAGACTGGCAGACAATCTCGCTGGCATGGATTTATCACTGTTAACAATAATAATAAAATAGAGCTACATGAAATTCCAAAACAAGGCTTTAATGGAGCCGATGGCAGCAAATACAAATTAGATACTAATAGACAACCTCCACAATGGATAAAAACAGCAATAGATGGCAAAGAAAGTGTAGTTAATAATCACAAGATAGTTGAAGCATTTAAAGATGCTACCGCGCTTGCCAAAGAAAAAGAAATAGAAACACAAGCTAATAAACAAAATACATCAGAAAAACCAGCAAATGAAACAAACGACGGGAATAACGATAACAATATACAAGCACCTCCAGCACCCAATGAACCAAGCGAAGATAATAATGCTGCCGGTGTGAGTAATAATACAACTGAAGCTAATGTACCAACAGATGTGAATTCGTTTACTGACGCTAATGGCACTCTTTATGAACGTGATCAAGGTTCAGATGATTGGCGAGCACTACCAACAAATGGTGAATGGGAGATTCCTTCTCAGCAAGATGTAAATGCTGCTTTTCAAAGTACAGCTTCGCAAGACGAATCGCAAGAAGCGGCACCTCAAACAGAATCTGTGTCTACTCAGTCTGCCTCTGATAATAATTTGTCACCAGAAATTCAAAATAAATCACTTCCTTCAGATGTAAATTCATTTACCACCCCAGACGGTACTCTTTACGAGCGTGATCAAGGCTCAGATAATTGGCGAGCATTACCACCTAATGGTGAATGGGAAATTCCTTCTCAGCAAGATGTAAATGCTGCTTTTCAAAATACATCTAATGAAAATAATTCCAATCAAAATAACTCTAGTGAAACTATACAAAGCTCACCAGAATTGGCTCAAGCTCCTGCCTCTACAGAAGTAGCATCTTTTGCTCCACCGGTAATAGCTCAAGCTGCCTCACCAGAAATTCAAAATACATCACCTCCTTCCAATCTAAATTCATTTACTGACGCTAATGGCACTCTTTATGAACGTGATCAAGGCTCAGATAATTGGCGAGCATTACCACCTAATGGTGAATGGCAAATTCCTT
>JAGVLS010000030.1 GCA_020054205.1 Candidatus Obscuribacterales bacterium | reverse complement strand
GGGGTCATGTGCCTTATACGTGTGATGCAGAATTAGCTGCATGCATTGAAAAATATGTTTTGCTTGAGATGCGAGACAAAGTTCATAACACCCGCTGGCAAGTGCCATGCGACTGTAATTCACCAGGTTCGCCCAATAGCCAGTCGCTTGCTTGCACAATTATTTCCATCCTAGAAAAATGTGGCCTAAACGAAATTACTGTAAGTGAGCTTTTTGTAGAATTAGCTCAGGTGAAAGAAATTCTTACACCAGAAAGCTAAGTCCAGCAATAACCAAGGAGGAAAATATGTCTCTCAGCATTTCAGACTGGCAGCATCCTGCTTTATTAGCTATTTACAAAACAGAGATGGCTCGTTTCGTAAATATTTTACGAGCATTAGGCATTGAATTTACGCAAACATCACCAGCTGATGACTTTGATTGGCAAGCACATTTACAAGCATATGGCTTTGAAACAGATATTCAAAAATGCACTGTCATTTCAGTCAATGGCACAGATTATTTATTCTCTGATGAAGCCTTTGCCAGTTCTGCTTGCTTTGCTAACGCTGGCGAAAAAGCAATAAATCCTAATGGTGTATATCTGCTTGCACGCAATCAACAAACTGGTGAGGTAAAACCACGTGTGTGTTATGAGTGTCCAGAAGGTACACTTTTGCCATATCGTGGCGGAGCTGCTCTTCAACATGCTTATCCATTGGGATAATGGCTGCAAAAAGGATAATATCTGAACCGATCATCGGATCTGTTACATAAGCTGACACACAAACAAACGGTTATCTATAAAGCGGACAGATTTATCGAGCGCAAGCTAGGTATTTCTGTCTGCTTTATTTCCCGTCTTTTTACTATTCTATATAGTATTTATAACACAAAAGCAAAATGCTCCCGTACAAAAAGGAGCACTTTGCCAAACCAACAAATCCAAGTCTTAAGTCTGTTCTGTCGGTTCAATTGACGGAGTGTTAAGCCGGTGGACCGATAAGAAGGTCGTCGGCGGTCCGGAATGTCCGCATTGGTCTTTCTTGACGCCACTTCTCGTAACGCTGGGTCACGCGGGCAACGAATTGAGCAGCATCGTCACGATCAATCCCAAAGTAAAATGCCCCATAGCTAGTCAAGCCAGTTTCTGGATGAACAGCAAAGACAGCTGCCTCTGGATTACACACATGCCCAACCTCATCGAGAAAGCGCGCCAGGCATTGCAAATATACGACACCGCAACCATCATCTGCCCTCTTATATGCCGCGATGGCATAGGAAATATCAAGGTGGGTGATGACACCGTCATTGGTATGGGCATCAATCACTTCAAATTCATCGACTAAAAAGTCTTCAATGCCAGGGGCTATGCTCAAGAGTTGCCGTATTTGTCCGGAAACAATTCGCACTGCTCTTGCCGCCGACCAAACGTAGGCAACGGTAAAGAGAAGCACACCAAAAATCCAGGGCAAATTGGAACTGCCATGTTGAGCTGGCAGAAAAATAGCTGCCACCAAAAGCATAGCAAAATAGGTGACGCCGGCCCAAAAAGTCCACCGCTTCATGAGCAAAGGTCCAAATTCTTTGGTTCCTTCAGGCGTAATTCTCCCCAGGGCAAACCCAGTCAGAATGGAGAGAACAGCCAAGACGACGCAGCTAAAGAACGCATTCATAGTCCACCTCCTTCGCTTCCGAATTCCATTGAACGATCTAGCACCATACGCGCTAGACTAGGGACGATGACCTCACCGTCCATCCGATCGACAGGCACAGCTCGCCCACCCGTAATGCGAGCATTGTGTTCGGCATCAGCTTCACTGCCATGCCATGAATAGACGCCAGCACCATACTCACCATCGATGTCAAAAGTCACACACGCATGCGTGACTCGACAATCACAAATGGGCAAACTGCCGATGATTTCATCTTCTGCAATCACGGTTTAATTCTCCTCTTTGGCGAAATGGTAAGAGTAACGATTGGTCGACTTGTTACAGTTGTCCGTACAACTTCCCAATAACAAGTCTCATCCTTGGCACTCCACCTCCATTGCTGGAGACGATTTGAATTGCACCTGGGAGATGTTGCATGTTTTGTTCCAACCAGCAAAGAACGTCATAACCAGACATTTCTCTGCCACCAGAACCACTGAAATCGCCCAAGTCATGATCAAGATACAACAAATCAAAATGCTGGCTTGCCAAAGCTTCAATGCCAGCCTGATATGTTTTTGCCCAGACATCTGCCTGGTATGTATCTTGACGTTGTTGCTGATCATCAATAAGCAATGTGGCCATGTTCTACCCTCCTTTCTTTGCCATGTCATCAATGAGTTATATGCACCTTGTGCTGCTGCTAAGACAAATTGTGATCGCGGACAAAACTGTCCACCAGCGATCGCATGTAATGAGTCGACTCGTTATTCACACCAAAAACAGTTGTGCGAATTTGGACCATTTGTTGCAAAACTTGTCGCGCTTCCTCAAAACTCTCACGTCGCCTAAGGAAATGAAACAAGTCAATGAGATAGCTCTCGTGATAAACAGAATTGGCACGAGTAGGCACACCGTAATGCTCTTGAGCAATAGCAAGCGATTGGCGAAGAGCATCCCCTGCTACTGTCAAGAACAGAACATTGTCCGGTGCCAGCCGCTCAAGCCTTTCCGCCCAAAAGCGCAAAGCGCTCGCCAATCGATGTCTTTGTCCAGATTGCTGGCACATCGCAAGCAATCGTTCAAAAAATGCCTGCTCTTCTGAAGGCAACTTTGCTAGCTGAGCTTGAATGGCACCAGCTAGGCGAGTTTGCAATGCCACCGCCTCGCTGTTATCCATTATTTCTCCTTTGTTGTGCATCTGCACTTTAGATTAGTTCAAGGAGTTCGGTGTCGGTGCATATCAAAAGCAGACTAACAATAGCAACGCTAAATTGCTATTGTAGACTGAAGACTGTTTTGCTTATTGGTTTTGCTGTTTCTTTGCGGATAGATGAAATGAAAGTGAATACATTCATCCTAATTTTCTAAATAAGCTAATGTCAATAATGCTCTTAATATAAGAGATCCCAATAGTATTAAATAGATAAGTAAATGTGACAATTAAGGTAGCGACGTTAGCGCTATACTAAGTAAAACACTAAAAGTGGTACAAATTAACTGGGATAGATATTACTCTTGGACTTGAAGCTGTGGCGCTCAGCAAAATAAATATATTATTTATTGAAAGTGATACTGCTTATATTAAGCAGCTAGAAAGTCATTTGCTAATTAATGAAAAGCAACAATTTATTTTAAAACATACAGATAAATTGTCTAATGCATTTGATTTACTAACAGACAATTTTTTTGATGTCATTCTTGTTGATTTAACATTACCAGACAGTCGCGGCTTGGAAACTTTTTTAAAACTTAAGTCTCGCGTGTCCGATATTCCCATAATAATTTTGTCTACTAACGAAGATACGGCTATAGCGTTAGAAACATTAAGGCGGGGCGCTCAAGATTTTCTGGTTAAAGGAAAATTTGAGATTAAGAATATTGCTCAGTATGTCTTTTATGCAATTGAGAGAAATCAATCCGCTTTAAAGAGAAGTATACAAAGTGCATTACATCTTTTGATGGCTAAACAAACAGCAAATGCAATATCAGCACAGACTTTGCAAGGCATGGACCCAAGCCAAATAGAGACTTCATCGTATTTTCCTGGCATTGTTTTCCAATTGCTTTTGAAGCAAGATGGCTCTTTATATTTTCCTTTCATAAGCAAAAATGTAGAAGTATTTGATGGTATTACAGCTGAAAGTATCATGCTAGAACCATCTTTAGTATTTACAAATATAATTACTGAAGATTTAAATAAAGTCCAAGATTACATAGACAATACTGCAAAAACTTTAACCACAGGTTCAATTGAATTTCGCATAAAAACCAGCACTGGTCAAATCTTTTGGTTACGTGCCAGTGCTAGTCCCTCGAAAATGCCAAATGGCGACATAATTTGGAATGGCATTACATTCGATATTACAGAACAAAAACAAACTGAAGAAATGACTGCTCGCTTACAACGTGCTGAGCAGAGTGAAGACTTTATTGCTACATTAGCTCATGATTTGAAAGTACCTTTAGTTGGTGCAGATCGCATGCTCGAACTTTTAGTAAATGGTGCATTAGGTGAATTAAAACCAGAACAAGATGAATCATTGAGAATGCTAAAACGTAGTAATGAAAGATTACTTGCTATGCTACAAACTTTGTTAGACGTATATCGGTATGAAGCTGGTGTTTTGTCACTTGATTTTGCTAAAGTTGATATTTCACAAATTCTAGATATAAGCATTGGTTTTTTAGAACCAGAAGCAAAACGGCGTGAAGTAAATATTTGCTGCAATTTACCCAATTCAATTTCATCCATTTGGGCCGATGAAACAGCAATTAAGCGTGTCACCCAAAATGTTATTCATAATGCCATAAAGTTTACTCCGCAAAATGGCAAGATTGAAATAAATTACGAAGAAGATAATGGTAGCGTTATCATACATGTTTTCAATACCGGTAGTTATATAAAACCATCAGAACAAGCAAAATTATTTCAACGCTTCTGGCAAGGTGAAAGCGGTAAAAGATATGTAGCCAGCACTGGTCTTGGCTTATATTTATGTCGCCAAATTATTGAGGCTCATAACGGTTCGATTACATGCAAAAGCGATGAAAACAAAGGCACTACATTCAGCATTACATTGCCTAGCGCTAGCTAATTACACTAACTGAAAGACAAAATACGTCTTTCACAAATTTGCCAAAATTAATTCACAAGTCTGCCGACAAAAAACTTCATTATTGCAAGCACAACAAGGTAACAAGTTTTGCCCGTCAGGTGCTTTTATGCCAAGCGATAATAATTCTCGAGATATAAATACTAATATTTGGGATACTTACACTCAATTAGGTTCACAAGCCTGGAAATCTGGCGAAGTAAAAATTGCGTATAAAATGTTTCATGCTGCCTTTAAAGAAGCAAAAAAAGAAGAGTTTAAAAAAATGCGTCTAGCGGCTAGCCTGTGTAATCTAGCTTTAATTTATAACAAACAATTACGCTACAGAAAAGCATATGCCTTTTTAGACCGTGCTCTCAATTTACTAGAGGAATCAGGGGGCAAAGACAATGCACATCTGCCAAATGTCTTAGACAGACTGGCAGATGTTAGCATTGCCCTCAGTAATGAATCAGCAGCTATAAAATATTTAGAACGTGCTCATAAAATTGAAAGTAAATACATTGACTCTAGCAATAAACAAATTGTTGATCGAGTAAAAAAAATTGCCCTTCTTCATTTAAAAGAAGGACGGAAAGAAGAAGTAGATGTACAGTTGCAACAAATTTATATCAATGTTCAGCCTTAGCTTCATTTAGCTACGCTATATTGTAAAGCGCTTTTTAATAATACAAAGATATTAAGAATAGCAAGCGTTTTAGCAGTTTTGCACAGGCAAATAAGTTGCTAAAACGAGTCATGCCCACTGTCAAGAGATTTTAAATTCAATTCTGTTGAGATTTTCTAAGCTCATACAATTTCATTGTCTAGATCAAAAACACTTACTTATCATAAAAACATGTTTGTCTCTTATTTATAATTGGATTCTTTAAGCAAAAAAGACCAAAATCACTTTCAATTTCATCAACGCATTCAGTGCACTAACGCACAAAATTACCGTTCTATTGACGGCAGTTAAGACAATTCCTAAATTCTAAATGGCAAAGAAAGGAAAAGTCAATGAAAAAAGAGTCAACGCTAGGTGAAAGATCTGCGCAAACAAACACAGCTGTTATAACCGTAAATGGCAATTTGCTTGCATTCGCTCAAGAAAATCAAAAGACATTGTCTCTAGCACAAAGCGCCCTTACTCCTAACTCATCTGCCGATGAAAACACTAGCAATGAAAGAGACATAAGATATCTTAGTGTAATTACCGACGTCGAAGAATTTGCTTATCAGTTTGAGTCATATCTTCAATCGGCCATCACATCAACGTCTCCCTATGCTTTAACACTCGTGTCTATGCAATTTACCCCTAGCAATTTAGTGTCCTTAGTCAACACTGAATTAGCTAGTTTGCAACAACTGGGTACAGCCTGTTACGTACAAACACTAGGGTTCAATTATGAGTGCAAAGACAATTCAGAAAAGTCTGGCATTACATATGCATTTTTTAGACCCTTAGGACTATTACCATTTTTCCCAAGCCGTCCAGAAGTCATTTTTAAAGTATTGTCCTTATTTTGCAACGATAAATTTATCTCGTTCATAAAAGAATACTGCCTCAACGATTATTTCCTTTGGTATATGATATTGCACAGCTTAGACGACGCCTCACGATATGATTATGATCATTTACCACTCAATGAAAAACATTTTGGCATGGCATTATCGCGTGTCAGACACAATCTTTATCCCTTACCACAGCACGTACAGATAAAGCTGCAAAACCATGATTTAAATTCACTCAGCTTGACAGAAGCAGTAGAAGCTACTAATAAGGGACTGCTCTTAATAGACAAGAACAAGCAATTAGTACTAAATCCTATTTTTGACCTGTCAAAAAAACTAGACTAAAGTCAACTAAAACAAATACGGAAAGGAAATAATTACTATGTCTGCTAGCGTATCTTTGGTCCCCAACGCAAAACTACGTACACTTCTTCAGCTAAGAAATATGATCGTACGGTTAGGCGCGACACTACCACGCCAAATATATCAAATTAAGCAATTAGAATTGCCAGCACAAGATTTACCTGAAGATAATACACATTTATTGAACAATATACTGGCTTTCCAGCAAGAAAGCATTCCAAAAATTAACGATGCTGTCTCGAGCATAAAAGAATTCGTAAAAACAAATGCGCAAACCACAATCGCTAGGATTACACGCGAAATACAAAGACAATTATCGGCAATACCTGACATTGATAAAATTCTACAAAAACAATTAGATATTTATGCCAATAATCAAATCATCTCAGGCTATAACAAATATCATGAACCAAATTATGTTCGTTATCTAATTGGGCAAAATGAATACGATGCCAGTGCTACCCAAGACAATCCTTTTCGCTTTATATGTTCTGAACTACAAATGATTTTTCCTGAGGAAAAAATCCCGGGTCAAGAAGTATTTCTACATTTCTTTGAATTAGATGCTCTAAAAACTCTTACTGAATTATGCCCTAATGAATTTTGGTTCTATTGCTTTGCAAAGCGAGCTCTTTTCGCGCAAAAATCTCTTGCTGATGAAAAACCTCAAAGTCAAAATCTTTTTCCAATTAGTAAAACGGCAGTGGACCTGGTAATACAAGAATTTCAATTTTTAGGAACTCGGCTAGACCAGCGTCTCAATCCAGATTTATCAACTTGGAGTAAAGAGTTAATTGTCCTTGGGCTTGAAGAAGGTTGTTTATTATTACGCCATCCCGATCGTCACCGTCTAAACCTTTATCACAATTGCGAAGCCGCTATTAGCAAATTACAGTTTGTCATTAATCCACTTTTTAAATCTATGTTTTCTGAGCCAATAAAAGTAAATTAAATAGCAGGTGAAACAAATAAGAATACGGGAGGAAAAGAATGAATTGGCGTAAGTTTATCAATGCCTCTTTGGTTGATCAAAATTTAGTTGCTTGGTACAAGAATACGTGCTTAGCCATAGATAACGCCCATGATTTACATAGACTATATGCTGAAGCAGCTGCCTATAAATCCGATAAATCTACAGCTGAAGCCGATATTGCTTATTTACGGTATGAAATTGCCTGCAAGGATCTCTATCCATTATTACAACAATACTTGCGTGTGATTAAAGATCAACTTAGCCAAATCAATATTGGCTTCAAAAGTAAAAGAAAGGCTGGCAGAACAAAAAATCACGATTATATTCATCTCAATAATGAAATAGCTGCCGCTGAATTATTTAGTGAAGGTTGTGAGCTTTATTTCCAATATTCACGAAATACAAAAGATTTTTTCTCAGGTATTATTGCTGCTTACGAAAATTTCGAGAATATAGAAGGTCTAAAGCGAGTATATACGGTAGAAATACATGGGCGTGTCTTGCAAGACCCTGTGCTTTGGTGCATGACCAAGGATGAAGCACTGGCTGTTGCTGCTGAATACAATGAAGACCACGCACAAGGTGGTGCACGGGCCATTATTAACCCTGATTATGAATCGCGTCTGAAAGCAGAAACCAGGAGCAAAAACTAAATGCCAGAAAGGACAAGCGTCTATGACCGCTCTTAATAAAGAGCAAAAAGAAAAGCAAAAGCAAAAACGCCTAAATACTAGACAGCTAAATATGCTTTTTATCAGGAAAGATGAAGCTGCTCTAGAATTTTTCACTGAAATACAAGCACTAGTGAATAAATTCGCCAGTCAAATTTATGGCAAAGGACTACGTAAATTGGTTAATAAAGCGTGGCGTCAAAATAGCAAAACGCACTTTAAATATTTTGGCGAAACAAAATTATCTTGCCGAGTCAATCATGCAAAAGTTTCTATCACACTTGCAAGTGATAATGACTACATTACTTTTGTTACTTCATCTGACAAACTGGCGATATCAGATATTAATGCATCTCTTGCTACCGTCGAAAAAATGGTTACAGAAACAATTACCCATTGGCAATCAGCACCAGCTGCAAACGAATTTCAGTCTCAGGAATAAAAACCAAATCCACTTTGACACCAAGTTTGAAGAAGGAGACCAAATCATAAGGAAAATGGCTTAAACATTACATGGCACTTTAACTAATTTGCCGTTCAGCAGAAGGTAACGTAGGTGGCAACAACTGCGCTAACCTAACGACTAGTTTTTAATTTTGATAGAAGTACGTAAATTTACCTGTGCGTAATTTGAAATTGCTGTATTAGAGTATGACCAAAAGCATTGTAGCTATGTGAATATAGCCGTTGTACAACACTGGTTGAGTAATTGTGAACTTATAACAAAATACTTGGTTATGCATAGAGATTTATTTTAGAGTGAAAGTATCTTTCGATTTCCTTTCTGTATTAAGGAGCCAAACACCTAAAATCACCATCAGTTGCTAAAACTAGCGCGCATTTAGTAGCAGATGGCTATTTAGGTAGATGGTTTGTTTCGGAAGATAGTATGCAGTAATTGTAGCGGCAGCTGCAGCACGAAATGAAACTGATTACTTTTATCTGGCTGAAACCAGGAAAGTAATTGGTTATGCCCTACTCCAAATATTCCCCAGCAAGGGAAGAAAGGAAGACGACCATGGACATGAAAGAAAACAATTCATACACTTTGGCTTTTGCCACATTTGTAAAGATTGCCAGCCTGGCAACAGCCTATACCCATGCGCAGTTACTGCCAGGAAAAACTCACGATACGGCAGACTTCATGAAAGGTCTCCGTGAGTTTTTTGATGAACTGGGAGAGGCGCTCAAGGCGCCTGGAATTGATAAAAGATTTAAAGAGCGGGTACGTAGCGCGTATGGTGCGCTACTCTTTTCATTGGAGCAGCAGCAACGCTTGTTCCTAGCAGCCTCGGAAGCACATAAACACAACAGTATGATTGTCTTGATGGACATTCAGACTGCTTGCATGCAAGCAGTTAGTGGGACATTGCAGTCCCAAATTGACCAGGTAACTGCACTTTATCAGAACAGGTAGGGTAGGCCCCATGTTTGTATGATAAGAAGCCAAAGCGCGCTGGCTTCAGCAAGGAGATCCCTGCAGGGATCTCCTTGCCTTTTCATCTTCTAAATCTTTTATACTATACTCTATCGTATATCTACCTGGTTAGATCACAATCAAAACTACTGATACCACCTAAGTTCCTCTATCGGCAAACTGTACTTCATACTGTTAAAAAGTGCCAAAAAGGTAAAAAAGCAGACGGAAATATCAGGCTTTTTACAGCCTTGACGGATCCGTCCGCTTACATGGAAAAACCGTGGAGATGGAAAGACTTCGGGCAAGATGCCTTTATCTTATCCATCTCCACAGTATATTTCCGTTTTTTGATGATAGCCTTAGCCCTAACTAGCTACTGCCTTGTTTACTCAACAAAAAGTGGACTTAGCTTCACGCCACCTTCAAGCTTGCGCATTTCAAAAGGCGTACCTGTAAGACGATACATGGTACCACCAGAGTTATCACTTCCTGGGATAACCACAGTTGTTTGTGCTCTGGCAAATACTTGGACTGGATTCACAGTCGGGAGGACCCATCTATTATTAGGCTTGTCACTACCAGGAGGAAAATAGGTAAATTGAACATATTCTCCAGTACTGGGATTCAATATGATTTCACGCTGCAGAGGTAGCTTGCCAGCAATAGCTTGTGGATTATTGTACATATAAGTTTTACTGGTCAGAAGCCTTTTCTTACTAAACTGAGAGTCTGTTAGTATCTCCGAAGTAGTCAGATCATATTCCTGAATTGAGTCTAAAGCATAATACTTGCGCAGGTGATCCTCAGCAATAAATTTCCAGTGTTGTTTGTGACTCAACTTACCATTTGGACTGTAAATGGTAAATGTGATACCACCTTCATTATCAAATTTACCTTGATGCGCAATTGTTCCATCAGGATATGTGCAATCCCAATCAAGGATTTTTACTCCTACACGTCGCACCTTGACGCTATACTCCGGCATTTCTGGATCTTGATTGGGAGCAAAGCTTTCCTCATTGGGTGTGGCAGCAATAATATCTTTGCTAGTTTCAAGAATTCCATCATCAGCAAACTTAACGGTGCTTTGACTGCCATCTGGATTGACAATGACTTGCGAGAGTTTAGTTCCGTTTGCTCGATAAATAGTCTTTGTCTCAACACCATCAGCTAAACGTTCAAAACTTTCCGCAACAGATCCGTCCTGACGATACTGCTGCCATTTTTCCACCTGCGCACTGTCATCTGGGTAGCTGACCTCATAACAAATCTTTTCTGCGCCAGGATAATAGTCGCGCACTCTTTTCACTTTACCCAATGTGTTAATTTCAAAAACCAAACGGTGATTGTCTCGCAAACCAAAGTGAATTTCAGTGGGTGTTTTTCCATCCGGACCCAACACTTCTCGACGCCAAAGAATCCCACTGCGCTCATGCATGATTTTTACCATGCCGAGATTGTCATCTCCGCTTGCATCACCAAGCACAGGTACATTGGTGTTCTTGTCAGCACTCTCATTCTTGTCTTCGGCCATCACGAAATTACCATTGAAAATCATCAAGCCAATAGACAAACAAATAGCCAACGGTGCGAAAATTAATCGTGCGGTCTTCATGTTTTTCCTTTCTTCCCTCAGTCGTCATTATTTCAGAGCCAAGTAAGAAATTAGTTTTTGCGGATCATCGGTGACAATGCCATCAACACCAAGTTCAATTGCTGTTTGCCAACTACACTCATCATTGAGTGTCCATAAATTAACTTCAAGCCCTGCTTGTTTAGCAGCAACGATTGCTTCTCGATGAACATGCGCATATTTCGGGTGCCATATATGAGCACCCATTTCTTTTGCATACTGAGCAATATCAAAACGAAAAATGCCAATACCGAATTGCCGAGCATAATAGTCAACGATTAGCCTGCGCCCCTTCATAAGAATTGCTATAGGCAAATCAGGTGATTTTGCTCTTATGCGCCTGAGCAAATCATGATCAAATGAGCTCACTAATACTTTGTCTTGATGTGGGTAATTTGCTAATGCAGCAAGCAATGCATTATCAATATCTGGATAACCAATATCAAGTTTGACTTCAATATTGAGTTGTACGCTGCCATCGATCAAAGCTAAAGCTTCATCCAGGCAGATAATGCGTTCCGAGGTGCCAGCAATTGAAAATCTTTGCAATTCATCAAAAGTGTAGTCTTCAACACTGCCTTCGCTATCAGTCATGCGCTCAAGCAGTCGATCATGGCTTACAATTAATTCTTCTGGGCTAATGTGCGTTTTTGTTCTTGGTTTGCAACAGCGCACATCTAATTCAATGCCTGAGACTTTAGCTTCAATAGATTTTCTAAAACCTAAACGTGTGTTTTCTGGTGCCCAAACATTACCGCCACGATGAGCCCAGACTTTTGGTCTCAGAGCTTGGTGCATGGAAGGTGACAAATCACTTCTCCTTCCGGATAAAAAATAAATAGAAAAATAAAAAAGCTAAAGACTTTGTTTTGTTGATGGAACCTGGAATTAACGGTATTTGAAAAGATGTATCAGAGAATAATAAGTAATGAGATCTAAAATCAATTTGGCTAATAAGTGTGTAACATTCGTGAAAGATTTATGTATATATTCTTTAGCAAAATCAAATTGCTTTAAGAAAAGTGGAAAGGCAGGCCTGGCATAGGTAATTTCAAATAGCAAGCATGAAAATGGGTGATAGATTGCCTTTTATGGCAACATATCATTAGCCACGTCTACACATCTATCAAGTAGCGCGGCTCTCTCAACAACACCTTATCAGCCTAAGTTAACGCTGATTAAGCGGATGTTTTTCAAAAAATTCCCACATGAGTTCTGATGCTGAAATATCAGTATTGATTTTGCCTAAATTAAGTCTTTGCTCACCAGTAGTCATTTTGCCACCAGGCCAAGTGTGTCCGCCATCTTCTAAAGTCCAAAGTATTACTTCCGAGCCGTCTTTGCCTTTCCCATAATCAGTACAAACAGCATTACCTACGCGAGTAACTTTTATTGGCTTGGGAGAACAGCCATTATGCCGAATCCATGTTTGCAATGTTTGTGGTAATGGTTCTAATCGTAATTTTGAGACAGATCTAGGACCAATGCCACCATAATACATGGCATTATGATCTTTCAGTCCATGAAAATCGATGATAGAAACCGGACGTTTAGGATATTCTCCAAAATAATCAACTGGCAATTGGCAAGCAACTGGACCAATGGCTGCAATGCGATCTGATAATTGAGATGCCAAACGATAACTGATTAATGCTCCGTTAGATAAACCACCAGCATAAATTCTATTTTTATCTGTTGAAAAAATTGTAGCTAAATCATCCAACAAATCACGCGTATAACTTACATCATCCACATCATGTTTTTTTGCCCAACCACAACAAATACCCGCATTGAAAGTAAGTAATTTGTCTTTGAAAATTCCAGTACCAGCTGGATAAACAACAATAAAATTATTACGGTCTGCCACTTCATCCATGCCAGAATCATTTCTTTGTTGGCTAGGCTTGCCGCCGCCACCATGAAACATCAAGACAACCGGACTAGCCTGCTCAACTCTATAACCAGGTGGCACGTGTATTTCGTAATAACGTTGTAGTCCGTTGCTTACAATTGCACGTGCATAATCACCTGGTCCATAAAAACCACGTCTGTTTCTTGTTTTTATCCATGTTAGATTGACATGCACATCTTCATTTTCTGTATCAGATGATTTTTGTCGTTTATTTTGCAAGAGTTTTTTCAAGACTCTTCCATTTGGTCTTTGCGCAAAACTATGATCACAAAAGCCAATATAAAAACTAGCTATTGCAATCAAACATGTTAAAAGAGCTGTTAATCTAGACAGATATGTAAACATTATCACTTAGACATCGAATGGTGACTGCCGTGATGATGTCTTTTACTATGTCCGAATCCAAAGCCGCCCATAAGTTGATGACTAAGCATGGCATGTCTAGCTATTTTTCTTTGTTCTTCTGTCAATAATTCTGCGGCTTGTAAAGTATAGTCAAAACGCAAATCCGACAAGTCAGATTTAATTGTGGCAATTTTTTTGTGCAAATCACCTGCTTGTTTTTTGTCTACTTTAGCTTCAGTCATTGTGTTCATCATTTGATGAAATAGTGATTTTAATTCAGCTTTTTTACTTGCTACATCGAGACAATATTTGTCTTTAAGGGCAACCATTTTTTCCATTTGTTCATCACTTAAATCAAGCATGCCCATAAATCCACAATGTCCACCTATGCTATGACTCATAGCAGGGCTAAAGGCAATTGTTTGCATTTCCATTGGCGCTATAGCTATATCAAACTGGTCGACTTGAGCCATTTGTTCAATAGGTTCAACTTGTTCAATGGAACCTATGGATGCGCTCGCAGCTTCATTAGCTTCTTTAAGAATAGACTCTTGTGCAAATGAAGGCATGGCAATCACTAAACTAGTAAGTATTGAACTTGAAATTGCTGTAAGAGAAAACTTCATTGAAATCCTCCAGGATACCTAATTAATTAACCATCTGTATTTTATATTCCATATCTCTTTAATAAATGAAATAGCGCTAACTGTGCTAACGTCTCGCAGCATTAAGTCTCAGGGGAAAATACGTATTAGTCTGTATGCTGTAAGCATAGGTATTTATTTTGGGAAGACAATAATATCGCCCAAAATAACTGACAATTGCTTATCTGATCGGTTTCTCTATTACTTTTACTGTCTATCTATTAACTAAGTAATTGATTTTATGATTACTTGACATTGAAAAGTCATTTTCATTACGGTGTAAGTACATGTATCCATTTCATTTTTAAGAATTAAAGGCAGAAAAGCTAAGCTAGATCAAAAACACAAGAGAATTACAATAAGCGCACAACGCTTTTGTCTCTCACGTACTTTTGATCTGTCAATTTTGCTGACAATCTGCTGAGCAATTACTGCCTGAAGTTCTTAGTCTTAAGCCAATTGGGCAAAGGAGGAATGCGAATCTTTTTTTGCTGCTAAACGCTCGTGTCTTCGGTGCACGATATGCAAGGTGCGTGTCGTGTCTGTCTTGCGCTGGGACCGGACATTCCAGCATAAATAACCAAACATCGTTGTTTCATGCCGGTGATGCAACAACAAGGAGTTTTTCTATGTCCAAGAACAATGCTTCCCATGGTACCTACGGCGTCTCGCTGTTGGTCATGTCCATCAAGGCCAATCTGCAGGCGTCTGCCGATCTAGTGACAAAAACGATGATTGGCAGACAAATCGCGGCTACCTGCGCTGCGACTGCCGCCGATGCCGGCCTGCTCGATGAAATTCACGACACCTGGGAGAGCCTGCTGATCGTGACAAACGATGCTCTTGCCCGCAAGCAGCAACGGTTGCGAAAACTCTGCACCGAACTGCGCGCAACTGTTGCTAGCATCTGCGGCACACTGCGACAAGAGGCGCGGGCAAGATCCAATTATGCCGCGGCAACACCCAATGACTACAAGAGCGTGCTTGCCGCCCGGGAAGCCCAAGCCTATGAGCAGTTTGCTGTCTGCCTCGAGCAGTCCGTGAATGCTCTTTTGGCAGGCATCGCCCTGGCGCAAGAGCGCTTAGTGCAAACTCGTCAAGCTGCCGCTTGAGGCGATTTTCGCTTCACAGCTCACCTGCCGCAAGCTAATTCTTAGCTTGCAAAACTCACTTCCTATTTCACTTCACACAGGGACAGCAGGGGTTATCGAAATAACCCCTGCTGTCACCTTCTTTTTTCAATGGCACTAAACAGCATGCATTTATCGTTTGATACAACAGCTAGGATATAGCGCCGCTGCTGGATAAGCACAGCATCAGCGCCGTGTCCTGTTGTTGGTTAATTTCCTCACCAAGAGAAATTCGTTTTCTCAAAACCAAAAACAACAGGAGAAAAGTCATGTGCAAGATCATCATCATCGAAGATCATCCTGAGCACGGTCCATCGTTAAAGAAAAAGCTGGAAGCGCTCGGACATGAAGCTCATCTTTTTGTTGGTGTAAACGTGATCACCGACGAAGGCGAGCTTTATGTACTTCCGCCTGAGAATGCCCAAGACGGCGTTCTGAAAAATATCAATTACAACCGCCGCACAAAAGGCTGTGTTCTCATTAATGCTTGTGACTACGACATCGCGCTTGTCGATGGTGCCATCATGGGCATCATCCGCGATGGTTTTGCAGTCGTACCAGCATTTGCCGAACGCGGTATTGTTTGTGTTGGCATTTCAAATGGTCACGGTTCCAACCAGGAAATGGAAGCAGCTGGCGCCAAGTTTTACGTCGACAAAATCGAGGCTTTGGAAAATCTCGAGCTTGTCATTGCCAACGCTTCCAATTGGAAAAACAAAGAAAAGGAGTGAGCTGATCATGGATACGAAAAAGAACGCTCCAATAAAAGTAAGCGGCCAAGTTTATGCCTTCAAGTTGTTAGCAAAAGACCGTCCAGACTTTGCGTCTCCGGAAGGACTTGTGCTGCAACGCGGAGACATCAAGCTCATCACTGTCCCAAAGCGCAGGGGCGGCGGCTTTTTCACTGCCTACATCTATGACGGTGAAAACGGACACCAGTGGCGCAAGCTTGCCTTGCGCGATGGAGCAGCGATTGAAGCAACGTATGGTTCTAATGCCGAACGCATTGCTCGATTGCCCGACATAGTCCGTCGCCTGCGTAGACTTAAAGATTGGGAAGCAACATGGGCACATAAAACTTATGTTGTCCTTCCCAATCAAGTTGTCGCTCCTCAGAAACCACTAACTCAACAGGTTTTGTTCTAGCGCTCTAGAACAAAGGAGGAAAAACCCAATGCCAAAACTTCGCCTGATTGGTGATGCGCATGGAGATGAGAAACAGGGTATCTACGGACCCTGGGATGAATACATCGCCCATGCGCAGGGTGCAGAACAAAGTTTGATGGTTGGAGACCTCGACTTTGTCTACAGTCGTATCCTTGTGCTTGATCCAGAAAAGCACAAGGTGATTGCTGGCAATCACGACAATTACGACAAGAGCTCTTGTGCAAGCTGCAATGGACACGGCTGCGCAGCATGCTCTCATCGTGGTTATGTGTTTTGCCAGCAAACACCACATTTTCTCGGTGATTATGGCTTATGGACGCCGCCCAGCTTCACCGAGCCGTTGTTTTATTTGCGCGGCGGTTACAGCATTGACAAGCATCACCGTTTGGCTCGTGGTTTTGGTTGGTGGCCAGAAGAGGAGCTGACCTACCAGCAAGCTATGCGGGCTTTGCAGTTTTATGCTGAGCACAAGCCGCGCATTGTGGTGACGCATGCTGCACCAAAGACAGTGAAGCATGCGTTATTCACTGACAACGTCGAGATCCAATCATCTGCCACAGAAGAAGTTCTGGATCAAATGTGGCAGTTGCATCAACCAGACATGTGGTTTTTTGGACATTACCATAGAACCTGGGAAGATATGCTCACTCCAGAGACAGGCGGCGGCAGCACACATTTCCGTTGCCTGGATATTCTGGAAGCCTACGACCTGACCATTTAGTCCCTTCACTCCAAATATCTGAAGCTAACGCTTCGGGCAAAGAGGAGACAACTGCATGAAGACGTTTTACGTGATCGAAGACCAATCGGGAGACCACCCGATTTGGAGCCAACTTGTGCTCGAAGAAATTCCCAAGTTGGATACCAAGCCAAAGACTTGGCAGGGTGAAAAACCAGAGGGCAACTGGTCGCTTCGCGTTGGCATCATACACTTGTTGACAGATGGTGCTTACATGGAAGCAGGTATCACTACCCCACCGACTGTCGAGCAAGCACCAGCTATCTATTGCATCGACAAAGAAGCTGGTACGGAAGATGTGCTGCACAATGCCACGCTGGCGCAAGCTGTGGATTTCATTGTGCAACGGCTCCCCTGACCGAGAGTTTCTTCTACGAACCAGTCCTGTAGCACGAAAACAAAAAGCAAGAAACATAAAGTCTAACGACCGCATGCTTCTCTGCTTTTTGTCTTTTATCAAGTATTACGATATCATATAGTATTAGTAGGCAAAAGAAAAGCCTCCAGGAAATGTGTAGTAGACACATTATTATCCTGGAGGCTTTAGTTCAGATTCGTTTCAGCAAGTTTTTTTATTTGCTATTTGATTTTGATGCTGGCTCACATCAAAACGCAAAGTATTAGTGCAAACTGAGAGCTTGAAATGGCACTGCTAACAAATTTTGATGAACTAGTCTTAGTTCTGGCGAACCACTCTCCTTAGCTTGCTTTCGGCGCCGATCATTATCAGTTAGTTTATGCTTTGGCTTGCGTTTGCCAAAATAATTAGCCCGACAATGTCCCTTGCACTTATTACATGAACTTTCTTGTTCTTCGTTTAAAGTTCGATGAATTTCTCTTAGCTCTCGCTTGTTCAGCTGTCGTTTTGACACAGCATAAAGCGATGCATCCCATTCACGATAAAGAGCCCAAAAAGAAGCCTTCTCTCCTAGAACAACATCGTCAACGCGATCAACATCTGCTGGTAGAGAAGCAAATTCAACATCGTACCAAATACGCTTAATGCGCACATAACGATGCCCATCATTAACAAGTAATTGCAAATAAGATTTCCGACGCTGATAACGTCGACGACTGCCAATTGGCACCTGCATGAGAGCACCTGTCTCTGGGTGAACATAAAAATCACCTGGGGCAAGCTGCATACCACGAGCATCTACCAATTGACCTTCATTATCAATTACTACATGTAATTCGACATCATGCAAGTCATCAATTTTTTTAATTGGCATTGCCAACATGCGACAGATTTTTGAATAAACATGATCCCACGGTTTGTCCAATTGGCTTTGCAAAAACCGTCGCATTAGCCCATAGGTACGTGAAGAGTTGCAGCAATTGCGCAAATTTTTGTGACGGCGACGAATGCCTTCTTGCGTAGGCAAATTCGTACCTAGTTCTGCGTCGAGTTTTAGACACTTGTTTAGGCGTCGACTGCGTCCTTTTTCTTCCTTGTATTGTCGTCCGCTATATCTGCGTTCGTTAAGGATACGCTGAGTGTCTTTTCTCTTGCGCATGGGAACTCCTTTTCTATCTTTGTTGTTTTTTAGGCAGCCTTTTCTTTTTCTTCAGGTGCAAAAAATTCTTCAGTTGCAGCATGTATTTGGTCCATGATATGTTCTGCCTCCTGCTTTCGCCCGGCAGCATACAAACATTCTGCATAATTTTGCCAAAACGGAAGGAAATAAAGATGTGCTCCTGCTTCTTTGGACAACAATTGAGCAGCTTTTCCAAAAGCACACAATGCAGCTTTATTGTTACGAAAATTCATTCGATAAATAGTGCCAATGGTAATGTAATCAATAGCAATTACAACCTGACTTTTGCCACAACTCTTATCGCGAGCTAATTGCCTTCGCCAACGATTTAGTTTTACCGTATGCTCATTTACCACTGAGTCTCTGTTAAAGCGAATGAGCACACCAGCAAGAATTCCGGAGGCAGTACCTATTGGCAAAAAATGCAAAGACAAGTTACACAAAATTTTGTAACTATCGTGAAGTGGACCAATTGGCAAATCATTGCCAAATCCCCAGTAAGTATAAATAATTGCTGTGAACAAAATAATTATTGCTAAAAATATTGATTTTACACCTGTGAGTTTCTTGCCAATGGCAATACCCAAAATGACAGAAATTAGCAAAACAGAAAATACTCCGATGAAGGTAAAAACAGCATCTTGATCAGACATGTACATACTGATGTTCATGTTCTACTCCTTATGCATTATGCTAAGTCTAAATTACCACTTCTTTGAAAACAGCTAGTACAGAGGCGTGCAATTGTTGATTTTCTTCTGGGGTTAACTGACGTGGCACATAAATTGCATCCTGGCACAATCGTACAACTTGGCGCAGATGTTCCCTGCGCATATAAACATAAGTTCCTTCAAGCAATTCAGTTAAAGTCTGAGAATGTGCCCCACAAAAATCACGCACTATTTGTTCAATCTGCCTGTAATTATCTACTGAATAATCATTAGCCTCTATCTTTGCCCAAACGGCATTGAATTTTGCTGTCGCCAATTTTACTTTACTTAGAGATTGACTATGCCTTCTCTCTCTACGCTTGCGAACAATAGCAACAATGCCAGTAGTGATGAGCCCTATCACCCCATAAGTTAAAGTACCAAGTGTCCACCACCAATGATTACCGGTTTCTGGTACAAAAGGTTCTTCTTTAAGTTCTTTACGCCCATCCCAAGTGAATGAAGTATAAAGCTCAATAATTGGTAGGTGCACCAACTGATGATGACGCTCGCCGGCAAGTCTATAGGTAAAGCTCAGCTGGCTGACTAACTTATTGTCTGTGAAAAGACTTTGCAATACAACCGGTATTTTATAACAAGTGCTGCCATCAATTTCATTTTCAAATTTTTCAACAGGGTATTCTTTAGCAATTTCAAAATCACCTTCCAAAACCAAACTTTTCACATCAACAATTACATTTTTAAATTGCTTGATGTATATAACAATTGGAATATGATCACCCGTGCGGTGGCTAAAATCTGGTTCTAACTCCACTAATACTTGTGGTTCATTATTTTCCGTTGGAGGAAACGTAGGCAAGTTCACATGTGTATGCCGATAGTGGTCGTACAAATAATTTGTGGCGTAGGCAAGGCCAGCGACACTTCCTATTAGAACTGCTACATAACAGACAATTCTCATAGCTCACCTCATTTTCTTTTTCTTTGCCTCACTAAAAACATTGCCAACACAGAGCAAATAACTGCTCCTATAAGTGGATAGAAAAATATTTCTTTTACTCCCAGCTTATATGTTGCCTCTAGAGAAGCAATGAGATTGCTAAAATTAAAGTCCTCAGCATAAACAATTTCGCGATAAGTACCACCAACTCTATTAGCTAGATGTCGCAATAATTGCGAGTCCAGCTTGGTCGTGACAATTTCATCCTTAACCTCATACCATTGTTTTCCATGAGTACGAAGCTCTTGCACATACTTGTCATAGCGCGAAAGCTGGCTTACTGGAATGCGAACCGGTGTATTACGTCCTAGTCCTACAACTACTAGTTCTATATCCAGTTTTTTGACAGCCTGAACAATATTATCAATTGATTCTGCCGTCTCATCATTACCACCATCAGAAAAAAGAACAATAATTTTACGACGCGATGGAAGTGAGTCCAAAGCAAATAATTGAAAGGCTAATTCAAATGACTTTGCCATAGCACTACCATCGCCAGGAGCACTATTAATTGTCAGCCAGTTTTTCACTACCCATTTCAAGCTTGGCATATCATCTGTCAAAAATGATTGCGGGGCAGCTTCACCAGCATAACTAACCAGCCCTAGCTGATTACCTTGCACAGCTGGCAACAAATTATTAGCAATTAGATAACGAGCCATGTGCAATCTAGTCCCAGGAGCATATATGCCATCCAATTTGCCTTTATAGTCTTCTGCCGCCATACTACGACTTACATCGACAAGCGCAATTACATCGGCTGTACCACGCACTACTTCAGCGCGCACATCAGAGACAACTGGTCGGGCTGTTGCCACCACCAACAATACCATGCTCAAAAGAAACAAGCATGAGCTCAACCAGTATCGGCGCACCGCGAGCGGACGAGAAATAACTAATGCCAATTCTTGTTCGCTATACGCCTGCAACGTTCGCCAATATCTGTAAAAGGTCATGTATGCTACAAGAGTAAACAGGGGCATAACAATCAATAGCAGCCAGAGAACTTTCGGTTGAAGAAAATGCATTTCTCAACTCCTTAGCTTAGATACCAGTCTTTTTCCGCTTGCCACGGGAACTACCATTACTTGGTTTGTTATCATTGCTCGATGATGCACTACCATTTCCTTGCCCATTTACAGACTCTTCTTTACTAGCATTCTTGCTAGCCGTGCCTGTTCCTTCTTTGTTGCTTTCTTTGTCACCCTCCTTGTTGCCTTCAGCATCTTCGCCTTTCTGTCCTTGCTTATCGCCAGCACCTTTCTTCTTGCCTTCATTTTCACCTTCCTTGTTACCAGGCTTACCGTCCTTTGCTTCCTTTTCACCGGTGCCTTTGTCACTTTCTTTGTCGCCTTCCTTGTCACCCTCCTTGTCGCCTTCCTTGTCGCCTTCTTTGTCGCCTTCCTTGTCGCCTTCTTTGTCACCCTCCTTGTCGCCTTCTTTGTCGCCTTCTTTGTCACCTTCAGCATCCTCGCCTTCTTGTTCCTGCTTATCACCAGCGCCTTCCTTGTCACCCTCCTTATCGCCATCCTTGTCGTCAGGCTCGCCTTCATCTCCTTCTTTTTCCTGCTCACCATCCTGTCCGTCACGGTTGCTACCATCATTGGTAGAATTATTTTCTGACGCACCGTTATCGCCTGAATTACCCTTAGTGCCTGGTATACCCTTTTGTTTCTTTGCCTCATCACCATTCATAAATTCGCTGCCACCAGACTGACGCCGTTCGCTATCTCTTAGCTGAACATTGTTTATCATCTCCAGATCATATTTGACATATAAATCTGTGGGCTCTAAGCGCAAAGACTCTTCATAAGCCATTGCTGCTTCTTCAAATTTCTCCATGCGAAAATACACATGTCCAAGCAAAGCCTTAATCTTAGCTGCCAAATACTTTTTATTTTCTGGCAATTGTCCGCTTTCCGGATCGGCAAGCTTTTGTTCAGCGGTGAGCAACACTTGCTTACACTCGTCATAGTTTTTCTTTGCATATGCATGATACGCGCCACCGTAAAGAACAATCGGCTCATCTGCTACCATGCTAGTAATGGCAGTTCGATAATCACCTTTTACCATCGGCAAGCTGTAAGTAAAAAGACTATACACACCTATGAAAGTGGTAACAACAAATGAAACGATCAAAGCAGTTACAAGTATCTTTTTGACTGCTTCCATCAGTCTGTCTATTATGCCAGCTTCATTCGTACCGGTATCATTAGATCGCCGTTGTTTTGTCTGCGTTTGTGCCATAAACCAGTCTCCTGAATTACTATTTGAAATTTTCTAGAAATCCAGTACCAGAACTCGCAAGAAAAGTGCAGCAGCTAGAAAAATAATTGCCGCAGCACTAAAATAATAGAAAATATGTTTTGGCTCACCAATACTTTCAATAACAATTGGCATTTTTTCCATTGCATCAATATTGTCAAAACATTCTTGCATGCTTTCAGCACTCTCAACATGGAAAATTTTTCCATTGGCATCTTCTACAAGCTGTATCAAGTCCTTGCTAATTTCGTTGCCAATGCCTATGACGTAAAAGTGAATGTCCATGTGATCTAATTGTCTATATAGACGCATCCTGGCGTCCATTGGCAATTCACTTTCTCCATCAGTAACCATAATAATTACTTTCGTATACGACTGTCCAAGCTCTTTAAAATGTTCGATAGCTGCATCAATAGGACCAGGGGGCTCACGACCAAAATTGGTACTACCGCCAGCCAATTCTTGATCTAAAAATTGTCCGTTGCGATACGCTTGTTTCAGATCAATCGTTAATGGCCAACACCAACGCGGCCACTCTTCAAAAAGCAAAATGCCGACTCTATCCCCCGAAGCATGGATATAGCGGTGTCTGACAAATCGCAATACGCTATCTTTAGCAGCAGCAATTTTGGGCAAAATTACTTTTGCTGAAGGTGCTGTGTTTACCGTAGCTTTTTTGTTCTTATCATAGTGAACAGACTTTGGTGGCTTTAAAACTTTACCAACGTTCTTATCAAATTCAGGAATATCACTAGGAATATTTTCCAGGCTACCTTTAAATTCCCACTCCATTGAGCCGGAAATATCTACAGCAATGATAATATCCCTTGATTTGACAGTTTTCAAACCATATTCAGATGGCACAGTTGGTCCAGATAAAGCAATAATAGTGCAAGCAAGGGACAGCACAGCCAATATCGTTGGCAAACGCCCTAGACAACGAAATATTTTGCCATGGCTTAAATGCAAAACAAGCCTATTGTCTGGATAGCCAAGGAAATCACGCTTTTTCAGAAGCCATGGTACGGGCAATAAGAAAAGCAAACACAACCATAAGGGATGCATAAAGCTCATATTTTGCTCCTTATATCATCCTGGCTGAAATAAATAATTTCTTTTTACCTAGCTTGCTCAGAAAACTCTTTTACAATTTCAGCAATATTAATTGCTTTCGGCAGCTCAAGCTCAAGTTGTTTTCTCTCGGTATATGGAATTATCTTAGTCTCAATAACTTTACCGTTATCATCGAGCTTTTCTTCTTTTTCAATCTGACCAGATCCATCAAGGTAGTAAACTGAAATTACCTTGCCGCTTGCTAGATCGAGATTTTTTATTTGCTTAGCTTTGCGGCTAAATTCATCAAATACAACAATAGAAGTTAACTTGCCATTTTCGTATTTCTCTAATTTGACAAGTGTAAAGTAACTGCCAACCATTACATCCCAATAAGTTATGTTTTTTACCTGGTTAGAATTATCTTCGTCATATTCAGTGACTGTCAGACTCTTCCCATCTTCTGCCAATTTAGCTGATTGCAATAAATAACCGATAGGCGAAAATATTTCTATCTCTGGCGGCAAACTCATATCAGGCTTGTTTAAACGAACATGTGCTGTTTTGCCGTCATCCCAAAAAGCAATACAATACTCAGCTACCACTTTTACTTCGTTTCCCAAAATACTCAATTCTGACAGAAAAACATATTTGAGCTTATTATTACCCTTTTGATAAATTCGTTTTTCTGCTTGTAGAGAAGGCAATATTTCAAACACCTGTATGAAATTACCTTCTTCATCAAATGTTTCTATCTTTAATTCCACTTCGCCGTTTGTGTCATATGTTTGCCTACGGGCAAGTACTCCTTTGTCATAATATTCTCTTACTTGAATTGTCTTTCCATCGGCAGCAAAAACTTCTCGTCCCTTGAGTTCTTGTCCAAGCTCGTTGAAAGTCTTTTTCTCGACCGACCCATCTTGCATGCGCTCTAGAGAAGAAACCAGTACTGTCTTGCCGCCATTGTTTGCATCATAGCCGCTAAACTCATATTCTTTGGATTCAAGAACTGTTTTACCATCGTCGCCATAGATAGTGCGCGAGCGAAGGATTTGTTTTTCATCATCAAAATATTCTTCAACTTTTTCAATCGTATCGTTATACCAACGTTTGGTAACAACAACTCGATCATTGCCACTATCGGCTTGGATATAAATAAATGTCACACCGGCAATAATAACCATCAGGGTTGCAATGACAACTACAATTTCGCCTTTTGCCTGCCAGAAAGTTTTTCTTTCCGACATTTTTTGACCTCTTTCTTTCAAGATAATGAAGTGAGGATCACATTGTGTGATTACAAAAAGTCTAGTTTTCGCGACTACTTATGATTTATGACAATAAAAAGAAATAAAGTACCTGTTTCAAAAAAGAGTACTATAAGATATTCTCTCGCGAAACTTATATCAATGAGAATCAAGCGATATTACATTGATAAAACTACATTTTGTCTGCAAAAGCTTGCCCAGCAATGACAAACAAACGTTCAAATCATTGCCATTATTGAATTAAAAACATATCGCGAGCTTTGCTAGCTTTGCCTAAAGTCTTGCTAAGAATTAGACAAATATGCTCATGACGCGAGCCTCGCTACGGCTTAACCAGCATTAATTTCTCGGGAAAATTACGTATGGAAATGAAAAGTAACTGATAAGACAATGATCTAAATATTTGATCTAAGCACTTCAACTTCTCTAGAGTAGAGATATTCTTCCTCTTTTGTTTTATCTAAATCAATCCCCAAAAAATAAACCATAACCACCTTTCATAGATTTTTGCCTTTTGCGCAAGCAAATGGAAAAGTCTATGCCTAGCGATGCAATTAGTTGGTGAATTACTAAGATGCAACCCGTAAACCCGAAAAAAGAAGAAAGGACAAAGACATGACTGCAACATCCGTTGCAAAACGACGACCACAGGTCAATGTTAGGGTGGATTGGGATACTATCCCCGGTTACAACAAAAGCATGGGACAAGGGCTACGCCGACCACTTTTGTCTGGCAACAAGCGTCACATTTGTGCCACCATCGCGTCACTCATGCTGACGCCACAAATGGCGACAATCCGCAATGAGTGCCAAGCAATTGCCATTTTGGCGCTCTATGCTGGCGGCGCTTTAGTCACTTTAACGAAGGCACAATTCCGCCGGCTAGAACGGCTTGCCCTTCGTTATCAAAGCATCGTCGGTGACGATGACTTTACCCTGTCACCGCATAACTGGAACTTCTCTTGCTATGTCTTAAAGCACGCTCGAACACGTGCCAAACAAGATGGCGTCATCCCCAGCAATTTGACCAAACACAGCTCAAGTGGCACGCAAGCTGCCGGCGCCGAAGCTGATGCTTTCTCACAGGCTGCACTGTCCTACGCATCATGGGGGGACGATGGCGCCTTTGATCCGCTACTTGGACAAGGATTATCTAGCGGCTTTTTCAACGATAATCACGCAGACAAGCTTTTGGTCGGCATGACCATTGCCATGTGTGCACTAACGGCAAGAGTACAAGAATGCGAAGAGGCAAGGCTTGTTCCCTCACAAGCACTGTCCATTGTTGCCCTTTATGCAGCCGGAACCAACGTCACCTTAAGCGGTGACCAGTTCGGCTTGCTCTGTGTTTACCTGCAAGATCTGCTCAACGAAGTCGAAGTCGCTCCGGGAGTATACGAACTCGACTATCAAAGAAGCCTGGTAATTGAGATGGCGCATTGGGCTGGCGAAAAAGCCAATGCCAGGGCGCGTTTGGAAAAAATCGACTAACTAACTCGTTCACTCAAACACTGTCACAAGGAGATTGTCCATGTTGCTAGAGACACAAAAACCAATTACAGTCTACGGGCGTTATCGATTAAATGACTGGCAGTATGAAACAAATATTGCCCAAGTCATGAAGAGATGGGGACTTCGGCTCATACGTCACCAGCTGGTGACGGAAACCATTTTCTCCTTCATCGACGAATGTGATTGTCGATGGTTGATTGCATGCCTGCGTCCCGCCGACGACCCGACAGCAGAAGGAGAATATTTCCAGATCACCGAAACGCAAGAAGTGAGAGAATGGATGCCCATCTCTGAGGAAGAAGCTTCCCAATGGATAAAGGAAGAAGCTCAACGCCAAGGCGTGGAAACACTGCCAACGCTCACCATCGATCGGCAGACTTATGCGGGAAATGTTGACAGAGTCAATATGACCGTAACTGTGGACGATGTCACCGGAATTAATCGCGAGCGCCACGGGCGTTATTTCCTGGAGGCAACCGCGATCGCGCCAAATCTGGATCTGATTGGCGCAGTCGGCACTGCCGTGAGCAGCGTGGTGAGAAACGCACTGCATGGTAGTACTGAAAGAGTTGACCCCCTTGCCCATGTGCGCCGCTATGCTGAGATGCTTGGCTGAGACTCAACTCAGCCAAGGCAGTATTCGTGCACAGAGTGCCGGTTTGAGTGAGGAGATCCCGCGGGATCTCCTCACTCTTTACTTTGAAAAATCTATATACTATATTCTATCGTACAACCCAAAAAGACTGTAAACATTCACTTAAGTCCTGGCATGATGTCGCGAGTAGTAAACACAAACAAGCTTTCCGACATTCTCCATATTTCTCAAAGTTTTACCATGAAAGATCCACTAGAAATAAGTGGTGACAAGAATAAGAGTGACATTGGCTGAACGTGCACTGTAATTTAAAAGATCACGTGTAGCAAATATCTCGTCTCCTTTGCAAGAAGCAACAAATCTTTTGATGAATGAAGTAGTGGACATTATAAAGTTCAAAAAATGGCAATAAAATTAAAAGAATTAATCAACCAGCATGGACTACCCTATTTGGTGTCTGCAAAAAGGTCAGAAAAATTGCAATTTTTCTGACCTTTTTCCTTGTGTTTGTAATTTAAGGTTTGATGGCTTTTGTCGTTACATATTGCCTTGTCAGAATTTTGTTTATTTTTCTGACCTTTTTCGAGGTCAACCGCATGGTTGTGGCAGGAAGTATTTAGGCTAAAGTATTTTGACCAGCATCTTTACAACG
>JAGVLS010000041.1 GCA_020054205.1 Candidatus Obscuribacterales bacterium | reverse complement strand
GAGTGAAAGATATGTCAATAGAAGATAAAAAGTGGCTGAGGCTTAGGGCGCTTTTACCCAAAAGCCTCAACCACCTAACGCACTTCACTGAACTTGTACGTGAAAATAAATATTCTAAAAAAGAAAGACAGTGGTCTAGAGTCCTTCTAGACCACTGTCTTTTACTGATTGCCTAAGATAATGATCGCTTGAGCTACGATTTAGCTACGAGAATAAAAACTTCTGCCAGTGTTTGCCATTTCGACAAGCAAATCACAAGGTTGGTAATTTTCTCCATGCTCTTGCGAGAGAGCCCTCAATTTATCCACAATAAGTTTAATCCCAAGCGCGTCTGCGTATTGCAAAATACCACCACGGAATGGTGGGAAACCAGTACCAGCAATCATAGCTAAATCCAGCTGGCTTGGTGAAGCAACTGTATTTTCCGAATAGCATCGTGCTGCTTCGTTAATCATTACTAGAGTTAAAAGTTCTTGAATTTCAAGCGCTGTCTTTTTGATTGGCTTGACATTTAACTGGGCGACAATTGCTGGATTTAGCCCTTGCCGTTTTCCATCTTTGTCATAAGTGTAAATACCAATACCTGTCTTTGTACCAAGAATCATTCTTACTTCAGGCAGAGACGGTTGTCCTCTTTTCTTTGCTTCTTCATTATCAGCCCGGATCTTTTTATTGCCGGCAGCAATACCACCATTTACAGATTCAATCCAAGAAAGAATATCCGGCACGCGCATACGCTCGCCAAATGCTGCATTTAATACATGAGCAACTTTGCCACCAACATCAATACCAACTGTATCAATAAGCGCAATTGGTCCCATTGGCATGCCGAATGCTACCATTGCTTTATCAATATCTTCTGGTGACACTCCTTGTTCAGCTAGATTAATAGCTTTGTTCATATACGGTGTCAAAATGCGATTAACAACAAACCCATGATTATTACTTGTGACCACTGTGGTTTTCTTTAGCCTTTGTGCAAAAGCAATTAAGCAAGCAACAGTAGCATCTGATGTCTTAGCACCACGCACTACTTCCACTAGAGGCATCTTATGCACCGGATTAAAGAAGTGTAGACCACCTGTAAGTTCTGGATTACGTGCATCAGCTACCATAGCATCAATATCTAATGACGATGTATTACTAGCAAAAATAAACTTATTAGGATTTGCTTTTTCTAATTTCGCCAGAGTCGACTTCTTAATTGCCAAATCTTCTACAATTGCTTCAATCACTAGTTCGCAAGAAGCTAATGGTTCAAAACTTGTCGTTGTTACAAGTTTTTGCATAATGGCATTAACTTGTTCTTGAGACATCTTGCCTTTGCTTACTAAGCTAGCAAACAAATCAGCAATTGTTTTGCGACCTTTGTCCAAAGCATCAGTAAATAAGTCATACAACACGACATTATAACCAGAATAAAGAGCAGCTTGGGCAATACCAGCACCCATGACGCCAGCACCAAGCACACCTACTGTTTTAACCGCTAATGCCGGCGCAATGCCTGCCACTGCTTTCTTAGAATCTTGATCAGCAAAATAAAGAGAGACTAGATATTTTGAAACATTACCACAAGCAAGCTGGGCAAAACTGCGTGATTCAAGATCAAATGCTTTTTCTTCAGGCAAAACTGCTGAAGCTAATACTGTATCGAGGGCAGCAAAAGGAGCAGGATATTTGCTTTTCTTTTTGCCGTGGATTTGTTTTTTAGTGAAATAAGAGACTATATAACGACCAAGGCGTGTGCCACCTAAAAATTTATGCAAAATATTCAAATGCAGAGGCTTTCTGGCGCGACGAACCTGACTCCCGCCACGAAGAGCAATGTCTTCTGCCCGAGCCACAAGTTCATTAGCTGGAGCATAAGCATCAATAAGCCCCATTTTCCAAGCAGCCTTTGCACTAATTTTTGCATCCGGATCAACAATCAATGCCAGTGCATTTGGAATGCCAATTAATGCTGGTGCACGCACGCAACCACCGCCACCAGGCAAAACACCAATATTTACTTCTGGGAAACCAAAAACTGTTTTTGTATCATTGGAGGCAATGCGATATTTGCAAGCAAGAGCTAATTCTAGTCCACCACCAAGGCACAAACCATCAATGGCACAAACTGTACGAAATGGTAATTTAGCAAGTTTGTCAAACACAGCTTTAAATAATTGAGCGCCTTGATAAATTTCAACAGGGCTAGCTTCTCTTTGTAATCTCTGGATATCGTTGATATCAGCTCCAGCAAAAAAGCAACCTGCTTTTGCTGAAGTAAGAATTAGTCCTTTTACACTAGTATCTTGAGCTAATTCATTAAGAAGTTCACTCAGCTCATTCATGACGCGAGAGGATAAAACATTCATTTTGCTGTCGGGACAATCAAATTGAAAAACAACGACACCACTTTCAAGTGTCCAATAATTAATTGCGCTTTGTCTATTTGTAGACATGATGGAACCTTTCTCTTTCTGCCTTTTTTAAGAAACAGCTTTAACTAAAGTGGCAATGCCCATGCCGCCACCAATGCAAAGACAGCCAATGCCTAATTTTGCGCCTTGAATTTTCATTTGCACAGCTAGTGTTTCAATAATACGTGCACCAGACATGCCAATTGGATGACCAAGAGCAATGGCGCCACCATTGACATTTGTTCTTTCACGAGGAAGTTTAAGCAATTTTTCGCATGCTAAGTATTGAGAAGCAAAAGCTTCATTGAGCTCAAAAATATCAATGTCTTGAATACCCAAGTTGTTTCTACGAAGCAGTTTGCTCACTGCTAAGACTGGACCAATGCCCATTTCAGTTGGATCGCAACCAACTAATACATGATCAACAAGTTCAACTATGGGCTCCAAACCTAATTGCTGGGCTTTGGTGCCGGAAGCAATAAGCAGTGCACAGGCGCCATCATTAATGCCTGACGAATTACCGGCAGTAATGTCTTGGGTTTTAAGCACACCTGGCAATTTAGCAAGTTTATCAATGGACGTGCTGCGTGGGTGCTCATCATGCATGACAATACCACGCTTGGTTAAAACCGGGTCAATTTCTTGAGCAAAACGCCCTGATTTAATAGCTCTTGCTGCTAATTCTTGCGAACGCAATGAATATTCGTCTGCTTCAGTACGCGAGATATTGTAAGTGTTGGCTAAGCGCTGCGCCACACCAGCCATATAAGTTGTTTTCAAGTCAAAACTTAAACTGCGTGGCCAAAAACTATCATCAACTAAGCCAAAAAATGGACGTGGTCCACGTGAAAACCAGCGTGACATTGGCCATTTAAAACGAATATGGCTAGGCACCAAATACGGTACTGTTGACATAGATTCAGCACCTACGGCTAGATAAATTTCACCCTGATGAAGGCGAACAGCATCCATAGCTAAATTTGCTGCATGCATGCCAGAGCCACATTCAACTTCAGTTGTTGCCCAGGGAACATTGGCAGGCAGCTCAGCTTTTAACCAGGCAAAACGGCCAGTATTGGGGGTGTAACGGCTTTGAAAAGCATGACCACAAAAGCCACCATCGATATAGCCGGCAATGACGCCAGCTTTTCTAATTACACTTTTTACAACATGTTGGATCAACTCATCAACAGGTGTTTTTCCTAAACCGCCAGCAAATTTGCCAATAGGTGTGCGACTATGGCCGACCAAATAAACAGGTCTGGACATGATTGTCTCTCCTCAATGCGCATTTAACGCGCTAAGTTAAGGATATTTGTTTGCTCTCGTACTGAGAGTTGAGTTTAGAAAGGACTTGTGCTTTTGTTCGCGATGAAAATGAGCTAGCTTCCAATGCGGTGACATTTACTTTGTAAAAATCAGCAAAAGACCAACCGAAATAATTAGCAAGCTTTGCGTATTCTACACTTAAATCTGTACATGTAAAAAGAGTACCATCGGTATTGATAGTGACATTTTTGCCTTGTCGATAAAGTAAATCAACAGGATGATCGATGAATGAAGCAAATTGCCCTGTCACGACATTGGAGGTAGGACAGATTTCTAGAATATATCCATTCTGTCGGCTGCCTCGAATCCCGTGTCCAATACGCTTGATTTGATATTGATCCAAACGAATCAAGTCATCATTTTGTGGTTCATTTGTCTCCCAAAGATGCACAGTTAAATCAATGCCGTATTCACGTAAATTAAAAAATGATTCCAACCATGTGTTCAAAACACCAGGATATTTTTTTTCGTCACCAGCTAAATCTACTAGTGAAACAAAGTCTCTGTACTCATAAGCCAACTGAGCTAATACATCGAATAATTCTTTTTGTTCATGACGTAAAGCACAAATAGCTAGTTTTACTGGAATTGGTGCATCAATGATGCCAGCAATTACAGCGTCCATCACTTCTCTTAAAGACAAGCCGTCAATTGTATGTAATTGCGGAGCAAATCTTAACTCCATAGCTACTATGCCGTCAGCAACAGCATCTTCAATTCGCTCACGGGCAATGCGCGTTAGATTGTTTCGGCTTTGCATAAGAGGCAAAACATGTGTAGAAATTGCTTGTAGGTACGAGGCTAATGAAGTACTAGCACAATAGCTCAAATGTTGCTGGTATTGCTGACTAATTGAAGCAAGACTAGTGTCTTTGAGTAAGCTGTTATGACTAGACTTTGTCATAAATGCTTTTATTGCAGAGGGGGGAATATCTTTAGGGGCATTAACAAAATCTTGTTCTGCCCAAAGCTCAAGAATTGTTGCTGGACGTAAAGAACAATCTAAATGTTCATGCAATAGCACTTTCGGTAATGCTTGCAAGTCACTTAATTCAAAGCTTTCTTGGCGATTTAGCAATATCTGTATAATCCAAAGGTCACTTAATACATGATATGCCCAGTTCTACACATTAAGTAGCCTTGTTTATCTGTTTGTGTATCGACTTGTATATCCGCCAAGAGCAGGGGTAAAAAACTGATTAGAGGTTTAAATAATAAAGCTTATCTGGGTTTTGACTTAAAGTAATTAGGAAAGTACATATAAGAACATGAGTTTAAAAACTTTGCTATGACTAAAACAAGAGCTTAAAGCTTAAGAATTAGTTGCATTCATAGTTTTAGTAATAAAACTACTTGAGATCACTTGTAACTCTAATAGAATATTGGCAAATAATTTAGCTAGCGCAACCTAGCAATAGGAATTTACTGAATATTTTGTGGCTGAAAGCCGAGAAAGACGCTAATATTAGCTATTGAAATCATATATGGAATTTCAAGGAGGAAACTAAAAATGGCAATGGGTGGCCGAACTGGCGAAGTTTTTTGCGAGATTAACGTTACGCCGCTCACAGATGTATTTTTAGTTTTGCTTGTCATTATGATCTTGGTTGCGCCATTGGTGAATCAAACAGTATTAAAAGTTGATCCACCACAACAAAATAGTAGCTCTAAACCACAACCACCTGAAAAGGGTCCTAAATTAGACGTATTGGTTACTAAAGAAGGGCGTGTTTTAGTAAACAATATGCCAGTCAACCCACCTGATTCTCAGACTATTCAAAGTTTTATTAGGCAAGAGCAAACCAAAGCTAATACTGAAGACTTACCTTTAAACCTTTCTTCTGATGCTGATGCATTGCAAAAATATGTAGTTGCAGTTATGGATGCGGCAGCTGGAGCAGGCATAAAACGCGTTAGAGTTTTACCCTTACGCAAATAAATACATACACTTGTCACGATATCCATTTTCAATATTTGCCAATCTAAATTAATCATGAAGACATTAGCCAGTGGGCGTTTGAAGATGTCTTAGAACATCTTTACGCTTGGCTGCTTCCTACTAGTAGGCAAAAGTATTGACACTGCTTGCTACTTAATTTACCGTTAGCCCCGACAGTCTATTAAGTTAAGTAACAGAAAATATATACAATAGATAAGCTAAAAGACTAAGGCACGGAGCGCACATAAATATGACACACGTATTTGCAGATCTGGAAAATTTAGGACATGAACAAGTAGTTTTTTTCCAAGATAAAGATTCCGGACTGAAAACAATCATTGGTGTCCATAGCACTGTCCTTGGGCCATCTTTGGGTGGTTGTCGTATGTGGAACTATGCTAGTGAAAATGAAGCCATTTTTGATGTTTTACGCTTATCAAAAGGCATGACATACAAAGCAGCAATTGCTGGGTTGAAATTAGGTGGTGGTAAAGCAGTAATCATTGGCGATTCTCGTACACAAAAAACAGAAAAACTTTTAAAAGCATTTGGTAGATGTGTTGAATCTTTAGGTGGAAAATATATTACTGCTGAAGATGTCGGTATGAGTGTGGAAGATATCGATATCATGCGTACACAAACTCGCTTTGCTGTAGGGGGTAGCAATGAAGGTGGTAGTGGTGATCCTTCTCTCATGACAGCTTTTGGTGTTTTTCAAGGAATGAAAGCAGCAATTAAATTTGCTAATTTAGGCGAAGATTTAAAAGGCATGCGTATAGCCATTCAAGGTATAGGACATGTGGGTTATCATCTGGCAAGTTATCTTCATGCTGCTGGAGCCAAACTAATTGTTTCTGATATTTATCCAAATCAATTGGAAAAAGTTGCACATGAATTTGCTGCACAAATAGTTTCACCGGAAGACATATACAAAGTAGATTGTGAAGTATTTTCTCCTTGTGCATTAGGAGCAATTTTAAATACTAAAACAATCCCAATGCTCAAGTGTAAAGTTGTTGCTGGTTGTGCAAATAATCAATTGGAAAAAGATGATGATGGACTGGCGCTCATGGCTAAAAATATAGTTTATGCTCCTGATTATGCAATTAATTCTGGCGGATTGATAAATGTTGCTGCTGAATTAGACGGTTACAATAAAGAACTTGTTCTAGGCAAAGTTTCACAAGTTTATAACACCATATCAAGCATCCTTTCTTTATCAAAACGAGACAATATCCAACCACAATTGGCTGCGGCAAAAATTGCTGAGGAACGTTTGCAAAAAAAGCCCGAAAACACTGGAATGAACTTTAATCCAGTGTTTGCCAGTGCAAATATAGCAAGCACAGTCTAATATTGCTTTACGTCTATGGTCAAACCTTGTATGCATAGTTTACACTGGCAAGCATACGTGATTGCAACTGTTTGAACTTGGGATGAAATTGGTGGAAGCAAGCTTCAATATTCTTGATGTGAACCAAAATTGTTCTCACTGCAATATGCCAATTACAGAAGGCATTAGTTTTAAAGTGGGTGTTGTTGACCAGAAGCGTTACCGGATAGGCGACAAATTATCCTGGCAAGGTAAAACCAGACCTGATGTGCGTCCGACTGATGGCAACTTAAAAACAATTGGTTATTTTGAATGTAGCAATCTTAAGTGTTCTACCTGGCATGATTGTTTTCCGGAGGTGCAAGAAGTTTTAATTACAATTGAAGCTGATGTGATTGTAAAAATAGAACCGATAACGTATAAACCAAATGAGTTTGATTTCGACATTCTTGAACCAAAAAATACAAGGTAAATTTAACTGATGCAAGCTAAAGAATTTTTGATGATTCCAGGTCCAACACCGGTGCCCGATCCTGTGTTAGCAGCTATTTGTGAACATCCAATGGCTCATCGCAGTAAGGAATTTTCACAATTGCTTGTTGAAGTAATAAAAGATCTAAAAACAATTGCTGAATGTGATACTGATGCTTTTGTATTTACAGCTTCTGGTACTGCTGCTATGGAAGCAGCTATAGCCAACACTATTAGTCCTGGCGACAAAGTATTGAGTTTAATTTCTGGTGTGTTTGGTGCTCGCTTTGCCAAAATTGCTGAAGCTTACGGAGCTTCAGTAGAACGCTTAGAAAGTAAATTAGGAGAGCCAATTTCAATTGATGCATTGAAGAAAAAACTTAGTGAGAGCAAAGATATTAAAGTAGTAACTGTCACTCATAATGAAACATCTACTGGTGTTTTAAATGACCTGCAAGCAATTGCACAAGTTATTCATGAATATGGTGCATTATGTGTAGTAGATGCAGTAACAAGTTATGCTGCTTGTCCACTTAGTTTTTCTAAATGGAAAATAGATATTATGGTGACTGGTAGCCAAAAAGCATTGATGCTTCCTCCTGGTCTATCTTTTGTTTTTGTCAGCGAAAAAGCTTGGCAATTTCATGCTAAGTCAAAGTCTCCAAAATTTTATTTTGATTTTGCTCGTTATCGCAAATCATTAACTGAAGACACGACACCATTTACGCCTAACGTATCTTTTGTTGCTGGTTTAAAAACAGCCCTCGATATGATTAAAAAAGAAGGGTTTCCCATGATTTATGCTCGGCATGAAAATTTGCAAAAAACTTTAAGAGCTGGTGTTTTAGGAATGGGACTAAAATTATTTGTGAAAGATCAATATGCTAGTCCAACAATTACATCAATTGTGCCTCCAGAAGCTATTTCGGTAAATACAATTAGACAGTCTCTTAAAGAAAAATACCAAATTAGGGTAGCCGATGGACAAGAAGAACTAAAAAGCAAAATTTTCCGCATTGGGCATATGGGTTATATTTTTGAGCGAGATATTTTAATGACATTAGCTTGTTTAGAAGCTGTTTTAAAAGATGCTGGCTATCATTGCCCTTCTGGAATTGGTGTGGGCTCAGCCCTCAGCTCGATATAAGCTAATTCCCTTGGCAACATAAATCATTTCCAAGAAATGAGCTAAAGGCTTGTTTTTTTGCTATGAAATATAGAGATACAAAGGACTTAAAATATGCGCGTGCGTTTTTCAGTTTTGTCAAAATATATTTTCCTGCTTTTTTTGCTTCTGCCTGCTTATACAGTGCAACCAGCCCATGCTTATTATTGGGGTTATTCACCTAATACTGGTAGTTCATGGCTCTGGTTGGCACAATCTCTTTTTTATCCTTTTGGTCGCACAAATGGACTAAGGTACAACTCTTTTTACAATGGTGCACCTTATTATCTTGCTAATTCATTAGTTTGGAATGCTTCTTATATGGTTAGTCAACAGGCTTACAAAGGATTGACTAATCGCAATATAGTGAGACAAGCTGAATTGCAAAATTATCAAGATCCAGAGCCAGTTTATTATCCACGTGAGCGTAATCGGCCTATTTATCCAAATTACCCAAATTATTCAGGACAATTTGCTTATGATCAAGTGGCATCTGCTGGTCCAGCAGGGGCTTTTCCTCCGGCTCTATCTTCACCACTCCCGCTATCTTCAACTCCTCCTCCATCCTCAACTCCCCCTATTGCGCCAGAAATTGCACCAGTTGCATTTAAAGAAAATGAAAGTCTTGCTAAACAAAATATGCCTTTTGCTCAAGGATTTATTGATTTGGTCAATAATAAATACGACAGTCATATTGGACAGGCATTACGTGATCCCCAAACGAAATCTTACGCTAAAGCAATTGGCTTAATTGATACCAAAGCTGATATATTTGCTAATTTAAAAGAAGAAAGAATTGAACTTATCGCTAAAATTCTTAAAGACGAAAACGAAGATCCACTGACAAAAATCAATACTATTCGAATTTTGTTAAAACACTAAATAAATAACTAATTGATTTGGTGGTTGTCAAACATTTCTAAAGTAGAAGCAAGAGTAGATAGATTACTTGCCGAGCTATTAGCTAACTGCCATAATGAATTCCAAATTAATTGTCTTTGGCGCTCGCAATTTTCACAGAAGCAACTAACTAGAAAGAGTGATATTTAATAACTCAAAATGAGTAGGTCTGACAAAACTCATTTTGCCTATTTATAAAGCCTTTATATCGATGAAATAAGGATCTGTCTGAAAGCTAGACAGGGCTTGGTTTATAGATCTGCATATATAGATTAAGTAATGACTAGAACGGGTATATTTTAAGTGGTAATTGTGTCAACCTCAAAAGAAAATATGATCAGCGCAATCCCTTTATGTAATATGCGCATTTGGTGTCGAAGGCATGAGTCATGGCTCTCCTTCAAAACCTTGTCACAGGATAGATTTTTAGTCAATCCTCGTGGTTATTTCATTGAATTACCAGATGGCTCTCTTGCTCCTATTAGTCCTCGAGTAACATTTCCAATCATTCGTGGCTTTGCCTCTGTTGTAGTAGATGATGTTTGCATAAAGTCGTCTTATAGCAACGATGCACGCTTTCTTTCTGTTCCACTTACTTCTCCTCGGCAGGTTGATCCTATAGTTGTGCCCACTGAAGAATTGGAAAAACGTCCCTTAAAAGAAGTGCCATTTTTAGAGCGCTTAGAAAATTCAGAACGATATATTTTGTTGAGAGCATTGGAAGCTGGCATTATTCCTTGGTCTGCTATTAATCAAGTTATGGCGATGAAACAAGGTAAATACACGGTTGGTGAAGTTCTTATTCATGGCGGATTTTGCCATTGGGAACGCTTGCTTTCTTATTGCTTAGATAATAGGCCGCCATCCAAACTTGATCCAATTGCCTTAAGACAATTGATTGAACACAAAGAATGGGAATTAATTGGTGAGATTTTAATTTCACTTGGCAGAATTAACCGAACCCAATTAGAACAAGCAGTGAAAATTAAACGTGAAGGCAGTCAAGCCATTGGGCAAATTTTGACTGCTATGGGAGCTTGTAGTGAAGAAGTAGTTGAACAATGTTTGAAAGTACAAAATGAATTGCGTGATCTGCAAGGACCAGAAATTGCGCTCATTGGCAATCTTTTAGTAAAACAAGGTTATATTTCTGCCGATGATTTGGAAGATGCACTACGCAATCAAAGAATTGCCAGACAGTCATTAGGGCGTATTTTAGTATCTATGGGAGCTTGTACGCAGCTTGATATTGATTCTTACACGCGTGCTTATGCAGGATTTCAATCGGAAATTGATGATATTGGTTTAGGTAATCATTTAGTAAAAACTGATGCAATTAGCAAAACACAATTGGAAGAAGCTTTGCGTATTCAAATGCGAGGACGTCAGGTTTTAGGTGAAATATTAGTTTCTATGGGTTTATGTTCTTCTGCTGACATTGAAAAAGTACTTAAATTCCAGCAAGAAGTACGTGATAGTTATCGCTCTGGCGTAGAAAAACTTGGTGCCTTATTGCTCAAAACTGGTAAAGTTACACCAGCTAAAATTGAAGAAGCTATTCATTTGCAAGAATTGGGCAGACAACCGTTTGGTGCCATTTTAGTTGCTTTTGGTGCTTGTGCAGCTGATGATGTACAAATTGCTTTAAGCATTCAACAAGGATGGCGAGACCAAGCACCCGTCAAAGGAGATCGTTTGGGAGAAGTTTTGCTTAAAGAAAGCATTATTACCGAATCACAATTACAAGAACCGCTCTTAAAACATTTAAGAGAATCCAAGCCACTAGGTAGAATTTTAGTAGAAGAACACGTTTGCACCCCGGAGCAAATTATTGGAGTACTTGTGGCTCGTGATTATCAAAGACAAAAAGAATTTTTTGAATATGTAAGACAAAAGAGTCCAATTCCATTACCTAAGCCTATTAGTGCAGAAAAACAAAACACAACAAGCTCTTTTATGACCAAGATTTCTTCCTGGTTTAATAAGCGTGGCTTTGGTGCTTGACAGTTGTGCTCAACAAAAATTTTTTGATGTCAAGAAAATTTCTTGTTGTATTTTTTGAGCTTTGTAATTGGCGACGCTGAGATAGCTTTTTATCTTTGAAACTCGAATTCATCGGTGTTCCAAGAAATTTTTTTGACGAAAAGTTTTGCCTATAAATAATTTTGTTCTCTAGTGAAGTATTACTCTTGAAGTTACTTACACAAAATATATAGTCTTAATTACATACCTTATCTTTTTAAAAGTAAAAAAGGATCTCTCAAAATCTACTAACGCGCGTGTAAACTCAAAAAGCGGAAATATCTCTCAAGAAGAAAGGGAGGTAATTTATGCCAGTACATGTTCTAGTTTTTATTACCCTCTCTTCCTTGATATTGGCATGCATAGCCATATTGTGTTATTTAGGCAAACGAAATTTGTCATTAGCATCAAGGAAACAAGCTGTGGAAAATGCACGAGAGGAAATGTCACCGTCAGTTTCAGCGCTTGATGTAAGGAGACGTCTAAGAGATTATGGCATTAATATTGGTTATTATCGAACAGGAAAACACAATGCCATTACAGATGTTCCTGGCGTAAAAGTTGGTCACAAAACAATTATCTCTGGTGAGGGCAAATTAATTGCTGGTGTAGGACCGGTGCGCACCGGTGTTACTGTTATTTTGCCTCATGAAGGCGATTTGTTTCACGATCGAGTTTCAGCTGGCAGTTTTGTCGTTAATGGTAATGGCTCAGTTACAGGACTAGATTGGCTAGCTGAATCAGGTGTTCTGGAAGGACCAATAGCGCTTACTGGATCACATTCAGTAGGTGATGTATATAGAGGCTTAATTACTTCTATGTTAAAACGTTGTCCTAGTATTGGGACAAGCGAAGATACTTATTTACCTGTTGTTGGTGAATGTGATGATAGCCCGCTTAGTGATAGCCATGGCTTTCATGTGAAACCAGAACATGTTGAAGAAGCAATTAAGGAAGCTTATGCTTCGAAAAATGGTGAAGTAGCTGAAGGCTCAGTTGGCTCAGGTACTGGGCTTACATGTTATGAGTTTAAAGGTGGAATAGGTACTGCTTCTCGTTTGTTGGCAAAAGAAGATGGTGGTTATACAGTAGGCGTTTTAGTTAATTGTAATCAAGGGCGTCGTCATCAATTAATTATTGATGGTGTGCCAATTGGCAGAATGATTTCAGACAATAAAGCAACTTTGGCAAGAGAAGGCTCGATTGTCATTGTTGTTGCGACAAATGCGCCACTTGTTTCTCGCCAATTAAATAGCTTGAGCAAAAGGGCTATGATGGGGCTAGCTCGCACAGGTTGCACAGCAAGACCGACAAGTGGTGAATTTGTAATTGCATTTTCAACTACACGTCGCCTTGAGCGGACTTCTGAAGCTAAAGTTTTTTGTTTGCCGGAATTAGCCGATCAATATCTTGATGCTTTGTATGAAGCTACAATAGAATCAGTTCAAGAAGCAATTTTCAATGCTTTATGTATGGCAACAACTGTAATTGGCCGAGACGGACACATATCATCTGCTATGCCTGTTAAGCAAGTGGTTGATATTTTAAAAGGGCGTAAATATGGAGAAACAGAATCTCCTAACATCCAGAGAGCACAATCATTAAGTAACAAAAATTTGTTTAGAGAAATTCCCCAAGATGCCATCAAAGTTGATTTGCCAGAAGTGCAACAGCCTGATGATTATTCTTGTGGTGCAGCAATGACATTGTCGGTTTCGTTGGTTGAAGGACTCGGGTTGGATGAACTTGAGCTTGTGAAAAAAGAATTGGGTACCACAACCGAGCATGGTACTTATTATGGAAACATTGTCACTTATTTAAATAAAATTGGCATAGAGCCTATTGTTCATCAACAGGTAAGCAAAGAAGAGCTTAAAGAGTGGCTTAATGAAAAACGTCCTGTCATTATTTCCATGCAAGCTTATGCTCAAGATGCATGCGTTTATGACGATCCACGCAATAATGATAATGGGCATTATATTGCTGCCGTTGGTTATGATCAAGAGGACTATATTTATTTCCGCGACCCAAGCTTAAAAGGCAGATATGGCTTCTTAAGCTTTGATGAACTTGCTAAACGTTGGCATGAAAATGAAGGTTCAACTAACGAAGAAATTTCGTTTCGTTTGGCAATAGTTGTTAAAAGCATTGAATCACGACCACTGATTGCTCGGCATATAGACTAACTAATTAGTTGATTTAATCCCATAACTTCTTCGCTGTCCGCAAGGACAAAGCAGGGAGAAAATTATGAGCTGCAAAAAAACAAAAAATACAAAGGAGCCCCAACATCAAGTATGTAAATTGCTTTATTATCCATCTGGCAAAATAAAACTACGCGATGTTTATCGCATGTATTTGGGAAAGAGAAAAGGGCAAAAAGTATTTGTGGTAGATGGTGATGTTGTTTGTCGTGATCTTTTCCCAAATTTTATTATGGGTGGCAACGATGAGCGTTATCGTTTCAATCCTGAAAATGAAATTTGGATTGATAATCGAATTGGTATTGAAGAACTGGAATATACAATAGTGCATGAGTTGGTTGAGCGCGATCTTATGCGCACTAAAGGCTGGACTTATGATCGAGCTCATAGGGAAGGTGGATTAGCAATTGAGAAAAAATTACGCGATCGAGATGCACGTTTGCTGGCTCACAAAGAAAAGACAATTCTCGCTAACGTAAACAATGCTAATCTTGCCCATGTATATCGTCAGTATGTTGGTGCAAGAGATGGAGCACAAATTTGGATTGTCGATGGACCGAAAGTCAGGCATAATTTATACCCTGACTTTTGTTTTGGCACACATGACTTTGAGCATCAAGGAAAATCTAGATTTAAATTCATTCCTGAAAATGAAATTTGGCTAGATTCTGCTATGTCTGTTGAAATTGGTTATTACGCTCTTATGCATCAAAGGCATGAGCGTCGCCTAATTTTAGCTGGCTCGAGAGTAGGTGATGCTTATGATCAAGCATTGATCATTTGTTCGCGAGAACGCATGCGACAAGCAACGCTAGTTGCACGCCACGAATTAAATCTGTCACCAGTTAATTATGGTGTTAGAAATCGTGGCTCAAAAAGCAAAACATAAACAAACAACCTTTTGCTTAAAAACGCCTAACTGGCTGAACTGGAGGTCTCGATGATTCCTCTCTATGACAATATGACTTGTAAAAGCAAGCCAATTGTCACCATTGTCTTGATTCTTTTAAATATTCTTGGTTTTGGTTACGAATTGAGCTTAAGCCCCCAAGAACAAGAAGATTTGTTTATGACTTGGGGGGTAGTGCCATTGCAATTTCGTGATGCATTACAGGCGACTGGGACTTATGCAATTCTTGCTGTGATTCCTACGTTATTCTCCTATATGTTTTTGCATGGTGGTATTATGCATCTAGTTGGTAACATGGTTTTCTTGCAAGCATTTGGCCGCGGTGTGGAAGCAAGACTTGGGCATGTAAAATTCATTGTCTTTTATCTATTGGGTGGCATTGCTGCTGCTTGTTTGCAAATGTTTTCTCAATCAACAAGCGATGTGCCGATGATTGGTGCTAGTGGAGCAATTGCTGCTGTTTTAGGTGCTTACTTTATGTTTTGGCCAAAAGCTAAGTTTAAGACAATTATTTTAATTGTCATCTTCCCTATTTTCATTAACCTCAGTGCTTACATTTTTATTGGCATTTGGTTTCTTATGCAGCTTACTCCTGGTATCGAGGGTCTGGCTGGAGAAAGCGCTGATGGTGTAGCTTATCTAGCTCACATTGGTGGTGCTCTAGCAGGAGTATTTTTTGCTAGTATTTATCATTTGATTTATCCAATAAGCAATGTCTGTGAAGTGCCTGTGCCGACTGATTGTGCTTGTCCCAATACGGAGTCTGATTCGGAGTCACAGTCTCCAGAGGGGAAGTAAAAGCACTAACGCGCGCACCGTTAGTTCATGATTGTTAAAGAGCAAAGGGGTATCGGACAGAATGGTCGATACCCCTTTTATGTTTCTTTTAATTCTACTATAGCAAATAATACTAAAATCAAAAACTTGCATTCTCCATATTTCTCAAAGTTTTACCGTGAAAGATCCACTAGAAATAAGTGGTGACAAAAATAAGGGTAACATTATCCGAGGAGAATTAATCAACCAGCATGGACTACTCTGAACTTTACCTTTTATCGATAGCGTGAACTACAGTAGTGGGTGATGCTCTTATTTATCTATAAATTAGACCAGTTGGGAAGTTTAATTTATAGCTTGCCAATACCTTCGTTGCTGTTCACCTAGAGCGATGTTATTAAAATCTTCCATCATGAATAATTGTCAGAATTTTTTATTTTTAAAAGCCACTCTAGAAAAGAATTTCCAGCTTCAGTAATTGTAAACAATATTTTGAATGTCACACTTTAATAACATCGCTCTAAGAGCGGTTCAGAAATATGAATTAGAAAGAGATACAGATATGGACAATTGGATGCTTGGTTCTGGCTGCTTTGGAATAGCTGCTCTCAAATAATCTTTTTATAAATGAGGAAGTAATTGAGAATGCTAATATTTGAACATGTCTAAAGTAATGGTTTTGCCTGATTTTGTCGCTAGCCAAATTGCTGCTGGAGAGGTAGTAGATCGTCCGGCTGCAGTTGTTAAGGAGTTGCTGGAAAATGCTATTGATGCAGGCGCTACACAAATAGCAATTGATATAAGCTCTGAATGTCGAGATATTAGAGTGGCCGATAATGGTTCTGGCATGTCGCCAGAAGACGCTACTTTGGCCTTTCAGCGACATGCAACATCCAAGCTTAGATCTGTTGAAGATTTAAAAAATTTATTGACTCTTGGTTTTCGTGGTGAGGCTTTGCCAAGCATTGCCTCTGTGACAAAAATTACTTGTCTTACAAGAACGCATACAGAAGAAACTGGTTCAAAAATTGAAGCAGCGGAAGGTAAAATAAATGTCAAACAAACTGGTTGTGCGCCAGGTACAGCTATTGAAGTATTGGATTTGTTTTACAATGTGCCTGCTCGCCTAAAATTTTTAAAAAAAGCATCAACGGAATTTGCACATATTCATGAAATTGTGCAATCGTTAGCTATTGCTTATCCAAATATATCCATGCAATTAAGCAATGAATCAGAAGTAGTTTTTCGCACTAATGGCTCAGGAGATTTGCCAGAAACTATTCAACAAGCAGGATTATTTTCTGGCAAAGAAAATTTACTGCCAGTGAATTGGCAGGACCAAAGAGCCGGTGTAAACATATCTGGTTATTTAGCAAAACCACCACATTGTCGTGGTGATCGCAAAGGTATCCTTAGTTTGGTAAATAATCGGCCAGTGCGTTGTCCACTCACATACAAAGCATTGGACTATGTTTATTCTGATTTGATTCCAAAAGGCAGATATCCTCTGGCTGTCATCAATATTGAAATTAACCCCGAACTTGTTGATGTAAACATACACCCAACAAAAAGAGAAATTCGCTACAGTAAAAGCAATGATATTTATTTAGCTATTCAGAAAGCAATAAAAGAAGCTACATATAATGCTTTTGGTTTTACCAAGCAAGACGTGAATGCTGTAGCTTTAATTGGTGTTACGCAAAACAGTCGTGTTTGTGAAGAACCTATTCATCAACAGCAAGTAATTTTTGAAAATGCTTATCAAAGTCCAGCTGCCAGTACAAAACAAATGAGCTTTCCGGCTATTAGCAAATCAATAAATTATTTCCCTGGAAAAAGCCCTGATACTGCTTCGCATTCAATGCCAGCAAATTGGCGTGTAATTGGCTATATTTTTAACACATACATTTTGCTGGAAATAGATAAAGAATTGGTGATAGTAGAACAACATATTGCCCATGAGCGAACTTTATATGAAAGACTTGTTGCTAAACAAATTACGCCTGGTAGAACCAATGAATATTCTCAAACCTTAGCTCTACCTGAAAAACTAGATTTAACGAGCAAACAATATGATTGTCTTCAAGAAAATATTCAATCATTTCAAGCTTTAGGATTTGATTTTTTACTTGAAGACAATAAAGTTCAATTAAAAGCAATTCCTGGTGAATTGACAAAACAAGATTATTTAACGATAGTACAAAAAATTATTGAAGAATCAATTGATACTGATAGTGTCAATATTGGACAAGAAGCAATCAAATCATTAGCTTGTCAGGCAGCAATTAAAAACGGCATGCCACTTTCACTGGCAGAAATATATGAGCTTTTAAATATTTGGAATAATTCTCCACGCAATGATACTTGTCCACATGGACGACCAGTAACCATACGGTTGTCAAAGGATAAACTTTATCAACTCTTTCATCCAGCCTAATTGTGCTTATTTTGATAACTAGCGCTAATTGTGTCAGGTGAGTTTATATAGCTTTCTTGACAAGTGCTTTTTGTCTAGATGGTCAAGCTGGCCTTATATTGTCATAGTTAGATCTAGTTCGCGCACTCGTATCATTTACACTCTAATTACCTTTAACCTTATTGCTTCAGACAGTAAGAACATTCTAGGTTTTATATCATTCTTTTCTTTATATAAAAAAGGCAAACACTTTTTTGCAACAAATTTAGCTTTAAAATCCTACTGCTCATTGATTTGTATTCTTCGCTTGTAATTTATTGCAAGGTAACTGAAACCATAATGTGCAAAGGAGTTATCCATGGCGCAGACGTCTTGGCCGCATTACAGTGTGCCGAATATGTATTTTGCTCCAATTGTTACTATTAGCGATGAAATGATTTGGAAACATCTTGTCACTCCGCAAACAAAAGCTTTGCTTGGCAAAATTACAGGTAACACGGAACCTCATTTGTTTGAGACACTGGAAGGGCATTTTCCAGGTGACAATGTTACCAACCTCAATAATCATGGACTATTTGGTTGCCAAGATAGCTATGTGCGTTTTCCATACTGTTCGGTAATGTATACAACTGAGTATGGAGCATTAGTAGTTAAGAAAAGTTTTGAAAAGATCAAGGTTATGGGCTGGTATGGCGATGTGAGAAGAGCTAATCCAGAACTCATTTATCAAGTTGCTATGCGAGATAGGCGAGATGATGGAACGAAAAGAACAAATGATTGTTCTTTATTGGACTTCCCGCTCGACGATCCAGCTTATAACCGGCCATTACCAGGTGGTTTAACATCGCTTGAAGTTTCTATTTATGGCTTCATGCCTAATTCGCGTATTGCTAGCGCATCTGGGGACACGGAATTAGAAAATTTTGTTGCTCAGCCTTTTGCTTGTTTGCATGACGAGACAAAAGGACCCTCTTATTTCCTTGAACAACTCAAGAAAATCTGGCGCAGCAATCGTGGTCCAGGTATGGTAGCTGGACCCATTCCTGATGTGTCCCGCTTTATTAATATTGGCTGGGATGCTATAGGGAAATTCAAAAAGTACGATTTCTTGGAAAATGCACCTAGCCATTACCATGTTACCCGCTTCTCTGAAAGTATTGGTTATCGCATTACTTATCTTGAGCATGTTGAGGCTTTGCGTCAAATTCGAGAAGGTTTGCAAAGAATTAAAGACGCTGGTGTTTCACTTACGCGTGTACAAGAATCTTGGGTGTGTATCTTACAAAGCTTGCCGAGAGACATGATTGATGACAAATATTACTTGGGTGGCGTGACTTGGCCTCAAGACAATCTTAGTCAAGACACTTTGTGGATGAATAAGCCTTTGAGTGCTGCTGCAAAGTCAGTAATGTCTGAGTGTATTGGTAGAGGTGAATTGGCGTCTGAAAAACCATAAGCATTTTTCTTGAAAATTAGTAAAAGCAAGGAGTAGGTTATGGAAGCAAATCCATTCCCAGCCTATGATGTTGCCGAAAAACTTGGTATTACTCCGATTGCACGCGTGCCAGAAGATCAAGTTTGGCATACTATGCTAACGCCTCAAGTAAAAGCTTTCTTGGGTGATATTACATCCATCGAAGGGCCACTGGTTACCGATACGATTGAAGGCTTTTTCCCAGGCGATGAAGTTTTCAATCTCAATAATCACATGATTAATAGTGATGATGGCAAAGCACGTACGCGTTTGCCATATATCACTACGCTCTACAAAACCAAATATGGAGCATGTGTAATCAAACGTGATGGTGTGAAAATTAAATGCATAGCTTGGTTTGGAGATGTTTTCCGTGGACATGGTGAAATCATTTTGATAACTGCCTTGCGCGACCGTCGTTATGATGGTACAAGACGCTCAGATGATAGTGCTTTGTCCAATTTCCCTGCCTATCATCCTGTTTTTCACAAAGTAATATCTCCTGAAGTTGCTTCTCTGGAAGTTTCTATTTACAGCTACTTACCTGGAAGCAAAATAATTGATGTAACCGGTGATGCGGAATACCATGACTTTGTGGACAAACCATTTTCTGTCATTAATCAACCAGAGCATTTTTTGCAATTATTCTGGCGTGCTTGGAAAAGCAAGCGTGCACCAGGTCAATATGCTGTGCCATTTCCTGACGTTTCCAAACATGTTCTTAAAGGCTATGAAGAAATTGCAAAAAGTGCAGGCTATGATTTCTTGGAGTCTTGTCCTAGCCATTATCATGTAGCCAGATGGTTTCAAGCTTCTGGTTATTGTTACAATGATTCTGTTGATGCAAAAACCATGAGTGATTTTGCGCAGGCTTTGAAAAGAATACGCGAAAAAGGCACTCCGCTTACTCGTCAACAGCATTCATGGCTTTGTGTTTTGCAAAACTTACAACCTGCTGAACTTATTCCAGAAGAGTTGCGTTTGTCTACTCTTGAAGATGGAGCACAATCTTTGCCTGTTATCTGGCCGCAAGACAATATCGGTTTGAGAAATTTGTGGATGCATAAAGCAATAAGTGATAAGGGCCGAAAACTAGTCGCCTGTCATCAAGCTGAAACAGGCGACTAAAAACATCTATCCCAAAATCTTAAGTCAACAAGGGAGTTATTCTTATCGATAACTCCCTTATCATATCCAAACGAAAGGGAATGCCATGAGTGGCGATAACAAGACATCTGGACAAGAACCTAATTTGGCTGAAGAAGTGCTACGTGGTAGCGGTAAGAGTGAAGAAGAAGTTAGGCGTACTGGTAAACTAGACAGAGCTGATGATGAAGTTGAAGGGCTTTTTGGTGACAAGTTTCGTACAGTAAATAGTCCTGCTCACCGGGCAGTTTGGCATAACAGAGTTTCTTTAGGTGCTTTTGCTGCTGATGATCTTTCATTTGGCACTGCTAGGCTTGATTGTCCTGCTATGCGTGAATCTGTCGATAGTGTGCAGAGGCATAGGCGCGAGGGGACTTTGTATGATGCTAATGGCAAAATTACGCCTACTGTTCTGAATGATTTAGCTGCTGCAGGCTATTGGGGAATGCTTATTCCCAAGGAATATGGTGGGCAAGAACGTTCTGTTCGTAGTTTCATGACATTTTTGACTCGCATGGCTAGCTTTGGTGATCCCACTATTGCTGGGCTAGCTTCAGTTCACGGCTGTATTGGTGCTGTTGATCCGGTTCGTACATTTGGCAATGATGCACAAAAGAAATATTTCTTGCCAAAGCTAGCTTCTGGCGAGACTATTTCTGGCTTTGCTTTAACTGAACCCAATGCTGGCTCGGATTTGACTGCTTTGCGCACAACCGCCAAGCTCGATGGTGATCATTATGTGGTTAATGGCGAAAAGCTATTTATCACCAATGCCATTCATGGGCGTACGGTTGGTCTTGTTTGCATGATTGATCAAAAGCCAGCAGTTTTGATTGTTGAATTGCCACAATCTGATTCGGAAAACTTTGAAGTTTTGCGTTACGGACTTCATCCGTTAAAGCATACTTACAATAATGGTTTGAGATTTACTAATTTCCGCGTACCCAAAGAAAACTTGCTTGAAGCTCCTGGTGGTAATGGACTTCTCATTGCTTATCATGGTCTCAATTATGGGCGCGTGGCTCTTTGTGCAAACGCTGCTGGTGTTATGCGTGTACTGCTACGCAGTATTACCCCTGAAAGTTGGGGCAAATTCCGACGTACTTATGGTGAGTCTATTGAAAAGCGAGAGCTTGTTCTAAAGCGCATGGCAAGAAATGCTGCACTAATTGTTGGTGCTGATGCTTTGGTGCATTGGTGTTCTTCGCTATTAGACCAAGGCTATCGTGGTGAATTGGAATGTATTATTGCTAAGATTTTTGGTTCGGAAGCACAAAAAGAAGTAGCGCTTGAAATTGCCATGAAAACACATGGTGGTAGATCTTTGTTGGAAGGACATATTGTTGGTGACAATATTCCTGAATATCTTGCTCCCTGTATCTATGAAGGTGAAGGCGACATGCTAAGCATGGCATTCTTCAAAGGCTTAGCAAAAGAACACGGTTTTAGCTATATGCTCCCTCTAGGTGGGGCAAGCAGTGCTTTGAAGAAGGGCAAGTATCTTGCTGGACTTCTTGGATTTGTTCGCCATGGATTTTCTTATGCTTGCTGGAATTTGGGACAGCGTCTAAATGTTTTGAAAAATGCTTTTGCTACGAAGAGTGTCCACGGTATGGACAGTCGCTTGCAAACGCATGTTGCATTTGCTCAGAGAATGCTTGCTCGTTTACCGCTTGAAGTGTCAGGAGCAATGGTTAAGCATCAGCTAAAACTAGCGGATCGTCAATGTCGCTTGGCTCATTTGAGCCGACGCGTTCAAGATACAATTATCATGTTAGTCACCTGCTTGCATGCAGATAGCACTGATGATCTAGTAACCATTGCTGCAGCAGATATTCTTTGCCAGGATCTCACGCGTGGGCTAACTGGTGCTCATCCTAGCGATAAGTATTTCCGTGATTGTGCAGAGCTTGGCAAGATGATTGTTGAAGGGCGCATGGCTCAGCTTGATGGACTACCAGAAATTCCCATTCAGCAGCCTTACGATCAAGACTAAGTCCTTTTAGTTTCTATCTCTCATTTGCTTTGAAATCGAAAAGGGTAGGAGCAGCATGAAGCTTGCTCTTACCCTTCATTTTTTTATTACTCATATCCTCTTGTCATTTACAACTGTATAAAAGACAGAAGAGGTAATAAATATGGCAGGAATAAAAAGACCTAGATTTAGTGCAACGCGTGTAATTAAAACAATAAAAGAAATATGCGCGGCTTCTCAGTATTACCCTCCTAGTTTGGATCAATTTCAGCTGGCAGGAGATGAACTAAGAAAATATCTTGATCTGTCTTTTGCTAGATTACACATTTACGAGTCTAAAATAAAGCAATGTGATTATAAAACACAATGGCGCATGTTTACTTACAATGGACAAGCAGCTTTCAATTCATTTGCTTTCCCCAAGCAAGGAATACGAGCTAATAGTGTTTTATTTATTGCTCATCATGATTATTGTGCTGGGCTTGGTGCAGAAGACAATGCTACATCGCTTGCTTTAATGGCTGAACTAGCACGTCAATGTACAAATTGTCGAATTTGTTTTGCTTCTTTTGATTTGGAAGAACCAGGCTACAAAGGCTCTGCCCATTTTGTTGCTAATTTATCTGAGCAAGAACATTCAATGATAAAAATAGTAATTGATCTTGAATGCCTAGGTTCCGGTAAAGACTTAGTTATAGCGAATCAAGTTGGAAAAGCAATAAGCGACGATGAACTAGTACTTGATTTACATGCCATAGCTAAGCAGCGAGGATATAAATTTTCATCAGCAAGCTTTCCTTGTTTCTTTGCTGATCATATTCCTTTTTGGCAAGCTGGTTTTAAAACAGCACAAGTAACAAGCTGTGATTTGGATCATGTTGTCACGCCGGATATGCTGAGAGCTGAATTGGCATTTTTGCAAGCCGGTGGTGTCCGTGAAGGTGGAAGCGTTGTGCATTCAAAAAATGATTTACCACGATTTATCAAAAAACAAAACCTCAAGCAAATAGGTGACGTTTTGGTGGAATTTGTAAAAACACATTTTTCTGCCTAGCTCACTGAGGACATAAACATGATTGATCTTATGGAAACAGCTCAGTATATTGCACTAACAATTAGTGCTGTTTTTATGGTGCTTACAATTATTGGCGTCATTGTCTTTGGTCGTTATCAAGGTAAGCTCATGAATATGGTGGCTGCAATTGCTGGTATATCAGCAATTGCTTTAGTCATATTTGTAGGGTTATCGACAATCAAATTGACAATGTTTTGAAGCAGAATGTTTTCCTAAATTAGGCAAAACATATTTCAAAGAATGGAGAAGCAATGATATCTTTAGCGCAACAGACTGATGAAGAATTATTGGCGCTCACCACTCTTGATCTAAGGATTCATGAACCTGATCAAGTTTCTGCTACCGATGATGATCTGGTATTACTGATGCTTGTGTAACGCATGTGGAAAAGATAACGACGTTAACCGAGCTCTCTATTCCTGGGCTTTCTGAATCAGCTCTTAGCGAATTGCAGGAAGCTTTGCCGCAATTAAATTTGCCAGCGCAAAGCTGTCCCGTGCCAAAACGAAAACCAGCAGAAGCGTAAATAAGGAGGAAATATGTCACAGAAAATAGTAACCTCTGCCCAGTGGAGAGCTCTTGTAAAACTTTATGAACAACAGCTAGCCCTATTTTTAGCTACTGCCGAAAATATTCGTTCTTGTGCCAATTGTTTGGAAACGGCTATCGAGATCAAAAAGCTCGATGCTTTTGCTTTTCATGTAAATCAGACAAGTAGTTTGGCTTTAAACATTGCCAGGCAGGCACGTCCTAAGCGCACTGACAAAGCCAAAGGAATTCTTTTTAGAGATAAAGAGTTTCGTAGGCAAGTGCGTACTTACATAAAAATGTGCAGGAGTCCTTTATATGATGGAAACAGATTTGTGCACATAGAAGTTGATGGTAAATTTGATCGCCGCTTAAAACAAATTTTGAAGTCTGTTGCTGAAGCTACCGGTGCAGAAAAAGAGCAGTTGGATAATGCATCATGGCAAATTTGGGTTGCTCAGCATCAATTGGAAGCTTTGGTAGATCAAGTTGAAGCATTGCTTGCTCTAAATTCTGCTTTGTTTATGGCGTGTTGTCTTCAATGGAATAAAGAAGGGCGATCTCTTAAAATTACCGGACAGGATGCGGTCTAAAAGAAACGGGGCAAAAATGTCTCTTGAACAAAATTCAGCCATGGATTTAGTACTTGGTGGTGGTGGCATTAAAGGCTTTGCCCATATTGGTGTTCTTAAAGCTCTGCTTGAGAAACAAATTGTCATTGATAATATTGTTGGTGTATCAGTCGGTTCAATTGTTGCCGCCTTTCACACCAATGGTTTTACACCAGATGAGATAACTGAGCAGTTTCTGAAAGGATTAGCCAGGCGTTTTTGCCCCAGACTCTGGTTTAGGTCTTATATGGGATTTGATCCAATGATGTTTGTCGGAGGATTTTATCCCAGCTTGCTGGGACCGATTCAAGATATGGTAAAACTACACAGATTGAAGCCACAGCCAAATTTGAAAATAGTAGCCTTCGATATTTTGAGCTGCGAGCCAGCTGTATTTGAAGACACGGATTATGATTTGTCATATGCTCTAGCAGCCACTTGTGCTTTGCCAGGAGTTTTTAAATCAGTGCCTTACGATAGTAAAACTGGAGAAAGACAATTACTTGTCGATGGAGCCTTACACCATCGTAATCCGACAGAGTTCTGTAGCAAATCTGCAATTGTAAGCAAATTAGGTTTTGCTACCAAAATGCCCAAAGACATTTTGCCTCCCTGGGAATTGTGGTGGCATTTGCGTGAAATGTACGGCGTGGTAAATCAAGAAAGACATGATATTGATGCAAGTCAACATCATGTCATTTATCTTGATATGCCACAAATTGCTGGACTATCTTTCAGCTTATCCAGAAAAACTTGTCTTGGAATGATTGAAACAGGCTATGAGCAAACAATGGAAATGCTTGCCAATATATCAGCGAAATCGCGCACTGGTAACTAAGATGTAATAATTTTTGTCTTTTTATTGAATGGTTCTACAAGATGCGTCAATATAGGCGGGCGCATCTTGTAGAACTTTTTTAACCAATGACAGACACAGAATTTTTAAAAGATAAGAATGTAATTGTAACTGGCTCTACCAGTGGCATTGGTCTTGGTATAGCTAAAATGTTTGCCAAGGAAGGAGCAAATGTAATTATCAATGGACTAGCAGATCAATTTTTTATCGCTAACCTATGCAATGATATAGTAGATAAAAGTGTTGGTAACAAAGTTATTTATCACTCGGCTGATATGTCGAAAGAATCAGAAATTATAGAACTGGTTAAATTCGCTCATGATAATTTAGGAGCAATTGATATTCTGGTTAATAATGCCGGGGTACAATATGTAGCACCAATTGAAGAATTTCCTTCTGAGCAATGGGAAAAAATTATTGCTATTAACCTATCTTCCACGTTTCATCTGGTGCGAAATTTTCTTGCCGGTATGAAAATTAAAAATTGGGGACGCATAATTAATATTGCGTCTACACACGGACTTGTAGCTTCAGCAAACAAATCTGCCTATGTTGCAGCAAAACATGGTTTGGTCGGGCTGAGCAAAGTAATTGCTCTTGAGGTAGCAGCACATAATATTACATGCAATGCAATTTGTCCTGGTTGGGTGCGAACTGATCTAGTTGAAAAACAAATTGCAAGTATTGCTCAGGAAAAAAACATATCAATAAATGAAGCGACAAATGTTTTATTGTGTGAAAAACAACCAAGCGGACGCTTTATAGAAGTTGATGATATTGCTCAATTTGTTTTATTTCTTTGTTCCAAAACAGCAGACAATATTACCGGTGCTGCTTTAACCGTGGATGGAGCATGGACAGCTGTTTGACGTACGGTTGTCAGGTAAAAATCTAAAATAATAAAAGCCCAGCTTTTTGAGCCAGGCCTTTATTGTTTTTTGTGCCTAAATCTAATGAGTATAGTTTGGAGCTACACTTGCCACTCCAGGTGAGAGTGACATTGGTTGATCCAATGCAAACTGAATGCGTGTGCCACTAGATATTTTCACATCTTTGCCTTTGCGCCAAAGATTGCTACTTAATCCAACAGCACCGCCAGTTGCAACACCAGCTATTGCGCCAGCGCCTACTGCACCAGCAACTATTGGAGCAAATATAATGCCCAACAATGTGCCACCGGCAGTCCAAGCTGCTGTACGAGCAACACCAGTTGCTACTGTTTTCTTAGTAGTTTGGCCTTTTAAATTACCTTGTTTATCTTGATGGACTTCGCCTTCTACCGGTTGATTGGCAGTAATCAAAGCTGACAATGGAAAACGTGTACCATCAGGAGTGATGGCAGATGTTAATCTCATTGTGATTAATCCATTAGTTCCTGCATGTCCACTTTTATCTGCAGCAGTGATTTGTCCTTCAAGCGCAGTATTGGCTGGAAGTACCAAGTCATTACCTAAATATAGAGGAGCATATAGTTTTGCATTAAACAAGTCGCCCGGTTTGGCAACGGCACTATCAATAGGACTTGTTAGTACTGCATCCAATGCTGTTCCGGTGGGAACATAAGTGATGCGTCCTTGAAGTTGTTGACCGTTGTAAGTTTGTGCTCCAACAGGCAATAAAAGACCCAGTGAAACAATACCTGCGACCACCATGGTCATGGGTGATCTTTTCATAGATATCTCCTTCTAGAAATACTTGCGTGATAGGGTAACGATATCATATATGATGCATTTCAGACAATTTTGTTCCTGATGATGCCTTCATGGATGGTATCACTTTTAAAAATTAAAACGCATATCTTGGCAATGTTATACTATATATAAAGTATTTCCACTTGTGCAAAAAGATATGTTCTATGTATAAATATCTAGAGGCAAAAACAAGCATTTGTATGCTTGACAATATCCATTAATCCCAAAGAATTTATCCTGAGCGAATTATGTCACCAACAAAAATTTTTGATGAAGCTAATTCATTGCAAAAAGAATTAGTATCGATAAGGCGAACAATTCATGAATATCCAGAATTGTCCTTTCAAGAAAAAAAAACTTCTGAGTTTATAGCAAATACTCTTAAAAAAATTGGCTATCAGGTAACAACTAATATTGCAGTCACTGGCATAACTGCTGAAATTGGTAATGGAAATACTGTTGGTATAAGAGCAGACATGGATGCATTGCCTATTCAAGAGGAAAATCCATTTGATTTTGCTTCAAAAAATAAAAACGTAATGCATGCTTGTGGACATGATGCACATATGGCTTGCGCGTTAGGGGCAGCTTTTATAATCCAAAAATTGCATGCACAAGGAAAATTAAATGGCAAAATTCGTTTCATTTTTCAGCCATCGGAAGAATCAATAAATGAAGATGGGAAATCTGGTGCAAGATTAATGCTAGAAGAAGGCGCAGTAAATGACCTTAAAGCATTATTTTCACTGCATGTTTTTCCAAGTTTAAAATCTGGAACCGTTGCAATTAAAAAAGAAGTCTTACTTGCTGCTTGTGATTCATTTGAAATTGTAATTAAAGGAAAAGGAAGTCATGGTGCTTTTCCTGAAACAGGCATTGATCCTATAGTTTTGGCAGCAAATATTATTCAGTCCATACAAACAATTGTTTCACGTCGCAAGTCTGCGCTAGATCCGCTAATTATTACCATTGGTGGCATACGTAGTAAAACATTTGTACCTAATGTAATTGCTGAAGCTGTGGAACTAACAGGCACAGTTAGATATTTTAATAAAGATATGCATAAATTTGCTTTGGATCATATTACCAAAGCTTGCAATATTGCTGCCGTTCTTGGGGGTAGTTTTGATATTAAGTATGTACATGAGATACCAGCTCTTTATAACAATCCAGATATTACTAATTTAGTAGAATCTGTAGCAATAGAATTGCTTGGAAAACAAAATGTTTTAAATATAGATCCACAATTGGGCGGAGATGATTTTAGTTATTTTTCTCAAAAAATCCCATCTTGCTATTTTATTTTAGGAGTAGGAAATGGTGATTGTTCCAAAAAGCTTCACACAGCAAATTTTGATATTGATGAAAATGCACTTCCAATTGGAGCAGCCATATTAGCTGAAAGTGCAATTAGATTTTTAGCCCAAGCTTAATGTACTAAGTAGTATGTACTAGGCATTAATCAACTCAATTATTTCTTGAGTATCCATTCCCCTTAAGCCCAGGTTGCTAAGTTGTCGACCAGACTTTTCAAAATCTTGTTTGGTTACTGCCTTTGCTAATTCAATTAATGATTCAGTAACAGGTAAAACTATATGTGCTGTTCTTGCTAATTGAACAAATAATGTTAGATTCTCAGAAATATCTTTTACAATTTGTGCTTTTAATTCTGCCAATGTCATTTGGGCAAATTTAGGATATGAGAAAGGATGATCATTTTTTTGCGAAGTGATGTTATACGCTTTTGCTAAAAATGCCATTTCTTTTTTAACAGTTTCCATTGTAGTTTTAACAGCTGGAGTTAATACAGCTAGAGGTGATTTAATTACAGCTTTGCCAGAAGCAAACAGAGCAAATAAAGCTAATAATGGTCTTACTATTTTTGGCCAATCATAAAATGAACGCTCAAATAAATTTGATGTTGGTACAAGTTGCGACCAAAAATTTGATCCTAAAGCCAAGCCTGCTCTAGTTTCATTTAGTGTTCTGCCGCAAATATTAGTTGTGTTTGGCAATCCGCTAATTATTATTTGGTTGTCTTCAAATTTGACTTGATCAAATAATTTGCCAGTTTCTAAGATATTAATTGCTAGGCTATGTTTTTTTAGTCCTTGCAAAATTTGTCCAGCTTCTAATGCTGCACCAATTGGAGCGTCCACAAGCATAATAGTTTGCCCAGCTATTAAATGATTGGCAATATCATTTATTGCTGTATTAAATGCATTGCTTTCGCCAGAAATAATAATGAATTGTGTTTGTTTAGCAACCTCTTTAAAACTCTTTGTTGTTGCTGAATAAAATGGTTGATTTAACTCCTTGTCAACAGAATTTTCTGATGAGCGTATTAAACAATGTTGTGGATGCTTTTCATTTTTTGTCGATTGGAAATAAACATTGTGCCCAGACAGTGTAAGTAGAGCAGACAGAGCAAAGCTTTCATCTGAGTTGTGTACAACACAAATCGAATGATGACTAGGTTTTATATTTAAAACATTAACTGATGTTTTCATGTCACTATAATTGTAATTGGCTATCTAGCATAATCTTTGCTTACAGTTAAAACAACATTTGCTAACAAAGCATTAAGGACAATTTTAAGGTACGACAAAATTTTATTATGGCGAAAATTTTTTATGAACAAGATGCAAGTCTTGAATTTTTGGAAGACCAATCAATTGGAATAATTGGTTATGGCAATCAAGGACGTGCACATGCGCTTAATTTAAGAGATAGTGGTTTGCCGGTTGCTGTCGGTACGCGACAAGAAGGGCAAAGCAGAATCACAGCTCAAGAAGATGGTTTTCCTGCTCATACCATTGAAGAAGTAGTAGCTAATTGTTCTTTATTATCTATTATGCTTCCAGATGAAGCTGTACCAGAAGTATATGAAAAGTCAATAGAACCTTATTTATCAGCTCGTAGCATTTTTGTTTTTGCTCATGGATTTGCTGTCAGACATAAAATCATTTCTTTTCCTGATGATGCAGATATTCTTTTAGTGGCACCAACGTCGCCAGGAAAACATGTGCGTTCTTTATACCAAGAAGGTAAAGGCGCACCGGCATTAATTGCTGTTGGTCAAGATGCATCTCAATTAGGACTAAAACGTTGCTTAGCTTATGCAAAAGGCATTGGAGCAACTAGAGCTGGTGCTATTGAAACAAGTTTTGAACAAGAAACAATAACAAATTTATTTTGTGAACAAGCTGTTTTATGTGGAGGAATACCAGAATTAATTAAAACAAGCTTTGATACTTTGGTGGAAAGAGGCTATCAAGAAGAGCTTGCTTATATTTTTTGTTTGCAAGAAGTAAAACTGATTGCTGACTTGTTAGCTGTCAAAGGCGTAGATGGTATGCGAGCTGCTATTTCTAATACAGCAAAATTTGGATCAGCAATTACAGGACCAAAAATTGTAAATGCTGCGACAAGAAAAACTTTAGAACAAATGCTCGATAATATTGAAAATGGCAGTTTTGCCAAGAAATTATTGTCTGATACGGAATTAGGCTCACCAACAATTAAAGATTTGCTTACTTCAGAAAAACATTCACGCATAGCTCGTGTAGGCAGATATTTGCGTGAACATCTTTCATTTTAATTAGGATTTTACTGATGCAAATAAGCCAATTATATTATTACCCAGTTAAATCATGTGCTAGTATCAAAATAAATCAAGCAAAAATAACTAAGCGCGGCATTGTTTATGATCGCAACTGGCTTATTGTAGATGAGCAGGGAAAATTTATTACTCAGCGCGAAAAAAAACAAATGGCTTTAATTAAACCAGAAATTTTAAATGATGGAAAATTGAAACTTAGTGCTGACAATCAAGACTCTATTATTGTAGACAATAATGCTGAGCCTAGTCAGCCTATGGAAGTAATAGTATGGAAAGATAAATGTTTGGCTTTTGATGAAGGTAATGAAATTGCTGATTGGCTAAGTAATTATATGGGTATCAAATGTAGGTTGGTAAAAATGCTTGATAATTTTGAACGTAAGGCAATTGCTGAAAATCAAAGCATTACTGGACTTGTCGGTTTTGCAGACGCGTACCCATTGTTAATTATTGGTGAGGCAAGCCTGGCTGATTTAAACAATAGGCTTGAGACCTCCCTACCTATTAATAGATTTCGTCCTAATATTGTTATTTCCGGATCGGACGCTTATGATGAAGATAAATGGAAACATATTTCTATTAATGGAGTAAATTTATTTGCTGCTGGACCCTGTGCTCGTTGTGTTATTACTACAACCAATCAAGAAACATTGGAACGCGCTAAAGAACCATTAGCTACGCTTGCTACTTATCGACAAGGCAAAGATGGAGTCTTGTTTGGACAAAACTATATTAATAGCAATGAAGGACTAATATCAGTCGGTGATAAAATATTGGTCAAAGAATAAATCATTTTGTTTTTAAAATAGTTAGTATTAATGAGATAGCAAAAAATAAAATAATTGCTCCGTACGAAAAACCATTTCCTATCAACGACCATTTAAATAATAGTTTTTTATCAATTGTTTTACCAGTGAAAATTTTTGCTGCCAGATATTCCGTCCATATTGATGTAAGTCCAAACATTAGTGTCAAAAATATTACTGAAAGAATTGGCATCCAGGTAGGAGTATTTGTATAAGGTATTAACCAGGCACTTTGAACTATGGCTGAATAAATTTGTTGGCCAAGAGTATCCAGTGGAAAACCTGTTCCCCCACCTAAACCCATTTGTGCTGCTACTAAAATTACCCAGGTAATTGGCATGCCAATTAAAGTAGAAACAATATTAGCTATGCTAGAAATTTTTATTGCTTTTTTAAAATCAACATGGATAATTTTATGAGCTAAAAAAGCCTCAAATAAAACAATCGGTATAAGTAATAACCAAGCTGCTGGCCAAGCTATTACTATCATTGGCAATCCAGCATTAGCCTGTGCCATATCTGGAAAACAGACAGCTAAAACAAGCACTAAACAGCTTGCCATCGATAATTGTTTGGTGTGGGCCCCTACATTTTTATACATAAATCCTCTATTTACTTAACTATCAAATTATCAATTAAGCGAACATTACCTAATTTTGCTGCTACTAAAATAGTAAACGGCTTATCGTTGCTTTGAATTGGCTCTAAATTATCTAAAGTACAGGCTTCTAGATATTGGACTATAAAATCTGTTGCTAATTCTTTTTTGCCTAAAGATAATGCATCCTGCACAGATAATTCTTTATTGATTATTTTGTTGCGTATCAAACAAAGCGTTTCGTATATTTTAGGAGCTAACTTGCGTTGTGTTTCATCAAGATAAACATTACGAGAGCTTATTGCTAACCCATTTTTTTCTCTTGCTGTTGTCACAGGTACAATTTCCACTGGCAAATCTAAATCACTTACCATGTTTTTTATTACAGCTAATTGTTGAAAATCTTTTTCGCCAAAAAATGATTTGTTTGGTTGAATAATATTAAATAGTTTCAGAACAACAGTAGCTACCCCCACAAAATGCCCAGGGCGTACTAAGCCACATAATTTATTGATTAAATGATCGGGTGGTTGCACAATTGTAGTTTGACTAGCGTGTTGTGTATAAATTTCACTGACACCAGGATGAAAAACAGCACTTACTCCAGCTTTTTGACAAAGTTCCAAATCTGAGGCAAATGGACGAGGATATTTATCAAAATCTTCGTGTGGACTAAATTGTGTAGGATTGACAAAAATTGATACAACTACCATTTGACAATCTTCCTGAGCTTTCCGAATTAATGATAAATGTCCCTCGTGTAATGCACCCATGGTAGGCACAAAACCTAATGAGAGTTTTTGTTCGGCAAGCAAAGAGTGACGCCAATTGCGGTAGTCAGCAATTGTTTCAAAAACCTGAGTGGTAATTGCTGGGCTCTGTTTCATGTTAGTAATTATCGCATTCAAGCAGGACAATGTATTATTTGCGATAATGTTTTATGACAACATCTAAACAAAACCGGAAACCATAAATGATTGATTTAAAGAAAAACGCTTTTAAAGTCTTGGCAATACTACTGTCCTTATTTTTTGCTCAAGAGTTTATGCTTGTTCATGCTGCTCAGAATACGCTCAGTCAAACTGTAGAAACAAAAACAGCAAAACAAATTGCTGATCAAATTATAAATGCTTACGGTGGTGTAGAAAAAATCAAAGAAGTCAGTCGCACAACGTATAAAAGTCGTGGGAAAGTAAATGTTAGCTCGAATATTTCCGGTGCTTCTAATTCTTTTGATTGTGATGTTTTAAACTGTGACGATAAAATGCGGATGGAAATGCAATTTATTGGACAAACTATGGTGATTGGTTATGATGGCAAAACTGGCTGGACACAATTTGGTGATTGGGTGTCAGAAAGTACACCCACAGCCACTGAAAGAATTGCTGATGAATTACAACATGGATTGGCTGCTCTCGTTGATATTATTGAACCAAGCTCTATCCTTGAAATTGTCCCTGCAAAAACTATTCAAGGAAAATCTTGCTCTGGAATTAAAGTCACAACCAAATCAGAGAATGATTACACTGTTTTGTATGCCGATCCACAAACTCACTTGATTTTGCGCAGTGAGTTTATGGGCAATGATCAAGAACAAGGCATGCCAGCATTGCAAGCAATGGAATATTTTGATTACAGACCAGTAGCTGGTGTGATGACACCATATAAAACAGTTGAATATAGTGGCGATCATAAAACATCAGAAACAATTATAAGCAGCGTCGAAATTGTAGAAAATGCGGATGAAAAAATTTATGCTATGCCACGCGAGACAGAAATTGCTCAATTGAAGCAAGGTCCTGTTGTATTGCCATTTGAATATGTAGGCAACGAAATTCTTGTAAAAGTTAGAATTAACAGTGGTAAAGAATGTAAGTTTATTCTTGATACAGGAGCCAGCCAAACTGTAGTTGATAAGGCTGTTGCTCAGACATTAGGTCCGTATACAGTTTCTACCTTTTCAGTTACGGCTGGTTCAAAAGCTGTTCCACTCAGTTATACAAAATTTTCTTCTTTTTCCCTTGGTGATATAACGCTCAATAATATTCCTGCTTTAGTCACTGATTTATCTGCTTTTGCAGCAGCGGTCGGAGAAAAACCAGCTGGGCTAATAGGGGCTAATATTTTGCGCCGATTTCTTGTGACAATAGATTATGATCAAAAGAAATTAGTACTGTCAGATCCGCATAAGGCAGAATTACCTACGAATGCTTATGTCATTCCTACTTCACCAGTATTTGGAGCAACTGCTCTTGTGGTAAATGGTACTTTAAATAATAAAACCAGCATGAATTTTTTAGTTGATACGGGTGCAGCTTTCAATAATTTACCTCGTTCGTTGGCAAAACCTTATTTAACATCTGGGCTTTTGCCGGTAGGACAAATATATGGTTTAGATGGACAAAAAGTGGATATTGGCTCTCTAAAATTGAAATCTTTAAAAATTGGATCACTAACCATGCAAGATCCAATTTTTGCTGTTTCACCAGATCAAATGAGTGCTACTGGATCTTCATCAGGATTGTTTAGTGCTGGTTCAATGGGAATTCTAGGTAATCCTTTGTGGAGTCAATTTCGCCTTACTGTCGACTATCGCAATGAACGTTTGATATTGGAAGCTCCTAAAGATAAAGACAAAATTTCTGCCATTGTCAACAATATCAATGAAACAGATCGTAAGTATTTGATGACAAAAGACATAGATCAAGCTATTAACGATTATGACAAGATTCAACAAATATCTAAAGAACAGGGACTAAAAGCAGGTGAAGCATTAGCTTTAGCTCGTAAAGCGAGTTGTCTTGTTGATAAATATAATAAAACCCATATGCCACAATGGCGTGAACAAGCAAATAATGCCTATCAACAAGCCAGTCAATTAGTAGGTGAATCTGGTGACAAAAATATTGAAGGACAAGTATTAGCTAGTTGGGCATTTTTGTATTTAGATGCGCCAGCAAATGCTGGTGATATTGTGGCAGCACAAATGCTAATTACAAAAGCTATAAGCAAGGCACCAGTCGAGCCCCGTATTTATGCGGCTTTTGGAGGATTAATGCTAAGGGCAGGTAAATTGGACTTAGCTCGTAAATTCATTGATCAAGCTTTGATGCTAGATCCATCCAATTGGCAGGCTTTATGGACTAAATATCGCTTGTGTGAAAGTCTAGGAAATTCTGATAAAGAAAAAAAATTAGTGCTAGCTCAAATGGAGCAATATTATCCTGGATTCCCGGATATAACAGCCCTGCGCAATCTGCACGAAAAATCAGTAACATCAACAAAAGCAGCATCTACAACGTCCAAAAATGGAATTGTTCGTTCAAAAACAAAAATGCGCAAAATTAGATAAGCTGGTGATCCGGTTAAGTTAGATGAGCTTGCATGACTTGAAATGGAAGTACGCCAATGTCCTGACCATCTAAAGCAAGCACAACATCATACATGCCTTCTTCTTGGAATATGAGTCCAGTAAAAGCACTAATTATTTTATGTGTCATATTTAAATTTGGTAATGGCTCAACTTTAGCTGGTGGAGACATGGCTACAACTTGTGATTTTCTGTCTATAATTTTAAATTGATAAGTAAATTCATGATGCGAGCCAGTTGTTTGGGCAAAAGCAAAAACAAGTGGCACAACGGCAGGAAAGCTTTGTACAGTCATCCCATTGTGGATATTGATGCACGAAATCGCATCACGTCGCAAAACATCTTGCAATATGCGCTCGCATAGTATTATGCCAATAAGTTTAGGTGATTCAGGACTAGGCAATTTGTCAATTTCTCAAATATAGCTTTATAATTATCGATCTCGCTATAAGCAGTGATTATACCCAAATAAATTAGACAAATTACAAATGATTGATTTGGATGACCTAACATTTGCTCAAACATTTTTCTTGTTTTGGGCTTTAGTATCAGCAATATTTTGGTTTTGCTGGTGGCTAGATTTAAATTACCAATTCTGGTTGTCATGAAATAACGGTTGTCAATTAAGTACCGGTGGCGCAACTTAGCTAAGTATTGCAATATGCGCGAAGACGAAATCTTATAGATATTGTTCATATAACAAAGGCGTATTTAGCGCTTTGTGGAAAATTTTTCTGTTAAAGCTTGTCTAGATTGGACTATTTAAATCTTGACAGCATTGATTTTGGGAAATCACATTTATTAGATTAAGGCCTTTATCTTATCTCTTGTGATCTCTTTTATATAAAACTTCAACTGAAATAAAAACAAGTACTTTTTCTATATAAAACTCTTTTATGTAAGAGCCACCTTGTTCTAACCAATAACAGATCGCTTCTAGTTTCTCACTAAAAATCTTTCTCTTTTAAAGAAAGTGAGAGATAGGACATGCTAGTTCCAATCGCCAATAGAATTTTGGATTGGTCCAAACAAACATTTCGTTCTTTTAGGCATCCTAATTACCGAGTTTATTGGTTTGGACAGCTGATTTCTATGACTGGCACCTGGATGCAAACCATAGCTTTGATGTGGATAAGCTACAGTTTAACTGACTCAACTTTTGTGTTGGGCTTAGTTGGGTTTGCTAGTCATATGCCAGTTTTGCTTTTTAGTTTATTTGCTGGTGCGTTAAGTGATTATTTTGAGCGCCGCAAAATATTGCTTATCACTCAAACAGCAGAAATGTTTTTGGCCATAGCACTTATTTATCTCATTTATACACAGTCTTTAAACGTGACACTCTTGATAGTCATATCAACAATGCAAGGTATTGTTAATGCATTTGACTTACCAGCCCGTCAAGCGTTGGTAGCAAATCTTGTCCCCAAAGAAGATGTATCAAATGCTATTTCTTTAAGTGCTGTCACATTTAATAGCACTAGATTTATCGGGCCGGCAATTGGCGCTGTGCTCATGCAACAATTTGGTGAAATTAGCTGTTTTGTTTTCAATGCTATTAGCTTTTTGGCAGCTATTATTGCAGTAGCATCTTTGAAAATAAAATCTGAACAACCAAATGAGATTATTGCTCAGCCTTCGATTAAAGATGGGCTGAAGCTGGCATTAGGTACACCTGCAATTCGCAATATTCTAATTCTTACCGCTTTCACTAGTTTCTTTGCTTTTCAAATCTCATTGCTTTTGCCTGTTTTTGTCGATGAGATATTTCATAAAGATGGCAGTTTACTTGGACTTTTGCATGCGTTAGTAGGAATTGGCTCTCTAGTTGGGGCAATTATTCTTGCTAATCGCGATGGTAGTGTTGGGGCTGGAACCGGCATTCAAAAAGCAATAGGAATTTGTGCTTTCTTTGGTGCAATCATACTTTTTGCTTGGGCATTCACAAGTAGCTATATATGGGCTGGTTGCTTACAAGTACTGCTTGGTTTTTGTTTTAGCATTCAGCTCAATGGTAGTAGTTCGTGTGTTCAAATGTTGGCACCTGATAAATATCGTGGACGTATTTCGAGTGCTTACACAATTACTTTGGTGGGCATGGTTCCATTGGGAAATTTGTCCGTAGGCTATATAGCCGATGTTTTTGGCATACGAATAGCACTTGCTGTTTGTGCTTTTGCTTGTCTGGGTGCAGCTGTTTATTACATGCTTTTTAATAAGCAGACTCATTTACATAGCCGATAAGGAAATATCAATGAAACACAACGTCACAAATTTGTCGAATGGCTCAATTGTGATTAGTCGTAACTTTCCTAATTTGCTTGAGCCATATGCTCCTGCAAAAATCCCTGATTATTTGGCATTGGTAGATCATAGTTTAGCTATTAAAAAGCAAAAGCAGTATGAAAAACTTCTCAAAGCCAAAGAAGGAGAATTTAATACGCTTGTTCGCGGCTTAGATGAAGCACATCGATCACTAATAATTGTTTTGCAAGGTAGAGATGCAGCTGGAAAAAGCGGTGGCGCTACAAGACTGGAAGAAGCACTTGGTCATGATGCTCGGATTTTTCTGAGAGTGCCAATTGGACCGCCTACCTGTGAAGAAAAAGAAATTGGTTATTTAGCTCGTTTTCAGCGTCATCAAAGAATGCCCGCTTTTGGACAAGTGCGAGTCTTTGATCGCAGCTGGTATGAACGCTTATTAGTTGAGCCAGTAATGAAATTAACCAAACGTAGAGAAATTGAAAATTCATATGCAGAACTTCGTGCTTACGAATGGCTTTTGGCTCGACAAGGTGTAGTTTTAGTGAAAGTCTGGATGGATATTACTAAAAATGAGCAAGCAAGACGATTTAAAGCACGCAAAGAAGATCATCCAGAAAAAGTTAGTGATGCTGATACCGTAGCAAGAGTTCACTGGGATGAATATACTCTTGCAGCCAATGAAATGTTTTATCGTACAAGTACTGAATTTGCACCCTGGCATATTATTTCTAGCGAAAATAAATGGTACAGCAGAGTTGCTTTGTTGGAAACTGCTATTGCTGCCATGCAAAATGCCATCTCTTAAATTCAACTAAAATCAAAGGGAGATCCACCCATGCCTGCCATTAGTGTGACTGCAACGTCACAAACAAAATCTTTGTACAAAACTCGTGTAACAGCTCGTGATCACTCTGTGATTTCTGATGTGCCGGTAAAGTATAAGGGCGCTGATAAAGGCATGACGCCGCATGAAATGCTTTTAGGTGCGCTTGCTGCTTGTACCGCTATGACAATTGAAGCTTATGCTGTGAAGAAAAAGTGGAGTTTAACCAGCGTTGAAGTAACTGTCACAGAAACACAGATAGCGACTGCTCAAGAGAAAGGTCCTGCCGTAAAGAAGCCGCACATGGCAATTGTCGTCAAAGTATTTGGTGAATTGACAGCTGAGCAAGTAAATGAACTTCAAACATTGGCTACATGTCCTATTCATAAATTGCTTGAAGAAGACAAAGTAATCACTAAAACATGCACTTTGGCTACTAAAGCCTAGCGAATTTTTAAACATCAAAGTTTACCTACTAAAGCAACGTGAAAAAAGCAAGTATGAAAAGACTAGCAAATCTTTTCATTGGGCTGTCGAAAGGACGTGCCATGCAAGAGCCTAATATGGCAAATGGTGCCAATGCACAGAAGAGAATTTCTTGGTTGGTGTTTTTCTTTGGTTTAGCATATTTTTGCCAACACTTTGCTCAAACACAAACAGCACTTTTAGCTCAGCCAATTAATTATTTCTGTAAAGAAGCTTTGGGTTGGGGACCAACTAAAGTGGAAGTTTTTCTTAGTGTGCTAATTATTCCGTGGACAATTAAGCCTTTATATGGACTGATTAGTGATTTCATCCCTTTATTTGGGTTGAGGCGTAAAAGCTATTTGTTGATTCTCAATACGATAGCAGCCCTTGGTTTTTTAGCGGTTGCAAATATTGCTGATATTTATGTGATTCGCACAGCATTATTGATTTGTGCTGTTGGTACTGCCGCATCTGATGTTATTGTCGATGGTCTTATGGTAGAGCTAGGTAAGAAAACTGGCATGACTGCCCGTTTTCAAAGTCAGCAATGGTTGTGGTTCAATGTAGCTGCTGTCTTAACAGCTCTTGGTGGTGGTTATTTATCAGAGTGGTTTGAGCCAGCACATGCTTTAAGTATTGCTGCTTATGTAACGGCAATTGCTCCAGCGATTGTTGTAATTGCTACCTGGTTATTGGTTTATGAAGATCGAAGCCAATTTAATTTAGTTGAATTGAAATCAACTACTGGTAATTTGTTTCAAGCTTTGCGATCAAAAACATTATGGATAGTGGCTGCTTTCCTAGCTTTCTGGCAATTTAGGCCATCGTTTGGTAGCCCGTTCTATTATCATCAAACAGATGCTTTGAAATTTTCACAAGAATTTATTGGGCAATTAACAGCCATTAGCTGTGCAGGCTCTGTCATTGGTGTGCTTGCCTATGGACGATGGCTAGAGACTAGATTTACAACTAAGAATTTGATGTATATCAGTGTTGTATTAGGAGTACTTAGTACCCTTGCTTATTTATTGCTTATTGACCCGACAACTACAGCAACGCCCTTGATGGCCATTATTGTTAATGGTGTCACTGGTGCTACTAACATTGTTGCATTTCTTACAACATTAGCTCTTGCTGCTCAAGTATGTCCCAAGCGTGTAGAAGCACTAACATTTTCAGTTTTGATGTCGGTTTTTAATATTGCTCAAAAAGGTAGTTCTGTCTTTGGTGCTTATTTATACGAGGATATGTTTAACAACTCATTGTCTCCCTTGATTTGGGTATCAGCTTTGTTTACTGCTGCCTGTTTTGTTCTAGTACCGCTATTGCCCAACACTAAAAAGGATGAAACTTGAATTTGTGGAATAAGAAAAGAGGGAAATAAGTATGGTTACAAAAGAACGAGTAGCTGCACAATTTGGTAAACAAGCAGAACAATACGTACAAAGCACTGGACATGCAAAAGGCAATGATTTGCAAATTGTGGTTGCAGCTACAAAAGCAAATATTGACATGTTTGCCCTAGATGTAGCAACTGGAGCAGGGCACACTGCATGTGCTCTTGCTCCTCTTGTAAAAAACGTGCAAGCTATTGATATTTCCCGTGGAATGCTTGATAAAGCCAGAGGTGTGGCTAGCGATAAAGAAATCGCTAACATTAACTTTCGAACTATGGATGTTGAAAATATGCAATTTGCTAATGCAAGATTTGATCTGGTTACTTGTCGGATTGCTCCTCATCATTTCATGGATATTCAACAGGCTGTATGTGAAATTGCCCGTGTGCTTAAAGTGGAAGGTTGTTTTGTTCTAGAAGATAATATTTCGCCAGCCAATGCTAGGCTAGATGCTTTCATAAATCTAGTTGAAACATTGCGCGATCCAACGCATGTTAGATCATATACAAAGCGAGAATGGTCACAATTTTTGCAAAATGCAGGATTGAAAGTTACATTCACTCGCAATTATCGCAAAGTGCAAAACATAGCTGAATGGATTGAAATTTCTGGTATTGATGCAGAACAAGCCAATCTTGTCTATCTTGCTTTTGCTTCAGCATCTGATGAAGCACGCAGACATTTTTGTATTGAATATGATGCTAATAACAAAGCTGTTAGTTTTACAGACAATAAAGTAATTTTGCGGGCTGTAAAAAAGAAGTAATTTTTGTAGAAAAAGAAAGAGCATGAGCCATGGCTACATCTCTTGCAAAATATTTTGGAGAAGCATTGATTTCTCTGAAATATCGCAATATGAAATATTATTGTCTAGCTGCAGCAGTGTCATTGATTGGATCTTTGATGCAAGAAACAATGATTGCCTGGGTAGCATATGACATAACTCATTCTGCAGCTGTTTTGGGTAATATTATGTCATGGTTCATGTTGCCTATGATTGCAGCAAATATTCCTGCTGGTTTTGCAACCAGTGCAATTTTTTCTGGATCGCAAGCAGCTCTCCAAGCAGAAGTTGATGATCGTATGTGTGGGGGTTTTTACTGCCATGTTTTATAATTTTTCATTCTTTGGCATGCTTGCTTTAGGTGGACCATTGCTTGGGCGCATTGCCGATCTGTATGGATTGTCGCGCACAACTGCTGGTGCTGCAATTTGCTGCTTGTTGATATCAATTTGCTATTTATATTTGAATCATTCTAACAATCATATTTTTGCAAAGAGAAATATGGAGATAATTGATGGCAACTCGTCCTAAGCGAAATCCATATGGTCATGAATTGCGGGCTTCTTTGCCTGGATTTGGTAGCGATATTTCTTCGCAATATTTAAGTCAATTTGAAAAGAATATGTTGCAACGCGCCAGATGCAAAATTGCTTTAAGCTCAGGCAAGCAACGTTATGCAATTGACTTATTTTCAGGGTATATGGCAGCCAATGCTGTGCGTTTAGCAAAAATGGGATTTGTTGTTTATGCCATTGACTTTAGCAAAGCTCATTTGAGTTTGCAAAGCCAAATCGGTCAAATATTTCCAGGCGGTGGTTGTTTTCAATATATCCAGGGAGATGTGCGTAAAGTCTCATTTGATGCTCTTGGTGGTGAAATAGATTTAGTAACTGGACAACGATCGCTTCACTTTTTGCGCTTTAGTGAAGCAAGAAGATTAGTTGAAAAATTGGTGCGCCAACTAAGACCTAATGAAGGAACAATGTCTTTTAGTATTGGCGCTACAGACTGTAAAGTTGGTGCTGGGTATAAGCATGCTCATTTACCAGTAACTCGTCGCTGGCATCCTCTGGAAAAACATCTTGGTGAACCAATACATGTAACTGAGCCACTTTGTCTCTATAACGAAGAGGATATTCATCTTTTGTTTGCTAATCTCGATGGAAAGATAACACATATCAGTCGGGATGATTTTGGGCTTTTCCTGGTTGACTTCAAACATGTGAGTATTGGAAAGGGTACAAAATGACTGTTACATGGATTATGACGTTGCTAGGTGTAGCTTTAGTTAGTCTTGTGTCGCTTATTGGTATTATTGCTATGCCACGCAATAAAGCAAAAGCACAAAAAATCACACATTTTCTCATTAGTATGGCAGCTGGTGCTATGTTGGGTAATGCCTTCATTCACCTTTTGCCAGAATCTTTTGAAGAAATGGCAGCAGAGAAAGTGTCATTGCTTGTTCTTTCAGGTATATTTGTTTGTTTTAGCATTGAAAAGCTATTGCATGGTGATCATTGGCATGGGCATGATTGTGATGTACACAATAATCATGATCACATTCACCCCACTGGTTATTTGAGCCTGGTGGCTGATGGATTAGAAAATATCATTGATGGCATTATGATTGGCACAGCTTTTTTGGTAAGTGTTCCAGTTGGCATTGCTTCTGTGTTTGCCGTCATATTGCATGAAATTCCTTTGGAAATGGGTGATTTTGCTGTACTTACAAATGCCGGCTTTAGTCGCAAAAAAGCATTGTTATTTAATTTTGCCTCTGCAGCATTAGCAGGACTATCTGCGATTTTGACTTTATCCATTGGCTCTTGGGTAGACTCCTTACCTTTGGTGTTAATGCCAATTGCAGCTGGCGCTTCTGTATATATGGCATTAGCTGGTTTAGTACCACAATTGCATAAACATCGAGGTAGAAGTGTTGCAGTTACACAATTGTTTTCTATGTTTCTTGGTGTGGGACTAATGTTGTTGTTAGTTCTTTTTGAATAAGAATGGGAAGAGGTAGGCGATGACGCGGAATTAGTTATCCTTCCATGGCGTTTTGCTGATTGCAATTATCCTGGAATTATTTATTATGAGGAAAAGGGTGGACTGTGTATCATTCCTCAATGTCCAAGTGGTGGTACTGTTGTTAGACGAAAACCAACTGAACTTCTGCTCAATCATTTTGAAATTGTTGAGAAGGTAGATTTAGCTGACAAACATCCTGGACACCTTGTAGTGCTACGTAAACACTAATCTGTCTTGAACTTAAATGATATTGGGGGAGAAGATCTCAATATTGAGATCTTCTCCCTTCTTTTTTGTGGTTTTTGGGCACCGTATATAGTATCAGAATAAATACTGCTGATTTTCTTAGCCTGGGCATTTTAGTGCCACCTTTATTAACTAATTCAATGCAGAATGGATTTATGTTGCGATCTGCTACCGTTGTAAAGATATCCGTCAAAATACTTTAGCCTAAATACCTCCTGCCACAACCATGCTGTTGATCTCGAAAAAGGTCAGAAAAATAAACAAAATTCTGACCAGGCAATATGTAACGACGACAAGCCATCAAACCTTAAATTACAAATAAAAGGAAAAAGGTCAGAAAAATTGCAATTTTTCTGACCTTTTTGCAGGTACCAGATAGGGCAGTCCATACTAGTTGATTAATTCTTTTAATTTTATTGCCATTTTTTGAACTTTATAATGTCCATTACTTCATTCATCAAAAGATTTGTTGCTTCTTGCAAATGAGACGAGATATTTACTACACGTGATCTTTTAAATTACGGTACACGTTCAGCCGTTGATAAAACAATAAGTAGATTGAAAAAGCAGAATCATTTGGCAGGCGCATAATTACACATGGACTAAACCTAGTCAAAACTCGAATTAATACTCCTATGCCAATGTCGCCCTTGGTTTTGTTACCACTTATTCGTAGTGCATCCTTATCCCTTTAAACTATAACTACTAAATGCTATAGTTGTATGTGTAATAAAAAATCAAAATTTTGTTTTAATTCAAAACAAATGTAAAATCTAATGAGACAATGACTAAATCTAAGATGGAAATATTCGAAATGTCTAAAATTCCTGAAGTTCTAGTGCATTCTCCAAAATATAATACTGATTTAGCATCATTTGGTGTTGAAAAACCATTTGCGTTAGACAGGGGTTCTTTAGTCATATCAAAATTAAGTGAGGAGCTTGGCATGACAATTCCTTATTTAGTGCCAAATGCAATTACGCAAGAAGATGCATTATTAGTTCATAGCAAAAAATATTGGGATACTTTGCAATATCCCAAAACATGGCAAGAAATTTTTGAATTAAAAGAAAACGAATATTTTCCTCACCAAGCGCAAAAACCACTAAATGAACTCATTCACGACATATGTTTTAAATCTGGCGGTACAGCATTAGCTTGTCGGCTGGCATTGCAATACGGATTTGCTGCTAATTTAGGCGGTGGTTACCATCATGCATTTCCTAATCAAGGAAGAGGTTTTTGTGTATTGCATGATATTGCAATTGCTATTTGCAAATTACAAAAAGAAAAATTAGTAAAAAATGTGATTGTTATAGACGTAGACTTTCATCAAGGAGATGGCACGGCGGTCGTTTTTAAAAATAAACCAGAAGTTTTTACCCTTTCCATCCATTCTGAAGAAGGTTGGCCAGAAGAAAAACAAATAAGTACTCTGGATGTGCCAATATTATCTCACCAGACACATCTCTATCAGCAAAAACTTGAAGAAGCTCTTAACCAGGCATTATCTCAGTTTCAACCAGATCTTGCCGTTTTTGTTGCTGGCAGTGATCCTTATGAACTAGATGTGTTACCCGGAACAAGCTTTATCAAATTATCGCTTGAAGAGATGCGTCGGCGAGATGAATATGTTCTAGATACGTGTGCAAAAAAACAAATACCATTAGCTATGGTATTTGCTGGTGGTTATGGACCTCATGTTTGGGAAGTACATTACTATGCTGTGCGTCACATGTTAAGTAAACTTGGTGTTGAGTTTACTTAGCCCTGCGTTAATCTGGAATTTCGGGCAAAGTATAATTATCAATTTTTAAGTAGGAGGGCTCAAGTTTAAGATAATCAGGATTTATATCTTCCCTGATATTTTCTGAAGCTTCGTGTGTTTCAATTCTAGTTTTACCATCCTCGTTAAATTCTTCTTTTTCCAATGTACCGTCGCTTCGGTAATATCTGGTTGCAGTTCTAGAGAAATTATCCTCACCATACTGCCAAACTTCTCTTATCTGATCATTGTTAAGATGAATGCGTTTTGTCCAATTACCATTTTCATCCAGTAATTGAACTTCTTCCAGATAACCATCTACTGGCATAGGTCCTCTCTGTGCCACCGGTGTTGCTGTCGATGGGGAAGTATAAGTATATCCATAAGAACGGCGTTGTATTTGACAAGCCACAGCTTTTTCATTCTCGTCATAAATAGTAGTCTCAACGCCGTTATATGAGAAAACTCTCTTGTATTGCAATTTGCCAGCACTAGAATAATAAAGAGCTTCTGAAGTGCTATAAGAAGTACTGGTACTCTTTACCATTACTGTTTGACCATCGGGAGCATAAACAGTAACTTCAGATTTTCCATAAGGATTATAGCCGTTGCCATAATAGCGATATGACCATGAATGTGAATCAGATGGGTTGTATAGAACTACTTTCTTCACATACAATTTTCCATCTGGATAATAATTACAAATCTCGGTGGACTTATCAGATAAGAATTTTTCGCTATGAGCTAAAGTACCGTTTTTGCGAAATCTTTCTAGCGATTCTTGTTCGTAAGTGCTGCCTGCTTTGTAAGTTATGCGTTGATAGAGGCTTGTGCCGTCTTCGTAATAAGACAACTTTTCGCGTTTATTGTCTTTGCCAAGTTTTTCAATGCTTTGCAAATTACCGTTAGGATGGAACTCTTCAAAGACAGCAATGGTTGAACCGTCTGCCTCAAAAGTAGTTCGACTTTTCAATATATTATCAGATGAATTTTCCAATGTCACTAATTTCAATGTGCCATTGTCACGATAATACTTGTGTTCTAACGTGCCATCGCGTCTAGCTGTTTGAGTTTTAATAACAGTTTTGCCGTCTACACCGCCGTGAGTTGTTTTTCTCCATAACTCACCAGAACTTTCTGGTCTTACTTCGGTAATCTCTTTACTTTGTTTTGTCAAAGGATTATTGCCATTGGTTGGTGGCGATATTGGCTTTTGCGGCAGCTCAGTTTTAGTACAACCGGAGAAAAAGAAAGTAAATGCAATCAACAAAAATAACGATTTTAGTGCGTGTTTGTTTGTCATGGTGGTCTCCGTGACTTCTTTGTGAACCATAATATCTGTGATTGGTGATTTTAAAAGACAACAGTGCTATACCAAGTGCGGCAAGGGTCATAGACTGGCATTGGTTGTCCATAATAATTTCTATCCATGAAGTCAGTCATAAGGTCCATGGCTGCCGTATCTAGTCCTGGATCACGAGGAAATTGAAATGGCTTTAGATCAAAATGTTCATACACTTTGTCTGCAGACTTATCTTCAAGAAGTACAGGCATATTTTCAAAAACTCTCTCAGGCATTAAATTCCGGTTGCGTATTACGGGATTCACCGAAGCAAATTCGGGATTTAGTACTTGCAAGTCTGGATTATATTCCAAATTTACATTGTATACATCATCACGTACCAGATCTTTTGTGTATATCTCAACGCCATTTTTATAACCAATTACTTTTCTCGGTTGAACAAGGCGCACGGGGTATAGGCGACCATCTGCTAAGTCTTGCGCTGTGGGCGGAACTTCAATTTCGCTTATTTCAATTAAACGTTTAATTGTTTTGCCATCAGCTTCATATTCTTGAACAGAGTCCAGAGAATAAAAATCATTTGCTGTCCAAGTTTGAACAAATTCTATTGTGCCGTCTTCTCTATACCATTCAGCAATTGCAGGTCCTGGACCTGGCTCACCAGGAGTGTAATGATTAAGTGGAGGAGCATAAATTACTTTACGTTCTATCTTGCTCTGTGCCGTGAAATATATGGACTGCTCAATTGCTTGTCGCTGAGGCATATTTTCGGGCAGGGCTGGGTTTTTAATGGTACGAATAGTTACTTTTGCCCAGAGACTGCCATCGGTGCGCAATATTGTTCTTTCTACAACGCCATCACCTATAGGTTCGTCTGTGCGAAACGGATATTTAGCGTTTGGCAAAAAATAACTTGTCTTATAATTCCCCTGGCTAAGGCGTTCGCGAGTATGTCGCAATGATCCATCAGGGCGATAGAGCTCGCCTTTGAGAACGGTTTTTCCGTCTTTATCGTAGACAACATGGCTTTTCAATTTGCCATCAGAGAACAATTCTTTGCATTCTTTAGGCAATTCTGTCAACTGGTCTAAATACTGAATGCCAGTATCACCATTTTTATATAGCGTATGAATTTCTGCAACGCTGCCGCTTAAACTGGTGAATATTTTGCGACTATGTGCGCTAGGATTTTCTGACAAAATTTCTACTGTTGATTGTAGCTCGTCTTTTTTGTTTGTTTCTTGTTTAGGCGTGTTTTGTGGTGGCAAATCAGTTTTTGGAGAACAACCTGTCATTGCCAACATAAATACGCCAATTGATAGCATTACAAAACTTTCCCAAGCATGTCTCAGCTTTTTGCACATGGTCAGTGCCTCCATCTGGCTGTGATATTAATAAATTATTGTGTTGTTGTACCAAGCTTATTGCAACATTGTACTTTTGGCGTGACGCTCAGCTAAATATTTCCCTGCTTTTATTGGTTCATATTTTGCCGGGTGTTTAGCATCAACGCATTTGTAAATGCAGTCTATTGATGCATCATCGTTTGGATTATGGAAAAATGCTAGCGATAATCTTTCTGTGTTTGCATCAACAACTCTATGCAGTGCGCTTCGCCATTTATCATTTGTCCACATTTGTAATAAGTCAGCAACAAGAACTACCAGAGCATTTTTCATCTGGGGAATATCCACCCAGTTGCCATCGTTATTACATACTTGCAAGCCAGCAACATCAGAATTGATAATGGTGAATGTTCCATAATCTGTGTGTTTGCTGCATCGACTAGATTGTTTAGGCTGCGCGCTTACTGGATAATTCAGCGCTCTTAAAGCACTTGTATGGCGATTGGTTTTTTGTTTAAACCAATTAGGACTTAGCCCTAATGCTAAAGCAAATCCATGCAGTAGCCTATTCGATACTCGTTCCATAGCTTGATAATACTGGTGAAAATACTCCTCTAAATCATTAGGGATTTTAGGGAATATTGGTTCTGGTTTGCCAGCTCGAGGGTCATAAGGTCCGATAGTAAATGACTCTTTAGAATCACCAGCACTCTTGGAAGTTTTTGCCAAAATTTCTTTCCCTAATGCCAAATAGCCATAGGGATATTGCAAGTTCATAGCATAATTTGCTTTTTCAGTAGATGGCAATTTGAAAAAACGTTTTGCTGCTTGGCGAGTAGCTTTCTGCAAACTAACTGGAACCTGGTGATTTACCAAAAGGAAATAACCACAATCAGTACAAGCTGCATTTATTTGAGCTGCAAGCTTATTTTTGTTTGGCTCAAATAAATCAATCACTTGTACTTGGGTGGAAAGCATAAAACTACCTCTTTCGGCATGAAAGCAATTTGTAATAATGCATGGTCTGGAAGGTGAACTAATTGACTGGTTGGACTTGGTTTATATATCTCTTTGAAAAGTAAAGAAAGAAGCAATGTAATTTAGCTATAAAAAGATATAGTAATCAACAGAAGTGAGGTAGTCTTCATATCTGATCATTATCAGTTTTCCTTTTATATCCCTTGAGCTGGCTTGATTTAGCTCTATTTGCCTAGATGAAATCATTACTCTAAGCTAACTTTAAACTAAAAGTTTTTTGTAAACTAAACTCGCGCAATTAGCATTCCTTGACATGCTGTCTTGCTTTTGCTGGTGTTTGTAAGTGTGAGTTACTGGCATCAACAGAAAATATCGGATCTCGAGATCTGATATTGCTATAAAATATAGTATTTTGGCTGGAAAAAAGTAAAAAGGAGAAAACGGGCGGAAAAGCTAAGGTTTCTACACCTTGCTCATCCGCCCGCTTAACACTGACAATGAGATCAAAACTAAAGTACTGATACTTTATTCAACGTTTACGATTTAAGTTTTGCTGCCCTCGCTAGCAACAGGTGCAACAGAAGAAGCACTCGGCGCCACTGATTCAACTGTTGCTGGTACTGTCGGATCAGGATCGGGAAAACGCTTACGCACTTCCAGGAGCATCAAACGTGCAGCTGGGTCAACAATCTTTTCAGCAGCAAGAATTGGATTTGTGCCAGACTTGCACAAGCCCCAGTAAGCCGTGATAGCCGCAGCAGCTACGGTGGTGCCATAAACATCACCCATATCTGCCGGAATCTGAGACTTACCTTCCATCAAAACTTCTGCTAAAGCATCAACCTTTTCTTGGCGATGTGGATTCCAATTGATGTGATCGCTTGTCTTTCTGCCACCCAATGATTCAAGTGGCGTGTTGACAATGGCGTCCACGACAAATGGAGCTGCAGCCAAAAGATCATCTAATGGAACTTCAATGGCAAACTTAAACTTGCTCTCGCTATCAGCATTGTGCCAGCTAATCTTAGTCGGAGTTGGCGTACCAGCTGCTTGCGTGGCAAGGGCGCGGCATTCAGCTGCTTCTGCCGGACATCCGATTAGATCTAAGGCTGCTGCTACCACATAAGCGCGAGCAAAGTCAGGCATATGTGGTTCAAAAATAAGTTCGCCCTCTTCACCAATGACATAATGTGAATAAGGACGCAAAAGACGTTTTGGTTCAAAGACCCCGCGACCTTTCGCATTGAATGCAGCAAATGAAGCTAACATTGAATACATGAAAGCAGGACCTTCTGTCAAAATGGCTACCACGTCTGCATCAGTCTCACTCAAAGTCTGTCCATTAATTTGAGTGACCAGATCAACTGTTCTAAACGTTTGCTTGCCAATCTTAATTGTTTCAGACTTAAACTTGAGCTTACCCTCCTGATAAGCTTTTTGAATGGCTACTACTGCAGCCATTGTAATTTCATCTGCCATTCCCGGAATGTCAGCAAATACATCATGTCGCAATTCATGGAAGTATAATGGACCCATGATGGTCAAAATCGTAGCTTCATCATGTGGTACTTCAATTGCGTGTGCACCTACCGGTCCTTTAGCACCAGGGATGGTGGCAGGACCTTGATTGGAAAACCGTGCGGTAAAAACATCACCAATATGATACTTAGCTGCCTTGCCAAGTCTTTCCTGGCACTTAGCGTCACAATCACCTGTGACATTACCGGTGCGGAACAAGTGAAATGCTTGCTCGACCATGAATACCAGAAGTTCAAGTTGTTCGTATCGCCCATCTCGCCTCTGTGCAAAGGCATCAGTCCAGATGGAGAGCACGTACAAAATTTCCATTAATTGACGATCAAGTCCATTCAAGGCAACATAAAGCAATTTTTCTTCCGGCTCATCTGGATAACGAGCTTGCAGCGCGGACAACAAACGAGGAATAGCCTCAGCGTACAATGCTTCTACATTACCGATTTGTCGGTTCAAGCTGCGTACAGTTGGTTGATACTTGGCAGGATAATGCTTGGACGCATAAAACGTAGCGCCCCTTAAAGGATCAAGACGTTCAGCAATTACTGAAAAATAACGACCCTTATGCATAATTGCTTCCAAGCCACCAGCTGCACTATAAAGTGTCGAACCAGTAGTTGGTGTGACAATTCCACCAAGTTGTGGAATCAAACTTTGGACAATAGCAAGCTCACTTAAAGATCCCTTTGATTTATCATGAACATGCTGTGGACTGAAACCATGACGACGCCTTGCACTTTGTCGTTGCGCCAGAAAACGCCGAGCGGCTCTAATTTGCTCGGCAAGTTTTTGCTGGTGATCAATATACTCAAGCGTCTTGCGGACAGCCGTATCTACATTCGGCAAAGGGTAATCGTTTTTACCGTGTCCAGCCAACACGACTAAGCGATTACGACAGCCGCCTTCGTGATGATGTTGATCGCATTCACCAAAATCGCCTTCGTTCAATTGCAATCCCAAATGGGGGCGCACACCAAAGCTAACCAGTTCTCCAATTGTTGGCAATGGAGGATAATTGGGTAATTTCTCAGAAGCAGAGCGCGCTACTTGTGAGGCACTCGATCTACGGTGATGAGTAGATTCACGCCCAAGTCCATACTTATGACCTAGATACGGCATTTCTCCCAGATGTTCTGGCATAGGTGCAAGCTTGATCGCAGTTGCACTAGTAGTAGACTTTTTCATTCTGTTTTCTCCTGAAGAAAAAGCCCGGCTTTTTATGTCCGGGCTTTTTCTTTCTTTTTTGTGGGTCTAAAAATTTTTAGATTTAGATTAGATATTGAATATCTGAAACGACATTGTCTTAGGCAACGTCCTCATCATCTTGAGCACCCGGGGTGATCGTGTCGATAGCGGTAGCTGATGGCTTGATGCCTACTTTGCTCCAGGCATCCTTCAAATTTCCCTTAAGCTTTGGATAAAGCACGGTACATGCATCCATTGTGCATTGAGCAAATTGAGCAAATGATGGATCTTCGCCTGCTGGCACGCGGGCTGCATACCAAATCTTGCCTGGCTCTTCCCAAGCATTACCACCAACTGATTGTGCAAACAAAGCAAATGCTTTATTGGGAATACCAGAATTGATATGAACCCCACCGTTATCCGATGAAGTCCTCACGTATTCATCCATATGACCAGGCTGTGGATCTTTACCGATTGCTGGATCATCATAAGCGCTACCTGGGTCAATCATGTTGCGCAACGCCTTGCCGTTTACTTGGGCAGTAAATATGCCTTTACCAACTAGCCAGTCAGCAGCATCTGCTGTTTGACCCAAATGATATTGTTCAATACTTTCTCCACCAACGTCTGAGAAACTTTCATTCAAAGCACCACTTTGTCCGTAATAGCGAGTATTGGCTTCGAATTCAGTTACACCATGAATAACCTCATGTCCGAATACGTCTAGCAGTACGAAAGTTAAGAACACCTTGCCATCACCATCACCGGCAGTAAATTGAGATCCATCCCAGAAAGCATTGCCAAACCCATCACCATAATGAACAGTTACTCTGAAGACCATGCCGTTAGCGTTAATACCGTTGCGATTATGAACATTCCATAAGAAATCACGCACGATACCAGAATAGTCATAAGCATTGTTGACAGTCTGGTCAGAGGTTTCTGGGTCGTCTTCAAAGCGCGCTCTTTTGCCTGGAAGCTTTTCACGATTTTGCGCATCGTAGACTTCTCGCTTGGCAGTGCTAGAGGCACCTACCAAACGCCAAAACGGACGGCGCAAATCACGAGCGGGTGACTTAGTCCATAATGTCTGGGTCATGGACAATGTTCTAAGGTAAGTAAGGTTGGTTGGATTTCTGCGCGCCAGTTCCGTCAACATGTACGGAGGCAAAATACCAGAAATATTTCTGGGAAGAATTAGTTTTGACATGACAAACTCCTTTGTCGGCTTGTATGGAGCCTTTTGTGTGAATAAAAAATCAACGCAAAAAAATAGTTCTGCTTTTGCATCGCAGAACTTGAGTTGAGGAAATTAGCTATAAATCTATAAAGTCAGTTCACAACAGACTTCTAATAAGAAGCAGAAAATAGAAAAAATTTGGTGCGGGTTGTGTTTTTGAAACTTGTTTAGTTGATCTTACTTATACTTAAAACAGAGATGGATAAGTACACCTTACTGAAATAGTTGTTGTAAAAACAAGATTAAGATCAAAAAGTTAAATTCATTTACTTCGCGCTAATAAGTGTATGGCGCAAATAGAAAGGCGATTTTAGCTGTTAGCACAGGATCAATAATCGTAAATCAAAACCTAAGTTGGCAAAGCTCCGCTAGAGATCAGTAAAAAAACTGAAAGAGTACTCATTTAAAAAGAGCCAACAATCAGTACTGATTCTCAAAAAATGAAATAGAAATCTAATACTTAAGTACTAGTCAATATTGTTTTCAATTAGATCACTTAGGTACTTTTATCTGTTCTCTATTTACTTTTCAATCTAAAGTGATTCTCTAAGACCTGCATTCCAAGCCACATATAAGCCGACCCTACTTGATATCTGTTTGATACGACAGAAAGAAAGGACACTCAGATGACTGAGCATGATCAGAGTGTAGATGCACTTGCATATAACTATCGTTTAGCAAGAACTGTTGTGCCTGAGCATTATGAATTGCTTCTTATGCCTGACTTAGATAAAGCAAATTTTGTTGGCCGAGTAAAAATCGATGTTGATGTTCTTGAAAGCACTCAAGAAATTGTTCTTAATTCGGCAGACTTAGGAATTTATGAGGTCAGCCTCACAAGTCAAGATGGTACTTCTTTGCCATGCATCATTCGACTTGATAGTAAGCGCGAGAGATTACACGTCAAAGTTAACGGTTCAATTGGCAAAGGCAAATGGCAAATTGCTTTAGCTTTTCGAGGGATTTTGAACGATAAGCTAAAAGGCTTTTATCGCAGCCAGTATAAAGACGAAAATGGTACGCAACATGTAATTGCTTGCACACAGTTTGAGGCTGCTGATGCTCGCCGTGCTTTCCCGTGTTTTGATGAACCAGATTTCAAAGCAACTTTCAAAGTTTCTCTTATTGTGGAACACAGCCTTGGTGTGGTTTCTAACGGACTGGCAATAAAACAAATGCCTTTAAATGCTCTTGAGGCAAAACAATATTTTCCGTTTCAATTGCATGATATGTTGGTTGACAATCAAGCCTTGAAACTTATCGAATTTGCCACCACTATGAAAATGTCGACATACTTGGTTGCTTTTGTTATTGGACGCCTGCAAAAAACAGAACCAATATGTGTCAATGGTGTTGATATTACAGCTTGGTGTGTGCCTGGCAAAGAGCATCTGACAAAATTTGCTCTTAGATCTGCTTGCTTTGCTATTTGCTACTTCGAGCGTTATTTTGGTTTGCCATATCCCGGAGGACGCAAACTTGATTTGCTTGCTATCCCGGATTTTGCCTCTGGCGCCATGGAAAATCTTGCTTGTATCACTTTCCGTGAAGCACGTTTGTTGGTTGATGAAAATAAGGCTAGTGCTGGCGAATTAGAAAGTATTGCCGAAGTAGTGATGCACGAGATAGCCCACATGTGGTTTGGTGATTTAGTCACTATGCACTGGTGGCATGGACTTTGGTTGAATGAGGCATTTGCTACGTTTATGGAATTTAAATGTGCAGATGCATTCATGCCTAATTGGCAACTGTGGAACAGGGTAGCTTGTACTGAGCGCGTACCAGCTATGCGCGTAGATGCTTTATTTGCCACGCGACCAATTGAATTTGAAGTTAGAGAGCCTGAAGAAGCTGATGCCATGTTTGATTATATTACTTATGAAAAAGGTGGTGGTGTATTAAGAATGCTGGAACAATATCTTGGCGAAGATATTTTCCAAAAAGGCATTGCTCTCTATATGGCTCGTCATGCTTATGACAATACAGATACGAATGATTTGTGGAATGCTTTGGAAGAAAGTTCTGGTTTATCTGTGCGACAAATTATGAACAATTGGATTATGGAGCCAGGCTTTCCGTTAGTCACAGTTGCTGCAGAAGCATCATCAATTCATTTTCACCAAACGCCATTTAAATATTTATCTTATGGCAATATTGACTCTGACTCTAAATCTACGATATGGCAAATTCCTGTTATGCTGTGTGCTAAAACAGCGCAAGGCATAGTGGAAAAGAAATTTTTGTTGAGCGAAGAAAATGCCTCTGTTTATATTGGTGAAAACATAGAGTGGGTAATTGTTAATGCTGGTGGTCATGGTTTTTACCGTGTGCTTTATGACGACTCATTACTTAGTAAGTTGACTGATAATAGAGTAGAATTATCTGTTATTGAACGCACTAATATAATTAGTGATATGTGGGCTGGTCTTTTAGCTGGCATAAGACTTGGGAATTTTAATGACCAAGTTTTCCTTGAGATGCTTAAGTTATTTAGTGATGAAACGGATCCAAATGTCTGGGCACAAATATTTGATGCTTTAAGGACTATTAAACGTACTTTGCCTAAGTCACATCGACCTGCTTTTGAGCAATATGTTTGTCAGCTTTTAAGACCTCTCCATGAAAAACTTGGTTGGCATACTTGTAATAACGAATCAGAACCTGAGTCCGTCCAAATGCGTGAGCTTAGAGCAAGTGTAATTAGAGGACTTGCTATTTTAGGCGGTGATGTTCAGGTTCAAGAAAAAGCAAATTCTATTTATGCCGATAAAAATGCTTTTCAAAATCTCGATGGAGATGTTTGTACGGCAATACTTTCTATTGTTGCTTACCGTGGCAGCAAAGCACAGTATGATGAATTTGCTGCCTTAGCGCAAGCACCAGATCTTCCTCCACAAGAGCGCCAACGCTATTTGCGTGCTCTCAGCGAATTCAACGACCTAGAATTATTGCAAAGAACATTAGTTTCTTGCATTGATCCAAATGCCATTCGTACTCAAGATGCACCAATGGTTATTGCTCGTACGATGATGAATGAAGTCTCTCGTAACGTAACTTGGGATTTTATCAAAAATAATTGGCAAGCCATTGTTAGTCTTTATCCTCCCAGTCGTATTGTCTATATGTGCGAAGCGGTGGTTGAATTAGCAACGCCAGAGCTTGAATCGGAGGTAAGAGCATTCTTCTTGGAAAATCCGATTCATGGTGGTGATAAAGCAATTGCTCAAACCTTGGAATTGTTGCAAGTGGCAATTTTGTTTAAACAAAGATATGAAGAAAGCTTGATGGTGCAGTTTAGTTTAAGCAAGAGCGCCTGAGATATTCCATAAAACAGAAAGAGGATAAGATGACGAGTAAGGGCTTTGATCGCCTGCCACGCACAGCTATTCCCTTGCACTATATTTTGCATATCGCTCCGGATTTAAAAGCAGGAATTTTTTCTGGTGAAGCAGATATTCATTTGGATATTACCGAGCCAGTGCAAGAAATTGTTTTAAACTCTGCTGAGTTGATAATTACAGAGGCAATAATCTGTAATAAAAATGGTACATCTTTAATTGGCAAAGTTGTACTTGATGAGCCAAACGAAAGAGCTTGTATAAAGTTTGATGGCATAATTGGCAAAAATTCAAACTGGCATTTGCAGCTTAAATTCAATGGTATTTTAAATGGTAAGCTGAGAGGCTTTTATCGCAGCACATATAAAACTTCTGATGGCAAAGAAGATATTATTGCTACAACTAAGTTTGAGCCTGCTGATGCTCGGCGTGCTTTTCCTTGTTTTGATGAACCTGATTTTAAAGCAGAATTTCAAATCAATCTTACCATCGATGAAGACTTAGATGCTATTTCTAATTCTCACCTGCTAAAAACAATTCGTCATTCTGAAACCGGTAAAAAGACTTTGAAATTTGCATCCAGCATAAAAATGTCCACTTATTTAGTGGCATTTATTATTGGGCATCTGGAAAAGTCAAAGTCGGTACTTTCTGGTGATACGCAAATCAGGGTTTATTGTGTACCTGGAAAAGCAGATCTTGCTCAATATGCTTTGGCTGTAGCGCAATTTTCGCTCGAATATTTTGAAGAATATTTCCGTAAATCCTACCCAGGCAAGGCGGGATTCACTGAGTATGGATTTTGTAAAAAGCTGGATTTAGTTGCTATCCCAGATTTTGCCTCGGGGGCTATGGAAAATTTTGCTTGTATTACTTTTCGTGAAACAGCTCTGCTCATTGACGAAAATAATGCAAGTTTGCCTGAGCTAATGCGTGTAGCCGAAGTAGTGATGCATGAAATTGCTCATATGTGGTTTGGTGACTTAGTTACAATGTCGTGGTGGAATGGATTGTGGCTTAATGAAGCATTTGCTACCTTTATGGCAGCTAAAGCTATGGATGCTTGGAAGCCAGAATGGAAATTCTGGGATGCTTTCAATGTGGAGAGAGCGTATGCTATGCGCATTGATGGACTGCACAATACGCGTGCCATTGAATTTCCAGTGGGAAGTCCAGAGCAAGCGCGAGCAATGTTTGATGTGTTGACTTATGATAAAGGCTGTGCAATATTGCGTATGCTTGAATTGACTTTAGGCGAAGAGAAATTTCGCGAAGGCATCGTTAGATTTCTCTATCGCTATCAATTTGCTAACGCTGATACTCCAGATCTCTGGGATGCTATCGAACATGTTAATGCTGGCGCATTAGCATGTTCAGTAAACGAAATGATGAATAGCTGGGTATTTCAACCTGGTTATCCATTAATTACGGTTGAAAAATCTCCCATCGATGGCTGTGTTACATTTAGACAAACGCCATTTAAATATTTACCAACAGGAGCCTTTGCTCAAACTCAAACTTCTCAAGTCTGGCAAATACCAATTGTAATTCGTACCCAACTAAATTTGGGTGACGGTAATGTTGGTACTGTTGAAAAAACTATTTTGCTCTCTTCTTGCGAACAGACAATTTATTTAGGAGAAGACTTATCTAGTTTAGTTGTTAATGCAAATGGCAGTGGATTTTTCCGTGTGCAATATTTAGGCGCTTTGCAAGATAATGCTATTAATAATTTGCGTCAGTTTAATCCAGCAGAGTTATTTAATTTTGTTAGTGATAATTGGGCATTAGTATTATCAGGGCAGATACGTTTAGAATCGTTTTTGCAAATGGCAAAATTACTGACTACAAATGATGTAAATTTGGACTTAAATATCTGGACTCTTATTACCGGTGCACTCAGATATTTACATCGAGCGCAAATCTACAATCAAGAGTCTTTTATCAGTTTAACAAAGCAAATCATTGGACCAACTTTAGATAGCCTAGGGTGGGAATCTAGACGTGATGAAGATCCGCAAACTTCTCAGATCCGTGCGTTACTATTAACTATGCTTGGTGCTTTGGGCGACGAATTAGTAGTTAGTAATGCCCGTGATTTATATGCTCTTTATCAATTGAGCAAAACATCTGTTGATGCAAATTTAATTCCAGCGGTAATTGAGATTTTAGCAATTAATGGTAATGCAGCACTTTATGATCATTTTGATACTAAGAGAAAGCAAGCAGCTATCACTGGTACACCGCAGGAAGAAAGAAGATATTTGTTTGCTCTAGCTTCATTTGGACAAGCTGAGCTTATTGAAAAAACTCTTGTTGCTTGTTTAGATGGTTCCATACGTACACAAGATGCACCTTTGATTTTGCAACGCTTATTGCAAAATCAAAAGGCTAGTTTGCGTGCTTGGGAATTTGTACAAGCAAATTGGGAACAAATTATAAAATCTTATGCAATGCAAATGATAGTTCGTTTATGCGAAGGTATTACTGCTTTGGTCGATCGGAATTTGTTGCCAGGTATTAAGAGGTTTTTTGCTGAACACCCAGTGAAAAGTGGTGAAAAAGCAATTCCACAATATCTAGAACAATTGGAAATAGCTTGTCAATTTCAAATAAGAGAATTAGAGTGCACGGAGAAAGACAATGGATAATAACAGACTATCATCTGATGTTTCCCCTACGCGCTATTGGATAAAAATTGAACCTAGATATGATTCTGGTACATTTTCAGGACGTGTTGCAATTGCTCTTGATGTGAAAAAGCCAGTATCAGAGGTGGTTCTTAATGCTTTAGCGCTTAAAGTAAAGCATGGTTCTGTATATGTTGAAAATAAGTCTGGTGCGCGCATGTATGGCATTATTCATTGGGATAATGCTAATGAAAGACTAATTATTTGTTTCAGTGGACTGCTTGGTACTGGCAAGTGGCGTCTACATTTGAAATATCAGGGGCGCTTGGATGGACGTCTAAATGGCTTTTATACTAGTACTTACAAAGATGGAGCCGGCAAAGAACAAATCATTGGTTCTACTCAGTTTGAGCCAACAGATGCTCGTCGTGCCTTCCCTTGTTTTGATGAACCTAGTTTTAAAGCAAAATACAATTTGACTCTTGTGATTTCAAAAGATCAAACTGCTATTTCAAATTCACCAGTTGTAAAAGAAACAGTACTTCCTTCTGGAAAGAAAGAAGTTGTTTTTGCTGAAACGATAAGCATGTCAACTTATCTAGTGGCTTGGGTAATTGGAAATTTAGAGGCTACTGAGCCTATTAATGTGAATGGAACTGATATTCGCATTTATCATGTGCCAGGTAAGTCACATTTGACTAGATTTGCTCTTAAGGCAGCTGCCTTTGTGTTGGCTCGTTACGAAAAGTATTTTGAAATTAAGTATCCCAGTACTAAGCTGGATATGATTGCTATCCCTAATTTTGCTTTTGGCGGCATGGAAAATTTCGGTTGTATTACCTATAGAGAGACAGCATTGCTTGTTGATGAAAAGACAGCCAGCCTTGCTGAATTAGCGCGTGTAGGCGAAGTTGTGCATCACGAAATTGCCCATATGTGGTTTGGTGATTATGTCACCATGTCATGGTGGAATGGACTGTGGCTCAATGAAGCATTTGCTACATTCATGAGTAATAAATCTCTTGATGAATGGAAACCAGAATGGCATGTCTGGAACCGATTCTGTAGTGCAGATCGAGCCAATGCTTTAAAAACTGATGGATTGGCAAGTACACGTCCTATTGAAGCGCTGGTTGCTAGCGCATCACAAGCGTTAGCTATGGTAGATGTAATTACTTATCGAAAAGGTTGTTCTGTTATGAGAATGTTGGAGCAATATCTTGGAGCGGAAATATTTCGCCAAGGCATTGCTCATTATATGAAACAACATGCTTTAGGTAGTACTGAGACTAGTGATTTGTGGGATGCTCTAGAATTAATTGCTAAAAAGCCAGTGCGTCAAATGATGGAAGGGTGGATTTTCCGTCCTGGGTATCCGCTCATTACAGTGGAAGCATCTGAAATTCCTGGCGCAATTACTTTAAGTCAGCGCTGCTTTAAGTATTTAGCTGAAGCAGTTGATAATGATCAAATTTGGTTGGTGCCAATAACAATAAGAGCTAAAACCCGTGACGGCATTATTGAAACTACAATTGAACTAAACCAGCGCCAGAAAAATATTTATATTGGTGAGGGTTTAGAATGGATTGTGGTAAATGCTGGCAGCTACGGTTTTTACCGTACAAGATATTCTGCTTCACTTGCTAGCAAATTAGTGAAAAATGTTCAAGAAATTCTCTCGCCAATTGAAAGATTTAACTTTGTCAACGATACTTGGGCTTGTGTGCAAGCGGGACTAGTGTCATCTTCGGAATATATTGAATTGATTCAAATGTTTGCGCTTGAAAAAGATCCAAACGTTTGGTCAATTATCATTGATTCTTTGACCACAATTTACAGTGTTTTACCTGAGTCATTGAAAAAGGCTTTGTCTCAAGATATTTGTGAATTAGCCAGGCCAATTCTAGATGAACTTGGTTTTGATGAAAAATCATCCGATTCATCAGAGATTAAAAGATTGCGAGGCTCGCTAGTAAATTTTCTTGGCACAGTTGGTGGTGATGTAGAAGTGCAAAATATAGTGCGAGCTATGTATGTTCGGTATAAAGCTGATCGTGCAGCTATTGCCGTCGATGTAGTCCCAGCTATGATTAGTGTTGTTGCTTACACAGGTAGCACTAGCGAGTATAATGAGTTCAAGCTTGCTTATCATGCAGCTCTCACTCCGCAAGAGCAGCAAAGATCATTGTTTGCCCTTGCTAGCTTTAATGATACTCAGCTGCTTGAGGAAACTTTAGCAGCTACTATTACTGATGAAGTGCGCAGTCAAGATGCACCTGGTCTTGTTGCTTATTTAATGCAAAACCAAAATATTGCGGCACGCACGTGGCAATTTGTCAAAGATCATTTTGATGAAATGCTGACCAGATTTCCTGAAATTGGTTTTACAAGAGTCTTTAGTGGCATTGTTGCACTATCGACTCCGGAATTGGAGGAAGACGTGCGGATGACATTAAGTAGCAGGCAAATTAAGGGTGGCGAAAAAGCCATTCCTCAATATTTGGAACTGTTACGTATTGCTGTTGCATTTAGAAAAAGAGAATCACAATTCCTTGAATCTGTTTATCAAGCAAAAATGCTTGCAAAAAAATAGAAGGAGATGTATATGAGCGCAGATGATGCTCCTGAAGAAGAACTTGGAGTTGTCTGGGTTGATCCGACGCGCCCAACCCGCATGGTAGCCAGAGATTGTATTCGTGATGCTGGAAGATATATCGAACAATTGGCAGCCCAATTTGGTGATGGTATTTTTGTAGATTTGACAGCTGCCAAAAGATCACTTGCTAAAGCCCAAGGATTTTTAGATGCTGGAGATTACGACAATGCTTGCTTGCAAGTAAGAAGTGCTTCCGCTGCTTGTCGTAGTCAGGAAGAGCAGGTAAAACGATTTGCATTTGATAGTTTATTGCAACCATTAGCAGCACAACTTGTTGCTGTAAGCAATAATCAGCAGTTGCAATTTCCGCTAGTGATCGAGACTAAGCCGCTTGTAATTGAAATTAAGTTGCGTAATGGACAAATAGGCAATTTGACTTTGAAATTATAAGCAAAAAGGGGAGGAATATCATGCCTTGGCTTTGGTTGGTGATATTATCTGTGCTTGCCCTTATCTTTTTGATTAAGCCAATTATTACCGTAGCAATAATTGTTGTCTTGGGCACAGTGATAGCTATATTTGACTATGTACAAAGACAACATGCTATTAGGCGCAATTATCCTTTGATTGGCTGGTTTCGTTATTTGTCTTTAAGTATACGCGATAAAATACATCAATATTTTATTGCTGGTAAAAGAGATGAAAGACCTTATCCGGAAGTTGTGCGTGCCTATATTGCTCGTTCAGCAAAAGGCATCAATAATAATATTGGTTATGGTACTGATGAACGGTATCGCGATGTAGGGCAAATTCACCTTTTGCCTTCTATGTTTCCTACTTCTCAAAGAGACTTGGGGGACAAATTACCAGCAATTGTTATTGGCAAAAAGAGACGTAAGCCATATACTTGCCCATCTCCTATTAATATATCTGGAATGAGCTGGGGATCAATTTCAGAAGAAGCAGTGCGTGCTTTATCTAGTGCAGCTAAAGAATCTGATATTCATATGCTTACTGGCGAAGGTGGATTGACTCCATTCCATGAAGATGGAGTGATAAGACGCATTCGGCTAAAGCAAAGAATTGCACGACTATGGTCTAATGCACATTATAAGCTTGGAAGATGTGAAAAGCCAAAACCACTAGTGCGTGAAAAAGTTGGTGGCGGTAGGATTATTCTACAGCTTGGTCCAGCTAAATTTGGTTTTCGCAAATTTATTCTTACCAAAGCAGAACGTGGTTATCGCAAAATTTGGACTAATGAACTTGATTGGGACAAAATAAAAGAAGTAGCACAAAGTGATCAAATAGTAGGTATTGAAATCAAGCTTGCTCAAGGTGCAAAACCAGGTGCTGGTGGTAAATTACCTAAAGAAAAGATCACTAGAGAAATTGCTGAATGGCGTGGCATTGAAATGGGAGTGAATTGTATTTCGCCAGCTGGTTGGGATGAATTTTCTGACATTCCTTCCTTGTTTCAGTTCATAACTAAGTTGCAGGAAGTAACAGGCAAACCAGTTGGCTTTAAGATGGTAGCTGGTAGTCCTGATTTTATTCGTAGTGTAGCTAAGCACATGAAAGAAACTGGTACTGGTCCTGACTTCATTACTGTAGACGGTGGTGAAGGTGGAACTGGTGCTGCTCCTTTGGCATTAGCAGATATGATGGGCTTGCCAATTCTGCATGCTATTCCTATGGTTGATAATGCACTGAGAGAATTTGGTGTGCGTGATGATGTTGTATTAATAGTCTCTGGACAAATAGCAACTTCTGGGGACGTGGCTGTGCACATAGCTATGGGTGCCGATATGGTGAATATTGGTCGCGGCTTTTTAATTGCAGAAGGCTGTATTATGGCCATGCTTTGCCATACTGATAAATGCCCAACTGGCATTGCTACCCAAAATCCACGTCTTAGAAGAGGACTGGATCCAGAGGATAAATTTGTCAAAGCAGCAAACTATGCTTTGATGTTGAAAAAAGAACTTATTATGATTATGAGATCTGCAGGAGTAAAAACTCCATGGGAATTGACTCGTCATCATGTAACTATTGTGCGTGAACCAATGAAGGAAGAAACTGCTATTCAACTTTATCCTTATATTGATAATAGCGATGGCAAAAGAAATCCTACTTTAGTCACTGTTGAAAATGATATTCAGCTAGTGCAAATAAGTGGGGGTGGAATTAATCTAAGCTTGAAAGGAAAACAATGAATAGGCAAACAATATTTCAACTGACTGTGGTTCTAAGTGTATTGTTTTGTTTCTATAACTCAGCCTTTGGACAAGCAAGACCAGATCCACGTGAATATGTAGACCTACCAGTTCAATCTCCCGATGAAGTGAAAAGAAAAGGAATTTTTTATCCACCTGGGCCAACCAAACGTCAAACTGGTTGGATTATTGATTATAAAGACGGCAGGCATTTGCAGCAGAGTTTACGTGAAGATGGTACATTGCAAACAGAATTTGAAAGTTATATGCCAGGTGGGGCAAAAGGAATGTCCCGCGCGAGGCGAAATTATGATCTTGATGGCAAGACTATAATTAGCGAAGAAAAACTTGGCATTGATGGAAAAAAGACCTACACATTAGAGAGACTAATTGATGGTGTCTTTGAAATACAATATTTTTCTCAAGGAAAGCTGGTAAATAAAATCAGCCTTGCATACCAGGGCATTAATAAAATTGTCATTGTTTATGATGACAAAAACAATGAGCTTTATCGCCAAATATGGACATCTGGAATTGCTGGTTATGTGCTAGATGAAGTAAAAGAGATGTTGCCTGGAAAAGCATGGCGTGTTATATCTGTCGATAGCAAAAAAGTGTTGAAAGTAAAATATTTTCGTGCCGATGGTACGTTGGAAAAAGAAGAAATGCCCGACAATTTAAGCATTCCAGTTGATGCTGTTCAGCTGGATGAAATTAAATAAGGAAAGGGTGAGACTTATGACTAACAACCGGGATGAAATTGCCCAGCAATTTTGGTCTAATGCGCTTCGCCAAGCTGCTCAATGTAATGAATTAAATATGATAATGCGTTGCTTTATTAATGTTGTTGATTTTGTTTGTCGCATTCGTTATTTGCATGATTTAGAAAAGCAGTGTCAATTAATTGACATGGAAATGCCTAACTCAATCACTATTGTTCATCAACATGTGAATGAAGTTCTAGAAAGACTGGAAGCATCGGTAGAAGAGTTGCAACATGCCGAAATACCTTCATTGTGTGCTGGCTATCTAAGGCAAATCTGGGAGCATGTTAACGATAATCATCGCTTCATTTGTGAGAATATTCCTCCTGCAATCGCTGATCGTTGGCAATCAGCTGTAAATAGTTTGTGTGAGATTGTCAATCGTGTTGAGCGGGCTGAGGCACATACGCTTGGACAATTGCCCAATGTCTTGCAAGGAATATCACAAGGAATGGATATTGAAAATTTTCGTCCTTAAATAACCCCTTTTTCTTCATTGTATAAATTAAAGAAAACATAGCCATCGAATAAATCATGGCTATGTTTTCTCTTCTCGCCTTTAGTACTATATCAAATAGTAAATACGTGAAAATAAAACCAAAATATTTTTAAATCAGAGAAGTTTATTTCGGGAAGAAAAAGCGGAAATCGTCTTTATCTTTGCCAGGACGAATAATAACAATACGTCCTTCGTGTTTATTTGGTTTACCAGGACCAATTAACGTATTGTACATATTAGTGAGAATATCTTCTGGGACTGATCTTTCACGCATTCTATTTCTCTCGAAACAAACTTCCAATGGTATGTCGAGAATCCATAATTGAATATCAGTGTAACCAGCTTTTAAAGCTCTTTCTAAAATAGGTTGTCTATGTCTAGTATTGATATTTGTATTGTCTATAACAATATCTAAGTCTTTTGATAAGGCATCTTCAAGTTGGCTGAAAAAAACCGCAAATACTTGTTCTGGATTTTTTTGTTCGGTAGCGTCACCCCAAAGTTCTTCTCTTATATTATCGGCATTAAGACAAAGATAGCCCCTATTAATCAAGCGCTTAGCTAAAGTTGTTTTTCCAGAGCCGGGAATGCCGATTAATAAAATTAGGTGTTTCAAACGAGTTAATCCTCAAGAAAACATTTCTATGTTACATCTTCTTTCAAAGAATTGATATCTGCAATAATGTATTCCAACAAACATTCTATAAGTTTTTTGCCTTTTTCAGCGCTAGCAAGCATTGGGTTTCCCCATACTCCGGATGGTGAATAACATCCATCTTTTGATTTAGACCTAGTTCTAGTTAAAAAACCTTTTCCTTCAGCATCAAAATTATTAACAGCTTTACTCATATTAACTGATGCTCGGTCAATATATAACATCATAGATGTTTCTACTTCATCTGCATGACTTCCCCCATCTTGCTGGCATATTTCTTTTTGTATATTTTTAAATGCTTGGTCAAGCTTGGTATATTGCAAATAAATGTTTTTTGTTCGCAAGGCTATCGCTGCTTGGGCAAGTACTTTTTCTGTTGATACTCCAGTGTTAAGAACATAAAAATATTTTGGTCCAAAGGCAGAAATACTTTCACAAATATCAATTATTAAATTGCAAGCTGTTTCAAACTTAATACTTATCGAGCCAGGATATTCAATGAAGGCAGGATAATAATTGTAATTTACAGTAGGAGCAATAATGATGCCAACCTGCTTTTGCAATTCTTGTTTTAAATACTCTGCTAAAATCCAATCATTCTTTAATTTTAAATGTAAACCATGTTCTTTGCATTGCGCCCCTAATGGAATTACCACAATGCTCTTTTCATTCAAAGCTTGCTCAGCTTCTTTCCATGTTAATTCTTCAAGCAAAATGCTTTTACTCATGATGTGCACAAATAGTTTTTATAAACAACGCTTATCAATTATATTGTCATCTTTATAAACGGTTGTTCCGTTGTATATAGTCATGGCAATTTTACTTGTCATAGAACGACCGTGAAAAGGAGTATTGTGGCTGCGAGAAAATCCACGTTGAACATCATAATTCCAATTACAATCTGGATCGACAATTGTAATATTTGCCTGATAACCAGAGTCTAAAGTTGGTATTGGTAGATTCATAACTTGAGCTGGTCCGTATGTTAACAACTTAATTAAGTGTAAGCGAGAAATATAATTGGTTTTGACCAATGTTTCAAAACATAAAGAAAATGCTGTTTCTAATCCTATTAAACCTACTGATGCTTCATCCATAGTGCCAGCTTTTTCTAGTGATGTATGTGGAGCATGATCAGTAGCAATGGCATCAATAGTTCCATCTCTTATTCCCAATAATAGTGCTTCACGATCGGTAGACTCTCTCAGTGGTGGGCGCATTTTGTAGGCAGTATCAAAAGCCGTTATATTATCTGTAGTCAAAGTAATATGATGTGGAGTCACATCGGCTGTGACTGGCAAACCATCTTTTTTAGCTTGCCGAATCAAGTTTACAGAATTAGCGCAAGATACATGGGTAAAATGATAGGGACTATGTGTTGCTCGAACAATTTCCAACTCTCGAGCAATCGCTGCAGTTTCTGCAGCACTTGGAATTCCTTTTAAACCCATTTTAGTAGAAGTTACACCTTCATGAATTATTCCGTGACATGCTAAATCTTTATCTTCAGCATGGCTTATTAGCGGGCGATTAACAAGTTTGGCATATTCCAAAGCTCTTTTTAGCACAGCCATATTACTGATTGGTAATCCATCATCAGAAAATGCTATTGCTCCTAAATCAGCTAATTCAGACATATTGGTTAGTTCAGCGCCTTCCATGTTTTTTGTTACACAGGCAACTGGAAGCACCTCTATTTGTGCATGCTCAGCAATTCTATTTAAAAGTAATGACAAAATTGCACTATTGTCTATTGGAGGTAATGTATTTGCCATAGCAACAATAGTTGTATAACCTCCAGCTGCTGCAGCTTTGGTGCCAGAACTTATATCTTCTTTGTCTTTTTGTCCGAGATCTCTTAGATGTGTGTGTATATCAATAAAACCTGGTGTAATCCACAGTCCCTTAGCGTCGATAACTATTTCATCGCCAGATTGTTTTAGAGATTTACCTTTTTCAATTATTGTGTCGCCACTAATGCGTATATCAAGATTGTTTTCTTGATTTGATGCTGGATCAATAACTGTGCCGCCAACTATCAATAATGAAGCCGTCATTTAATAGAATCCCCGTGCCAATTTTCAGGATTGGACAACAACAAGTAAAGAACAGCCATGCGTATGGCAATACCATTACTTACTTGTTGACTGATAAGAGAATATTTTAAATCATCGACTAAATCAGAAGTGATTTCAATGTCGCGATTGACTGGACCAGGATGCATGACTTTAACGTTAGGCTTAGCTAAAGTAAGTTTGTGATGATCCAATCTATATAATTTTTTGTATTCACCAAGACCGGCAATAAGACCTTGTGTTTGTCGTTCTAATTGCAAGCGTAGAGCCATAACAAAATCGGCTTCAACCAGAGCAGGCTCTAAATGATTATGAACAGTCACGTTTAGTTTCGATAATTCTTGTGGCACTAATGTAGGTGGACCACATACATGGACATCAGCTCCTAAGGTGTTTAATAACCAAATATTAGAGCGAGCAACCCGACTGTGAGCAATGTCGCCGACGATAAGTACTTTGCTATTTTCTAGATCTTTTTTTATTTCACTCATGGTCAGCGCATCTAACAAAGCTTGTGTTGGATGTGCGTTTGCGCCATCTCCTGCATTGATTACATGTACTTTGTTGCCAAGTTTTGCTGCTATTTGGTCAGCGCTGCCGGCAGCACTATGCCTTTGAATTATGGCATTGACCCCCATAGATATAAGACATTGTGTGGTGTCTTCTATAGTTTCTCCTTTTGCTACTGAAGATGATTTTGGATCTAAACTTATAATAGTTGCTCCCAACTTTTTAGATGCCAATTCAAAACTTGCTCTCGTGCGAGTTGAATTTTCATAAAACAAATTAGCAATTGTTTTATTGGTTAAAACAGGGATAGGAGATAAGTCTTTCAGATACAGCTGTTTACAAGATGCTGCTACTTTAATGATGGACTTGATTTCTTCTTGGGATAAATCACAAGTGTTTAAAAGATGTCGTCTAGCATGAAATGTCTCAACACCTTTAACCTCACTGCTTGTCAAATTAGCAAATGAAAGCAGCATATTTTCAGTTTTGCTTGAAAAGCGATCGGAAGGCAAAATGATATAAACCAAAAAGAGGGTATCAGAGAAATTATAAGTGAAAGCACATGATTGAATATTATCGTCAAAGGCGAATGTAGATATACTTAAACATAAAACCAGTTGCCAATAGAACTTTGATTAGAACTTTTATTTTATGCAAGCGAAAATTTCAGCCCAAGAAATACTAGATGTAACAGAAGGACGAATTGCTTCTGGACTATTCGTGGAAGAAATTGGCAGCTTGTGTTCGGATACAAGAATTATTGAGAAAGGACAATGGTTCATTGCATTACCTGGTAATAAATTTGACGGTCACGATTTTTTAGCTGAAGCATATATTGCTGGTGCCCTGGGAGCAATTGTAAATGAACGTCTAAATTACCCAATTGGTAACAAACAATTTTTGCTCATTGCTGTGGACGACACTTTAGAAGCTTATGCAAAACTATCTAAATATAAATCGAGCGAATAAAATTAGAATTCTAATGGCTGACAGTCTTCTTGAGCACCAGCATGTTTTAAGACTGGTTTTTGTTGCCTGGAAAATAAGTGCCGGTTTTTTGAAACCATAGAGTAAAGCTGTCGAGTTAACCACGATGTGCCCGGAATGATATAGGCAACTGCAGCAATACGACCAAGGGGTAAGTTTTTCAATATGAATGGAATTGCTTCTGGTCCATTTAATGAATTTTCAACATCATCAATTAAAAGTAGGCTCCAGGGACTTCTTTCAAGCTGAGTAACTAACGGACGATCATTCTCGTCAGCGTTTGCGTATTCGACAAAGCGAAAAAAATACTTCCTGTCCCATTTTTTGACAATTTGTGCTAATTGTCTGACAACTGGACAGCGATTATCAAAAACAATTGTCCAAGACTTTTGTCTTTGACTATGCTTAGCTTGATGCTTGTCAACACCGATGTGTGTGTTGTGCATAACAGCCTCTTTCTTTTTTAGTTTGCTTTGACTCAATTCTAACAAGAATGATTTTGAGTGGCTCAAATTTGTAAGATAAAAAGTGAAATAAAGTGTGGATTTTATCTATCAATTCTTTTTTTCGCCGCCCGAGCAACAACTAGAACCAGCTTTTATTTCGGGACGTGTTTTTCCTTCACGGCTTGTTTTTATTTCAACATTCTCTGAATTTGAAGATGTTTTTGTCCAAAGTCTGCTTGCTTTGTATTTTTTGTAAGTCTCAGTATCTTGTTCAAAAGGATATTGGGAAGAATACTGCTGGTCGACACGTTTTTGTATTTCTATTAAAGGAATGCCTTGATTGTTTAATCTCAATGCCAACATAGCTTCTTCCTGGCAAATATGACAATCTACACCATGCAAAGATGTAAAACAATCCAACAGGGACGTGTGTTTATCTGTAATATCGCAACCACAATAACAAAATAATTTTGCAACTATTTCTGGACATTCTTTAGCGGCAGCATAACCCATAGCAGCAGCTCCAAAGAATTGTCCAGGATCCATTACTGGTTTAAGCTTTTCACTTTCAGAATTTTGAGTAGATTTTGTTAGTTCGTTTTTTACTGTTGCCGTTGACCTTGTTGTTTTTATAGATTTTGTCTTTAAATTTGCTGATTTAAGATTTTTTGCTTGAGCAGCTTTTTTTGGATCAGCTTTTGTTTGTACAAGCTCTTTTGCCGATGTTGGCTCCATTGTTGGAGCACAAACAAAGCAATAAATGGATAGAAATACTAATAAGAAGGTGAAAAACTGCCCTTTTTTATCTAAATTCATGTAGCACCTAAGCTTAAAGATTTTCATACATACCTAAACTAGTTGTAACAAAACTAGCAAAGGGCGTCAAATTGTAAGCTAAATAGCAATAGTTTTGCTTTTCAAGTGAAATCTTTGCTATTATCAACTATTCTAGACAGCATGAAAGATTGCTGCTGTTTCATGGTCGGTTTATAGTCATTTTAGGGTCAATTAATGAGCCTGGATTTTGATGTCATCGTTATAGGTGGGGGGCATGCTGGCTGTGAAGCGGCGCATGCAGCTTCTCAGTTGGGCACAAAAGTGCTCATGTTAGCTGTAAATTTAGATACTATTGGGGCTATGCCTTGTAACCCGGCAGTAGGTGGACCAGGCAAATCGCAATTAGTAAAAGAAATTGATGCTTTAGGTGGAATCATGGGTATTGCCGCTGATGCAACATATTTGCAAATGCGCACGCTTAATGCTAGTCGAGGACCGGCTGTTCAGTCTTTGCGGGCTCAATCTGACAAAAGAGAATATAGCCAGTGGATGAAGAAATTCATGGAATCTCTTCCCAATGTTACTCTCAAACAAGGTATGGTCAAAGCCATCATATTAAAAGATGGTGTTATAGCTGGTGTGGAATTAGGTTTTGGAGAACAAATTTTTGCCAAGGCAATTGTTTTAACAGCGGGTACTTTTTTAGAGGGAACTATATGGATTGGACGTGAAACTCAACCAGCTGGTCGAGCTGGTGAGTTTCCTGCTATAGGACTTTCAGCTTGTTTGAAGTCTATTGGTTTTTCTATGGGTAGATTGAAAACTGGTACTCCTCCTCGTATAGATGGACGTACTATTGACTATTCAAATTTACTGGTTGTGCCTGGTGATAAAAATCATGGCTTCTTTTCATTTTTAGATCAAAGGACTAAACGTGAGCAATTACCATGTCATCAAACTCGAACAACAGAAAAAACACATCAAATTATACGTGACAATTTACACGAATCCCCTATGTACTCTGGGCTAATTCATGGTGTTGGTCCTAGGTATTGTCCATCTATTGAAGATAAAGTAGTTCGTTTTGCGGATAAAGAAAGCCATGCTTTTTTCTTAGAGCCAGAAGGACGCTCTACATATGAAGTATATTTGCAAGGCTGTTCAACAAGCTTGCCAATTTCTGTACAGCATCAGATTGTACATTCTTTACCAGGTTTGGAAAATGCAAATGTTGTTCGACCAGCTTATGCAGTTGAATATGATTATATGCCAGCCACACAATTTAACCATACTTTAATGGCTAAAGACTTGCCAGGATTTTTTGCTGCTGGACAGATGCTGGGTACAAGTGGTTATGAAGAAGCAGCAGCACAAGGAATAATTGCTGGTATTAACGCTGCTCAATATGCCAAAGAAAAAGACCCATTTATTTTGAGTAGATCCTCAAGTTATACAGGTACTTTAATAGACGATTTGGTTAGTAAAGAACTTGGTGAACCATATCGGATGATGACATCACGCTCTGAATATAGATTATTATTGCGACAAGATAATGCAGATATTCGCCTGACTCCACTGGGCAGAAATATTGGCATGGTTGATGATAATCGTTATGCTTTATTTGAGAAAAAACAACAAGAAATTTCTCTTGAGAGAAAACGTTTGCAAGAAACAAGGATAAATCCTTCAGTCGAAATCGATGCGATCTTGGTAGAGTTTGATGAGTCTTTAAAGCAAACAGTGAGTTTGGAAGAACTTTTGCGTCGCCCACGTGTTCCATATAGTGTTATCGAAAAAATATCACCACATTATATAAATGATACAGAAGCAAATGCGAGTTTACCTAATACATGTTTTGCTTGGTCTTTGGAAATTGAGACTGATGTGAAATATGCTGGGTATATTGAAAGACAAAAAGTACAAGTGGCTCAAGCAGAAAAATATGACAATATAAAAATTCCTTCTGATTTAAATTTCTTAGCCATTGAAAATCTTTCCAAAGAAGCACGTGAAAAACTTAATCGGGTTCGTCCAGAAACGCTTGGGCAAGCTGCACGTATTGGTGGCGTTAGTCCAGCTGATATTTCTGTATTACTTGTTGTATTAGAATCAATGCGCCGTGGTGCGCAGTACAAGCCCCGGAAAAACAAGACTGAAGCAAAGACAATAGCTTGAGAGACGCCTGATCACCACCTAGTCATTACCTTAATCCCCTAATCATTATTCCAGGCAAGTTATGAGCCCTGTTGCCCCACTTCTCGTATATCACTTCTCGTTTCTCGAGAAACGAGAAGTGATATACGAGAAGTGGATGAGCGTTACTGGAGAGCATAAATTATGAAGAGTATTAAAAATATAGAACATCCAGGGCGAATTCTATTTAAACAATTTATGGAACCGTTAGATATTACATCTCATCGCTTAGCGATGCATTTGCGTGTAACCCCTCAACGAATAGGCGAAATTTTGCATGGAAAACGTGGAATAACCGCTGAAACAGCTTTACGTTTATCAAAACTATTTGATACTTCGCCTGAGTGGTGGTTAACTTTGCAAATGAATTGTGAATTGAGCAAAGCAAAAACCCAGTGGGAAAATATTATTAATCAGGAAGTCAATTCACTTGGGTCAGTCAATTCGATTGTCAAAAAATTTTCAACCAAACAAATAAAAACAAACAAGCAAATAACAAACAAACAGACAACAAACAAACAGACAACAAAACAACAAGTGCTAAAAAGGTTGACGAAAGATCAAAAGAAAATATACAAGCTTTTATCTAATCAGCCTATACATGTTGATACTTTATGCAAAAAATCTGGAATGGATGCTGGTAATGTGGCGGCTATATTAACAATGCTGGAATTAGACAATTTAATAGAAAGGCACTTAGACGATTATTATTCTAAGGATTAAATGGTCGGGACGAGAGGAATCGAACCTCCGGCCTCACCCACCCCAAAGGTGCGCGCTACCCCTGCGCTACGTCCCGGTACTTTTACTATTATAAAGCACCAATGCTCATAAAAGCACCAATGCTTATAGTGGAAAAAAATTGCTGATAAGGCTTGTGGGACAAGACCTGTTATGATTGAGACTTGTTTAGCAGATCTTAACTTGGCTACCATCTTGGCAATTGATATTGAAAAAATATTTCCATTTAAATTAGATGACTTTCAATTAGAAGCCATAAGTCATTTGAATGCCGGCAAAAATGTTGTTGTCTGTGCACCAACAGGTTCTGGCAAAACTGTTATTGCTGAGTATGCAATTGAATTGGCACTAAAGTTAAATAAGCGGTGTTTCTATACAACACCATTAAAAGCTTTATCCAATCAAAAATTACATGATTTACAAATTAAGTATGGCGAAGATAAAGTTGGTTTGTTAACCGGTGATGTTTCAGTCAATCGTGAAGCTTCCATTGTTGTGATGACTACAGAAGTTTTTCGCAATATGCTTTATGGCACCATACTAGGCGACATCAATAAAAACTTGCATGATGTTTCATCAGTGATACTTGATGAATTTCATTATATGAATGATGCTCAGCGTGGTACTGTCTGGGAAGAATCCATAATTTATACTCCAGAAAATATTCAATTAATTGCTTTATCTGCCACAATTGCTAATGCTCAAGAATTAACTAATTGGATAGATCAAACTCATGGACCTACTAGCCTGGTTGTTTCTGAATATAGACCAGTCCCACTTAGGTTTTACTATTTTTATGATCGCAGACTATTTCCTATGTTTAGCCCAGGTGGCGCGGTTAATAGTCAATTAAAAGGTATGGTAAAAACTAAACCAAAGCGCTTTGGACCCAAACGAAGACATAAAGAAGTGTTTGATGTCCCTAAGCCAAGAGATGTTTTAAAAGAATTACATTTCAAAAAAATGTTACCAGCTATATTTTTCTTATTCTCACGTCGTGGCTGTGAAGAAGCTTTAGAAAATTCATATGGAACGCAATTACTTACGCCAGAGGAAAAAAGTAAGCTTACTCAAGAAGTAAATACTCTTGTCAAAGACAATAATAATTTAAAAAATCATCCACATTTAGAATATCTTTTAGAAGGAATGGCTGTGCACCATGCCGGTATGTTACCGAGTTGGAAAGGTGTAGTTGAAAAACTATTTCAAAAAGGACTAATTAAGATTGTTTTTGCTACAGAAACATTAGCAGCAGGTATAAATATGCCTGCGCGCACAACAGTAATAAGTTCAATTTCAAAAAGAGCAGATGAAGGTAGAAGATTGCTTTCAGCAAGCGAATTTTTACAAATGTCTGGGCGAGCAGGACGAAGAGGAATGGATGATTTAGGACATGTTGTAGTTTTAAATCACCCTTTTGAAAAACTGTCTGACACAACAAGGCTTGCTACCTCACCACCCGATCCTTTATCCAGCAGATTTACTCCATCCTATGGCATGGTTTTAAATTTATTGCAAAGACATACCAAAGAAGAAACGAAAGAATTAATTGAGAGAAGTTTTGGGCAATTTTTAGTAAATCAAGAAATTGATCCTTGGTATTTGCAAAAAATATCTTGGCAAAAAGAAATTGACAAATTGTCAAAACCTTTATGCCCGGGAGAAATTGGTGATCTCCCATTGTATAAAAAATATAGAGAAATAGTTCATAGCAAAGAAAAACAAGCTCGTTTTATTGAAAGAGGTTTAGTTAAAAAGGAACAACGCCCTGGGCTGGCGGAGATTCAAGATGAAACCCTTACTAAGCTACAGCAAGAAGTGTCAGATGCTCACGAACAAGCTGAAGCAATGCCATGTCATGGTTGTCCAGTGCAAGATCCTTGTGCTAAACAAAGTGATCGCCTAAAAATTCTTACCACTAAAATTAAAGATATGGATCGCCGTATTGAAAAATATACATCGAGATATTGGCGAACTTTTGAAGCGCTAGGCAATGTTTTGCGATTAAAAGGCTATTTAAATGCAGACACACCTACTAAAATAGGAAAAATGGCGGCAGCTATTCGTGGTACTAATGAATTGTTTTTGAGCGAAATGGCCTTAAGTAATGTTTTCAAAGATTTGAAACCAGATGAATGTTCAGCAATTTTGACTGCTTTAATTAGCGAAGATGTAAGAGTGGAAATGTCTAATAAGGCTCGCATTAGTCCAACCGTCGATATTCTTTTGGATGATATTCAACGCATTGCACGTAAATTATATAAATTACAACGTGATTTTGATATTGAGGTGCCTATTGATTTCAGCCCAGTATTTTCTGGATTAAGCCAAATGTGGGCACAAGGTGCTAAATGGGAAGATATTCGTTATGTTAGTCAATTCGATGAAGGTGATATCGTGCGAGCGTTACGCCGCACTCTTGATTTAGCTCGTCAATTTATACATGCTCCTAATATGCCGGAATATATTGTTGATTTGTGTATGGCTACAGAAAAGTTAATAGCACGTGATGAAGTAAGGGAAGACTATTGAGTTATCAACGCGTCATTAATATTCATTTTCATTTTGAAAATAAAGGACCAACTGGATCTTGGAAAGATCGTTATGCCGCAGCGCTTTTGCCTCTAATTAAGTCGTGGCAATATAAAAAAATTGCTCTGCGTAGTTCTGGTAATCTAGGGCTGGCGATAGCTTTTCAGGCAAAAAAATTTGGAATTAAATGTTTTATTGAGCCTAGTGATGGTACACCTGAGTTCTATTATTCTTTATGGGAAAATTATGATGCTCAAATAGTTTCTTTGGTTGAAGATATCATAGATGTTGATACTTATGATATTAAAGATCCTAATAACAATAATCGTCGTCCTGGATTTGTAGGATATGGAAATATTGCTGATGAAATTGTCAAATCTATAGGAAAAATGCCCGATATGATTGCTTTACCCTGCTGTTATGGGGATGGTGCTATTGGCATTGCTAACAGATTTCAAGAACGATATCAATTACCAGAAATTATATTAGGCTGTGCGTCCGGTAATGAAGCTGCTGCCACATCTATTGCTACCGACAGTACTTCTATAAATGTACAAAAATTGCTTAACTTAGGAGCGTTACGTATAAGTGTAAATCAAAAAACTTTATATGATGCGCAAAAATTTCTAGTTATGCAAGGAATTAAAGCTGAATTATCGTCTGTAGCTGGTTTAGCTGCTTTGGGTATGTTATCAGATAAAGATATTGCTGATAAAACAATAGCTATTGTGGTTTCAGCCATAGAACGTAATTAATACACAGCATCTCTACACATTTTTAGAATTTTTTCTACAACTTCATCTGCGCTAATATTATCAGTATTAATTTCAATTGCATCAGGAGCTTTTTTTAAAGGAGACTCTTCTCTAGTTGAATCAAATAAATCTCTTGCCTCAATTTCAGCTAGTACAGTCTTAAAATCCGCTATTTGCCCCATTTCTTTTAAATCTTGTTCGCGCCGCTTTGCTCTAATTTCACTTGATGCAGTAAGAAATATTTTTATTTCTGCATTTGGTAAAACCACTGTGCCAATATCGCGCCCGTCCATAACTACTCCGCCGCGCTCTGCCATTTTTTGTTGTTTTGCCACCAATATTTTACGCACGCCAGCAATGGCTGACACTGGACTGACAAAACGAGTAATAATACGTGATCTAACTATCATAGTTACATCATCGCCGTTGACAAAAACTCTTATTCTTCCTCGTGAGCTATCATCAGGAGGTTTAAGTTCAATATCAGCTACTTTTACCCCGGCAATGATTTCATTGGTATTGGAAATATCTATTTTCTTTTCCAGTGTTATCCAAGTAGCTGCTCTGTACATAGCGCCAGTATCGATATATAAATAGCCTAAAGCTTGAGCAACTTTTTGAGCAACAGTAGACTTTCCGGCGCCGGCAGGACCATCTATAGCAATATTTACGCTAGACATAATTACTGAGCTTTCTTAAAAATCCGTTTCCACCACGGCAAATTTAACAATTCTGTATAGTTTTGTTTTAATTGCTTTAATTCATCTTTTGCTAATTCCAATTCGGATTTGATTTTACTTTGTTCATTGGCATTAATTTCTAACAAACGCATTGAACCTTGCAGTTGTGTGATCAAGCGCAAATCTTCCATGTGTAGCCTACGTTCTTCTGATAAAGCTTTTTGTGTACCTACCAATTCTCTAAGTAGATATTCAACTTCTTCCGATCGATCAATTACAATTGATGGATGTTCGATAGAATGGTTTTCCATCCGCCAAGGCATTTTTTGTGTTTTAAGCATATTCTCTATCTCTCCATCAGAAAGTACTAATTCATCTTCGGATGTATTGTTTGTTGTTGTCGATGATTGAGTAAATTGTTTAACTCGAAAACCTGGTGGTGGAATAATGCGCCATTCATCACCTTTATCGGTTTTGATTTTTCGTGCATTCCATCCTTCTGGTAATTTATTGCCAAAACGACCAATTATACTTCTTTCAATTGCTCTTAATGATTTACCTAAGATAGAGGCAGCTTGAGTAATTGTTAAAAATGGTCTGGGTATTTCATATTGAGAGCCGTCAGTATATGAATTTACAGGAGTTTCTCTAGTTGTTTCAACGGCTTCAGTTTCACGTGAATCAAATGACATATTTTAATTCCTTGTGTCAAAATAAATATCTAATTAGTCTAACTTGAAAAGCAGCTTTAAACAGGAAATGAATCTCATCAAAGAGTGATAATATTGAAACATATGCTTAGACTACGTTTCCCATACTTATATTTCGTCAAATAGCGCTTTACATTACAAACTATGAATTTATCACAATTTATTTTATTGCCTCTTTTAATGTTTTTACTAATTGTAGGAACACTTGAAACAAATGCTTTGCCACCAGGAGTTATGGAAGAGCAGAAAAAAATTCTTAATGAAGTGCTTATTAAAAATCCTGTACAAAAACAAAAAGACAATATCAAGCCAATTACTGTAATTGGGGAAGTGATAGATGTTTGGTGTTATATGTCACAAACAATGGGACCTGGACGCGGTGAAAGTCATATGGCGTGTGCTGCTAAATGTGGTATTGGTGGCATTCCGCTTGGAATTCTAGAAGATAAAACAAATAATGTGTTTGTAGCAGCAAAATCAAATCGTCCATACACAGGTTGCAACAAAATATTGTTACCTTATGTAGGGAAAAAAGTAAAAGTAAATGGTTATGTAGCTAGACGAGGCGGTTGCCAGGTTTTACGCATTGAACGTGTAAGTGTAATTAAATAACTAATTCTTTCGTGTATTAATTACCACAGCCACATCAGCTGCATTTGTGCCATTAGTATGATCTAAAAATGTAAAACTAAGATTGTATTCTTCATTGCTAGCTGAAAATCCGTATGAATATTTTGAATATTGTTGTGGATTGGTTAATGTCCAAGAAGTTTGCATGGCGCTGCGATACCATTGAATGAGTTGATTTCTATCGTACGGTGTTCGGTAGCGTAAATATTGAATACTACCCTGACTTTCTTTAGCTAATACACCTGATTCAAACGAGGCTCCAGGGATAACAGGAAATGGCACTTCACGTGGTGCTTGTTTTAATACTTGGTTGAACGTGTCTTTAAGTTTATTATTGTTTTGTGCATCTATAGAGTCGCAACTAAAACAAAAAGCTATGAGCAAAGCAAAAACTTTTATTTTGCATATTTTAGTGTGGGTCATATTAACAACTCCTTTTATTTTAAAACTAGCTTTTTTGGAAATTAGCAAGGTCCTTCATAATGACAGCTAGGACATTGCGTAAAAGGTGCTCCTGGTCCTGGGCATAAAATTGGTGCTTTTACCCCATGTCCTGGACGAGCATTATCTCCACCAGTATTTGGTTTGTCTTCAGAACAAAATGCAGCTTCTAAAAGCACTTCTCCTAAAAGTCCATGAAAACCAGTACAAGGAGTGAATGTATAAAGTTCATAAATAAAAGCATGATCAGGATATTCATCATAAGGACTTGGAAAATCCCAATCGCCAGGTACATTTATTGCATTGCGCATTAAATTTTGTGATTTTCTCAAATACCAAGTTGCAGGAATACCATCAGCTTTAATTTCATTACCTTGACTATCAAAAGCTAATTTAACAAGCCAAGTTGGTAAATTATTTCTATTTCTTGCAACCAAGTGTCCACTTGCATCATCAAAAAATATATATGCTTCATTAGTACCATCTGACTTTAAACTCAAATCACAGCTTGCTAAAAGTGTTGGTAAATCATTGTCTGAAAAATCAGGATCTATTTCTTTCAGGCGTTGAGCAATACGTTTGCGTATGTCTGCTGCCGAACCTATATTAGGTATTAGTGTTTCAATACTTGATTGCCTTGGCTCTGGTATATGTTTAAATTTTGGAAATGGCAATTCACCTCGCGATGTTGCATTAGCAGCAACTCCGCTACGCCAAGTATGCAATGTTACTTCATCGGCGCCATTTGATCTTTGCGAAAGAAGTTCTAAATTGGCTACTTCTAAAGCATGCGCATCTTTAACACTAATTTGTTCCTTGTTGGTACTTCTATCAAAGGGACCAAGAACTCTATCTACTTGTTCTTCTAAAAATGGATATTGAGCAAAAGCAACTTTAGCATTTTGGCTGTTTATTTCTTGAGCTGCACAATGTTTCCAACCGTCACTTGGTGCGCCAGCTGGGCGTCCGCTATTGCCCTGAGGAGGATACAGATTATTAGCAGCACTTTGTGGGAAAGGACCATTTTGTCCACCTGCATCCCAATTATGCAAAGTTTGAATGTTATTGCTGCCACCGATTTCAAAAAATACTTTGCCATTGCCAGTAATTGTCCAACGAGGTTTGAAAGTCATAAGATAAGCAAGAATGTCATTTTTGCCGCTATGTCCAATCGAAAACTTATTATCGGCAGAAATTCCTGGCGTATTTTTGATCCTGATAAACCCTCTGTGTATGGCAGTTGTGTAACCTCTGGTTGGCAATAAAGATTGTGATAATGCACATGAAGTTAAGCCTAGAATACTATTAGAATGAAAATCTTTTGTATTGCCCTGAGATAAAAATGAATTGGGTATTGGATTCGCCCAGCTAAATGTATTTCCGCCACTAGATGGATTTTTTTGTTCTTCAAATGTTTTGCGAGCAATTAAATGGGGTTGACCATTTAAAAAACGGGTCACATTTTCATTTGGATTTTCATCGGCAGTTCTATTTTTGAGTGGTACAAAATGAATATCGCCTAGTTCAGAGCTGAATTTAATATCGCTTAAATAGCCTTTAAGAAAATGTCTGGTATTGTTATTGCCTAAATTAACAGCAATTGTCCAATTATCTTTTAAATTTCCTGTGTAATGGGATCTGATACTATCAGGAATTTGCCCATCTCTTATATCTATGTTTGAAGCAAATTGACGATTTGTGTAAGAAACATCATGTATTGGTTGAGAAATTTCATCGCCTTTTTGTTTAGCAGATAAAAGCATACGAATTGAATTGTTATTAGTAAGTGTCAAAAAAAAGTTTTGCAAATTGTTTTTATCGTTAAGTTTTTTGGCTAGGTTTAAACTAAGGGAGTCAGTTTCACTCTTTACCTTTTTAGCATTTTCTAAAGTGTCAATTGTTGTGGACGAATTACTTGCCGCTGAATGTTCTTCCATCATCGCTCTAGCGTTAGCTTCAACTAAAAGTGAATGTCCAAATAATCTATTTACATTATTTAGATTTACTCTGTCACCCCTGCCGGTCAAAGCAATATCTGGAGAGAAAAACTGTGACTCATTATCGCTTTCAGTGTTTAAAATAATGAATGGAGTGAATAATGCATTTTTTGCTAAGTTCAAATTACCAGCATCGTTAGCATGTTGTAGTTGTCTACCACCACCGATAATTTCAACTAAATAAAATACACCTATGCCTAGAATAACCGTGATAAATGTACTAGCTACAACAAATGCTAATGTGCCACCCTTAAAATTACGCATATTCATACTTATTTCCTCTTAAACACTAAGATATGCCAATATTCCAGAACCTAAGCCAACTAGTATTCCGATGGCAACGGCACCAGTCAGTGATTTTTTAAATGCACAGTAAGCTACCGGCAAAACACTAGCTAAATTAAGCAAAAGTCCAATTATTGCAGCTGTTTGTTTTGCTTCAAAGGTTTGTACTTCTGTATAAAAGAAAGTACAAAGGCAAATGCCAACTATAAATGGGAGTGCATAAGCAGCAATTGCAATTGTTATGCCATTTATATAGGTAATGGCATTTAATTGATAACTAGTGCTTATAACCTTTTCAGATAATTGAGAAAGTGTCTTTGTGGTTAACATGGTTATCGTAGCCTCGTGTTTGGGAACGATGCTAGAATAAATCTAATGCTTGGCAAAGGTGCAGCAGAGACTTGGCAAATTTGTGAAATAGCTTAATAGCTATTGATTTTCATTAAATTTTAGAGAAGCTGAGTTAATGCAATAGCGCAAATTAGTTGGTTTTGGACCATCTTCAAATACATGCCCTAAATGAGCGCCACATTGACTGCAATGTACCTCTGTACGGGTCATGCCGTGTGCGGAGTCAATTTCAGTTTCCACATTATTTTCATTGCTTGGTGCCCAAAAGCTTGGCCAGCCAGTGCCTGAATCAAATTTAGTATCGGAGTTAAATAAATTGGCTCCGCAACAAATACAAATATAAGTACCAGGTTTTTTATTATCCCAATACTCACCAGTAAAAGCCCTTTCAGTGCCTTTTTTGCGTGTAATTTCAAATTGCTCTGGATTTAATTGGCAGCTCCATTCGCTATCTGTTTTAAATACTTTTTTTGGTTTCTCTTCTGTCATTATTCAACTCCAGAAATATTTCATAATATCTCTCTATATTAAAAGATTAAGGCAGGACAAAACATCCTGCCTTAATCTTAAGCCTATTTATCTTTTATTTGATCAAACGACTTTCAACGACTGACCAGTCAACATTAGCAAAAAATGCTTCAATGTATTTTGGTCTATCTGCTGGTTTATAGTCTAATAACCAAGCATGTTCCCACACGTCCATAACTAAAATTGGATTGAAGCCAGCAATATTACCTTCTTCATGCAAAGTTATCCAATGATTGGACAATGTTTTTGTAATTGGATCTTGGAATAAAATAGCCCAACCAACACCACGCATGGCACCTAGTTTACTGAAATCGTTTTTCCAAACATCAATGGAGCTATAAACTTCAGTAATTAATTTGCCTAAATTACTTGTGTCTTTTAATTCAGATCCGCCAGCTTTTAAATTACCGAAATAATATTCATGTAAACGCATGCCGTTATACTCAAATCCATAACGACGTTTGATTTCAGCATATTCCGGACTGCCGGTTTTGCCAGCCTCTGTTAATTCAATAACTTTTTCGTTAAGTATATTAGTGTTTTTAACATAACCAGCGTAAAGCCCAAGATGAATTTCAAGAGTTTTGTCTGAAATCCCAGTTAAACCTTTAAGAGAGCTGAAATTCTTCTCTGTATATGGTTTATAAGATATTTTTGTCTGGAGCATAAATTCCCCCATTTAACTTTGACATTTAAGTATTTACTAATTGGTCGTTCATAAATACCACAAATTAATTTTCAAGCGGTTAAATAATATGACAGACGGTGAATAAGTTAGACTCTATAAAATGCTGAAATTATATAAACAGGAGAAAGGAATAATTTTTTATTGGGAAGCCTGGGAGGATGAAGATGAAATCACCGTCCACTGGGGGGAATTGGGGCAAACAGGTGAAATTATTTCCATTCCCCTTAATGAGTTTGAGCCGCCGGAGGCTGCAATAAAAAAAGAAGCTGAAAAACCATATTCACAAGGTTTTATAGAAGTAAAGCAAGAAGACTTATACGAACTTATTATTCAATACCCAGTTGAAGGTATGGGAGTACCAGAAGATATTGAAACTGCTTATCAACTAGAAGAACTCATGAATGATTGTTTAGGCTGGACTGGCAATGGTTATTGCGATAGCAATGATTTAGGCGAAGGCACAATGAATATTTATTGTTATGTTGTCAATCCTAAATTAGCTCTTAAACCTATTTTGGAAGAATTAACTGCAAATGAACGTCTGGATAATGCAGTTATTGCTTATCAAGACAAAGATGAAAGCTTTGTTGTTCTTTGGCCGTTGAACTATGACAAGCCTTTCAACTATTAGAAAAATGCTTATAAAAACAACAACACTGCTTTTATAGCAGTGTTGTTTTCTTTGTACCCTTTATTAGGGTTTGCCTTACGGCAGCTCCGGTTAGGGAGATTAGAAATATTTAGTTTACGGGCTATTTCTCTTGCGAGTACCCTCCGTAGGTAACTAAATTTCTCGTAAGTAATTATTAGCGCAGAAACGTAATTTAGTATGTTGTCTGCTTTACATCTTTGAATAATTATACAAATTTGGTTTTGCAGAATACCAATAATGGTCCAAAATTGAAAAATATGGAAAATACGTATGTACAAGAAGATACTTCGGTGTTAAGTAAGTAGTGCTATATGGATAAAATTATTTCCACCCTCAAAAAAAGAACGCTAGTAATTGTTGTTTTTGTTATTAGCTTCGTAATCTGGCTTGCTCTTTGTGAAGCCCATTATGATAGTTATTGGGGTGGCACTATTTTTCGTGTGCAAACTGTTGACTTGAACATATTGCATCATGCTTTGCCACCTACAATCTCACAATTAATCTTGCAAGGTAGAACTGACGCTTTGCAAAAAGTTTTGGATTCAAATTATGGTTTATTTGGACTTATTGTTACCGATGCTTCTGGTAATACTGTTTTATATAAAACACAAGCAGAATATAAAGGAAAGTCCTGGTATCAGTCTGTTGATCTTGATTATTTACGTAAGACAAAAGAACCTTATGATTTACTTTTAGATCCACCACCAACACAAGCACAATACATTCACAAAAGCCCACGCCATGGCGAAGCAACAGCTACAGGTGAACAATTGAAAGGGCGAGTAATTGGCAGGCTTTATTATGTAAGAGGTGTGCCACCCACTTTTCAAAATGACTTATCTCATTCGGTAGGTACAAGCTGGTTTGAATTAACAGGATCCAAACGTGGATACATTATTTTGACCATGGCAATTATTGGTTTTGCTGTTTCATTTATATTTTTAGTTTTATGGCGAAAGAAAGACTTGGAATTAAAAGCTAAAGAATTGCAATTAGTTGAAAATGAATTGTCTATACGGCGCAAAGCGCTAGATCATTTAAATATGGATTTGCTAGCTCAAAAGCAGCGCCGAGAATGGTTGGAGCATGAAGCAGAATTTGCTTATAAGCGTGCCCTTAAATTGAAAGAGTCTTTGGAAAAACTAAAAGAAGTATTTTTCCTTATTGATATGTCTCCAGATAAAGTTATAGAATTTGAAAATAAATCCGCTGTTAATGTTCGGGCACCACTTAATCCAGCCTCTCAACTGATTTCTGAAATTGAAAGCTTATTACCGGATTTAACTAATAATGCTAAAATCTTGAGATCTCAGGCTGAGGTTTTGCAAAGTTATTGCACCCAGCTTGAAATTAGACAAGCTGAAATGCAAGAAGTGATAGATAAGCAACAAAAGCAGTTTAAACCCAGTAATTTGTCAAGTAATCTTTATTCGTGATAAGCTTTATAATGCCTACAATTCTTATACCTCCCACAATTGATATATCGGGGGGCGTGAGATGTATAGACGGAATTTCTAGATGAAGCCGACATCATTTAAGCGGACAGTACTTAACCTTAAAGCCGTGCAAGAGGCGAGCAGTCCTCCTGTATACAAACGCGGTCTTCAGTATTATCGACGTAAAAAAGTACTGAAATATCAAGAAAATCCAGATGGCAGTAATGTCGAAGCATTAGTTATTGGTTCTGAACCGCAGCCCTATAAAATAAATGTCACTATTGATGGAGCTGATACTTTTAAAGCTGAATGTTCGTGCCCCTATTTTGAAGAAGTTTGCAAACATTCTGTAGCGGTATTGCTTACTCATCTAGCGCGCAGTTTTCCAGGCATTCGTTTTGACTTAGCCGAATCAGATAGGCGCGATGGGCAACAACAAGAACAATTAGTTAGAGCACGCGATATTCTTGAAGATATCAAAAATATTGAGTCCATGGAAGCAGCTGTGGCTGAACCAAAAGAATTGTCTTTTGGTGCACTTATTTTAGAAAAACCGTTAGCCCTTATTATTGGTACTTTGCCGGAAGAAAAACAAGGCAAAGTAAATATATTAAAAGTGCCACCACCCATTCTTGACACATTACCGCCTGATTCTCGCATTTATAAACTAGTAAAATATTTAACAGCTTTGCCACAAGCGACCAAAGGCATGGCGGGTGGACATCGTATTCCAAGAAATGATGAAGGTATTGTCCTGGGACATATTGGTCTGTGCGCGCGACTTGTTGATGCTAGCGATGGCAAAGAGCTTACTTTCTCACCTCATGCCGTCAAACCAAAAATATTTTTGTCTGAAACTGAAAATGGTGAATTGCTCATTAAGCTTAATGCTGTAAATGACGCTGGAGAACTATTACCAGAACCTGTATTTTTCTTAGGCTCGCCATCTTGGGTGCTCTCTAATGATGTTTTTTACCATATAGATTTGCAAGCTATTCATAGGCTTTATCAATTTTTTGATGCTTATGGCACTATGACAGTAAGGCTTGAAACAGTGCCAAAATTCCTAGCTGTAGATTTACCCATTTTGAAAAAACGTATGGATGTGGAGTTTGACGAGTCAAATGCTCCATTTCCAATTGCTGTTACTGAACCACCTAAAGTGGTTATTCGCCTTAACGAAAAAGTGAATGTTAAAGCAACAAAAGATACTCCGCCAGAATTGGATCTAACTCTTGGTTTTGCTTATGGCAATTTAGTTTTACCATCTAGAGATGAAACAAGTGCTGTCGAGTCGGAATTATATACGCGAACTATTTCTGATTCTGGACAAAGTGTTTGGGTAAAAAGACTTTGGGATCAAGAGGGACAACTAAGAAGATTCCTTACTAATTTGCAACCAACAAGAATGATTGCTGATCGCTTTTTCTTCCACGAGGAAGCGGCATTGGATGTACTTTATTATTTGAATTCTCAACAAGAAAGCGATTGGGACATAAGTGGTATAGAACAACTGAAGTCATATAAAGTAAATGCAGAACCAATTTTACTAAAAGCTTTTTTGTCCTTGAAAAAAGATACCTATAAATTTGATTTTGATTTAAAAGCTTTTACAGGCGATGGCAAATATGTTATTCCGTTTCAACAAATTATCGAAGCCGTTTTTCGCAATAAAAATTATTTGAAAATTGAAACAGGTGAATTTGTACGCTTACCCGTTGCTATGTTGCTCAATGTTTTGAAAGCCATCGGTGCTAGCAAAGATACAACACGTCCTCTTTATCAGGCATTGCCTATTGCTCACACGCTAGAATTTCATGGTATTGAGATTGAAGCCGATAAAGGCTTCAAGGAATTCATTCAAAAATTGCGCAATTTCCAAGAATTAGAAGGTCTGGATTTACCAGAAACATTCTCTGGTGCTTTACGCGAATATCAAAAAGAAGGATTCAATTGGCTAGGATTTTTAAGAGAATATGGACTAGCTGGAATTTTAGCTGATGATATGGGACTTGGAAAAACCATTCAAGCTCTAGCATTGCTTTTATATCATCATAAGAATGGCAAACAAAGACAACCTTCACTGGTAGTAGCGCCGACATCTGTTGTATATAACTGGTTGTCGGAAGCAGAAAAATTTACACCCAAATTAAAAACAGCATTGTTTTTAGGACGTGATCGTGGTGAGCTATTAACAAAATTGAAAAAATCTGGCTCTGGCAAACCAGATGTAATATTTACTACATATGGCATTATTCGTCGAGACTACGAAACACTGCAACAATTTCAATTTGATTATTTGGTTTTGGATGAAGCACAAAATATCAAAAACCCAGAATCAGTGGGTGCCGTTGCATCAAAAAGCTTGAAAGCATTACATCGCTTGGCTTTATCCGGTACACCAGTTGAAAATCGACTAAAAGAATTATGGTCAATATTTGATTTTCTCATGCCTGATTTCTTGGGTAATTATCGTGAATTCAATGAAACTTTTGAAAGGCCAATAGAACTTGGTATTGGTGAGAGCGGTCAAAAATTACGCAAAATAGTTCATCCATTTGTACTTAGACGATTAAAGAGTCAAGTAGAAAAAGAATTGCCGGATAAAACTGATATTATCAATGTTTGTGAAATGGAAGACGATCAACGATCACTTTATCTTGATGTATTGGATGAGTGTAGGCAAAAAGTATTTGGTGAAATAAAACGCAAAGGTAGCATTGGTGGTTCGCAATTTTCAGTATTGGCAGCGCTGCTTAGACTTAGACAAGTTTGTTGTGATCCACGTTTATTGAAAGATAAGCATGAGGGTGAATTGCCGCCATCTGCCAAACTTACCGCATTGGTTGAAATGATTGGTGAAATTGTTGATTCTGGACATAAAATTCTTGTATTCAGTCAATTTGTAGAGATGCTTACTTTAATTCGAGCTGAGTTAGAAAAAGCAAAATATACATATGAATATATAGATGGACAAACTCCAGCAAAACAACGTCTAGAAAAGGTGAATACTTTTAATGCTGACGAATCAATTCCAATATTTTTAATTAGTTTAAAAGCAGGCGGTACCGGTTTGAACTTAACTGGGGCTGATTATGTTATTCATTACGACCCATGGTGGAATCCTGCTGTGGAAAATCAAGCAACCGATAGAGCTCATAGAATTGGGCAGACCAGGCATGTATTTAATTACAAGCTAATTACACGTGGTACTGTTGAAGAAAAGATTTTAGCTTTGCAGAAGAAAAAGAAAGAATTAGCAGAACTTGTAATTGGTGGCGATGAAAGTGTTGCTAAAGAATTAACTAAAGAAGATCTTGAATTTCTATTTTCTTTCTAGTTGGCTAGGCTTAGCATGTGTTATGCAGTTGGAAATTAAATGCCTAAATGATATTTGTCAGTGATTAATTCATAAAGCCACTGTGCTAGCTCTATTTTTGCTATAGCTTGCTTGGTATTGTTTATCGGCTTATGTTTAAAAATCCTATTCTGGGAAGCTTTGTCTAAGTTTTGCCATGTTAAAGGATCGGATAATTCACTAGTTTTAAATCCCATAATTTCATTTTGTACAAAATCATTCAATGTTTTAGTATTAACCATTATTTTTTTTGGTAAAGAAAGTATTTTTGTACTAGTACAAAGCCTCAAGAATGAGGTAATTATTTCAATTGCTTCGTTCTTGCTAAGAGTCTTTTCTGGTTCAAAATGCAAATTGTTTTCACTATGCTTTATAATTTTTGTAACTGAAAAAAATTGAGCAGCATTGAAACCAAGATGATCGACTGGTATATCATCGTACCAAAATAATGGTGACCCTGTATTTATCATTTTGTGTTGCATTTGCAATAATGCTCTTTTATTATTGGCAATTTTTATTGGACTAGTATTTTTTATGACAGAAATACTAGCTGTGATACCAGCAGCCTCGCCAATTGCCCATTCAATGGGGTGTAGTCTATAAGCGCCGTTGGTAACATGAGTAGTGCCAATGTTTTTACAAGCTGGTAATAAATTATGTACTTTATCTTGAACTAAAGCATGGAAAGGAATTTGAAATGGTTTTGCTTCTTGTCCAGCGCCAGCTACATCTTGATGTCCGTGAATGTCAATTGGGTATAAACCTATGCCAACGCTATCACTAAATATTTTTGCTCTAGCGGTTTGATTTGCACTAGCTGCAATATCTTCTTCTACTATTGTATATTTTGCTTTTATACGTCTAGATTCTCGAATGTAAGGATATTTAGACAACCCATCTTTGGTATCTAAAATATCTGTTTTTAAAGCTAGTTCTGGGTAACCGTTGCCACCTGTATCACGTGGAGCTTCGGTTTGTAACCAATATAAAAAGCTAAGACTAAGATTTTTAGCATCCGATAAATTTTTTGCTGCAATATCGGGTGCTTGATCAATGATGTTAGCGCCCCGCATATCATTGCTTTCCCAATTAATCATAGCCAGATCGTGCTTAATCAATGTATTGGGAAAATTACTTTTAGCTAAAAGCCTTCTGTATTCCCAAAAAGGCAAATATAAATACTCTTCCCCATTTGTATTAACATGTTTATTAGCTTCAAACATCTTATAAAATAAAAAAGAAAATTTGCCACTATTTTTAAATGTTTCGTAGCTGGTTGGTTTGTTTATAATATGTTTTTCGTTTTCTCTAAATTCCAATACAAACGGATAAGTATAATCTTGGACATTCTCTAAATTAGCTTTTTGTGGTGCATGAATTTCACCAGTTTCTATTTGTGACTCAGCACCGCTTACGTAGTCTATATTTGCCAACGGTAATAAGTCGCCTAATTCTGTTGCATCAATACATATTTTAGGACGAAATTCAATAAATGAACCTAAGTCAAGATCAATCATAAGTACAGATTTGATGCGATGACGAATAATTTTTGTAGCTACAGGTTTTAAACGGAGATGAATATCGAGAGTTCCGTTTTTAACGTATGGACTTAGCAATTGATCAATTTTTACAAGAGCTACTTTAGGTTCAAAAGATAGTCGGCTAACCCAACAATTGCCAGGATTGAAATTGCAAGCTTTAGATTTAGTGTCAGTCTCAATTTCAACTTCAATACCAGCATCATTTTTTGCCCCAGTTGTAATCCTAATCCCTGTTCCAGATCGAGACACAGTGCCAATCTCCGCCCCTGTCTCTGCCATAATCCCAGTGCCAATCTCAATTCCTATCTCTGCATTTGCCCCCATCCCATTATTTATTTGATCTAGATAATGCTTGCGAATTAGCTGGCGCAATTGTTGATAATTTTTTGTAGCACCACTGGTCTCAACTAGATAATTTTCATCAAGAGCTGACACTCCTTGTGAAGTCATCTGTCCACCTAGCCAATCAGTTTCTTCTGTCAAACAAATTTTTAATCCTGCTTTCAATCCAGAATGTGCAGCAGTCAAAGAAGCAGCAACGCCACCTGTGCTGCCACCAACAATTAAAATATCGCAATTAATTACTTTTGGTTTTTTTGATAAAGTAAAAGTTTTGATTGCTGTTTGGCTATTTTTTATATCAATGTTTTGTATGTCAACTACTACATATTCTTTGTGAAATGTTTTAAGTCGTTTCGTCAAAGTTGCTTTTGCATTCATAGAAATTACCTGAGCCAAAGCGCAATTGCATGTATTTATTGTCGCATAAAAAAGCACAAGTGCTATGATTTTATTTAACATTGTACACGATGGTCTTGGCAATATGATATGTTTATAGGATCAGATCTAGGGAGCGGAATATATGTCTACCTGTAAAATTTTAGCTGAGGATGCTAAGTTGCGGTCTACAAAAATCAAATTGTTATTGATGGATGTAGATGGTGTTTTAACCGACGGAAAACTTTATTATTTGCCTGGTCCAGACGGACAGACAGTTGAAACCAAAGGTTTTAATAGCCAAGATGGTGTAGGTTTGCATATATGGCATAAATTAGAATTTGTATCTGGTGTTATTAGCGGACGTGAATCTCAAGCCACGGTAGAAAGAGCAAAAAATTTGAAAATCCGCTATGTATATCAAGGGCTTTTAGAAAAAGAAAATGCTTACAAAGAAATTTTAGCTGATGCTGGCTTAACACCAGAATCAGTTGCTTTTATTGGTGATGATTTTCCTGATGTGCCATTGATGGTTCAATCGGGATTGGCTATTGCTGTTAATAATGCTCGTCCAGAATTACATGATATAGCGCATTTAATTACATCGCGGACAGGTGGTGAAGGAGCTGTGCGTGAGGCTATTGAGTTTATTTTGCAATCAAAAGGCGTTTGGCAATCTGTTTTAGAAAGATTTTGTCTGACCAATAATATGATGTCTAGTAAATAACCTTGCCAGGTCTTTTCCCGTACTTCCTAAAAGGTCAGAAAAATAAACAAAATTCTGACAATACAATCCCGCACCGACGAGCCAGCCAATATTAATTGTAAACATAATGATGGAAGTCAGAAAAATT
>JAGVLS010000002.1 GCA_020054205.1 Candidatus Obscuribacterales bacterium | reverse complement strand
CGTGAGCGCACATCAATAAATCTATCATTGCAATTGGTGCGTCATGAGCGCGCTCAGACACAGACTATCCCGATCATTGCAATCGGTGCAACGTGAGCGATTAATAGGGTATACTATAAAAAGTTTGGATCGTACAAAAACTAGACTTATCAAATGCAACTTGCTGGTGAATTATCTAAAATAAATTTGGCTAGTTTAGTCCAGTTAATTCACAACGGCGAATTAACTGGCAAAATTTGTCTAACCCAAGGCGCTTTTACTGCTTTTATTTTTGTCGAAAATGGAAGAATTATCCACGTAGAAACTGATACTTCATCCGGCGCAGAAGCTTTTTTAGATTTATTTCTTTGGACTTCTGGTAGTTTTTCATTCATTGAATGTGATGTGTCTGAAATACGCAAAACACTTTCTGTTGGTGCTTCATTTGAAAAGTTGATTAGGCAAGGAATTGAATACTTAAGAAAGAAGCAGTATTTAGATGAGCACAAAGTAAATTCTCGTTCTATTCTTAAATCTCGAGTCTTAGCTTCTACAAATTCAGGAAATCCAATTTTAAATAAGCTAAATGGCTTTTCACCTCTAGAAAATATTCTTTCTGAATTACAATTATCAAAAAAAGATGCTGTTGAATATATTCACGAGATTATTTCAAGCGAACAAGCGGAAGTAATTAATTCTGATGATATGACTAATCAGGTTATATTGCCTGACTGGGTAATTGCTCGTTTAAAACAAGACAATGCCAATATTTCTGAAGCTATTGTGCAAATGGTGATTTGGGCAGACTTGATGAAATGTTGGATGTATAAAGCAGAATCAGACTTAGGGCATATAGTCGAACAATTAGAGAAATAGTTTGGATAAATAGCTATGGATAAAGAATTATGAATAAGTAACTACAGATAATAATTATGACCCAGCAGATTTTTTAACAGCTGATACTAATGTTCTTACTTTATCTAAATCAACAGGATTTTCTAAAATACCTTGTCGCTTTAAAGAGCTAGCAACAATTACTCCATTGGCTACTGATAATAGCCTAGGTAAATTTTCAATTGTCGTACCGCTGCCAATAAAAATTGGTGTGTCAGGCAATGCTTCTCTAACTTTTACTAAATCATCTTGATTAGGAGCTGAGCCTGTAGCTATGCCACTGATGACAATACCGTCTGCCATGGCGCGCAATACTGTATCTTTAGCCATTTGTTTTATATCTGCATCTGGTGTTAAAGGAGACGCATGTTTTACCATTACATCAGCTAATATTTTAATTTGGTGTTGACTGCCTAACATGCGTCTATAAAGCAATAATTCTTGTGCTTGCCCTTCAATGATTCCTTGGTCTGTTACCATTGCCCCGGTAAGTACGTTGACACGAATAAATTGTGCTCCAGTGGTAGCAGCAATTGCCATAGCAGATAAACCATCATTTCTTAAGACATTAATACCAATTGGCACGTTGGCAATCGCCATAATTCTTTTTGTCACTAAAGAAAGCGCACAAGCACATGCTGTGTCTACGCGTGATTTTGTAAAAGGAGCATCAAAAAAGTTTTCAATAATAATTCCATGCACACCACCTGTAGCTAAAGCTGCTGCTTCTTGCTCAGCTCGTTTAAAAATTGGCTCCATTTGTCCATCAAATCTATACGAGCCTGGCAAGGGTAAAAGGTGTATGACTCCTATTACTGGTTTGCTTGTGCCAAATAATTCTTGTAGCATTTTAAATTGCCCCGCTCGCTAACTACGCTAACTGTTCTTTATATTACTATCCGTCAATATAGCACTTTATCAAATATTATCAGGGCATAATATCACATTCACGCTGATGTCTAAAAACCGCATCCAGTGCTTATTTTACTCATCACACAAAGTTGTCAATAAGCAACTATTTGCCTTATGACATATATATATAATCTTCATAAGATCTCAAGTAAAAGTTTGCATATCATCAAGAAAATTACTTATGTATTAAGTCCAATACTTTTTATATATTTTTCGGTAATGACCAAGTAAAACAAACATCTTTGTAATTTTATATTTCCACTTCCCTCTCCAAGTTTACTTGGCAAAAATTTGTCGCTTAACTTCCTGATAAAAACTCAAAATCATTTGAGTGCAGGCAACAATAGCGTTACTCAAGGACGCTTGCACATTTAACACCATTGATAAAGAAGGAGATTATGTGTGTCAGCACCCAGACCACCAACAGATTTAACAAACCCCATTATCGGCAGAGCACTACATGCTTTGCGCGCTTATGTCAAAGCTTTATCCTTGCAATCACAAGGGGAAAGCTTTACGTACAAAATTAGCCCTGACAAGTCTAGAGCTCAGATTGTTAATAGCAAAAACGAATCTCAATACGACAAGCCTATTTCACAGTGGGCAAGAGAAGGTTCACAAATTAGGCTTGCTTTCATTGGACTCAAATATGCCAAAGACAAAATAGAGCTTGGGCTAAACAGAGATGTAAACCAAACAAACAGTCTAGTGGTTTATTATCTAAACGCTATTGATGGTATTGCTTGCCTAAGACTAAGCATTGCTAATGCAGAAGCCGTAAATGTAACATTTGCTCAGGTAATTGAATTCGTTAGACGGAGCTACAGCAACAGCGCATTAGCTGATGAAGATGTTGTACTAAAAGTTCTTTTACAACTTGCAAACGACAATAGCGGAATTATTTCCACTTGGGCTATGGTTGGCCGACAAGTAGAAATTCAAGTCTTTGAAAGTTTGCAAGCAGCAGAAGGATGTGCCGATGCAAACATTGCTGCTCTTGAACGTCAACGTGCCTACATGTTAGGCGTAATTCGCCGGCCAAAACCAACGTCAAATCAAAATTTATTTGCGACAATGGAGAAAAACCAATGAATCACAAAACGCAACCTAATAATACTCAAACATGGATTATTATTTTTGCTATGCTGATTTTGATGAGCGCATCAACCTTTTTTATGAGTTATGCTGCTAACAAAAGTGGTTTAGCAAATCGACCCCCTCAGCAGAATCATCCCAATCAACGTCTTTCACCACCGGCAAAACAAGTCTCTGTCTCGCAAAAGACTATGACTTATTCTGACCTTTTGCAGATGATCAATACCGAATCAGCAAAAATTAAAAGTATTGCTGTGCTTACCGATGCTAATGGTGTATTGGTTGAGCTTGTTAATAAGAACAATAACGAACCTGATATTTTTGTTGCTATTCCTGGCGACAAAGGTCGCGAAGAAATTATTGATGCTGCTCAAAAAGCAAAGGTGAATATCAAGGCAAGAGAAAGCATTGATAATCCATTTATAAAATTCTTGTTTAGCCCATTAGGAATTGGCGTAATCCTTCTCGTTCTTTTCTTATTAGTCATGTTCAGGGGTACCAAGGGTGCCATGAACCCACTAAAAAGATTTAGTTCTACGCCAGCTAAAGTGTATTTGCCTGGTGAAATTGATGTCACACTTGATGATGTTGCTGGCTGTGAGGAAGCAAAGCACAAATTGCCACTTATCGTTACATACTTAAAGAACCCAGAACTCTGCAAACAAGTAGGTATGGAGCCACCTAGTGGTGTTTTACTTTTGGGTCCCCCAGGCACTGGTAAAACTTTGCTTGCCCGAGCTATTGCCGGTGTAGCAGGCTTACCATTTGTTGTTATTTCTGCCTCAGAATTTATTGAAATGTTAGTAGGTGTTGGCTCAGCACGCGTGAAAGCTACATTTCAACTTGTAGAATCTCTCTTAAAAAAATATGGTGGTTGCTTTTTATTCATTGACGAACTTGATGCCATTGGCCGCCAACGTGGCACCGGTATGGGGGGCGGTAATGATGAAAGGGAACAAACTCTAAATCAATTACTAATTGAGCTTGACGGCTTTTTCAAACGCCCAGGCATGGTAGTTATTGGTGCCACCAACAGAGCTGATATTCTTGATCCGGCTCTTATAAGAAAAGGTCGGCTTGATTGCCATATTCCAGTTGAGGCACCCGACTTGGCTGCTCGTGAAGCCATATTTGCAGTACATACGAAAGGCAAACCCACTGCTGCAAATATTGATTTTAGGGCTCTGGCTAGAAGAATCACCGGCTTAACTGGTGCTGATATTAGGGGTGCTTGTAATGCAGCTGCCTCAATTTGTCTTGAACGTGCCATGAGAAAAGCTGAGGCTAAAGGCAAATCAGAACTCGAACCAGATCCTGCCGATTTGATTATTACAAATGAAGACTTTGATGAAGGCATTGACGAAGTGCAGTGGGGCGAGCCGAATCGCAGCCGTTCTCGTGCTATGACACCAGAGCAAAAGAAAAACACGGCTATTCATGAAGCTTGCCATGCAGCAATAATTGCTGACGATATTTGTCAATTTATTCTCAACCAAGAAGCAAAGAAACGTGGTGTCAACGCTTCAACTTTAAATCTTGATGAAATTCTTGAAGAAAGATTTTCCACTGGTAATTTTGAAATTCCAGATGATTACACTGGCGATGTGATTAACAAAGTAACAATTATGCCAAGAGCAAGGGCACTTGGTTATGCTGAAATGAATTCACGCCTAGAGCGATTTGGCCATGATGAGACTGAATTGCTAACAAGAATTCGTTGTGCTGTAGCTGGTCGCAAAGGACAAGAATTATTTCTGGATGGTACGCGTGACTCTGGTGCACAAAATGATTTTGAACGATCTTGGCATATTGCCCGCCTTATGGTTACCAAACTTGGTATGTCCAAATTAGGTATTATTTCTATTGCTGATGGAGAAATGTCCAATCCATTTTTGGGCAAATCAATAGCTGTCAATTATCAGCCTGGTGCAAAGCTCTCTAATGCTGTAGACAGTGAAACACAAAGAATTATTCGCGACTGTGAAGGCAAAACCACTGAGATACTTAAGCGCAACGAATGTCGTATCTGGCGCATTACCAATATGTTGCTGGAAAAAGAGACAATTCTAGGTGCAGAATTTTGGCAGCTTTGGATTTCTCCCGGCTGCAAGCAATAAGTATTTTCACAAATTCATTTCAATATTTAAATTGGAGCGAGGTGCAAGAATGCGCGAGCCCATTAGCTTTATAGCAAGCTTAGTTTTAGTTTTGCTTTTATCTTTTACACTAGCCTATACGACAACAGCATCTGTTTTGACAGAGCCATTAAGCATTGCTGATCTGACACAAGATTTCGTTTCAAATCTTGCTAATCTCGGACAGTTTATGCTTAGTGCAGGCTTTTGGACAATGTTACTAGCATTGGTTATTCTCATTGTAGTACACGAATTTGGACACTGGATAGTTGCCCGCCTGCTTGGTTTTGATGTGCCTGTATTTTCAATTGGTTTTCCCGTGCCAAAATGTCCTAATTTCAAACTGACATTTGCTCGCATTTGGGGTACAGATTTCCAGATTACACCTCTTTTGCTTGGTGGCTTTGTTTCGCTAAATCCTGCCGATGAAAGTTTCAAGAAATCTGCCATTTGGAAAAGAGCATCCGTACTTGTTGCTGGTGTAGCAATGAATATTATTGTTGCTATCATCTGCCTTACTGGGCTATTTGCTGTTAAAGGACAAGAAACAGTTAAAGTAAATGGCACAATTGTTGCTGATTTCAGCCCAGCTGTGCCATCAGCTCAAAAGGCTGGTTTGCTTAAAAATGATCAGATCATTGCGGTTGAACAAACAGCTGTTAATTCACCACAAGATGTAATCACCGAAATAAGCAAATATAAAAGCAAGCTGGTTACAATTACTGTTTTGCGCAATAACAAACAGCTTACGCTAGCTGTCCCTATAAATGAAAATAGCCAAATGGGTATTTATCTAGCAGCTATAGTAAGCAAAGAATATAAGCAACTAAGTCCTTTTACTGCTTTCACTACTTCTTGCAAAATAACTGCTGATTTCTTCATTAAAACCCCTTACTATATAGCGGTAATGGCTAAAATATTCCCTGTACCAGATGGGCTTCCTAAAGAAGCTGGCGACGTACATGGACTGATAGCCATTGTTCAAATAGGTGCACAAGCATACGAAGCTGGGTTTTATGCTTTCATTAGTATGTTTTGCATGATTAGTCTCAATCTAGCAATCATGAATATTTTGCCCATTCCTCTTTTGGATGGTGGGCATTTGTTATTCCTTGCTATTGAAAAAGTAAAAGGAAAGCCAATAAGTGAGAAAACACAAATTGCAGTTTGCACTGTGTTCTTTTATCTGTTGATAGGACTCATGTTTTTAGCTTTCTACAATGATATTTTCAAGCCTATTAACTTTTAGCTTTATCGTAGCAAGAGGTAGCAAGAGCTAAATTTAACTAGGCTATAGTTTTATTTGAAAGTGGCGTAGATGCAACCGTGTCTACGCCACTTTTTACCTTTTTTCTTCAAATTCCTCGGATATCCCAATACTTCCATACCTTTGCTTTCTTCGCCCGCCTTCTACTACGCCAAGTCATAAATACTAAATAGAAAAATATACTAGGCAAGGTCAAACCCATTCAAAAATGTATCATGTATCACGTGACACGTAACGCATGATACTCAAAATAAGACATAAAGGAGTGGTTCAGAATTACTCGTTAACAAACTTTCTTATAAGCCGGCAAAACCAATTGTGAAGAATGCCTTCTCGATAGGCTATTCATCATATTTACTTTTCTAACTGCACTTGAAAAAGATTGTGACAAAACAAACTTATGACAAGAACTGCTACCATAAACTAAAGCAATAACTACTGCAACTAGCGATAACACCGAGGCATATTCACTTATCCCTTGCCCTTTTTCTTCTGTAATAAGTGAGGCAAATAATTTTTTCAAATAAACTATCATTTGATTAGCTTCCCGCTCAAATCACCAAAACCAAACTCTTGCCAACGGCTTTTAGATATCGTTTAGCGCTTAAAGCTAACCAATAAAATGATATGGCTGAATTGGCAAAGAAGAGCTACTCTTTTTTGTCATTCTTTGGACTTGACTAGCAGCATTTCTAAAAGATCTTGATAGTTCTTGCCTGTAACAACCACTTGATCCAACCAAAAGGGCAACAGCAAGAGCAACCAGTGCCAACACTGCCGAATATTCACTTATTGCTTGTCCCGACTCTTCTTTTAGTAATCGCTTACAGAACAAAAATAGATTCTTCATCAATTAACCAAATCGACGCCACACCGATTTGTCTCCAGTTTTTCTACCCTTCTTGTATCTTATCATTAACATTACGTTACGTGTTTGTTTATAGGACGGAATTTTCAACAAGAACAAAAATAAATCAGCTTCCTTTAGCTGATTTACCCAGTAAACTGATTTTTGCGCTCCAAAATTAATCTTATGGAGAAAGCTAAAAATTAAAATCTAATCTACAAATTAACTTTAAGGTCCGGCTGCTTCATTACATAACCATACTAATTGCCCAGTCATAGCAGAAAAGGACTGTGATAAAGCTCCGCTTAAAGTGCCCTGACTAAAGCTAAAAACCAATATAATCAAAAGGCAAACAAACGTAAGCATAGCAGCATATTCATTAATGCCTTGCCCGGATTCATCCTTAAGTAATTCTTTTAAATAAGAAACTATCTTTGTATTCATATCCTGTACATCCGATTTTGGGGAAATCAATCTTCTTTTACAAGAAGACAAGATGCCCTATTAGGTTAGGTTAAATAAACTGTTTAGTAAGTTGTGGTCTTGCGCTAAAGAAAAAATATTTTTGTCTACTAGCACCATATTTGTTTTTTTTCCAACAAGTCAATTGGAAATACATTATCTGTAATATATCAAGCTAATTTACTAGGTTTTTTCAATATCAAATTCTTCAGCCAACCACTCATTAAGCTCTTCATCTAATTGGCTTATTTCGTCACTGTCTACTAATCCCCGTTTTAACGCCTCTAATACTATGCGTGTGCGTGGATTATATATTTCCATACCCGCACTTTCTTTGAGAAAAAAGTCTGGGTCTTTAAAAAGCTTACTCGATAGCATCGAAAGTCTATTTTGTACCCCTCTTACACTAATATGTCTACGAGAAGCAATGGCTTTATCTGTTAAACCAAGCGCTATATCAAGCAAAGTTTCATATTCAACATCACTCAAAGAGCTATCTTTGCTTTGTAATCTGCTTTGCACACCACGAATAACTGGATCTATGTAAGGATTGTCATGTAAAAAAACAGATGTAAGAGCATATACAAGTTTTTCATCATTCTCACCTTTAAGTGCGTATCCATGAATAGCTTCATCCGGCACTATTTTGCCTAATTCACGTACATATGCCTCACGATGGAATTGTGACCAAAACAAAATTTTTGCTTGTGGATTATCTGCCCAAATTTGTTGAGCTGCTCTTATTCCGCTCATTTCCGGCATAACAATATCCATAATTACCATATCGGGCATAAATGATTTAAACAGTTTCAATCCTTCAGAACCATTTGTAGCCTCCACAATTTGAATATCATTAGTTACTTTGTCGCGCACAAGTTGAATTACATGCTGCCGTAAAGCGGATACATCATCTACTACCAAAAGCTTTTTCATTTCTTTCAACCCACCCTGCTCATTGAACCAAATTATCTCTCTGACATCATAATTTCAAGGATGTTTTATATTTAAGCACCATTATTATCAGAAGCAGTATTAATAATTATCTCCACACAAGTGCCTTTGCCATTTTCTCCTTCCCGCCAATTTACTCTTGCTCCTATTAAATCTGCCCTCAATCTCATATAACGCAATCCTCTTGAATTGCTAATATCTTTTCCTTTGTCTATTCCCTTGCCATCATCTATAACACTTACAACTATTGAACCATTTTGATTTTGTAATTGAGCTTTTACTATTTTTGCTTCCGCATGCTTGCATATATTGGTAATTGTTTCTTGAACCAGTCTATATACAAGAGATTGTTCAACCAAAGACAATTTTTCCAATTGACTTAAATCAATATTGTTTTTAAAACGAATTTTGAAACCAGCTCGCTCAGATCCTTTTCTCAAACAATCTTCTATAGCTGCTGGTAATCCTAAATGTTCTAATACAGAAGGACATAAGCTGTCCATAACTTCTCTGATTTCACCCATCACTTGGCTAGTTAATTTTCTGATGCGATCTGCTTCTTCGCTTGATGGGCTATTTACATAATTATCAAATCTATGCACTAGCTGTTTCATATCATTGAGAACTTGATCATGCAAATCAGCTGCTAATATTCTCCTTTCTACTTCATCTTGTTTTACTAGTGACAAACGTGTTTCTTGCAGCTCTTTATTGCGAATCATTAGCTCATAATATTGGGCTTGTCTTTCCAGTCTCAACTTTTCATTAGATCGCAAATAATAGCCAAAAAAGCTGCCTAAAAATACAGCTGCAATACAACCAATTGGGTGACAAATAATATTAAAGGATTGCCAAACTAACCATTGAGTAATTAGGCTTAAAACAAATAATTGCACCAAAACAAAACTTCTACCAATTACAGCTAATTTTAGTGCTGCCCATATACTAGCAAAAGCAAAAACACCAAACCCAATAATATTAATTAGTCCAGAGACGCTTATCCAATATATTGCATTGTTTTGGCTAGAAATTTGGCTTGTATTTCCACCCATAGCCACAACAAATCTAATTAAAATATCTCTGTCTAAGCCAGGCATTAAATTTACTGCCAATACTGAGATAATTGTGATAATTAGGGTAGCAATTCCAGCTTGTATTATTTGTTGCTGCATTAAGTCTTTCATAAACATTCTAATAAGAGTCTATATTAAATATTCCCCTTAACGACTGTTCAAATCCACAGTTTATGAGGTGGAATTATCCATTGTTAGCCTTTTGCTTTGGGCTTATTCTAGAGCAGTCAGCGAAAGCCGACAACCCTGATAGCCAGCCCAGAGAGCCCAAAACAAGAATTTGTTTAACCACTAATTTAAGTTTTTGGGCTCTCAACTAATTTAAACCCATGCAAAATACTTTATACACATACATACATACAAATTCATTACTAGTAAACCCACATACTGGGCAAGAATTTGATTTAAACAATTTATCTACTTCTATTGGTAGAGCACAAAACAATGATGTGATTTTATCTTCTGATAAATCTGCATCTCGCTTTCATGCAATTATTTCTTATATGAATGACCGATATTATATTGAAGATCTTGGCAGTACCAATGGTACTTATATTAATGGTCAAACAATTGAAAAACGAACTGCTTTAAGTTCTGGTGATGAAATACGTTTTGGTGTAACCCGATTATTATTTCTTACAATTCCAAATCGTAGAGGCATATCTCAAAATGAAAGTTTTTCTGCTAATGAAAAAACAACAAGCACTGCTGTAGAAAATTTTGTACAAATGAGATTATCAGCTCGTTTAAATCCTGCTTTTTAAATTATTGATTTTGTTTCATGAGTATTGGCTTATACTGTCTCTTTTTGCATAGCTCTCACAGCTAAGCAAGCATAAGACTTAACTAAGGCATAATAATAACTTGAGATCACTAGCATAAGATCTATATGCTTTGCTTATCTCTTCCTTTCTTTTACTTAAAACAAAGCCCTAGACTAACACTAGCAATCCAAACATTTTGATTTTTAATTTGCAACTTATTTTGTTGCTCAAGTTTTAATGCCAAAAGTACGGAAGGAGCGCTAAATGGCTCAGTCTTTGTGGTCACAGCTGGCGCGTCGAAAATCCCTTGATCAATTGAATTCTCATGAAGGACATGACGGCCCAAAACTTAAGAAAGCTTTGACAGCATTTGATGTTACAACGCACGGTGTTGCTGCCATCATTGGTACTGGTGTTTTTGTTTTAACTGGAATTGCTGCTGCCGAACATGCTGGTCCTGGCATTATTGTTTCATTTCTGCTTTCAGCTATTGTTTGCGCTTGTGTGGCTTTTGCTTATGCTGAGCTTTCATCCATGATTCCTGTTTCCGGTTCAGCATACACCTACGCCTATGCAACTTTAGGTGAATTCATTGCTTGGTGTATTGGCTGGGATTTATTGCTTGAGTATTGCATGGGGGCAAGTGCTGTAGCCATTGGTTGGAGTGCATATTTACAGAACCTTTTGTTTAAGTATGACATTGTTCTGAAAGACTATATGCAAGTGGCACCAGCAAAATTGCCGCTCACTGATTGTGTTTTGTTTACTGCGCTCATTCTAATTGGCACATTTGGACTTTTAAGAGCATATAAACGATTTAAGTCTTCTGCTTATAAAACATTGGTAGAAAAAACAATCTCTTTCGCAATTTCAACAGTATCAAGTTTAATTCTGGCATTAGGCTTATTTCTTTGCTATACGACTCTTGTTGTTGCAGGAAGTATTGACATTTTTGCAGTAGCAATTGTTGCTTTTCTAGACATTTGGCTTATCCTTGGTGTTACATACACAGCGCGCATGACGGCATGTTTTGTTTTTGTAAAACTAGCTGCCATACTTGTTTTTGTCGCGGTTGGAATTAGCCATATTGATACAGCCAATTACAGTCCTTTTTTGCCTTATGGCTATACAGGCATAATTACAGGAGCCGCTGTTGTATTTTTTGCTTTCATTGGTTTTGATGCAGTATCGACATTAGCTGAAGAGTGCAAAGATCCAAAACGTGATATGCCACGTGGCATTATTGCTAGCTTAACTATTTCAAGCATCCTTTATGTGGCTGTCGCTGTCGTAATGACAGGTGTTTTGAGCTACAAGCTATTAGGTGGCGGCGAAGGCAATGAAGATGCAGCTGCCATGGCTAAAGTGCTAGATCATATTGGTTCAAAATTTGCTTCTGGCTTAGTCTCTGTAGGCGCATTGCTGGCTATGAGTTCGGTTTTGTTAGTAAGCTTATTTGGTCAATCACGAGTAATGATGAGTGTTTCTCGTGATGGCTTAATTAGCCCGATATTTAGCAGAGTCAATAAGCATACTCAAACACCAGTATATTCAATTCTTATTTGGGGATTTTTTGCTGCTTTAACAGCAGCATTTATTCCTATTAACGAATTGGCAGAACTAACTAGCATTGGCACATTAGCTGCTTTCGTTGTTTGTTGTGTTGGCGTAATAGTGCTTAGAATTCGCGAACCAAATCGTGAGCGAAAATTCTCATGCCCAGGTTATCCAGTAGTGCCAGCACTGGGAGCTATTCTCAGCTTAGTGCTCATGTTTAGCCTACCTTGGCTGACATGGATAAGATTCATTGCTTGGTTTGCTGTTGGCGTTATCATTTATTTTGCTTACGGCATGCGCAATAGTGCTTTGCGAAAAAAAGCCAGTCAAGCATAATTGTAGGAGACTAGCATGGACAAGAAAAAAGTTGCTTTGAAAAAGCGACACATTATTGCTATTGGTGGTGGATCGGCTGCTGCTCCTCATGCCCTTCGTGCTTATTTCAAATACATATTTTCTTTATCTGGCAAAATACAGCCAAAGGTATTATTTGTAAATACAGCGCAAGGGGATGCTGATTCCAGCACACTTTTTCTGTATAGAAATGCCAGTGGTTTGCCTTGCGAAATTACCCATTTAGGATTTTTCAAGCGCACTCCACAAAATTTGACAGAACTAACTACCAGCCACGATGTAATATTTGTTGGCGGGGGAAATACTAAATCAGCAATTGCTGTTTGGCGTGAATATGGTTTTGATCAAAGCTTATGTGAAGCGTGGGAAAAAGGCATTATCCTAAGCGGCTCCAGCGCTGGTGGTATTTGCTGGTTTGATCAATGTCTTACCGACTCTTACGATACAAATTTTACAGCCTTAAAAGGTCTTTCGTTTTTGCCTGGCAGTTGCTGTCCACATTATGATGGTGAAAAAGGAAGACGAGAAACTTTTCACCGCCTAATATGTTCTGGCGCTCTTCCGGCTGGTTACGCCATTGACGAGTGTGCAGCTTTGCATTTTAAAGGACTGAAATGCAGCGCCTTAAGCGCCAAACCCGATGCTACTTGTTATCAAGTTGCGCTTATAGATGGAAAAGTTGTTGAAAAACCACTAGCTACAACTTTCTTGAACTAACTCAATAATATCTGAGCTGTAATTTCAAATAGAGCCGAAGAATAAGCTTTCTTCGGCTCTATTTGTTTTATTCCATGGGTCACTGGATAACGCAGCCACAAAATAAAACCCTTGTGTCTGCGTTATTTTCAGTTTTATTTGGGCATACTATATAGTACAGTTGTCTACCCCT
>JAGVLS010000044.1 GCA_020054205.1 Candidatus Obscuribacterales bacterium | reverse complement strand
ACTGTTTCGCCCGCTACAGACGAAATATTGATAATCCTGCCACCATCAGATAATAATTTTAAAGCTGCTAAAGTTGTAGCTATCGGTCCTTTGACATTGTCAGCCTGGATCACCTATAGATCACCGGCTTCCACTTCTGTGCGAGAATGCACAAAAACCCATTGCATATTTGCTAGTAAGAATATTCGATAGGCAACAACAACTGTGCTCCCGAATCAAGTTGAATATCGTCTAAATGTCCAGCAATTTTGTCGTCTAGTGTTTTTATATGTATATGTACAAAACTACCTTGGTGAGTAAATATGCCTTGATGCTGCTCAGAGTAAAAGCCAAGCAATTGAACTGGCATATCTTCAAGGGTAAAATTAACTTTCGCCTCTTCGTGTGAGAATGAGCCCGAAATGAGTAGTGTTGACTCGACTCTATTCATAATATGATAATGAGCATGCTTGGCAGAACCTTCAATCAAAAAAGGAAAAGCTATATTTTTCTTGATACCATTTTTGGTGGCAGTTCGCTTGACTAAACTTTCAATTTGGGATGCATTTAATGCGTTATCTACTTTAATCTTTTTCCAATTTCGGGCTTGCCCGTAAACAAGAAAGCACGCTTTGCCAACTAAATTGTTATCAACTTGTACCATTTGGTTCTTAACTCTTGATACAAGTGGCTTTCCATCAAAGATAGTAACTTCCCCTTGCAAGTTCTCCAGAGGTCCAACCGCATAGAGGTGGGGGATCTTAGCTAACGAAGACAAGTCTATTTTGCCACTAAAGTCTTTTCCTTGATGAACATTTTTCAAATCACCGGCCCATTTTACTGTATAGCCTGTCTTGGCTAGGCGAAGCAATGTCGACAAATGGCGCTCTTCTTTAGACGAAAGTGCTTGCTCATTGATTACTTCGACAACGGATTGAGCAGCATTATTAGTTTTCATCCAACTAATCAATTTTTCTATGAGTGCTGGAGAAAATCTAGCTTCTTCAAGAACAAGATGTTCTCCTTTGCCATCAATTAGAAATGTTTTGTTGCTAGAAGGGATACTATTGAATAGCTTCGCAACAGCTTTCGGACACACAAGCCGATCACTCAGTCCTTGCACAATTAACACTGGTTTGGTAAGTTGCTCGGCATAATTATCTGTCTTTGAAATAAACTTCAAGAAAGAGGTTGCTTCTCCAAAAGAAAGTTTTAACTTGTGAGAAGGATCGTTAAACCAGTGCTCAGCAAGCTGTGAATCGCTTGTCACCTGGCGCACAACAGCACGACCAGCAGGACCAGGATTGCTTCCTGGAAAAAAGACCAATTCAAAGATGCCTTTCACGGCAGCTCGACGCATCTTGAGCAATTTCCACGCCGGCGCGGAACAAACAACGCCATCGACTAACTCAGGATTTTCGCAAGCAATTCTGATTGCAAGCGCCCCACCCATTGATTCACCGAGTAGGAAGACTCTGTAATCAGGATATGTTGTATGAATTGTATTAAGCAAATTGCTCACATCATTCATCGTTTCTACACAATTCAATTTCGCGCGCTCCGCTTGCTCTCTGTTTGGACCAAAGCCACGCACATTCACGCCAAAGCCATCAATACCAGCAGCACACAACTCTTGTGCCAGCGATTTGTATGCTTTCGCGCATAGTCCCAATCCATGAATGCACACCACAATGATCCTGGATGGAGTTCTACTCTTCCACTCCAATATATGCGTTTCACCCACAATGACACAAGAAGGATCTTTGCTGCATGGCGTGAAGGGAGGCTTAGAAACTGAAGCATCTTGTCTTGAGCACTCATCTGCAAAGCTTTTAGAGAAACTGGTGAAACTCAAACAGGTTGCTATAGATAACCACAAACACCAGATAAATTTAGTTGTATTTACATCTTTTGCCATAATTCATTTGCTACACTGCCTTTGGCTAGGAGACTCAAGCTTATTCCACGGAGCCTTGCTAAGCAAAATTCCCAAAGTACAAGTGCCAGAAAGCCCAGCAAAAGTTAGCCCAGCTCCGAAAAAACCAGGAATCACAAAAAACCACGGATTGACAGAAAGTCCAAGTATCATGCCGGTTAGAACACCAATACCAACAATTAATTGAATTTGGCGCTCAATAGAAAGCATTTTCTTACCTTCCTTGATTGGCAGATCTGCTTCTCGCCAAGCCGTAATTCCGCCCTTCAAAATATTTGGCTGAAATCCTTTGCCCATAAGAATATACCCAGCCCGCTCAGCTCTTTGTCCACTGCGGCAAATAAGAATAACCTGACCCTTCCTAGGTACCTCATCAGAACGTGATTCAATCATATCGAGCGGTACATTTATGGAGCCCTCAATATGCTCAGTCTCAAATTCAATGGGGCTGCGAACATCAACTAGGACAAATTTGCCAGAGCTAGAAGCAACATCGGCAGCACAAATTTGGGGACAGATCGGTGAGCTTGACTCTTGTAACATTTTTATTCCTCTTACGAGATCTAATTCACATTAGCATTTCGTATGCTATAAGCGAATCAATCTTACGATTGATTGTATAATTATCTATCAGTTAAACATATAATATTGGTGCAATCACTTGATTACCTTGCGCTCAACCTATTATGCAGATTCTTGATCGACAGATAAATAAAGAATTCAATTGTCTTGCACTTACCTACTTTGATTTCAGAAGTTACAGTCATCCTGGAAGATAGATGTTCTTTCTTTCAATCGGCAACTTTCGCTTCTAATTCCATCCATTGTTTCTTATATAGCAAGAAGCTATAGACATCTGCAAAGAATCCATAATATTCAATTTTATGTACTAGCTGAACTCGGAAAGTCTTATCGCGGGTGGGGAAAAACAGCAAAAGCTGAAGATGCAGAAATAGAAAAATTAAAAGTACAAGCAAAAATCAAATTTTGGCCAAATCATCCTCCACGATTTTTTAGAAGTTAATTTAGCTCTCTTTACCTTCACTAGGACAAATAGCTTTTGTGGCTACAGAGCCCTAGACAATGGAGATCCGAAATGTCTGCTTCCAAATTCAGCATTGGGTTCCAAGACACTATCTGCAAAGTAAAAAATATAATAAGGTCATCAGTTTGGTTTCACCGTAGTTAACTACTCTACATTCAACCAGGAATGTACGCGCTCTAAAAAAGTTTGCAGCACTTCATAGGGCAATGTGGTCGGCTCACAAAAAGTCACTATCATTTCCTGTGTAGCGTCTGATCTAAAGACTTTCATGATGGTTACAGTAGGCTTTCTTGAGTCATCATTTAATTCTACAAACATGCCGTCACGCACAACATCACTGCCTTGTACAGTGCTATATTTACGGCTTTTATGTTCAATAATATATTATCCAAAACCCTATTTATTTCTACGTTTTGCCAATTATAGCAAGTACTTAATCGTGCAACAAGAACACAGGTTAAAAATGTGATGGAACACCTGGCATGTATTCCATCACATCTACTCCATCGTGAACCGCTATATATTGATACCACCATCGGCACGAATAATTTGTCCTGT
>JAGVLS010000015.1 GCA_020054205.1 Candidatus Obscuribacterales bacterium | reverse complement strand
TGGACGAACCTGCCGTGGGAACCCTTAGTCTTTCGGTGCATTGGATTCTCACCAATGTTTTCGCTACTTAAGCCGACAGTCTCACTTGTGCTTCGTCCATACGTTCTCGCGATCGTACTTCACTCTACAACACAACGCTCCCCTACCGATTGTAATATATAAATTTAAAGACAAAGACTTTCGTCCTTGTAATCTTCGCTATATGCGCGTTTCGACTTTTCAGTCTTCCACCTCGCTATAAATAGCGAAGTAGTAATACAATCCCACGATTTCGGCAGTACGCTTAGTCCCGTACATTTTCGGCGCAGAGTCGCTTGACCAGTGAGCTATTACGCACTCTTTCAATGATGGCTGCTTCTGAGCAAACATCCTGGTTGTCAATGCAACTCCACCTCCTTAATCACTTAGACGTACATTTTGGGGCCTTAGTCGGTGGTCTGGGCTGTTTCCCTCTTGACGACGGAACTTATCTCTCGCCGTCTCACTGCTAGGTAATAACATTATAGGTATTCGGAGTTTAACTCGATTTGGTACGGATTTTCTCCGCCCGCACCGAACTAGTGCTCTACCCCCTATAAGATACACCTAACGCTGTGCCTAAACGCATTTCGGGGAGAACCAGCTAGCTCCAGGTTCGATTGGCATTTCACCCCTAAACACAGCTCATCCACTAATTTTTCACACATTAGTTGGTTCGGACCTCTACGCATTTTTACACACGCTTCATCCTGGCCATGCCTAGATCACCTGGGTTCGGGTCTGCCACATGTAATTATATTCGCCCTTATCAGACTCGCTTTCGCTTTGGCTTCGTGTATTAACCACTTAACCAACTACATACGGCAACTCGCCGGCTCATTCTTCAACAGGCACACTGTCATACTATCTAATAGTACTTCAATTGCTTGTAAGCACACGGTTTCATGCTCTATTTCACTCCCCTCCCGGGGTTCTTTTCACCTTTCCTTCGCAGTACTTGTTCACTATCGGTCGCCAGTCAGTATTTAGCCTTACCGGATGGTCCCGGCAGATTCATACAGGGTTTCCCGTGCCCCGCATTACTTGGGATACTCCTGAGGTTCAGAAGTTTTCGTTTACCGGACTATAACCGTCTATGGTGCATTTTTTCACATGCTTCGACTAACTTCATCCCATCCCATGATGGAGTCCCGCAACCCCAACATGACTTTCGTCATATTGGTTTAGGCTGTTCCCCTTTCACTCGCCGCTACTGAGGGAATCACTAATTTGTTTTATTTTCTTCCAGGTACTTAGATGTTTCAGTTCCCTGACTTACCTCGTTATATCCTATTTTATTCAGATATACGTCGTTAGACATTACTCTAACGGGGTTGCCCCATTCGGACACCCACGGATCAAAACTCGTAACGGCTCCCCGTGGCTTTTCGCAGTTTACTACGTCCTTCTTCGGCTGCTGGCGCCTAGGTATCCTCCGTGCGCTCTTAGTAGCTTAACCAGTTACTAGACTCCGAGCGAATTTCATTTGAGGCCAGGACTGGCTAATCGAATGAAATACAACTCATCAATGTCTAGAACTGTAAGATACAGACACTCAATATGCAGTTTTCAGGGTACAAATCGGTTTAGCGGCTCCGATCAGCCGACAGGTAAACCTGCGAATATTCAATACTAACAGATTTGCCTAAACCTTGCCAAATCAAATCGCTAAATTGTTACTTAGTTTGTTTGAAGATTGGAGGCTAGCGGATTCGAACCGCTGACCTTCTCGGTGCAAACGAGACGCTCTACCAACTGAGCCAAGCCCCCAAGATCCTCTTCTACTATATTACAAAAACTTATCTATTAACAAAGTCTTTATTCTTGGGATTATAAATGGGCCATCCAGGACTCGAACCTGGGACCTCACCCTTATCAGGGGTGCGCTCTAACCACCTGAGCTAATAGCCCGATTCAAAAATTTTAGCACTACTTTGCTAGCGGACCCAACAATTATGTTGATAAGACACATTTCATTACTTGCGTTTCTTTTTAGCGCCTAGCTTCCACCAACTGAAATCTGGGTTTTTATGAGCAAAGTTAGCAATTAATTTCCAAGACTCAGAAGTCCTGGGATCAATTGCGATTACAGTTCGCCCATCAGTAATTAGCAAAACATTTTTGCTCGCTGTGGACATATCAGGTAAGTCCATAGCTACTTTATACATTTGTCCATTGAGTTTTAGTTCTGCTACTGGACAAAGTAAATCATTGCTAGCGCCAACTGCTATTGGTCTACCCTCTGCCTTTATAGGTCTGTAGGCAGAAGTAGCACTGTAATAATTTGCCCCAACAGCTGTAGTCTCTAGACAATTCATTTTGGCAAATGCTTTCAATATAGTTTTTTTTGTGTAATCTTCAGTTAGATTCACCGCCGCAGTCTTAGGCAACATGCCACGTGTGCGATTGAAAAAATCTCCATCAGCAAAATCGTTAATGCTTACACCAGTATCTAATTGTGTTACTTTAGCTGAAAGAACTACATTATTATCTACTTTAGCAATACCAGGGGTCGGCACTAATGCTTTAAATGTCCGGCGTGGCTTTTCTTTTGATAATTCTCTTAAAGCCTCTACAGCAGCTTTTAAATATTTACTTGATGGGTCATATTCTTGAAATAAATCAATTGATAATTGATAAAGTTGTTTAGCTCGATCGTATTGTCCTGTTAAACGTCGACATTGAGCTTCAGCAAAACGGGCCTCAGCTACATAACTATTGACGCCATTGGCGTTTGATATTTGATTGGCAGCTAAATTGAAATAATTAGCAGCTGCATTGTAATTTTTTTGATTTAAGGCAAGCCAGCCTTGTCGATACGCATCTACACCAGCAGTTGGTTCACTACTTTTTTGTATGAAAGAGGCAACACCGCCTTGCAATACTTTATGAGAGGCTTCTTTTGTATCTTCACTAGCAAAAGCAATTTGGTCGCTAATGACAAGAATAATTGTAATTAGGCTGATAATGCAATGTTTTAAATGCAAATATCTAATCATCATAATAATATTGATTGCTGGCATTATATATATAAGTATAAGTGAACGGGAAGCATTGCCTATTCTTATTTTAAGCAAATTATTGTGAGAATTTTGTGAGATCCCATCTTATTTAAGATGAATGTCGATAATTAAGGTATGGTGTTGTATAAACAAGCTTATAGATAAAAGGAAAGCAAGTTGAAATTTATTGATAAGTTAAAACCAGATATTGGCAAAAGAGTTGTTCAGGGTGCAGTGAAGGGTGCTTTAGCTGGCTTAGTTTTTTCTTTAGGCTTTATGTTTATGAGCCAAAACTATGGTGAATGTATGAAAGTAGCGCCAGTGTTTGTATTGATACTTGCCTTAGCTTTTGCAATTAGCAATATTTTTAAAGGACAAACACAAATTGCTCTGCTCATTGCATTTCTTTTTGTGCCAATTGTTGGTAGCTTTGGCAATAGCTATTCTTATTGGGTAACAACTAGAGGCAATACGGCTAAACAAGAAAGCATAGTAGGACCAGTGCTTGCTGGCAGCAAATTTGATGGTAATGAATGGAAAGGCAAATTGATATTAGTCGATTTTTGGGCAACTTGGTGTGGACCCTGTCGAGCGCAAATGCCTTATATCAAAAAAACATACGATAAATTCCATAGCCAGGGACTAGAAGTAATTGGTATTAGCTTAGATCGAGATAAAGTAAAACTAGAGCAATTTGTCAAAGATAATTCAATTCCTTGGCCACAAATATTTTTTGATGATGCAAACTCCCAAGGCTGGGATAACCCAATTGCTAGGCAATGGCAAATACGGGCTATTCCACAAATATTTTTGTTGTCGCCAATAGATCAAAAAATTATTGCTACTGGTTTACATGGTGACGCTATGACAATAGCAGTGGGTGATGTGCTTAATATGCTCAAAACAAAAGATATCAAAGATTTACTGGATGAAAGAAAACAATTGAAAGTCATATCTAGCGCTACTATTTATGCTAGTTTTATTTTGATATGGTTTGTTCTCATCCTTATTATAGGTTTTGCTAGACGCTATAAAAAGAAACAGTTTTTGCGCAAAGTTGAGTCCATGGAAAGAATGTGGAAATAGACATTTCATTTACTTTTTCACATTTACTTATACACTGATATGTCGGATTCGATACTAATGCTATTTCTATGTCTATTTTAATTTTTTTGGCAGGAGTTTTAAATGTTTTCAAAAATAAGGAACAATTTGCTGGTTGTTGCCTCTTATGTAGTTGTGGGTGCACTAATAATTTCCTTGACAGGCGGTTGTCAGGCTGGACAAGTAGAGCCTGAGAAAATCGGTTATTCTCAAGAAGCAGTTGTTGGTAAGGAAGCACCAGAATTTGAGCTTACTGATAGCAATGGCAAGAAAAAATCTTTGCATGACTATAAAAGTAAATTTGTGGTTTTAGAGTGGGTCAATTATGAGTGTCCTTTTGTCAAAAAACATTATTCAGGCTTGAATATGCAAAAGCTACAAAATACTTACACCAAGCAAGGTGTGGTCTGGCTATCAATTAATTCATCTGCCAATGGTAAGCAAGGTAATTATTTGCCCAGCGAAGTAAATAAATTGATGGCTGAAAAACGTGCTTGTCCGACAGCTTATCTTTTTGATACTGATGGCAAAGTAGGCAGACTTTATGGTGCAAAAACAACACCACATATGTTTGTCATTAACCCAAATGGGACGCTAATTTATGCTGGCGCTATTGATGATAAAGCAGGTGTTGATCCAAATGAAACACCTCAAGCTAAAAATTATGTGCAATTGGCTTTGGATGAAGCTATGGGTGGCAAAGCTGTTAGTGTTCCAAAAACAAAATCTTATGGATGTTCAGTGAAATATCAATAAATATATTTGAGGAGATGAAAATGAAAAATGTGTTTTTAGTGTTAGCAAGTATGCTTGTCACTCAAACAACAGTTTATGCAGCTAGCACTGGCAGTCCAGCTGTTAATAATAATTGGGAGATTGATGGACGTCATTCAAACATTGCTTTTTCTATTCGGCATATGATGGTATCAAATGTACGTGGTCAATTTAATGGCATCACTGGCACAGCTAAATACAATGGTAAAGATTTAAATGGATTATCAGTGGATGCTAAAGTTGACGCTAAAACAGTAAATACAAATGAGCCTGCTAGAGATAAGCACTTGATGGGCCCAGATTTTTTTGATGTAGAAAAATATCCTTTTGTGGCATTTAAATCAACAAAAATAAAAGCTGGTAAAGCAGGACGTTTTAAATTAATTGGTGACTTGACTATGCATGGTGTTACTAAATCGGTTGAACTTGATGTAGAAGGACCATCGCCAGCAGTTAAAGATCCACAAGGAAATATTCGCGTAGGAGCATCAGCTACCACTAAACTAAATCGCAAAGATTTCGGTATTAATTACAATAGTATTTTAGATAATGGTGGAGCAATGGTTGGCGATAATGTCGATCTAACTCTTGATGTTGAGTTGCTGCAAAAAGCTGAAGCTGGCAAATAAAGCTAGTTAACCAACTAATTCAGCTTCGATAAACTCATTATTTTCGTCCATGGTAATTTGAATACCATGTTCCCAAAATAAAAATTCTTCAGCCTCATATTCAAACGATACAGCTTCATCATCAAAAAATGAAACTTCAATTAAGTTGAGGCTGGACTGAAATGTTTTTGCTGTGCAATTCTTCTCACCCTCTTCTAGCCAGTTAGAATTTTTCAAATCCAAAAGCTCACCACAAGCAAATTTTTTTGCTTGTTTATCGTATTGAACAATCTTTTTTATTACCTTATGCACCCTCGGTAAAATTTGTTCTAAATCATCCCGGGCAATATCTAGCCGAATATCTATATCTTTGCCACCAATATTTATATTTGCTTGATAGACATCGTCTTTCCAGCTCATTTCGCCGAGGATTAGATCGTTCATAGTTAGCTATAGAGTATCAAGCATTTCAGCTGTGGACTTAGCAATACAAGTAAATATTGGCGTGTCACGCAAAGTGTAAGCACTAGCTTGTGATTCACGTAATTCTTGTACTAAATCTAGAAAATCGGCGGGTACATCAGTTTCAAATGCAACCACAAATTCTTGGTCGTCTAAGCCAAATGAATATGTAGTATTGAGTTTAACTGATGGATATTTATTGCCAATCATAATGTGCTCATCCATAAGCTCTTGTCGTTTTTCCATCGACAATAAATACCAGTCACGTTTTTTGACAAATGTATAAACAAAGAAATATTTGTATTTGCCTGGCAAAATATGTTGACGATCTTCTTGATGCTCAGGGTCAAGACGATCTAGATACATAGAACGCTTTGTCATGGCCAAGAAAGAATGAGAACGTTTGAGATAAGCACCCATAGATGATTGGTTGATAGCAGTTACTAATTCTTGTAATGGCTCTAATTCATAAGCAATTACCCAAAGTAAAAAATCAGCATCAGCTTTTGTACCAACAGTTGTATAAGTTAAAACTTGACACTTTTTGTCTTTTTGAAATTGTTCAATTAAATTAGCCAATTCTTTTTTATCTTTTTCTTTGGCTTCTTTGCTCAAAAGGCGCCATTTGGGGCTAATTTGATAAAAAGCAAAACTAACAAATTGACGAGCTAGTTTTGGCTTTGCCTTTGTCGTTTCAGGATTATTTATAGTGGCAACGTTTCCCATTATTTCTCCTCGCCTTTCAAGTTTATAAAATCAATATCAGAATTGGTTTAAATGAGTTAGGTAGCTATTATTTACTATCTAAGAGACTTTTGCCTTTGATAAAAATAAGACATTAAAATTGCTTGACATTCCTGGGTGTTTCCCTCATATTTGAATTTGCCCCGGACTTATTTTCATTTCCGGCCTTACTAATGAGAAAATCAGTTGTTTTTTTGCACTTTTGGCTAATAGCCAAAATAGCTGATTTTATTTAACAAAGGGAATAAATGCCGCAAGTTTAACTTGTAGTATTAAATCTTTTGATAATTGCTTGAGGCAATTTAAATATGATGAATAGCAAGAGCCTTATACCCGTGAGAATTGGTGCGCTACTTGTTGCTGCAGAAATAGTTAAAGCTAAAGACTTAGTGGATGCCTTAAAACAAGCAAGGATAAAGGGCGTTCCATTGGGTGAAACTTTAGTTGAATTGCAATTAATCACTCAAGATTTGCTTAACTCAGCCATTGATGCCCAAAAATTACTACGTGATGGCAGCATTTCTATTGAAACTGCTCAATTAGCCTTAAAAATGTCAGCTAGTAATAATCTACTTTTGTCGGAAGCTTTGGACGTATTAGGCTGGCGGCATGAATGTTTTAATCATCAGAACATGAATAAATTAGAACGACTATTGTTAGTTTCTGAAATTGTAAATAAAGCACAACTAGATCAAGCAATTTGGAATAGTACAAAAAGTGGTTTGCCTATTGGGCGTATATTAGTGCTTATGGGAATAACATCGCCTTCATTGCTATTGTCTGCTCTGCACGCATTATTGCTTATTCGACATAATCAAATAAATTTTGAAGAAGCAGCACAAGGATTAAAATATGCAGCTAATACAGGCGTATCTTTAGACGAAGCTTTATCAATTGAACCATCTGAGCTTATTGAATTAGGTGAACTTCTTACAAGCTCATCTGTTGTTAGTACCAGCGATATTGCGCACGCTATTGAATTGGGATTGGTAAATCAACAGCCAATGGTGCATGTTTTGATACAGTCAGGCTTGGCTAATGAAGAAATCGTAGAAGCTGCTATTAAATTGCAAAAGAAAATAAGACATGGCGAACTAAGCATGTTGCAAGCTGCTGAGATGTTGAGACGTGTCGACTCACAAGGAGTCTCTGTCGATGCGTTGCTTGGTAAAAGCAGTGCTGTTAAAGAAGCTGTAATTGCTTTGCTTAAAAAAGCCTATATTATTGACGATGATGACATTGATAAATCTTTAGAATTACATCCAGAACATAGAGAAAATAAAATTGAAGCTTTGTGTCAATCTAGTGCAATAAGCGAGGGGCAAGTACGGGCTGCGTTGCGCTCGGCCATGGCTATGTTTGATGGGCATATAAACATTATTCAAGCAGTAGAAACTATAAAATCTTTCCAGGAAAATAAGCATAAAAAAACAGCACAATTAAACATAGAAGAATCATCTTCTCACGCAGACTCTAATGTTACGCAAGCTCCTATTGCTGACTTGCTGGAACAAACAGCCTAAGTTTTTTTGACCTTGAGAAATTTTCTTTTTCCTACTTGTACAACAAATTCAGATGTAGATGTGAGCATAATATCCATATTTGGATTTGTCTCTTGTTTGCCGTCTACTCTTACTGCCCCTTCTTGAATAAGGCGTTTAGCTTCGCTGCCACTTGCTGCTAATGATAAGTTTGAGTGAGAAAGCAATTTAGCTAAAGAAAGCGATTCGGTAAGTCTGGGGATTTCGTAAATGGGCATTTCGTCGGGCAATTGCCTTTGGCTATGTACTTTTTGCCAGTAAGCTAAAGCTTTTTCAGCAGCTTCTTTTCCGTGATATTGAAAAACTATTTGGTGAGCTAGCTTTTCTTTTAAATCTTTTGGATTGGCGCCGGATTTTAATTGAGAAGCTAAATTGTCTATATCAGAGCCAGATAAGATAGTAGTGAGCTCGAAAAATTTTATTATTAGATTGTCTGGAATACGCATGCATTTACCAAACATATCATCTGGTGTTTCTTTAAGACCGATGTAATTGTCGTAAGTTTTAGACATCTTTTTTACACCATCAGTTCCTTCAAGCAAAGGAAGGAACATGGCAATTTGTGGAGTTTGTCCAAAATGAGGTTGTAATTCTCGTCCTTGGAGAATATTGAATCTTTGATCGGTGCCACCAAGCTCTATGTCGCATTTTATAGCTACTGAGTCATAGCCTTGCAAAATAGGATAAAAGAGTTCATGCAAACCAACGGGTGATTGTTTTTCTAAGCGATCACCAAATGCTTCTTTTGCTAATAGCTGACTAACAGTAACTAAACCAGCTAATTTCAGTACTTCATTGAATGTCATTTTGCTAAGCCAGTCAAAATTATTTACTACTTCTGTTTTGTCTAAATCTAAAATGACACCCATTTGATTTAAATAAGTCTCGGCATATTCATTTACTTGTTGAGCAGTAAGTGGTGGACGGGTTGAATTGCGGCCAGACGGATCGCCAATTTGTGCTGTAAAACCACCAATAATTAGAACAACTTGATGTCCAAATTCTTGAAAGCGTTTTAACTTTCTAAACACAACAGCATGACCAAGATGCAAATCAGCTGATGTCGGATCAATTCCTAGCTTTACACGTAATGGACGTTTTTCATCCTTAGCTTTTTGAATTCTTTTAGCTAATTCATTTACACCATTTGGCAATATTTCTGTGAGCCTAGCTAACTCTTCTGCTTCGGCTAAAACATCCTTACTTGCTATCTCATTGCCTGGCTTCATGCTTGCCGTCATCCTTATATATATCTTGCCAAGTTGTGTTAATTGCGTGCTAAGAATCTTAGCATCAATAACAATTTTGCTTGCTCATAATAATAATGCAAGTTAAGCTTACATAAAGCATAAACGTTGGGTCTAAGTAAGGCAGGAAGTTAATGGCACTGCAATATAGCCCTCAAGAAATTGAGGAAAAATGGCAAGCTAAATGGGAAAAAAGCGGCATATATAAAGCACGCGATAATGACAAACGCCCTAAATTTTATTCACTTGTCATGTTTCCTTATCCATCTGGTGATTTGCATATGGGGCATATGCGTGTTTACACAATTTCAGATGTGATTAGCCGGCACAGGCGTATGCAAGGTTTCAATGTTTTAAATCCCATGGGTTGGGACGCTTTTGGACTACCCGCTGAAAACGCAGCTATAAAGAGAAAGCTTCATCCGAAAAATTGGACAATTGAAAATATCAAACATATGCGGGATGAACAGTTGAAAAAACTTGGCACTAGCTATGATTGGACTAGAGAAGTCACAACTTGCAATTCAGATTATTATCGCTGGACACAATGGATAATTTTACAGCTTTACAAAGCAGGACTTGTCTATCGCAAGAGTGCACCAGTGAATTGGTGCCCTGATTGTGCAACTGTGCTTGCTAATGAACAAGTGGAAAATGGTGCATGTTGGCGTCATCAAGAAACGCTAGTTATTCAAAAACAAATGGCCCAATGGTTTTTGAAAATCACTGCTTATACAGATTCACTTTTAGCCGATCTGGACCTGCTAACTGGCTGGCCAGAAAGAGTGAAACTAATGCAAAAAAACTGGATTGGTAAATCAACTGGCGCTCAACTGGAATTTACAGTAGAGAGTAAGCCAAATGTAAAAATTTCGGTATTTACGACTCGTCCTGATACTGTATTTGGTGTTAGCTTTATAGTTTTGTCACCAGAAAATCCTCTTGTTCTTGAACTAACAAGTGAAGCGCAAAAAAAAGAAGTATCGAAATATATTGAATTATCCAGTCGCAAGTCTGAGTTAGAGAGAATGTCTACTGAAAAGACCAAAACAGGAGTGCCATTAGGTACATATGTTGTAAATCCTTTCAATGGCGATATTGTGCCAATATGGACAGCAGATTATGTATTAATGAGCTATGGCACAGGTGCAGTTATGGCAGTGCCTGCTCATGATGAAAGAGATTTTGCATTTGCCAAAAAGTTTGATTTACCAATTAAAGAAGTAATTTCAGCAGATGGTAAGGTAAGCGGTGAATTACAAAATGCCTTTACTGGCCCAGGGATAATGCTTAATTCATCCCAATTCAACGGATTAGCAAATAATGATGCCCTAAAAAAAATCACGCTCTGGGCTTCTGAAAATAAATTTGGCAAAGGGAAAACACAATATAGACTGCGCGATTGGTTAATTAGTCGGCAAAGGTATTGGGGCTGCCCGATTCCTCTTATACATTGTGATAAATGTGGAATTGTGCCAGTGCCTGATAGTGATTTACCAGTAAAATTGCCGACGGATATTGAATTAACTGGTGAAGGTGGTTCACCTTTAAATAAGCTCGACAATTGGCTAAATGTGAATTGTCCTAGGTGTAATCAAAAAGCAAAACGTGAAACTGATACTATGGATACATTCATTGATTCCAGCTGGTATTTTTTACGTTATACAGATGCTAATAACGATAAAGAAGCATTTGCTCAAGAGAAAGTCAATTATTGGATGCCTGTTGATCAATATGTAGGTGGCATCGAACATGCAATTTTGCATTTGCTTTATTCCCGCTTTTTTACTAAGGCATTAAAAGATTTAGGATTACTTACTTGTTCTGAACCCTTTAGTAATTTGCTTTCGCAAGGCATGATTACTAAGTTTTCTCCGCAATCCAACCGTATTGAAAAAATGTCCAAATCCCGGGGTAATGTGGTTGGGACTACCGACTTTTTTAAACGATATGGAGCTGATGCAGCTCGTTTATTTACTTTATTTGGTGCTCCACCAGAACAAGAATTAGAATGGTCGGAAGAAGGAGCAATAGGACAATATAGATTTTTAGGGCGAATATGGCGATTAGTTCAAGATTTAATAGTGCAAAAGATTATTACTGACGGACATAAAGCTTGGGAGCCATTCGGCAAGGAAGGAATAAATAGTTTTGACGGCTTAGACAATAAAGAGAAAGTTTTATTGCAGTTGATACATTACACGATTAAAGCAGTAAGCGAAGATTTAAGCGATAAGCGTTATATTTTTAATACTGCTATTGCGCGCTTAATGGAATTGGTAAACGGGCTTTATGCTTATGTGCAAATAAGTCCAAATTCTAATAATGGGCAAAAGAAGTTTAATGACAATGAAAGAGGGTTGCTTGCGTTTGCAGTGAGGACATTATTATTGTTGTTGGCACCAATGGCTCCGCATATTGCTGAAGAATTATGGCAACAAGCACACTATGCAAAAAATGCTGACGATACTATTCATTTAGCCAATTGGCCACAATATGTGGATCAATTGACAATAGCTAATGAAATAGAGTTGGTATTGCAGGTGAATGGCAAAATTATCAATAAAGTGCCAGCCAATAGAGGACTTCCCGAAGATGAAGTTAAACAAATAGCCCTTGCAGATGAAAAAGTGCAGCAAAAAATAAAAGATACTGTTGTACGTAAGATTATTGTGGTTGCTGATCGATTAGTTAATATAGTTGTCTAGTTTTAATCTTTAACTTTTCAAGAGTCTTTGACATTAGCGCAAGTTAAATGTAGATTTATATAAGATGAGTATATCGCTTACTAAAAAACGAAAAGAAGATTTAACCCCACCACCGCCCAAACCGGTAGTAACTATATTGCTTATTTTAGTGGCTTGGTTTTTGCCGTTCTTTATTTCAATGGCAAAAGGGCAAAAAGCTATTTGGACAACTACATATGGATTTTCTGCTAGCAGATTTTTTGAATTATCTGGTAATGGTGACTTTTCTGGGCTTATTTCTTTAATAATACTTGCCAACTTTGCTCAAATAAGCTTTTGGGTTTATTTGTTCAATGCATTTTATATCTGGTCATTTGGCTCAGTTGTTGAACGTATTATGGGTAATGCGCGCTTTATGGTTTTTGTTTTATTAGGCATATTTGCTAGCTGGTCAATATTAGCTTACGACGCAATCAGCACTCAGCCTGAAATGGCATTTATCGGACCAACTACATTTACATTAGTTTTACTGGGTAGTTATTTATTATTTTTACCGCGCAAACCTTTTAAACCAACTGATTGGGTAAAACCTTCATGGAAAATATTCCGTGAGGAAGAAACTGTCAATATGACCGAACGTTATTGGGTGTCTCCTTGGGTCAACATTTTTTCTTTTCTTGTTTATACAATTATTGTGCAATTTGCCCTGAATATAACCAGACAAGGATTGGAAGAAAGTATTCCTGTGTCTTGGATAGGAGATGCTTATCAATTTCTCCTCGGTAAAGGAGATGGTCCTATATCTATAATTAGACCAATAGCAGCTTTAGAAATTATAGTTTTTGGCTTTCTTGCTTCTGCTTTTATAATGATACTTACTTCTATTAAACCTAAGGCATTGCGTGCTGGTGGTGAATTGCAATGGGCAACAGTGCAACACTATCGCCAATTAAGAGCGCTAGATTTGACGCATGAACAGGCTATAGAAGGAGCAGCAAAATTTGTTGCAGTACCTTATGACATTGCCAAAGATTGGGTAACAAAAGGTGCTGACGATAAGAACGAGGAAGACCAAGGCAAGTCTAAGAGATAAGAATTACTTTTAGTTAAGCAAACTTTTTATTGGTTAAGAGAGATATATAAGTAAATCAGTTATAGAAGCTATTTGTGTTAAGATAGACAGCTTGATTTCTCTAAACTAAAGCAATGTACTATGGGCGAAAGTAAAAGTACTGCCACTAATAGCTGGATAGCAAGATTTCCTTTTTTGCGTTTATTGCAAATTGTCATTGATGCCACACTGGTAGCAATGGCTTTAAGTGGTGCGTTTCTTATTCGCTTTGATGGGCAATTAAGCTCGATACATAATTTACAATTAATTGCGCTTTTGCCTGTATATATTACTTTGAGGCTAGGAGCAAATTGGATATTTGGTACTTATCGTCGATTGTGGCGTTATACAGGCTTAGCTGAAGTTGTTGAACTTGTGACAGCAATATTAACCGCTACTACTTTGGTGGTGGTAATACGGGCTCTTGGTCTTCTTTCTATTTATGGTCAACAATTGTCTTATGGCATTATTTTAAGCGAGCCAGTGCTTACTTTTTTATTGTTAATTAGTGCTCGTGTATCTAGACGTCTTATGACCGAGCATCAACAAAGAAAACATTGGCGTCAACCAGTGCGCAGGCGAGCTATTGTTGTTGGTGCTGGTGATGCTGGACAAATGGTTGTTAAAGAATTATCGCAAAGACTTGATCTTGGTGTTGATGTTGTAGGTTTTGTTGACGATGATCCACAAAAGGTTAAAAAAAGAATTGGTCATTTGACTGTTTTTGGTACAACAAAAAACTTAATTCAAATAGCCGAAAGTCTTTTTGTTGATCAAGTTATTATAGCCATTCCGTCTGCACCAGCTTCCGAAATTCGCCGCATTGTGGATGTTTGTCGAAAAATGGAAGTGGAAACACGGATATTACCAGGCTTGTTTGAGTTGATTGATGGACGAGTGGGAGTAAATCAACTGAGAGAAGTATCTCTAGCTGATTTATTGGGGCGTGAGGCTGTTGACTTAGATAGTGCAGCTATTGCTGGTTATATTGAAGGCAGAAGAGTTTTAGTTACTGGTGCAGGTGGCTCTATTGGTAGTGAATTGTGTCGACAAATAATGCGATTTCAACCACAAGAACTTTTGCTTTTAGGACGTGGAGAAAATAGCATTTTCCAAATTTATGAAGAATTACGGTATCGCCCAGAGCCAGTAAAACTAATACCTATTATTGCTGACATTCGTGATAATCATCGATTAATCAATGTGTTTGAAAAGCATCGTCCAGATGTAGTGTTTCATGCTGCAGCTCATAAACATGTTCCGCTTATGGAAGCAAATGCTAGTGAGGCAGTCACTAATAATATAGCTGGTACACAAAATTTGGCTCATTTGTCAGAGGAATATGGCGTAAAAACATTTGTTCTTGTCTCATCTGATAAGGCAGTCAATCCAACTTCCATTATGGGTGCAACTAAGAGATTGGCAGAGCTTGTCATACAAGATTTATCTGCTCGTTCGCGCTGTAATTTTGTTGCTGTTCGTTTTGGTAATGTTTTAGATAGTCGTGGATCGGTATTGCCTATATGGCGCCAACAAATAGCTCTTGGTGGTCCTGTGACAGTCACACATGAAGATGCTACTCGTTATTTTATGCTTATCCCAGAAGCTGTGCAATTAATCATTCAAGCTGGTGCAATTGGGTCACGAGGTGATGTTTTTGTTCTAGATATGGGTAAACCAATTAAAATTATTGATTTGGCGTATGACTTAATTAAGCTATCTGGACTTAAGCCTGGACAAGATATAGAAATTAAGTTTGTTGGTTTGCGCCCTGGTGAAAAATTGCACGAAGAGCTATTGACTCAAGAAGAAGGATTAACACAAACACGCTACAAAAAAATATTAGTAGGCAAATCACAACCCATTGATCATCCTTTTTTGGCTAGCAAATTAGATACATTATTTGATGCAGCAAAAGTTGATAACGAAGCAAGCATAAGAAATTGTCTTACTACTTTGGTTGGTGGTAACTTGACCAAAGAAACTGTTTCATAGTTTTGCTTATTATGCAGAGTGTCAAGTCATCAAATATAGAAACTAAAGAAAAGCAGCTAAAAGAAATTTTGTTGTCTCTGGAAAGTGTGATTGTTGCTTATTCTGGAGGTGTGGACAGTTCACTTCTTGCTTATTATGCAAGGCTTGTCTTAAAGAATAAGGCAATTATTGTTATTGCTAAATCAGAAAGCTTAGCTAATGACGAGCTTATTCATGCTAGAAAGCAAGCAGAACAATTTGGTTTTGATTTAGTAGAAATAGAAACAAACGAAATGGACAATAAAGACTATCGGGTAAATGATGGTACACGTTGTTATCACTGCAAAAAAACTTTATTTAAAGAATTGGCGCAAATGGCTGTCGAAAGGCAAATAAACTTTATTGCTTATGGAGAAAATATTGGTGACGAAAATGACTTTCGTCCTGGGGCAATTGCAGCCTCAGAGTATAAAGTAATTAGTCCTTTAAAAGAAGTTCAATTAGACAAGGAAGAAATTCGCTATTTGGCAAAAACAGCAGGTTTATCAGCCTGGGATAGACCACAAGCAGCATGTTTAGCCTCTCGCTTTCCTGCTTTTGAAGCAATAACAATTACTGGCTTATCTCAAATTGAACAAGCAGAAAGCTTTTTAAAATCATGTGGTTTTAAACAAGTACGTGTAAGGCATCATGATGCTTTAGCTCGGATTGAATTAGGGCAAGACGAATTATTGCAATTAAGTAGCAATAAGGATCTTATGAGTGTTGTGTCGCACAAATTGAAAGAAATTGGTTATAGATATGTGAGCCTAGACTTAGAAGGCTATCGGCAAGGTTCATCCAATGCAATGGAATAATTTTAGTTCAGACTGAAAGTGACTAAGCCATATTATAATAATCAAGCACAAGTGCTTAAACCCAGCTAATATTCTCTCTTTAAATTTATATGTCTAGCGTTATACAGCTCAAACAAAATATAAAGCTTGAACAATTTCAAGATAAAGAGAAGTCTTTAGGATCTTTAGTATCCACTGAACAAATTAAAGCACTGACTGGTTTGAGAATTGTGCCAGCGTCTTTTTTAATTCTGTTGCATTTGAAAGAACATTATCCATCCTTATCGCGTGTTGGAGAATCATTTGTTTTTGGACATGCTGTTACTTTCTTTTTTGTTCTATCTGGTTTTATTCTTACCTACAATTATTTCAAGTTAAATGATCGTAAAAGCATTTTTTTGTTTTATGTAGCACGTTTTGCTCGCATGTGGCCAGCACATTTTATTAGCCTTATACTTTTGATATTTTTGGTTCCGGAAGTATTTAAGTTAAAAGCAGCATTGTTGCCAGCATTTTTTTGTAATATATTTTTAGTACATTCTTGGATTCCTGACTGGAAAACTTTTTTTTCATTCAATTCTCCTTCTTGGACAAATTCAACGGAAGTTTTCTTTTATTTGTGTTTTCCATTCCTGCTTATTGGCTTGCGTAAAAGATGGTATTTTTCAATATTAGTAGCTATATCTAGTCTATTAGCCACTATTGCCTTGTGTAATGGCTTGCATTTGCCTGAATCTAGTCATATTAGCTGGTCCATGCATGGACTAGTTGTTATTCATCCACTCTCTCGTTTGTTTGAATTTAGTGTGGGTATGACGACAGCTTTATTTTTTGGTTATTGGTTAAGACGTATAAATTTGTCTTTTATGTCAGCTACTATACTTGAAGTTTTAGCTTGTGCTGGCATTTTTTTTGCTAGCGCCAATGCTACTGAATGGCGAACCGTTTTGGCACCGTTTATAAGTGAGCCGGGTGGTTTATGGCTACAAAATTGTGGAGCAAACTGTTTAATAATTGCTTCCTTAATTGCAATTGTTGCTTGTCAGCGTGGATTATTATCAAAACTTTTTGCTACGCCGGTTATGGTATTACTTGGTGAATTAAGCTTTGCTTTGTATATGTTGCATGTAGTTTTCATTACTTATCAAAGTGTCAATTTCCCACATGTACAAACAGTAAAGTCACTAATGTCTTTTTTGTTGATTTTATTGGTATCGTCACATTTGATGTGGTTGGTGGCTGAGAAACCGCTGAGAAAACTGATTCTTAAGTATGGCAGCAAACTAGCACCTAATAACGATGCTAGTGAAAATGAGCCAGAAGCTATAAGAAAAATGAGAAGTAATGTAGACAATAAAAGTATTAACAAGAAAAAAATCATATTTGTTTTAATAGAAGCTTGTTTACTCTGGGGAATTATTTATTACAGCTTGCCTGCGATTAACAAAATTTCTATTAAAAAAGCTACTAGCCTGGCCAATACAGCTAGTATTCAAAATGTTCTATTCATGCCTTATTTAAAATGTTGTAGTGTGTCAGCTAATCTTAGTGCTGATAAAAATTCAGTTGTAGTGCAAGCTGTTTGGGAAGCATTACAAGCAGAAAATGTAGATTTCTTTATTACCATGCAAATTGTAAATAATGCCAATCAAGTTATAAATCAAATAGCTTATAAACAAGATGGGCGCCATCAGCATGTGAATAAAGGTGAGACTTGGTTGGATAGCATCGAAATTTCTTTGCCTGTAAATACAAAAGCTGATATGTCTGCTGTCAACATAATAGTCATGAAAAGGAAAAAGCAATTGCTTCTTCCCGAGTTCAATTCTCAAACTTTAAACTCTGGGGCTCTAAGCTCTGGGGTGAAACTTAAAGCCACTCAGGTAAGCATGCTTGTACCAATAAAGTCTCAATTACAATAAATCATTAGGTGGAGTAGGAGCTAAATCTTTATCTAAAATATCAGTTTTAACTTTTTCTCCCAGTTGTTCTTGTGTACTTATTTCTCCACAATTAAATATAAGAGGAGCTCTCATTTGAAATTCAAATGCTAGTCCACCACAGATTAAAGTATTGCGTGGTTGTCTTGCTAATATACGTCCCTTATTAGCAATTTTACCTAGTATTATACTTAAGCTACTATTGTTGCTTATATCGCCACCGTACTGCATTTTTTGACAATAGTTTTGTGGATAACCTGCAGGTGGTTGCCCGGCATGCTTGCCTCCTTTTGTTTTGCCAATATGAGCAGATTCATCTCTCATTGTAGCTGTCCAGGTAATTGGCACATCATCGCCAGTAATCATTGCTTTAGGACAAATGCCTAAATATTGGCTCTCAGATACTGGTGTTTTTGTCCAAGGACTTTCTTCGGTGACTGCAATATTGACATTACCTTCTAAATCTATAGCAATATGATTTACTCTTTGTTTATTTATGGCGGGTATATCAATAGGGGCATTGGACATAGCTTGATTATAGTCATAATAATAAAATTCACTCGGTCTATCTGTCCAGTCAGTTTCACGTGGGCGATCTCCGCTGGGAGTTGGGCGTCCATTAATTAAGTCATTGTATTGTGCTTCTTGCGTATGAGGTCTCAGTAAGACTTTGCCTAATTTCCAATTGTGTGAATCAGGATGCGATAACCCTCGCTGTGATAATTTCAGTTGATTATTGGCAATATACTCAGATTGAGCTAATACATAATTGGCATTTGTAATCGCATTTTGTGCTTTGCGTAATTTTGTGTTCCACTCATTCAATTGATTACGCTCGTAGAAAGAGAGAAAGTCTTGTGATTGCAAATTATTTATTGCTGGTTGAATAACATCATTCATTGCTCTTGCTGCAGCATCTTTTGTGGCTTTTGCTGCTTCACTAGATTTGGCAATGTCTTTCCAATACCTTTTTAAAATATCCGGTGTTAGATTCAGCGAGCGATCAACAGATTTAAAACCATTTCTTGTTAAAACGCCAGCTAAGCTGTTGGAAGGCATGTCTGGACCAATATCCCTTAATTCTGTCATGCGCCAGAAAGCTTTTACAGCATCTATTGTGTTGTTTAAATATTGATCACGACGATGATCAAATGCTCCTCGGGAATGACCAGCTAAAACATAAGTTAAAGATTCAGATGATGATGCGGAGCTATAACGTGCATAAGCTCTAGGCAAGAGGTCAAAATTAAAAACAGAAGTATCACTGCCAGGACCACCAAGGGCAGTAAATCTAGTGTCTATCAACTGATTGATTTTTTCGATATCAGGTTTAGTGCGATTACTTTTTAACCAGTGATAAAATCCAGCACCAAATGCTTCAGAAACAGTAGGCGAGGTAGAAATAGAGGGAATAACAGTAGGCACTAAATGTGAATTGGGTACTTCTGATGGCCAGTCGCCATTTTTAGGCGTATAAATATCCATTTTGTTATTGCTTAACTGATCATTGGTAAATAAATCACGTATGGACTCAATACCAGGCACTGTGCCACCAGGAAAACTAATATTTAATTGTCCAACTGGACCTAAGTCTTCATTGGCTCCTGGTTGTGCACAAGCAATAGATCTAATAATTTGAGCATCGTTAGTAAAAGTATGTTCGGCCTCGAGCTTGGTAATTGAGCAAACTTTACTTTGATCAAATTGCATAAAACGACCTGCATCTACAAGAGCAGCTTGCCTAGACAGACCAGCAAATGTAAATTCTTCATTGCCAGCAGGAATGCTAATAAAGGCTTTATATTTATTATCTATTTGTTGATCATTTGACAATAAAGCTTTACTTTGTGGCTCGGGAATATTTGTAATTGTATTACTACCATTATTTAGCCAACCTAGTGACAATTTAAACGATTTGATCACTGGCTTGCCATACGATAATTTTGCTAGATTAGCTAAATAAACTTCTTTGGCATGTGAATAAACTCTAACTGGATTTCCATCCAGGTCTTTTGGTTCAGATTGCTCTGACAAGCTTTCTTGCATAGCTTGTAATAACACATTGCATAGTCTATTGGCTGCAGTGCGGGCATTTTGTGTGTCGTGTCGCGCTAGAGTTTTTAAAGTTTCATCGCCAATTTCATTAGCAATAATTGTATCTAAGCGGGCAGTAGCTAATATTGTATTGATTCCTAGCACTGGCAATGGTTCACCATCGCCTGCCAACGTAGCTTTACCAATTGGTGGATAATCAGACAAAGCAATAAATCCATAATTTGGATCATCAATTACAATTCTGGACAGATCTTGAGCGGCAGCAAGGCTAGCTGCTTCCACGGCTGTTTTATGTTCCTGGAAGCTTCCTAATGCACGCGAATAATTGAAAGCAAATAAGCATAGAGCAATTAGGATAAATCCTGTAATTGCTGAAGCTAAAGCAATAAAATTACCCTTTTCGTTTCGATTTAAATTTCGACCAGTAAAAGAGCTGATGAAAAAATTCGATAGCACGAGTTCGTCTCCCAGAGTCAGTGAAAAGACGTGAGAAGGTAAGACTTATTTTTTGATAGTAAAACTAGCCATCTATATTAAAGATGGTGGGGGCAAAATTTAGATGTTGCGGGAGTCCTACCTTAATCGATTTTAACCCGCGGGTGTAAATACTGTCAAGATATGTTAAGTGCAGAAGGGTAGATTAATTCATTGGTTTAAAGCCTGACAAATAACTTTAATGCTTATTTCAATATCCTCTGAGCTATGAGCATGTGAAAGGCAAGCAGCGTCCACCGATGATGGCGGAAAATAAAGTCCTTGATCTAATATGCGATGAAAAAACTGAGCAAATGCCTTGCCTTTAATCAATTTTGAATCTTCATAATTCAATATTGGTTTTGGCGCAAATAAAATTGAAAACATAGAACCAACTCGCTGTAATTGTATTTCTAAATTGTGTTTTCTAATGAATATAGTTAATTCATCAAAAAGCATTTGTGTTAATTGATCAAGATATTGATATACGTTTTTCTCTTTCAATAAGTTAATTGTTTCAATTCCACTTGCCATAGTGACTGGATTACCTGAAAATGTGCCAGCTTGATATACCTTGCCGATTGGATCAAGGTAATCCATAATATCTTTTCTGCCGCCATATGCTCCTATAGGCATGCCCCCGCCTAATGCTTTGCCAAAACATGTTAAATCGGGTTTGACGTCATAGAAAGCTTGAGCTCCGCCTAGAGCTACTCTTAATCCAGTCAAAACTTCATCGAATATAAACAATATTTCTGGATCAATTTTTTGAATTAATTGTTTTATTCCTAAAAGATATTCTGGTTGAGGTGGTATGACGCCCATTGATCCAGCTATTGGTTCAATTAAAACAGCGGCAATTTTTCCTTTGAATGTAGTTAAACAGTCTTTCAAAGATTGCAAGTCATTGAATGGCACTAATAATGTGTTTTCGGAAAAACTTTCAGGAATACCCGCGCTAGATGAATGTCCTCGTGAAGATAATACTGAGTCGCTATGACCATGGTAACAACCAGCAAACATAAGAATATAGTCGCGTTTAGTATACCCACGGGCAAGGCGGATAGCACTCATTACCGCTTCAGTGCCAGAATTAACGAAACGAATACTTTCAATGCTGTTAAAAATACTCATGATTTGTTTTGCTAATTCAATTTCAAGCTTATGTGGTGCGCCAAAAACGTTGCCTTTTCGGACTGCATTTTCAATTGCTTTTATAATTTGTGGATGGCTATGTCCTAATATTGCTGGTCCCCAACTACCTAAATAATCAATATATTTGTTGCCATCTACATCAAATAAATAAGAGCCATTTGCATGTTCAAAAAATATTTCAGTGCCGCCTACTTCATTGAAAGATCGAAATGGACTATTTACACCACCTGGAATAAATTGTTTTATTTCACTCACAAGTTGTTGTGAAATATTATACGAACGTGGTTTTGTAAGATTTGACATTTTAATTTCTTTGCTTGCAAATTGTACCAAAAATATCTTCATATAAAGACAAGGTTTCTGATGGAGTAAGACCAAAACCAAGATATTTATTGTCAAGCCAAATCTCAAAATGAAGATGTGGATGTTTTGTTTTTGGAAATACACTATCTGAAGTTCCAGTAACACCTACGTAACCAATTAATGTACCTCTTTCTACCTTTTGTCCTACAGAAAGCCCTTCTTTGACACCATTGAGGTGAGCATAACGGGTAATTAGCCCATGTCCATGATCAATCCATACCTGACAGCCCCTTAATAAGTCTTCGTTTTTATCAGAGCAATTACGTTCTTGATTGCATTCATGCAATACAGAAATGTATCGAGATGCAGTCATATTTACAAAATTTGTATCGGCTCTTACGATTTTGCCACTATCGGCAGCGTATACCTTTGTATTCATGCTAATTCTAGTTCCGCAGCCTGGATCATTGAAAAAATCAACCCCTTTATGTATACCAAACCGATAGAGTCTTCTGGCACCAGGATAAACACCAGGATGTGCAGGCAAACTAGCATGAGCTAAAGGTAGGGAGAGTCCTTGTAAGCGAATATCTACTTCATGAGATATTGGTTTTAAGTTTAGGTTGTTTGTGCTTGAATGAAGCCTGCGATAGGCAATAGTATTGCCATCCACAATAAGAAAACTTTGATTATCTGGATATAAGCCTTTCAAATTTGCTTGAGCGCCGAACAAGAATTGGCTCATAGAACCAGTCTTTTTATCAATTGCCAGTACTCGATTATTTTCTCGCTCTACTAAAAAAATTGGTCCTAATTTGTTTGTGTAAATTCGCTGTGGACGTAGATTAAGCAAATTAGGGTTCTTAAAAGGTGTTTGTTTGGACAAGTTGTAATTGCTGCCAACAGTATACTTTGTAATTTTTCCACGCAAATTAAGAACATAGACAGCATCATCAGCACAAATACTTGTCCCGAGAGAGACGCTGATATCGCCAGGTCTTAGACGCCAGGGCATTACTTGTTTAAAGTATGGGCGACAATTTTCTCTATCACTTATTTCCCATATTTGATTTTGTTCTGGGTCTAATAAACAAATATGATTGCCTTCACAAGTAATTGCTACATAGTCAGGATCGAATGACCCATACTTGGAAAAATTTGGACGCATTAATTTCCAGGTTTTTGTGCTGATGAAAAATTCAAAAAGATTATTGCTTTTATCTAAAACCACAACCGATTTGTGCGGTGGATAATAAACAAAATCAGAAAATTCTTGCACAGGAATATTTTCTACTTGGTGCTTCGAGGTAAAAACAGGCTTGGCTACTAGTGTTTGTGGTACTGACGTATCTATTAGGTTTTTACCGTTGTTAATGTACCAAAGGCAATTTGTGCCAAGCAAATAAATATCTTTATCGACACAGACTATTGATAAAGGAAAAACTGGTAAACCGAGATGGTTGACAATCGACCACCTTGTAATTCCAGGACTTTGATTGATGTTTGTATTGTGAGCTAAGGCATGATTGTAAAATGAAAGAATAAGACTAATGAATAAAGCAATAGTCAGGCTAAAAATTCTTTCAATGTGCATCTTTTAAACAGCTTAGTGACTTGGTTTATTTGTTGTTTCTGGTGTTAGGAGCTGGGAGTCGGTAATAGATAAACTATTGTTTGATTTTTCAATCGTGTAAATTACACTGTATTGAGTTTCAGATTCTTTTAAAACTTGACCAGAGGTATCATCAATATATTTGCTATATTCTTTGACACGAGCATAGACTAAATATTTTTTGTCTGGTGTGACTTCAGCATACTTATCAACAATAATGCTTTTAGGAACCATTTCATAATACTTGTGATTGGTGACAAGCCATTTAATAGCATCATTCTGACGTGCAAGAGCTTTTCCAGATAATACTTGAGAAAGTTCAGTTGTTTGTCGTTTTCTTACAGCTACCTTTTTGATTTGTTGCCAATTTTTGATTAGATTGGCAAATTGTTCTTTATTGCCAACTACAGGTGTTTTTTTGGCAGCGGTACTAGGCAGCTTTTCTGTTGTTGTCTCAATCTTTTTACTTTTGTTTTCTTCACTTGTCTGTGTGTCAGTGGTGGCAGGCTTATCTGAATGTTGTTGAATAACTAATTTATTAGCATCCAAACTGCTTACGGAAATTAATAAGTCGTAGGTAGAGCTGTTGGGATTTTCTTTAGCAATATCAATTGCATAACGTCCAGCAGTTAAGCGAAGAGGGGCAGCATCAGCTAAAAGTAAATTATCTTTTTTCTTCTGAAATTGTTGATTGAAATTAGCTATTTTATTCGGTTTTAAACCCAGTGATTCCAATAAAAAATCAACATTCATTTCTATATCAAGTAATGAAAGCTTTGTTTTGTCTGTCAATTGTCTATTAGCTAATTTCAATTGTGCTTTGGTAACTTGATCTTGCCAAAGCTCCAAAGTCAATTCATTATTATTATCGTCAATTAGTACAAATGGTTTTTCTGAGCTGATTTTAAAAGGACCAGTAGATGGCCAGCCACCTTTCATAATAAGTTGACTTGCTTTAATACTAGCTAGTGAACACATAGGTGCATAACTAATACTGGCTGATGTTTTCTCAGTTGTCAAACTAGATTTGCTAGAATCATCAATCCACATAGAATCCAATGAGCCTGTGCTTTCAGCAAAGCTAACTGTTCCAAACAAATTAGAAAAGACAATTGGTATTGCCAATATATAAGCATATTTAGACATTGTGTTTTGTTTCTTGTAAGTCATGACTAGAATAGAGGGTAACACGTAAAGGCTTGCCTTCAAAGACTTAGTAGATTTCTTGCAAAGAAAAATTAGTTTAATTGAAAGCCAAGAGCAAAAAGAGCAAGTTTACTAGACACCTGTTCTAGAGCAATTGGTAATGCATTTTCGCCAAATGGTAATTTTTTATTGCCATTATTTGCTAGTTCTAGCAAATAATTCATGCAAAGCAATTCAGTTGTAAGGTGGATAAGCGTAGGTTCGGGGGAGCCAGATAATAAAACAACATTTGCTGGATTGCCTTTACAGGCAATATATATTTTTTTGCTTACAGAATTTTCTTGTGTCCTTAATGTAAACTCTTGGAGATGTTTGGAAATATCCGAAATTGAAATGGCATTTTGGGACAATGTCTCTAAGTCCAGTTCTTTATTTGAGTGTCCAACATTGACAACAATTATGCCGTCTTTAGTATCTTGCCACAAATTCCCAGATATGAGAGAACAGCTACCAGTAGCTGTTACTAATAAGTCACTATTTAACAAGGCTTCTTTTAAGCTGCTTAATTGAAATCCATCGTAATGTGCAGTTAAGGCACGTATTGGGTCTTTTTCTACAACAGATACTTGGGCACCAATTTGTCTCAAGTAATAAGCAACTCCTGCTCCAACTTTTCCATAGCCAATTACAGAGGTTTTTTCATTTGCCCAATTTTTTTCCGTTATTATTGGTAAAAGGTCAATTAATCCGTCACCTACGCCATGAAAATTTTCTATGTGAGTTTTTATTTGACCTTGATTGATATTAATTACTGGTAGGGAAATTTCTTTAAGTAGTCTTAGCTTTGTAATACCTGAGGTAGTAATTTCGCTTCCTGCAAAGGCAAAATCATTTAATGGGTTTTCCAAATATTTTGAAATTAAAGCTAGTCCAGTATCAGCTAAAATAATTGGTTTTTCTAATAAAGACTGATGGCAACTGTTTTCTCCTAAATAAATATTGGCGCCAATTTTTCTCATATAATTTACAGCCATGTCTGATGTAGTGGAAGGATTACACTCGCTCAAAATTAACTGAGCTCCCTTTTTAATTAAGACATTGGCCGCAAGCGCGGTTAAATCAGTTAGATGGCAGTGCCAAGCTATTTTTTTGCCACTGAAATTGTTATTAGTCTCTAAATACTGAGATAAATTTTCTAAAATAGGAAAATCACTACGCATTTAACGAGGCAATCCTAATATTTGAATGCCAGAGTCTCTCAGCATGTTTATGGTTAATGGCATAGGTAGACCAATAACATTCGTATAACAACCTTCAATCTTTTCTACAAAACAAGAAGCAATTCCCTGTAAAGCGTAAGCACCCGCTTTATCAAAAGGCTCGTTAGTATTGATGTAAGACTTTATCTCAATAGGATCGAGTTTGCGAAAAAAAACTTTGGAAATAGCAAAATCTTGCTTGTGATAATTATAATTGAGTTTGGCAACGCTGACACCAGTATATACTTCGTGGACTTTATTGGACAAACTCATAAGCATTTCAAAAGCATGTTCTTTTGATTCTGGTTTGCCTAATATTTTTTGATCTACTACTACTACAGTATCTGCAGCTAATATAACCAGGTTGGACTTTACATATTTGCCACTATTTATTAATTTGTTTGCAACATCGAAAACTTTAGCTTTGCATATTTGTTTTACAATAAGACCAGGTTCTATTTCAGTAAATATTTCTTCCGAACTACTAGGTACAACCTGAAAAGAAATACCAATTAAATTGAGCAATTCTAAACGTCTTGGTGATTGCGATGCTAACACCAAAACTGGCTCATCATTATTGAAATTGGTTGCGACCATGGTAATTATTTATGTCAACAGTTGAAATACTTGGACACGGGCATTGCCTCTATCGGCTACATATAAACAATTATTGTCAGGATCTATAGACAAATCAGAAGGACCAATAAATTTGCCTGTTTCTTTTCCTTGTCCACCAAAAGAATATAAATAATCGCCATCTGTAGAAAAAACTTGTATGCGATGATTCAAGGAATCTGCTACATATACACGATCATTTTTATCAATGGCTATACCGCGTGGAACGTTGAACAAACCATTGCCTGTACCTTTGCCACCAAAGGATCTTTGAAATAGACCAGCTTTATTGAAAATGGATATTTTGGCAGTAGTATAGTCAACTATAAAAATACGACCAAGCTTATCAATAGCAATAGAGGAAGGAAGTTTAAATTGTCCATCTTGCGTTCCACGGCTGCCAAATTTTCTAAGCCAAGTACCTAAACTAGCTTGCAATACATGTATGCAACCATTTTCAGGATCGGAAGCATAAAGCAAGCCAGATGCATCATAAGCTAGTCCGTGCAGTCCTTGTTCTTTGCCAGCTGCTGTACGAAATTCTTTAATAAATTTACCTTGTAAATCAAAAACCCGAATGAAATTATCACTACTATCTGCAGCATAAATACATTTTGTCGAATCCATAGCAAGAGCACTTGGTTTTGAAAAGAGCCCACCACCGGTTTTCGAACCTTTGGCACTTGGATTATTTGTTAGTTGTCCAATGCAACGTCCATCTTTGGTGAAAATCTGTACTAAGCGTGTCGCAGCATCAGCAACAACTACAATACCGTGTAAACAACAAATAACTGCTGGTTCTAAAAAACAACCTTTACCATCGCCTGGTTTGCCTATTGTACTAATTGCTTTAACAAATAATTTTGATTGTGATTGTGAAAGAGTATCAACTTCGGTTTTTAACCATGGCTTACCTAATTGTTCGGAAAGCGTATTTTGTTCTGAAATACCTTTACGTGGTGCTACCGGAATACCAGGGGTATATGTAGGTACAGAAGAAGTTTGATAAGCAGTAGCTCTCACTTTGCTTGTTTGTGGAGCACTTAAAGATAATGCTTTTTCGTATTCTTTGAGAAATTCCATAACCGAACCGTAACGCTCGGTTGCACTTTTGCGCATAGCTTTAGCTACAACGGAAGACATTTCATGGCTGATAGAATTTGAAACCTCACTTAGTGGTTTGGCGTCTCTAGCAACAATTGCCATTAGTGTTGATGTTAAGCCATCGCCTGCAAATGGCAATTGCCCTGATAAAGCTTCATAAACAACTACACCTAACGAAAATATATCTGCTCTTAAATCAACGTTACGAGCATCTTGCAATTGTTCGGGTGAAACATAAGATAATGTGCCAAGCATGACACCAGGTTTTGTTAAGTTTGAATTGTCTGGTTCTGCAGAGCGAGCAATACCAAAATCTGTGAGTTTAACTTTGCCATTTGGCAATATAAATATATTGTCCGGTTTAATATCTCTATGGACAAGATTCATATTGTGAGTGTATGCCAGTCCTTCTGCTATTTGTTGTAAAACTGGATATAATTCTTGTGCGGTTAATTTACCTTCCGGGCTTATTTCCAATTCTTTTCTTAAGCTATGCCCTTCTAACAATTCCATTACGTAATAACAATTTTCAGATGATATGGATACATCGTAAATTGATACTAAGTTTTGATGATTGAGCTGAGCGGCTAAAATTGCTTCTCGTCTAAAGCGTTCTCGAAATTCTTCTTGTTTGTCTTTTTCTATATTAGCTAAGACAAGTTGTTTAATAGCGACCATACGATCAAGCTGAGCATCGCGTGCTTTGTAAATAATACCCATGCCGCCGCGACCAATTTCAGCAATAACTTCGTATTTTCCAAAATCATTGCTCATTGTTTAATTCATCTCAAAAACCAATTCTGTTCTACCTAGTTTAATACAGTCACCAGGCTGTATTTGTTTGCGTTCTGATAGTATTTCACCATTAAGCACAGTGCCATTAGTGCTGCCTAAATCTTCAACGTAAAAATTACCTTTTATGCAAAGTACCCAAGCATGATGGCGTGATACATAACTGTCTGTGTGTAAAGAAATTGTATTGGATTTGTCTCTGCCTATTTTACTTACCGATTGAGTTAAAGCAAAACGTTCATTTGTATCTTTATTAATTAATGAAGCAATAGCAGATGATGATTTGAGGACTGATTTATCCAACATTTCTTCGAGTTGATCGGCTTTAGGATCAGATCCATTTTCAGTTTCTACAGTTGTGTCTGCAGAAGAAAAAGTTTGCTGGCATTCATGAATGCCAGTTACTTCTTGTCCGCAATCAACACATTTCTTTTTCATTTGTATAACTAATTAGCCTTTGCCGTTATCAGAGGGTAAGTATTTAATTGCTACTACCGTAACATTGTCTGGAGCACCGCCGCCAATAGTTTTTTTCACTAACTCTTCGCAAGCTGCTTCTGGTTCATTTACTGTGTCCAGCACTTCACTAATTTGATCATCACGTAACACAGTTGGCAGTCCATCTGTACACAAAACAATCCAATCATTTGCTTTTAGTTCTACCGGGGTAAGATCAATTTCTACTTTGTCGTCATGACCTAAACAGCGAGTAATTAAATTCTTGTAAGGATTAATTCTGGCTTGTTCTTCAGTAAGGCGACCGGCTCTAAACATTTCTTGAACGACCGAATGATCTTGTGTCAGAAGAACCGGTTTCCCGTCGCGTATAAGATAAGCGCGAGAATCGCCAACATGAGCTATTTGCATACAATTGTCATTATATTGAATGGCTGCAACAACCGTCGTTCCCATACCTTTTACGGAAACATCTTGTTCGGCAGTGCTGTAAACTGAGCGATTAGCTTGTGAAACAGCTTCCAATAACCATTGTTTGATGGTTTTTTGATTAAACTCAGTGGGTGGATGTTCATTCCACCAATTGGCTATAGCTTCAACGGTTAATTTGGAAGCTCTAGCGCCACCTAGTGCACCCCCCATGCCGTCAGCTACAACAAAAACCCTATTGTCGGGACTTACGTAATAATTGTCTTCATTCTTTTGACGTTGGCAACCAGCATCGGTTACTGCAGCTACACGCCATGTCAACATTGTCATTCGATATTGCCCTTTTTACTAAAATACATTTTCCTAATAAGAAATATAAACCAAGTTGCCAGTCATTTGTTTAGGTAGTAATCAAAATAATAAAACTCGAAAACACTATATATATAAACTACTAGATAGATTTATTTATAGCTTTAATTTGATTTTGCCCTTAATTTCACTTTTCTCTCAAGTTTCATCATTAGAAGTGTTATCCGTTAATAAATGGCTGCCAAGTATTTTATCGGTTACTGGAATCTTTTGCCTGGTATTTATTTGTTTTACAAGTAGGTTTATCAAGTCAAATAATTGCCCAGTTTTTACAAATTGATTTATACCTTCTTTTAAAGCCCATTTTTTTAGTAAAGGCTTTGTACATTCTATAAAACTAAAGTCACGTTTTAGTATACGAGCAATTCCTTCTAAGCATGTCCCAGCTCTAATTAAATAAGCAAGATGTGTAGGAAGGCGAAAGTTGTTTTGAGCAAGAGCTTTGTCCAAATCTTTCTCAATTTGATCAAAGTTTAGTTTTAATAAGTCCTGCCCTTTGTAATAATCTATGAAGGGGGCAATTATTTTACTAATTGTTTCCAGATTAGCATCGCTATGAACAATTTTTAGCTCAACTAATGCTTCTGTTATTTTAGGGACATCATTGTTTACCATGCTTATAACTAAACTAAACAAATGTTTGCGCATGTTTTCATTTATTTCACCCATCATGCCAAAATCGTAAATAATTATTGCTCCGTATTCATCAATAGCTAAATTTCCCGGATGAGGATCGGCATGAAAAAATCCAGTAATAATAAATTGTTCTAGGTAACAACCAATTAGCTTTTCGGCTATTTTATTTGTATCAAAACCTTGTTCTTGCAATTCTTGTACTTGATTGATTTTGATACCGCCCACATATTCTAAAACTAGTATTTTTCTAGTTGTATATTTCCAGATAATGCGAGGAATTTTGATATCAGGATGTTGTTTTAAGACCTGCCGCATGCGATCGGCATTTTGCCCTTCCAGCAAATAATTGATTTCTTTGAATAAAGTTTTGCCAAATTCTTCAGATAATTCTATCCAGCTTATGAAATGATTTTCTATATTTATTTTTTGTCTTTCATTGGCAAAAGAAAAAAGTAGTTTATTTACATATTTATTTGCGGCAATGATCAATCGCATCAAGCCTATATCATGATAAAGCTCATTAGCTAAATTAGGCCTTTGAATTTTTACAACTACATGTTGGCCATTCAATAATCTGGCTTTGTGTACTTGACCTAAACTGGCTGAGGCTATTGCTTTCTGATCGAAATCTATGAATAAGTCAGATATATTTTTTGATAATTCAGTTTTTATTGTTTGTTCAACTAAAGCAAAACTAAAAGGTGGCACATTATCTTGTAGTGAAGCCAATTCATTCACTAATTCTGTCGGTAAAATATCACTGCGTGTTGAAAGAAATTGTCCGAGCTTTATAAACGTAGGGCCCAAGCCGATTAATAAATGCAAAATTCGCTTAGCACGCGTAGTTTGTTTTTCTTTTTTGCAGAGCGTTTTTTGAGAAAAAAACCACAATTCTTCAATAAAAGACAGCCAAACAAAATTCAGAAGCACTGATAAAAATTGCCAAAATCTTTTGCTTATCAAAAGTCTGGGCAATTGAACACAAGCATCAGCTTTTTGGGCATTGAACTTATGATAATCGTCCATAAATAATGTTTTGCTAATTTGTTAGATAAATAAACACCTTGACCCTCTTGGCTTTCCGCTGTGAACGGATTGCATTCAGATCAAGGTGCTCTTTACTACTTTTAGATTTGATCTTAAGCAGTGATTCTCATTGACTTTAATTCAGCTAATTCAGCTCTTAAAGTAGCTAATTCTGCTCTTAGCTCATTTATCTCGGTAGCGTCCCCGAGAGCACCTAATGAAAAATCAGCCACTTGTCTTTTGATTTTTTCACGCACTTGATTTTCTAATACTTCAGAACGTTGCCAAACTTGCTGATAAAGCTCACTTGTAGCTTCTTTAAGCTTATCGCCTGTCTCTTGAAGACGTTCACCGCCTGTTAATTTGCATTCGCCAGCTTTAGCTGTGAGCGCGTCCACGGCATCTTCGATGCGTTCGCGGCCGACTTCCAAGGCTGCTTTTGCTAAAAAAATGAATCTAATTACTGGCCCAAACACTGGCTATACCTCCATATAGAGAAAAGATATGGTTTCTTTAATTTATCCACACTTTTCTTAAACCATAAAAGCCACTTGCTAAGCAAATGTGGCATTAAAACAAAGCTGGGACAAAAACTATGAGAGATTATACACTAGTAGTATTAGTTATCAGTTAGATTTAAGTTTTTGAGCAACATTTGCACAAGAATGCATAAAATCAAAGATGAAAAGTCTACAAATTATTACTAAGTGACTAAGTGATTTAAGTTCATAATGAATAAGCTAATAAATTCTACTAATAATCAAGAGACAGTGGCTAAACACGCTGAAGAAGATATGAGTCCTAAGCACAAAATAAATTCGGTGACGCTAATTTATGTGCCAATTTATTGTGGTGGCAAACACCGCGGAGCAAGCATAGGACCAGCTGCAGTGCGAGCTGCTAATATCAAAGAAAAAATAGAATCTTTGGGGCTGACGATAGCTAAAATAGTTGAAATTGATACACCGGATTCTCTTTGTTGGAAACCAGAAAAAACTAAAGAGCCCAAATGTGTTCCTGAAATTATCCAAATATCAAATGATATAGCACGGGCCATCGAAGCGGCGATGGAAGCTAAAACAATTCCCGTTACTATTGGTGGCGATCATAGTCTTTCTATCGGCACTATTAGTGGAGCAGCAAATTATTATCGTAAGGCTAAAAAGAATTTTGGTTTGATTTGGTTTGATGCGCATGGTGATATTAATACACCTGAGACCAGTACTACTGGTGCTGTTCATGGTATGCCTTTAGCAGCAGTTTTAGGCAAAGGTGAAAAAGGTCTGACAGAAATTGGTGGACCTGCTCCTAAACTTACAGGTAAAAGATCTGTTCTTGTTGGTATTCGTGATTTAGATCCACCCGAATGGGGTTTGATTAAAGAACTAGGTGTTAAACCTTTTACAATGCTCGATATCAACCGCCTAGGTATAAATCGAGTTATGGATTTAACTTTGCAGTCAATTGGGACGGATGTGGATGGTATTCATGTATCATTTGATATAGATGTAATAGATCCACAAGATGCTCCTGGTGTCACCACTGCTAGTCGCGGTGGTATAAGTTATCGTGAAGCTTGTTTAGCTTTAAGTCTGCTTGCTGAATCTGGACTTGTCAAATCAATTGATTTTGCTGAGCTAAACCCAGCTCGTGATATTCAAAATAAAACAACTGAATTAACAGTTGAACTAGTTAAAACTATCCTTGGAGAGAGAGAAGTGGATGCGTAAACGGTTGGTTGCCGTGTGCGGGTTCGCATTATAGTTAGTCTTTTTTATTCGATAATTTTTCAAAATATGGGTGTGGCAGTACAGGTAATCTTTCAAGATCACTATTAGATTTTTGTATTTCAATATTTTCTAAAATAATCGAGGGGGTGGTAATTGTGCTTACACCTTGTTGAAAATAATACATTTTTGGATCGTTACCGGTAGCAACGATATCTCTTAAAATGCGAGTTGTACAAGTTTCAAACTCAGCTCCTTTAATCACTTCTTCATGTCCATCAGCTATATAAAGGCGACTAATTTCTGTAGGCATTGGTAAATTGACTTTGTTTTTTGTATTTTCATCGCTAAAAGCCATGGATAAAAATCCCATTGCTCCACTATCGTAACCATCTTGTCTGGTGTTGGAACTAAGCTTGCGGACAATCAATACATATTCCAGCCCATCGTCTTTACCTAATTTAAGCAATTTGGCTTTTAATTCTTCTTTGGTAAGTTTTTGATTTGATTCAACTATTAAATTGCTTGCTTCGGCATATTTGCCGTAAGCATGTCCATTGCTATTTTTAATTTTAAGTGTAGGCAGACGAGTGGAAAGTAATGTTTTTAAGATACCTTTATCAACTAAATCAACTCTTTGGGACCTTACACCTTGATCATCAACATCATAACTACCAGGCACTTTATTGCCGGCGTCATCTTTGAGAGTAGGATCATCAATAACGCTTATAAAAGATGGCATAATACGTCTGCCAATTCTTTCTTGTAATGGATTTTCCATACGTTTTGATGCTTTTGTATCAAATTCTCTTTTAATACCAGCATAAGGAACAAATGCCTTATTGAAAAATTCAGCTGCTGCTTCTCCTTCCAATAATATTGGGCCTTGATAAATCTCTGCCTCATTGCTCTCGGTAGCTTTGCTTAGGCGTTCTGCTAATTGTTTAATTTTAATTTCTAGCTCAGAATTTGTAGGTAAATGTTTTTCATCTATTGCAGATATAAGAAGACTGTCACTGATTTTCATGCCATCATCGCCCTGGGCAGTGGCTTTTGCTGTTAGCCAACAATTACCTTCACCAATGCGACTTTGAGTGCCTTCGCTATTGATAAAATATACATTTTGTGCAATTTTTGTAAAGTTAACACTTGATTGTTTTATCCTTGGATAATTTTTGAATATGGATGATAAGTTTTTTGTGTGTGTTTTCCAATGATTGCGATCTACCACTAAATTTCTTTTTGGTTGAATTTCTATTATTGGTTTTTCAGAAGACCAATCATCGGGCCGACTTTTGATATTTTTATCTTGTAGAATTGCTTCTTTTCTTTCGAGATTGTGTACAGCAGATTTGTACATTTTGTCTGTTTGCAGCCACAAAGCATGTCTTATGGCATCATAATTATCATCAATGGCAAGTTTATCGTAATCGGTTAAACTGCTATAAACGCGTGGCATATTGCCACTATCTAATTTATAGTCGCCAACGTGTACATCTACGGTTAAGTCCCTATTTCTTTTGAAACTATCTTTAGTAATTGCGCCGAAAGATGCAGTAATATCTGTGCGCTCATTATCATTTACATGATAACTCATGTAATAAGGTTTTTTGTGGCTGCCTATTTTAAGCTGTTGCATAGAACGATTTAGTTCATCAGTTAATGCATTCAGTAATACATCATTTTCAGGTACAGCACTTGTAGAGATAGCAATTAGAAGAGAAAATAAAATAAATTGCATGCCAACTAACCTTTGTGAGCAGGGGGTGGTAATAGAGGTGGTTTATCTTGTTGTTTGTGTTGTCGTTCAATTTCTAGGGTCTGTATCAACAGGCTGGGTGAAGATGCAGATACTGGCACCGAACCTGATTCAGCGCCACAATTCCCATTGAATGTATCGCTATCATTAGCTGCACACATTATTTTTTCTACACAGGCAAGAGGTGTACCAATAATTGAAACGCCGCGCAATAATTCATCTGGACGTCCATCGGTATATACTTTATAAACACGCAAAGGCATCAATTTAAATGTTTGTGGCATCCAATCTTGAGTGAGAGTAAAACCGCCAGCTATTTCATCGAATACTAATCCATATTGTTTACCTTGTTTTTTAGCTTCGGCAATAAGCATTTTTCTAAGTTGAGCGTATGGAACTTGTTTGGATGATTCGATAATAAGATTGCCTTGTCTAGCTACGGGGTCTTCTCCGGGCGATGAACGTCCATGTCCGTTTGAAGTATTGAAACCTTTTATAGGAGAGCGACTCATGAGGAAATTTTTCAAAATTCCATGATCAACTAATACTACCTTTTGTGCTGGTACGCCTTCATCATCGAAGTGATAGAAGCCATTTAAAACTTTTCCTCCCCGATATTGTTTGGTCGGATCATCACTTACAGAAATGAAATCAGGCATAATTCTTTTGCCAATCATTTTTGTAAATGTTCTACCTTCTTCTTCATCTTTTTGTCTGTGTCCTTCCGCTCGATGTCCAAATACTTCATGAAAAAATACACCAGCTGCTTTTGAACGTAAAATTACCGGACCGGCAAATGGTTCTGCTGGATGGGCATCTCTTAATTGTTCTGTTGATTTGGCAAGTTTTTCAATCATATCTTTTAGTTTATTATCATCAGGCAATTCTTTATCGCTCAAGGCATCGACACTATCAAAAAGCCAAATACGCATGCCATCATTAGCAATTGCACTGGCTACCGTAGATAATTCGTAACGTATTCTTTCATCTTCTATTTTTGTGCCTTCAGAACTAACCATGTAACGATGAATTTTTGTAGCCTCTAGGGTTACTAGCGAATCTGTAATTCTAGGATGTCGTTTGTAAATAGCAGAAGCATTGCGCAGGCGATCTTGCCATAAACGAACGTCTATATTGAATTGTTCTTTTTTGCCTGAATATATTTGTGGCTTTTCTTTAGAAAAATCTTGTGATTGATCTTCTTCACTCACTAATACATCTTTATTGGCTAAGACTTCTTTGTATGTTTTTTGAGCATCTTTAAAAACAGCATCTGTTTTATTCCATAAAGATTGGCGAATAGCATCTTCATTATCTTCAATGGACATAGGGCTTGTTTCTTGCCAGGATGCAAGATAACCAGGCATACGACTACGCAGGCGATGTGTGCTATCTAACTCAGGACTGCCTGCGCGCAACTCGATGTTTAATAAGCGTGATCGATCGGTTTCTGCTGTAGTTTCTAATGCACCATAACTAGCAGATAGTATTAGTGACTGTTTGTCATATAAACGATAAGCTAAATAGTAGACTGGCGCTGTGCCAGCATTTTTTAATTTAGAAAAAGATCGATTAAGCTCTTTTTGCATAGCTTGCATGACAAGACTGTTGGGAGCTGGTGTGGATGAAGTTTTAGCGATCTCGGGAAAAACTGGTTGTGCAAAAATAATGCAAATCATCGATGAGAGTATGACTGATTTTGCTTTTTGCATTTTGCCTCCAGTATAAGTTTATCCATCTGTAAAACTCTACTTAAATGATTGATCTTATAGTCAAGAGTTTTTCTGTGTTTGGAACTCAGTCTACTTGATATAAATATTTATTTCTATCTGTGTAGCAAGCTGCGTTGCAAAACAAAATCTATCTTTTTTGCACATGCTTACAAAAACATATCTCTGCCAAAAAAATTTCTACTAATTAGACTAGACATTTAATCATTAACATACTATACTTACGTATGGGTAGCTGTTGGATAAAAACTTCATATTGGCAAGCCTGTATATATGGGCTGGGCTTATGTTTTGGGGTTTAAGTCAGCATTTTTAGGATAAAACAAATGGATATTGATTCATTGCCACCTAGGCAAAAAGATGTTTTAAAAGCAATTCTACATTTAACTAATAAACATGGTTACGCACCAACTTTAGCAGAGCTAGCTAAAGCTTTAGGACTAAAAAATCGTATGACCATACATCAACATGTTGTTGCGCTTAAAAACAAAGGACTTGTTAAATGGGAACCAGGCTTAAATAGGTCATTACGTGTAATTGGTGATCACGAATTGGAAGACATGCAAGAAGAAGAGCAAACACGTGTGCCATTAATTGGGACAATTGCTGCTGGTCGACCAATAGATGCATTTGAGAATAAAGAATATTTAGATGTTGATAGTAGCTATGGCGAAAAGGGATGTTTTGCTTTAAAAATAAAAGGTGATTCCATGATTGAAGATGGAATATACGATGGTGATTTTGTCATTGTTAAGCCGACTCCTACAGCGAGCAATGGTGAAATAGTGGTGGCATTATTGCAAGATGGTACTGCTACTCTCAAACGATTTTATAAAGAGAAAGGCCGCTATCGATTACAGCCTGCCAATGCTGATATGGAACCTATATATGTAGACGGAAAACAAAAACTTACTATTCAAGGTACAGCTGTAGCGCTATTCCGTAAATTATCCTAAGACCTTTTTTCTTTTACATTGCACTTAAAAGTAAATTCTATTAACAAGGGAGTTTCGATTCCTTTTGGTGGTGCGGTAAGCGGGATGGTAGATATTGCTTTTAAAGCTGCTTGATCCATAGTTTTGCTACCAGATGATTTACTTATTTTTGTGTCAAAAGTTTTTCCGTCTTTATCAATAGCAAATTCAACAATTGTTTGTTTGTTGTTTTTCAATATTGGTGGATGCCAATTCTTTTTTAAAAGTTTTTGTACGTTTTGCAAATACATTTCTTCTGACTGTTCAAGTTCGACTTTCTTAGGAGCAATTGGTTTGGGCTCAGGTATTTGTGGCTGAAGTTTTTCTAGCTCTTTTTTCTCTTCAGCAATAATAGTACTTACTGGTACTGGACTTGTTTTTGCTTCTGCTTTATTTTCTTGAATAAGTTCTTTTTTGCTTGGCTCTTTTGACCATGGATTTTTATAATGAGTAAAGCCTACACTTATCCATATGATGAACAAGAAAACTGGTAATGCAGATAGTGCTACTCCCATAAATTTTTGCATATGGCTAGAGCGTTGGTCTATTTTGGCTTTGTCTATTTGTTGAGCAAGTGTAGGAAAATCTTTTGATTGCTGTAATGTGTCAAGCAATTTGATATCGCTGCTAATAATAGTATCACCAGTGGTGCCACAAAATAATACAATTCTGTCCTGCGTTGAGCCGCCTAGTTTAAGATCTAATTTGTCTAAAGGAATTGAAGCTTGATGTTTGCCATTTTCCCTAACTATACTTAAATAACCCAGTTCTGTGTCAACGGTAATCGTTACACTAATAGGATTTTCGCTATTGCGCTGGTAAATGCGAGCAGGAAAACTAATCGGATTTGACGAGTCCTGCATATATATTCCTTATGCTACATAAAGTCTAGTCAAATTATTCCCAATACTTATATTTGAGAAACATTAATAAGTGTTTTTTACATAATGTTTGAATGATCTTTTATGCTGGGTATATGTTACCAGGCTTGATGGAGCGGATTTATGGAATATGAAGTGCTTTTTCCGGGTTCAAATGCAAGTATGCTTGTTACACTTCAACCAGGGGAAAAGTTAAATGCGATTGCTGGAGCAATGGTAGCAAAAAGTGCAAGCTTAGCATTGCGTGGACATATGTGGGGTGGATTTTCTGGTTCGCTAAAACGCTCCATATTAGGTGGCGAGACTTTTTATTTCCAAGAAATATTAGCTGAAAATGAAAAGGGTGATGTTCTTTTAGCACCAGCAGCCCCGGGCGATATAAAAGTTATTTCTTTAACTGATGGACAAGACTATTTTGTGCAAAATGGTTGTTTGCTGGCAGCATTGGAAAATGTAGAAATGGATACTAAAATTCAAAAATTGAAAGCAGGATTATTTTCAGGTGCAGGGATGTTTATTTTGCATTTGAAAGGCACAGGACATATTGCCGTTAGTGCCTTTGGGGCAATAATGGAAGTGCCTATTCCGGCTGGTGCTGAATATATAATCAATAATGGACATATAGTAGCTTGGGCAGGCGATACGGAATATACAATAGTAAAGGCAGGACAAACATGGTTTTCCAGCTTTGCTAGTGGTGCCGGACTTGCTTGTAAATTTACAGGTCCTGGCAAAGTTTGGGTGCAAACTCGTAATCCAAAAGCATTTGGTGCTTGGGCACAAAAATATGCTCCAATGCGTTTTGGATTATAAATCTATTTGAATAATTTTTGCAAAACTTTTGTTATGGTTTTAGCTGTATCTACAACAATTGTTTTTTCATTTGTATATATGACTTGTCCTGGTTTATCTTTGCCAATTTTTTTTACATGTTTAGCATAAGTATAGATAACTGTAATTTTGCTACCTAGTCCAGTTTTAGAAAAACGAGCAACTAATTCAGCTGCTTCTTTTATGGTTGTAAGAGGGGGATCTTCTTTGTTTGGTAATTTTATTAGAGCATGTGAGCCTTGCTGCCCTTTTACATGCAGCCAAATATCAAATGGCTTAGCTGTTTTTGAAATCAAATAATCGTTTTCATTGCGATTTCGCCCCACGTATATAACAAAACCATCTGAAGATTTGATGTTTAATAATGGCGAAGCTTTTGTTTTGGATTTAGACTTAGACTGTTCTTGTGCTTTGTGAGCTGATATTTGTTTTTGTTTATAACCTAATACATATCCTTGCATGCGTTCGATTTCAGATAATGAATTGGCTGCGGTCAGCTCATTTAAATGAGATTGTATTGTTTCTAACTTTTCATTAGCATAAGCAATATTTTCTTCAGCCATTTTTTTTCTTGTTCGAGCTTTAGCAAATAGACGATAATAATGTTGAGCATTTTGTGAGGCATTTAAGTTTGGATTTAATTCAATTGATATTTTATTATTAGTATTATAAAAATCATCACAAACAAAACTTTCTTGTCCTGGATGTATTTGATTTACATTTGCTAGTATAAAGTCACCAAAATGTTTATATGAGTCTAGATTTTCTGTAGTTGCTAATTGCTTGATAGATGCATCGCGGTTTAATTCTAATTTGTTTTTTTGTACATTTAGCTCTGCTTTAATTCGGTCTTTTATTTGTTGTATTTGTGTGCGTTCTTGCAAGCGTAAATAATATTCATCGACCATATCATTTACAGATGAATAAGATTGATAATCGTTTTCTTTTGTTTTAGATGATAAAGACAAAACAGTATAATCTATCAAGTCTAAAGACATAGCTGGTTTGTATTCAGTGCTATTGGCAATAGTATTTATACTTTGCCAGATATTTTGTGCTAGTGAATCGGTGGTAGATGTTGCACTGACAATTTCTTCTGCTAAATGTCGCCCTAATCCAGAAAAATGTTTTAAAAGCCATTCTTCTAGCGATATATTTTCAGAGGATTTTAGGTTATTTAATTGTTCAAATTTATGGAAAAATGTTTCTTTGTCAAGACTAAAAATATTTGTTTTATCATTCACTGGTGGACGAGTATATGTAAGTCCAGGGGAAATTTGTCGTTGTCTGCTCATAGACTCGCTGACAACGTGAGAAACAGCTATTATTTTTTTTGTTTCTTTTTCCCAGGCAATAAGATTGCTATGTTTGCCCATAATTTCTGCTGATAAAATTTTGGTTGACTCAGTGCCAACCTCATCACGACAAGCAAACGTTAAATCAGCAATACGCTCGCCGACTAAGCCGCTTAATTGTATTAATTGAGCACCGGTTAAATGCTTTCTAAGTAATAAGCAAAAATTGGGTTGATTATGTTGTTTGCTGGGATTTGGTTTTTTGGTTATAGATAATCTGCCATACGCTTGGTGGGCAGAAATTAGTAAATTTGTTATTCCTGTTTTTGAACGTAATGAAAGTATTATTTCATCGCGCCCGATTTGATATATTCGATCTATTCTTGTCTTAGTAACTAAAGGCTGCAATTCTTGCAAAATGGCCTTTAACGTTAGAGCATCAAATGGTTGCATAACTAAATGAGAATTATTGATTCGTGTCAGAATTAGATATTATTGTTCATGATACCGCGAAGACATTTTCATAATATGCACAAAGGAAATCTAATTGTTTTTACTGGACCCTCCGGGGTTGGCAAGGGTACGATTGCCAAGCAGCTTATGGCAAGTACACATGGTTTGGTTAAATCCATGTCTGTTACCACTCGCGAAAAACGGCAAAACGAAATTGATGGTGTGCATTATCGCTTTGTAAATAAAGAACAATTTGATGAATTAGTTAAAAACAATGAGCTTATGGAATGGGCAGAATTTGCTGGTAATTATTATGGTACGCCAAGGAAATGGGTAGAAGAACAGCTTAATTTAGGAAATGATGTTTTATTGGAAATTGAAGTGCAGGGTGCTAAGCAGGTAAGGAAAACTCATCCGCAATCTCTCTTCATTTTTGTCTCCCCTCCTTCTTTTGCTGATTTGGAAGAAAGGCTTAAGAGGCGGGCAACTGAGACGGATGATAAGATTTCGTTACGTTTAAGAAAGGCTAAACAAGAAATGTTGGAAAAACATCTCTTTTATTATGAGGTTGTAAATGATAATATTGAAAAGGCGGTAGAAAACCTTCAGCATATTATTTACGCCGAACGCTGCCGTATTCGGAAATTATCACCAACAAATTTTAGTTAAATATGAGTACAACAAGAATTCTTGATCAATTATTGAAAAATGATCCTAATCGCTATGAGCTAGTGTTAAAAGTAGCTCAGCGTGCTAAACAAATTAAGAACGAGACAAAAGATCAGCCTAGAGCTACCAATCCGGTTATTCAAGCTCTACAAATGGTAGCTGCCGAAGGCGATGGAACCATCTTAATTTCGCCATCTTCAGAATATTTGGTCTATTAAAATCAGCAATAAAGTTAAGTAAAACCAGGTTGGTAAGCGGTATTTGCTTATCTCATTAGTGTTTTTCCCATTAAATCCGCTTTAGCTGCGGCTAGTAAAGGTTACAACTAGTTGCATCCAAGCTGTTGCATTAGTAGACTTTTAATAACCTATGCAGGGAGACCTTAGCAAATGGATTTTTGGGCAGTATTACTGATATTTGCCTTCCTGGCTGGCATTATGGGCTGGACGATGACACCCTTTGTAAATGCTGTCCTCTGGTATTGCGACTGGAGAGATGGCACGGATATCAATTGGGGTTTAGATACAGTTTTTACGATTGCTGTACCATTTGCTTGGTTTTTTGCGATATTTGAGATAATTCTGCTTTATTCCAAATAGGCGCTAATTGTTGCAGAGACTCTGCTTGTTTCAAAAATTCCTCTTCTCCAGAATTGCCAGCAATTTGCTTAGCTAATTCGGAAAGTATTTTTACAGCATCATCAATGGATGTAATTTGAGTTAAACGATTACGAAAAGCAGCGCTATGACTAATGCCTTTTGTGTAATGAATCATGTGGCGGCGCGATTCATTTGTGCCTACTCTCAGTCCTTTGTATTGAATAAGCCCAAGACAATGTTTGAATGCTAGAGCTAATTTTTCAATTTCACTTGGTGGATCATCTAAAATACCCGTATCAATATATTTTGTAATTCTAGGAATAAGCCATGGATTGCCTAATGATCCCCGAGCAACAGCTACACCATCGCAACCAGTAATAGATAATAAATTTAAAGCATCTTCTGGCTCAAATACATCACCATTGCCAAAAACAGGAATAGACAAAGCTTGTTTTACTTTAGCAATAAATTGCCAGTCTGCTTTGCCAGAATATAATTGTTGTCTTGTTCGTCCATGTACTGTTACAGCTTTAGCACCAGCGGCTTCAAGCATTGTGCCAAATTCAACAGCATTTCTAGAATCATCATCCCAACCCAAGCGAAATTTGACAGTAAGGGGAATTTTTATAGCACTACTTACTGTTTGAACAATTTCTTTAGCTAAATCTGGCTCTTTCATAAGAGCACAACCATCTTTGCCTTTAGTGATTTTAGGCACAGGACAGCCCATATTAATGTCAATAAAATCTGCCCCTCTAGCTTCAGCCATTTGTGCCGCTTGTGCCATTACATCTGCTTCATGCCCAAATATTTGTATCCCAATTGGGTGTTCATCTTTTGCTAAATCCATTATGCGTGCTTCAGGGCGAGCCATTAAAGCTTTACTGGAGACCATTTCGGTGGATAATAAACAGTTTTTATCGATGGTTCTAACAATGCCTCTAAAGACAATATCAGTTACACCCGCCATGGGCGGGACGTAAACACGGCTATTTAAAGTAAGTGAACCAATGCGAATAGACATATATTGCCATTATCTGAGCGAATCTTATCATTTTACACTATGTTAGTTTTAGATAATGATAATTTCATGCTCGATGAAGTAGCATCATTCAGATTATGAATATTTCGAATTTTAGCATTAAACATTCTATTCAGCTCTTTGCCATGATTTTTACTATGTCCTTAGCTGTTTTGCCAGCAGAAACACAAGACATTCTTTCTGTTAAAGGTAAAGTTACAGATCAATATGGAAAAGCTGTAGCGCGGGCAAAAGTAAGTTTTATCAATAAAGCCAACCATGAAACTATAATTGATAAGTCTAATGGCAAAGGGGAATTTGAAATTGATCATGCTCCTTGTAATATGTTTAGTCTTATTGTTGTGCCACCAGATAAATTACGTTTGACACAAGCGGTGTTAGAAAATATTTCTGGTGATGAAACAAAACATTTTATTATTAAACTAAAGTCTGGCTTTCAAGTTTCAGGTCGTGTACTAGCAGAAAATAAAGAGCTAAAAGGCATAAATGTACACATTATTCCAGTTTACAATGCGCACCACAATCATGATATTGCTGATGCGATAAATGGTGGTGGATATGTAGATACAGATGGTGCAGGAAGATTTACTTTGACTGTTACACCTGGTGATAAAATGATTGAGTTTACTAATAATCGTTATAAACAATTTGTTCATAAATTATCTCAGCATGTAAGCATAACTAAAGATGAACAAATCGCCGATACAATTTTACTGACAAGAAGTAATAATTAAAGTCTATGAAAATCGCTTATTTTGACTGTCAACTTGGTGCTTCAGGAGATATGTTGCTTGGTGCTTTAATAGGTGCTGGTTTAGACAAAGATAAATGGTTAACAGAATTAAAAAAAATTGCATTGCCTGCAAAAAGCTTTGAAATAAAAATCGCCTCTGTAATTAAAGGTAGTATTTTAAGTACTAAAGTAGATGTTTTATTGGGAGAAAATGGCTCTAGTCATAGTCACGATCATAGCCATGAAAATCATCACGAGCATTCGAGTCATGATCACGAACACAGCCATGATCACAAGCATCATAATGACCATGATCATTTGACAAGAAAATTGCCTGAAGTATTGGCAATTATTTCACAATCAAAAATTTCAGATAAAGCAAAAAAATTAGCTAAAGCAATATTTGAACGTTTGGCCAGAGCAGAAGCACAAGTGCACGGAACTTCTATGGACGAAGTACACTTTCATGAAGTTGGAGCAGTTGATGCAATTGTAGATATCATTGGCTTTGCTATTGGTTATGATATGCTGGCTATAAATAAAAGTTTTGTTTCTGCTCTAAGTATTGGGCGTGGGCTTGTTAAAACAGAACATGGAATGTTCCCTGTACCAGGGCCAGCAGTAGTTTATTTATTGAACGAAGCAAATGTACCTACTTTAGGAATGGACATAGATTTTGAATGTTTAACACCGACTGGGGCAGCTATTCTTTGTGAAATCGCCCATAGCTTTGGTAATATTCCAGAATTTGAAAAAATTGAAGGCGTTGGCTATGGAGCGGGCAGCCGTGAAGGAAAACGTTGGCCAAATGTTTGTCGTTTACTTTTAGGTAATAGTCCTAACCAAGAAAATAGTAATGGTAACACGTCATCTTTTGCAAAAGAATTAATTGCAGTGATTGAAACAAATATCGATGATATGTCACCGCAAATGCTAGCGCATGCTATAGAAAAATTTCAACAAATGGGAGCATTGGATGTTACTCTCGTACCAGCGTTAATGAAAAAAGGGCGTTTGGGAAATATTCTTTCTATCTTTTCAAAATTGGAAGACAAAGAAAAATTGCAAGCTGCCATTTTGGCAGAAACATCTTCTCTTGGTGCGCGCAGCTATGTGGTCGAAAGAATCATTGCTCAACGTGAATGGCATTCAGTAAATTTAGCTAATAACCAAAGTGTGCGGATAAAAATTGCTCGTGACAATGAAGGTAAAATTGTCAATATTCAACCAGAATTTGAAGACTGTGTTCAATATGCTGCAAAAAACAATGTTTCAGTGAAAGAAGTCGTGACAGAAGTCCTTGCCAAGTTTAAACAGACAGCAATTAGATAATTTAGTTTTAGTGTAAGGTCAAAGCTTGCCAATAAATTGGATAATATTTCTGTCAATACAATTGTAGGAAAGAATGTTGTGACCAATATTGACAAGGTGACACAAAACAAAGAGCTGCTTGAAAAAGCTAATTCTATTGCCTTGAAAATTGGATCTGAGGCAGCAAAAGTTGCCTGTGATTTAGTCTTGTGGTATTTAAAACAAGAACGTATTGGTGAGGCTGAGATGGTATTAAAATATCTCACCAAATGGGCCGAGGCTAAATCTTCAGCTAACTTTGTGCATAGTTCTGAAAGTTTAATTCAGTTAGCACTTATATCTGCAGCACACAATAAGTTTTTTGAGGCAGAAAAATTTTTGCAAGAAGCATTGTTACAATTTCCAGAGAAAGATGCCTCGGCTAATCGATCGAGTGTCATGTTTAGTCTGGCTCAATTGTATACTCAACAAAACAAATGTTCAGATGCAGAAGCTATGTTGAAACAGGTATTAAGAGCACGAGTTAAAACTTATGGTGTGAAGCATCCAACAATTGCAGCTGGTTTAGAAAGTTATGCTAAGCTTCTAAAACAAGCAGATAAGCACATACTTTCCGGCAAAATGGAAATGCGTGCCAAAGAAATTCGCTCTGATTTATTAGCAGCTTCTGGAAGCATCATTTGACGATATAAATAAGTTAAACAAAAACCATAGCTATAGATCTCTTTTAGTAATTAAAACTGTGGATTTACGCAGTCCTACTACGCAGATTTGTTCATATGAATGTCAGATTAATTAGCTTACAATATAATAATTCACCGCATAGTTAATCTTACTAAAGCTAGATAAGCTTGAAATTTCTCAGAGGGAGGAAAAGGTTATGGCTAATGATGAACCAGTTGTACGTAATGAATCACAAAGGGATGCTACAGCTGATGTTAATGAACCGGATCAGGCAAGTGTTAAATTAGCTGATGAAGCAAGCGAAACAATAGATGAAACGCCGGATATAAATCGTGGACTTCTTAGTACCGAAGATTTTGCTTCAAAAGCATTACAATTATTTCCTAAGCTTGATATTAATGGCGATGGTTCTCTTGATCAAGAAGAATTGATAGATGCAAAAAGTGATCGCCAATATGAAGGGATGGACCGACAGGCGATCGCAGCGCTATATGGAAATAAAGAACTACTTGCAAATCAAAGCAATGATCAATATGGTACAGAGACAGGTATTTCTAAAGAAGACCTAAATGCATTTTATGATAATAAAATGGGAATGATATCTGCTGATAAGAATTTAGATGGACTAAAATTTAGCGACATTGCTGGCAAGGATGGATATATCTCGGCTGGTGATATAAAAAGTCTTCTTAATGGTAATTCTTTGTCTTTTTCGCAACGCGAAGGGCTTCAGTATCTTTTAGATCATATAAATGAACTTGAAGAAAACCACGACGATGAGCCGGGAGATGAAAATGGTGGTATAACACTTGCTGATTATCAAGCGGCATTATCTGAAGCATTACAGGATGGAGCTCTTGTTGAGAGTTCACTTATTCAAATGTTGCTTTTGCAAAATCAAAGAAAGAAAGAATCTATGGGATTAAGTGAATATAGAAATGGAATTGACGACTTTCCTGAATAACAAAATAGCAAAGATCTGTTCTCAAAGATTTCAAATAGCTGCCAAAACTTAAAGATGTTGCTTCAATAATTGTAGCGATATTGAAGAAATGTATGATAATGAAAATGATGGCATAATTGCCGAAGATTATATGGAAGCAGTGGATGCTATCCGTGAAACTAAATCTGAATATGGACCTTATAATGCTAACTAAAAGTTTGTCCTAGTCTTTTATAAGCTTCATTGCGATACACGCTAGCTTGTTCAGCATGTTGAGGCATTTTAGCTATAAAAATATCACAAGCTGAAATACTTTCTTCCCACTTATTTAGTTGATTCAATACGGCAGCTTTGCCCAAATAAAGTTCCCATGATTTGGGAGAAATGGTAATGGCAGCGTTATAGTCAGATAAAGCTTCATTGAATTTATTTTTTGCTATAAAAATAAATGCTCTTGTAACATAAGCAAGACTGATTTTTTGATTATTATCAATAATATAATTGCAGTCATTTAAAGCAATATCTGTATTGCCTAGCTCGTGATTGAGAGCAGCATGCAATGCATAAGCCTGATAACATTTTTTATCCTGACTAATAATTTTGTCTAAATTGTTAATGGCTAATTTTGCCTCGCCAATTTGTCTGTATAAAATAGCTAATAATAGCAAGTAATTAGTTTGTTTATTGTCTAAAGTAAGAGCATGGTTTAAGTCATTAATCGCTAATTGAATTTGAGAAAAAACATTAGCTCGCAATAAAGCACGGACATATAATAAAAATGCAGTGACTTTATTCATGACTTATAACTTGTACTCTGGCTTAGACACTTATTTTTTAGATGCTGTAACAAGCATGGGAGTTTTTTTAAAGAGAAGCTTGTCATTATCAGCATCGACAGTGATTTTATCACCATCGGCAAATTGTCCTTCGAGAATTTTTAAAGCCAGTGGATTTTCTATTTCTCTTTGCAATAAACGTTTTACAGGACGTGCGCCATATACCGGGTCGTAACCCACGCGAGCAAGCCAATCACGAGCAGGTTCAGTTAAGACAAGGTCAATTTTGCGATCTTCTAAGCGTTTGTTGATAAAGCGAAGCTGTAAATCTACTATATGTTTCAATTGATCAGCTGATAAGGCATGGAATACTACTGTTTCATCAATACGATTTAAAAATTCTGGACGGAAATGTTCACGCAAAGATTGCAATACTCTATCCTTCATAGCATCGTAAGTTGCATCACCATCGATAGCAGATCTAATTTGATAATCTAAGATATGTTGACTGCCAATATTTGATGTCATTATTAATACAGTGTTTTTAAAGTCAACATTGCGTCCTTTGGAATCAGTTAAATGTCCTTCGTCGAGTACTTGCAACAAAACATTGAATACATCGGAATGCGCTTTTTCTACTTCATCGAATAATACACATGTATATGGACGTCTGCGCACCGCTTCCGTTAATTGTCCACCTTCATCATAGCCAATGTATCCAGGTGGTGCTCCAATTAAGCGAGCAACAGTATGGCGTTCTTGATATTCAGACATGTCAATGCGTACCATAGCTTGTTCATCATCAAATAAAAATTCAGCTAATGCTTTTGCTAATTCTGTTTTACCAACACCAGTTGGACCTAAGAACAAAAAGCTACCGATTGGACGTTTTGGATCTTTTAAACCAGCGCGTGCTCGCCTTACTGCATTTGCTACCACGTTAATAGCTTCATCTTGTCCAATTACACGTTTATGTAAATGTTCTTCTAGGCGCAATAATTTTTGTACTTCACCTTCCAGTAATTTTGTAACAGGAATGCCGGTCCATTTAGAGACTATTTCAGCAATGTCCTCTTCGCTTACTTCTTGTGATAAAAGGCGAGGACCTTTGTTGTTTTTTAAAGCTTCTTCTTCTTTTGTAATAGCCTTTTCAATTTCTAAGAGTGTGCTGTATTTCAATTCAGCAGCTTTAGCTAAATCTGTAGCACGTTCTGCTTGTTCAATTTTTACGTTTATTGCTTCTTTTTCTGCTTTTAAAGATTGCAAGCGATTTAAAACATCTTTTTCTGCTTGCCATTGAGTACGAATGACATCAGCTGATTCTTTTATATCAGCTATTTCTTTTTCAATTTTTGAAAGCCTTTCTTTGGAGGCTGTATCAGATTCTTTTTTTAATGCTTCTTTTTCAATTTCTAGCTGAATTTTGCGTCTTTCTTTTTCATCTAATTCTGCTGGCATGGAATCTATTTCTATGCGCATTTTAGCTGCTGCTTCATCAATTAAATCAATAGCTTTATCGGGTAAAGAGCGGTCTGCAATGTATCTGTGTGATAAAACAGCTGCAGCCACTAAAGCAGCATCTTTAATGCGTACACCATGATGAACTTCGTAACGTTCTTTTAAACCACGCAAAATTGAAATAGTATCTTCAACACTTGGTTCATCAACAAAAACTGTTTGGAATCTGCGTTCTAAAGCTGGATCCTTTTCGACGTGTTTGCGATATTCATCAAGAGTGGTTGCACCAATACAATGTAATTCACCACGAGCTAGTGGAGGTTTTAACAAATTACCGGCATCCATTGACCCTTCTCCCGATGAGCCAGCGCCAACTACGGTATGCAATTCGTCAATAAATAAAATGACATTGCCTTGAGACTCTATTACTTCTTTTAAAACTGCTTTTAGTCTTTCTTCGAATTCACCACGATATTTAGCACCAGCAATTAAAGAGCCCATATCGAGTGCAATTAATTTTTTGTTTTTCAATCCTTCTGGCACATCCCCTTTGGTAATTCGTTGGGCTAACCCTTCCACAATTGCTGTTTTACCGACACCAGGTTCGCCCACTAAAACAGGATTGTTTTTTGTGCGACGAGATAAAACTTGCATTGTTCGTCTTATTTCATCATCTCGTCCAATTACCGGATCTAATTTACCGGCAGCAGCAGCTTTAGTTAAATCACGTCCATAACGTTCTAATGCTTGGTAGGTAGTTTCTGGATCTTGGCTTGTAACATTTTGTTTACCGCGAATAGAAGTAAGGCTAGCTAATATACGATCTTTAGTAATGCCGTTTTGTTTAAGGATAGTTCCAGCTTGTGATTTGTTTTCATCACATAAAACCATAAGTAAATGTTCTACGCTAATATATTGATCTTTTAAACGGTCGGCTTCGCGTTGAGCTTCTTCTAGCATAGAAATAAGCTTGGAAGAAACCATGATCTCATCTTTTTTGAGATTGACAGCAGAGCCTTTTGGTTGGCTATTTAAATATTTGATAACAGCATCTTTAACCGTGTTACTATCAGCTGACATAGCAGTCAGCACTTTTATTGCTAAACCATCTTCTTGTTCAAGTAAAGACAAAAGCAAATGCTCAGGTATTACCTGGCTATGTCCATAGCGAGTGAGAAGGTTTTGACAGTTTGTAATAGCCTCTTGGGCTTTATGGGTAAATTTTTCTAGATTCATATATGATTTGTTTGGGTTGAATTCTAAGTAACTCTATAAAGAATACGTACTTAAATAAATTATGTAGTCTATAAGCCAAGAAAGCCAAATAAGTTCCAAATTTATTTATATGTTGTCAAAAGATGGGTTAGCTTCAGCAGTGAAAATTGTAGTTAGTGGAATATGATAAGTGTATGCTTGGCATTAGTATGGATATAGTTTTTTAGCTTAAATACTGTTGGAAGCCAAGAGAATTGAATTGCCAATAGCGTAACAAAAAGGTTTGTTTGAATTAAATGCACGAATTTCAGGAAGACTATTATGCAGTTTTAGGCGTGGAGGCAAAAGCCAGCACTGAAGATATACATAAAGCTTATTTGAAGTTGGCAAAAAAATTGCATCCGGACAGATTTCCTAATGATCAAGAAAAAAAGATGCAAGCACAAATTGAATTCTCACGTGTAACAAGAGCACATGAAGTTTTGTTTGATGCAAAGCAACGTGAAGAATATGATGCCTTGTATCAATTAAATTTAAATCGGCAAGCATTAGATGTGTCCACGGTGGCAGGAGTTGGCCAAAAAACTAACAAAGAACAATCTCACGACGGACAAGAAATTAGGGGCGAACAACAATCTAAAGAGGCTTGGGCTCAAAAACATTATGAAAGAGCAGAAGATTGTTACAAGAAAAAACGTTTTCAAGAGGCAGAAACTGCTATTAAAGAAGCAATTCGTTTAGTCCCTGATAAAGCGCTTTATCATAATAAATTGGCAGAAATATATCTTAGTCGGGGCTGGCGTACGTTGGCTATGAGCGAGGTACAGACTGCGTTACGGCTGGATCCCAAGGATGCGCATGCTAAACAAATTGAAATTAAATTGAAAGCTAAAAGCAAGAGTCAAAATGCTGAAAAAGCACAGAAAAAAGGCTTCTTGGACCAAATTAAACAACTCCTAGGTAAAAAAGAATAACTTGCTTAAAGTAACACTTGTCATGTTTACTGATTGTGGTTAACCTTATGTATCTGAATGAATAAATCAATAAGTAAACAGCTTATAAGTATGATTTTGCTCCCCGTTTATTTGAGCTTTGCGGGTGGGCAAAGTGTATGTTTTGCTAATGACGATCAAAAACCAGTTTTGAAAGGAGGAGTGACTGAGACAATATCGCCTTTTAAAACAGATGGCTCTACATCTAATATAGTTGAAGGTACTAAAGTTGCTGTTACTCTTACCACTTTTGTCAATTCTGAAATTAGCAAAATTGGTGATGATGTAGTGGGCATGGTGGCTTTAGATATAAAAGATAAAGACAATGTAGTTTTGCCTGGACGCTGGTTTGTACATGGCAAAGTGTCAGATATTGCTAGTCAAAGACGCTTAGGTAGAGATGGCTATGTGGAAATCAAATTTGATAAGTTAATTAGTCCTGATGGCAAAATTGAAGTACCTTTTGAAACTACAGTTACCACAAAAGATTCTTGGTCTAAAACAATTGCTAAAACTGCTGCCATTGACTCTTATTACATGAGTAAAGGAGCTGTAGGGGGAGCATTATTATCTGTGCAAATGACAGGTATTCCGGGGGCAATTGCTACTCATGGTTATTCTGTAGCAATTGGAGCTGCAGCTGGAGCAAGCTTAGGCTTAATTGGTGCTTTGCATCGAAAAGGCAAAATTACTGGTTGTGCATTAGGCGAAGAAATGAATTTCAAAATATTGAAACCAGTTGTGGTACCTGCATTTAACCCAGATGCATTACCATCGGCATCAAAACCGCAAAAAATAGAAAAATTTTCCATATTTGTTGACAATATAGAATTCAAGAAGGATCCTTTTGGGGATAAGCGCTCCCGGCTTCTTAAAGTAAAGTTTAAGATGGAGAATCGTACAAATAAAGAATATAGCTTTGCCAATGTCGTTGTTATGTCTGATCACAACCATTTGTATTATCCATATGTATTTGCCTCTACGCATGCTGAACGTAGTAAGAAGGTTGGAGCAAATAGCTGTGAAGCAGCAACCATCACATTTGGGGTAGATAGTCCAAAACACAAATACTGGTTGGTTTTATTGGATAAAGGCAATCATGAAGAGCTAACACGAGTGCCAATAAATTAAAAGTTGGGGGAACCCCCCCTGATTGCTAGTAATTAATCCTAAATAGAGCTAATATACAGCTTGAAACTATGGTGACTTTAATCAATTGAGGCGATGGCAATTGAGGCAGGGCGCCAGATTAAATGAGCCACTTAATCTAGCAAGTGGAGGCTTTTTATAGCCAATGAAATTATGTCCAATGAAATTAGGTCCATCGAAATTAGAACCGTCGAAATCTGATCTGTATACGTCGGGTCTACGTGAGGGGATGAGTAATGAATACTCGCATAACAAGAATGCTACAAAACATCCATGGATCTGGATCGTCAACTCATCGACAACAAAGTGATCCACGCATGAAAAAAAGCGAATCTCACACTCAAGACTATGAACAACTCCTGAGAGAAAAAGATAGGGAGATAGATAGACTTAGGCATGCTTTAGCTAATTCAGAAGCTAGGTTGCAAGAGTTAATTGGCAAAGATTTATTAACTGGTTTGCCAAATAGACATGTATTTAAAGAACATTTGACTCATTCGCTCAAGCGGGCATTGAGACTTGGCTATTCTTTGTCATTGATGATTATTGATATTGATCATTTACGTGATGTAAATCTGCGTCATGGTCATGAAGTTGGTGATCAAGTATTAGTGGAAGTAGCTAATATTTTGAGAAGTTCTGTCCGTGAAATTGATATGCCAGCCCGTTGGGGCGGAGAAGAATTAGCTGCTGTTTTGCACGAGACAGATGCTGAAGGTGCTGCATCAATAGCGGAGCGTGTACGTCGTCGTGTGTCTATGATTGAAATTAAAGACCCACGTACAGGTAAACTAATTAACTTCACAGCAACATTGGCTGTAGCTAGTTATCCAAAACACTCAAGCGATCCACAAGGACTACTAGAAGCTGCTTGTGAAGCTTTAATTGCTGCTAAAGATAAAGGTGGCAATGTTGTAATTATTGCTGATCGTTAAATTGCTAATCGTAAATGGTATCAGGTGACAGTAGCCACAGGACTACGTAGCGGGTCTATGTGTTTTCACGTTGTGTTAGGCACAATAATGATTTGTGCGCTCACGTTGCACCGATTGCAATGATCGGGATAGTCTGTGTCTGAGCGCGCTCATGACGCACCAATTGCAATGATAGATTTATTGATGTGCGCTCACG
>JAGVLS010000010.1 GCA_020054205.1 Candidatus Obscuribacterales bacterium | reverse complement strand
TACTCTTTTGCATATGAACCCCTCCGTTCTTATTGATTATCCCGTTTTTTCTTGTCAGGAGTATCCTGCCAAGTTGACGGTCTTTTGGGGTTCAGGTCAACTTGACTAAGTGTAAAGTAGGGATCTCCCTTTGTCAGTCTACTCCAAACAAACACCATGGCTGTACATGGCGCGGCTGAAAGGATGATCAGTCCCGCGATGTAGCTATCGATCTGATCGGCCGGTAAATAGGGAGCAAAAACGTTTCGCACAAAGATGAACGCAAGCAGAGCCATCGAGAATGGTTTAACAGCCCAATTTATGAAAAGCGTAATACCGATGCCCTTCCAATGTTTTTTGACCTGATGGAGCGCGCGAAAATCGATCTTGAGCAACATTGGGATAATCATTATCCAGATGAGCACACCCACCGGTATATTGACTCTGGCAATTTCCATGGCACCAATTGTCTTGAATATGCTTGGCACCAATTGTCCGAGCACAACACCTACAGCAATACAGAGAAAAACCCAAGCAGTAAGCCACTTCTCGAAAAACCCAATAGCTGTTGCTTGGGAGTCAGGCATCTGTCCCGCTGTTGTTTGTGAGGTCATACCGACTCCTTGTTAGTTCGCGTCCAATTCACTAATCAAACTTTCGACACGTTTTTTGATCTCGTCACGAATCTGTCGCACTTTCTCAAGCGGCTGTCCTTTCGGATCTTCTAGCGGCCAATCGACTCGCTTTAGTCCAGGAATGTAAGGACATGTTTCGCCACAGCCCATTGTCACCAACAGTTCCGCAGATTCTGCCAGTTGCTCTGTGAGCAGTTGTGGCTTGGCGTTCTTCAGGTCAATGCCCACCTCCTTCATTACCTCTACGACCTCATGATGCACCCGCTCACCAGGCTGCGTACCAGCTGATTCTGCCTGAACGTCTTCCGTGTGTGCAAGGGAGTTAAAGAAGGCTGCTGCCATTTGCGATCTGCCAGCGTTATGAACACAAGCAAAGATCACTTTCATTTGCAGCATTCCTTTTTATCTATGGTTACCGACCCAGACTCAGGCATGGGTGCACAGCAAGCAGATTGTCTATCTGGAAGATCAGCATCTTCACCATAGGTTGTTGCGTTACCGGTAGTGTAGAAAGATTCCCAAGCAATGCCTTGCGGATCATGAACCCATGTCTTATCCGCTTTAGCATAACAGCAAGTTGTTTGCTCTTGCTCAAATGTAGGTTGTTGTGCTTGCTTTAATCGTAGAGAAATTTGCTTTAGATCGTCTGAGTTCTCAACCTGAATGCCTAAATGATCTAGTCCAGGCTTTCTACCTCGTGTAGAAATAGCAAAATTAATGCGCGGATCATCTAGCATCCATTTTGCATAGTCCTCTTTTTTAACGATTGGTGCTGTGTTGAAGAACGTTGAATAGAATTGCACTGACTGCTCTAAGTTAGTCACCGCAACGTGTACATGAAACCTTTTCATTAGCATTTTCCTCCATTGTCTGCACAGCAATTCTCCAGGAGAAACTTGATCAGTGTCTGCATATTGGTGTAATTAGCTGAGTAAATGATTGATCGACTCTCTCTCCTGGACATTATCAAACCAGCGTTGCTTAGTTCTTTTAGGTGAAAGGACATGGTCGCCGGTGGCAGTCCGAAATGATCACTAAGCTCGCCTGCTGCCATACCGGCCGTGCCTTTTCTGACTAACAGCCTAAATACTTCCAGTCGTGATTCTTGAGCCAAGGCGCTCAAAGCCTTGACCGCATTTGTAATTTTCATACTTCCAATAATATCGAACTATCCTGCAAAAATCAAGTGGCTCAAAAGAAGGCTTTTGCCCTATCTAATTTCTTGCTTGTTTAATAATCCCAAAAAATCAGTTCTGGTAAGCGTTTCGTGTAATACACTAAAAATAGTACGGCGCAACATACTAAAAATGATACGTCATGATATACTAAAAATAGTACGACACTACATACTAAAAATGGTACGGAATACCTATGTCATCGCCTTCTGAAAAATTGGCAACATCGCTGGAGCTTTTACAAAAGCTCCAGAAACAAGGGCGTACAGCTATTCGTACTAAAGATTTGTCCAGGGTTCACCGAGAACGACTCAAAAAAAATGGGTTCTTGCAAGAAGTGATAAAAGGCTGGTATATGCCCGCGCGGCCGGGTGAATCACTAGGGGAAACCACTGTTTGGTTTGCCTCATTTTGGGACTTCTGTGCTGATTATCTTGGAGATAAATTCGGAAAACAATGGTGCTTATCGCCTGAGCAGTCTTTGAGCCTAAAGATAGGCAATCGAACTGTGCCGCGCCAGCTGATGGTGAGATCGCCTAAAGGGCTAAATAACATTACAAATTTGCCCCACGATACTTCTGTGCTTGATTGCAAATTAGCACTCCCCTCATCAGATGATATTGAAGAACTCGATAAATTGAGAATTTATACTTTGCCAGCTGCCCTTATTGCGATTGCACCATCTTTTTTTAGAAGTAATCCCATTGATATAAAAGCAGCGTTAGGTACAGTATCCAGTGCTTCTGATATTCTTGAGCGATTGCTCGAAGGTGGTCATACCGTAGTAGCTGGTCGCCTAGTGGGAGCATTCCGCAACATTGGGCGCAATCGCATTGCAGATGAGATTATGGGAGCAATGCGATCCGCTGGTTTCGATAGTCGCGAGGAAGATCCATTTGAATCAGTATCTCCCTTCAGGTTGAATAGAGCAATACAATCTCCCTATGTCAATCGCATGCAGTTGATGTGGCAAGAATGGCGGGAACAAGTCATTACCTTGTTTCCTAGATCTTCCGGTTTACCTAAAAATGCTGATAATTACCTCAAGCATGTGCAAGAGATTTATTTGACAGACGCTTATCATTCTTTGTCTATAGAAGGTTATTCCGTAACTAAAGATCTTATTGATAAAGTCAGACAAGGTGGTTGGAATCCAGATGTTGACGAGTCTGATCGCAAGCAGCGGGATGCTCTTGTGGCACGTGGTTACTGGCAGTCTTACCAGGCAGTCCGCAATAGTATTGTGAAAGTCCTAAAAGGTAAGAATGCTGGCATTGTTGCTGATGATGATCATGGTGCATGGTATCGTGAGCTGTTTGTGCCTAGTGTCGTTGCTAGTCTTTTGAAACCAGGTGATCTTGCTGGCTATCGCAACAATCAGGTTTTCATCCGGCATTCTATGCATGTGCCACCAGCTAAGGAAGTTGTGCGTAATGCAATGCCGGCATTCTTTGAACTTCTTCGGCAAGAAGATGAACCATCTGTAAGAGCTGTTTTAGGGCATTTCTTTTTTGTGTACATTCACCCTTATATGGACGGGAACGGACGTATAGGTAGATTTATGATGAATGTTATGCTGGCTTCCGGCGGATTTCCCTGGACTGTCATCCCACTTTCGCGCCGTAGTGAATATATGAATGCCTTGGAGCGAGCTAGTGTAGATAATAATATTAAGCCCTGGGCAAAATTGCTGGCTAATTTAGTAAGTCAAACTATGAAAGGAAAGCCAGAAGGATTTGCAAGCTAATGCTTTCCCGTTCAGAACTAAATTCAGATCTTTTTATGTTGCTTGCTCCAAAAAGTCTACTTTATCGGGTCCAATTTTTTGGGATAGACTCATATGTCCAGCCGTGGAAGTAATGCGATTCCATTTGGAAGAACAATTTTTCCTTCAACCTTTTCCTCATCTTTTTTCCATTCTAACTCATCTAATGCCTTGTTTAATTCTTCCAGCGCCTTCTCACCTGTATTGTTACCGTTTAAACACTCGAACACTTTCATCTCAAGTAGTAACAAATTACCGAAGGGATCAAACCCAATAGGTTGATACTCCGCATTAGCCTTTTCTGCTAAATGATTGCCAGTTATAAGAGCATCGGCAAGATCATCTCTGTTGGCATATCTGAATGCCTTGGCATAAGATAGTTTGATAAACTCATACAGAGGGTTATCCGCTGGAGCGGGCTCTCCTTCTATTGATGGATCATCAATTTTGGTAACGGTTTGCTGCTGGCTGCCTTCTATACCAAAAAGCGAGCCTATCACATAATGGTTTTCAGCAAATTGTATTGTTTGGGGCTTAGTGTTGCCAATCTGTTTTTTCCCCTCTGAAATCTTGTTTGCTAATACGGATTCACTTTGAGTAGTTCCCTTGCTCTCAATACATACAATCTTATCCTCAGAATTCAAACAACAATAATCTGGACGTTTTCCGTTGGCTTCCTTGAGTTCAACAAATTTTCCCCGAGCTGAGCTAAAATCAGTAGTATGTCTACATCCCAGAAAAGTACGCACCAGGTGCATACTGATACCAACCGCAACTTCTTCAGACAAGCAAGACTTTTGTCTTTGTTCCATTTCTCTGCTTTCTTCAGAGAGATTAAGACTCTGAATATCGAAGGAAGGTTCATAGCGTAATAATGCGAACCCTGTTCGATATTCCCTAGGATCTTTTGCTGATGTAAGTGCAATTCCTGCTTCCAGTAATATTCGTCCTAGCGTTACGCTTTGTTCCCCCAGCGATTCGTGATTGCCAAACTTGGTATTGTTAAGTAATTCTACTTGCCAGCAACGGTCATTTTGAAATAACTGGCGTGGACGATCTGGGTTGTCCAAATATAGTTTTTTGCATATATTCTGCCAATAATCAACATCAAGCTCCCTTTCTTTGTACGTATTTTTAAATACGGCTACTAAGTTATCAAAAGTCGGCTTATTTTCTAACTGCCCCATTTGTTCTGGTGTTATCTCACTAAACATAAGTATCAAAGGACAAACAATTTACTTCTAGAGCAGTATAGCCAAATGTTATGCTTGAAAAATGAATCATAGACGGTTTTTTGGATGTTAATTTCAGCTGTATCTTCTTTGAGCTTCACTAAAATAGCCCACCATTGCTGAGTTTTGCTCTACAAAGTAGAAGATAGTTAGAATTTGAAAAAGTATCGATTCTAAAAAGGTTTGGGCGATAAGAGACTCGAACTCCTAACCCCCTCGGTGTAAACGAGGTGCTCCACCATTGAGCTAATCGCCCTTAGAAAAACAATTTTATCATGAGCTAAGCCTCAAAAATATTCTCTGTTAAGAACCTAATGACAACTTTAATCTAGCACAAGTGCCTGTTAATCACTTGTGCTCTTGGCAAGCGATATATGACCTAGTTATATGGATCAAAGAATTTAGCCTGTATTTTTTGCTAGAATCTCCCGATATCAATAAATTTGCGGTTTTAACGGTTAAATTGCATGAATACAACAATGGCAAATGTATCTGCCGTCCAAAAAAATCCAAAAGTGCGTTCCAATCTAACAAAAGGTTGTCGCATTGTCTTAGATGCGCTTGAACAATCCCATGAATTAAGCAGTGCGCAAGATATTTATGGACGTTTACGCTTTATTGATGAAAGTTCACCCGGCTTAACTACTATTTATAGATCTTTAGAAATGCTTGTTTCTTTGGGTTTAGTACAAGCAGTTGATTTAGGTGATGGTGAAAAGCGTTACGAAGTTGTAACACCTGGCGAACATCATCATCATTTAGTTTGTGGCAATTGTAAAAAGAGCACACATCTAGATCAATGTTTAGTTGAAGATATTGAAAGTGCCATCCACAAAAAATATGGTTTTGTTATTCAATCTCATGTGCTTGAATTATTTGGTATTTGTGCTGAGTGCAAAACGCAAGATAAATAACTGCAATTATTTTAGACACTTTAATTCATAACTTTCTTTTTCTAGAGAAGCTCTAAATTTGGGATGCGCTATATCTATTAATGCTTTTGTTCTTTCCCTTAAACTTTTACCATGTAAATTAGCAATGCCATATTCAGTAACTATGTAATGAGCATCTGCTCGTGATGTGACCACGCCAGCACCTTTGCTTAGAAAAGGTGTTATGCGTGATACACTGCCGCCTTTGGCTGTAGAAGGCAAAGCTATAATTGCTTTTCCTTCTACATTGCGGCTAGCACCGCGCACAAAATCAACTTGTCCTCCACAGCCGCTATATAAATAAGTGCCTAATGAATCAGCACAAATTTGTCCAGTTAAATCAATTTGTAAGGCTGAGTTGATAGAAGTAATACGATGGTTTTGAGAAATAATATAAGGATCGTTGATAAACTCAGAAGAATGTAATTCTATTATTGAATTTTTGTTGACAAAATCATATAAATTTTTAGAACCCATTAAAAAACTTACTGCTACTTTACCTGGTAGTACAGTTTTATGCTTATTGTTAATTACTCCTGATTGAATTAAGTCAATAACTCCATCTGAAATCATTTCACTGTGTACACCTAGATCTTTTTTGTTTTTGAGTGCTCTTAAAACAGCGTTTGGTATCGCACCAATGCCCATCTGAATTGTGGCACTGTCTGGTACTAATGTAGCAACATTTTCACCAATTGCTGATTCCAACGGTCCTGGTATATGCATCTCAAGTTCTGGCAAGGGTTCATCGACTTCCACGCAATATGTAATTTCATCTATGTGAATTTTAGTTTTGCCATAAGTGTGAGGCATTTGTTTGTTAACCTGGGCAATAATAATTTTTGCATTTGCCATTGCCGCCGGTGTGCAATCTACCGATACTCCTAAAGTCATATTGCCATTATTATCAGGTGGAGAAGTTTGAATTAAACAAACATCAATATTTATTTGCCCGGAATAAAATAATGCTGGTACTTCACTAAAAAATACTGGAATATAATTTGCTCTACCATCATTTACGGATTCACGTGTATTTGGTCCAATAAATAATGCATTAACGGTAAAAGTATCTTTACAGTCAATATCAGCATAAGGTGCTTTCCCTAAAGTTATTAATTGATAAATGCTTACGTTTTTTAATTCGTTTTTTCTTGCTGTTAATGCACCAATTAATGCAAGAGGAGCAGCAGCATTCGAGTGAATATAAATATTATCACCGGAATTTATTTTACTTACTGCTTCTTCTAAAGTTACAGCCTTGTCCATCTTATGTCTTTGCAGATGTTTTTTCTAACTTGGAAGCTTTAACTGGTACTTCTTCTATCCAAAATAATATTGCTGGATGGGATAAATACCTGACTAAAGTATCAGGTGTTACACCAAGGCAAGTTTTTCGAATACCTGCTATGTTAAATACCGGTACTACTGGCAGTGTATCGGGATCAATTTCAGCATCATCACGCATGTAATGATTGATATTCCCAATAGCTTTAGCATCTATTTTGGATTTAGCTAGTCCAGGCACTAATTTAGTTAGGTCTTTGCTTAGCTTAAGAGCATCTGTTGATGCTTTATCATCTGAAATATTTGCATCAGGATCAGATGTAACTAAATATCTTACTTCTGGAGTAATTGAAACGGATGATGCAAAGTCAACAAATGAATTAAGCAATTGTGAAGGTACTTGAGCTGTAGATAATAATAGACGCATATTTGTCCATGGCTTAATACGATCTTGCACAACTAAAAGTGGCTTTGGAGAATAATAAGTAAGAGTTTCTGCTGTTGAGCGACGTGGCAATATACGTTGATCTTCATCTTCTGACTGCATGCCTGTTGGACGATGACCAATAATTACTAAATCGTGCTCTTTAGCGCGATTAGATATTTCTCTAATTGTTGTTCCTTCGTCCAAAAAACATTCAGTGTCGATTTTATGTGGTTGAGCCATGCTTTTATATACATCTATTAGAGTCTCTCCAATTGAATGCAATGAATTACGCATAGCTTCATGAGCAGTAAAATATGGACCGCTTCCAATAAAACCAGCAATATCAAAACAAAGAAAATCCCAGGCCGCTAAACTATCAATTACATGTTGAGCTGTTATTTTCATATTGCCAGTTTTTGCTAGTGACCAAGCAATTTCAGCAGCATATTTTGATTGTGCTGAGCCATCTAGCCCAAGCAATAATGATTTTTTTGCCATAACTTACTATTTCCTTTTAATTTTTAAATTTTATTAGCGTTTGCCTTGCAAATGAGCTTCTAAAAACCATAAACGTTTGTCTATATCACGAGAAATTTCAGTATATAAATCAGCAGTTGTCGCATCTTTTAGGTCAGCACATTCGTCTATATTTTCTCTTATGTCTTTACCATATTGAGAAAGACGATCTGATAATGCTTCAACATGATCAGGTCCATCAATAATATCTAATGGATATTCATCTAGTTTTGATACTTCTGCTGCTACTCTAACTGTCCCGAGTGCTGTTCCACCTAAAGATGTAATACGCTCGGCAACCATATCACCATAATTTTCTAATTCAGTTGCAATTTCATCGAATAATAAATGTAGCTGATAAAAATGTGGCCCTTTTACATTCCAATGTGCTTGTTTAACTTGGCTTTTAAGATCGAGCGTATCAGCTAATGTTTGATTGAGCAAACTAATCGCTTTTGAGCGCATCTTGACAGGAAGATCTATGCGAGTCGCATGTAAATGGTCGACTTCAGAAAGTTTAAAGTTGTCTTTGGTGTTTACTTTGCTCATTTATTAATCTCCAGAAAAATTATTGTGTTTATATTAGCAGCTGTGAGATGCTAGCAAGATGGCATAAGATCAATTTGAATATAAAACCTGGAGTTATTATTTAGATGCGTGATATTTCTGACAAAGTAAAAACACTGAGAACAGCTTGTGCCAGAGCCACTCTAAAACTAAGTGCCACAACAATTAAGCTTATTGAAGAAAATAAAGTTCCTAAAGGTGATCCTTTTCAGGTAGCCAAGGTTGCTGCTATTCAAGCAGCAAAAAATACAAGCTTAATAATTCCTTATTGTCATCCAATACTTATTGATTTTATTGGTGTGGAATATGAAATCGCCAATGGAACAATTACAGTTGATGTAACCGTTAAGGCTATATACAAAACAGGAGTGGAAATGGAAGCACTTACTGGTGCTTCAGTTTATGCTTTGACTTTATATGACATGCTCAAAATGCTTGATGAAAGCATGGAAATTTCAAGTATTGAATTAATATCAAAAACAGGTGGTAAATCAGATTTCAAAGATAAATTTACTGAGCAGCTAAAGGCAGCTGTATTGGTAATGTCTGATTCAATTGTAAAAGGTAAAAAAGAAGATACATCAGGTAAAGCAATTGTTGAGCGCTTAACTAATTTAGGTGTAAAAGTTGTTGATTACAAAATTATTGCTGATGATTTAGAGACAATAATTCTACAATCAAAAGATTATGCAGACAAACAAAAACTTGACTTAGTAGTTACCACTGGCGGGACAGGTTTAAGTAAACGTGACTGCACACCAAAAGCTATGGAAGAAATTATTGAAACAAAAATTGATGGTATTGCCGAAGCTATGAGAAATTATGGACAGGAGCGTACACCATATTCCATGCTTTCTCGCAGTGCCTCTGGATTAAGAGGAGAGACATTATTCATTAATTTGCCTGGTTCTTGTAAAGGGACAATAGAATCATTGAATGCTGTTTTTCCACATGTATTGCATTTATTCAATATGATGAAGGGTGGCGGACACACTCATGAATTGGCTCGTAAAGCATAAGAAATAAATTTATACATACATATTATGGATGCAGACTGGCTTAAAACAATTCTTTTACCTGTACTTGTTTTTGTAGTTGCTTGTGTATATTCGTCAGTTGGACATGGTGGCGCATCAGGCTATTTAGCTGTTTTATCATTTTTTTCTTTTAGTGCCAAACAAATGTCTACTACAGCATTAATACTCAATATTCTTGTCGCTAGTATTGCTCTTTATTCATATGCTAAAGCAGGACATTTAAAGCTAAAGCTATCTCTGTCGTTTTTACTTTTTTCAATTCCGTTTGCTTTTATTGGTGGATTTATAAAAGTATCGAGCCAAGTTTATTTTATTTTGCTTGCAATAGTGTTGTTGTTTACTTCATTTCGCCTTGCTTTTATATCAAAAGAAACAGCTCAGTTTGAAAAAACAAAAGAACCAAAAATTATTATTGTCGCAATTGTTAGTATAGCAATTGGTTTGTTATCAGGAATAGTTGGAGTCGGTGGAGGAATATTTTTAAGTCCAATTATGCTTCTATCTAATTGGGCAGATACAAAAGTTACTGCTGCTACATCTAGCATGTTTATTGTTGGTAATTCTATTGCTGGGCTTTTAGGAAGGGCTTCTGTTAATGAAATTGCCTCTATAAATTTTGACAGTGGGCTATTGATTATATTTGCATTTTTAGGTGGCATCATAGGCTCACGAGCTGGTGCTAAATTTTTAGGACAAAAAACTTTATGTAAATTATTAGCAATTGTTCTTATTATGGCTGCTATTAAACTAATAATTCTTTCTTTAAAGCCTGCATCAAGCTAAAAAGATTTATTGTGATGTATTGGAAAGTTCAGACCATAAAACATTTTCGTCGTATTCTTTAGTCTCTTCTTTATTAGTTGGAGTTTTTTCGCTGCTTGCTTCTTTAGATTGTTTGGCGGCTTTCATACCTGGATCTATTTCATAAAGGTTGTAGAGGGGATCTATCGATATTTTAATAATTTGCAAAATATTGTTTACTTCTGAGCCAATTAAATTCATAGCAGATTTAGCTTGAGGTGTCTTAGAATGTTGATTAATATCATCAGCTAATTTAATAAGCTTTTCTGTTTCAACGACAAGCCTGGTCAAGAGTTGTAATACTGAAATATCTCTTGTGCGACCCATACTGTCTTGATTCATAATTTGTCTCCTTAACCAAATCTATTATTCCCTATTTTAAGTCCCTTCCAACAGATTATGCTAAATCATTGATTTTAGGCAAGCAAATCTGCCATCATGGCTATTAAATATGGCAATATATTAGTTCTGAGGAAATTTATACAATGAGCCTGCTTGAAATTGACAATCTTTCAGTAGTCTTTAATACAGAACTTGGTCTAGCTAAAGCAGTTGATAGCTTAAGCTTTAAATTAGAACAAAAATCGGTTCTTGGCATAGTGGGCGAATCAGGCTGTGGCAAATCAGTGACCGCCTTAGCAATCATGCGTCTTATTCCTTATCCAGGAAAAATTGCCTCTGGCAAAATTATCTTTAATGGACAAGATTTACTTACTTTATCAGAAGATAAAATGCGTATGGTTAGAGGTAATCAGATTGCACTCATCCCTCAAGATCCAATGACATCGCTCAATCCTGTATATACAATTGGTGAACAAATTGCTGAAGCGATTCAATTACACCAAAAAGTTGCCGCTCAACAAGCACGCAAATTGACAATAGAAGTACTTGAACAAGTACGCATACCAAAAGCGATTGCGCGGATAGATGATTATCCACATCAATTTTCTGGTGGAATGCGGCAAAGAGTAATGATTGCCATGGCATTATCTTGCAAGCCAAAAATTTTAATTGCAGATGAACCAACTACAGCTTTAGATGTTACTGTGCAGGCACAAATATTAGACTTGCTAAGAAGCATTCAAACTGAATATGGAATGTCTATTATACTTATTACTCATGATTTAGGTGTGGTTGCTGAAATGTGCCATAAGGTAGCTGTGATGTATGCTGGCTCAATTGTAGAGTATGCCGATATAAATGAATTATTTAGCAAACCAAAACATCCTTATACAATTGGACTGATGAATTCCATTCCTCGTCCTAATACATCTCGATTAAAATCAATTGAAGGACAGCCACCTAGTTTAATAAATTTACCTAAAGCGTGTCGATTTGCACCTAGATGTTCTTATGTTGAAAATTCTTGTTTGGAAGATATTCCTACCCTGGAAGAAAAAATAGAAAAACATTTTGTTAGATGTGTTATTGTGCCGAGGAGATAATTATTTGATGTTTGATTTGTTTACAAGAATTCCAACAACAAAACAACTAAGAGAATTAGAAGCTCTTTGGATAAAACAGTGCAGTAATTATTGGGGCTCTGTATTGATGGAATTGGCAGGCAACAAAGCCAGTGAATATGCTTTGTCACTAATGGATTTGAATTTGAATTATCAAGGCGATGAAATTGAAAAAATTATTGTTGTTTGTGGCAGAGGCAATAATGGTGGAGACGGATTGGTTGTTGCTAGACATTTGTTTTTAGCTGGTTTGGATGTTGATGTATACATAATTGGTGGAAATAATGGTGCATCTAAAATGATATCTAACGAAGCTCAGGTAAATTTAGATATTTTGCATACATTGGAAGTAAAAGTAACATTTCTGAACGATGATAATTATGGAATATTAGAAGAAGCTCTTCTTGATGGAGCTCTCATAGTTGATGCTTTACTAGGAACTGGCATTGATAGATCTGTCGAGGGAATTTATGCACAAATAATTGAAATCATTAATGCTAGTGAAAAACCGGTTTTATCAATTGATGTGCCATCAGGAATTAATTCTGATAATGGACAAATAATGGGAGCTGCTATAAGAGCAACTGCTACAGCTACATTTAGTTATTATAAAGCTGGCTTGTTAATTTATCCTGGTTTTGATTTGGCAGGAGAAATAAAATTATTTGATATAGGTTTACCTTATATCGATAGCTTACCTGACACATTTACCCAAGAAAGTGATGTAAACTTTCTTTCACCCAGATGGGGACTGGCTGATGATGAGCTAATTGCCGATTTGTTACCAGCTAGACCACAAGCATCACATAAAGGAACATTTGGGCAAGTGCTAACTATAGCTGGTAGTTTTGGTATGGCAGGAGCAGCTTTTTTAGCAGCCAGAACCGCACTTAAATCTGGTTGTGGACTTTCAATACTTGCCACTGCCAAATCTTTAGTAATTGAAATGCCTCCCGAAGAAGTTATTTTCCGCGGTGTTGCTGAAACTAATAATCATTCTATAGCGCTTACCGCTTTAAGTGAAATAGAAAAAGAAATTGAGAGTGCTAATGCTCTTATTTTAGGACCAGGTTTGTCCATGAATAGTGAAACAATCAAGTTTGTTCAAGCTTTAGTACCACAAATAAACAAACCTTGTATTATCGATGCAGATGCTTTAAATGCTTTAGCTAAGATTGGTAAAAATAAATTTGCTAATGGACATTTGCTTGTACTTACACCACATCCAAAAGAATTGTCCCGTCTTTTAGATGTAAGCACAGAAGAAATTCAATCCGATCGATTATTTTGGGCAGCTAAAGCTGCTCAAGAATTTGGTTGTACTGTAGTTTTAAAAGGCGCGCATTCAATTGTAGCTAGTGCTTATAATGAAGCTTTTATTATTCCTACCGGTAATTCTGGTATGTCGACAGCAGGTGCTGGTGATGTATTATCTGGAATTATTGGTGCATTTCTTGCTCAAGGGCTAGAGCCAAATGAAGCAGCAGTTGCTGGTGCTTACGTGCATGGAATAGCTGGCGACCTGGCAGCTGAATCTATAGGCGAGGATGGTATGACAGCATCTGATATCTCTAACATGGTGCCTCATGCTTTGCAAGAATTGCGCAAACTAGAACTAGTTAGCAACTAATATATAAATTAGAGCTATTTTCAATATGATATAACATTGAGATTATCACTCAAATTATCATCTATGCTTCAGACTTTGCCACAACATAAAACCGAAACATCTTTATTTTTATCTGATACACAAAAGCTATGGTGCAATAAAGCAAAGGCATTTGCTGCCTCTATTGCTATTAGTGATGTAATTGCATCGGATACCAGTAATATCTTTCGGCGTGATCTCTTCGAATTGGCATGTAAAGAAGGTTTTGGTGCGTTACCTTTTCCAACTACATATGGCGGTACCGGGGCCGATTATCTTAGCTTTTGTCTTGTCAACGAAGAATTTGGGCGTAAATCTATTCCAATTATGAGCTCTTTAGGCGTTCATGTACTTTGCCAAGAGCCAATCTATCGATTTGGTACTAATGAGCAAAAAGAACATTATTTAACTCAATCAGCTGCTGGAACTTATTTAGGTGCTTTTGGTTTGACAGAGCCTGACGCTGGTTCTGATACAGCTGCTTTAAAAACAACAGCTTACCTTGATGGTGATAATTACATTTTAAATGGGACAAAAGTGTTTATCACATCAGGTGCGTCTGCCGATTATTTTATAGTGATGGCACGATATATAGATAAAAGTAGTAATTCTAATTCTGAAAGTAAAATTACATCTTTTATTGTAGAAAAAAACTTTTCTGGTTTTGCTATTGGCCAAAAATTTGACATGTTGGGTATGCGCGGTTACTCAACTTGTGAAATAGTATTTACTGATTGCAAAGTTCCCAAACAAAATATTTTAGGCGAAATAGGCATGGGGCGAAAAGTAGCCTTATCAAGCTTAGCTAAAGGACGAGTAACGATAGCAGCTCAAGCGACTGGTTGGGCGCAAGGAGCACTCGATGTTTTAACATCAAATACTAATAAAAATTCTCATGAACTTATTGGCAGATTAGCGACTATGGTTGAATCAGCCAGAACATTGACTTATGAGGCTGCTCATTCTATCGATCGTAATCAAGCTGATGTGACATTGGCTGCCATGGCAAAAATTCAAGCAACTGACACAGCAATGTATGTAGTTAATGAAGTAATGTCATTTATCGGTCTATCTTCCTTAAAACCAGAATTGCTTTTAGAGCGAATTTATCGGGACGCTAAAGCTGGACCTATATATGAAGGTACAAATCAAATCCAACGTATGTTAATTGCGCGTCAATTACTTAAATAAATTGGGTAAAATAATAATACAGTTTCTCAATAGGCAATTAATTCATGCCCTTTTCTCAATTATTTAATTTATCGTCAATTCATTTTGATGGGCTTTTTATTTGTCAGACGTTGTTAGCAGTTCTATTGGTATTTATAGGACTTCATTTAACTATAACTATAGTGATGTTAGTAGCTAGTGAATTTGCTCTTCGAAAAGTAGCTGAAACGCTTTTGCAAGCAGCCTGGTCTACTGTGGACTTTAGTATGGCTCTTTTACAAAACAAATATACTGCATTATTTGGCCGTTTACTTTTGGAAATATCACAGAGAATAGCTAAAGTAATTGTACCTATCACCAAATTTACTCACATAATCATAATCATTACGACAGCTATTGTTCTTCTTGCTATTATGGCAATTTTAATATTGCTTATATTTACTGTTCAGCCAATTATTCTTGGAAAAGCTTTTATGGCAATTTTCATGTTTTTATTGAGTACAGTATTTATTGTGCTCATCATGCAATGTAGAAATATGGCAATTACATTGTCTCAGATGGAAGCTAATATGGCAGAATTGCGTGATGAAGTCATGTTTAACGGGACACTTGTACGCGCGCAATTATCTAGTTTGAATAATCGTTTAACAAGCAAACAAGTTATTTCTGCTCAGGACATATCTCAACAAGCAGTAAAAAGTATAGGTCCACTGTTATGGTTATTTTTGCGCAAAGAAAAAAGCATTTATCAATGGGTAATTGCTGGCATGAATATTGGTAGAGCCGTATTTTCTTACATTAAGAAAAAGAATGATCAAGCTTGACACAACTTGTAAAGCTAATAAGATATGCAGGTTGTCTCACAAAAATTGTAAGTTAAAGATTAGATCGCAACATTATTATAAAGATGGCTTCTGGTACGCAAATCAGTTTTGAAAAATATGCTTTAGATAGACGAGGACTTATCGAAGACAGTCTTACTAAGTATCTTCAAGGTAATGATCCGGCTGATTTGTATGAGTCTATTCGTTATTCAGTTTTATCTTCTGGTAAAAGAATACGTGCACTTTTATGTTTAGCTGCTTTCGAGGCGATTGCTTCAAAAGAAAAAAACTTTTCAAATGACTTATCTAAAAAAGCTCTTACAATTGCTATGCCTTGTGCCTGTGCCATTGAAATGGTGCACGCCATGAGTTTGATTCATGATGATTTGCCTATTATGGATAATGATGATTTTCGTCGTGGAAAACCAACAAATCATAAAGTTTTTGGAGAGGCGATGGCGCTTTTAGCAGGAGATGCATTATTAGTTTTAGCCTCAGAAATATTGCTTAAAGCAACAAAAGGCATTGAACCATCATTGCTTATTGATGTTCAATTGGAATTAGTAAAATCTGTTGGAGCGCAAGGCATGGTTGGTGGACAAGTTGAAGATTTGAAATTAACAGGTCAAATAATTCCTCAAGCCAATAACGAAATATCTCAAGAAAAGTTAGAGAATTTACATAATCGCAAAACAGGAGCTTTGCTTAGCTTTTCTGCTTGGTCTGGTGCCAGGCTAGCTGGCGCCAATGAAAAAGAACTAGCTTTGTTTAAACGTTATGGTCAAATTCTTGGTTTAGCTTTTCAGATTGCCGATGATTTATTGGATGTCAGGGGAGATGCAGCAATACTTGGAAAAACACCAGGCAAAGATATTGCTAGCAATAAAGCAACTTGGGTAACAGTGTTTGGCGAAAAGGCTAGCATAAAGCGCCTAGATGTTTTACAAAGCGAAGCAAATGACTTATTGAAGCAATTTACCCAAGGAGCAAATTCAGTGTCTAAAGAATCGATTATGCTGTTTGTCGATATATTTGATTTTGCTATTCGTCGTTCTAACTAAATATCGATATAAACTAAAGTAGTTTTGAGGACCATTGTAAAGAGAATGAATATATCACCGGTTTTGGATACGTTATCTTTTCTGACATTTGCTCAAGTTAATTCGATATATCCTTTAGCAATACATCCTGGAGATCAGCGCGGTTGGCAAGTGATTACAGTTACTCTTTTGTGCAGCTTATTAGCTCAATCATCAAAAACAGTTGGCAAACTCTTGAAAACAGGGCATTTAGATTGGCGCGTGATGGCAAAAACTGGTGGAATGCCATCAAGCCATAGTTGTTGCACAATGGGAATGGCTACCTCTGTGGGGCTTATTGAGGGTTTCAATACGGTATCGTTTGCTATTGCATTATGCCTAGCGATAATTGTCATGTATGATGCCGCTGGCGTAAGACGCACAGTTGGACTGCAAGCTAAGGTTTTAAACCAAATTATGGAAGAGCTATTTTCTGAAAAACCACACATATCACCAGAGAGGATTAAAGAATTCCTAGGACATACACCAATTGAAGTTTTAGTTGGTGCATTGCTCGGAATTGTGATCGCTTGGACCTTTAATTCATGGGCAATTCAAGGTTTTTGACAGGTAATAAAGTGTTACAATATATCTTGCTTGGCAACCAGATAGATAATAAGACTGTAATACATGACTACTGCTATTTGGTTGCGTTGTGCTTTATAATCAAGGGCTTGGAAAGGGTTGTCAGGGCAGCCTCTTGTAAAGACTACAAAAGAAGTTGATATAAGAAGCAAGTTGGAAGACAAAAACAAAAGTCGACTATTGCGAGATTCGGTTAATCTGATTTTTTAGCAAACTGCCAATCTATATAAATCCGTTGAAAGAAAATTCTGTCACCGCTTTAAAAGCAAATCGGTTCGGTTTAAATAAATGAAAGGGAGGAAAGGCAGGAAATAACTAAAAGCTAATCTTTTATATGATTTCCGCCGAAAACTAGATGAACACAACGGTCACAACAAACGCAATCACTACAAAGACTACCTCTCCGCGTCGGTCTCGTTTTCCTGGTAAGGAGTCCGGATCGGTATCTTTCAATTTGACGGCTCTTGGTCGTCAATTATTGAAAGAACAAGCGGCAGCAGCAGCAGTATCTAATGGTGACTATGTTGAAATGCTCATTCGTGAGCGTGCAGGCATGCCACCACTAAAACTACCAGCTACATCCAAACAAACAGGACCAAAGGGTGGAGCTAAGTCATTCTTCTTTGGTAAAAATAGAGGAACGACCACCGCTGTTTGTGTTACTCCATTAGCGCATCGCTTATTGGATGAACAAGTTGCTGCTTCTCGTATGAGTCGTGGAGACTATATAGAATATTTATTGAGGGAAAAAGCAGGCTTAATTGACGAAGCGTTGAAAGCAGCAGCAGCTGCTGCTGCCGCTAGTCAGCCAGTAGCAGCACAACCTGCTGCACAAGCTCCTCAAGTACAACAACCAACTCCCGAGCCAGTTGTTGTAGTTGAAGAAAAACCAGCTCCAGTAGCTGAAACAACAGTGGTTCCACCACCACAACCTGTTTCAAGCGATTGGTCATTTAATAGCTAATTTAAACTGCTATTACTAGTCCCTCCTAGTTAACCGATGGTTAGCCCCGGCACTTTATTGTGCTGGGGCTATTTTTAAAATCATTTCAATTTTTAGAGCTGACTAGCTACAGCATTTACTTTTGTTTGGTGAAAAGCATAAGTCAAAATTGCTTGCACTTGTGTTAGATATGAAACAATATATTGTGCGCGATAGCCTCTTTGAATAAATGCTTCAATGCGCAGCCAATTTTTTATATCGTTTTGCAAATTGCTCACTTGTTTTACAGCATCAGATAATTCTTCAGCACTTGATTTGGAAGACAATGAATGTATTTGTTTCTGCACTGATTCAATTTCAGCAAACACTTCGTTTGTACTAGATTGATCGGACAAAATACGTTTTTTAGGATCTTGGAAATATCTATTAACCATAGAAGCAAAATCATCAAATAATAAACGACTTGCTTTTAACGGATCTGATTGAGGAGTAAGCATTGTATAACGACGATATGGTCCTAGTTTTAAAACATTTAGTTTTTTATCGTCTAATTGAGCAACAGCAAATATAGTTGTTCCGAGTGTGCCAATGGCACGAGCTGTGTCCAATTGTTCAATTAGCCCAGCAGTATCTAATTGGCGAATAGATAATCCTGGATAAACCAAAGCCTTATCCTCTGATGATTCTCTAACGAATCCAGCCATTATTGATAAATCTTTTGCTGTTGGTACATATGTCATTGGATTTACTGTATCTATCCAACCATTTCTTATCCAAGCTTCCCATTCTTGCTGAATATTGCCTAGTCGTAAACGTTTCGGAGTACCATATACAGCTACTGATATTCTAAGTCCAGGCCTTATTTTTTTTGTTGCTTTCGATGTTTCTTCTACAAAACTATTAACTTGAGCAATTTTCCATGTTTGCCACATTTGTCTAGTTTCTTCATCCAGTTTGTCTAGGTTTAAACCAGTTTCTTTTTCAAAGCGCAAGCGACCTGTCCAATCAAAACCCATTTCAGTTCCTTTACCATTAAAAGGATAACGAATATAGTCAAATTGCAAACCATCGACTGGATACTTTGAAACGATTTCTACTGCTAAATCTTTGACAAATCTTCGTCCATCTAGATTTGCTGGGTCAATCCAAAATTCAGGTTGATTATTTGGTAAAAGAGCACCATTTTGACGAGCTAATGCCCAATTAAAAGCATGACTAGACAATACTGGTCCAGGATAATCTGATTCTCTACCAATAATAGGATTATGTCTTAAATTGCCAACGGCAAATGTCCAAATCCAACTATGTAATTCCATTCCTCGTTTATGCGCTTCTTTAACAGCTGTTCCTAATGCATCAAAACCATGTAAGTCTGGATGAGGTGTAGAGATTTGAGTGGGAAACATACAGAATCCAGCATTATTAGTTTCAAAATAAACCACATTAATCCCAGCTGACTTTAGTCGATCAAATAAATCAGACATTGCTGCTTCAGTTTTACAATTTATTATTGTTCCTCTATCTAGCCAAACTGAACGTGCCTCCACTGGGCGCACGGGCATTGATTTGGCAAAAGCAAGTGAAAATTCATGACGAGCTTGTGCAGCTTCACTGTCAGCCTCCAAAAAACGCCTTTCTTGATAGGCAGTTTGAAAGTTTTTTACATGTTGTAAGGCAACTTCATAGTGTTCTTGTATGGTTTTGAATGGAACTGCTAAATCGGCTTGTTTGGCTGTTTGTATGGACTCTTCAGTTCGCCTAATTAAATAATCTAATTCTTGTTGAATATTTTGATAATCAGCAAAGCTGATTTGTACAGCTGCTTGTTGCGTAATGCCAGGTACAGAATCTTCTAGCGCTAAAGATAATACTTGTGAATTGGATGTAATTTCACCTTGTAGCCCGGGAGCCCATGATAAATAAATATTTCCGTTTAAATTACAAATCGCCCCTGTTACTTCTTGTCCGTTGGTATTTATCCATTTGGCGCTTTGTAAAGCACCATTATCGACAATATGGAAATTTGCATAAGTAGTGCCCACAGAAAAATCTTGTGTGAAGGGCAATGGTGTACGTGACCAAACTAATTGCAATTTATCTTGCATTGTATTATGGCCTTTTACTTGCACACCAGTTAATTGATTTATCTTTTGTGCATTTTCTGTCGGGCTGCCACCACCATCAGTGACAATAATTTTTCCACCCGATCGCACATAATCAGAAATAGTATTTACTGCTGCTGTTGGTAAATCAATTAACATTGGCAAAATTATTACTTTATACGATGATAGTTTGCTTCCGCCATTAATAAGGTCTTGATCTGAAATAACATCAAAACGGACATTGGATGTCTCGATAGTGCGTCGAAAAGCTAACCAATCATCATCAAAAGTACCAAGATGTTGATCAGAATAAGCTTCTTGATTTTTTTCACTCTTAACTAATGCCAATGGTGAACTAGCATACGCAGGCAAACTGAGTGAGATTAATACGAAAATAAAAAGTGAGTAAAATATTTTCAAGCGTAAATTCATTACAGTACCTCTTTAATATCCTTATCTTCGATTGATTTGTTTTACCAATTTGTCAAGCTGACGCGTGGTTTCATGCTTGATTTTGCTTTCCCTCTTGTCATATAACTTTTTACCCTTAGCTAAGGCTATGTCCAATTTAACCCAATTCTTTTTCATATACATACGTAAGGGGACAAGAGTTAATCCTTTCTCTTTAATTTGTTGATTTATTTTGAATATTTCATTGCGATGCATTAAGAGACGTCGACGTCGTGTAGGCTCATGATTAAAACGATTACCAAAATCATAAACAGCTATATGGCAATTCCAAAGCCACAATTGCTTGTCTTCTATCTTGGCAAAACTATCTTTTAAATTTACTTTTCTTTGCCTAATTGATTTAACTTCTGTACCTAATAATTCAATTCCTGCCTGAAATACTTGAATGATTTCATATTCATGACGTGCTCTTCTATTTTCAGCTAAAACCGTGAGCGCTACTTCAGTTTTGGCATCTTTATCTTTTTTGCTCTTTGAATTGTTCACGGCTGGATTATTATATTTGGCAGGTTTAGCCATAAAACAAAATTCCTAATTTATCAAAAATAAGATTGTCAATCTGCAAATTCAAATAGACAATAATGAGCGATGCTACAATATTAGAGTAACCTATCGATTTGTTTGAAGCAATGGGCGATGATAAAGATTGGACCGCTGTTAGCTACTGATTATGGTCAAGCTTGTTACTTATTAAAGTTACAAGAAGAATCAAATATCAATGTCACACCTTTAAGCGAATATTCGCTTATTATTCGCTCTTTAGCTTTTTGGCAACATTGGTTGCCTATGCCATGGCATGTTTCATCATCTGTATATGTAGCAAGAGAAGGGGAAGAAGTTCTTGGTTTAATTTGCTTACATAGCACGGGCAAATCAAAACAATGTTGGCAAATTGATAATTTGATTGTCCATCCGGAGCATCGTGGCAGAGGCATAGCACAAGAATTGCTACGTTATGTATTTGCTCAATTTGGCAGTCAGGGAGCAAGCCATTTTGTCGCTGAAATATCTCAGTTAAATGAAGCAGCTTTAGCTTTATTTGCATCTTGTGGGTTTTGTCGTACTGCTAAAATTTCATATTCCGTTTTTGATCCTAAGGAAAACAAAAATAATTTGGATTTGGACAATTGCAAAAGTTTAGAAAATCAATTTATGTATGCAAGTCCACGCTTTAAACACATGTTGTATCAATTACAACAAGATGTTTTGCCTCCGGAATTGAGACTTATATATTCGTATATTGTTGATGATTTCATGACGCGAGAACCTTTACCTTTTACTTCTACAGAAAAAACTCTTAATAAATTTTTGCGCAAACGTTTATGGTATTGGGTAAGATTGCAAGCTGAGCGTAAAACATTGACTCAAGCAGCAAAAATAATTGCCCAGCCCAATTTAGGCTATCAGCTAGAATTTGCTATTCATCCTGGTTTTAAACATTTAGCAAAGGATATACTTGATTATTCTTTATATCAATTGTTGTCTTGTGATATGCCTTCAATGCCAATTAGAGCTAAGGTTTATGACTTCCAAGATGATTTGCAGCAAGCTCTTATCAAAAACAATTTTGTTTTAAACGACGAATATTGTTTATTAACCAAAGAGCATTGGTTAAGAGCCAAAAAAACTAAAGAAGCAAAACTAAATAAAGTTGCTATTCCACCTATGTCACAAACATCAATCAATCCGCTTCCAAGCGAAATGTCTATTGTTGCCAGAGATTAGCGTATTTTTATAATATTATTGCCTTTAAGCTATCAAAATTGTTTGTACTTACTTACTAAAAGTTGACACTAGGTAAGGCTTATCGGTATGATTCAGAGTAGCTTTATTATGTTTATTACTTAATTGGGAGCCTTATTGGTGCCTACTATAAATCAGTTAATTCGCCAAACAAGGCGACAAATGTCAGAAAAAACAAAATCACCGGCTTTAAAGAGTTGTCCTCAACGTCGTGGTGTTTGCACTCAAGTTAAAACCACTACACCAAAAAAACCCAATTCCGCTTTAAGAAAAATTGCGCGTGTTAGGCTCACTAATGGAATTGAAGTGACTGCTTATATACCGGGAATTGGACACAATTTACAAGAGCACTCTGTCGTATTGATAAGAGGTGGACGTGTAAAAGACCTTCCAGGTGTGCGCTATCACATTGTCAGAGGTACTCTCGATACAGCTGGCGTTAAAGATAGAATGCAAGGACGCTCAAAATATGGAGCTAAACGTCCAAAACCTGCTAAGTAATAAAGCTTAAGTAATAAAGAATATGTTATAGAAACTTCACAAATAAGGTTGACTTAAATGCCAAGAAGAGCAGTAATTGCTAAAAGAGTGCCCCCAGCTGATCCAGTTTTTGGAAGCCAGCTGATACAAAGATTTGTCCATAAAATGATGCACAAGGGCAAGAAAAGTACAGCACAAAGGCTTTTATATGATTCATTAGAATTGGTCAAAGAACGTTCTAAGCAAGATGCAATGGAATTGTTTAACAAAGCTATCAAAAATGTGACACCACTTGTAGAAGTAAAAGCTAGACGGGTGGGTGGTTCTACATATCAAGTACCAGTAGAAGTAAAACAACAACGTGGAGTTGCCTTAGCTACTGCTTGGATAATTTCAAATAGCCGTAAGCGTCCAGGTAGAAGTTTTGCTGAAAGATTGTCAGCTGAGCTTATTGATGCTGCAAATGGTACTGGTGGATCTGTTCGTAAAAAAGATGAAACTCATAAAATGGCAGAAGCAAATAAAGCCTTTGCTCATTACCGCTATTAAGCCTAACTTTACTTAATAGCTAATCTTAAGAGAAGTCAAATATTCTTGCTAATGATTGGATTATGAGTTGTAATTAGATAAGCAAAGGAAAAGAGGTAGGCAAAACTTGCTTACCGTTTTTACTGTAAAATTTGTAACCCTAACTTAAAAGAAATAAAATAAAATGACGCAATCCCAGACAGCAGAACAAACTCAAGAAAGGAAGACAAAAGTGGAATCAAATAATGGTCTTCAAGATCTCCGCAATATGGGTATAGCAGCCCATATCGATGCAGGCAAGACGACCACTACTGAACGTATTTTGTTTTACTCAGGACTTATTCATCGCCTTGGTGAAGTTCATGAGGGCACAACCGTTACTGACTGGATGGAACAAGAAAAAGAAAGAGGAATTACCATTACGGCAGCTGCTATTACTAGCCGTTGGCGCGGTAAAACAATTAACTTAATTGATACACCTGGACACGTAGATTTTACTGTAGAAGTAGAACGTTCGATGCGTGTTCTTGATGGTGTTGTGATTGTGCTTTGTGCAGTAGCTGGGGTACAACCGCAAACAGGCACAGTGTGGAAGCAAGCAAATAGATACGAAGTTCCTCGTATGGTACTAGTAAATAAAATGGATCGTCAGGGCTCAGATTATTTTAAAGTGGTAAAGCAAATAAAAGAACAATTGCCTGGTATGCATAGTACTTGGGCTAATGCATTTCCAATTCAATTACCAATTGGAGCAGAAGTGAATTTTACTGGTTTTATCGATGTACTAGGACTAAAAGCTTATGCTTATGCTGAAGAAGATATATCCAGCAAAGATTTAAAAGAAATTCCTATTCCAGATGATATGAAAGAAATGGCTGAGACATATCGTAAGCAACTGGAAGAAGCAATCATCGAAACTAATGATGATTTGATGAATAGATATTTGGAAGGAAAGAAAATAGAATATGCTGAACTCAAAGCAGCACTTAGAAAAGCTGTTTGTGATAATAAAATAGTTCCTATTCTATGCGGCTCAGCATTTAAAAACAAAGGTGTGCAGCCACTTTTAGATGCAATCGTTGATTATTTACCTTCACCAATTGATGTAAATGCTATTAAAGGCATATTACCAAACGGCGAAGAAAGCTTGCGTAAATGTGATGAGAAAGAGCCATTTTCATCTCTTGCTTTTAAAGTAATGACTGATCCTTTCGTTGGTAAGCTTACATTCTTACGTATATACAGTGGCAAATTGACTGCTGGTAGCTATGTTTTAAATAGTACAAAAGACAAAAAAGAAAGAATTAGCCGTTTAGTTAGATTGCAAGCAGATCAACGTACTGATGTGCAAGAAGCATCAGCTGGAGATATTGTGGCAGCGGTTGGCTTGAAAGATACAACAACCGGCGACACATTATGTGCTGAAAGTCATCCAATTATTCTTGAATCTATGAATTTCCCGGATCCAGTTATCTCAGTTGCTATTGAACCTAAGACAAAAGCAGATTCCGACAAATTAGGTACTGCATTGGGTAGACTAGCTGAAGAAGATCCCACTTTCAAAGTTAGAGTTGATCACGAAACCGGCCAAACAATTATTGCTGGTATGGGTGAATTACACTTAGAAATTATTGTTGACAGAATGCTTCGTGAATTTAAAGTTGAAGCAAATGTTGGTAGACCTCAAGTTGCCTATCGTGAAACTATTCGCAAGAATGTCAAAACAGAAGGTAAATTTATTCGACAATCAGGTGGACGTGGTCAATATGGTCACGCTGTGCTTGAGCTTGAACCATTACCACCAGGTACTGGTTTCGAGTTTGTTAACAAAATTGTGGGTGGTGCTATTCCGAAAGAATACATTCCAGCAGTTGAAAATGGTGTAACTGATGCTATGGCAGCTGGCATATTAGCTGGTTATCCAGTAATTGATATAAGAGCTACGCTTGTATTTGGTTCGTACCATGATGTTGACTCTTCAGAAATGGCATTCCGTATTGCTGGTTCTATGGCGTTTAAAGAAGGCTTTATGAAAGCTCGCCCAGTACTTTTAGAACCAGTGATGAAAGTAGAAATTGAAGTTCCAGAAGAATTCATGGGCGATGTTATTGGTGACTTGTCTTCACGCCGTGGTCGTGTAGAAGGTATGGAAACTATTGATCGTCTCTCGAAAGTAAAAGGACAGGTAGCTCTTGCTGAAATGTTTGGTTATGCAACAGACATTCGTAATAAAACCAAAGGGCAAGGTACATTCACTATGGAATTCTCCCATTATGAAGAAGTACCAGGAAATATTGCCGAAACAGTAATATCCGGCTCTACTAAATCAGCTCGCTAATTATAGAAATAACCATCACGTTATCAAGAGAATCTCTTAGGGATATGTCTCTTGTAAGACTTGCCAATAGAATAGAAATTTTATACAAAAGCAAAGACATGTCTTGCTAAGGAATGATTAGTGTGCAAATCGGGTACACTAAATGTACTTTTAGTATTTTCATGCTTTTTAAGGGGATGATTTAATGAAATATCTGCACAGCGGTTACATTTTATTTTGTGATCGAGCAGAACACGCTGAAGACGGACATATAAACACTTTTGGTTTATTTGATCTATTAGTCTCAAAAAAATCTCCAATGAAAATGAAATGTTATTGCGTTATTGGTTTTGGTACGCCATATGAACGTCGCCAATATAAAGGTACTGTTGTCATTGAAGATCCAGAAGGCAATCAAGTATTTAGTAAAGAATTCAATGCTAATGACCCAAATGATTTATTTAAAGGGCATTACATTTTTCCATTGGATATTGAATTACCCAAAGAAGGTAGCTGGACAGTAAAAGTAAATTTACAAAATTGGAAAGCTGAAGATGTTTGGGAAGTACAACGTCAGTTTTGGGCAATGATTGAAGGCGATGCTCCGCCTGATCCATAATCAATTTATATGTTAGACAAAAGGAATAATATCGTAAGCCCTGCCTAAAATTTGTTTGGCATCAACAGAAAGCCAGCGATCAAGAATTGATGCGTAAGCGCTGCGAAAATCTATTTTGTATTTTAGATCACCTTCATCTAAATTTTTCAAGCTTGGATGATCGCCGTAAATACCACCTTTGACTTTATTGCCAACAATAAATAATGGTTCGGCTGTACCATGATCTGTACCTCGGCCACCATTTTCTGCAACACGTCTGCCAAATTCAGAGAAAGTCATAATTAGAACATCATCAGCTATTTGATGGTTTTGCAGATCTTCGTGGAAAGCTGAAATTCCAGCAGATAATTGTTTTAACAAATTATTTTGTGTGACCAATTGATTTGTATGTGTATCAAAGCCATCTAAACTTACATTGAATATTTTGGCATTCACTCCACCAACTATCATTTGAGCAATAAATTGTAATCCACTACCAAATTTACCATTAGGATATTTGACATTGCTTTTATATGTACTGACCACTCTTCTTAAATAATCAGATGCTTCGTTAGCGTTCAGTCCTGCTTCTCTTAATAAATCAATATTTGGACGATTAAGATCAAATTGTTTATATATTTCATTGAAAGCTTTAAGTTGTGCTTTATGGTCATTATAATAACGTGGATCTGTTTTGAAACGAAAATCATTTATATTGCTTACTGAAGGCACCATTACATTATTAGCAGCCAAAGTAGCAGGCAGTGTTGATTCAACATTTACAGATGGAAATAGTCCCATCGACTTATCTCCATTTACATGATCTAGATATCTACCTAGCCAGCCAGTATTACAAATTTTATTTGGTTCGGCTGTTTGCCATATTTCTATTGAACGAAAATGAGATCTGTTGGCATTTTCGTAGCCAACCGCTTGTAAAATTGCTAGTTTACCCTCCTTATACAAATTTGCTAGTCCTTGCATATTAGGATTAAGACCAATTTCATTTGTAAGAGGCAAAACTTGATCTGGTTTAATAGCAAGGCTAGGGCGAGCTTGGTAATAATTGCCTATGCCATATGGAATTACTGTATTTAAACCATCATTGCCACCCGATAATTGAATAATAACAAGAATTTTGGACTTACCAATAGTCCTTGGTGTAATTTCAGAAGCTCCTGCTGCTAGCAATAAAAATTGCGGAGCCGACAAATAATAAGTTAGTGCACCTAGTCCAACTTTTATCAAATTACGACGTGATATATTCATATTTCTCCTTTAACAAAGTTGATAAGTTGGTAAAGTCATAATTAAATGCACAACTCCACGTAGTTTAGCGTCCAGTGTTTGATTATCCATAATTTTTGTTGTTTTTGTCCCTGTGGAATTGGAAGACATGTAATTTGTCAATGTTGTATATGTTGATTGAGGCATATCGCCATCGACTAATAATTCAGCAAAATAATTTACTACTTGTCTGGCATTTCGCAAGCCTTGTTTATACATAAGATCGCTAGCACTAGTATATTGTTCTAGACGATTAAACTTATTGCTTGTGATAAGACTAGCAAAATTAAAACGTTCCATCATTGTGTCTGTAGCAATCCAAGCTTTTCCACCATCCCATCCTTTCACATTGGGTGGGGCAAATAAATCTTGCCCCATAGAAGCCATAATTTTTGGTAGATTATGATCTAAAGTTTTTACTTGTAATAACTTAACTGAACCTATTACTAATTCAGCGGGGCTTTTGATTTTTGCATGATATGCTTTTTCACTTAAAAATACAGGATCACTAAATAAAGCATGCAACATAGCTTTAATGCTGTGATTGCTATCTATATATACTTGTGCAATGCGATTAACCATACCTGAATCAGGATCATCTGCTACAAAGAATTTCACTAATTTATTAGCTAAAAAATGTCCAGTTACTCTCTGACTAGCTAAAATTTTAATGATATCAGTGCCATTTAAATTACCTGTTACACCTAGAAATGTTTTATAGCCATAATCATGTTGATTGGATCTTAAGAAAAATCCATCAGGCAATGTTGTCCAACCAGTAAAAGCTCGAGCTGCTTCTTTTACATCCTTTTCCGTATAATTGCCTATGCCAAGCGTAAATAATTCCATAATTTCACGAGCATAATTTTCATTTGGACTACTTTGTCTATTTTGTTGATTATCCAGCCAAATAATCATAGCTGGATCTTTAGATATTGCCATAAGCAAATCATCAAAACGACCAAATGCATATTTACGAAATAATTGATTTTGTCCATACATAGCATATGGATTTTTTACTTTACGATCGGAAGTAGCAAAATGACCATGCCAGAATAACGTCATTTTTTCTTCAAGTGGACATTTTGTAAATGCCATTCGGTAAATCCACCAACGTTTTAATTCATCTAAATTTGTATAATCAAAATTTTGTTTTTGGATATTTGTCTCTAATTGAGAATTATCTATTTGCTTTGGATTTAATAGTTCGTTTAACGCCTTGTTGTATCCTAATTGCACATAATGTTTTAATTCATCCGGTGTAGTACCAAATCCAGCTCTACGTAACAAATGATTCGTCCAAAAAGAGCTGTCTTTAGTATTAACCATATTTGTGCCTTTATTTAGGTTATTGGATAAAACGTCTACGTTTTTTCATCATATTGGCAGCAGTGGGGGATTGGTCATTAAATGTAGCAGGTGTTAAAGTACCTTGTTTCATTTGATCCAATTCTTTTATTTGTTTATCTGTAAGTATATTACTTACATTAGACCATAATTTTTGTCGTGAACTAACAATTTGTTCGCGTATATCTATAGCTTTGTTTCTAAAATCTATATTTTGTCCTGGCGTAATTCCTTGACTATTTTGTGTTTTCATAGCTTTAAGCTCATCAAGCAATGGCTTTAATTCTTCCCGAGATTGCTTGTACAAAACATTCAATTGTCTTTTTTGTTGTCCACTTAATGAAGGAATCATTTTTACTTGTTGCCAATTTGGAATTTTGTCAATATTTGATCCTAAAGTATCATTCAATCTTTTTTTAGCCGCTCTTTTTTTATTATCAGAAAATACTGGAATATTCTCATTTTCACTTTGGGGCTCAGAAAATATATTAGGTGCCGTTGCATCTTGTCCATAAGCAGAACAAAACGTACTTGTAATAAGAATGAGCAGTCCAAATATACAGGGAAGAATTTTAAGCATTGATGTAATGTACCTAAAACTACTATTTATTTCTTTTATATTAGACGTAAATTTCCTAACAATAGTTCAAAAAAGCTAGATTAAAGATTCTTAATACCATTTTATTGTCGATATCTATCCTCTATCTTTGAATAATTGCCAGAAAAAATATCTTTTGAAAATCATCATTTTGAGTGAGGGGATAAGGCAACAAATTGACATAAATCTAGTCTAAAAATACAGTTTAAGCCACTGATATATAGATAAGTGATAGCCTGGAATAAGGTACAAACTAAGAAGTATATTTATGCGTTTATTTCCATTAATTACTATGGTTTTTGGTTTTGCTTGGATATTAGCTATTGGTTTTGGGCTCTATTCTATAACCAAATATGAGTATACGCCTGGTTTGTCTGCCAATCCTTTACCGTCTTGGCCTGACAATACAAAATTAGAACGTAGTTTTGATAAAGCAACTTTAGTAATGATTGCCCATCCTCATTGTCCTTGTACAAGAGCAAGCATTAATGAGTTAGCAAAACTAATTACTCGCAAGCATGACTATTTAAAAACTTATATTCTTTTTTTAAGTCCTAACCATATGGCTAAAGGGTGGGAAAAAACAGATCTTTGGCAAAGTGCTTGTCTAATACCCCATGTAAAAGTAGTGGCTGACCGCGATGGCAAGGAAGCAGAAAACTTTCACGCGCACACTTCTGGTGAGACTCTGCTTTACGACACTGACGGTAAATTACTTTTCACTGGAGGCATCACTGATGGGAGAGGTCATATTGGTGATAATTCCGGAATTGAAAAAATTGTCGCTCTTTTGAGCCAAAAAAAGAATTTAAAACAAAAAACAAATTTAGTCTTTGGATGTTCATTAACAAATCCAGAAAGAAGGGTAATAAATGCTGAAGCTGGAAACACCACTACCCATTAAGAACAAAATTAAAGACCATGCCAATAATATCTTTTATCGGCAGCAAAAAATGGTTTATAAACGCACAGATAAGCTTTTTGCTGGATTAATAGCACTTGAATGGCTAGGAGCTATCATTACTGCTTTGTGGATTTCACCGCGTGCGTGGTCTGGTACTTTTAGTGAAGTACATATTCATGTATGGGCAGCAATAATTTTAGGGGGAATAATTGCTAGCTTTCCTATTTATATGGCACTGTTACATCCTGGTCGAACAATAACCAGGCACGTAATTGCCGTAGGACAAATATTGCTCTCAGCCCTTTTGATTCATTTGACAGGTGGGCGTATTGAAACACATTTTCATGTATTTGGTTCATTAGCTTTTCTAGCTTTTTATCGTGATTGGCGTGTATTAATCACAGCTTCGCTGGTAGTAGCTCTTGATCATGGTTTGAGGGGAGTATTTTGGCCTCAGTCTGTATATGGTGTACTTACCGTAGAGCCATGGCGATGGGTTGAACATACTTGGTGGGTTATATTTGAAGATATTTTTCTTATTATTTCTATTAATCAAAGTTTGAAAGAAATGAAAAAAATTGCTGAGCGTCAGGCAGAACTTGAAGATACAAATCTATTGATAGAAGCAAAAGTAATTGAACGTACTCATCAACTACAAGCAGAAATTAAACAACGCATTAAAGCTGAAGAAGAAGCTGAGTCAGCACGCGATGCTGCCATACATGCAAATCAGCTTAAATCCCAATTTGTGGCTAATATTTCACACGAAATTCGCACTCCAATGAGTGCTGTCATAGGTTTAGCGGAGCTCGTTGCCCAAGCACCAGAATTGTCTGACGATACACGTAAAATGGCAAATTCAACATTTACTTCTTCCAATCATTTATTGTCTATTTTAAATGATTTGCTTGACTTTTCGAAATTAGAAGCTAATCGTATGCATGTTGATAAAAGCAAGTTTTCTATTCCAACAATTCTCGATGATGTTCGTATTTTAGTAGAACCGCTTATAAATGAGAAAAAGCTTGAATTAACTATTACATCCGATCCAAATATTCCAAAATTTCTTTTTGGAGATGATGGTAAGACCAGGCAAATTTTGCTTAATATAGCTAATAATGCCTGCAAATTTACACAAGCGGGTGGTATTAAAATTGCTGCCGACCTTGAATCAAACACAAATAAAATAGCAACCGTTCTTTTTTCAGTTACTGATACCGGTATTGGAATAGCTGAACATATACAAAGTACATTATTCCAGCCTTTTGTCCAAGCTGACACAACAATAAAGCGAAATTTTGGTGGTACAGGTTTAGGATTATCAATATCAAAAAGATTAGTAGAGCTTCTTGGTGGAAAAATGGGTTTTTCCAGTAAACAAAATGAAGGCTCAACTTTTTGGTTTACTCTTTCTTTTGACTTGGAGAGTAGACCATGAATGATCAAGAAAAATTATTACTAGTAGTTGAAGATAATGAAGAATTACGTTTTCTTGTCAAAATGCAACTTAAAAAAGTAGGTTGCTTGGCGGATTTTGCTATTAACGGCAGGGAAGCTTTAGATAAAATGGCTGAAAATAATTATGAAATCATCTTGATGGATGTGATGATGCCAATTATGGATGGTTTAGAAGCAACCAAAATAATTCGTGAACGTGAAGCAAAAGAAAACAAAGAGCCTACTACAATCATAGCTATGACTGCATTGTCAGATAAAAAATCATGCCTGGAAGCTGGCATGAATGATTTTCTTTTCAAACCAGTCATGCTCAATCAATTGATTTCCATCCTTAAACAATGGTTGCCCCAAAAAGAACTGGGTACTGAACCAATAATTTAATTGCTTTCTTATAATGTTTTAATTTGGGCAGTACTGGGATCGAACCAGTGACCCCCACTATGTCAAAGTGGTGCGCTACCACTGCGCCAACTGCCCTTATTAGGCGGCACCCAGATTCGAACTGGGGGATAAAGGTTTTGCAGACCTCTGCCTTACCACTTGGCTATGCCGCCATAAGAGCCTATTATAAGGCAGTATTGTCTAACGTTTTACTCACTTTCGTTAGGTAAACTCTCAACTTTTACATTTACTGTTATTGGTTTATCTAAACCACGTTGGACTTTTATCGCCAATGAGCTGCCAATTGCTTGTTTGGCTACAATTTGGCTAATATCATCAGCATTTTTTATTTCCTTGTCATTTACTGTGATGATCAAATCGCCATTTTTAAGACCTGCCTTGTAAGCAGGACTATTTTCGCGAATTTTACTTATTTGTACATTGACTAAATTGCTTTCTTTAGGATCCAGCATTTCAATGCCTATGTATGGATGAAAAATGTTTATTGATGCAATTAATTTGTCAGCAATTTCTTTTGCATAATTACTTGGGATAGCAAAACCAATATTTTGTGCATCATCTCGTATAAATGTATTTATGCCAATTACTTCCCCTTGTAAATTTAGCAATGGACCACCTGAGCTACCAGGATTTATGGGCGCATCTGTTTGAATAAAACGGACAGCACCAGTTTTTGCACCAAAACTAGCAAATCCTTTTGCTTCCCTTTTTAGTCCACTGATAAGACCATGAGAAACAGTATGTCCTAAACCAAACTGATTACCAATTGCTACCACCCAATCACCAGTGCGCATTTTATTGGCATCGCCAAATTTTATAGTTGGTAAATTATCTTTTGCAATTTTAAGTATGGCTAAATCAGAAAAATTATCTTTAGCAATTATTTTTGCGGTAAAATTTTCACGATTATGAAGTGTGACGGTAATATTGCTTGCGTTTTGCACAACGTGCAAATTAGTTAAAATTTTTCCGTCTGGACTAACTATTACTCCAGAGCCAGTAACATTTACATAATTACTTGTCTTATCGTCATTATCATCAAGTCCATAATGCCTCTTTAGACGTTTTGAACGATCATCATCTTTTGATTTAAATAGTCTTGTACCCTGATATGTAATAGCAACAATATTTACCACCGAAGGCTCCATGGCTTCCACTAAATTTGCAATTGTGTGAATACCTATGAATTCAGTATTATTGGTATTAGCTGTTTGTCCATGTACAGGCAAAAATGATGTTCCACTTATGCATATTGCCAAAAATATTGAAGCTAGTCTAATAAGTTTCATATAAAGAGATGCCAAGTAAGCTTGCTTTCAATGGTATGATTTGATTTTATTATTGCATCATACAGATTATATTATCGATGAAAACAATTCACTCATTACTTTATTCAATAACTTGCCTCACTATCACTTGTATTTCAAGTAGTTGTATTTTTTGGGGCTGTACAAATTCTAAAGAGGTTACATACGATTCGGGTGGAGTATCTCAGACCTTCACGGTTGGTAAACAAGCTGTTCCCCGTAGCTTTCCTTTACCTATTTATCCCAATGCTAAAGCAAGTGGTTCTGTCTCAGCAAAAACTGATGACGATGAAAACAGCACATTTTTGATGTTGTCTTCAAATGATTCTGTAAGTAAAGTTGCGGAATTTTATATTAGAGAGTTAAAACAAGCTGGATGGACAATAAGTGAAAATCAATTATTAGCTTCATTGGTCAATATATCTGGCAAAAAAAATGATTTAGAAGCAAGTGTAATGATTTCAGCAGCTGGAAATAACACCAGTATTAGTTTGTCAGTAAATAAAGAATTGGTTGGTACACCAAAAGAAGGCCAAGCATTCACACCTGACAAGTTGAATCCACCTACTGATTAATTTGGATGAATTATGGACGCTATCGGAGAAGTTTTATCATCATCAATTGTTACTTTTGTTGCTCAGTCATGGCAAGACCATAGCAACGAAGTCATTCTTAATAGTGAAATTCCACGCTTTGGTAGTTTTATTCGTGCTCATGCTGGGGAAGATGACATGAATATTTATGCAGTTGTCTACAATGTGCTTACACAAGTACAAGACAATATACACAAACCAGCAGCAATGAAACTTACACGTAAACAATTAAGGGTGGAGCAGCCGCATATTTTTTCACTATTAAAGACAGAAATTCATGCAGTTATTATTGGTTTTGAAAAAGAAGGTGAATATTTTTCTCGTTTAGCGCCACTCCCTCCACAAGTGCATGATTTTGTCTATCTGTTAAATAATGAAGAGATTAATAAAGCAACAAGCAGTTTGGAATATTTGCGCATGCTAAAAAATATTTCTTATGTTCCAACCGACGAATTGATAGCAGCCTCTTTGAGGCATGCAGCCATAGCCCATAAAGATAGCCGTGACTTTTTAGTATCTGCTGGTCAATATTTATCTAAAATATTCAAAGATGATTATGATCGATTAATTGCCTTACTCAAACAAATAAAGCCTGATAATACTTACGTTTAGTGCACACTAAGCCAAACTAGGTCTATCTGCATATTTTAAATAAATCCATACGGCAATTGCTACAATAACTAATAATATTGTTGATACGGCAGAACCAAAAGCCCAATCTCTTACAGTTAAATATTGATTTTGAATTAAACTGCCAATGTACATATATTTTGATCCACCCATAAGATCTGGTGTCACATAATCACCAAGACTAGGAACAAATACCATTATGATACCGGCAACAATACCACGACTACTTAAAGGAACAATGATTTTTTTAATTGTTGTCCAGGTAGATCCTCCTAGATCATATGATGCTTCTATTAGCCTTATATCTAATTTTTGTAGAGCAGCATACACTGGCAAAATCATGTAAGGCAAATAGTTGTATACCATACCTAAAAGAACTGCCCAATTAGAATAAAGAATAATTGGTGGATTATCTATGCCTATATTTTGTAATAAATGCGAAAGAATACCTGTAGGTCTTAGAATAACAATCCACGCATAAATTCGTAATAAAAAAGAAATCCATAACGGTAAAGTTAATAGTGTGACAAATAATTGTTGATATTTGTTATTGATTTGAAATGCAAGCCATAAAGCAACTGGAAAACCAATGATTAAACAAAAGAAACAAGTGCTAAAAGCTAAAATAAATGAACGAAATAAGCAGCTTAAATATGGACCACTAAAAAATCTTATGCAATTATCAAGATGAAAGCCTAATGCAATTTGTCCCAATTCGTTTTTTGAAGCAAAACTAAAAGTGACAATTATTGCCAATGGCAAAAGCATAAAAATAATCAGCCAAATGGCTGTCGGCAATAAAAGAAAAGATTCTGATTTTAGTTTCACTTTAAAGTTGCAAGCAGATGATGTTGTTGGACAGACTCTTAGTATTTGCTGATCTTTCAGAGAATACTCTTTATCATTTGGTATTGTAAATATAGACAAGAAAAATAATGCCAAATTAGTTGCTAGAATGAGTTGCTAGATAGCAATTAGGTAAAAATACCTACTAGTAATTAAAGCGTGTTAATCGAATAAATTGTTACTAAGAAACTAATCACGAATAAGAGGGTTTACATGGGACAGGTTATTGAAAAGAGTTATAACGGACAAAAAGTTCCACAAGGTGAAAAAATTATATTTAGAGACGGTAAACCCGTTTGTCCAGCCAAACCCATTATTCCGTTTATTGAAGGTGATGGTACTGGAGCTGATATTTGGCGTGCTAGCAAAAGAGTAATTGAAGCTGCTGTTGAAAAAGCCTATGGCACATCTAAATCAATTGTTTGGTTTGAAGTTTTTGCTGGCGAAAAGGCAAAAAACGAATTTGGTGATTGGTTGCCCAAAGAAACTTTAGATGCAATTACTGAATTTGGTGTTGCTATTAAAGGTCCACTTACGACACCTGTCGGCGGTGGTATCCGCAGTCTCAATGTAACATTAAGACAAATTTTTGACTTATATTGTTGTGTTAGACCAGTGCGTTATTTTAATGGCGTTCCTTCTCCTGTTAAAGCACCAGAAAAATTGGATGTTGTTATTTATCGTGAGAATACTGAAGATGTTTATGCTGGAATTGAATTTCCTGCTGAATCACCAGAAGCTAAAAAGCTAATTGAAGTCTTGGAAGCTATGGGCAAAAAAGTGCGTCCTGATTCTGGCATTGGTATTAAACCAGTTTCTAAGTTTGGCTCACAAAGGCTAGTAAGACGTGCTATAGAATACGCTATTAAAAATGGGCGTAAATCAGTTACTTTAGTACACAAAGGTAATATTCAAAAATTTACTGAAGGTGCCTTTAGAGACTGGGGATATCAGTTAGCTGAAAGTGAATTTTCTAAAGAAGTTATTTCTGAAGAGAAATTATGGGCAGATCTTCAAGGCAAAATGCCTAATGGCAAAATATTGATAAACGATCGCATAGCTGATTCAATGTTCCAACAAGTTTTAACTCGTCCAGATGAATATTCAGTTTTAGCAACAACTAATTTAAATGGCGACTATTTATCTGATGCCTGTGCAGCACAAGTTGGTGGTTTAGGTATAGCTCCAGGAGCTAATATCGGTGACAATTGTGCAATTTTTGAAGCTACACACGGTACAGCTCCTAAATATGCTGGACTTGATGTAATAAACCCAGGCTCTGTTATTTTATCTGGTGCAATGATGCTTGAATATTTAGGCTGGAGTGAAGCTAAAGATATAGTTCATAGTGCATTTGCTAAAACTATTGGCAAAAAACTTGTTACTTATGATTTAGAGCGATTAATGGAAGGTGCAAAGAAACTAAAAACCAGTGAATTTGCTGATGCAATTATTCAGTCTATGTAGTCGTAATAAAAAAAGATTGAGGTGGATATATGAATAATATTACGCAACCCAGAGATAAAGCCATATACGTAAGGCAATGGATAGGCGAAAAAGTTCAGGTTGTTACAACTAATCAAAACAATTGTGTTGGTATACTAACCAACATTGTATTTGCTGATAAACAATTGATGTATATCATGATTGATGATCAAGTCTGTTTGAACTTTCAACATATTGTTGAAATTCGATTAGAAAGGTAAATAAGCCATTAAAATCATATATTTAGGCACGCCTGAGTTTGCTGTACCAACATTGGAAAAACTTATTGCATCGCCTAACCATCAAGTAATAGGATTGGTTACTCAACCAGATAGACCAGCGGGAAGAGGTCATGTACTTTATCCTCCGCCAACAAAGCTTGTCGCACAAGCGCAAAACATTCCAATATTTCAGCCAGAAAAGCTTTCAAAAGAAAAAAATATAGTTGAGGATATGAAAGCGTTAAAACCAGATGTACTTATTACAGTAGCTTTTGGTCAAATTTTAAAACAAGATGTTTTGACACTTGCTCCTCATGGTGTAATTAATTTGCATGCTTCTTTATTGCCTAAATATCGTGGAGCAGCACCAATAAACTGGGCGATTATAAATGGTGAAAAAATGACAGGGCTTACTACCATGTTTACCGATATTGGTGTTGATACAGGTGATATGTTGCTCAAAACAGAGGTACCTATAGATTCTCATATTAATGCTGAAGAATTAGCTCATACCCTTTCTATAGTCGGTGCCGATCTTATGGTAAAAACACTCGACAAACTTAATCAAAACAAACTAATTCGCATTCCTCAAAATAACGACGAAGCCACTCATGCGCCACGTTTAAGTAAAGACTTAAGTAAAATAGATTGGACCAAAAATGCTCAGTCTATTCACAATCTAATACGTGGACTAACGCCTTGGCCTGGCACAAACACAACTTATAATGGAAATATATTGAAAATTATCAAGACTCAACTTTTCAGTTCATCTATGCTTGATAAAAAACCAGGGACTGTTTTCATTGATACAGGAAAAGTCTTGGTAGCTTGTGGAGAAAATCAAATTTTAGAACTTATTGCAGTACAGCCGGCAAACAAAGCACAAATGAAAGCTACTGACTGGGCGCATGGTGTAAGGCTTAACGATAATGGACAATTCGTTTAACAGCCAAGCTCAACTAATAAACAAGGTCCACCCCAAATAATATTTATACCTTTAGCTGTTGCCATTTCAACAGCTAATTTGCTTTCTGCCCCTGGTTGCAGCCATATATTTTTTACACCATATGCAATTGCTTCTTTAATAATTTCTTCTGTTACAGCTGGTGGTGTTATTACTGATATCGAATCACATTTTTCCGGTAATGATTGCAAATTATTATACGTAGGATTGTCTAGAATAGACTTACAATTGGGATTAACTGGGTATGCTTTATAGCCATGATCTAAATAACATTTATAACATTTGTAGCCAAATTTATAGTTGATATCGCTAGCGCCGACAACGGCATAGGCACTGGATTTGAAAAAGTTTTGTATTTTATCTTTTAAATTAGTCATAATTATCTTCATTATTGAAACATAAAATAGATGAATTTTAGCTATTTTGTGCCAAATTTGGACAAATAATGTAAAGCTTCGGAACATTACGTATTGACTCTTGGGAGCTTTAATCTTAGCCTTTCACTATAGATCTAATAAGCATAATATGAAACCTAATTTTAAAGCACCCAAAATAAAGAGACGTCGAAGTAATATCCTAGCTAATTTCATATTATTTTGTCTTGTTTTTGTCTTTCTTGCTTTTGCTGCTTATTATTTTATGAACCCAAATGATAAGGAAAAACTAGCAAGAACTTGGACTAACACAAAAACAAAAATTAGTCGCCTATTCAATAAATCTGACAATTCAAAACCAAAATTAGCAGAAAAAACAAATGTTACTCAGACCAAAAATGCTTTATCTGCTTCTACCAATTCTCACAAACTTAAAACAAATACAGAGGCTGTACGATTACCTGGGCAAAAACTAAATCCAACTGTAGCAGAAGTGGTTACAAAAGCAGATAATTATTTTGTGTCAAAACGTTTACCGCAAGCATATGCTGAATACAAAAAGATTTTAGAAATGAAAGCTAAGGATCAAAGCGACAAACACATTGCTTATGCTCATCATCAATTGGCTATGTTATCTATAATGACTAATAGTCCTAAAACAGCCATTGATGAGTTTGAATTGGCTGCTGAAATAGATCCTAAATCATCACAAATTCAAAATAATCTTGGACTTACATATCAATCTGTAGGAGAAGTTGAAAGCGCTTTAAATCATTTTGAAAGAGCTTTTGCTCTTGATCCTAAGTCAGTAGATGCTGCTGTCAATTTATCTAATGTTTTATGTCAAAGAGGCAATTTTGCTACAGCCGAAACTGTATTGCTGCGTTCTGTATATTTTAATCCGAAATCAGCGAAAGCACATAACAATCTAGGGACTGTCCTTTGTTCTCAAAGTAAATATTTGGATTCAATGGGTGAATTTGAAAAAGCAATCGCTCTTGATCCGGCGATGGCATCAGCTCATTATGGATTAGGTTTTAGTATGATGAAGGTGAAAGATTATATGCCAGCCATTAAAGAATTCAAACAAGCACTATATTTAAATGGACAATTAACTGAAGCTTCAACTAAAATTCAACAAGCATATCGTCAAGCTGTTTTAGTAAACACAGCTTCTTGTAATTAATATTTTTGCTAATGATTATCAAAGACAATATAATCCTTATTGGCGCACCAGGTGTAGGAAAAACATCTGTTGGGTTATTGCTTGCCAATAAACTTGCTGTTGAATTTATAGATACAGATACAATAATTCAAAATAAAGAAAATAAATCCATACCAGAAATTTTTATTCTATATGGAGAAAAATACTTTCGTGATCTGGAAATAGAAGTGATGAGTAAACTAATTACCAGTCCAAACAAAAAAATTATTTCAGTAGGTGGCGGTATGCCGACTTGGGAAAATAATTACAGTTTTTTAGAACAAATAGGGACAATTGTTTTACTAAAAGCAAAAATAGATACCCTTGTTAAGCGCATTGGGGATGCAAAGAGCAGACCCTTGCTAAATGGCTCAGATAATAATTGGCTGAATAGACTCGAAAATATCGTCAATGACAGAAGCGCTGTCTATAATCGAGCTTTATATCAAATTGATACGGACCTATTGAAAATAGAAGATGTTGCCAATCAAATACTGGAATTGCTCAAATTAGAGAAATAATTCTCCAGTCGTTATAAAATTTGTTATAAGCACATATGTGCTGTCAATAGACGCAAGTCAACAGGTAGAGTTCGGAATTACTAGACTAAGGAGCAAGCTTTGCCAATTTCTCAAGAAGAATTGTTATTCTTGCAATCTCAATTAGAAGGACTAGAGTCTATTTTTTTAGAGCTTATTCCTTGCGGCATAGAACTCAAGAGGCAACAGGTTCAAGATTATTATTTGAAACGTTACGATCAAGCAGTTCGTCCAACTACTAATGTTGCTGAGGCAGAGTTAAAAAGACAATTCAATACGAAAGCAAATAATGTGCGCAATCTTGTTGATAGCGCAGAATCATTAGGAGATGCTGGCAATAAAGTAAATCTGATTAAGGCAGCAGCAACTCTGCCAGATGAGCGCAATAAACCATTAAAAGCAAATGTAGGAAAATTTTGCAAAGAGCTTATATATGAAAATAGTCTTGACACACCTACCTGGCAAAACATATTGTCAAGTTCAGAAATTGGTCATATTGAAGCACGAGTATTGCTAGGCTCTGTTATGTTTTTAATGACTGATGAAATTGATTCTTATGGAGAAAAGATGAAAGTCCATGATTTATTGGCACAACTTATAAAGTTTATTGCTTCTAAATCATTACTTGCACGCAATGATCCTTTTTTAGTTGAAGCCCAATGTTTTCTCGAAGCAATGATGGAAGATAGTAAATAAAGTGAAAATTCTTGTTATACATGGTCCAAATATAAATATGCTGGGTTTGCGCGAACCTAATACATATGGCAGCGCTACTTTATCTGATATAGATTCTAGTCTTCGTACTTTAGCCGATGAGCTGGAAATAGATATAGATATTGTGCAATCAAATCTAGAAGGAGCTTTAGTAATTGCTATTCAAGAAGCATTATCAAAAAAGATTGATGGCATTCTAATTAATCCGGCAGCATTTGGACATACATCGATTGCCATTAGAGATGCTTTATTGGCAGTGAACTTACCTTTTGTCGAAATTCATATTTCAAACACATATGCCCGTGAAGAATTTAGACAGAAATCATATTTATCTGATATTGCTACCGGTGTAATTATAGGCTTTGGTCCAAGTGGGTATTTGATTGGATTAAGAGGACTAGTACAGATTTTGAGTATTCGTCACGTATTGAAAGAAGCTGAAGGAACAATGTCTAGCTAAAGTTAGACTAGTAAATTAGCTTCTCTATGGAGGATCCAAAGTGCGTTATATTTTGTCATTACTAATGACTCTATTATTGGTTTTTTCAACCAATAGTTCTTATGCAGAAGATGCTACCGATGATGTAAAAAAAGCATCTGAAAACCAAGATAGTCCTAAAGCAGAAACAAAAGATAAAAGTGAAGAGTCAGAGAAACCAAAAAAAGACAAACAGTCTAAAGCAAAAAATAAAAAATCCATAGAAGAAAAAGAGCAAACACCAGAAGATTTAGCAAATGCAGATCCAACCAGCCCGTATAAAGAAGAGGCTGTTAAATATTACAATCAAGGGGTTGAACTTCACGAGTCAGGTTTTTTAAATCAAGCTATAGTTGCTTACAAAAATGCTATCGCCAATGATAGTCGTATGGAAGAAGCATACACAAATTTAGGTTTGATTTATGCTTCTCAGCACAATTACACCAAAGCTATGGATGCTTTTAAAAAAGCATTGTCTTTAAAGCCTGCAAGACCAACGGCTTTAAATGGCTTAGGTACAGTACTTTATGCTAAAGGACGCATTGAAGAGGCGATGGAAAAATGGAAACAAGTGGTAGAAATAGACCCTCAATTTGCCTCTGCTTATATCAATATTGGCAGCGCTTTAGAGTCGCAAAAAGAATATGAAAAAGCAATTGATGCTTATGTCAAAGCCCTCAAAGTTAATCCTAATATGGCTGATGCTTATTATCGTGTCGGTAGCCTTTATGGCAAACAAAAGCACGCTGCTCAAGCCAGTACATTATTAGCTAAAGCCATTGAATTAGATCCAAATGCAGATTTTTCTCAAGATGCTAAAAAACAATTGCAAGCTATAGATAATCAGCTAAGTGAAGACAAAGATGAAGAGCCAGAAGTAAAGATGAATGTGGTCGCTCCACTAGAGAATAAAATAATAAATGAGTGATCTTGAGACAAAAATACGGACTATTGCACACTTAATTGATGGTCATGCAGTTCAAGATCAAAACAGGGTAGCTGTCTGTATAAAAGGGCTTGTACAGGGGTTTCCAGCTACTTTGGAGGCTATATATCCGAGTTGGCCTTTTGGTGTTATGTATACAGTCGAAACTAAAATTGTTGTTGATCCAAATAATGAATCGGAAGAAGATTATGCTTTTAAGATGAGCATTTGCCCTCGAGTAGGTAAAGGATTTATGGGCATGTTTACTAAAGTCTTGTTATTTGAATCATCTGGTACCTCAGTTGGTGATCGCAAATTACAATCTAGATTTAATTTCAGTGTCGACAATCAAGTATTAGGGGAAAAATTTATTAAATATCCTCATGTAGCAGAACATATTTACGCACTTGATGAAATTGCTAAATTTTCTGAAATAGTAATTAAATCAGATGCCGGTATTTACCTTGCCCAGCCAACGTCTTTTAATGCGCTGGCACCTGATAATTGCCGCGTTATATTTAGCGAATTAGCTCAATTAGGGCAAACTTTAACTGAGTCTTTTTGATATAAAACAATAATTAGCTCGCTCTAAGCTTATTTCATATATAATGTCTGTATAAGTTACTTTGATAGTTCTACTGATAGCTCTATTTTGAGGTTATGACAATGTCAGAAAATACATCCACCACTCCTTTAGTTGGCATTACAGAGGAAGCTGTAACTGAGATTAAGAAGTTACTTGCCAATGAACCTGGCAAAACTGGCTTAAGAATGTCCATTCAAGGCGGAGGCTGTTCCGGAATGTCTTATGGGCTAAGCTTTGATAATGCTCAAGAAAATGATCATGTTATAGAAGCTAGCGATATTAAAGTTTTTATTGACCCTAAAAGTGCAATTTATTTAAAAGGTACAGTGTTGCATTTTGATGGCGGCTTACAAGGAAAAGGTTTTACAATTAAAAATCCCCAAGCTAAAAGCACTTGTGGTTGTGGACAATCTTTTTCGATGTAATCGTGTAAATGCTCTCTACAATTGAAAATGAAGTATTAAGCTTAAGAAAGACGGGAGGATATGCCCGTCTTTCTAGTCTGTCCATTATTATTGTCAAAGGTCCTGATGCTGAGCGCTTTTTACAAGCACGCACAAGTAATGATATTCAAGCTCTAACAAATAATTCTGGTCAATTATCTTCGCTTTTAGATCGAAAAGCTCATGTACAAGCAATATTTTCTATTCACAAAATAAATGCTGATTATTTAATTATCGCGGATAATAATCAAAAAGAAAAAATAATTACTGAGCTGGAAGCCTATAAATTCAATGACAAAGTTGAATTTATTGATTCATATAAATACCAATCTGCTTATGTTATTAATGGACCAACAAGCAATTTGATACTTAAATATGTTGCTCACGATCCTACATCGCTATCCACACCTTTAAATATTATTGAAAGTAAAATATTTAATTTACCAATAATTATGGTCAACAAATCAATAACTGGTGAAATTGGTTATTTATTTTTTGTTGAAAAAACAAATTCCAATAAATTTGAAAACGAATTAAAAAATTTAGCTTCCCAAAACGGCTTAACAGAGCTTTCTCAAGAGACATTAGATATTCTGAGATTAGAGGCAGGCATACTTTATTTTGGTAAAGATATTACTAGTGATAATTTACTTCCAGAAACCGGACTAGAACAAACTTATGCTAGTTATACAAAAGGTTGTTTTTTAGGACAAGAAGTATTAGCTAGAATCAAATCATTCGGAGCGCCAGCAAAAGCAATTGTTGGGTTAATGTTTCAAGACAAAGAAGCGAATGCAAAAGAATTTTTACTGAATACCAAAATATATTTGGACAATAGAGAAAATGAAGAAATTGGCCTAATTAAAACTAATCATTATTCACCAACCCTAAAAAAACATATTGCTTTTGCTTTATTAAGCAAACAATATAGAGTGCCGGATAAAGAATATACTGTCTCTATCGATGGAAATAATTATGTGATTGTAAGTGTTGAATTACCATTTTATAAAATAGAAAGTGAAAGTAAGCAGGCAATTAATTATTATGATCAAGGTTTAGCTGAATTTGCGATCGGAGATGAAAATACAGCAATTGAATTATTACGTAAAGCTATAGCCTTAAATCCTAATCTTCATGATGCCTACGAAGCTTTAGGTGTAATTTTATCCAAACAAGATAAGCTTGATGAAGCTATTGAGCTAATGAAAAAGCTAGAAGAATTAAATCCAAATTCTATTATGGCGCACAGTAATTTATCAGTTTTTTATATGCAAAAAGGTAATAAAGAAGCTGCTGAAGAAGAAAAAGCAAAGGCAATGAGTTTGCGCATGGAAGAATTAGCTAAGCAAGCTAGCAAAGATATAAAAGAAAAAGAAGACAAAGAAAGAAAGATAAAAGAAACCGAAGATAGAATATCAATGTTTAAACAAGTCCTTGCTATTGATACAGAAGACTTAATAGCTAATTCAGGGCTAGGTACTGCTTATGTTGATTTAGAACAATATAGTGAAGCCATACCATATTTAAAAAAGGCTATATCAATTCGTCCCAATCATACGGTCGCTTATTTAGCCTTGGGCAAAGCTCTAGAAAAAATCAATGATATAAATGAAGCAGCTAATATTTATGAAAAAGGGATTAGTATTGCCGCTCAAAGAGGAGACATGATGCCTCAGAAAGAAATGCAAATGCACTTGCATAACTTAAGAGCAAATATCAAATGAAAAAATCCAATTTACTTAGTGCTTTTGCCATTTCTGTTTATATATTTTTATATTTGCCAATTATTATATTGATAGCTTTTAGTTTTAACGAATCAAGATTGGCTGTTTCTTGGACAGGATTTACTTTAAAATGGTACAAACAATTATTTCAGAATGAAGCATTGTTAAATGCATTTTTTAATAGCATTTTGGTAGCAACAATTGCAGTATCAGTATCGGCTGTTATGGGGACATTAGCGGCTCTTGGACTATCAAGATTTCGCCTTCGCTATTCGACATTTTATCGTGGACTATTATTATTACCAATTATAATTCCAGAAATTGCTATGGCAGTAGCTGCTCTAACTTTATTCATCGCAATTGGGCTTAGCTTGAGTTTAGCGACAATTATAGTTTCACATATTGTATTTTGTGTAGCCTATATAACGCTTGTGGTAATGGGACGCTTAGAAGGACTTGATCAAAAGCTAGAAGAAGCTGCACAAGATTTAGGTGCTACACCAATAACAGCGTTCTTTAAAGTGACATTACCATTATTGGCTCCTGGTATTTTTGCTGGCTGTTTATTAGCTTTTGTTCTATCACTTGATGATTTTGTTATTACGCAATTTACAGCTGGAGTGGGTGCAACCACATTACCATTGTGGATTTATGGATCAGTAAAATTTGGTGTAAGTCCAGAAATTAATGCCTTGAGCACATTAATGATTGTGGCTACAATAATTACTATAGTGATAGCCGAAACAATACGCTTTAAACAAATGGCAGCCTCTAAGAAACAAGGCTAGCAACGGCTTCAGCACAAGTGTTACACAAATCATTATATGAAATATTTTTGCCTACATCTTGTGTATATTTCCAGCAACGAGCACATTTATTACCATTAGCTGGAAATACATAAGCTGATATTCCTTCTTCTTGTGCCTCTGCTAATTTATTGTCTAAGCTAAAACTATCACTATTATTAGTGCTCAATTCAGCTTGAGATGTAATGAAAAAACTTGGTAAATCTATATGATTGTTCATTACTTTTGAAACAAAATCATTATTTTTAGCAATGACTGTTGTTTTTGCTTGTAGTGAGCTGCCTATTTTAGCTGATGCACGTGCAAGTTCTAATGCTTTATTTACTACATAGCGCATTTGTATCATTTGTTTCCAAAATTCATTTTGGCTTGCATCTATATATTTTTCATTTACTTTTGGAAAGTCTGTCAACAAGACACTTATCTCATTACCTTTCATACTATCTGACATATTTTGCCAAATATCTTCTGCTAAATGAGGTGTGACAGGCACTAGTAGTCTAACTATTACTTGTAAAATTTCATACAATATGGTTTGTACTGCTCTTCTAGCTTCACTATTTTGAGCTGCTGTATAAAGACGATCTTTAGCTATGTCAAAATAAAAACTTGATAAATCTACAACACAAAAATTTTGTAATACTTGATAATATTTAAAAAACTCAAAATTATCAAAGTCTTTTATTACATCTTCTATTACTTCTTGCAATCGATGTAATATATATTTTTCTAGAGGGGGCAATTTAGCATATTCTACTTTGTGTTGTTTTGGATCAAAGTCAAATAGATTACCCAATAAATATCTAGCCGTATTGCGCAATTTTCTATATACTTCAGCCAGCTGGGCTAGCATGTTTTTGCCAATTGGAATATCATCAGTATAATTTACGGATGCTACCCAAAGCCTTAATACATCAGCACCATATTGTTTTATTACTTCATCTGGATCAACCACATTACCTAGTGATTTGGACATTTTATGTCCTGATTCATCTACAACAAATCCATGAGTAAGAACAGTTTTGTAGGGCGGCTTATTATTTATGGCTATACTAGTTAAAAGAGATGATTGGAACCAGCCACGGTGTTGATCGCTGCCTTCTAAATATAATTCGCACGGTGTCCCGCGTAATTCTATACGTTTGTCTAATACAGAGGCATGTGTTACCCCTGAATCAAACCAAACATCCATAATGTCAACTTCACGTTCAAATTTTTTGCCCTGACAATGAGGACATTGAAAAGAATCTCCTAAAAAATATTCTGGTGCTTTTTCCCACCATGTATCTGATCCTTCTTTTTCAAATATATCAGCCACTTTATTTATAGACTCAGAAGTCATAATTGGTTTTTTACAGTCTTGATTTACACAGTAAAAAACAGGAATAGGAACACCCCAAGCTCTTTGCCTACTTATACACCAATCAGATCTGTTTTCTACCATTGTATAAATACGATTGCGACCAGAAGCTGGAATCCACTTAACTGTATCAATTGCCTTTAAAGCATCATTGCGAAATCCATCAACAGAAGCAAACCATTGTTCAGTTGCTCTAAATATAAGTGGTTTGCGGCAACGCCAACAATGTTGATAACTATGAGTTAGTTTTGTATGCTTAATCAAGCTATTAGATGCTAAAAGACAATCAATAATGCTTTGATTCGCCTTATCATATCTTAGCCCTTTAAATTGTCCTGCCTCGTCTGTAAACATGCCTTTGCTATCAACAGGAGATAAAATACCTAATTTATATTGTTTTCCTAATATAAAATCTTCTGGACCATGCCCTGGTGCTGTATGCACACAACCAGTACCAGCTTCAGCCGTTACATGATCACCAAGCACAACTAAACTCATGCGATTGGCAAATGGATGCTCACATTCGACAAATTCTAAATCACTACCTTTAACGGTTGCCAGAACTTGAACACTTTCTTTTTCAATTTCTGTGGCTTTTAAAAAGCTTTCTAACAAAAGTTTGGCAATTATTATTACATCATGGTTTTTGGTTTGTAAAAATAAATATTCAAACTCTGCATTTACAGCAATGCCTAAATTAGCAGGCAATGTCCATGGAGTAGTGGTCCAAATAACAAATGATACCTTTGCATTTGATCTAATTACTGCTTTCGGTAATTTTTCTTTTGAACTTTCTTTAACTTCAAATTTTACAAAAATAGCATCAGATGTATGATCTGCATATTCAACTTCAGCTTCAGCTAAAGCCGTTTCGCAAGTAGGACACCAAGAAACGGGCTTTAAGCCTTTATACAAATATCCTTTTGTAGCCATTTTGCCAAATACACGAATTTGTTCTGCCTCAAATTTAGGGTCAAGTGTAATGTAAGGATGATCCCAATCTCCCCATACTCCTAAGCGCCTAAAATTAGCTTCTTGTCCTTTTAAATTATTAAGTCCAAATTCACGGCAGCGCTTACGCAATTCAACTGGTGTCAATGCGCTCCTGCCACCTTTCACATCTTTTAAAACAGCATTTTCAATTGGCAAACCATGACTATCATAACCAGGCACATAAGGTGAATAAAAACCTTTTTGTGCTTTGTATTTAGTCACTATATCTTTTAAAATTTTATTGAGAGCCGTGCCAATATGAATTTTGCTTGAACTTAAATACGGCGGTCCATCGTGCAAAACAAATTTTTCATTGTTTTTACGATTTTCAATATTTTTTTCGTATATTTTATTATCTAACCAAAATTTTTGAATCTCAACTTCCCGAACAGCACTATTGGCTTTCATAGGAAAGCTTGTTTGAGGCAAATTGACGCTATAAGACTTTTCTTTCATAGTAAAATGCTAAAATTAGTGCGAGGCTGAAGCTGTGCAAGCCCACTAGTTAACAGTACTCAATAAACTAAGCTTGCGTCAACATGATCTTTAGAAATACTAAGATTTAAACGAGTGTAAGCCTAGTAAATAGGATAAATAATATGGAAAAGGTCAAACAAATAGCCCTCCAAGCAGCTAAAGAAGCTGGAGCCATTCAAATGGCACATCTTGGAAACATCAAAAATATTGACTATAAAAGTGCTTTCAACATTGTTACCAACGTAGACAAAGCCTCTGAGGCTAAAATAATTGAGCTTATCAAGGATAATTTCCCGGATGATCAAATTTTAGCTGAAGAATCAGGTGCTAAAACAGGTAATACGAAGCGGCGTTGGCTTATCGATCCTTTGGATGGAACAACAAACTATACACATTCATATCCATTTTTTTCTGTATCCATTGGTATAGAAGAAAATGGGCAAATGGTATTTGCAGTAGTATTTAACCCATTTTCTAATGAATTATTTTGGGCTGAGCTAGGCAAAGGTGCTTTTTTAAATGATAAGCCAATACATGTTTCATCTACCAATAGCATAGAAAAAAGTCTTCTTGCTACTGGTTTTCCTCCTGATACAAAAAATATTTTAGGCAATAATATGATTCAGTTTTCTACTCTTACTGATCTATGTCATGGTGTGCGTCGTGATGGATCGGCTGCCCTTGATTTATGTTTTGTCGCCTCTGGGCGCTTAGATGGTTATTGGGAAATAAAATTAGCTCCCTGGGATATAGCTGCTGGTTCGTTAATTATCGAAGAAGCTGGTGGCAAAATCACAAACCTTGAAGGCGGTCCTTTAGATATGAATAAAGGGCATATATTAGCTTCTAATACTTTAATTCACGAACAAATACTTAGTGCAATACAATTAAAAGGGAGTGCAGTTTGAGTAAAACATTATCTGTTTGTTTTATTTGGCATATGCATCAGCCACTTTATAAAGATAGGCTTTCTGGCATGTATTTGATGCCTTGGGTACGCTTGCATGGCATCAAAGATTATGTTGATATGCCACTTTTGTTGGAAGATTTTCCCAAAGTACATCAAACATATAATTTAGTTCCATCATTGCTTGAACAGCTGGAAGATTATGGACATCATAATGCTCAAGACCAACAATTATTACTTACAACTAAAGACATAAATGCTTATACGGATGAAGATAAGATCAATATTTTGTCTGAATCTTTTCATGCTAATTTAGAAAGACAAATCAAAGCCCATATTCCTTATTATACACTTTATATGAAGCGTGAAAATTTACATAAACATGGACATAATATTGCCTCCATGGTTCATGAATTTACCAATCAAGAATTTGCTGATATGGCTACTTGGTTTAACCTTGCTTGGTTTGATCCTTATTGGGTAAATAAAAAACCAGAATTACAAAAGATAATTAAAGAAGGAAAGAATTTTTCTTTATCTACTCGTCAAACTATAATTGAAATTCAACGTCAAATTATTCGTGAAACTATACCTGTATACAAACGCCTTATTAAATCTGGGCAAGTAGAAGTAATTACCAGTCCTTATTATCATCCTATACTACCTTTGCTTATTGATAGCAATATTGCTCGTTATCCAAATCCATATACATCATTACCAGAACGCTTGTATTTTCATAAGGAAGACGCACAAGTACAATTAGCTAAAGGTTTATCTTTATATGAAAAGTTATTTGGCATTAAAGCAAAAGGAATGTGGCCTTCTGAATTAGCAGTTAGTCCAGCAGCATTAGAACTAATTGCTAAAGAAGGTATTAATTGGGTAGTGCTTGATGAAGCATTACTTACAAAAACAACTGGGCTTAATATATTTCGCGATGAACATGGTAATTTGCAAAACCCAGAAGTACTTTGTCAGCCGTATTTATTGAATATTGGCAATGAAAAAATAAATATAGTATTTCGCGAAGTTGTGACCAGCAATGAAATTGGATTTTCATTTGGTGGACGTCAACACCACGAAGCAGCTTCTGCTCTTTATATGCGTTTAAAACATATTCAACAAAAATTATTTAATTGGGAACGTGAAGGTGTAATAGTAATTGCCTTAGACGGTGAAAATTGTTGGGAAACATATGAGCAAGATGGCAATTTATTTTTAAGAGAGCTTTATAAACGAATATCAGAAGATAATACATTGAAAATATGTACCGTTAGTGATTATTTAGAAAGACAACCTGCTCAAGCTCAACTTCATCAAATCCATAGTGGTTCATGGATAAGTGCTGATTATCATATTTGGATTGGGGACCCGGTAAAAAATAAAGCCTGGGACTTACTTTCACAAACTAGAGAATTTTTAGTTCAAGAACTATCTAACAATAATTATTCTCAAGTCAAAGCACAAGCTTGGGAAGAAATTTATGCTGCCGAAGGTAGTGACTGGTTTTGGTGGTTTGGTGAGCCTAATAATTCTCATCATGACGATATATTTGACGAGCAATTTCGTCTGCGCTTACAAAATGTCTATAAATTGCTAAATAAGCCGTATCCAGAATATTTAGATATTTCACTTTATGATATGGTGGCACATAAAACAAAAGTCCATTAGGAAGAAGAAATTGAAAAGGATGGCATTTTTTGGCAAGCAGGCATACATCAGCAACTGGGATTGGGATGAGGATAGACTAATCTTGTTTGCTGGCAACAAATATATTCAAGTCTTAGCTAGGACAACTTACGGTTAGGTTTCGTGCCTAGACTAATACCTCTAAACCCTTGCGTTCAACTAAATTTAAAAGTTTCAGCGATGATCCATTTGGCTGTTTGTCCCCACGTTCCCATTTTTGAATAGTAGAAGGGGTTGTGTTCAAATAAGCAGCAAACACCGCTTGGCTAACGTGGTAGTTTTGCCTCATCGATTTAATTTCTTTTGGAGTATAAGTTTTGATAGGAGGTAAGCATGCTGCATCAAATTTGCGCATAGTTTGTACATCAATTACGCCAGCTTTGCGCAAGCCTTTTGCAGAGTCATGTATTACTTTGAGTAATTTGTCAGTCATCTTGTATCACCTCTTTTAACTCTTTTGCCTTTATAGCATTTACTAATTCACTCTTAGTAAATGAATAGTGTATTGGCGTAAAGTTTCAATGCTTCCAATTCTTTTTTTGTAATATTGTCCTTTGTGTTTTTGACAAAGCCATAAATGAAAAATGCTTTGTTTCCTTTTTGATAAGCTAAAAGTGTTCTTGCACCGCCTCGTTTACCTCGTCCATGTAAGCCCACTCGCATTTTATAAACATGCCCACCTAAAGAAGCATCTATTAAGCCCTTTTCGATTTCTTGGACTGCTTTAATTAGGGACTCATCAGATAGCCCTCCTTTGGAAGCCCATTTATCGAACCACTGATTTTGAAATATGCGCATGTAGAATACTTATGAAGCTCAAGACAAGTATAGCACTAAGTGCCATACTTTGGCAAGTGCCCCATTAACAAACCTGTTTAAACTACAATCTTCTTGCTCTTAATCATATGGCAAGAGGAAAACCAAACACAGTTTTGTGGCCAGTATTTCTGATATTTATGTAAATGCTCTATGTGAGTAAATATTTACTGAAGGGCGTGTCGTGACAGGTGTATTTTTTTTGTGGTTTTTGGGCACCGTATATAGTATCAGAATAAATCTTGCTGATTTTCTTAGCCTGGGCATTTTAGTTCTACCTTTATTAAATGATTAAATGCAGAATGGATTTATGTCGAGATATGCTACCGTTGTAAAGATGCTGGTCAAAATACTTTAGCCTAAATACTTCCTGCCACAACCATGCGGTTGACCTCAAAAAAGGTCAGAAAAATAAACAAAATTCTGACAAGGCAATACGACGATGTAACAACGACAAGCCATCAAACCTTAAATTACAAATACAAGGAAAAAGGTCAGAAAAATTGCAATTTTTCTGACCTTTTTCAAGGCACCAAATAGGATAGTCCAGGCTAGTTGATTAATTCTTTTAATTTTATTGCCATTTTTTGAACTTTATAATGTCCACTACTTCATTCATCAAAAGATTTGTTGCTTCTTGCAAATGAGACGAGATATTTACTACACGTGATCTTTTAAATTACAGTGCACATTCAGCCGATGTCACTCTTATTCTTCTCACCACTTATTTCTAGTGGATCTTTCACGGTAAAACTTTGAGAAATATCGAGAATGTCGGAAAGCTTGTTTGTGTTTACTACTCGCAACATCATGCCAGGCGTGTCTGCTGTCCGGCATCTAGTATCTGGTGTCAGGTGTTCGATGTTCGAACACCGACTTAGACAGGCTAGTAGGATACTCGTTCTAAATATCGGATATCGATATCCGATATTCTTGTCGGCATACCTACCACTCTGCTCCAATAAAAAGTTTATGAGACTGTTCATGTGGGAAACTATGCTGTTGACTTGAACTTTACCTATGTGAGGATCTATTACTGTCTACCACGATACCAATTATCCGGATGTATTAGTTTATTATTTTATGCGCTCAAATAACATTGATGCTTGATCTTGAGCTACTAATTTCCAATTTGGTTCTTCTTTTAAGCGAAAAGCTAAAGTACTATTATTAGGGAATAATATCCAATCTATTTTGTAATTATCTAAAACTTTTTGCCAACCTGGCTGTAATGTAGCGGGGGATGCATAGTCTAAATAAAACTTTTGTCCATAAAAATCAGCTCTATCGTCAATAAATACTTTCATACCAGTTTTATAACGAATATATCCACCCCAATTATCATATGTAAAACCATGTTCGGCTGCTAATTTATGATCTTTCACATAATCCAATGTAACAGTTGGTTTATTTTTTGGATCAAATCCTGAGCTTACTATAGGCACACCAAATAATTTGCCATCATTAAAACAAGAAATAACTAAAACAATAGTAAGTACAATTGGCAATATATGCATATTACATTGTGATTCTATTTTATCGAATAAACTACCAATATGATGCCACCATTTATTTATTGGCTTAAACCAATTAGCCATGTGTTCATTGTCTATATTAAATAAACTTTTGAAGTTTATATGAGCTAATAACGCACATATAACTGGCAAAGAAACAATAACAAAACAAGCTGTATTGCGTACACTTGCTAATGCTAAATGGGCAAAAGCAGCAACTGTCAAAAATTGTCCTAAAGAAGGTCTTTTTGTTGAGGCTAATAAACCTATTAAAAGGGCAAAAAATAACAACTCTAAGCATGTAGGTTGTAATGCTCCATGAAAAACAGGTGACATGTATTCATCTGTCTGTTCTAAAACAGTCTTTTGTTGAAAATACTGAAATATATATGAATACAATTTATAAAAATAAGGATTTAGAAAAGAAGCAGAAAATACACAAACAAAAGCCAATGAAAGTTTTTTTGCTTTTTCTTTATATAATGCTTTGATATTTATATCTGAATTTATTGCCCAATTAAATAATGCTGTTATCAAATAAATCAATATAATGGCAAATCCAAGCAAAAATGCTGGATGGGTATTAACCCAAATGATCATTGTCAAAGATAAAAATAACAACAATTTTTTATTAGATATAAGTCCTTGATCAAATTTGCTCAATAATTTAGAAAATATATAAACGCCCCAGAATGTAAACAAATGCGGACGAGCTAACCAATGGACAGCTGATATTAATGAGCCCATAATAGTTAAAACAAGCACAAAAATAAAATGACAGCTGGTTTTACGACAATCTTCGTATAAATTTAAAAATAATGTAGCAATAAAACATACTGATGCTACAGCTAATAATTTCAAACCACCAATCTTATCTAACGCCGCAGCAATGACATCAAATAACCATTCATAAGCTACCCATTCTTTATTTGGGAATGTATATGAAATTATATCTGTATGTGGAATGGAAAAATTATCAAGAATATAATGACCAGTGACAAGATGCCAGCCAGTAGAACCATCAGCGAACATAAAATTTGGCAATTTAAAAATGGCTAAATAAATTATGGCAATAAAAATAATATCAGCAACACTTGGTAATGGACTATTAATTTTATTTGTTTGTTCCACGTTCACTTTTGTATTTTCCTAACCATTTTGATACAACAACATTTAAAACATCAATGAACATTTTAGGTGAATCAAAAAATAAATTGACTTTTGATCCTTCTACATTTGTCCAATTTATGGGAATTTCAACAATTTTATAATTTCTAATTCTCGCTATATACAGTACTTCTACATCAAAGCCAAAACCATCTAAATGTGCAACTGAAAATATATCACGGGCAACATTGCGCTTAAACATTTTAAAACCACATTGTGTATCGTATATTCCAGGTAAAAGCAAGCTTTGCACAATTAAATTGAATGTATTACCAATAAGTTTGCGATAAGCTAATGCTTTTACTACTCGACTGTCATCAGGTTTTGCTCGAGAACCAATAGCTACATCTGCGCTATTATCAATTGCTGCTGTAAGACGTACTAATTCTTCAATTGGAGAACTACCATCAGCATCATTAATCAATAATACATCCCCTTTAGCAGCTAATATGCCATGCTTAACAGCATATCCTTTTCCTTTATTAGGTAAATAAGACAATAACCTAATGTTATTATGGTTTTTACTAAACTCTTCAACAATATCTACTGTATGGTCAATGCTGCCATCATCAACAACGAGAATTTCAAAATCTTTTTCGTACTTAGTTAAAAATTCATACACCGAATTAAGTGTACTCGGCAATCGCCTTTCTTCGTTGTATGCTGGAATAATTACAGAAATTTCTGGCACGACAATATAGTAATAATGAAACTAAGTTAGTTTACAACAGTTGCTTATAATTTGTCCTTGTCAGTAGCTGAGACTTCATCATAAAGTCTTCCTAGCCCACCTTCCGTTGCTGGTGCAATATTTGTAGCCCAGGCAAATCCTGCTTGTCCTCGACCCAACAATAAACTAGTTGTATAACCACCTAAAACATCACCTACAAATGACTGATAAGCAACTTTTGTACTAAATTCACTTAAATTTTGTGGTTTATCAGAGGTAAAATATTCGTGAGCAGCATTTTTAGTTAGTGATAATACAGATGCTGTACCCCAACCACTATAACCACCAAATCTCATACCACCTAACATTGTGCTAAATGCTGTATCTTGTGCTATGTTGCCAAGCGTGCCTACAACTATTTCACTGGCGGTTTTATCATCATTAGCTCCACTTGCTGTATCAATGATTGCATCCGTTGTCCGGCGTAAACTTGATGAACCAAAACCTGCTAATGCATAAGGTTTAAGAGCTTGCGGTAAACTTCTTGCTACATAAGCAGCACGCCCTACTTGCGCTCCTTTAAATATATAACCACCTAAGGCGCCCGTGCCACCATCTAACATTCTTTGACCAGCACTACCCCAAGTAACATCTTTACCCATAGCATAATCTGTACCTGTTCCTAATATGCCACCAACAAGAGCGCCAGCAGCCATACCGGCGGCAGCACCAGCAATAACAGCTCCTGGTCCACTCCAACATGTAAGACCGGCTACAACAGTGCCTACAACTATACCAGCTGCTGTAGCTACTACCATGCCTAAATTTTCTTTGATGAATTGCCAACTAGCACTAGCGGCATATGCCACAGCACTACCAGCTTTTTTTGTATAATGCCAAGCATCTTCATACCAAGGTTTTTCTCTTATGTCTTCTTTATATGCTGCTACAGAATCATGTATTAATGAAAATTGTTTTGCCATGTCTGGATTATTTTGAGTCATATCATGTTCAAAATTAGGATCACTTGCAGCAATTTCATTTAGCAATTGGTCAGCATTTGCTACATTATCAGTCATAACTGAAATTCTAGCTAATTCAAATTTTGCATAAGATTGAAATCGCTTATTATTGCCCATAACACCTTCTAAATGTGTTTTGTCTTGTTCTAAGGCAGCAATAATTTCATTATTTTGTTCACCTATTGGTTTTTGTTTTTCCTCGGCAATTTGTTTTTCATATACAGCTAACATTTCATTTGCTGCTTTTATATCAAGCGCACTCGGAGATTTAGTTATTTTTTCAAGTTCTGCTACCGCCTCTGTCCATTTATCAGGATTGTCTTCTTTTTGAGCTTGCATAGTTAATTCTGTATATTTATCAATAGATGCTCTTGCCTGAATTTCCATATCAACCAGTCTTTTGGTTGTAGATGATTGAGTAATTAAACTATCAAATGTTTCTTGACCTATCCTTGCTGCTACCGTTGGATGTTCAGTAGCAACATCAAGCAATAAATTACTAGCTTCTACATTGCGTCCTTCTTTAATTAAAAATTGAGCATATGAAAGCATAACTTCACCACGATCATCTTTTAAAACCATGGCTAATTGTTTTTGCTGTTCCAATTCAAATGTTTTGCCTAAATCAAATTCTGTGGTAAGCTTTGCTTGTTCGGCTTCAATATCGGCAATTTTTTTGTTCTGTTCGTTATATTGGCTATTACTTAGCTCTAAAGCTCGTTTATACTCAGCTTCAGCACCGGGAGCATCATTTGCTAAAACAAGTTTTTCAGCAGCATCACGACGAAGTATTGCATTGTCTGTGCCACGAATAGCTTTTATATCATGACTAATACCAGCATTTATTTTTTGCTCGGTAGCTAAATATGTATGGAAATCTTTATGACTTGATCCATCAATTAATTGTTTTGCTGCATCTATACGTCCCATTCTTACTAAAAAATCTGTACGTTCAGCTTCTGCTGGCCCAACTTGGTGATAACGTAATAATAATTCTGCTTTTTCATCCATTAAGCCCCTTACTTGTGTCAATTGTTCTTTCAATTGATCACGCTCAGCTGGATTTGTATATGTTGCTACTTGTTCTATAGCTTTATCTATATCAGCAATACTAGGCATTGCTTTAGTAATCAATCCTTTTTCATACAAAGGCTTACTTAAAGCTTCTAATTTTGGTTGTAAATTCAATACTTCATTGCGAGCATCTTCTGATTGTACGCGAGCAGCTTTAACTACTAAATCAGTATTTGTATCCATAGCATCTATTAATTGTTTTACTCTTTGAGCATTGCTTACGCCACCATTTTGCGTTTTATCATCTGGCTTAACTCCATATGTTCCATCTGGTTTTATTTCAATTAAACTTGTTAATTCTGTTTGTTGTTCGTCTATTTTACGTCCAAGTACACCTAAATCAATTTTTCTCAATTCATCTTTTTGTAATTTATCAGTGCTTGGTATATCTATTGCTAAAGTTGGAAATAATTCGTTTACTTTGTCATTTTTGGCAATAGAATTATCCATATTGAAAGCAGGCAGGTTAAATAGCTCTTGCGCTTCAAAAGACAAATCAGAAGAATTACTAACATCGCTGTCATTTGTTTCCACTGCAATGCTAGATTCTTCTGAAGATTCTGCCTGAGACTCTTCTCTTGTTTCTGTATTTTTATTAGAATCTGGTCTATCAACCATTTTGGGATACCTAAGATAGATAAAATCACCAGGAGCCTAATTTAATCTACCCGTAAATGGCTTAATTTGGACATTTTCTAACTAAAATTGGCAAAAACAAGCTATTTTTTACTTTTCGGCTTCAGCACGCCTTTTTGCTTCTACTTCATCTATTTGTCTTTGTGCTGCTTCATTAGCTTCTTGCCAGACATTAGCTCGCGTATTATCGTCTACTGTATCGACTATTGGACGAATTAAAGGTGGAGCAGTGCTACCTATTTCATTTACTAAGCCTGGAATTTGTGCCTTATTACCTATATAAGCAGCCCAATTACCAGCATGATTTACATATGGCTGTACTGGAGCATAAGCATGTGCATAGGCATAATTTAATGCTGGTTTAACTACAGTATCATTAGCCCAATTAAGAGGTGCTTTTAAAACTCTACCTAATCCACTACTTACAGCTGGGTTTGCTGCAGCAGTTTCAGCTACAACAGGTGCTGTTGCCGATGATCCTGCTTGCCAAACTGGAGCAGTACTTTGTCCTGCAATTTTATCTATTACTTTTGAAAAACGATCGGCAATATATCCACTACCAGGGATCATTTTAAGTGAAGGAACAAGTAATGCTGTAGCTGCGCCACCAAAAGCAGATTCTTTTGTTAACTGAATACCAGCATTTGGCATGTCAGAAAATGTATATAATTCACCTGTTTGTGGATTGGTGCTTACATAAGGCACAATTTCTTGTGTTTTATATACACCAGCACCAACAGCCCCTAAAGAAAAGCGATGACCAAAATTTCCCCAGGCTTGGCGAGCTGATAATTGTCTTAAGCTTAATGCATTAGCATAGCCACCACCAAGTCCACCTCTTAAATTTAAAGGATTTAGATATTGAAAACGGCTACCTAAAGCTAATTCACTAGGCACAGCTGCTAATTGTGGTTGTAATCTTGCCATTCTTGCCTCATGCATGCCCTTAGTTAAATAAATTGATGCATATGTAAGTCCTAACCCAGATACATTTTCACCAAAGCTATGATCACGAGTACCAAGTAATTGTTGTGAGCCATAATCTAATGCTTCCATGGAGGCATATCCACCACCGCCATACCCTAATATTTTAGATGCAAGCATACCAACTGGTTTCCATCTGCCAGGTAAATTTTGTGCTAAAGCCCCCAGTCCTTTTGCTGATAAATGTCCTAGACCAACAGATGTCAAATTAGTCCCTAATCTTGATAATGATTCTCTAGCATCAGCAGAAGCTCGTTGTACAACAGCATTTCTATATTGATCATCAATTAAGGCAGCTGCTGCAATTTGTTGTCCAGCAACATCAATAATTTTTTGACGTTCTTCTCGTTTAAATAACATTGATACAACCGGTACAGCAGCACTAATTGGATCACCACCACTGCTTCCAAATTTTGATTCTATTAATAGTTTTGCATTATTGAGAAAACCAGCAGCTGCTGCCGTTGATAAATCAATTTTTTCTTTTTTATCTATTTTTACATCTATTCCAACTAAAAGTTCTTCACTAGAATTATATTTTAATGCATCTTGAATTGCACTTTTTGCTTGAGCAATTGCATTTTCATTTTTATTATCAAGACCAAAATTATTTAAATTAGTGGCCAATTCAGCCCGTACAAGTCCTTGCACTGTTCTTATTGTGCCAATTGCTTCTAATTTTTGTTGTGCTTCACTAGCCTCTGGAGAAATTGCAATTTCTTGAGGAGATTTATTTGCAATTAGTTTATTTAATTCTGCTTCTTGTCCAAATAATTTTATTCCGTCTTCATTTATATCACTTTTAGCTAAAGCACTATCAATATATGCTTGTGCACGCTTTAAACGTTCATTAGGATCGGCAATAGAAGCGTCATTTAAAATATCTTTGGCGCGAAAAGCATCTGCCATGCCTGGTACACGCAATACTTGCAATTCTTTTTCACTTATTCCCGATTTTTGTGATTCAGCGGCAATATCGATACCTGTTAATTGCGATACTAAAAGAGCAGCCTCACCATCAGTTAAGGCTTCTCTAAAATAATCTTTAGCTTTACTAATACTTGCCGGGTCATTTGATTGCGTAAGAGCTAATGCATAAAGGCCACTTGTTATTGCTTTAGCATGAGCTAATTCTTGAACCCTTTGCATTTCACTTTCATAATAAGTAATTTTTCTACCAACATCTGTTGCTCTAAATTCCTGCAATGCACTTCTTTGTGCCAAATATTCTTTCATTTGTGGATATTTATCGGACAAAGATTGTATTTGAGCAGATAGATTTGTACGTATAACTTCTTGATTTACATCATTTGCATCAGTAGATAAATATTCAGACTCTAAAGCAGCAAAAATGCTACCAGCAACATTTTGTTTTGCCTCATCTGAAAGACCATCTATAAATGCTTTATATTGCAATTTATCTGCATCATCAAGTTGTATGGTAGCCAGATTATTTTGCTTTTCTTGTAATTTAGTTAATAAGCCATGGTACGTGTCTTTATCAGCATCAGTTACAGCACGTAATACACTACCATCTGCTAATTTAGTGTCAGTGTTAAACAATTGATTTAATTCTAATACTCTAGTTTCAAGACCAGCCTCAGTTATTTTTGAGGCAGCCTCTATTGATTCTTTAAATAATTTATTTACATTTTCAGGTAATGGTGCAATTGCATTATCGTTTTTATCAGTTTGTCTTTTAGCAGCAATGTGTTGTAATGCTTGCACATAAGCAGCTTGTGAACTTTGCAAACAAGACATACTTGCTTCATCTAATTTTTCAACTTTATCAGGTTTTACAACAGGCGTTGCATCCGACTCAGCCTCTCTTGCTTGACTTTCTGGGGCAGCTGGCTTTTCTGGATTTACTGGTGCTTCTGGCTCAGGTTTAACTTCAGGAGCATCAACTACGGCAGCAGGAGCTTTTTGTTCTGGCTTTTTACTTGCATCTATTTTTATGTCAATTAATTCGCCTTTATCGTCTTGTACAAATGCCACACCATATTTAAGAGCATCTTCTACAAAACCTTTATCTTGCAAATATCTTCTATCCATTTTTCCTAAATCAGCATATAAATTACGAATAACATTATGTTGAGATTCATCACTTACACCATATCTATTAAATGCAGTAAGAAATGTTGCTCTAATATCACGTGAAGAATTATATAATTGCTGCAATGTACTTAAAGATTTAATAGCTTCTCCACTTTCTGCCATTATGTTATGAGCAATTTCTCTATTACCAAGAGAATTTCTAAATTCAGCCATCCATTCTTTTATCGGTGGCTGTTCAATAGCTGCTTTATATTGATCAGTTTGACCATTTATAAATTGATCTAGCTGACTAGCACTGGCAATATTAGTTTTTAAGCCATTTAAATGATCTAAAATACGTTGTTTTTCCTCAGGATTGCCAGGAATTTTTGCCTCTATTGCATTTAAATTAGTTTCGCTTTGCAATATGGCTGGTTGAATTTTTGCTAGTGCTTGTGATTGTTCTATTACATTAGGATTAGCACTAATTATTTCTTCCATAGCTTTAGCTATTGCTAGTTTATTTAAATTATCGGCAGCTATAACTGCTGCTTCGAATTTAGATTCTGTTTCTTTTGAAATAGGACCTTCACCAATAGATGCTATCGCTTCAGAATTTTTATTTAAAGGATTTTCTGGAAGACTAGTTTGTACAGTCCCATCTAAAACTAATGTTTGTCCATGTAAAAGAAGTTCTTGTGGTACTGCTTCTCCTTGAGGGCGACGCACTCCTTCTTTATCTTCAATCCATGTACCTGGATAAAAAGGCTTATCATTTATTAGTGAAATACCTTCTGGTAAACTAGCATTTTCTGCTTCTGGTTGTTTTTCAGTATTTGCTTGTGCTTGCCTCTGGGCTTCTACTTGCGCTTCCATTACTTGTACACGATCGCGCATTGCTTGTAAACTTTCTGATGTTCTTTGCAAAGATGCAATAATTGCCTTACGACTAACATCAGCAGCAATTACAGCATCTCCAATTTTGTCAAAAACAACATTTGGATCATTTGTTCGACTAATCACTTGTCCTGTTTTTACGTTAAACTTCATTGAATCGTTAGAATTTTCATTTCTTACATTTATAGATAAATTATTACCTTTATATTCAAATTTGACACCACCTATTTCATCAAATTCAAACATATCATGCTCTAAAGCTTTCATGACAGCATCTCGATCAGCATCTGTTTTTATACTTGTTAAAGCAGCTTGAAATTGTTGTAGTGTTGCCTGTCCATTTCCATCTCTAGCATTAGAGAATGCCATTTCTAAAGCTAATAATTGTGCTTTTTGATTTGGATTAAGTTCGCTATGAGATTCAACAATAGCGTTTACATCTTCTTTTGTAAAACCTTCTTTGCTAGCTGGCTCTTCAGGCGCTTTAGGCGCTTCTGGAGCATCAGCTGGTTCTACTTGTAGTTTTTCTTTTAAAGCTAATGCTTCTGCTACTTCATCTTTAACTTGATCAAATGTTTTTGTTTGTCTCAATTCTGGTGAAAATGATTCTGCTTGTTCTTTTTGGGCTAGTCCTTGCAATAAATGATTATTGCGTTCTTCACCACTTGTACTTCTAGCTAAGGCAAAATGAGCCAAACCCATGCCAGCATGAGAAGCAGCTGTACTATGTTTTAATTGTATTAATTGAGCTAAATTAGGATCGTCAGGAGTATTAGCTTTTAATTGATCAATCTTTTTGTCTAATGCTAAGGCAAAAGCAGTTTTTACATATTTGCCATCTTTTTGTTCATATAATAATTGTTCGCTAAACTGAGCACTTTTACCAAAAGTAGTTAGTGCGCTAGTAAAATCTCCTTGACTCATTTGTTCTTTAGCTGATTTTTGAATATCATTCCAAGCACTAAAAGAACGTATAGCTCTATCAAGTGGAAAAGTCTCTGCATTTTCTGGTGGGCTAGATAATGCTTCTGCTGCTTCTCTTTCAAGAGCACTAGGAGCCTCAGCACTTTCATCAGGAGTTTCAGCAGCAACATCTGGTTTTTTATTATCTTCTTCTGGCGATGCTTCCGTTGGCATATTATTCAATCCTTTAAATGCTTAATTTCTTGGTGCTATATTTGGGGGCTATATATAGCCTAAGATTAAAACTTAACTTGGTATATGTACAATTCCACCTTTTTGGGGCGTCTGACCAAATCTATCCAAGTTCAGCTATGTTTGGACAGCAATATATATGTGTTTTAGACAAAAAACTAGTGTCCCAACATAAATTTCATGCCCATTCTAGAATTTTTAAAATCCAAGCTCGACAATTGTTACCCCATTGCCACCTTCATAGCTTTCGCCTTCTCGGAATTTAAGTTCATAACCAGAATTGCTTAAATAGCTTCTCACAGCTGCTCTTACAGCACCAGTACCATGTCCATGGATTATCATAATTGGGCTTGTTTTTTCATAGTATTTAGCATCTATGAACTGTTCTACATTAATTAAAGCATCGTCGACGGTTTGCCCTCTTAAATCAACAGTATTAATAGAAGATCTAACAAAAACATTTAAACTAGTCTCTTTTATAGTCCCTGATTTAATGTTCTTATGGCTTTTAAGCTTATTTGGTTTATTTTGAGAAATAGACCTTAAATCAGATATTGGTACTTTTATTTTTATATTGCCAGTACGCACTAATGCCATATTTTGCTTACTTATGTCTTTTTTAGCCGGCAAATCTTCGATTATGGCTATTTGATTTAATGAAAGCACTTTCACGTTTTGTCCTACATGCAAATTTTCAAAATCTTCTGTTTTCATAGAATTAGATTGTTCATGCCAACCAAGATCTTTAAAAATTCCATCAACTTTCTTTTGTGATTCTTGTGCCTTTTTCATATCTGGTGATTTTTGCAATTGAGCAATCATTTCTTTTATTTCTTGAGATGCTAGTTGAAATTGACTTTCAATTTTTTGAGCATACGCAATACGAATGTTTTCTTTTTCTGTGTCAATTTCGTTTAAAAGACGCTCTGCTTGTAGTTCTTTGTCTGTAACTTCTTTAATTTTTTCCTCTAAAATTATTTCTTTTTCTTTGGCTTGACTTAATTGTTCTTGCAATAAATCAGCTGTTTTTTGAGTATCATCAGTTTCTAAGCTATAAAATTCAATAGCTTTTGCAATAAGATTGTCTTTAAGACCAATACGTTTTGCAATTTCAAAAGCACGCGATTTACCAGCTAATCCTAAATGAAGTTTATAAGTAGGTGATAGTGTTTGTTCATCAAATTCAAAACTAGCATTGACAAAACCATTATCCGAATGTGCCAATGTTTTTAATTCACCAAAATGCGTTGTAGCTATAGTGTGGGCTTGAATTTGATTGAGATATTCTAAAATCGACTTGGCCAACGCCATACCTTCTTTAGGATCAGTACCAGCTCCTATTTCATCCAATAAAACCAAAGTATATGCGTCAGCATTATTTACAATATCAACAATATTGGTAATATGAGCAGAAAATGTAGACAAACTTTGCTCTAATGATTGTTCATCGCCAATATCAGCATAAATATTTTTATAAATCTTAAGTACTGAGCCTTTGTCTACTGGAATAAGCAATCCAGCTTGAGCCATTAATATCATTAAGCCAATAGTTTTTATCAATACTGTTTTTCCACCAGTATTTGGTCCAGTAATTACTAAAGTACGATAATTGTCATCAAGAGAAATATCATTACCAACTATCAAATTTTCTTTATATAACTGTTGCAATATAAGCAATGGATGTTTTGCTTGTTTTAAATGTGTTTTTGTAGACAGTGTAATTTTAGGACATATACCGTTATATTTTTTCGCTAAACGCGCTCGGGCGGCAATAAAATCTATATCAACCAAAATTTTATAAGTATTTTCAATTGCTTCTGTATATTTTTTTGTTTCTTCTGTTAATTCAGTCAGTATTCTAACAATTTCAGCTTCAATTTGAGATTCTATTAGTCTTGCTTTATTACTCGACTCCACTACAGCATAAGGCTCTATATATACCGTTAGTCCAGAAGCCGAACTATCATGCACTAAGCCTTCAATTACATTTGTCATACTAGAATTTACTGGTAGAACATACCTTCCATTTCGTTGTGTGTAAAGTGGCTCTTGCAATGCTTTTGATAAAGTTGATGAATTGATAATTTTGTTCAATTGATCTTTAATTTTTGCATTTGTTCTTTTTGCTTTTTGTTTCAAATCTAATAGATAAGTACTAGCATTATCTTTAATGCTTGCATCCTTATCTATTACATTATTTATGCTTTTTACCAAATCCGATAATTGAGAAATTTGTTTGGCATATTTTATAAGATGTTGAAATTCATTGTTTTCTAAATCGCTCAATAATGTTTTTGTTTTTGATCCTAATAAGAGCGTATGGCAAATTAGATGGAATTCGTTCGCTGAAAGACTTGCCCCAGTTTTGAGACGTTCTATTATTGGTCTTAATTCAGGCAGTCCAATTTGGCTTAATTCAAAGCCCTCTGAAATTAAACTAAAAGCTTCTTGGGTTTCAGCCAATAAAATTTCAACAATCTTAAGCTCACAATTGATAGGAATATGCAGACACAATTGTGTTGACCAATCAGAACATGCTTCTTGGGCAAGATATGTTTTTAGCTTTTCCCATTCCAATGCTTTTAAAGATTTGCTGACTATGTCCATCAAAATATTAAGCTAATTGTAATAAACACAGAATGCTAATTAGATATATCTGAACATTATTTGAGACTAGAACGATCACCAATAATGTGATGAACAGTATCAATATTATTAGCTACTGGAGTATTTGTAACTTCAGCAGCAATTATATTTGTTTGTATTTCAAGCACTTTATTTTCAATTATAGTTTCTGGCACTACGTTTAAAGGTGCGGTTATAGGTTCTGGTTCAGCTACAATTACTGGACTAGCATCTGTATCTATAGTCTCAGCTGGTGTTTGAGGAAGTGCTTCAGCTTCCAAAGCAATAGCACTCAATGAAGTGATGCCCATCGAGTCCATCAATTTTTTCAAACGAATTTTCTGTAATTCATAAAGACGATTGTTACGTTTATGTACTACGCCTATTCTTTCCAGTTGCTTAATAGGCTCTAAATGTTCTTGAGGCAATTTGTTTACATCAATACTGCCTTTTTCACTTAAATAAGTAATAGTTGGGGCTAAAACGCCCAATAACTTACGCAAGGGTTGTTCAAAATATGCCATTCAATCTAATGCCTCCCCGCAAGTACTTAATTGTAACATCTTGACAGCCATTTTGCTAATTTATTGGTACGTCAAAGGTACAGTAAAGCCCCTTTTCGATAGGATAAACTGGACTACGTAAACAAATTTGTACTCTTACTAAAATACAATATTGAGGGAAACATGCTTTATTCTTTTGAAAAATATAGTCCAGATATTGATAAAAGCGTATTTGTTGCTCAAGATGCGGTACTAATTGGCAATGTGAGTATAGGTAAAAATTCAAGTATTTGGTTCAAAACAGTAATCCGTGCTGATATCAATGAAATAAAAATTGGTGAAGGTACGAATATTCAGGACGGATGCCTTTTGCATGTGACCAAAAATCATTTTATTAGTATCGGTTCACGTGTGACAGTAGGGCATGGTGCAATTTTGCATGGTTGCAAAATTGAAGATGATTGTTTGATAGCTATGGGTGCAATAATCTTGGACGGCGTACATATAGGATCAAATTGTCTTATCGCTGCTGGCTCTTTGCTTACACCTAATAGCCAAATTCCGGCCAATTCACTTGTTATGGGCTCTCCTGCTAAAGTGATTCGGCAAATTACTGAATTAGATAGAGAAAAAATTATTGCTGGTTGGAAAAATTATGTAGACTATGCTCAAAAGTATAAAAATACTAGTTTATTTTCTGAGCATTGAGCAAATTTGTATCTATATCATTTAAAGACTTACTCTGCCAATATCTTGTATAAGCTTTAGCTTGTAGAGGTATTTGTCCTGTATGTTCATTTAACCATTCAGATACGGTTTGCATGGCATCAGTACTTATATAAGCTGTTTCAAGAATAATATGTCCTCTTTGAGGAAACCAACGTACTGTTTGATCAACCGATCGCAAATTTTCCAATAAAACGACAACTCCATTTGTTTTTACGCAACGATCAGCGCTTCCTTGAATTACTAGTACTGGTGTTTCAGGAGAAACTTTAGCAATATATTTTTTTGTTCTCCTAATAGTAAACGTACTTTTTAAAAGGTCGCTCGAGCTTAAACTATGACGTACTAATGGATCATTTAATAGCTCATTTATTATTCTTGGGTCATCAGAAGTATATGACTTAACAAAATGATAAAGGCTAATTTGTGTGCGAGGACAAGTAATCATAATTCCTAAATTAGCTATCATATGCATATCAACAAAAGAATGTCTCTGAATAGCAGGCGCCGATAGTATTATCCCTTGTACTAGATTTGGATATGTACCTGCTAGCCTAATTGCAAAATCACCACCTAAGCTTTCACCAACAATAAAAACAGGTAATGATGGATATTTTTCTTTTATAGCTTTTGTCATTTTTACTAAATCAAGAAAACTCTTTTCATAATTGATAATCTGACGGCAATCCTCATCAGTACAATACTCATGATTACATGTATTGCTAAGTTTTCCATATCCACGTAAATCTTGAGCAAAAACTGTAAAACCTTCACGTGCTAAATTACTAGCCATACCGTCATATCGACTTGCATGCATAATAAGACCATGCACAGCAATGACAATTGCTTTTGGTTGCGTTTCTACTGAATTCCATTGATATATAGGCATCTTTAATTCAGTTTCAAAGCTATTGTCGATAGCCAAAGCTTGAGCAGAAGCACAGTTAAAACAATTTGCTATCAAAAGTATCAAAGTAATGGTTATAGTAAAGCAAAATCGCTTATGACGTAGCATAAGTCTCCTAACTTAAGAATTTGAAAAACATCCCAAATTGTTTTCTTCCATCTACCTACCAACCATTAACCTCTTTATAACACCCAAAATTAAACCTGCAAATGGGTTTTTTCATAAATTTGCATACTTAGAACTTCATTCTTACAGCTACTTAACGCTTAACGAATTTTGCCAATATGATTTACTGTCTAAAGATGTGTAAACTAATATTGTAATTTCTAGAATTAAGATAAAAATACTACTTAAATGCCAAAGCGAACTGACATAAAAAAAATATTGGTCCTCGGAGCTGGTCCAATAACTATTGGGCAAGCTTGTGAATTTGATTATTCAGGTACACAAGCTTGTAAGGCTTTAAAGGACGAGGGTTTTGAAGTAATTCTTATTAATTCTAATCCGGCTACAATAATGACTGATCCGGAAGTGGCAGATAAAACGTATATAGAGCCAGTCACAGCCTATTTTGCTCAAGAAGTTATAAAAAAAGAAAAGCCGGATGCAATTTTGCCCACTATGGGAGGGCAAACAGCTTTAAATGTAGCTTGCGAATTAGCAGAAAGTGGTTTTTTGGATAAAAACAATGTTGAGCTTATTGGCGCTAAACTTAAAGCTATAAAATTAGCGGAAGATCGTGAATTATTCAAACAAAAAATGCTGGATATTGGACTAAAAGTACCAAAATCAGGCATAGTAAAAAAAACGAGCGAAATTAGAGAAGTTGCCGCTCAATTAGGATTTCCTATTATTATTCGCCCTGCTTTTACTTTAGGTGGTACTGGTGGTGGTATTGCTTACAATCAAGAAGAATTAGATTCATTAGCAACAGATGGACTCAATGCTAGCCCCGTTCATGAAATATTGCTTGAGCAAAGTGTTTTAGGTTGGAAAGAAATTGAATTGGAAGTAATGCGTGATTGTCAGGACAATGTGGTAATCATTTGTTCAATTGAAAATTTTGATCCTATGGGCATACATACAGGTGATTCCATTACAGTGGCTCCTGTCCAAACATTGACTGATAAAGAATATCAAAGGCTGCGGGACGCTGCAATTAAAATTATTCGGGCAATAGGTGTTGATACTGGTGGCTCAAATATCCAATTTGGTATTAATCCCAAGGATGGAGAAATTGTAGTCATTGAAATGAATCCACGTGTTTCTCGCTCATCAGCTTTAGCTAGTAAAGCAACTGGTTATCCAATTGCAAAAATTGCTGCCAAACTCGCTGTTGGCTTAACTCTTGATGAAATTGCTAACGACATTACAAAATTGACACCAGCTTCTTTTGAGCCTGTTATTGATTATGTTGTAACTAAAATACCTCGTTTTAATTTTGATAAATTTCGTGGTAGTGACACTACTTTAACTACACAAATGAAATCAACTGGTGAAGTCATGGCTGTCGGACGTACTTTTCAAGAATCCATGCAAAAGGCATTGCGCGGATTGGAATTAGGGCTATCTGGATTTGTTGGTGTTTCTACTCGCGAAAAAGCTGATATTAGTCAATGGAAACAACGTTTAGCAATTGCTACTCATCACCGCTTAACGGATATATACGGCGCCTTTACCGCTGGTTTAAATGTAGACGAGATTTTTGAATTATCACAGATAGATCCATGGTTTTTAGATAATTTATTTTTGTTATGGCAAGAAAGTCAAACATTAGCTTCTGCAGTTAAATCTTTAGCAGATTTGACTAGTAAATATCTTATTCATTTAAAAAGACTTGGCTTTAGCGATTTGCAAATTGCTAATATTCTTACCAAAAGCACAAATAAACAAATTACTGAAAATGATATTTACAAATTACGAATAAAGCATAATATTATGCCGGTATACAAAACTATTGATACCTGTTCAGCTGAATTTCAAGCATATACTCCCTATCTATATTCTACTTACGAATTTAATTCTGAAATTCCACCATCCACGAAAGAAAAAATATTGATATTAGGTGGAGGTCCAAATCGAATTGGACAAGGAATTGAATTTGATTATTGTTGTGTACAAGCAAGTATTGCTTTGCGTGAGCTAGGCTATGAAACAATAATGATTAATTCAAATCCAGAAACTGTTTCAACTGACTATGATGTATCTAGTCGTCTTTATTTTGAACCTGTCACCTTAGAAGATGTCACCAATATTGCTCATGCAGAAAAACCAATTGGCGCTATTATCCAGCTGGGCGGACAAACACCTCTGAAATTAGCTAAGGCTCTGGAAAGTCGCGGCATTAAAATATTAGGTACAAGCCCTGAAGCTATAGATATGGCTGAAGACAGAGAACGTTTTGGCAAAGTACTAGAAAAACTAGGACTAAGACAACCAAAAGGAGCAACAGCGAAAAATGTTGATCAAGCTGTAAATATTGCTCAGTCCATTGGTTATCCTGTTTTAGTTAGACCAAGTTACGTGCTTGGTGGACGCGCAATGGCAATTATTTATTCGCAAGAAGAATTAGAAAATTGGCTTAAATCTGGCTTCAATGTAGAGCCAAATCATCCAGTATTGCTCGACCAATTTTTAGAAAATGCTATTGAAATTGATGTTGATGCCATATCAGATGGCAACAATACTATTATTGCCGGTATTATGGAACACATTGAACAAGCAGGCATTCATTCTGGAGATAGTACATGTGTTTTACCAACTCAAAATATTCCACTTAAAATAATTGAAGAAATTCGTCTAGCAACTTACAGTTTAGCTAAAGAATTGAAAGTAATTGGACTAATTAATATCCAATTTGCTGTAAAAGAAAATATTTTATATGTATTAGAAGTAAATCCGCGTGGCAGCCGAACTATACCTTTTGTATCTAAAGCAACAGGAATTGCTTGGGCTAAATTAGCTGCTCAAGTAATGGCTGGTAAAAAATTATCTGATCTAGGTATGACAGCAGATAGACTATTGCCGCCACATGTAGCAGTAAAGTCAGTTGTTATTCCATTTAAAAAATTTCCTGGCTCACAAATTTCTCTTGGTCCAGAAATGCGTTCTACTGGTGAAGTAATGGGTATTTCTTCACAATTTAATTTAGCTTTTGCTAAAGCACAAATTGCTGCTGGACATGATTTACCAAAAACAGGACGAATTTTTGTCAGTGTCTCTGATGCTTACAAACATGAAGTTGTGCCAATTGCACAAAGACTTTATCAGCTCGGCTTTGAATTAGTAGCTACACGTGGTACTGCTCAAACCATTTTAGCTGGTGGAATTCCTGTTACCACGGTAAATAAAGTTTCAGAAGGACGACCAAATTTAGTAGATCGTGTAAAAAATGGTGATATCCAGTTAGTGTTAAATATTCCTTCTGGACGCACTGCTCATGTTGATGATCAATTAATTCGTCGGGCTGCTTTAAATTACGGTATTCCTGTTGTGACAACATTGTCTGGGGCTGAAGCAACAGTTTCTGCAATTGCGGCATTGCAACAAGGACAATTATCAGTTCAAAGCTTGCAAGAGTATATTAGTAATTTAAAAAGTGTTGTTTTTGTTCAAAGCCCCATTTAATTTATAAATCAATCCAGCTTCATTAGCACCACCTTCAAAACGATCTAAAACTGCTCCTGTTTTATTGACAAATACAGTAGTTGGATAACGACTAATTTGATAACGTTGAACTAATTCACTATTGCTTGGATCTTCAGCATTATAAGTTTCAAAATCTGCCTTTGACAAATATTTTGATTTGACATTATTAAATACTGGTTCATAATTATGACAAACACCACACCAATTTGTATAAAACTCCAGTACTTTTATACGCTCTTGTCTAATAGAGCGATTTATTTTTAAATTAGCACTGCTACTGTCATTGACATTGGATGCAGCTCTATTATTGCTTTTTTTATATTCACTTATTTGTCCTAATGCATACAAAGCGCTAGCTTTTAATGATTTATCTTTTGCATATTTATAAACATAATTATATTCTTCGGAAGCTTTACCTAACTGATTAAGAGACTGATAGCATAAAGCTAAATAGTAATGAGTGATTATATTGTCGGCGTTAGTACGACTCAATCCTTTGAACATTGATAAGGCTTCAGCATAATTTCCTTTTTTATATTTTGCTATAGCAATATCAAAGTTTTTATTACTGGCTAAAACACTTATGCCGAAATTAGCAAATAAAATGCTAAATAAAACAAGCAGATAGGAAAAAACGCCAATATAATGACATTTGAACATTATTATATTCCTTTTATCACTATGGAATTGAAAATTATGACATACATTATAAGGATAGAACATATATAATTGTTTTACTAATAACATCAACAAATAAGTAAGCTTAGGAGTTATATTGTGAGTTTAGAAATTGCTAAATATATTGATCATACAAATTTAAATCCAGCTGCCAGTGTTGCTGATATATCCAAGCTTTGTCAGGAAGCCATTGAACATAAATTTTATGCTGTTTGTGTTAATCCGTTTTATGTCAAACAGGCAGTAAAAGAATTAGCAGCAAGCGATGTTGCGGTAGCTACCGTAATTGGATTTCCACTAGGAGCAAATCTTACTGATATTAAAATTGCCGAAGCACAAAGAGCAATTTCAGAAGGTGCTGAAGAGATAGATATGGTAATTAATATTGCTCAATTAAAAAATGGTGCTATTGATTATGTTACCGACGAAATAAAAGCAATTGTCAGAGCTGCTCGCAATCATGTTGTGAAAGTAATTATTGAAACTGATTTATTAACCAATGAAGAAAAAGTTGTTGCTACAAAAGCTTGTATAGATGCTGGTGCTCATATGGTAAAAACCTCAACCGGCTTGGTTAAAGATGGCAAAGGTGCAACAGTTGAAGATATTCGGTTGATCAAAGAAACTCTTACTGGTAGCAAATTAACTATCAAGGCAAGCGCAGGCATCCGTGATTTAGAAAAAGCAAAAGCTTTAATAGAAGCTGGGGCGGAAAGATTAGGTACTTCAGCTGGAATTGCTATAGTTGGCGGTAAACAGCCGGTAACATCAAGTTATTAGGAATAAAATTACCAATGAAAGTTTTAGTAATTGATGATGAAGAAGATACACGCTCAATTGTAAAACTTAGCCTAAGCCTAATTGATAATATTGAAATTATTGAAGCAGCAAACGGTGTCAGTGGGCTAGCTTTAGCAAAATCTGAAAATCCAGATATTATATTATTGGATATGATTATGCCTCATATGGACGGTAAATCCACTCTCATTGAATTAAACAAAGATATTGCCACTAAACACATACCTGTTGTTATATTAACCACCAAATCAACAATTAAAGATATAAATTCAATGAAAGATTTGGGGGCAAAACATGTTCTTACGAAACCATTTGATCCAATGACATTAGTAGAAGAAATCAAACAAATAGTAGCAATTTAGTTTTTTAAAAGTGAAATTAACTTTTGAATTTCAATGGTATTGCTGTGTTTTGCACCATGTACTTGCATTGATAATAATAATGATTTTTCTAAAACAGGTAAAGCATAATTAGTTTTACCTTGATGAATATATGATTCTCCTAATATCTTTCCTAATTTAGATAATAAATCTAAAGCCTGAAAATCGTATACCTCCAAACAATGATCACCGTGAGATAAAGATTCTTTTGTTATCAATTCAGCTTTTGCCCAATTATTTTGAATGCCGGCAATTTTTGCAATTAAGGCTTTTGCTTCTAGTTTTTCTTTATCACAATTTGGTCCAAATTTGTCTTTAAGAGCAATTGTCTGATGAGCATATAAATATGCTTTGTTGTTGGCACTACTAGCAAAACATTTATTTGCTGTTTCCAAATAACATATTGAGCACATATCAGGATAATTTGTCTCTAAAGGCTTTAATTGATTTAAAGCATTAAAATCAAAATTGGCTTCAGCCCTTATAAACCATGGATGGTTTTTGCCTATATTTTTTTCAATGATATTTTTTACTTGATTAAAAACAATATTTGCTTCTTTAGTTTTTTTATCTGTGTAATAACAATTAGCTAGTCGAAATAAATTATCCACTATATCAAGAGAATCAATACCATGAATTGATTGATCGTACGCTATAGCTTGTTTATAACAATCTTCTGCTTGAGGCAATAATCCATAATCATAACAATAACTAGCCATTGCGCTATAACATTTTGCCCCTTGAGAAATAGCATGCCAACTATTCTTTTGTGCTTTTTCAAAATCACTAGCTATATTACATGATTCTTGATACAAATCATAAGCCATCTTACCATTTTGAAACTTACAGAATAATAGTGCTATTTGATTTAAATTATCTGTTACTTTCACCGGATCATAAGAAGCAATCGTCTCTAAAATTGTCAATGCCCAATAGGTAAGCGCCTGTGCTTTATTATTATTACCAAGTCCATTTTCAATTGCTGCCAGATGAATAAGATCATGAGCTGCCTCAATACTATTAATCCCCAATTTTTCTCTATGAATATTAAAGAGCTCTTCTGCCGAAGACAATGCTTTTTTATATTGTCCGCTATTTTGATAAAAAATAACTGAATTATGCAAAGTGTTTGCTAATTCTTCTTTTTTATCCTTAGAATTTACTACTTTACTTTCTTTAGATAATATTTCATCAAAAAGACTTTCGGCTTCAGCAAAACGTCCATGATTGTAATAAAACCAAGCAACAGTAGTGTTAATTTCTTTTGCTTCACTGTGAGAACTGTCGTGCTTAGACATATCAATTACTCTTTTATAAATCTTATTTGCATAATCAAAATTACCAGCAATGCTTGTACAGCGTGCTAAATTCATAAAAGCCCAGATGAATTTGTCCTTAACATTCGGCATTGTATTTTCAATAATTTCTATTGATTTTTTATATAAAATTTCCGCTCCATCATATTTAGTTATACGTTCATAATAAGCAGCCAACCTAACAATACTATTTACAGTCTCATAAGCATCTTTATCATATACGTCTTCTTCAATGGATAACAAACGTTTATATATAGCTTCTGCCTGTAAATACATGCCTTTTGATTCATAGAATTTACCTATATGACTAAACCAAAAAACCAGGTCTGGATTTTGCGGCGCTTTAGTAATTTTATATATAGAAAAAGCTTTATCAATAGCTAATTGTGCCTTTTCATAATGCGCATTGAGTAAGTCAAAAAACGCTAAGTTTAAATAGCCATATGCTACCCACGGACTATTTTTGCCTAGTGCAATATGCCATTTATCAACGCTAAAAGCTAATAAAGGTGCCATCGGTTTCATTACATCAATAGCATTGCTTCGTATTTTTAGCCATTTAATTCCATTATCATGTACGTTTTTAATTCTTTCATCTTTAGCTTTTTTATATGCTATGGAAAAATATTTTTCTGCATTCACATAATTTGCTTCACTATAAGCCTTCATTCCATTTTCAAAATTATTATCTTGCTGTGAACAAGCAGTAAAAAGCACTAATGTTATTAGCACAATAATTATATTTTGTGGATACATATTATTATCCTTTATGTGCCTGAAAGAGAATAGCCCAATGATTTTACTATTTTTTGTAAATCTAATAAGCATGTATAGGTTGGTAAAATCCAAAGTGTTTGATTTTGATTCGTTAAATCAATACCAAATAAAAGTGCATCCTTCAAAGATTCTTTTACAATTATATTTTTCTCTGGCACACCAGCATACTTTAGTCTAGTTGCCATATCATAACAACGTTTTCCTGATACAATTATTTCGTTGGTATGCTTAGAAAGCACTTCAAATTCAGTATCCCAAAGCCATGAAACATCTCTTCCATCAGCTAGATTATCGTTAATAGCAATGATTATCCTAGCATTTGGATCATGGCACGCAGCTTTGACAGTTTGAGAAGCACCAGCTGGATTTTTGATTAACTGAATCAAAATAGTTTTATTGTGTAATACTATTTTTTCTGAGCGCCCAAAAAGCGTACTATAATTTTCCAATCCGTGTTTTATTGTTTCTGCATTTACATTTAGTATATGGGCTATGCTCGCAGCAGCCAAAGCATTATAAACATTGAACAAACCTGGTAATTTCAAATTAATAGATAAACAATTTCCATTGATCCATAAATCGAAGCTACTTTCTTGGGCTAAAACATGAATATTGTCAGCAAATATATTTAAATTTGGTCTTTTATTTTCACAATTTGAACAATAATAATCACCTAATTGTCCGTAAAATATTTGATTGTATTTAAATTCATTACCACAAAAAGAACAATAAGCTAATTCTCGAATTTCGCTATCACTTACAGAAGATTGATTGGAAAGTTTTTTTATCCCATAATATGCCTCTACATTATTCTCCACAAGTTGAGCAATATTTGGATCATCAGCATTTAAAATTGTTTTTGATTTGTTGAATTCAATTCCTTGCTTAATTAATTGAAAAGTAGTATCAAGCTCACCAAATCTATCTAATTGGTCGCGAAATAAATTAGTTACAATTACATAGTCAATATTTGTTTGTCTGGCAATCTGAGGCAAAGCTGCCTCATCAATTTCAAAAATTCCCCAATCTGCTTCTATATTGCCCAACCAATCAGAATTATCAATTAAACAAGTAGTTATACCCGTATATAAGTTGGCACCTTGTTTATTATGTATTATCTTAAATTTTGCCGTGTTTAGTATGGAGGCTATTAACCCAGAAGTTGTACTTTTACCATTTGTCCCTGATACAGCAATAATTCCACCTTGAATTTTTGCACTTAAATAAGGCAATAGTTTTGGTGAAATTTTATTTGCTAATTTACCTGGTAAATTAGATCCAAGTCCATAACCTAAGAATCGAATTGCTCGCGCTGCTACTTTGCCAACAATAATGGCACACTCATGAGAAAGAAAAGAAAAAGGATTTGTATTAGGCATTGACAAAAACATCATTCACATTAGGATCTATGTATGCAAATAAATCATTTTTGCTTGCACTAACAATAATTTCATCACCAAGACCAAAAGTATATTCAATATGCTGCCCATCAACATATACACTGGCTGTGCGCATATGAGAAACTATTTTCATTTGATCTGTTGATTTCAACATTTCTTTTAAATATTGAAATTTTTGCCCCGGACGCATCCAAGGTTCTCTGACAATATATTGATAAGACTTACTAGTTATCGGTAAAACTTCTCCACCAGCTGCTCTTATTGCTCCAGTAGAGCCGGCGGCAGTACCTACCCATATACCAGAAGATCTATGTTCTTCTTCTTTTAAGTCTTTTACTGAGAGATAATATCTACTCGTACCAGCAGGGTTACTATGACAAATTAGAATTTCATTTAAAGCACTTACAGGCATAAGCTCATTGTTTAAAGACACGCTTAAGCGAAGTAATTTGTTCAAATGAATTTTATTTTCGTGAATATCTGATAAGACTTGGGCAATATTTGATTTATTACCTAAACAAAAATGACCAAAAGATGATGATGATGACGAATTTATACCAAGCAAAGGCACATCCACAATTGAATGTGAAGCATCCAAAAAAGTACCATCGCCTCCTACTGAAATAACTAAATCCACTTCTTTTATTTGGTTTTTTAAATCAACACGAGCAACCTCGCTATATTCAATTTTTCGCTTTGCAAGCTCATTTTTCAATATATTCAACGTTTCGTAATGCTCTTCATGAGCAATTTTTACTTTAGTGACTGTACTGTGCCCTTGATCAACCAACTTAATAAATCTTGGTTCTTTATACTCAACAGCTTGCAACTGATAAGTAGATTTCTTAAAGACAATTAGTACCTTTTTAAGCTTCACTTAAATATATCCTGAATTTTATTCTATGGGAGACTCAATTTAAAAAGGTTACCAGATTCAGCTAGTCCTTTCTAGTTAAAGCATTTTGCCTGATATACTTAAAAGATACTTTCTCTTTATTCAGGGTTTTCAATGTCACTTACAGGATCTCAAATCCGCAATAAATTTATTTCCTATTTTCGGGATAAAAGAGGGCATTTGCATTTGCCCAGCGCTAGCCTTATTCCAGATAATCCCACTTTACTATTAACCTCAGCTGGTATGGTGCCTTTTGTACCTATTTTTTTAGGGCAAGCACCAGCTACAAATCCTCCACGTGTTGTCACATGTCAAAAGTCAGCTCGTGCCGGTGGCAAAGACTCCGATATTGAAAACATTGGACGCACTTCCCGCCACCATAGTTTTTTTGAAATGCTAGGAAATTTCAGTTTTGGTGATTATTTTAAAGCCCAAATCATTCCTTGGGCTTGGGAATTCGTCACTAAAGAATTAGGGCTAGAACCAGAAAAAATATCTGTCACCATATTTAAAGGTGATGAACAAAATCCAGCTGATGAAGAGGCATATGCCATATGGAATAAAACAGTTGGTGTTCCCGAAGAAAGAATATATCGAATGTCTAGCAAGGATAATTTCTGGGGACCACCTGGTCCAACTGGTCCTTGTGGTCCTTGTTCAGAACTTTATTATGATCGTGGCGCTGAGTACGGCTGTAGTAGCGATCCTAAAAAATGTGGAATAGGCAAATGCGAATGCGATCGTTACCTAGAAATATGGAATCTCGTTTTCATGGAACTTTTTAAAGACGAGAATGGCAAATTCACAGCTCTAGCCAATAAAAATGTTGACACAGGCGCTGGCTTGGAACGCCTAGCTATAGTATTGCAAAAGAAAAATAATAGTTTTGAAACAGATTTGCTTTTTCCAATTTTAGAAAAAGTCAGTGAATTAGCCAAAGTAAAATATGGAAGTGGAAGCACTGATGTTTATCTAAAAATCATTACTGATCATGTTCGTTGCGTTACATTTTTAGTGGCTGACGGGGTAAGAACCAGCAATATTGGTCGCGGTTATGTACTTAGATTTATCATTCGCCGGGCTGCTAGATTTGGTCGTTTATTAGGCTTAAACGAGCCATTTTTATACAAATTAGTACCAACTGTAGTTGATTTGTACAAAGATCCATATAAAGAATTGGAAGACAACAAAGATCTTATCCAAGATATTATTTACACCGAAGAAGAACGATTTGCTAAAACAATTGATCGTGGCTTATCCCTCCTTAACACATTGCTGGAAGGCAAGAACAAACAAATCCCTGGTGAAGAAGCGTTCAATTTATATGCTACTTACGGCTTCCCGATTGAATTAACCAATGAGATTGCCCAGGAACATGGCAAAGAAGTTGATATGGTTGCTTATAACGCTGCCAAAGAAAAACACGAAGAAGTATCCAGCGTCAACAAATTCAATGTCATTATTACCGGTGAAGAAGCATTAGGAAAAATTCTCAAAGAACGTGGTACTACTAAGTTTACCGGTTATGGACAAACAGAAGGAAAAGGACAAGTTATTGCTATTGTCAAAAATGGCAAAATAATTGACGAAGCTCAAGAGGGCGAAACTGTCGAAGTAGTGCTTGATCAAACACCATTTTACGCTGAATCAGGCGGGCAACTTGGTGATCAAGGATATATTGAAAGCAAAGATTCCAAATTGAATGTTTTGGATACTAAAAAGCATGAAGGATTGCATATTCACAAAGCTCAATCCATATCGGGAGTTTTAACACCGGAAGAAAATGTAAAAGCTATTGTCGATAGTCAAAGACGGGAAGCCACCAGACTGCATCATAGTACTGCTCATTTATTCCATGCTGCCATTCGACAATTATTAGGCAAACAAGTAACGCAGGCTGGCTCACAAGTTGGACCCGATGCTATGCGTTTTGATTTTACATTTGAACGTCAACTAAGTGCTAATGAATTAGCGCAAGTCGAATCATTGATGAATGAATGGATTAGATTGAATTTGCCTGTCACTACCAAAGAAATGTCTCTCGATGAAGCAAAAAAAACAGGCGCTATCGCCATGTTTGGTGAAAAATATGGCGATATAGTTAGGGTTGTTTCTATGGGCGATGTATCATTGGAATTTTGCGGCGGCACACATGTAAGCACGACCGGGGAAATAGGTCCGGTCAAACTTATTTCTGAAGGCAGCATAGCCTCAGGTGTACGCCGTATCGAAGCCTTAGCTGGCTCCAAAGCCTGGAATTATATAAGTTCAAATATGAATATATTACTTAGCGCTGCTGAACGTTTAAAAATCAAACCAGCTGATTTACTAAATCAAATTGAACGCTTGCAAGAAGAGTTGAAAGCCAAAGAAAAACAAACCCAAGTTTTGTCGGAAAAACTTGCTTTGACTCAAATTGATGATTTATTAGCTAAAGGAAAAGAATTAGGCAATGTTTGTTTAATTGCTCAAAATGTAAATGACATTAGTGCCGACGGATTGAAAACTTTAGCAGAACATTTACGTAAAAAATCAGATGATATTGTTGTTGTTTTAGCCAGTAAATTAGGCGAAGACAAAGTATCGATAGTAGTAGCCGTATCCGACCCTTTAACAAAATCCGGGTATAATGCCGGAGAAATTGTAAAAAAGGTGGCTGCTGTTTGTGGCGGATCCGGTGGTGGAAAACCACAATTAGCTCAAGCCGGCGGTAAAGATCCAAGCAAAATTACCGAGGCTTTAAAATTTGCCGAAAATTTGATCCAACAAGGTGTTAACGCAAAAGCATAATGGAACAAATTAAAGTTATTGCTTATGCCGATGGTGGATCACGTGGAAATCCAGGTCCTGCTGGAGCTGGCGCATTCTTGGAAATTAATGGTGAATGTGTTTCACAAGTATCTGAATATATAGGTATTGCTACAAATAATGTTGCTGAGTATTCAGGGCTTGTAAAAATTTTAGAGAAAGCACTTGAACTTGGTTATAAAAATATCGAAGTCAGAATGGATTCTGAATTAGTCGTTAAGCAAATAAAAGGTGAGTATCGCGTAAAAAATGAAGGTCTAAAACCATTATTTGCTAAAGCCAAGCTGTTGGCATCTAAATTTGATACCTTTGCAATTAGTCATGTAAGACGTGAAGCAAATAAATTAGCTGATCGCTTAGCTAATGATGCTATGGACAAAAGGCAGTAGAATTACTTCAATTTAGGAGGCATGCTTTGAAATTAGGAAATTTAATTTTATTGGTGCTGTTATTAGTATCAAGTTTGACTTTAACTTGTCTATCGGTGTCAGCTCAAGTTCCGCCTGTAAGAATTGCTGTTGTACCTGGCGGTGGTAGTGGCATGGAACAAGAAGTAGTAGATCGTATATCGTCTTTACTTCAAGACAATTCAAATATAGCTTTATCAACTGTAAATCCAGACTGGTATGTAGTTTGCAACATAATTGATAGACAAGATGTTGCTGGTGCTAATGTACGTGTCAATGGAACTGTGACAATAAAAAGTACAGATGGACATGTTATTAACACGGTTTCAATGCAAACCAACAAACAAGATTTTGCTTTATCACCCGGTACACCACTTAATAAACAATTAGTAGAAAAAGCTGTTGCTGAAGTTATTGATGGTTTGGTAGTAAGAGCAATAACTCCTATTCAACAAGCAGTGGATTTAGAAATGCAAGTAAGAGAAAAAATTATTCAAGCACTAAATTTATCTGATCAAGATAAATATGATGAAGCTTTACCAATTCTCATGACAATAAGCCCTGATACTCCAAATTTCCGTAAAGTACGCTCTTTAATTGCTGAGTTTCAAATGGAACAACAAGCTCTTGATTTGATTAAACAAGCACAATCATTAGGTAAAAGAGATAAATACAGTCAAGCTATTTCCTTGTTAAAGGACGTTGATGCAAAATCTAAAAGATATAAAATAGCAAAATCGCTTATTGCTCGTTATAGAAGCTGTCTATCTAGCACAGCAAAAATTAATAAAACTAAAACTTTTTCAATATCAGATTCCGAGCGTAAAGTATTAGAAGCCAAGAAAAGAGCGCTCGATGCTGAGCGTCGTGCTATTGAGGCTGAAGAAGCCAGCCTTAAAGCAAAATCAAAACCAGTAAGGTAAATGCTTTGTACAATGTATTTATAAAGACGGATTTTTTATTACTTATCAAGGAGAACATTAAATGAAGTTGGCAAGAATATGCACATTGTTCTTAGCAATAGCTTTATTGGCTCAGTTAATTTTGCCAACAGCGTGTCTAGCTGGATCAAAACGACGCGTAGCAGTTATGCCTTTTGAATATGGAGCAGTGACTAGTGAAGTTGGCACACTTGATGTAGGCAAAGGAATTACTAGTCTTTTAGTTACAAGATTAGTAAATGACGGTACATATTCCGTTGTTGAACGCCAAATGTTAGATGCTATTTTGAAAGAACAAAATCTTTCAGTAAGTGATAGAGCTGATCCAAGTACAGCCGCTAAAATAGGTAAATTATTAGGAGTAGACGCAATTTTAGTTGGTACTGTCACTCAATTTGGTTTTGAAAATAAAAATGTAAATGTTGGAGCAGCAGCTTCTGCTGCCGCTAGTTATATTCCTTATATGGGGGGTTTTGGTTTTGGTGGTTTAGGAGTAAAAAAAGGCAAAGTAAAAGTAGCTGTTGATGCTAGATTGGTAGACATCAATACTGGTGAAATTATTGCTGTTGCTAATGGTTCAGGAGAAAGCAAAAGAAGCGGAGTTTCGCTCTTTGGCGGCGGAGGCGGTGGCGGCGGCGGTGGATCAGGTAGTTTTGATATGGGTTCAGATGGTTTTGCCAGCTCAATAGCTGGTGAAGCTACTTTAGCAGCTGTTGATTCTGTTTCTTCTCAAATGATTGCTATGGCAAGTAGGATTCCTGATAATCAGTCGCTTGTTGCAGCTAGTGTACAAGGCAAAATAGCTGATGTTACAGGTAATACTGTTATAGTTAATGTTGGAAAAAACAATGGGTTAAAAGCAAGCGATCACTTACAAGCAGAAAGACCATATAAAGTAGTTAAAGATCCAGTAACTGGAAAAGTGCTGAAAGAATTGACTGCTACTATTGGTATTATTTCCCTAGAACAAGTTGATCCAGAATCAGCAACTGGAACAATCATTCGTGGTTCTGGATTGAAAGTTGGCGATACAGTTCGTAAAGTTACAACAGATGTTTCAGCTGTAATTTTGCAACCAGTACCAAATGAATCTAGTAGAACTACTATTAATGCTAGCGGAAGTACAAGGATCAAATGATATACAGTCGTTTGCTTTATCTAGTTTTATTCCTTCTTTTAGCGTTTTTGCCAGCAAATGCTGCAAAATCAATTGATTGGCAAAAACGCTTAGAAAAAGGCTATTATGAAATGTCGATTGGCAATTTAGAAAAAGCTTCCGATATTTTTGTCAAACAAATAAAAAGCTATCCAACAGCTGGCGCTCCACATACTGCTCTTGGGCAAGTGTTAAAGCGTCAAGGTAAATTTCAAGAAGCAAAAAACGAATTTAACAAAGCATGCGAAGTTGATCCGTCTTATGCTGAAGGATTTTACGAACTGGGCGTTATGTTGGAAGCTAATAAAGAATACGAAGCTGCCTCTAATGCTTTTGAAAAATTTACTGCGTTAGCTCCCAATAGCCCGAAAAAAGCTGGTGTGATCGATAGAATACGTTTCTGTAAAGAACATATTTAAATCCCTTATCTAGAGAGGAAATTACAGTGACTCAAAATAAGCCTTATGCATTTTTTGAAGGTAAATTTGTGCCTATCAACGAGGCAAAAATAAGCATAATGAATAATGGTTTTATGTATGGCACTGCAATATTTGAAGGCATTAGAGCTTATTGGAATCCTAACCACAAACAAATGTACGTTTTTCGCCTACGCGAACATTTTGAGCGCATGATGGATAGTGTAAAAATTATGCACATGCAATTAAAGTATTCTGTCGACGAACTTTGTGAAATCGTCGTTGAACTACTAAAAATGAATAAACCAGAAACTGATACTTACATACGTCCATCAGCATATAAAGCTGGTGAAAAAATCGGGCCAAGTTTAGAGAGTAATCCAACTGAGTTTTCAATATTTACCGTTGCTTTTGGAGATTATTTCCATGGAGTAGAAGGTTTAAAAGCAATGGTTTCTAGTTGGAGACGAGTAGAAGATAATGCTATTCCAGCTAGAGCAAAAATTACTGGCGCCTATGCCAATACTGCATTAGCAAAAACAGATGCATTATTAGCTGGCTTTGATGAGTGTATTGTTTTATCTGAAAATGGACATGTTTCAGAAGGCTCTGCTATGAATATTTTTATGGTAAAGCGTGGCAAATTAATCACTACTCCTACCACAGAAAATATTTTAGAAGGTATTACTCGCGCTTCAGTAATGGAATTTGCAAAAAACGAATTGGGCTTAGAAACACAATGTCGTACTATCGATCGCAGTGAATTGTATATAGCAGACGAATTATTTTTTTGTGGTACCGGAGCACAAATAGCCCCAATTATTTCAGTGGATAAAAGGCCAATTAGTGATAACAAAGCAGGCGTTATCACCAACCAAATTAAAAATATATATTTGGATATATGTCGAGGTGAAATGCCTACCTACAAACACTGGCTTACTGAAGTTTATGACCATAAAAATACTGTAGATAAAAAGCAAATAGCAGTAAGCAAAAAGCGATAGAAATTATGAAAACATTTGATTATCTATTTTATTCCATTGCCACTCTTTTGATAATTAATAGCATTATTTATCCTGAAGACAGCTATGCTCAAACAAAACTTTCCCAAAACTGGCGACAAGAAGCAACATGGCTAAATTATAATTCTAACCAACCTATTAATACCCCTGAATTACCATTTCGTCTTTATGGACAAACAGGTAATACTCAAGTAGGTAATTTCGTAGTGCCAGTTATGCCTGCCTCTACAATTTATCAACGACCAACAGAAATTATTTTACCTAGTAGAAATAATTCATCTACTTATGGCAGCGATATGTTTAGAGCAAGTTTGCCTTCAGTAATTGGTGGTTATGGTTATCCAGGCATAAATCCTTATTTTGGCAATAGATATGGCTATGGATACGGATATGGTATATCTCCATTTGGATTTGGATCTGGGTTTGGACTTGGATTTAACCCTATAATGCCTTTTGCTGGTGGCTTTGGTAATTTTGGTGGTTTTGCCCGTCCTTTTAACAATATGGGTGGTTTTGGCTGGCGCTCGCCTTATTACGGCTTTTTTAATCCAGCAGCAGGAGCTTTGTTTGCCGGTGCTTCAGCTGGCTCATTTAATAATTCAACATTGGGCAAGGTAACTCCCGCTAGAGTCATCCAAACACAACCTTCTAAAGCATCTGGCAATTATTATCAACCATCGACAGTGGATTCTACAGCTTCCGGTAGCTATTATGCCAATACAGGTGGTGGTGCCATGCCCATTATTACCTCACCAGAGCCTGTTAAAGACTATTGGGGACCAGCTGGAAATCCATTCCCAGCAAATTATGGTGAAACTCGCTAAGTCTTTTATACATTAAAACCAAGTAAATACTTATGAATGGCCAGAAATCATAGCTATGAATGACCTTTATACAAATGTATAATCTTCATTAAATTTATTGGTATGGATTTTAGCTCTTATTAGCCATAAGTTTAGCTAGACTTAAATTAGGAGCAAACATATCAAAAGGCATTATGGATAAAGAGAAAGCTAAATTAACCTCCAAAAATAGTCAAAATGAGTCAAACCTGACTCATGGTTATGTAGCACCCATAAACAAAAAAGTAAAAGAAAACAAAAATCAATTAAAGCTAAATTTAAAATCTTCTGGAAATGAAGCTGAAAACCTGCCTGTACTAGACAAAAAGACAAAATTAGAAAGAGAAAAAATTGGTAGCCCATTGTTTTCTCTTTTAGAAAAACAAGAGCGCACTAAAGAAGATATCGCTTTGATAAAAAAAGCATATGAGTATGCATTTCAGGCACACTCCGGACAAGTACGTAAATCAGACGAACCATATATTATTCATCCAGTTGAAGTATCTATTTTACTAGCAGAATTAAATGCTGATTCAGCAACAATTTGTGCTGGGTTATTACATGATGTTTTGGAAGACTGTAATGTTAGTGGCAAAACAATAGCTGATAATTTTGGCTCGGATATAAGCAAAATTGTAGAAGGTGTTACAAAATTAGGCAAATTGAGTTTTAGCTCAAAAGAAGAAAGACAAGCTGAGAATTTCCGTAAGTTGATTTTAGCTATTGCCGAAGATGTACGTGTTGTTTTAGTGAAACTTGCCGACAGACTACACAATATGCGTACTTTGGATTATATGCGCCCGGCAAAACAAGCTGAAATAGCTCAAGAAACTCTAGAAATATACGCCCCATTATCTAATCGTTTTGGTTTAGGAAGAATGAAATGGGAATTAGAAGATTTAAGTCTTAAATATCTTCATCCTAGTGAATATCAAAAAATAGAACAGTTAGTAGCCGATAGTCGAGCAACACGTGAAGAATTAATTAAAGACATAGTTGATAAATTACGTGGAGAATTAGAACAACGCAATATTATTGCCGAAACAATTGGTCGTCCAAAACACTTATTTGGTATATGGAAAAAGATAAAAAAACAAAATAAAGCATTTGAAGAACTTTATGACGTATTAGCTATTCGTGTAATTATTGAAAGTAATCAGGATAAAAACTATTGTGAATTAGCAGATGATCCTGACACTCAAAAATGTTATGAAGTAATGGGATTAGTTCATTCCTTGTTTCGTCCTATACCAGGCCGCTTTAAAGATTATATTTCATTACCAAAAGGCAATAGTTACCAATCATTACATACAGCCGTTATGGGTCCTAATGGCAAACCAGTAGAAATTCAAATTCGCACACGTCGCATGCATTTTGTCGCTGAATACGGGATTGCTGCTCATTGGCGGTATAAAGAAAGCGGTGAGGCTGTTATTGCTGATACAAAATTAGACCGTAAATTATCATGGCTTAGACAATTAGTAGATTGGCAACAAGATCTTACAGATGCTCGTGAATATTTAGATACTGTAAAAATGGATTTATTTGCTGACGAAGTATTTGTTTTTACTCCGCGTGGTGATGTTTACGACTTGCCTTTAGGTGCTACACCAATAGATTTTGCTTACCAAATACATACCGAAGTAGGACATCAATGCGTAGGAGCACGCGTTAACGAAAAAATGGTGCCTATAAATACGCCTCTAAGAAATGGTGACATAGTTGAAATTGTCACTAGCAAGAATGCTCATCCCCGTATGGATTGGCTTAATATTGCCAAAACCCATGGAGCAAAAAGCAGAATTAGACAATGGTTTAAAAAGCATCATAGAGAAGAACATATTCAACAAGGACGCCAAATGCTTGAGGCAGAACTAGGCAAAAATAACTTTGATGAGATATTAAAGTCAGAACAATTCCTTGAAGCAGGCAAAAAACTCAATTTAAGCGATGCAAATGATATTTTAGCTGCAATTGGTTATGGTGATTTATCAGTTTCACAGGTTACCAATCGCTTAAAAGAGCAAGAACAAGACAAAGCAAACAAAAAAGAAATATCTATTGCTGCTCGTGAACCGCAAAAAGCAAAATCAGGCTCTGTCAGTAGCTTAAGTGGACTGTTACATCATTTAGCACAGTGTTGTTCACCTGTTCCAGGAGAAGAAATTATAGGTATCGTCACAAGAGGCAGCGGTATTGCTGTACATAGAAATGATTGTTCTAATTTACTTAAAGTCGAAAAAGAAAGACAAATGGAATTAGATTGGTCATCAGAACCAGAAAATTATTACCCAGCCCATTTATTGGTAGAATGTATTGATCGCGTTGGTATAGCTGGTGACATTCTTAAAAAGATATCTGACAATCATATAAACTTAAGAGATTTGCGCGTAGAAACTCATACCGATCAAAAAACAGCTACCATTCATTTACTTTTAGATGTAAAAGACATTCAACAACTAAAACATATATCTCAAAGCATTGGACAAATTAGTGACGTTTTACACATACAAAGACAAAATCACCGCCGCAAATGAAAATTGTACTAGCAACCAATAATCCAAATAAATTGAAAGAATTCTCTTCATTAGCCGAAAGTGAAAATTGGCTTTCTCTGGAATTAGCACCAAAAGAATTTTCTTGTGAAGAAACAGGTAAAACTTTCTTCGAAAATGCACAACTTAAAGCTAAAGCAGCAGCATTACTTACCGGACAAATTGCCGTGGCAGACGATTCAGGGCTAATAGTTGAAGCCTTAAATGGTAAGCCTGGTGTGCATTCTTCTCGGTATTGCGAGGGATCAGATAAAGATAGGCGACAAAAACTATTATCTGAAATGGTAAAAATTCCTATGGAGTCTCGTCAAGCTGCCTTTATGTGTGCAATGACAGTTTGTGATCCCAAAGGCGATATTTTATTCTCTTCTATGGGATGTTGGGAAGGCAAAATTGCCTTAGAAGAAAAAGGTGAGAATGGTTTTGGTTATGACAGCATTTTTTACCCAACTAATTCTAAAATAACAGCTGGCGAAATTACAGAAGAAGAAAAAAATAAAATGTCACATCGTTATAAAGCTTGGCAAAAAGTTATAGCCTTTTTGAAAGGCTTAGATCAAGCTAAATCCACAAAATAATTTTTAGTTTTGCTCCGTATTATCATAATCTTGATTTTTTAATTTAAGCTCAGCCATGCGAATTAAAGCTGAAGTTGAGATATCAAGGGAGCTAGCTAAACGACTAAGTGTTTTAAGCGTTGGATTTCTAGCACCACGCTCGATATCACTTATATATGTTCTATGTAAACCTGCTTTTTCTGCTATTCCTTCTTGAGAAATACCCAGATGTTCGCGCCTCTCTTTTAGAGCCTGACATACGGATGATAATAATGGATCTGTTTTTGAAATTTTCTTTTTCACTAAAGTCAATTTTTGTCTTGGTATAAACGCAGTGTGACTGTTTCTTTGTAGCCAAAAGGAGCAATAATCTCTACAGACTACAAGTGACACTCAATTTCGCATCTTAGCAAATCTATCAAACTTAAATTAATTTCAAGCCTAACTAGACTTAATAAAAAGACATAAAACACTTCACAATTGTTCCCACGACAATGTTATTAGCAAACCCAAATAGATAAGAAAAGGATAGATAAGCTAAAATCTAGCAATTATCTGGGAATTGCTTGTTATGGCTTATCACGATTTACGTGCTTTTATAAAAAGACTGGCTTTGGAAGGAGAATTGATTGAAATCAATACTCCTGTTTCATGCGATTTGGAAATTGCTGAAATAACTGATCGGATAAGTAAAAGCAAAAACAATCAAAACAAAGCTTTGCTATTTAATAATGTTATTGGCTATAACATGCCTGTTTTGATTAATGCTTTTGGATCAAACACAAGAATTTGTTTGGCGTTAGAAACAGAAAGTCTTGATCAAATTGCTGAGCGTATTAGACATTTGATCAAACCCAAAATGCCAGAGAGCTTGGTGGAAAAATTATCCATGTTACCTACTCTTCTGGAAATAGGCAAATTCCCCCCAAAACTTACTCACACCCCGGCTGCCTGCCAGGAAGTAATTATTACTAATCCAGATGAAGCTATGCTGGACAAAATACCTATTATTAAATGTTGGCCTGACGATGCTGGCGCTTTTATTACATTACCTGTTGTTATTACACGCGACCCTAAAACAAATATTCGTAATTTAGGTGTATATCGCCTACAAAAATACAATAACAATACAACTGGTATGCACTGGCATAAACATCATGATGGTGCACAAAATTTTGAGACACTAAGACGTAAAACTAATGATGTCGATAAAGAGCCACCAAATTATGGCACTATTTTTACCACCGATAATGTAAGCAACAATACCTCTAAGCGTCTAGAAGTTGCATGTGTAATAGGAGCAGATCCCTCAGTTACTTATGCAGCTACTGCACCACTGCCAGCTGATATTGATGAATTTGTTTTTGCTGGTTTTTTACGCAGAGAGCCAGTCAAATTAACTAAATGTGTAAGTGTAGACTTAGAAGTACCAGCAAATGCTGAAATTGTAATTGAAGGTTATGTAAACCAAGATGAGCTTCAAGTGGAGGGACCATTTGGTGACCATACTGGATTTTACAGTCCAGCAGGTATATTTCCTGTCTTCCATGTCACTGCAATCACACATAGACAAAATCCTATTTATCAAACAACTATTGTGGGCATTCCTCCACAAGAAGATTGTTATCTTGGCAAAGCAACAGAAAGAATATTTTTGCCATTATTACAAATGCTCGTACCAGAAATAGTAGATATGAATTTACCCTTTGAAGGTGTTTTCCATAATTGCGCCATAATAGCAATTGATAAACGTTATCCATACCATGCACGTAAAGTAATGAATGCAGTTTGGGGTTTAGGACAAATGATGTTCACCAAATTTGCCATTATTGTCGATAAGGATATTAATGTACATGATTTATCAACTGTAGCTTTGCATGTATTTGGCAATGTTGATCCTAAACGCGACATGATGATGGTCGATGGTCCACTCGATATCCTTGATCATTCATCGCCTATGTTTGGCTATGGATCTAAAGTTGGCATTGATGCAACACGTAAATGGCAGTCAGAAGGTCACCCAAAAGAGTGGCCCCAGCTAATTACTATGTCACAAGATATTAAGCAGTTAGTATCTAAGCGTTGGTCAGAATATGGTTTTGATTCCATTGACAACCAAATAAACTTATCAGACAAGAGCCTTATCAGCTAAGGTTTATAAAGATTTTTTTGCAAACAAAAATATTTGCATATTCAGAAAATCAAGAACTAAATTTGGATTTTTAATGTAATCGTGTTGCATGTCCAAAAAAACAGGGCATAAGACAAATACAGCCAAATGCATCAAAGCGTTTAGGTTCTAAACCTTTGATAACAATTATTAGTGGGAATATATAATGGTATTCATCAAGCGCCTAGGGCCGTGCTTGCTAGCCCTGCTTATTATTTTTTCGGTTTCGTATCAGCAACCTGCACAAGGTCATCGCTTTGCACCGAGAAGCATATATCATCAAGCCTGGGAGCTTGTTCGCGACAATTATTTTGATGCAAATTTTTCTGGTCAAAATTGGATTAACTGGGAACACAAGTTTGATGAAGACATAAAATCTGTAGAAGATGCTCATCGGGCTATTAAAGTAATGCTCGAAAGCTTGAAAGATCCATATACACGTTTTCTGGACCCAAGAGCATTCAGAGACGAAAATGATGCAATAGACGCTAAGATTGTTGGCATCGGTATTAATTTATTACAGAAAGATCAACGTTTAATTGTCACAAGAACTATTGAAAATAGTCCTGCTGATAATTCAGGGTTGAAAGAAAGTGATGAAGTCATTGCAATTGATGGCATACCAACTATTGGTTTTACCCCCGAACAAGCAGCAGAAAAAATTCGTGGACAAGCTGGTACACAAGTACAAATAACAGTCAGAAGAAAAGATTCACCAGCTGGCAAAACATTTAATATCACAAGAGCTGAAATAGTTATTCATGCTGTATCTACTAAATTAATAGAGCCAAATATCGGCTATATTCAATTATCTACATTCATTTCCAATGATGCTGCTCGTGAATTTAAAGCAGGACTACAAAGACTAGCAAATTGTGATGGATTAATTATTGACTTAAGAGATAATCCTGGTGGCTTATTATCTAATTCGCTTGAAATAGCAGATATGTTATTGGAACGTGGTGTTATTGTCAGCACAGTAGGCAGACAAGGCGAGCACACAGATATAGCTTCTGGAGATCCTGTTACACGTCAACCAATTGCTGTGCTAGTTGATGAAGAAAGTGCTAGCGCAAGTGAAATTTTAGCTGGTGCTTTAAAAGACAATCACAGAGCTATGATTATTGGCACACACACATATGGCAAAGGTTTAGTACAAGAGATAAATAGGTTACCTGGCGGGGCTGCTATTCATATAACAGTGTCACGATATTTAACTCCAAGTGGATGTGATATCAATAAAATTGGTGTATTGCCAGACATTCAAATTAGCGATAAAGAGCAACAAAAAACTGTAGCAATAGCTTATTTGAAAGAAAAAATTGCTACTTTGAAAAATCCAACTAGAACAAGTACTTTATCATTTACACACTAAGCGATTATATGAGTCGGCTTGATTTAGAGATCGACAATATACAAGAATTTTTTCGCAATCAATTTCAAAATGATTGTCCTAGCTGGTCACAAGTTTTATTAGTTGAAGCTATTAGCAGTTATTATGAAAATGGGAAGTATAAACTGCCGCGCTCAGCGCTTCTCACCAAAGAAGAATATAAAGCACGATTTGAAATTCTTCTTAGTACATGCACCTGGATTAACTTCAATGCCCTAGGCATATTCCAAAACTCATTAGTAATAAATTTGGAATACCCAAGAGATCGTAAAATACATAACAATAAAGATATGGTAGCTATTAACTTATCTGGTCCATGTTTAATATCCTTAAATAATCCACAACTGGAATGGAACCTAGCCAACAAAATCACCTTGATATAACACTTTTGTTATCAGCCAGGTCTTGCTTCTTAACGCTTGACGTTAAACGATTACCGTTATAAGACAGATTATGATTAAGACATTTAATTGTCCAGAGATCGCAAAGCTGTTCGGAAGAAATCGCAGTAAGCGCTTTCTATCTATAGAACAGGTCGCAAGGCGCAAGCTTATGACGTAGAAATTGTTGATTATCATCAAGAAGGAAATTATGACAAAACGAATTAAGCTACCTCCAATTCATCCAGGTGAAATTCTTAGAGAAGATTTTCTAGTACCGCTTGGACTAAGTATGAACAAACTAGCATCAGAGCTGCGTGTGCCTGTCACAAGAATCGCTGAAATCATTCATGAGCGCAGGGGAATTACAACCAACACCGCCATACGCTTAGCTCAATACTTTGGAAATACTCCTCATTTTTGGTTAAACTTACAAAGAGATTATGAACTAGAAATGATAGAGGATCAGATTTTACACAAGATAAAACAAGAAATAATTCCTTTAGCTAAAAACACCGGTTAAAAATATACAGTCAGCTTAACCTTTTACTCTTTTGGCTGCATATTTGGCTGCCCTGATAGCTGATTCTGCACAAGGCAGTCCTTGCATACTATTATGTGCCAAAGTGTACGACTGATTTTTCTCTTGAATTGTTTTGATTTTATATATTTGATTAAAAAAGCCAGGCTGTGCAACCACCATTGCATGTCCCCAACGTGTAAGCACAATTTCTTCTAAATATTTATCCAAATGTTCAGCTAATTGACTCATTTGTGCAAATAATGATTTAGAAAAATATTGCTTATCGCCAGCAAATAATAAAGTACGTCCTTCAGATCCTGGAACATAAGGTTGATAGACAGTTAAAACAGAGCCCATACTTTGATTATATTTGCCATGGTATTGATATGGGGTTTCAGCAACAATAAAATCAGCAAAACTAAATTTATTGTCTACATAATTATCATAAGCATGATCAAATATTTTCTTTTTTAATAAAAAATTTGCTACCAAATACGAGCCGTATTTAAATGGCATCAAACAAGCTTTCATCTGATCATCAAGTTTTGGCATTATTCTGTATGTAATAAAAGGTGGTGTACAAACAATAACATGGCGACAATTTACTCTATGATACCCACCATCTTTTAACCCATAAATAATAGAGGCACCATTTTCTTTTAAATCGATACGCCAGACAAAAGCACCCGGCAATAGTCTTCTCAAACCAGCTTTATTAATGGCTTTTACTAAAGCTTTAGGGATAGCAGAATTGCCACCTTCAAATACAGAAATTGGCTCGACAAATTCGCTAAGCACAGAATAAGCTGCCAATGCCGATAAATTGTTAATACCACCACAACAGGATGATTTCAGATAATTATCTATTAGAGACATAAAAGCTGGTGAATAGCCTTTCATACAATTAGCAAAAGGCATTTTATCTAATTTACTGAGCTCATCAGATAATACTGCCTCTTTGCTTACATCTTTTCCAATCACTTTCCAGATGGGCTCTGCTTCTTCAATCAATCGTTTAAATTCACTAGTGCCATTATCTAAAATCCAATTATTATTTTCATTATCACTCATGTGCCAGGCATTTTTATCTTTTTCAATTTCAACCGGATTTATTCCCAGCTCAGAAAATAATTCGCCGTATATTCCTTCTGCTTGTCCTATATAGGCAGCCCCCATTGAATAATCAATGCCTTGATAGCTACCACCAATCGATTCTCCTCCTAGATGATCATATTGTTCAAGCAATAGAAAATTTTCACCACGCAAATAATATGCAGTAGTTAAACCAGCAACTCCGCCACCAACAATTACAAAATCAACTTCTTTTTCTGTATCAATGGAAAAATTTGGAATTATCTGAGAACGCAACTGATGCCCTAAAGTAAAATCATCCCCAGTCCAAGGGGAAATTTTGTATGTTTTTGAAATTTGCTCAGCATTTGCTTTTGTTTCAAAATTAGAAACAATATTACTTAAACTAGCTAAACTAGTTGTGCGAGCAATAAATTGAACTAAGTTTCCTAAAAACCTACGTCTCGATAAGGGAAGCTTTGACACCTTTTACCTCAACTAAGCCAAACATACAAATAAGGTACAGTAAAATAATAGTTTCAGGGCGCTTGTTTTAAGGATAACTAGGATGGTAACAGAATTGAAGCCGCAAGATGACAAGATTCAAAATTTAAATCAACAAGAAAAGCAAATCAAAAAAGGTGGAGCTCCTAAATACCACCAAAAACTTAAAGAAGAAGGCAAATTATTTGCCAGAGAGCGCTTGCAGCTATTGTTAGATCCTAATGTAGAAATTGAAGATGGCTTATTTGCTAATTGCCTGGAAGCCGACCTGCCAGCAGATGGAGTTGTCACAGGTGTTGGACAAATTGAAGGTCGTACCGTTTGTTTTATGGCAAACGATTCTACAGTTAAAGCGGGATCATGGGGATGGCGTACAGTTGAAAAAATAATCCGAATTCAAGAGCGTGCTGCCGCTATGCGCGTACCTCTTTTATATTTAGTGGATTCTGCCGGAGCAAGAATTACAGACCAAATACAAATGTTTCCAGGACGCCGTGGCGCAGGCAAAATATTTTATAATCAAGTACAGTTGTCAGGTTATATACCACAAATATGCCTTTTATTTGGGCCATCCGCTGCTGGTGGCGCATATATACCAGCCTTTTGCGATATTGTCATTATGAAAGAAGGCAGTGCATCTATGTATCTTGGATCTCCAAGAATGGCTGAAATGGTTATTGGAGAAAAAGTTACTCTAGAGGAAATGGGTGGCGCTCGTATGCACTGTTCAGTTAGCGGCTGCGGAGATATTCTTGTCTCGGGAGAGGAAGAAGCTATTGAATTGTGCAAAAAATATTTGCGTTTTATGCCAAGCAATTGTGATCAAAAACCAATCACAACTGCTCATTGTGAGCCAAAAGTTTTTGAAAAAAATATCGATGAAATTATCCCTGAAAAAGAAAACTTACCTTTTGATATGTATGGTGTTATTGATAGATTGGTTGATGCCGATTCATTTTTTGAAATAAAAAAATTATTTGCGGGAGAATTAATTACTGGCTTTGCTAGACTGCATGGCAAAGCTATAGGCATCGTAGCTAATCAACCTAAAGTTAAAGGAGGCGTCTTATTTGTTGATTCAGCTGATAAAGCTACTCGTTTTATTTGGTTATGCAATGCTTTCAATATTCCACTTTTGTTTTTAGCAGATGTACCTGGATTTATGATTGGCACCAAAGTAGAAAGAGCCGGTATCATTCGCACAGGGGCAAAAATGATATCAGCAGTATCTTCGGCTGATGTGCCAAAAATTTCTGTAATTATTCGCAAGGCTTATGGTGCAGGATTGTATGCTATGTGTGGTCCGGCTTTTGAACCAGATGCCTGTATTGCTCTGCCTTCAGCTTGTATTGCCGTAATGGGACCAGAAGCTGCTGTGAACGCTGTTTACTACAATAAAATTATGGAATTACCAGAATCAGAACGACAAGCTTTTGTTGAGGCTAAAAGAAATGAATATAGAGAAGATGTGGATATCCATCGCTTAGCTTCGGAATTAATTATTGATGGTATTGTGGCTGGCGCTAATTTACGCAAGGAACTTATAAATAGGTATACGGTTTTAGAAACCAAACAAGTAAATTCATTCAAGAAAAAACAATCTGTTTTACCTGTTTAATTTATTTTATTAAAAAAAAGAAATTTAAACTTAGCCCAAATTCAGGAACCTGCGCCGTAAAACGCGATTTTTACGTAAAAACCTCAGTAATAATGCAAAAGTTTTAATTGATTGTTGTAAAGAATCCAGTATCATTATTGAACGCATTGAATTGGTCGTTTAAGACAACTATGTACTGGCGTACAGGGTCTTTGGGGCGTCCCAAAGTTATATTACCGTTTCTTTTTCTGAGGGGTTACTACCATCGAAAGTATAGCTATATGGAAAAAAACAGAATTCATTAGTAAATCTATCGATAGATATTCTAATGAACATTTACCTAAGCCTATAAAAATAGAATTGGTAAATGACAGCCAAGATCAAGTACAAGATCAAATAAATGATCTTGATGCAATTGCAATAACAAATGAATCACCTAGTCTTTCTCAACGATTAAAATCACGTGTTTCATCCTTTTCAAATGCTCGTGTTAATTGGAAAAAAAGCAAAGAACACTGGTTTAATAAGGATGAATTACGACGTGAATCTCGTGAGCAAGAAGTAGCAAAAATGCTCGATAATAACGAGCAAAAACATAATTTATTGAGACCAAACCATAGATTTCAAAATCATAATCAAGAAGATGTGTTAGATGAGCATGGTCAATATCGTGACATTTGGCATAATTCTTTAACCAGCGATGACAATATTGAATTAGATTCTAAAGAGCCTTGCTTAAAAGCAATATCTGTTGATCAAAATGATCCAACAGAAAGAAGAGCTTCGATAGTTTTACTTTCTATAGACGAAGCAATTGCTAATAAAACCTAATAGATAGATTATCTTATGATCCTGAATTGGATTTTTTGTTTTGAGTATCGCCAGCGCTTTTTTCTTGTTTTGCCTTTGCTTCAGATACTTCTACCGGAGCAAAGAATACAAGTTCTGGCTTAATTTTAGTAGCGTCGCCTACTACTGTAATTACAATATTGTCCATATCAATATGCTTACGAGCAACATTTCTAATATCATCAGCATTTACAGCCATGATGTTCTCGGTATAAGTTTGTAAGTAATTATCTGGCAAATCAAAAAGCTTGCCTTCTAATAATCTTTGTGCTTTACCTGATTGTGTCTCCAATCCCAACTGGAATGAGCCAACTAAATAATTTTTTGCATCAGCTAATTCTTTATCAGATACTTTAGTGTTACGAATACGATCAAGCTCGTACATAAATTCCTGAAGCGATGGCGCTGTTACATCACTACGAACACTAGCAGAAGCTGCAATTGGTCCTTCCAATTTTCGCGCGGCAATATTGCTATAAGCACCATAGGTAAATCCTTTTGCTTCGCGAACATTTAAAAATAAACGCGATAATGTGGAGCCACCTAAAATTTGATTGGCAACTAACATGCGGAAATAATCTGGATCTTCTCTTTTAATACCCACATTGCCAATTTTTAAATTGGATTGTACAGAACCAGGGCGATCCACCAAATATATTTTTCTGCCTATCTGTTTAGGAATTTCAGCAAGCGATAAATTAGCCAATTGACTGGACTTCCAACCAGCAAAATTTTTCTCAATTAATGCTTTCATGTCAGCTATATCAAAATTTCCTACTACCACCAAGTGAGATATATTTGGCAAATAATACTCGCTATGAAATTTGCTTAAATCATCTCTTGTGATCGCTTCAATTGTTTCTGGTTCGGGGGCAACAACTGCATATGGATGGTTACCAAATAAAACTTTTTGAAATTTTTCTTCCAAAAGAAATTCCGGCTGCCCTCTTTTTACAATTAACTCTTGCAATAAATTATCTTTCTTTAGTTTAAGCTCATTATTTGGAAAGCTTGGGTTCATCAATACATCTGCAAAGAGAGGTAATAATTTATCTGTATATTTAGACAAACAATTTCCAACTAAAAATGTAAAATCCGCATCACAGCCTGCTTTGATAGCACCACCAATAAAATCAATTTCGGAAGCTATTTGTTTACTATTTTTGGTTTTTGTACCTTCGACCAACATATCAGCGGTCATATCAGCTAGACCTAATTTAGCTTTCGGATCATAAGCAGAACCAGCCTTAATTCCAAGATTCATAGTTACAAATGGCACGCGTTTATCTGCATACAATTGCACATCCAACCCATTGCCAAGTTTGTATGACACAATTTCTCTGAGCTTAAATGGCCGGGGAGATTGAATTTGTGGTGGTTTTTTTCTCCATTCTTCTTGTTGCGCAACACTAATATTGCCAAATACAAACAAACCTACAAAAAGAAGTACAAATGCTAGTTTGAGCTTATACACAAAAATTCCTCCGGAAGCTATATAGTAAAACTAAGCCTTAGGCTTATTTGAGCTATGAGATGGCACTACATCTACCACTGTAGTACCTTCTTTTGTAAATATTTTATTTGCTACTCTCTGAATATCTTCTGGCGTTACATTCATTAAAGCTTCTAAGTCTTTATCAACTAAACTTGGATCGCCAAAAAATAAAGTATATTCCGCTATAGTTTCTGCTTTTCCTAAAGCACGTTGTAAACTTTGGTGTCCACTTGCAAAATAATTTTTCAAGATAATATTGCGAGCTTTTTCCAATTCAAATTGGCTTACCGGCTGCTTTTTCAGCTGATCTAATTCAGACCACATGATGCTACGCACTTGGTCTGCTGAATAATTTGGTTTGTATAGAATAAATCCTTCAAAAGCGCCTGGCCCACGTCTTTCATCTAGACCAAGGTCCGCTTTTAAAGCTACTTGCTTGCCTTTTACCATAGCTTGGTAAAAACGAGATGAGTCACCAGCAGCCAATATTTTTTCGATAATTAAGCTAGCAAAATAGTCAGGATCTCTTTTTGCTGGAGCTTTCCAACCAATCCAAAATCCTGGCACTTGTGCATGCAAATCATCAACTTTGGCATATTTTGCTTTTTTCTGTTCGGGCTCAGACACATTTGGTTGACTAGGAGCTGTTTGGCTAGGAATACTTGCAAAATACTTCTCTATTAATGGTTTCATTTCAGAAGTATTAAAATCACCAACAACTGCAATTACAGCGTTATTTGGAGCATAATATGTTTTAAAAAACTTGCTTACATCATGTATAGATGATGCTTCCAAATCTTCAAATGATCCAATAGCAGAATGTCCATTAGCCCAATTATCGTATAACATTTCTTCCAATTTTATTGAAGCAGGTACATAAGGTTGATTGTCTACTCTAAACCGTTTTTCTTCTTTTACTGTCTCTAATTGATTTTGAAAGTTTTCTTGTGTCACTTTTAGTGAACGCATCCGATCCGATTCAAGCCACAAGGCTAACTCAACTTGATTGCTAGGCATTGTTTCAAAATAATTTGTAAAATCTGAATGGGTTGAACCATTCATAGAACCACCAGCACTTTCTACATACTTAAAATGTTCGGATTTGCCAACATTTTCTGAGCCTTGAAACATCATATGTTCAAATAAATGTGCAAAACCAGAACGTCCTTTTTCCTCATTGCGCGAACCAACATCATAAATTACAACTACTGCAACAACTGGTGTCGAGTGATCTTCAGAAAGCACAACTTTCAAACCATTCTTTAAAGTGTAACTAGCACTAACAGGAATTAATGGTTGCTTCCATTCATTCTCAGCAACAACTTTATGCGTAAGCTCAAAACAAAGTATAAGAATAAGCAAAATGTATCTATAATTAATTCCCATTTTCAACCTCATTTATTCTTGGTCTTCATCTTCTTCACTTGTCAAATTAATCGCTGACCAGAAAATAGCAACTACTAGAATAGAAAGCATACCAGAACCAATAGCAATTCTTTCAGGAACGCCAAAACGCGTCATCAAAGCATACACAGAAAATGCTAAAACAAATCCTAAAACAACAACTGCATGATTGACATTTGGTTTGCGCATAAAAATTTATGTGAAACGTGCTCCTGCTAGTGTATTTGCACATTTACACTTACTTCTTTCGTGTGGTATGGATTCTAATAATTTGACTAACATAGTCTGTAATTTACTTAAATTTTCTGTGAATACCTTAACAACTTCACTGTGTGACACCGGATCAACAGAACCAACTAATCCAGAATCATAATCAGTAATCAAAGATATATTGACTACGCATAGTTCTAATTCTTTTGCTAAATGTACTTCGGGATATTGAGTCATGTTGATAACTTCCCACCCCATTGAAGTAAACCATTTTGATTCTGACTTAGAAGAAAATCTTGGTCCTTGAATTACTACTACAGTTCCTTTCTCATGAACAGTTATATTAGATATTTTGCCAGCACTAATTGCTAATTGCCTCAATTCCGAACAATAAGGATCAGCAGCTGAGACATGAGTAGCTATTGGTCCATCGTAAAATGTATCAATACGACCAGAAGTTCTATCAACATATTGATCACATACAACAAAATGACCTGGCATCACTGGTTTTTGTAGACTACCAGCAGCACAAGGTGAAATGATTCTTTGTACTCCTAACGATTTCATTGCCCAAAGATTAGCGCGATAATTGATTTTATGCGGGGGAAATTCATGGTGATTTCCATGCCTGGGCAAAAAAGCAACTTTTTTACCACCTAAAGACCCAACCATTATCCGGCTGGAAGGGGCTCCGTAAGGGGTTTCTACAGCTATTTCTTCTGCTCCCGCTAATAATTTATAAAAGCCGGACCCACCAAAAATGCCTATTTCTGCGATATTTTTCTCCACTTTAATCTAATTCTCCCTGTATTTCCCATCAAAACTCAAAATCTTATCTAAAAAAGCCACTAATCGAGCGAATTTTAGGTAAATACCCCTTACCTAAGCTCATGAAAACAAATAGAATATGATATCACCCTGAAAACGCGAGCGATGAGCTCTGTTTTGCCACAAAACATGTCTAGATGTGGCTTTTAGTGGGTACAATCCAATTACATATAAGTTGCTTAACAAAGCAAACGCTCAAAATTACTAATTAAATTCGGAATCCCTTTACCATGCCAAACACAATATTGTGGAAAATCGTAGTCGGAGTATCAATTGCTCTCATTGCTTCAACTGGCTCATCTCATAGCTATAAGCAAAAATGGCTTTTGGCTTATGAAGATAATAAGCCTATATCGAGGCATGCTGCCGCTGTCGGAATGCAAGGTGAACCAGAAAAAGCTTACCATAAAGTTTGGTCAATCATAAAAGAAGATTATTACGATCAGAAATTCAATGGACAATCATGGTCTTATTGGGAGCATCGTTATGATGGCAAACTAAAGAATTTGCAAGATGCTCATAAGGCTATAGAAACTATGCTTGCTAGCCTTTCAGATCGTTATACAAGATTTTTAGATAAAGAAGCGTTTTCTGATGAAAGAGATCAAATTGACGCTCATTTATTTGGTGTTGGTATCCAAATTGGGTTGGATAAAACTCAAAAAATTATTGTTATAGCTCCCATTGAAGATACACCAGCGTCCCGAGCAGGACTAATGCCTGGCGATGAAATTGCTGAAATCAATGGTAAAGCAACCAAAGGATTTTCTGTAGAAGAAGCAGCTAAACAAATTAAAGGACCTAAAGATACCCCAGTTACTCTCTATATCAATCGTCCTGGTCAACATTTAAAAGTAACTATGAAAAGGGCAGAAATTCATTTAAGTTCTATTCAAACAGCAAAAATGCTTGACTCAGAAATTGGTTATATTAGGCTAACTAGCTTCATCTCGCAACAAGCAAATGAAGAGATGAAAAAAGCACTTGTCCGACTATCAAATGCAAAAGGACTAATTGTAGATTTACGCGATAATCCTGGCGGATTATTGTCAAATGCCATAGATATATCAAATATGTTTTTAGATAGACAAAATACAATTGTATCTACAGTAGATAAAGACAATTATAAGAGCCAGGCATTATCAGATGGCAACATGTTGTCTAAACAACCTCTAGCTATTTTAATTAATAAAGGTAGCGCTAGTGCCTCAGAAATTGCCAGTGGCGCCTTAAAAGATAATGGTAGAGCAATATTAGTTGGAGAACAAACTTTTGGTAAAGGACTTGTTCAAGGTATTACTAAGCTTGAAGATGGTAGTGGCATAAATGTTACCATTGCCCGCTATTTAACACCTAATGATACTGATATAAATAAAAAGGGTATTACACCAGATATTATCGTTAAGCTTACTGAAAAAGATATAGACGATGGAAAAGGACAATGGTGGTCTGATCCTGCTGGTCCAAAAGCTAAGCGAACTCCAGAAGATTTGAAAGATATTCAGCTAAAGAGTGCTTATGATACGGTAAAAGAAAAAGTGCAATCGACAGTATTAATTGGACATGCAAATACACTTAACTCTACAAGTTCTAAACCATAAAACTTGCTATATTTCAGACAAATGATAATATTAGGGTACGCCATTTATAATTAGAAATGAGCCGGCAATGGTAGCTAAAAAAATAGATGACACAGTTTCTCATAAAGGGCTATCTATAATTGGCTGTGAGGCAAAAGCAGGCAAAACTGTTGTAATGACAGGCTTATGTGCTAGTCTCAAAGAATCAGGCTACGACATCCGAGCAATTAAACCAATCACCCTTTCCAACCAAAATACATCTGACAGCGAACATCGTTTTATCAGTCATATTACTCGCCAGGCACAAGATTACAAAGTTAGTTATATTTCGTCCCCCGGTATGCTTTCAAGTGAAAATTGGCAAGAAGCTATTTCTATTTCACGCTCACCAGATCAAATTACATTTGTTGAATTGCCAGGCTCAACTGCCACCCCTTTAACCTGGACAAATAACAAAACTATTTTTTGGCAAGATACAGCAAATTTTGCAAATGATCTTGGACTGCCTTGTTTACTTGTTGCTAAATATTCTTTTGAATGTATTGAACAACTAATAGTTAACACAGCATATTTAAAACGCAAACAAATCCCAATCATAGGACTTGTTTTAGTTAGAACTATGCCTGAAATGGAATCTGTCAGCTTTTTCCCAGAGCCAATCGATATTGCTTTAGCCGAACGTACCGGAGTGCCTTATTTAGGTACAATTCCTTTTAGCCCTTCAATAAGCGTGCCTTATATTCGCCAAGGTAACTTAATTAAACTTATATCTCAAAGTTTGGATATATTGCCAATTATCGATGTAATAGGTTTACCTAATATAGCTCCCAGCCATATCAATCGTTCAACTTTAGCAATTTCCTAAATAATTTATAGTGGTCAAGATAAATTCAACTTACAAGTATTGTCAGTTGATATAACCCAATTCATTCATTTCTTTGCTAAATCTGGTAAACATGTAAAATTACATTTTGTCCTCCCTGATATGGAGAACAAGTTTTGATCAAACAACAACCAGAAGTGGATAACAAATTACCTGTAAGTAATAACGAGCTAATTATTTTCACGCTTTCTGATTCTAGCGGTGAAACAGCAGCTCACGTAGCTCAAGCAGCTCTTGTTCAATTTTCGCCTGGTCTTGGCAGTATATACAGATTACCCCAAGCACGCAGTTGTCAGCAAATTACTGGATTAGTTCGTGAGGTTGCCACAGGTAATTCTCTGATTGCATATACACTAGTACTACCTGAATATAGAGAGACAATTGAAGCAGAAGCCAAGAAGTACAATGTACCAACTCTTGATTTATTAGGTCCATTAATTTCGCGCATATCTGATTTAGCTCAATCCAAACCTTTATCTCAACCTGGCCGATTACATCTATTGGATGAAACCTATTTCCGTCGTATGGAAGCTGTAAATTTTGCCGTACGTTACGATGATGGAAAAAACCCTGAAGGTATTAGTCAGGCAGATGTAATTCTCACTGGCTTATCGAGAACCAGTAAAACTCCTAATTGCATGTATTTGGCTCAACATTATGCTTTGAAAGCAGCTAATGTTCCTATCGTACCTGGTGTTGATCCACCTCTTGCTTTATTTTCTGTTCCATTTCGCAAAATAATTGGATTAACTATCGATCCACATTTATTACACAATTTAAGAGTAACTCGTACACAAGTTTTAGGACTACCAGCAAATAGCGAATATGCGGATTTAGATGAAATCAAACAAGAAGTACAATACGCCAAGAAAATTTTTAGAGAATTAAAATGTCATGTCATTGATGTTTCTGCAAAAGCAATTGAAGAAACATCTAGTGAAATTTATTTGTATTTACGTTAATAACAAAAAGGGAGAAGCCAATGGTTAATGTCAGCACAAAAGCAGATAGCAGTAAAACTTCTAATGCCAAAGCTGGTTCAAATACCAAAGGCAAAAGAGTTTTCCTTTTTAAAGATGCATATGATCATTTCAAAGCCGATCGTAATTTGATGAAAGAAATGCTTGGTGGAAAAGGAGCTGGACTTGCAGAAATGACAGCTACCGGTGTAAACGTACCTCCTGGTATGACTTTGCTTACATCTTTATGCCGTGACTATTATGATAATAATCAAAAATTTCCTGCAAATTTATTTGAAGAAATAAAAACAGAGCTAAAACAAATTGAAAACAAGCTGAATAAAACACTAGGTGATACTGCAAAACCTTTATTGTTATCAATTCGATCTGGGGCCAAATTTTCCATGCCCGGCATGATGGATACTATTTTAAATTTAGGCTTAAATGATAAAACTGTAGAATCACTAGCAAAACTAACTAATAACCCTCGATTTGCTTGGGATAGTTACAGACGTTTTATTCAAATGTACAGCAATGTTGTATTGGATTTAAGCAAAGATAAATTTGAAGATATTATAGAAAATAAAAAACACAAATTAGATATTTCACTAGATACAGAATTAACAATAGAAAATTTAAAAGAATTAGTTAGCGAATTTAAACAATTTGTCAAAACCGAGCGACACATAGACTTTCCCCAGAACACAGATGATCAGCTTTTAGGCGCAGTAGAAGCTGTATTTAAATCATGGAATAACAGCCGAGCAGTCTATTATCGCAACTTAAATAAAATTGATCACAATTTAGGAACAGCTGTAAACATTCAAGCTATGGTATTTGGCAATTTTGACAATAATTCAGCAACCGGAGTTTGTTTTACTCGTAATCCTAGTAATGGTGAAAAAGCATTATATGGTGAATATTTAGTCAATGCTCAAGGGGAAGACGTGGTAGCTGGGACACGCACACCTAAAAAAATATCTGAAATGGCAAAAGAAATGCCAACCGTTTATAAAGAATTAGAATCAACTGCCTTACGTTTAGAAAAACATTATAAAGATATGCAAGATATTGAATTTACAATTGAGCGTGGCGAATTATTTTTATTGCAAACACGTACAGGCAAGCGCACAGCAGCTGCGGCTGTAAAAGTTGCAGTTGATATGACTAATGAAAAGATTATTAGTGAAACAGAATGTTTAACTCGTGTTGAACCAACACAATTAAATCAATTATTATTGCCCAGCTTTGAAGCAGAAAATAAACAAAAAGCAAAAAAAGAAGGACGATTATTAGCTACTGGTTTAAACGCATCGCCAGGGGCAGCCATTGGACAAATTGTATTTGATCCAGATCAATCAGAAAAATTAAGCAGTCAAGGACGAAAAGTAATATTAGTCAGGGTTGAAACTTGTCCTGATGACATTCATGGTATCGTGCCTGCTCAAGGTGTAGTAACTATGCGCGGCGGCATGACAAGTCATGCTGCTGTTGTTGCTCGAGGCATGGGCAAACCATGTGTAGCTGGTTGCGAAGCTTTTAAAGTTGATTTAGACAAAGCGCAAGTAGTGGTGGCTGGAAAAACTTTAAAACAAGGCGATACTATTTCTATTGATGGATCCACAGGCGAAATATTTTTAGGAGCTATTGCTACTCACGATCCAGAATTAAGTAGCGAATTTCAAATTCTTTTAAAATGGGCAGATAAAGTTAGAAAATTAAGAGTACGCACAAATGCTGATACTCCTGAAGATGCCAAATTAGCTCGTGAATTTGGTGCTGAAGGTATTGGACTTTGTCGCACTGAACATATGTTTATGAACCAAGATCGCTTACCGGCAATGCAGGAAATGATCATGGCTAATTCTGCCGATGAAAGGAAAACAGCTTTAACAAAGCTATTGCCTATGCAAAAAGAAGATTTCATTGGCATATTTAAAGCAATGAAAGGTCTGCCAGTAACAATCAGACTTTTAGATCCACCTTTACATGAATTTTTACCAAAACATGATGAACTAGTGGAAGAAATTGCCACTATGAAAGCTAAAAATATCAAAGGTGCTGAATTAAGACAAAAAGAAACTTTATTGCAAAAAGTGCGCGAACTTAAAGAAGCAAATCCAATGATGGGCTTACGGGGATGCAGACTAGGACTAGTTTACCCTGAAATCAATAAAATGCAGGTAAGAGCAATTTTTGAAGCTGCTATTGCCGTTAAAAAGGAAAAAATAGAAGTATTGCCTGAAATCATGATTCCTCTTGTTGGTCATGTAAATGAATTGAAAGTAGCGCGAGCTGAATTGGAAGCTGTTGCTCAAGAAGTAATGCAAGAAGCTAAAACAACTATTGATTATAAATTTGGCACTATGATTGAAATTCCTCGTGCTTGTGTCACAGCTAATGAAATAGCTAAACATGCTGAATTTTTTAGTTTTGGTACTAATGATTTGACACAAATGACATTTGGTTATAGTCGCGATGATGCCGAAGGTAAATTCTTACAACGTTATCTTGAAGGAGTAGATTGTAACGGCAAAAACGAGAAAATTTTGACCAATAATCCTTTTGAAGTACTAGACCAAGAAGGTGTTGGCAAATTGATGAAAATTGCTGTGGAATATGGCTTACAAACAAGACCTGATTTAAAGTTAGGAATTTGTGGTGAGCACGGTGGCGAACCATCATCTATTATTTTTGCTCATCACTTAGGACTTGCCTATGTAAGTTGTTCTCCTTATCGAGTCCCACTTGCTCGTCTTGCCGCTGCTCAAGCAATGTGTATTGCTGAAGAAAAAGATAAATAATTACATTACCTAGCGTGAAACAATTAATCCCATCATCTATTGAAACTCAGAGGCTTCAATTACGTATGTTTATTGAAGATGATTGGCAACCATTATCTGAAATGTTTGCTGATGAAGAATGTGTACGTTATACAATAGGTACCCCGCAACCAGATTGGTGGACATGGCGTTATTTAGCTACATATTTAGGCCATTGGCAGCTAAGAGGATATGGTCCTTATGCTGTTGTAGAAAAAGCAAGTGGTCAATTAATTGGACCAATTGGACTTTGGTATCCTGGTGATTGGCCAGAGCCAGAAATAAAATGGTCAATAAGAAAAAAATTTTGGGGACAAGGATTTGCACAAGAAGCAGCCAAAGCTGTTAAAGCAATGGCGGCTAAAGAACTCAAATGGCATCGCTTAATTAGCCAAATAGATGTAGATAATAAACGTTCAATAGATTTAGCTAAACGTATTGGTGGCATTTACGAAAAGACTGTTCCTTTTCGCAATCGCTTTGCGAATATTTACGCTTATTCACTAATACCAGAGCCAAATTACCAATTCGTGACATATAAAAATCATATTGACGACAATATGCTTTATCAATTAGCTGAAATTTACATTGAATGTTTTACTGGACCTCCTCGATATGAAGATTGGAACAATGAAAAAGCTCTAGCTGAACTAAAAAAATATATTGATGCTGGCGCTGATTTTATAGTAGTCGTAAATAATGCACATGAAGCAATGGCATTTGCAATTGGTATGCCCCTTATCAATTTTTATAACTATCAAGAACTAGTATCAAACGGTGCCAAAGAAAACTCTTATTATTTCAATACTTCTTGTACTAAAACAAAATATCGCAAGCAAGGTTTAGGACTGTCTTTGCATAACAAGCGATTAGAATTAGGAGAGCAAAAAGGATTTAATACATTTTGCGTTAGAGTCAGATCTGACAACGATACAAATATTCATTTGTTAAATAAATTAGGTTTTTCTGAAATAAGCTCGTATACCAGCACCTTAGCAGGCAGCACTGCCAAACGTTTAATCTTAGAGAAAGTAATTAAAAATTAGTTTTTCTTGTAAAATCATGGCAATAGGAGATATTCGCATGACAAAGAATACTAATCTTACCTTATTGTCAGCAGATGTCAAAAAAAATTCTGATGATTGGCATAAAAATCTTGGCAAATCAAAATTAGATTTAAGTACACCAAGAAATAATAATTGGTGGACTGGTAAAGCACCAGAAAATAATAAAATTATTTCATTGCCATCACCAAATTTAGTTACATGTACAAGGCAAGATGTTCTTGATTTTTTTGATAACACATGGACACTTACTGAAGTTTTATTTTCTTCGTTGAAAAACGAAGAAGCATTTTATCGCCCTCCATACCATGGCTTAAGACATCCCCTTGTTTTTTATTATATTCATCCAGCAGTATTATACGTAAATAAATTACGTCTAGCTCAAATAATATCTAGTCCAATAAATGAATATTATGAATATCTTTTTGAAACAGGTGTAGATGAGATGTCTTGGGATGATATGTCAAAAAACTCTTTTGACTGGCCAAGTCTAGATGAATTGCACGACTACAGAAAAGCAGTATATAAAACAATAAAAAATGTTATCCTCACTCACGAAGAGCTAAAAAACAATCACGCACCTATTAACCAGGAAAGTCCATTGTGGGCACTTTTCATGGCAATGGAACATGAACGTATTCATTTAGAAACTTCATCGGTTTTAATACGTGAACTACCTATTCATCTTGTTGATAAGCCTAAAGCATGGCCAAATATTTATCCCATTATAAATACCAATAATTACCCCATTGAAGATGTTGATTATCCCAAACATAAGTTTATACATGTAAAAAATGGACAAATTATACTAGGAAAATCTAAAGGCTATCCAACATACGGTTGGGATAATGAATATGGCAAACGAGAAGAAAATATCAGTGATTTTTATGCCAGTTCGTATTTAATAAACAACGGACAATTTTTTCAATTTGTCATTGAAGGGGGCTATCAAGAAAAAGAGTATTGGACAAAAGCAGGTTGGGATTGGAAACATTTCCGCAATGCCAAACATCCAACTTTCTGGCATTTAAATGGACCAGCGGGTTCAAATAATTATTTATTACGCACGTGCTTTGAGATTGTTCCTATGCAATGGTCATGGCCAGCAATTATAAATTATCACGAAGCAAATGCTTATTGCAATTGGCTCAGTAAAAAAGAAAATACAGGAAAAAATTATCGTCTTATAAGTGAAGCAGAACATCACCGCTTAAGACAAATAGTTGAGGCTAATAATATTGAATATAATTTAAATTTACACTATGGCTCAGAATCACCAGTAAATAATTTAGCGTTATCCAATACAATTTGTGATTTATATGGCAATGTTTGGCAATGGTGTTTAGATCATTTCAATGCATTGCCTGGATTTCGTATTCATAAATATTATGATGACTTTAGCACTCCTTGTTTTGATGGAAAGCATCAAATGATTATTGGCGGATCATTTGCAAGTACTGGCGATGAAGCTAGTTATTGGGCTCGTTATCATTTTCGCCCACATTTTTTCCAACATGCCGGCATGAGAATTGTTTTTAGCAATAACAATAACAACGGCAATGCCTTTTATATTGGGCAATCAAAAGAAAGTCAAAATCCTTATGAAAAAGAAGAGACTTTAAATGAATATTTGACTTTGCATTATGGCTCAAACCAAATTCAAATGCCTTTTGATCTCGGTGCTAAAGATGGCATTAACTTTCCTCAAAATTGTGCTGAAATATTAGTTAATTGGTCTAAAAAACTAGATATTGATACAGAATCTATGCTTGAAATTGGTTGCGCTGTCGGTGGCGCCTCCTTTTATTTAGCTAATCATTTTCAACATGTAGAAGCTATTGATTTAAGCGAGCAGTTTATTAATACTGCAAAAATGATCCAAGAAACAGGCAAAATAAATTTTTCAGTAAAAGAAGAAGGTAAAATATATAGCAAACAAACAAGTTTTATCAGTCTTAAATACAAAGATCGGATCAATTTTAGAAGAGCTGACGCATGCTCATTGCCACCAGAATATACTAATTTTGATGCTGTGTTAATTGCTAATGTTCTTTGTCGTTTGCCAAGTCCAATGGCTTGCTTGTCAAGACTAATGGGTATGAGGTCTATTCTAAAAGACAAAGGTCTTCTTGTTATTGCCAGTCCTTTTACTTGGATGGATAAATTTACCCCAGAAGATGTTTGGCTAGGAGGTTATATAGGAAAAGATGGTAAGACAGAATATTCTGAAGATAATCTAGTTAAAATATTGAGCAATGAATTTAAACTACTGGATAAAATAAATATACCATTTATTCTTCGTGAACATAAACGAAAATATCAATATATTATTTCCCTAATAACAATCTGGCAGCGTAAATAGTTATAGTATTTATTTCAAATAGCCATTTGCTTTAGCATTTGCTCGATTCTTTTTTCCTTCTTCAAGTACTCCCTGTGCCATTTCTGGCTCATGCATCATCATCAAAGCCTTAGCATAATCATCATATAAATCATAGTCCGTGCCAAAATCAAATACTTTCCAGATATTTAAAATCTCTTGATACTCTTTTATAGCATCTTGTAAATGTCCACTGTCTCTGTAAGCATTAGCTAATTTATGTCTAGTAAATAAAACCGTAGAATCATTTGGCCATTTTTTTTGCTGAATAGCAATGGCTTGTCTAAAAGCATTTTCGCTTTCTGCAAAATTACCAGACCCCAAATAAGCTTTTCCTAAAGAAATTAAAGTATATCCTCGCTCGTCTCCTCCTAATTCTAAAGAATGTTTCAAAGTTGATATCGCCTCAGCAAATTTATTTTGTTGTCTGTAAACATCACCAAGTTGAAAATAAATCCAAGCTAGACCGCCTAAATTTTTTGGATTTATTTTTTCTTCAATAACAATTGCTTCTTTAAAGTGATCTGCTGCTTTGTCAAATTGTTTAATCTCTTTTTCTGAATAAGCAAGAGGCCAAAGCCCAGTATACTTTCGGTCTAAATATTGCGTAGGGGTTTTGTTTAGCATATTAAGAGCATCACCGTAAGACAAAGCAGCTTTTTGAAAATCATCTTTGTCATAATAAAAATTAGCAATGGCTAGCTGTAAATCCCACAAATGACTATCTGGAATATTATTTTTTTCTGGCAAGGCAATTAGCATTTGCTGATATATTTTTTCAGCTTGATCTATTTTGTTATTACGAATATAAGCTTTGGCCAAATCAACTAAACTTTCGTTATATCTTGGATCAACAACGCCTAGATTTTTTGTAATTGCCACAATTATTGAAGAGTGGAGTTCTCTAAACTGCGCACTAAAAAACAAATTGATAATGGAACATATGATTATCAAAGCAAGAATGGCTGGTATACCTATCTTTGTTTGTTTTGTAGATTTTTTATTTGATTTATTTTTCTTTGTGTTTCCACTTTGTTTAGCATTAGCTAGAGAATTAGAAGTAGCTGGGATATCACCAGCTATTAATTCTGGTTTGGCTTCTTTTATTTCAATTTTTTCTTTGTCTAATTCAGACATTTATAACTAATAATCCTTGAAGCACTGTGCTATCTACGTAAATAAACCCTATTTTTCCAAGCTTGAAACTATTATGACAAAGATTAAACCCATCAATTTAATAAAGCTCATTGTATTTTTACTTTAAACTAACAATATTCACTAAGTCCTTTAAACAAATTCTCATACAATAATTAGAATTAGAAATTTAAACGGTGATTTATGCGCTGGCTTATTATTTTAATTAGCTTATTTGCTACGAACACTTCATTTGTTTACGCTGAAACAGGAAAAAAAATTGTGAAAATACAAAAGCCTCGCTTAATGCTGATATCAACCGATCCATGGCTTATGGTAATTGGTTCGGATATGCCTCAATTTGTTTTGTATGATAGCGGGCTGACAATATTTCAGAAGAAAAATTCAGATAAAGCTACTCTATTTTTATATTGTAATTTAAACCAAACAGAACAAAAAGCATTAATTGATGCTAGCAAATCTTTATTGCCTATGAATGACGATTATGAATTAACCGAAGTGACAGATCAACCAAATAATTCTATTTACATAACATTTGATCAAACAAAACGTGTTTCTGTATATGGTAATTTATCTAAAACAGAAATTCACAATCAAGCACCTAAGCCATTTTTAGCTTTGTACGATCGTCTAATATCCTTTCAGCATAAAGATGCTAAGCCTTGGATGCCCGAATATATTGAAGTAATGATTTGGCCTTTTGAATATTCACGAGATGAAATAATTCCGTGGCCAAAATCATGGCCAGATATAAATGATCCTTTGACTAAAAAGCGTGGGGAAAGTTATTGTCTATTCTTAAAATCAGAATATTTGCCTCAATTAAAAAATTTATTGCAAAACATGCGTTCCAGTCAAGCCATTTTAATGGATGGCAAAAAATGGACACTTTCTTACCGTTTTCCTTTTCCCCATGAAAAATGCCTCAATAAATAATCTTTACTTGGCTCTTTATCAGACTTTCATTCAATTATTAATTTATTTGGTTTTAGCACTAGTAAGAATTGGTATAGTTTAACTATGGGTAACGCGAGAGCAATATGTCTCAATTAATCTCATTAGGACCAAATAACATTAAGCGGTATCTTAGTGGAAAAATTAAGCCTGGAATAATCTACAAAGTAAGCTCAATACAAGATGATCTAATCAATATTAGATTGTCGCAAAACTATCAAATAGTAGAAAAGATTGGCATTGGCGCTATGAGCTTAGTTTATAAAGCTGTGCAAGACCCTGTAAAACGTCCTGTAGCAATTAAAATATTGAAAAAAGGACTAAGCCAAGAAGGTAATTTAGTTAAACGTTTTCTAGCAGAAGCTAAAGCGCTTAGCCGTTTAAATCATCCCAATCTAATAACAATTCATGATATTGGCACTCGCAATACACAACCGTTTTATGTCATGGAATATATAGAAGGAAAACCATTAAGCAAAATTCTTGAGCAAGAAAATCATTTAAAACCACAACGGGCCATAAATATTTTTGATCAGATATGTTCTGCTCTAGATCATGCACACAAACACAATATTATCCACAGAGATTTAAAACCAGATAATATCATGCTTGTAAATAATGCACTGAATAAAGATCAAGTTAAACTCATTGATTTTGGTATTGCTAAATTAAGTCTTGATTCGCAGATTATCTCCCAAAAACTTACACAAACAGGTGAAGTATGGGGCAGTCCAGTCTATATGAGCCCAGAACAATGTGCTGGTAAAACTGTTGATATGCGCTCTGATATTTATGCATTAGGCACAGTCATGTATGAAGTATTGACTGGTAAAATGGCATTCAACGGCAATAGCGTTGCTGATGTAGTACTAAAACAATTAGACGAAACACCTCCTGCCTTTAAAATTATTCGCCCAGATTTAGATATCCCTAAATCACTGGAAAATATTGTATTCAAATGCTTACAAAAAGATGCTAATAAACGTTTTCAAACCATGCAAGAATTAAAAGTAGCATTATCGAAAACAGGCATGCCAATTGATCCAAGCAATACTTTCAAACTAACCTATTCTAATACAACCAAAACTGAGACTGCCTCTCAATCAAAACAAAGATCAAATCACATTGCCATTATTATATTTGCTAGCACAATATTGCTTGCAATTTGTGTTTTATCTTTTTATATATATCGAGAGTTACAATACAGTCCAAAAGAAAAAGAATTACCTCAACCTCAAACGCAATCTATAACATCACCTCAAACACCTACAATTATAGAAAAGGCACCAACAACACCAGCTACTATAAGTACAGAAAATTTAGATATGCCTAGACAGACCATAAATACGGACTCTCATACAAGTAATAACAAGAAGAGTTTTTCAGCTAAAAAACACAGTTCCAAAACTAAAATAAAACAATATATAGACCAAGACATTGATAAGCCAATTACAATTAAAACACCAAAGAAAACTGACTTTGATCAATGGTTCAATTTTAAGCAACGTCAATGAGACTTAATCTCAGCCAATAAATCAATTATTTGATCGCGTAATATTTTAATTTTACTTGCTCTTTGTAGTGTTTTTTCAGTTTCACTTATATCTTGAGCTTCAAAAGCTAAAGCCCCAGCATGTGCTAATGCTTGTAATTGTTTTTCAATATTCACCAAAAATAAATTACAATCATTGGTAAAATCATTTTCTTTAATAGAAGTAGTTGTACATGTGGATGTTAGTTCTTCATTATTTGATGTCGATACATGATGAGCAAGAATAAATTCTGATTGATCTTGTAGTCTTTGCTTTAACAAATGGGCAATTGGTAATTCTACAGTTGCAGCTGCACCATGATTATTGGTTTCATTTTGAGAAATTTCTGAAGATGCCCATATGAAATTGTCATCAAATATTTCTCCACGAGAAAATTTGATTAAACAAGCAAATAGCTTTTTACCTAATATTGGTACTTCATCTTCTTTAAGCATTTTTCCATTGATTGCCCATTCAGTATTTTCTCCTTTTTCTGTACCATTTACAACAAGATAAGGAGTAAATTCCAATGGGTTGGCACTAAAAGTAAGATAGCGTTCAATAGGCATCATATAGCCTTCAATTTTTTCATTGTAGCCTAATATAACTAAAGTCCAATAACGACTTGATACTCTAGCTCTTAAACAATTGGTTGATTGGCTTCTTTCTAGCCATTTGGCCTTATTAATCGGATCACGAATAATTTCCGGTCTTTCAGTATGAATATTTAATTCTGAATTACCTACAGCTTTGTTAAATTCGAATTCGTATTGTTGAAACAGGTCAAATAAACGATCCATAAAGCCAACAATACCCTGGCTAGGTTTGCCAATTTCATTAATATTTTTGGGCAATGGGACGGCTGTTTCAACAGTTTCTTTGCCTTTAGACTCACTTAAATTTGCAATCCATCGAGTAGTTTCTTTACCACTCCTCGATTTAAGAGACCCTAAAATCACATCACTAATATTGGCACCAGCTTTATCTTTACCTGAATTATCATCTTTATTGGTAGACATCTTAATATTGCTCGCTGTAACTAAGGCTAATAACAGTTATAAGAATCATACCCGCGGTTGTCAGGTATATTTAGCGTATCCATATGTACTTTCTACCCAAGCCCATAAAGTATCAACCTTCCTATAAACAAGAATATTTTGTTTTATCAGCTAAATTCAGCCAATTAATTTAAGCAAAAAACCATTAAAGTCTATATTTATTTAGCTGGCAGTGTACCAGCTACACTAGTTAGGGATGAATTTATAACAAAATATTTTTTTATAGCTTTGTTTACATCCGCAACATTCAATAATTTCAGCTGTTTAGCATAATTATCAATAAATTGAGGTCCTAAACCCAGAAATTCATACCTAGTTAAACCGCTAGCAATTTGCCCCGGCGTCCTTAACCTATTAACTATATATTCACCAGCCAGTCGGCTTGTTTCTTCATTCAATTCTTTTTGTGTAATCCCTTGTTTTATAAAGGTATTTACAGTGGAATTAACTAATTTAATTGCTTTATTGATATTCTCTGGGTTAACAGACAATTCTATAAACCAAGGAGCATACTTATAAGACGTATCGGAAAGATAGGAAGCAATTCCATAAGTCAAACCATATTTTTCTCGAATTTCAGCTAGCCTAGAACTAATAGTATCGTGCCCCAATATTGCATTAGCGACCTGAAAAGCAAAAAATTCTTTAGAGCAAATACTAATATCAACTGGATGTCCTATTAAAATATTAGCATTGGTTTTATCAAGCAAATTAGAAAAAATAGGACTTGTTATTTTTGACAAGCTATTATTTAGACAATTTATTTCATTGATTTTATGCTTTTCTCCCGGGAGCCAATCAGAAAAATATTTTTCCATAGCCTGATATGCATAATCAGGATCAATATCCCCCACAATGGCAATTACAGTATTATTAGGAAGAACATAATTTTTATGAAACGTTTTCAATTGAGAACTATTTATTTGTGTCAGCTCTGCCTTTTGCAAATCATAAGATTTTTGATAATAAACACAGTTTTTATGATATTGAGCTTGAAGAAACTTATTCAAAGCAACCTGCTCAGTATCTGCTTCTGATTCTTGAATATTTGCTTCCATTATACGAATAGCTTTATCTAATTCTTCATTACTAAATGTAGGATTTTTCAAAACATCAGCAAGAATAGGCAAAAAACTATTTATATCAACACTAACAATTTCACTATTGAATTCCAGCCAAAAATCATCTGCACTAAAGTTTAAAACTGTACCAAGATTTTCTAATTCAGATGAAATAGAATCTTTAGTCCAGTGATAAGAGCCTTTAGTAAGCATATCTGCAACAAGATCTGGTACTAAAGTAAATTCCGGCGATCTAAAATATGAACCAGCTAGTATTTTGCCATTAATTGCTACAACTTTAGCATTAGGTACAGGTAAAACTAAAATAGTTAGCCCATTATTGAGAACATATCTTTTAACTTGGTTAGCTATGGATTTGTTTTTCATAGAATTAATTTTATTAGCTAACAATGCTAATTTTTGTTGTTGGTGAGAATTTTGTTTATTCAAATAACTTGTAGATTGCAATTGACTATTTGATGTTTTTTGAGTAGTATCTGTTGCACCACAACATGTTGGTTCTTTTTCTGTACGTGGAAAATAATATCCAATAGTGCTCATTTTTGAATCAAAATATTTATGAGCTAAATTATCAATATCTTGCAAAGTAACTGCCTTAATATTGCCGGTTAAATTCAACCACCACTGCCAATTAACTGTCGCTATTGCCTCTGTTAACTGTTCAGCCATATTTAATGGATCAGAGGCAGCAATATTTATTCTTTTCCATATGAATTGCTTAGCCTTGCTCAATTCATCAATTGATATTTTTTCCTTTGACAAATTAGTCAATTCGGCAAAAATTGTTTTTTCAATAGTTTGTAAATTCACACCTGGACAAGCTGTTGCATAAATTGCAAACAGCCCTGGGTCATGTAATGAATAATTATAAGCATATACTTCCGATACTAAACCTGTATCAACCAAAGCCTTATACAATCTACTAGAATGGCGTTTTTCATTACCAAGTAGCGAGGCTATTACTTCTAGACCATAAGTATCTTTGTCTTTTGCAGCTGGAATATGAAAGCCAATCATTATTTTAGCTAAATCATTGCCTCTTTGTACAAAAAAACGTCTTTGCCCTTCTTGCTCAGGCTCAAGCGTATAGACGGTGGGAATTGCCTGTGTAGACGCTGGAATAGAACCAAAGTATTTTGCTATTAGTTTTAAGGCATGATCAGATTTAAAATCACCAATTACTATTAAAGTTGCATTATTTGGCACATAATAATCTTTATAAAATTTTCTCAAACGTTCAATAGGTACATTCTCTACATCTGAGCGCCAACCAATAACGGGATGATGATAAGGATGTTCCCGGAAAGCAGTAGCAAAAACATTTGTTTCAAGCATATTGCGAGCGCTGTCCTCATTGCGCTCCAGTTCATTTCTAACTACAGTCATCTCTAAATTACGATCTGAAACTCTAAGCAGTGCATTGCGCATTCGATCAGCTTCCAATTCCAAACAAAGCTCTAAATTATTCGCTGGAACCACTTCATAATAATTTGTTCGATCATAATAAGTACTAGCATTGTTAAAACCACCAGTAGGTTTCAATAAGTCATCTATACCACTATGCTTTTGTGGATCATGCTTAGTAGTCCCCTTAAAAAGCATGTGTTCGAGAAAATGTGTTGCACCAGTATAACCAACAGCTTCGTTACGCGAACCAACATGATACAAAACCATTGCTGTTACAACAGGAGTTGTATGTCTTGGTACAAGCAAAATATTTAACTTGTTAGATTTTAAAGAATAATGACTAATAGCAGTATTAGCATCATAATCAAGTTTTTGTATGTTCGCCTTGTCAATCAAATTAGTTTGTATGGTTTTAGCAAAGCCAAAATTTGATCCTAAACTTGTGATTAAACAAAACAAAGCAACAATAAAACTAAATATGAGTCTAAGCATCATATTCCTTTCTAAAAATCTATAGCTTGGTTATTTTACTATTTTTCTATTCTGTTTAATATATCTGCATGGGAAGATCCAGGGACAATCGGTGTCCAAGCAGGACTTTTAATTGAATTGCCACCTGAATGCCAAGTATTGTGGTAATAACCATATGGGTCATTGTACTTAGGCTTATTTGATTTTGGTACATCTAAAGCATGCGTATCGTTTTCTTGATGATTATCAATTTTTGCTTGAGGCAAATTCTTTTTGATATTGACATAGCTTTTAACTGGTATCTTGGTTTTAACTGGCAATTTAGGACTAGTTTTAATTACTTTTGATACTTGATTTCCAGTATCTACCAAAGGTGTGACAGATGCATTTTTTTCGACATTAACAGCAGATTTTATGTCATTATTGATTTTCACATAATTTAAATTGCCATTTTCTAAAGATTGATTTGATTTTCGCTCATTGATTAATTGAAATAAACAAGTAGTCATTGCAATAGTTAAAATAAGCAACGAAATAAGAATAAACCATAATAAGCTAGGAAATGCTTTTACTTCATCTTTTGTATTTTGAACTGCTTTAGTAGATATGCTAGTAGAATTTTTATTGAATGATTGCAATAATTCTTCTTTTAATTCTGCCATTGACTGTTGACGATCTTTTGGATCTTTTTCTAAAGCTTTATGAATAACTGCTTCAAAACGTTCAGGAATATATAAATCAGAGCGCACTTTAGAAAACAATTTTGGTGGTTCACTTAAATGAGCAGTTATAGTAGCGATAACATTATCACCTAAAAATGGTACTTTGCCAGTAATTGTTTCATACATAACTATGCCCAATGAATAAATATCTGTACGTGCATCCAATGCTTTTCTAGCACATTGCTCAGGGCTCATGTACACTGGACTACCAAATATTTCTCCCGTATGAGTTACCATCTGTAAGTCTTCATTGTGAGTAAATACTGCTTTAGCTAAACCAAAATCAACTATTTTGACAAAATCTACATCATCATCCACTTCACAAAGCATTATATTACTTGACTTTAAATCTCTATGTACAAGACCATTTGCATGTGCATAAGCTAAAGCATCACATATTTGTACAAAAATATGCCTTGCTCTACTTACACCAATTTGTTTTTCTTTTTTCAAAAGGGAAGACAAATTAATACCTCGAGCATAATCCATTACCAAATATGGATATGGTTCAATACCAAAATCATGCAAACCAACTATATGAGGGTGACTAAGCAAACTAACTGCTTTAGCTTCTCTTTCAAAACGTTTAATGCTTATTTCATCACCAGCCAATTGTGGCAAAAGCATTTTAATAGCCACAGATCTGCCCATACTTAAATGTTCAGCTTCATACACAACACCCATACCACCACGTCCAATAATTGAAATTATTTTGTAACGCTCAGCTAAAGTAATCCCAATCATAGGATCATTAATTTGATTATTGGCAGTTTTTTTCTTGTTTTGTTCAGACATAAGTTTATTTAAGTTTTGACTTAAGCAAGGCCAATTTACCCAGCTTATTAAATAGCTAATCTTTAATAATAAACTTTAAGCTTTGTCTAAAGTCCGTTTTTTCGCCGATTTGCTGGTATCTTTCTGCTTAAAGCAAATGTCAAATCAGGACAAATACCAACTAATCTTTCTAAAATAATGGCTGGCATTGTAAGAACAATATCTTTGCTTTTCCCGGACTCCATAGTTTTAAGTATTTGCAAAGCAGCTGTCTCTGAGCTGATACTGAGAATATTGCGCATAAGCCAAGCTTTTAAATTAGTGCCTTGGGCAATCTGCGTTGGATCTTCGCTGGAAGCGTTTTTAACAAAAAAATTTGTCCGTACCCAGCCAGGTGAAACAGTAACAACTTGAACGCCATACTGACTAAATTCTGCGGCAATTCCTGAACTTAAGCCTGTTAAAGCAAATTTTGATGCTGAATAGCATACGCTGCCTGGAAAAGCAATTTTCCCTGCTAAAGAAGATACATTGACAATTTTGCCTTGTTTTTTTTCAATCATGTAAGGAGCAATTTTATAAATTAAACGCAAAGCAGCAAAAAAGTTGACGGCAAATACTTTTTGCCAATCATCAAATGTAATTTCCATCATTGGACCTGATTTAGCTAGTCCAGCATTATTAATCAGAATATCTGGTTTACCATATTTCTCAAGACATATTTCAACCAGCTTATCCTGTATATCTGAGGAAGCAATATCTCCAACAACAGAAATAGCATTACTTCCTAGTATTTGAGCTTTTTTTACTGTTTCATTTAATTCATCGATACCACGAGCATTTAAAACTAAATTTGCTGAGTATTTTTTTGCTAATAGCAAAGCTAATGCTTGTCCTATACCAGTAGATGCCCCAGTAATAATTATATTGCTTTTTTTCTCTATTGCTTTATTTGTCATTCTGTCCATTTTTTCTATAACAGCCTGAAAGAATATCATATTTTGTTGTGAAAGCAGCAAATTGAGAGATTAATCTACTGGCATTGAACTTTATTAGCAATTTTGTCGTCTAACTAAATAGACGCTTACTGACTGCTTGAAATGCATCCAATTTACTTGTTGGAAGTTTTTCCCATAACATTAAAGATGGAGCCATTATGATTAATAAACTTGAATCCGAGAACAACGTTTCCGCACGCCCATTCTGGAAAACTTTTGTTAAACAAAGTTTTCGAAAAGAAACAGGGGATGGTGCAATTATTTTTGCTAAAAACGGCTCCATATTTCGCTTAGAGTCAATACTAGGTGTAGGTGGCTTAAGTGTAATATATAAAGCAAAACGTTTTTCTGATGGTTCTGTGCTAGCAATTAAACTTGCTAATTCCAAAAAAGATATAAAAACAAATGAATTTATTCATCATGAAATATCTATTTTACGCGCACTAAATCATCCAAATATCATCAAAGTCATCGAATCTGGGGAAACAGTAGCTGACGAACCTTATATTGCTTTAGAATTGCTCAAAGGACAAACATTAGAACAATTATTATTAGCCCATAAAATTATTCCTCTAGAAAGGGCTTTAAATATTTGTCAATCAGTAGCCAATGCTCTAGATTATGCTCATCAAAATGGTGTTTTACATAGAGACATAAAACCTTCAAACATTATGATTGAAACCATAGCTGGACAAGACTCAGTGACAATCTTTGATTTTGGTATAGCAACTAACACTGAGAAAATTAGTGCTGAAGATTTAAATAGTAGTGCTGGCAGCTTATTATACGCTTGTCCAGAACAATTAGAATTTGGTGAATATACAAAACAATCTGAAATTTATCAATTAGCTTTAGTTTTATTTGAAATGTTGACTGGTAGATTGCCTTTTGAAAGCTCGTTAAAAGGTGCCATTGCCTATCGCAAAGGTGGACCTCTACTTCTAGCTAACAACGAACTAGCAGGCAATTATTTAGGGCAAAATGTTCGATCGTTATTGGAGTATGCTTTATCAAGAAATCCTAGTAAGCGTCCATGTTCTATGAATTTATTTGCTCATGAATTACACCAAATACAGTTCAAGAACAGGATACAAGAGATAAAATCAACAAATATGACAAAAGAAGCTGTAATAGCTTAATTTCATACTTAATAATTAGATATAAATACTAAATTACAGGGTATCTTAACATTGGGTTAGTTAGGGGAACAACAACTATCGTTGAAGTAACACAGCCCAAACAAAGATTTTATTTTAGTCTCTTTGCTATTTATGTCTTAGTGGCTTTCCTTTTTGCTGCCGCTGTTCAAATAGCACAAATACTTGAGCGCCAAGAGTTACAAACAGTCAATAGTCGCTTTGAAATACGCAAGTGGTTAAATTGGGCTCCTACAAGTTTAGTCAAGCTAAATTTAGAAACGCTGTTAAATCATCACGAACAATTTGAAATGCCTAACGCATGGTGGGCATGGAATGGCACTTTAAGCTGGCTTTTAAAAGACAATCATCCAGAAATCAAACATAAGATTATCATATTTAACAATTCTGCAAATATTCTTCCACCAAAGACCATTGCAGCAACGATTGAAAACTTAGCAAAAGCCAAAGTAAAATTGATTGTTTTAAATAATAATGCCAGCCAGTTCTCAAAAGATGACAAATTATTGGCAGAAATTATACACAAGTGTTCATCAGGACAATATGGTCAATCTGTCCCTATATTATTGGTATCTACCATCAACAAAAATACCTCTTATCGATCTTCCTCTGGAGTCCTCAAAGAATTATCAAAACTAGAACCTGAAATTAATACTGAAGAAAAATATGCATGCAATGCTTATTTTTCTTTTGACAAAGATCAAATAATTAGAAGAACATTTTTACATTGGACAGATTCTGAGGGAAACAAGCATAAATCTGTCGTACTAAAAGCCCTTAATAAGCTTGGGGAAACAGTACCAGCTAATGCTCCTGATTTAATGCATATTGATTTTGCCTGTCCAGCAAATTCAGACTTATACCCTGTCTATTCTCAGAATCAACTAATAAGCCAATTGCCAAAAACATCTGCATTACCTAATTTACCTGGTGCAATTATATTTTTAAGCAGTAATATTGATAATTTTTATAATACTCCTTTATCGAATGAAGGCATTAATCCAATGAGTGAAAATGAAATTCTTGCTCATGCATTAGAAACTGTTGCTCGCCAAACATGGCCAAAACGCTTACAAGGATTAGCTGCAATTATCTATATTGCTTTATCAATAAGTTTATCTGGTTTTGTATGGATAATTTGGAAAAGTTTGCAACAAACAAAAGCAGGGACCATTAAAGCTATTCGCCTTGGTAGCATCATTCGTCCAGTAGCTGATTTATCAGCTTTTGCCCTCATTTTATGTGGAAATTATTTTATTGCTTGTCTTGCTTTTGCAAAATTTGCTTTAATTGTACCGGTGTTTACCCCATCATTGGGTTTGGGTTTAGGAACATTAGCAGCCATTCTTTGGGAAAGAGAAAGGGAAAGAGAAGATGCATTTGTTGGACGACTCAAATCAGCCCAAGAAAAGCTTGAGCTCATAGAACAAAAATATCAAGCTGAACTTAAGCAACAAGAGGCCGAAGCACAATCTAGAGAAATCATGCATGATCGAAAAACAAGAAGCGATTTTGTCAAACGCATCAATCATGATCTAAACGCGCCTGTCAGTCTTTTAAATTGGACTATTTCTGAATTACAAGAGACAGACTTAAATTCTATTCAAGCAAAAGAAAAAATTGCTCGCCTGATAAAGGCTTCTGATAAATTATGTGAACTTATCGATCAATTGGTTCAATCATACGACTCAGAAGATATCGTTGAAAACAACGTTTACAACTCAAGTATCATAGATTTAACTAGCATAGTAAATGATTCAGTTGATGACCAATTACCTCTTGCTACAGCAAGCAAAGATAATATCGAATGGATTAAACCAAAAGAAAAATTATGGGTGAAAGCAAACCAGCTGGAATTAGCAAGGATAATAGATAATATTATGCGAAATGCTATTAAGCACAATCCACCTAAAACCACAATCAAAGTAAAAGTACAAGGCAACGGCAAATATCATATTGTTACAATTGCCGATAATGGAAAAGGAATTGCTAGAGAACATCTAGAAAATATATTTCAAGCTGGCTTCCAAGTTGATCCTAACAATCATTCCAAAGGACAAGGGCTAGGGCTTGATATAGCTCGCACTTTAATACAAGGCATGGGAGGAGATATTGAGGTTACAAGTACTTTGCAAAAAGGTACTGTATTTTGTTTGAAAATTCCTAAACATGAGGCATTATAAATATAAGTGATATGATCAAAGTGCAAAAAGAATAGTGGAAAGTTAAATTATGGACGAAGCAAGTTCAAATCTTATAACCAATATATTAATTATCGAAGATGATGCTGATTTTGCAAACATCTTGCGTCGTGTTATTGAACAAGATGAAGAATTGAAAGTAATAAAAACCATAAATTGCGAGCAAGATGCTCTAAAAGAAGTCAAATCTCCATCTATCCATGATTGTGATTGTGTTTTATTAGACCTACAATTACCCTATTCACAGGGAGATAAAACAGTAAGCTCGCTAGCTGGAATTCGTATTTTAGAAGAGTTAAGACATCAACAAGGTTTTTATGGAACTATTATAGTGCTGACAAATTCTAAGGCACAAGCTGACGGTCAAAGAGCCTTAGAATCTGGTTGTGATGGCTATTTGTGCAAAAGAGCTCGTATCTCAGAAATCCCAGAAATGTTAGCTGAATTAAGAATGGCAATTAAAGGTGAGGTTATTCTTGTCACTAGCATGATGCGGCATGTATTTATTCGAGATGATATATCTGCTAAAGAAGCCCGTTTACTTGATTTACTTGGCTCTCACAAAAGTTGGGCTGAAATTGCCCGTGAATTGGGCTATAAAACACCAAAAGCAGCCGCTAATGTAGGAGATAGGATTTTTGATAAATTACTTACACCTCAAGATCAACAAAAACTTTCTGTAGAAGGTACAAAAAAACGGCAAAAAGCATTAGAAATTTGGCAATCACGTAGGCTTAGTCACACACGTAACTAATTTGAGATCCCCCGAAAGAGTGATATCCAAAAACTTAAAAGCTGTTAACTGTCAAGTGTTATGTATCATTGTTTATTTGCCAGAATAAACAATGATGCTACTATTTATATACTTTCCTCGATTGGAGGCTATAAATGCAATTGAAAAAGCTATGCATTTACTCAATAGTGCTAAGCATTTTAGGGTTAATGCACCCTATTGCTTGTAATTCTTACGACTCAGAAGTATATAGTAATTTAAAAAGGTCACGTGATGCTCTTTTGGGTCAGCAAGCGGAGTTGCAACGAGCATACGACGATGTTCACAAACAAATTGGTTATCTAAATGCTAAATTAGATCGTCTCGATGCATATATGCGTCAAGTTAATTCTGCGCTCAAAGATGTAGAACAATCTATGCGATATACTCGCTAACACCAAAATCTAATATATTGACTTAAAGGAAAAAATTGCCATATGCTAGTGACACAATCAAGGAGTATTCAAGTGAACAGATTAATGTCTAGTATCCTTGCATCATTTATGCTCGCATTAGTTTTGTGCTTACCAAGTATTAGTTTTGTCCAAGCTGGTGAAACACAAACAAATTCCGAAGGCGAAACACTAATTAGCCAAGATAAATCAGCTGCCTGTAAAATCAAATGTTTAGATCCACATGCATGCTGTGCTGAAGCACAAAAAGTTATTGATCTTTTGAATCTCTTAGCTAAAGCTTTTAGCGAAGGTGATATAGCAACGTATGAAAAATACCTTGATGATAATTGCACAACTTTTGATGAGTCTACACACAAGCTTGTAAGCGGCAAGAAAAATGTTATAACCGAGCTTATGCGTAAATTTGCTGACTTCGCTCCAGATGGCAAACGTCCTTTATTATCCTTCACCATTGATCAACCATATGCAAAAGTAAATGGTGACACTTGCGTCGTTACATTTATTGCTATGCGTGAATTAGGCGGTAAACACCCCATTAAAGAGTCATCCAATACAACTGATGTATTTATAAAAAAAGATGGACAATGGAAAAAACTACACTACCGCAGTCACTGGAAAAAAGTACGTTAATATCATCACTTATTTTTTATTGAGTAATTGATCAACTTTATTAGATAAGCTATCAATTCGTGTATTCATATCATTTATTGGAGAATATTTGACAAGAATCACACAAATAATGGCAGCACTTACTATTACAGCGAAAAAACAACTCCTAAGCCAAGTCATAAGGGCTGCTGCATTCGCTGGCACATTAACATTAGCCTCTTTTGTTTTTTGCTGAGATTGTTTTACTAATGGTTTTTCTTCTAGAACTTTTGCTACCGGCAATATTGTTTTATTGATGTTTGAACGATATTGCTCTAGTTCTTTATTTAATTGTCTTTTGAATTCAGCTAATTCAGACTTTGTCATTTCTTGAGCTTCTTTCGTTGTATTTTGCATCTTATTATGTGCTGCTTCAAACTGAGAAACAAAATTATCCGCTAAATTTTTAAAGGATTTTTCTTGTTGTGCAACAGCCTCAAGAAATGCTCTTTGCTGTCCGGATATTTTGCTGCCCAGAGAATTTGTAATTATTTCTGTTTGTTGTTTCAATAATTGATCAACTTCACTGCGAGAATAAGTAGCATATTTAGCTTGACTTTCATTCATTACCTTTCCACCATTTTGAATAATACTAGGAGATGATTTAGGTTCATCTATGTTGCTTGGTTTTTGTAATTGAGCACTGAGATCAGCTTCGCCTTCAATACTTTCTACATTTTGTATTGTTTCATTTGGTAAAGTAAAATTCGCAAATGAACCAGCTGGAAAATGTTCAGTATATTTTTCGGGAGCAATAAGTCCAAAAATCTTGTCTTTAAAATTCACCCTCAAAAAAAATTTGTCAAAATATTCTACCTTCAGGCGGATTTGTTCAGAAATATTATTTAAAATTTTATCTGGCAAAAAACGAGCTTCATACTCTGTTTTTATCCATGGTCTAAGCCCATCAGAACCTTTACCATAAACTTCAGCAACGCTCCAACGTTCTTTAGTGTAACGAACTCCAATATCGGCTGGTTTTGTATTACGTTCCACTTCAAGAACAAATAATCCTTCTGTGCCATAAATATCCATATGTGCTGTTTTCACACTTCCCAATTCAAACTGGAAAGTAAAGCCTGCTATTTCAGAAATAGCTTTTGCAGCATCTAAACTAAGTCTATACAAACGTCCTTGATACTTTCTAAGAGGATCTATATAACGCATATTAATTAGACCAAGTTCAGCTACAAAGACCGACTTTTCTCCAGTACTTGTTTTTTCAAACTTATTTTTAAGCTCAGAAATCATATCTATTTGTCTTAATCCCGCTAGACCATTCACAAGTGCAGTATCGCATGAAATATATAACTAAAACGTTGACTTAAGCGGGTCAAATCTAATTAGTTAGATCATGTTACGTAAATAACTAAAAACCAGCACCATTATTGCCACTATTGTCAACCGGACTTAATTCTGGACTAAGTTTAGGATCTGTTAAACCTATATTTTTAAACAAAGGTAGTAATTCTTCATTGGGTTTATCTTTTTGAAATTGACGAATATAGTGAGCTGCTTCTTCTTTTTTACCATCAAAATATAGACTTTTTGCTAAATTCAATAAATCAACTTTACAGTCAGGACAAAGCGTTATTACCTTCTTAAAAGAATCACTAGCATCTGTAAATTCAGCATTAGCTAGTTGTATCAATCCTAATTCATGAGAAAGATAAAAATCATTCGCTGATTTTTCCAAAGCTTGTTTGACTAATGTTTCTTTGTTCTGTGCTTTCCCCTTGCGAGCATAATAACGAGCTCTGCTTGCGTATTTTTTCATATCTAACATGCGTGCTTGTAATAAATATGCATTGTCGTACTTATCAAGTAAATAAGGATCAAAATAAAAATCATGTTGGGGAAGATAGCCTAAAGCAGTCATAGATCTCTTTTTTGCTTTTTTACTCACGAGTTTTAAATACTCATTAATTGATTTTCGACAGCGCGATAAATTACCTTGCATATAACTAGACTTAGCATTGATAAGTGCAACTGGTGCATAGGGAAAAATTACATCCGATCGCATACATGATTTTTCAGCTTGTTTAAAGTTGCCACTAAGATAATTAAGTTCTGCCAAAGCTTGATATGTAATTTGAGAGCTAGGATAAGAACGAATAGACTGCTCAAAATATTCATTAGCTTTAGCAAAGTCACCTTTACGTAAATATCCATAACCTAAATTAACCAATACATTTGTAAGCCTGGGATTATTGGCCAAAATTTTATCCCAAGAATTAATGGCATTATCGTAGTCATGCTTTAAATAATAAGCAAAGCCCAGCGAAAGCAGTGTTTCATTTTCTCGTCCTAATTCATATGATTTATTTAGAGAAGCTATTGCTTGCTCAAATTCACCTCTTATAGCCAATAAAAATCCTAAAGTGCTATATGGAAGTGGATTGCTACCATCAACAGTATTAGCAGTTATAAGAAGATTTTCGGCCTGTTTAAACTGACCTTTATTTAGGGAAGTCATTGCTTGTGAATGCAAACTTTGAGATTTTTCCCTTTGTTTATAATCCCAATGTTGAACTTGTGACTGCCCATATTTAATTGATGTGATAAATAGCAAAAATAGAATTAATAGTCTAAACAAATTTTTTTTCATAGTAACACCTAATTATCTAGATAATACATATTGAAGTGCATGGACATATTCAGAAGCTGGCGGTGCGCCATGCCCTCCATCAATTTCAATTAGTTTAGCTTGAAAGCCAGATTCACTTAATTTATCCACAATTTCTCTTTGAAATTCGCTCGGTACAATTTTATCCGATTTTGCTGATATCACTGCCACACGCAATGCTGGTGGAAGTTCGCTTATGTGATAAACAAAACTCTTCGCTTGATACACTTGAGGAATTGCCTCTGGTATACCGCCAAAAGCATTCGCCATTGACCATTTTATTGGCTCATATGTAGTTTTTTTATAAAGAGCTATCAAATCACCAGCTGATTCAACACTGACAACACCTGTTATCTTTTGCTTGACATCAGGAGGCGCATTTACAGCATATGCTAAAGCCGTACATCCACCCATCGATGTCCCCATTATGACAATGGATTTAACCGGAAATTCTTGCATTACCTCTCTAATATTTTGATTGATATCAGAGATTGCTTTATCGTTGCCCCAAGAGTCTTTTCTATAACCGCAAGACAAAATTCCTATCTGAGGATAACTTTCTTGAATGCCATCAGCTATTGGCAGTTGCGGTGGACAAACAAAAGGTTCTAAAAAATTAGATCCCATTCCATGCAAATAAACAATAAGAACATAATCTGTTTTACCTGGCTGAAACTGAGGCAAAATAAGGGCATATTTATCTTGTTCTCCATCGGCATGGCTAACAAATAAGCGTGAGAGAAATCTATTTGATTCAACCGCCTCGCTAAGATTTTTTGTTCCTCTTAAAGCAACTAAATTATGAGCAATAATATTTCTTTCTTTGCTTACTGCTTTTAAATGTCCTCTGATGCGCAAAAAACCAACACCAGTCACAATACTAAAAGCTAATGACAATAGAAGTAGTACTGCTAGAAAAACTTTTGTTTTCAACTGGTAAAAAGCCTCTGCTGCTTAAAGGCAACTTAAAATCTATATGACTTAATAAGATAATAGCGCATTTGATAATGCCAAGTACTCTATAAATTGTCAAAATTGTTAGATGTAGCTATATTGATAGCAATAATTGAAATCTTACGACACAAATTCATTTCCAACTAAGTTATGCATAATCTAGAGCCGCTAACAAATATTCAAAAAAAACTCTCTATTAGTGCACTCATATGTTTGCTAGTCTTTCTTGCTTTTATCATTGTCAATTTTTTTGCTGATATATTTCGTATTTTAGGCATAGCAATTTTATTATCGTATTTATTTATAAATGCAGTTGACTTATTCGAAAAAATAGTGAGAAATAGAGCACTAGCTATAGTTTTGCTCTATACATTGCTTTTAGCCATAATTATATTTGGGCTATTTTGGGTAGCACCGATGGTGTTTTATCAGATAAGCCAATTAATAAATACTACTTTTAATGAATTGCCAGATTTACTGCAACGCATAACACAATCGCTAACTCCAATAGAATCTCGTTTTCGTGCTTATCAAATAGAGATTAAAGCAGCCGATATACTTACAAATATTATTCAAAATATTCCTAAGCCAGATCCAAGCGTACTAATCATGCGCATCAGTGACATGGCAATGTCAACAATGACTTGGCTTGTATATGCCATAAGTATTGCTGTCGTCACTTTTTACTTTTTGCTTGATGGGCATAATATCAAAGAATCAATAATATCTTTATTTCCAAACAAACATCGCAATCTTCTTAACTTAATAGCCCAAGATATGGATAAAAGCATGCAAGCTTTTTTTAAGGGCCAAATTGTACTAGGAATATTGATGGGCTTAGTGATGTTAATTGTATACATGGCTTTAGGTATACAATATGCTCTTTTACTTAGTATTTTCCTCGCCATTTGGGAAATTTTGCCTGTGGTTGGACCACCAATAGGTTTTTTGCCAGCAATTATCACTATAGCTATACATGGCTCAAATCTACCAGGCAATGCCTTTATACAAATAGTTGCTGTTACTATTATATTTACTGTATTGCAACAAATTAAAGATAGTATTATTGCTCCAAAATATATGGGCAATGTAATTGGTCTTCATCCAATTCTCATTTTTGTCGCGATTATGATTGGCGCACGCTTAGATGGCATGCTCGGGATTATTTTTTCACTGCCTGCTGCTTGTTTTATTAATGTAATGGTAAATCATCTTCGCCTTGCCTACGTACAAACCAACAAAAATCATATAGAAGAAAACCTTATATGAACGTAAATAGCCATGATCATAGCGAGACTAAATTATCTTGTATTGATTGTGGTGAACCTATTTGTCCTAAATGCATGGTTCAATGCCCAGTAGGATTTAGATGTCATTATTGCACTGGTAAATTCACTAGCCATGTTTTGAAAATAGACAAATGGGTTTTGGTCAAAGGCGTATTAGCAGGGCTAGCCATTGGATTTATTTATGGGTATTTAAATATAACTAGTGGTTTTGGACTAGGTTCAATCATAAGTTATTTTATTGGTTTTTTTCTGGCAAACTTATTCATAGATTTGTAAGCTATAAACTAGGCAAAAAAATTATTATTACAGTAGCTGTCTCTACCCTCTTGGGAGTATTGCTAAGCCCTTTAGGAAGCCCTCTTATCTCTCTTTTTGTTGTTTTTTCTTTACCATCAGATCCAGAAATAAAACAACAAATTATACAAATTACAGCATCAAAGGTTTTTGTAAGTTTAATCAATGCTATGATTTTTTTAGCTGGAGTTATAACCCCATTTTTTACCAAGTCTAAATAATATGAATATAGCAATTTATGGAACAGGAGCAATAGGTTTAGATTTAGGGGTTCATTTAATTTCTGCTGGTCATACTATTACTCTAATAGCCAGAAATGAAACCTTCTCAATATTCTGTAATAGAAAAAACCAGTGATGGTGACAAACAAGATATTGTATTTCTTACTGCTAAAGCTGACAACCTGCTAGATATTAGCTATCAAATCCCGCCATTACTTAAAGAAAATACTATTGTCATTTCTGCTACCAATGGAATTCCCCCTTGGTATTCCTATCTACAAAATGAAACTATAGGTCGATTTTCTTTTAATACAAAACCACGCCAAATTTTTATTAACAATGTAGGCGCTGAAAGAATTATTGGTGCTGTTATTGAACGTAGTGTACAAAGGTTAGGTTCTTGTCAAATTTTACATTCTTTTGGTTCAGGCTATAGATTGGGTGAATTAGATCACAAAAGCTCTGAAAGACTTCTGTTTTTACAAGATATCCTGCAAAAAGCTCATTTATCAGCAATAATTTCTAACGATATTCATAGAGATATTTGGTTAAAACTTATTGGGAACGTTTGTTTAAGCCCAACGAGTGTTATAGAGGAAAAAATATAGGAGATTTGCTTTCAGACCCGAGAGTAAAAGAAGAGATGTTATCTCTTGCCAATGAGACTGAAGCAGTCGGTATAAAACTAGGTGTTATTCAATTAGGAGACTTCAAAATAGATAATTTCTTCTCTTTGTCCGAGAGTAAACTGGCAAAACATGAACCATCAATGCCTCAAGATTTTAGAGCTGGAAAACCTCTTGAAATTCACCGCATTATAGAGGTGGTAATAATGCTTGCTGAGTTAAAAGATGTAGAAATTAGTATACCTACGGTGCATTCTGTACATAGAAGACTAATTAAGAAAATAAAAAAATAGCATATTTGTATAGGCTATTTAGAGGGAGTACATAGGGGAAGATTGCATATACTATGGGCTATTCCCGAGGGAATATGACTGTATGAATACTTTCATAGAGAGAAAAAATACGCTTTACCCTCTTGCATTTCTATGAAAATCAAGTCATTATGTACGGCTTAGTAACGTATGTAGTTTACTAGCAATAATGTCAAGGAGTTTTCGGATGGCAAAAGCTAAAAAATCAGCAGCTAAAAAATCTGCTAAAAAATCTGTTAAAAAATCTGCTAAGAGTACAAAGGCACCTAAAAAGGCAGCCAAAGCCAAGTCAAAGCGTAAACCAAGTGCAGCGTTTATGAAGCCAATGACACCGTCTTCAAATTTAGCTGCAGTAATAGGTGCTAATCCTATGCCACGCACTGAAGTAACCAAAAAGATTTGGGACTATATCAAAAAGCACAAGCTTCAAGATAATAAAAATCGCCGTATGATTAACGCTGATGACAAGCTCAAAGCTGTATTTGGTGGTAAGAAACAAGTTTCAATGTTTGAAATGACTAAATTGGTCTCCAAACAATTGAAGTAATTTACGAAAGTAAATCCAAACTATTATTACCCGGGGAGATAAATTCTCCGGGTAATTTTTTGGGGTAATTGACTAACATACAAATGTATGTCTTAATAGTAAATACCAATTAGATATAAACCAAACGCCCTAAAAGTATTAGCAATGACGTAATTGTTATTGTGAATACTCCCTTTTATCACTTTTAAACTGGTTATCAGCATGCATCAAGTATGTTGGGTAACCAGTTGCCTAAAACTAGAAATTTGAGCTTATAGCCATGAATTTAAAGTCACGTGTTGCTAGTTTAAAACAACAATTAGAGACTCTTTTCCCAGGCAAATTTACTGAAAGCAGACAATTACGTCACCTACCCACTGGTTTAAGAGAAATTGATCAGGGCATTAGTCGTGGCATTGCTAGACAACGCATCAGCCAATGGACAGGTCATATTTCATCGGGTAAAACAACTTTATTGCGTACAGCTATTAACAACTGGTGCAAATCTGGCTTGAATGTAGCTTATGTAGATACACAAGGAAAATTATTAGCTTATGATTGGGCAAATATAGATAATACAAAAGGCAAATTCTGGGTTATTCATCCACCTGAGACAAATCAAACAACCAATACAAATATTTTTTCTCTATTACCCAAAACAAATTTATATTTACAAGAATCTTTATGGAGCACAAATGAACTTATTCGTTGTAATGCTTTTGATATTGTTATTTTAGATCTTGGCAATATCAATACAAATTCTAAAAAACAAACTCATCAAGGAATTACTCATAATGTCATATCAAATCAGCTTTACGTGAGACTACAAAGAGCATTGGACAAATCCAAAGCAGCTTTAATTATTGTCCAAGACCAAATAACAAATTCTCATCCAGCCAATATCTTTATTCATACTAGCTTTAGTTTTAGTTATGGACAATCACAATACAAAACTACCTTAGCTGGCATAATCGCTATTATGCCAACAATTGAATGTACTATTTCCAGAAATGGTTTATCACAAAGAATGGAGGTAACAATTGAGTCAAGCGCAGAGAATTGCTTGTTTACGCATCCCCAAATTTCCGATCGTCGTACATCAAATCAATGAACCTAAAATAAATGGATTACCTTTTGTTTTGGTAAGTAATAAAAGCAAACATCGCACAATCCTTATGTGTTCAAATGAGGCTGCTCAAAAACACATTTATAAAGGCATGAAATTATCTGAAGCCAAAGCAGTCTTAAATAATTTAATTGAACGTGAATATAATCCAAATTTATATTCACAAATACAAAACCAATTATTGTCTACATTTATTAATTGCTCACCTAAAATAGCAAACCATGAACTGGGCGTTTTTTTATTGGATGCATCCGGTTTAACTTATTTGGGTGGTGAAGAAAAATTTTGTCAGCATGCTAAGCAAGTAGCTTTTCAAGCCGGCTTTAAACATATCAATATTGCTATTGCTGATACATTTTTTGCTGCTCTTACGGCTAGCAAATTAAAAAACAAAGAACCTAACTTAATTTCTCATCAGCAAGACAAAGCATTTTTAGCACCCTTACCAATCCAGCACTTACCATTATCATTTGATATACAAGAATCATTACAACATCTTGGTATAAAAACAATTGGTCAATTTGCTAATTTATCCAAAGAAGAATTACAAGAACGTTTTGGAAAACATATCATCTTAACTCATGAATTAGCTAATGGCATTGATAAACGTTATCTTTGTTTACCGATATTCAACAAAGAATTTAAATGTATAGTTGATATTGGCTCAGCAATACAATTATTGAATGAAGCACAATTTGTAATTAAAGCTATGCTAGATCGTCTAGCTAAAAGCTTGAAAGAGCAAAGACTTTTAGCAAATGAATTACAAATTGTTTTTTATAATGACAATGATCAGTTTAATAAACGACCAATAAAATTGTTACGTCCAACCAATAATTCAAAATTTCTTTTAGAAATTATAAAATTGTCTCTTGCTGCTCAACCTCTTACACGTGAATTTACACAAGTAGAAATATCAATTTCACAATATTCAGAAGAGGAATGGCAACAAAGTAAAATTGATAAGCAAAATTCAGAAAGCCCTAAAGAATTTGACTCAAATGTATTATTAATACAAAAATTTATGACTCGACTAGGAGAGAATGCCCTCTCCTATCCAATTGCTTGCGATCAATATATTCCTGAGCATAAAGCAAAATGGCAACCAGTAATAGCAAAATCTAATTCAAATGTATTACCTATAAATACAACTTATAGCAATGAATATGTACCAACTCATACCAATACAAATAATGTTGTTTCTGGATTAGCTCTTAGAAAATTAACCCCTCCAACCCCTGTATTTATAGAAATTCAAGGTTCTACCATAAAAAGATTACTCTATAACAAACAATGGTACATAGTAAAAGAACTAACCATCCCCGAGCGCTTATCTGGTTTATGGTGGAATCAACAAATTAAAAAATCATATTACATGGCTTTATTAGAAAATAATACTTTAGCCTTATTGGTACATGATCATGTAAATAAATGCTGGCAATTGGAAGGTTTTTTTGATTAAACAATATGATCGAATATGCAGAACTACATTGTCATTCTGCTTTTTCTTTACTTGATGGAGCTTCTAATCCAGAAGAATTAGTAGAATATGCTAAAGCAATTAATCTTAAGGCAATTGCTCTTACCGATCATGATGATATGGGTGGTATACCTCGCTTTGCACATCGAGCAGCAGAATTAGATTTACCAGCAATTATTGGTGCTGAGCTTACACTAGCTGATAATACACATTTAGTTCTATTGGTCAAAGACAATATTGGTTATAAAAATCTTTGTCACTTAATTACTAAATCAAGACTTTCATGTTCGCGAGGACATCCGCGCACTACCTATGAAGAATTAGCCAGTCATGCATCAGGACTAATTGCACTTTCTGGATGTCCAAAAGGAAAGCTACCTAGCTTATTAGCTCAAGGAAAAATTACTGAAGCAAAAGATGCTTTAAAGGTTTTCCATGAAATATTTTCTGATAATTTCTTTTTGGAATTATGGGATCACTATTTGCATCAAGAAGCTATTATTTGCAAAGAATTATTTGATCTCTCAAACAGACTTTCAATACCTTGGTTAGTCACCAATAATGTTCATTATGCAATTGCTGAAAAACGCATTATTCATGACGTTCTAACTTGTTTAAAACATGGGGTAACACTTAATACATCCGGGCGTCGCCTACGTCCAAATGGTAGTTGGCATTTAAAATCAGCTGAAGAAATATCGTATCAATGGAGACATAACTTACAAGGTGTAAAAAACACATTGCTGGCTATGGAACGTTTAGAATTTAGGCTAAACAAACTACAACCAGTTCTACCTAAATGTAATATTCCAACTGGAATAAGTTACGATGAATATTTAAGACAATTAGTTTTTGCTGGAGCGCACGAACGCTATGGCAACAACTTACAAGAAAAACATATAAAACAAATAGAGCATGAATTAAGTGTAATAAAAAAAATGGAAATGGCTGCTTTTTTTCTTATTATGCGAGAAATTATAGAATTTGCCAATTCCCAAAATATTCTTGTACAAGGCCGTGGATCAGCGGCTAATTCTGCAGTTTGTTATTGTTTAAAAATTACAGCTGTAGATCCAATTGAAATGGAACTATTATTTGAACGTTTTATTTCCGAAGGTCGCAATGAACCTCCCGATATAGATTTGGATATTGCACACGAATACAGAGAAATTGTTTTACAACATGTATACAATAAATACGGACGCAATCATGCAGCAATGGTTTGCGAGCATATTACTTATCGTGGTAAATCCGCCATTCGAGATGTTGCTCGTGTTTTTGATTTTTCAATTGAACAAGCAGATAAACTAGCACAAGAAGGAAGTGCTCATGAAACAACAGAAGCTGCCCTTATTTTAACTAATGGTGGCGCTAAAAAAGCAGGCTTAGATCCAAAAGATAGACGAGTGCAATTACTTATTCAAGTTATTGCTGGTTTATATCAATTGCCAAGACATAGATCTATTCATGTTGGCGGTTTTGTATTATCAGGAGAGCCAATTGGACAAATAGTGCCAACTGAGCCTGCTTCTATGCCAAATCGTACTATTATCCAATGGGATAAAGATGATTTAGATTTAGTTGGCTTGATTAAAATAGATCTTTTGGGACTAGGTATTCTTACTGTTTTGCAAAATAGCCAAAAGCTTATTAAGCAGCATCGCAATAAAAATATTGACTTAGCTAAGCTACCGATGAATGATAAAGCTGTTTATAACATGTTACAAAAAGCTGATACAGTCGGTCTTTTTCAAGTTGAATCTAGAGCACAAATGAATATATTGCCCAAATTAGAACCTAAAAATTTTTATGATATTGTTATTTCTTTATCTTTAGTACGCCCTGGTCCAATTCAAGGCGGTATTATACGTCCTTATTTACGCCGCCGCAAAAATTTAGAACCTATAAGCTATCTTCATCCATCGTTTGAACCAATTTTAAAACGCACCTTAGGTGTTCCACTTTTTCAAGAACAAGGTATGCGTATTGCAGTAGAAGCTGCTGGTTTTACTGCTGATCAAGCAAATGAATTAAGATGTGCGATGACACATAAACGTTCTCACGAAAAGATGTCTCAACTAGGAGAAGCATTAAAAGAAGGCATGAGAAAAAATGGATTATCAAATGGCGTGATTGAAACAATTACCTATCAACTTAAAGCTTTTGCTAATTATGGTTTTCCCGAAAGTCATTCAGCTTCATTTGCTTTGCTTGCTTATGCATCAGCTTATTTAAAAGAATATTTTGCACCAGAATTTTATTGTGCTATGTTAAATGGACAACCATTAGGTTTTTATAGTCCAGCTACTTTAATTCGCGATGCAATACATCATAACGTAGAAGTACGTTCTGTTGATTTAGCGAAAAGCAATTGGGATTGCACATTAGAAAATAGAGATAATAATTTAGCACCAGCTTTGCGTATTGGTTTACGCTATGTTAATGGACTTGGTTTACGTGCAAAAACCAAACTTGAACTTGCTTGGAAAAAAATTGGTCCGTTTATTTCCATAGAAGATGTTGTACAACGTAGCGGTTTAAAACACAGAGATCTTGAACAATTAGCTTATGCTGGAGCATTTCATTCTTTTGAACCAAACAGACGGCAAGCATTATGGCAAGTTTTATCTTTATGCAATAATAAAAGTGAAAAGTTATTATTTAAAATGTTCAATAATAACAAGCAATCATATTTACCGATTATGTCTGCTTTGGACGAAACAATTGCTGATTATAAATCATTAGGATTATCAGCTAGAAAACATCCAATATCTTATATAAGGCAAGAGCTAACAAAAAAAGGCATAAAATCAAGCCACGCTCTAAAACACTTAATGCATGATATTTTTGTTGCTATAGCGGGCACGGTTATCTGTCGCCAAAAGCCGCCCTCTGCTAAAGGATTTGTTTTTCTTACCCTGGAAGACGAAACAGGTATGGCAAATATCATTGTTAAACCAAAAGTATTTCAACGACAAAAAGATATTATTATAAACAACAATTTTCTAATTGTATTTGGTCAATTACAAAAAGAAGAAGGGGTAATTAATATTATTGCAAAATATATTGAGCCCTTACCAAATTTTACTAACGAAAATGAATTGCCTGTATTAGCTCACAATTTTCACTAGCAATATTAACCAATAAGCTCGACAGCTTGCTTAGTTAAATAACCTTGACTTACAACAACTTTCCGTAAAGAATTTTTGGTTAGCTCTCTTTCTCTTTGAGCTATGGTTAACTCATCCTCAGATAATAAGCCTAATTCAAACAATCTTCTTCCCCAACGATCTGGATGCCCTGGAGAAAGCATAAGAAGATTTTGCAATTTCAATAAATATTCAAGTTGACCCGAAGTAAGGAATCGCCAATTAACAAGCATCGTTCCTAATTGCACATGATGAAATTCATTATAATGCTGACAAGCAATAGCTGTTTTTAATTGTTCAGCAGTAATTGCTCCTGAAGCTAAAATTAAATGACCTAATTTCGGGCGATATGTCTCTGATGTACCACCGGCATAAGTAGATAATATGACTTCAAATTCACCTGTATAAGCATCTAAAATATCTGGATCTTGCAATTCTCCAGATACATCAAGCATATGTTGTTTGGCAGCTTTAAGCCGCTCTTGCATTTTTCCATCACTAGTTCTTACAAGACTAGCTAAATTATCAATTAGCTTAATGCGATCATAATCTAATTGCTCAAAAGGAGTATTAACTGGTAACCCCAACAACAAATATAAATTACTAACTAAGCCATGACGTCTTCTTGGCTTGCCTGCAGTAGGAAGAATCGTTTTTTTCAAAAAGTCATCTGTGACTTCCATGCATAAAGTCATTTCTTCTGAACCAGGCTCAATGCTGTCTTTCATCATAGAATAGCCAGCTTCATCTATTAAAATATCTTTTTGCTGAGCTTGCTCAAAATGCTCCTTGCTCGGCCATTGAGCATATGCAACCCAAGGACCACCCTCTATTTTATGTAATCGCGATCCTAAACTGCCAAAAGCTTGATATATAGCTTCAGTAACACGGCGCCAACCTTCACGAAATTGTTCTTCCTTTCCGGTTTTTACTCGCCATTGGTACAAAACAATATACATTTATTACCTGCTATTATCCCGCAATTTTCCTAAGGCTTTTTTATTCACAATTCTACTGAATCTAATGTATCCGACTGACAACAAAGATGGGACATTTTATCTTAGAGAACTTAACGTGAAAAAACATAATTTCAAGTAGCCAAGTAGGGGGCTTTTATAGAATCAAGCAAATATTATTTATTTTGTTTGTTTATTAGCTCTATCTTGTCTCTAGTTGCACACACTTGTTTTTTATAATGCATTGTCTCTAAAAGCCGAACATAATCTTTTAAAATAGGCAATAGCCTAATATCTGTTTTTCCCAGTTCTTTCTCACAAATATCAATTGCTCGTGAATAATATTTGTCTGCTTCCCAATGTTTTCCCATTCGTTCATATAATCTAGCAATTTGTCTAAGCTCATTTATAGATGCCAAATCACCATGCATACGTACTGCAACTTCTAATGTCTTTATCTTCTTTTTCCAAACACTAACAAATAATCCTTGGGGACCTAAAATAAGCCACCAAATAAGCGCTAAAAATACGATGATAATGACAAATATAATGAGAGTAGAATTGATATTGTCCATGAGAAAAGTCCTTGGCATCTCTTATCTTAAATAGCAATGCAAATAGATAGATCCATACTTTATTTTCGCACCATTAAAAGCTTAACAGGCATTGCGTATATATTTCTTATTTGGCTAACATTTCGATTTATTACTCATGAAACACATATACGTATAGCAATTGGGGCTATTGTACTGAGTGCATTATGGCTATTAATTACTAAATTACAAATGACCCATTTTTTAAAAACTTATTTCGATGTACTTTCAAGGCTAGAAGTGGTAATTCCAGCAACACTTGGCATAACATTATCAATTCTTCCTCTTATTCTTCGCACAAATACCACATTGCACATTATCGCAATAATTGAATTATTGCTCTGGATAGCAATATGTATCACATACAGAAAAAATAGAATAAATTATATAAAACAAGGACATGGTCCATTACCAGCTTTTACATGGGTAAGCCCACCAGAAACCTCACTTAAACCTGGTGATTTGATATTAACCAGTGGTCGCGTGGCAGCAGGTTTGAGAGAAAGCGTAGGACATGCTGAAATGGTAATTGAAATCCCCGATAATTCTATGAAAGCATTTAGTTCTTATATGGCTAATGGCATTGTTCTTAATTCATTATCTGAAACAGCCTCAAACACACTAAAACAAGGTCACTATATAGTGCTTAGACTAAAACAACCTTTTACAGACGAACAAATAAAACAATCTGCCCAAATTGCATATCAAATGCAAAAAGAAAATCAAGAATGGAAAGATAAAAGAAACGAACGACGCAAAAAATTTATTAGTATTTTACCCTTACCCCTCGTCTGCAAACAAAAACTTATTTCTCTTTTCTACGCATCTGGATATGATTGGCTTGGCCTATTTATGGGCAGGCTGGCAAAACAACACTGGACATGTATTGGCGCCTGTCTTGAGCTCTATCGACGTCTAGGTATAAGAACTAAAGACTATGGCACCGGCATATTTGGACTTGGCTCTGGATTGCTCGACCCAATAATGCCAGTACGCTTTTTAGATGATCCAACTTTCCAACTATTAACTAAAAATGACAAAGGAAATTAACAAAATAAATTGCGATATAGCCATAATTGGTGCTGGCGCAGCTGGCATGATGTGTGCAATTGAAGCAGGAAAACGTGGACGTAAAACCATATTACTAGATCATAGTACAAAAATTGGTAGAAAAATTTTGATTTCTGGCGGTGGTCGTTGTAATTTTACCAATACTGGTACAAGTCCGGATGCTTTTTTGTCTGAAAACAAACATTTTTGCCGATCGGCTCTTAGCCGCTATACTCCAGAAAATTTTATTGCTCTTGTTAAAAAGCATCAGATATCTTACCACCATAAAAAACTTGGCCAATTATTTTGTGATGGATCTGCACAAAATATAGTAGATTTGCTTTTAAAAGAATGTGAGGAAGCAAATGTACAAATAAACAGTGCTTGTAAAATCAATAAAATAAATAAAGATAAACATTTTTATATTGAAACTAATCAAGGAATTTTTGTCAGTGAATCATTAGTGATTGCAACCGGCGGATTATCAATTCCTCAAATTGGTGCTACTGGTTTTGGTTATGAAATTGCTAAACAATTTGATTTAAATATTGTCACGACAGCACCTGCTTTGGTGGGACTGTCTTTAAAAAAACAAGACTTGAATGAATTAAAAGAGCTTTCGGGATTATCTATTGATACACTTGTTGAGTGCAATAAAAAATCTTTTCGTGAAAATATATTATTTACTCATGTTGGTTTAAGCGGTCCAGCAATTTTACAAATATCTCTGTACTGGCGCCAAAATAATTCGATTTATATAGACTTATTGCCAGAAATTGACACAATAAGCTGGCTTAGCCAAAAAAAACATGAAAATCCCAACATAGAATTAAAAAATATATTGTCAGAAATTTTACCGAAACGATTTGTAGATAAATTTTGTTATCTATATGCACCATCAAAACCCATTAAACAAATTGACGACAAAACTTTAAAAGACTATGCTAACTTTCTTAAAACCTGGACAATCACACCTGCTAACTTAATTGGCTACGAAAAAGCAGAAGTAACTCGGGGTGGTGTCGATACAGATGAATTATCATCACAAACAATGGAATCTAAAAAAGTTTCTGGATTATATTTTATTGGTGAAGTAGTAGACGTAACAGGCCAATTGGGTGGTTATAATTTTCAATGGGCATGGGCATCGGGCTTTTGTGCTGGACAATATGTTTAATTTCCCCTAAAAACATATTTCCCTTACAATAGATAATATGATTGCCAAGTCCCTTTTAATCTTATTTATTATATGCACGCAAAGTAATTATTTAGCGTGTTCTAGTCAAAATTATCAAAATCAATCTTCTAATTTAGAAACTTTATTAAATCAAGTAGATAAACCAAATAATTGGCAACAAACACCTAGTATAATTCCAGCGCCAAGTCCTTTGCCTGAAAAAGCTATTCAAGCAAATACAAATAGTGAAAATCCTTTTTCTATGCGTGGATTGCTTAAAACATTTTTTGGTAATTCATCTCCCAATTCAGGCAATTCAACCAATAATTCACAAGCTGAAGGCAATGCCCAATCCAATTTGCAAACTGCTTTAAATGAAGCTTCACAAGCAGAATCAGCAGCCAATGAGGCTCAATATAATCGTGATCGCTGGGTTAAACAAAATTCTGCTTCTTCTGCCCAAAATCATGCCAATGCTGCTCGTGCTGCAGCTGATCGGGCAACAAGTGCTGCTTACGGTACATCATCTCTGGCTAATGATTACGCCTCGCAAGCTCGTGCTGCCGCTAGCCGAGCTCAAGCAGCAGCAGATAGAGCTCGTTATAATGCTAGCATTTCCAATTAATGTGTTGCTTTATAGAACATTTCTAAAGGGATTGTCCCACTATTAGTCACTGGTTTAGTTGGATCTAAATGATCATCGCTATTGCTCCATGTATTATCTATATAAACCTTTTTAGACTCAGCATCATAATGAGTTATAACAACTACATGTCTATGATTATTATCATTATTGGCAGTGGCACTACCAGTATCAGTTCCAAACGGCTCTTCATTAGACTCAATATGTATTATTTTTGGCCAAGGACCAGATAAGAGTAATTTATGAAGATCGTCTTCGCTAGTAAATGATGCAACACCACTACCACCACCTGTAACTGTACCCTGAAGCAAAACTCTATTTGTTTCAGATTGCCCAGTAATTTGTTTGTATACATCTAAAATTTCATCTGCACTTAATCCTGGTGTGTCTCTTCTTTTGCCGTTTTCGTTATATAAAGGATTTCCGGATCCTTCTTGGTTAAGTTGATAAAGTCCTTCATCAATTTCACCTATACTAGGAGTATCTTGTCGATAATAAATAGAACCTTTACTTTGTCTTTGCCAATGAATATTTATTGCTGTCATATCCCAAATACGTGCTGCCCATGATCTTTGACCATCTTCAGATGGAAATTGATTATCACTACCAAATTGAATTTCAGTTCTAGCAATACTATCTGGAGCAACAATGATTTTTGTTTTGTCTTTAGTGATGAATTGTTTATCGACAATCATATCAGCCATTACTTGCACAAACAGGGCTGGATTTTCATACTCCAAACAAAGTCTAATATCACTGACACTACAAGTAGGGTGAGTACCTTGTGAATCAAGATTTGGATGAGCTACATGCCAAGCTAATTGAGCAGCCAAAATAGCATTATCGCGCTCATTATATAAACTATCATTTTTTGAATTTAAAACTCGTTGAATTTGATCAATAGTTGCTTCAACTTCATCGATACTTAAATCTTTTCTATTTTCAAAATTATTTAAACAACGAATGAAATGAATTTTTTCAGCTAAATCTAAATGAGGATGATCAACTACTTCTCTGGAAATAGTACCACCGCTCATTAATAATTCTTGTGTGCCATCAAATTTATCAATTAAAATTGTACCTTCACATGAAATAAAAGCACAATCACCTTCAGGTGATACTGCAGCATCATCGCCCAATCGTACTGTATCATGGGCAATTTTTTGTCCATTTCTCGTCATTACCCAATTATTTTCAATATCTTTTTCAATAACTTGTCCATTCCAAGAATCAGTTATTCTAAATACTTTGTTTTCAGCATCTCTTTCAATACGTCTTACATGACCATTTATGTCAATACTTAATAATTTTTCTTTATACCATTCCAATTTCCTTTTATCATTGGGATATTCTTCACGCTTATAACCACTCGGGCTTTTTGCAATAATACTTTTGTCACCTTCTAAATGTTCAACCATATGCAAACCATCACGGCTAACACTAACTTTCATAGGTTGTATTACATTTTCATTCTGATATTGATTTTCTGCTACCCTAGTCCAGTGAAATACTTTTCCCTCTTCATCTTTTAATACATATGATTTGATAGTGTCGCCATCCCATTCATATGTTAAGTCTGTACCGTTATATCTTTTTAGGTGAATAACTTTGCCATTTTTATAATCTATAAGCCAATTTTCTTCCTCATTTGCTAATTGTTCCGTACCATCTGTTTTAGCAGAATAATTATTTCCCAAAAGAGTTTTATAAACAAATTCACCATTATCAGAAAGATTTGTCTCTATTCTTTCTTCAGTTTTACTAGTACCTTTTTCTTGCCAAATATCACTATAATCTAACGAATTAGCTTTTCTTTGTCTTTACCATATTTCTTTTTGACCATTATAATGACGCGTTTCAGAAATTATTTGTTCGCTACCGTTAGAATTTTTAATTGCTAAATATTCACGTATTGCACCATCGGCATGAGTAATTTTTGTTTCAATTTTTTTCTCAATAAAACGCCTCTCAATAGTAGAGCCATCTATTTCACTTTTTATCTGGTCAATTCTTGTACCATCAATATGAAAAATCTTTGTTGAATTACCATCTACAAACGAATAATTACCATTAGTATCAACAATTGCCTTGCCTTTTATTTTTTCACCTTTATCTGAAACCCAATTATTATCTTCATCCAGTTTCCAAATGATATTATTAGCTTTGTCATAAATTTCACTGGGTTTTTTTGAGTCAGAGTCTAAATAATTATATTCTCTTGTTTTATCACCAATTTTGACTTGTGTAATCTGCTCATATTTATTTACTGTATATTCATCATCATTGGTTTTAACAACATCAAAACCATTATCAAGCCTGCTTGTCCAAATAGAGCCAGTAGCTGTATCAACATATGAATATTGCATCTTTTTGCTATCAACAGTAAATTGATTTTTTTCCTTTTCATCATTCAAATACCAAGCACCATCTATTAATTTGTGCTCGTTAACACTACCATCAGCTCTTTTAACCACAACCGAATTTAAAATATATTGATTAGTTTTTTCATCATGTTGCCAACCAAATTCACGAATAGTTTTATCGGGATATGTAAGCTTAGTTAAATTACCATTTGCATCATATTGTCCTTCTAATTTATTAGCTAATACAATCTTTCTACTTTGATTAGCATGAATAATTTCTTTAGAACCATCTGTTTTATGAATGATGACATCACCCTTATCATCACCATCGATATCAGTTAAAACTAAATTGCCAGTTTTATCATCAAATTCTATTTTTCCAACCCAATAACTTTGACTATCAGATCGCACCCATTTATCTAGGTATTTATCCCCTTCTTTTGCTCTTTGCCAGACGATATTACCAGCAGTATAGGCTTCTAATTCATCTCCATCCCAAATAAATTGACCATTTTTGCCATCAGAAAGCCTAAAACCTACACATTTATTTTTGTCATTGAATTTTAATTGACTACCATCTATTTTTTCTTGGTATAAATCACCATTTTTGAGCTTTATAGCTAGATTGCCAACTTGATCTTGTGAAACATCTACAACATCCAAATATTTTTCTTCTAAGCTGTGAGAATTATTATAATAATTCCAATGTCCTGTTTCTTGTTTCCATATACCACCGTCGGCAGATGAATAGGAATTTGTTTTTTCTTTTGAACCAAAAATCATTTCTTCAAAAAGCTCTGCCACCCAGACTTTTTGACTGTCACTCTCACCTTCTTTTTGTTGAGAATCGCTATCAATATCATTCGATGACTTATTAGATGATTCAAGGGGCTTAGAATCGCTCATGATAATATCCTAGTTTATGTATTGCCCATATTTTTGTACCCATAGATGGGGTACAGGCAATCTACATTATCACCTAGCCCTGATTACTAATAATACAAGCAATATTTATTGCCTTGTCAAATTAACTTGCAGCTAATAGGCTTTCCGACTTACTTTCATGAGAACATTTAATATCTTTTTCAATTTCAGTAAGGGCAAAATTGGCTTTAACTTTTAATTGTTCATCAATAGCATATTTTTTTAAATATTTAAAAACGTTTTGCGCATAATCAAGCTCACCAGAGCCATAATAGCTCATACCTAAATATAATCTAGCGAGCATTTCACCACTATCTTCATCTAAAACTTGATTAAAATATTCAGCAGCAGCTGTATAATTACCTTCTCTATAAGCAGTAATTCCTAGTTCCAAAACTTGGTTAATATTCATATCCTTCCTATTTTGTCCAAGACAAAGAAACCAACAAATCAAATAATTGCGAACATTGTCAGATATACCCCTAATGGGGGAAGACTAACACTAATAGGGGATATTTTAATATTTAATCAAACTGCCCTAAACTAAACCTGCTTTTAAAGCTTTGACTGCCGCTTGCGTTCTATCTGAAACAGATAATTTTTCCATTATATGGCGCATATGAGTTTTAACAGTTTCTACGCTCAAACATAATTTATGGGCAATTTCCTGATTACCTAGTCCTTCAACCACTAGCCTTAATACTTCCATTTCTCTATCTGAAAGCGGGAAATTTAATACTGGTTCTTTATTTGAAGGCATTGCTTTATCTCTAGCATCAGAACAATGAGACAATACACGTGTAGCAATTCCTGGATCAAGCCAACCAGCTCCAGTAATAACAGCATTAATTGCCATAATTAAACTATTGCCAGGTGTGTCTTTTAAACAATAACCATCCGCACCAGCAGCAAAAGAGGCAAATATGTCCTCATCATTATCATGAGAAGTAAACATAATTACTTTTATATTTTGTGCCTTAGCTTTAATTTCTTTGGTAGCACTAATTCCATCCATTGAAGTTAAGCCAACATCCATAATTACTACATTCGGCTTAAATTCTAATACTTGCTTGATTGCTTGTTTACCATCGGTTGATTCCCCAATTACAGAATAACCAGGCATATTTTCCAGCAATAACCTAAGACCAATTCTAGTAATTTCATGGTCTTCAACTATAAATATGGTAACTGGAGGAGCATTTTCCATAACTAATATCATACTAATTTTAGTGAAACATAAAGCGAATTTTTTTTAAAAGTTTATACAAAGGTTCTGCCAAATGTTTTTTGTCTTGAGCTTCGTAATTATGAGCTAATCCTTCTAATTTTTGTGCAAGTAAATCACGTTGATTACATTTATTAGCTTCTTTGAGCGCAACAATAAACATTTTTTTTGCTTCCAACAAGTTTTGATTAGCATATGCTTTCTCAGCTGCCTCATAATGAGAAAGCCAATTATAATCTTGAGCCAAGACCTGGCTTTGGCCAATTAAAAAGACCAGTGAAACGGCCATTATCCAAAAATATTTCTTGAAGATAATCAAGAATTATTCTCCTATCAAACATTATTTTTATTCCCTTAGTAAAAACATTCCAACCCAGCTTGTCAACCAAATTTTACCAATTGACAACACTCCGTTTTGCCGACAATTTACAATCTATAATATGCTTTTAATTAGGCAGGGCTTTAAAAGGAAATTCCACAATCGTGTTTCCAACAGAGACTCGCAAACATGCTTTATCAAAACGCTCATGTTGAAAAAATATAAATCCAGTACGAGCATCTCCAGCCTCTATAAACACAGGTCTATACTCCAACGCACTACCAGTTAAATAATCTACTGGATCAACTTGATTTGTTTCAGGGTCTAGATCAAATTCTCTTTTAGCTTGAAAATATTGTTCTCTTGTTACAACTGGTGGTTTTTCTCTGGGAGCAATACCCCAATTCCCATATTGCCCAAAAACATTATTGCCAAAGAAATTATCAGGATCCAATGCACCGTGGGCGATATAGCCAGGAATTATGCGTGTTTTTTGAATATGATTTAGCCAATGCCTGCGCCAGGTGAGAGTAACTATATGCTGTTCTTCCAAGGGCAAATCTAAAATGCCTGGATCAATATATGCTAAATATCTTTGTTTTGGCAATAATTCTTGCAATGATACAGGTCCAACACCAATCTCAGCACCCTCTTTTTTACAATTAGCAATTGAAACTAAACAAGCAACCAAATGTTCACTACGCACCACGGTTGCCGCTACTCTTACTCCATCAATAACCATATACTTTAAAGGATAGGCAGAATCATAAACTTGTTTAGAATCAGAAACACCTTCACGCCAAGTAAAACGAACAAGCCCTTTTTGATTAGCTGAAACATTTAATTTAATAGCTTTTTCTTTAATAGCATGTGCTTCTAGAAAATATTGTTTCGCCTCTAGACTATTACCTTCATTGCGCAAAACTATGCCCATACCGTCTAAGGCATCTGCATAATCCATTTGTTCATATCCAGGTTCAGCTTTCAGTATTAATAATGCTTTTTGGTAATAGTCTTTTGCTTCGTCAAACCAGCCTTCCTTAGTTAATATCAAAGCTCTTGTTTTATAACTAAGCCCAACATCATGATGGCGTCCACCAAATAAAGCTGTACGTATTTTTAGAGCACGGTCACAATATTCTTCTGCTTTTTTATTTTTTCCTTGACAAACTAAACTTTTCGCCAGATCATTATAATAATCAGCAGTTAACTTCGAGCGGGCACCAAAAAATCTTTCAATATCACCAACTGATGAATTAAGTATGCGCTCAGCTTGCGAATATCTTTCAGTAGCTATATAAATTTCAGCCAAAGATTTTCTCGCTAGCGCTAGCCGATTATCTCTTGCTCCTGTTCTTTGTAATTCTTTTAAGCACGCTAATATTTTGTGCTCAGCTATAGCATATAACCGTTCATTCAAAGCTTTATTGCCAGAATCATAAAGCTTGCTCCACAAATTACGTTCAACTGATGCTCCGCCATGCAATACAGGATTACCAGCAATAGTTGAAATAGCTACTTGAGATTCTTTGTCTGCAAATACAGGCAAAGCAATAAAGGCTGCAAAACAACCGCTAATTACTATTAATTGGATGTGTGGAGTCAAAGGCATGAATTAATACTACAAGATCCCAAAATCAATCGAACGCTTTACATCCATTGTAAAAGATTTCATTCAATAAAACATCCCTATTAATAAGAAGAGGTATTGATTCTAGCTAAAGATTAATTGAACTTTTTGCCTCCAAATTACGTAATAAGTAATAGCGACATATTGGAGGAAATAAGATGAAATTTTTAGAGAAAGCAAAAGCCTGTATTAATCTACATGAAATAAGAAATCATTTACCTAATAAAGTCAAATATTCTTACGCACCTATACCAAAGTCCAAGAATTTGTCCTTACAAATTATTGATTTGCCTAAAAAAGAAATACTAGCGATTGTCCCACCAAAGTACAAATTAACTGGATATGGCTATATGCGTAAACTGTCGGTTAAATAAAGTTCCAAATGTTTGTATGGGGAGACAATGCAAACATTTGTCGATGACAGAGAGGAAAAGAGGTATTTTTCTTCTCTGTTTAACTTCTCAAGATGGTTTACCGCTTAAACGTCTTTATAGACATATGCTAAACTCTTACCGCTCAATAATATCTAATCGTTTGCAGACAATATCTCCGTAGCAATAAATCTGTTTCCAATGCTCAAACAAAATCAAAATTCATTTTTTTCATATAAATACCTAGACATAACAATATTAGTATTATTATGTCTTATCTTTTTTCCGTCCACGATAAGCACTCCTCACATGATAAACCCTAGTGAAGGTTATTATTGCGAAGCCGCACGAGAAATGTTTGAACTAAAATCGTATTTAGTTCCTTATTTATATTATGAACAATGGTATGAAAAACCAATTCTTACTTTCTGGTTAATAATTGCCTCTTATAAAATTTTCGGCATAAATGAATTTGCTGCTCGTTTGCCTGCCGCACTGGCAGCAGCAAGTACTGTATTAGCTGTCTTTTACGCCATAAAAAAAACAATATCACCAAGAGCAGGCTTTATTGTTGCCTCTATGTTAGCAGTTAGTCCATTATTTTTAGTAATTGGACATTTATGTCTTACTGATATGCCTCTTACCCTTTTTCTTTCAGTTGCACTTTTAAATTTCCATGCTTTCATAATTAATAAACAAACAAGTAATTTATACATTGCTTATTGCAGTTTAGCCTTAGCGGCTTTAACCAAAGGCCCATTTCCAGTGATTGTGGCTGGAGCAACATTATTGCTTTATTTTGCAATTACTTCTATTTCCCAAAAACAATTTTTCCAAAACATTCTAAGTCTTAAGCCTATAAAAGGACTATTAATTTTTTTGGTAATTACAGTACCTTGGTACGTTTTGGTTCATCAAGCAACTGATGGTGCTTTTACACAAGACTTTTTTCTCAAACAAAATATTGGCAGAGCATCAGGAACTGTCAATCATCAAAATCCTTGGTGGTATTATTTTCCTGTTTTACTGGGCGGTATTATGCCCTGGTCATTATTTTTACCATTTATATTAACAAGCACAAGAAAAGCATGGGGAAATCGCAAACAAGCTACAAGAAGAACAAAATTTTTATTGTTTGCTCTTTGCTGGTTTATTATCGTATTTTCAATTGTTAGCTCAGTACCTACGAGACATTCAACATATTTATTACCTGCAATACCCCCAATTATAATTTTAATTGGATTATTTATAGATAGCCAAATAAGGCTTAAATCAATAAAGCCTGTTGTTTATCCTGCATATATACTAACTTTAATCAGTATTGTGGCTTTTATAGGATCATTTTTTATTGGTCATGATGAGAAAAAAATATTGCCATTACAAATTGCCGTTGCTTCCACAAGTATTACACTCACAATTTTTATTGCTCTTTATCATTTCAGCAAAGTAAAAATCCAAACCATACAAAGATACTTCCTTGTTTGTTCCTGTTTATCCTCAGGAATAATTGCAATTTTGGGCATTTCATATTTTTCGGAAAGCAAGCAAGCAAATTTGATGCAAATAATTTCTGAAACAAAAAAATATGATGCTAATTTAGCTTTTATTACTACCGGTATTCCAGTAGCTAGTTTTTATTTGGAAAGAAAAACAAATTTGCTTAAAAACCAAAATGAATTGAAAGAATACCTTATCCGAAATCCAAACAATCGCATGTTTTTGTTACACAGAGATGTATTACCTCAATTATCTTGGCTTTCAGCGACGCCTACTTTAATTGCACATTACGGTAAATTTTATTTATACAAGATTGCCGACAATAAATAATACTATTTGCTTTGATTAGCACTTATAATTTCAAATAATTGGCTAGATAATTTAGACAAAACAGACATACCATCATAAATTGCTAGAGCTTCACGACCAATTTCACGATTAACTAACTTTTTTGCACTAGATAATTCTTTCAATTCAGCAATATGAGTTTCTATTTCTGAGCGTTTTTCTTTTAGTTTATTCCAAGTAAGCATAATTGAAGGATCATCTATTTCTGGCAGAATAAGCGCATCTATTTGACTATTTAAAGATAGGAATGTTTCATCAATATTATTCACTAATTTATTCAATATATTACGCCTAATTGGTAAATCACCAAATTTCAGTACTCCACCATCACCACCGACCCAAGGTATTACACTATTGCCTACTAAATTAGGCCCGCGAAATACCACAGTATCTTTACGTGTTGCTTCCTGAACCACTCTTGTACTAATTTCGCTAGCAAATTGAGCAGTTTCACCAATTTGTATAAGTCCATCTTCTGTCTTAAGGGCTGCTCCTTTAATGCCGCCTTTAAGTAATGTCCTTTTTTCATTACTTATTTCATCAGCTGAAGCAGTCAAGGAACAAAAACATACATTTAAAAAAAATAAAACAAGAACAAAATTAGCTCGCATCAAAATTTACCAACTCGCCCAAAAATGGTAATTCTCTAAATTGTTCAGCATAATCTAAACCATAACCAACAATAAAGAGATCTTCTATAGTAAATCCTACGTAATCAACATTAACATCAATTACTCGTCTCGATGGTTTATCAAGTAAAGCAGCTAATCTTAAACTAGCTGGATCAAATTGTTCTTTCAAATAATCCATGAAAAATTTAGCAGTTCGACCGGAATCTATTATGTCTTCTACAACAAGAATGTGTCTGTGAGCAATATTTGGTAAATCCAAATAGGGTGTTTGCACAGAACCAGAACTTTCAGTGGCACTACCATAACTAGATAAACGAACAAATTCAATTTGTAGCGGATCGCGACATTCGATATTGCGCAATAAATCAGCAAGGAATAATATTGCTCCTTTCATTACGCCTATAACAACAGGTCGTTCACATTGTCCGATATCTTTACTAATTTCTTTTCCCATTTCAGAGATACGCTTTCTCACCACATCTTGTGAGTAAAGCTGTTTTATTTGCGCTTCTGTTGGTTTATTTTGGTTGGGCTTATAAAGCCTTTTAACCAAGTCAACGTTCATTTCTAATGCCTCCTTAATTCAGCTTTGGAAAAATAATCAGTCTTTTGTAATGTTTCAAACTTTTCTTGCTCATAAATACATTTTCCACGCACGTATGTGGCTGATACTATCCGATCATCACCTAAATAAACTAGTCCTGATAAAATATCATCCAACTGATGATCCAAAAGATCATCAGTTATGCTTGATTTCAAAGCTGGATCTAAAACTATAAAATCAGCATCTTTGCCGTGTTCCAAACTACCAATTAAGTGATCCAAGTTAACCGCACGAGCAGCACCCAGGGTAGCAAAGTAAAAACACTCCTTGGGTGATATCCATTGACTGGGTTGTATATAAACAGCATCTTTCATTGCCTTAAAAATAGATAATTCTACTCCCGCTGCTACATCAGAACCTAAGCCCACAGCAATATTGGCTTTATTTATTCGTTCAATGGGAAAAACTCCACTTTTTAAAAAAAAGTTTGAACTAGGACAATGCGCTATTGCCGAACCAGATTGAGACAACTCTAAAATATCTTTTTCATCTAGATATATAGAGTGAGCAAATAAACTATTTTTTCCTAAAAGCCCTGCTGATTTATATACATCTACATAACTACGGTTTTGGGGAAATATTTTTTTGACTAGTTCTAATTCCGCCAGATTTTCAGCTAAGTGTGTGTGAATATAAGTACCAGGATATTTAAGTTTCAAATCAGCAGCACCACTTAGAAGTTGCATTGAACAAGTAGGAGCAAATCTAGGTGTAAATGCATACAGAATACGATTATTATCAGCGCCATGCCATTTTTTGCATAATTCTTCGGTTTGTTTCAATGCTTCATTGCAAGGCACAGTTAGCTCATCTGGAGAATTCACATCCATCAAATTTTGTCCCATAATTACACGATTGCCCATTGATTGAGCAGACTCAAAAGCAATATCTGTTGCTTCTTGATGGATAGTGTTTAAAACACAGGCAAGCGTTGTACCATTTTTAGCTAATTCTAAAAAAAACCATTTAGCTAATCGCTTTGCATGATCATGTTTCTTAAACTTAATTTCGGCAGGAAAAATATAATCGTTAAGCCAGTCAAGAAGAGTAACACCCCATTTACCAGCTGCTGCCATTTGCACAAGATGGACATGTAAATCAATAAGACCTGGCACAATTAGGTTCTTATCATAATCAATGACTTTGTCGTTAGCACTTAAACTACTTTGAATATCTTGCCAATCACCAATATCTAATATTTTGCCCTCAGAAACAACCATAGCCCCTTGCCGAAATTCAATCCATTTTCCAGCACTTGTAGGGCTGATTATATGTCCGCGGTAACATGTCAACATTGTTTTCTATCTCAGGAAGCGAGGCATTGTGAGAGAGCACTTATACATTAACCAGTATACGTGCACAAACCAACAACAATCTTAGATTGTACTAAATTGATAAATCCTTGACTACGCGCTGAAAGGCGCAAAGTTACGGATCATGTTCAAAACATTAGTAGATCTTGTAGAATCGCGCCCCATGCAAGAATAGTTGATAAACTAAAATAAGATATATATCTGAGATAAGGATTCGGACAGTGAAAACTTTAGCTGCTAATAGTGCCCAAAAAACAGAACAGGGACGAATTATCAATGATTTTTCTATACAAGTTGCTACTGTAAATGGTTCTGGTAGTCAATCATCTAACAATGTTTTGATGCGAGCTATATTTCAAATGGGAATTCCCGTTAGTGGAAAAAATCTGTTTCCCTCTAATATCGCTGGATTACCTACTTGGTTTACTATTCGTGTTAACAAAGACGGTTGGGTAGCAAGAAAAAGAGAAATAGATATTTTAATTGCTATGAATCCACAAACATCTGTCGAAGATGTAAAATCGCTACCGCCAGGTGCCATTTGTATTAGCCCTATAGAATTACATCTTGATAGTGTACGCAGCGATATCAAACACTATCAAGTTCCATTTGCTGAATTAGCTACACAGACTACTGAAAACATAAAGTTACGTAAGTTATTAACTAACATGGTGTATGTAGGCGTAGTTGGACACCTGATTGAGTTAGATTTTGAAGAAGTAAAAAAAGCTATATCACGTCAATTTGAAGGCAAAACCAAAGCAATTGATTTAAATATTGCTGCTGTCACCAAAGGACGTGAATGGGCAGCACAAAATTTAAAAAAAGAAGATCCTTATTATGTTCAGGCTGATGATAAAACCCAAGGTAAAATTATTATTGACGGTAATGCTGCTTCGGCTTTAGGTGCAATGTTTGCTGGTGTAACAGTAGTGACATGGTATCCAATTACACCATCTTCCAGTGTATGTGAAACATTGACTGATTATATGCATCAATATCGCCTTGATAAAAAAACAGGGAAAGCAACTTATGCCATTATTCAAGCAGAGGATGAATTAGCTGCTTTAGGCATGGCAATAGGTGCTGGTTGGGCTGGTGCACGTTCGATGACATCAACATCTGGTCCTGGTATTTCACTTATGAGTGAATTTACCGGTCTTGGCTATTTTGCTGAAATACCAACAGTTATTTTTGATATACAACGAGTAGGACCATCAACAGGGCTACCTACACGAACTTCACAAGCCGATTTGCTAAGCACATATCAATTAAGCCATGGCGATACTAAACACATCGTACTTTTGCCAGGTACAGTTGAAGAGTGTTATTCTATGGCAGTCAATGCTTTTAACTTAGCCGAAAAATTTCAAACACCAGTATTTGTACTGAGTGATTTAGATCTTGGTATGAATAACTGGATGTCTGATCCTTTTAAATATCCCGATACACCAATTGATCGCGGCAAAGTACTAACAGCCTCTGACCTTGAAAGACTAGGTAAATTTGAAAGATACAAAGACATTGATGGTGATGGTATTCCTTACAGAACTCTACCAGGCACAAATCATGCTTTAGCTGCTTATTTCACTAGAGGCAGTGGACATAATGAAAAAGCTGCTTATACAGAGAGATCTGATGACTACAAAAATCTTATGGATCGTTTGAACAAAAAGTATCAAACAGCTCGCAAGTACATACCAAAACCGTCAATGGTATCGGACAAAACAGCTAAAATTGGCATTATTGCTTACGGTTCATCTCATTTTGCCATTACTGAATCGCAGAGTCAGTTAAAAACCGAAGCAAATATTGCTACTTCTTATTTACGTATTAAAGCATTGCCCTTTACTGAGGAGTTAAAACAATTCATTCAAACACATGAAAGGATCTATGTAATAGAACAAAACCGTGATGCACAATTACGTAGTTTGATCACTTTAGAATTGCCAGAATTTGCAACAAAATTACGCTCAGTTCTTCATTATGATGGTCTGCCTATTGACGCCAGATCAATTACTGAAGAAATCAAATCTCAAGAGAGGTAAGGTTATGGTAGACGCACCTGTTACATCAAATCAAGCACCTGCACCCAAAACAAATCGTATCGGATTGACATTGGCTGATTATAAAGGCGCACCCTCCACCCTATGTGATGGATGCGGACACGATGCAATTACCGCTCAAATTATAAAAGCTTGTTACGAATTAGGCGTAGAACCACATAAAGTAGCAAAATTAAGTGGCATTGGTTGTTCAAGCAAAACACCAGCTTATTTTCTTAGTCGTGCTCATGGTTTCAATGCTGTTCATGGACGCATGCCTTCAGTAGCTACTGGCGTATCGATGGCAAATAGAGATCTCACACTTCTTGCTGTAAGCGGAGATGGAGACACTGCTAGCATTGGACTAGGTCAATTTTGTCATATTATTCGACGCAATGTACCAATGATTTATATCGTTGAAAATAATGGTGTATATGGTCTAACTAAAGGACAATTTTCAGCTACTGCAGATTTTGGCTCTAAGTCAAAATCTGGGGTAATGAACGAATTATCTTCTATTGATTTATGTAGTTTAGCAATTGAATTAGGAGCAACTTTTGTTGGCCGCTCTTTTGCAGGCGATCCTAAACAATTAGTTGCATTAATCAAAGCTGCTGTCAGCCATCGCGGTACAGCTATACTTGATGTAATCAGCCCTTGTGTTACCTTTAACAACCATGAAGGATCTACTAAAAGTTATAAATACGCTAAAGAATCAGAAATTCCATTGCATGACCTAGGATTCGTTCCATTCTTTGAACAATTAACAATTGAAATGGAACCTGGTACTATTCAAGAAGTTGAATTTCATGACGGCTCCAAAATCATACTTAAAAAGCTAGATAAAAATTATGATCCTACTAATAAGTTGAGTGCAATGAATACACTACAAAAGGCAATAGCAGAAAAACAATTTTTGACTGGTTTACTTTATGTCGACGAAAAGAAAGAAGATTTCACAACTATTATGGATTTAGTTGATGAACCATTAGCTACTCTCAGTGCCGAGCAAACAAGACCAGGTAAAGAAGTACTAGAAGAAATAATGAATTCTCTTAAGTAATATCGACTATGATTTATGTTTTTTAAATAGCAAATAAAAAGCAAGTCCATACATTGCTATTACTAAAAACATCATTACTTTAGCTATCGACCACAAAAGAGTAATTAAGATATGCGGTAAGAAATATCGCATTATGCCAATCAATATCGGCAGTAAAATAAAAGCGAAAATACTACCTGCTATAGCACTGAGAAAAGACCATTTTATAAGCAGTTGGTCATCATTCATTTTTTCTAAAGCAACTAATCTATCTAAATTTCCTCGAGATATATGGGCTTCTTTGCTTCTCAGGTAATTAGATACTTGCTTTTTATATTCAACAAGAAATTCTTTTACTTTCAATTTGTTTCTCAAGTACAGACTAAAATAGCACCATACTTGTTATGCCAATATATAGTCAAATTTATTTGATAAGAGAACTTATTTAATCAAACTCTTAAAAATACTGGGTAAGTATGTATTATCCATACCAATCTAAAAGATTAAATCAAAAATTAGGCATAGTTATGAAATTAAAAAATAAAAAACACTTCTTGCCAACCCCACAAATCTTTCTTAGCTTGTTTTTTATATCAGCTATATCGTCGGCTCAAGCTGATGAATCCACACCTTTTGATTTTTCCAATGACAGCGGAAACCAAATTAATCAAAATGCAGCACCCGATATGAATCCAACAGATGGACCATTACTTGCCGAGCGCCGAGCATTTATTGAGAAATTGCGACAAGCCAAACAACAAGGTATTGGTATAGCACCGTATTTAGCTGAATTTGGTCGCATTCAAAATTCAATTGGTTCAAATGATAATGCCAATTTGTCCAGTCGATTGAATTCATTGAGACACAATCTAGAAGACCAAATCAAACGCAGTCAGTATTTAAAAACTCAACGTCCTAGTCAGCTGACACCAAATTCTATGGGTAATGATTCTAATGCCATCCCGCCTCCTCCATCTCCTTCAAATTTACCATTACCGCCTGTAGGCAGCTCTGACAGCGACAACCAACTACTAGATACTATAAAGCAGAGATTAGGCGGTCAATTGCCAGCAAATTGGCAAGAAAAACTGAGCAGTCCAAAAGGACAAGAACTTTTAAAAAGACTACAAAGCGGACAATAGGGATTACTTTCTATGAAAGCAATTGAGCCATCTTGGATGTTAAAGTTTTATTGTAGTATATCTCTTGTCTCAGGTATTTTATTTAGCTTAATTGCTGCATTGCTTGTGAATAGAAATGAAATAGATATGAGTTCCAGTATTATTCTCATACTTTCCTGGAATGTCTTACTACTGATGATATTACCATTAGTCTTAGACTGGACAGAAAGAAAGTATTGCAAAGCAAGATTTATTGCTCTTGAAGAAATTGCAAAGGAAAATCCAGAACTTAAAAAATATCTAGATGAACAATGTGAAAAATTATCTTTGTCACAATTACGTTTAGCTGTTATCGAAACCAATTCACATCACTGCTTTACTTACGGCTTATGGCGTCAAAATCCTCGCTTATTTATTCCAGCAAAAATCATTCAAGAAAGCAATAAAGTTGTACCAAGTATAGAAGTGGAATTATCACGTTTTGCCCGACAAGACTTAACACTTTTATTCTTTATGTTTTTTGCTATAGAAATTATTATTAATTTGCTAACGGTACAGCTAACATAAAAGTCTATTGCTCTTCTGTTAGTAATTCAGTTTGAAATATTTTGTATTGCGCGTCATCAATTGATACACCTGCATTTAATCCTGCTTTAATTGCTAATTGATTGATTGTTTCATGCAGATCCCATCCAAGTTCCACTGGGACTATCGGCAAAAATACAGATTGTGCTTGCCCTTTCGTAAAAATAATTCCATCTCGCCCAAGAACTATTTCAGCAAGAGAGCTAATATCTCTGGGTTGCGTTAACACATTGATTTCAACTGTAATTGCAGCTAATTCATCTAAGCTAACTGGCAAAAAGCGAGAATCACGATAACAAGCAGCAACTGCATTTTCACAAACTACCTCAATAAGAGGCTTATGAGGCCAAATGTGTCCCAGACAGCCCCTTAAAACTTTTTCGTTTGCAAATCGCTTATAAATTGTGACAAACGCTCCACTATTTGCCTTAACATGTGATTGTTCATCTATATTTAGTTTTGTCAGGTCAATGGTTTTTTGTTCTTTTACATAGCACTCAACAGCATCGCGCGCTACATATAAAAGTAATTTTTTATCACTAGCACTAAGCATATTGCCAACTATCACCATAAAAGGCAATCGACATATAACTTACTAAATTTTCTTGATCATCCAGATATACATCATTTGAAGTACCATATTGCAACAAAGAAGACTTAAACGATTGTGGTAGCAAACAACAAAGTAAAGCACAAGGATTAATACCACATATAGTTAATTGTAGATATTCTTTGTGCTCCAACAATCCTTTTAAATCTCCTTTACTTAAAAACTGGAAAGTGAGCATATCAATTTCTCTAATTTTTTTCTTGGACAATGGTCCAAATGGCATGTAGTCATAGCGAGGACCATAATGAATAAAATCAGAACTCACCACAACAGCATCTCTATCAGTCAAATTTTCTTTTATAGCATTAACTATTACAGCCATGTCAGATTCATCCTTAAGTGTTCCTATAATAATTGGAACGATTTTAGTTTTTTTTAAAATTTTTGCAATGAAAGGTAAATGCAATTCAAGGGAATGTTCGATCTCATGTACGCGAGAAGAACTGACAAATAATTTCTTTTTTTGTAAGTCTCTTATTGCCTTTTGATCTAAGACTATTTCACCTATCGGTGTAGCAAATATAGAAGCTGTGGGTAGTGCTGCGCCATAAAAACCTATATGGTGACTAGGACCAATAAGGAATAATCTTTCCACTTCCTGATTTTCAAATGCTTTATAACTATAACCTGCAATACGACCTGAATATCGTAACCCAGCATGAGGTGCAATAGCTGCCAGCACCTTTTCAGGCTTAACTTCTATATCAATTGATGATAATAAATCATCCATCTGATAATTTAACTTATTTGGATCTGCCTCATACCAGCTACCTGCATATCTAGGTAATCTTGTTTCTTCCATTTAAGGACCAGTTTGAGTGCTATCTGTTGTTGGTTTTATTGGATCAATTTTTGCATACAATTTAGATGTGCTATCGCCATGCGGATCTGCTTTTGAGTCAAAAGTAACACTTAGTCTTACTGCCTGACTATTACTAGGCAAAGCAGGAAAGGGTTGTGCTTGATTAAAGGCATCGCTAGCTGCTTGTTCAGCCAAATTATTACTAGGAGAACTACTAATTGATAAATCACTGACAGAACCATCCTGACTCAACGACACCGAAATGATCACATGATTATTTCCATCCGGAAGGAGCCAAAATTGAAGGATTTTATTACGTAATTGTTCTAAGTAAGAGTTGTATTGTGGGGAAAGGTTAGCACTTTTATTGCCTTTTTGTAGTACAGGTTTTTCATTTTTTGCAAAGACAATAAATTGAAAGCAAAAACAATTAGCCAAAATAACAAGAAAACACAAACTTGTCATACAACTGTAGAATTGTTTTTTCCCGAACATATAGTCAGCCTCTCTTAACAAAAGAATAATTGACAACACTTACAAAAAGACCTTATTTCTTATAATAACAGGAGTTCTTGATAATAGGAAATCTATTACATAAGCGTATAAACAAATTGACTTATTGTTAGTAATTTACTAGTCTGAGACAATTAAATTGTCTTATGCAATAAAGATTCATGGAAACCCATTCCACTTCTACCTTTCACGAACCCAAAAAAATCAAACAAAAAGATTCTCTTTTATCTTGGTGGTTAGCAGCCGGAATCGTCGGTGCTGATATAGGTACTTCAGTTTTTTATAGCACGAGCATAATTAAACCATATGTTGGTTTTCTTGCTCCTATAGTTATTTTGTTTGTCTGTATCATGATGTGGTTTTTTAAGTCCACTTATGAAGAAGGTTGCTCAGCTAGTCCATTTAATGGCGGCGCCTACATGATGGTTTTGCAGACAGTTGGGCGTAGACTGGCGATGGTTGTCGGCACCTTAACTATTTTGTCTTATCTTTCTACTGCCGCTGTCAGCGCCTTATCAGGTGCTTATTATATTGATTCATTTGATAATATTTTGGACTTACCTGTAGCCAACATAATCGTTGTTTCAATAATACCAGTTGTCCTTTTTGGTTTACTAAATATAATTGGTATTAAAGAACCTGCCATGATTGCATTTGTAATTGCTCTTTTTCATTTTATATTGCTTCTTGGTATGGATATATACGGGCTTTGGCTGGCTTTTAGCACACATGTTGATTTTGGCAAAATATTTCAACATATGGATTCAATAAAACCTCTCAATTTCATGCATGGATTTGCTGCAGCATTTCTTGGCATAACCGGCTTTGAATCTGCTGCTCAAATTGTTGAACAGTTGAAAACTCCTACATGGCGTACACTTAAGCATGTTTATCTATCCATAGTAATTCTTGTCGGCATCACTGCTCCCCTCACATCTTATTTGTGTCTAGTTTTGCTTAATGAGAAACAATTGTCTTTATACAGCAACAGCTTATTGTCTGGATTAGCATTTGTTGAGGGTGGGACAACATTAGTAATGATACTTGTGCTTGATGCCGCACTCACTTTATTTGCTGCTGTAAATACTGCTTATGTTGGCTGTATTGGTCTCACCACAACAATGGCTAAGCAAGGCAATTTACCAGCTTTTTTATTGAGACGTTGGGCAGACAAATATCCAGCCTTACAAGGTTATCCATATGTTGTTTTTACTTTTATGGCAATCACATTAAGTATGATTTTGTTATTACCAGGACGTATTGATAGTCTTGGGCAAGTTTATGGTATGGCATTTTTAGCGGTAATGATGTCGTTTTGTATTGGTGTTCTTTTGCTTCGTACCCGTATGCCTTTGAAAGTTGCCCGCTCTCCTTATCGTACACATTGGGTCATACGTATAAGCAAATATTCTATCCCTATACCACCAACGATAGGACTAATTACTTTAACTTTTGCTGAAACCATTTTATTTTTTTCAGCTGAAAGTTCACGTACATTGGGATTACAAATTTTCTTGATTATTCTAATTGTTATGGCCTTTTATCGACTTGGAGTATTGGAAGATCGTTTGACGGATTTGCATGATTTACGTCTTGGGCTAGGAAAATTTGCTAAAGAACAAGAATTGCCTGATAATTTGCCAACTTATGTTTTATGTACTGGTGGAGCAAAAGCGCGTAATTTAGCTACCATGCTTATTAAGCTCTTAGAGAGAGAAGAACCTGGATCCAAAGAAATTATTATTTTCCACGCCGAAGAAGAAGCAGCACGTAGAGGTATCATGCATGAGTTACTACAAAGAGTTGTTTCACAACAGGTTGAGCCTTCATTTCGCGATCAAGACATAATTTTAACTGTTAAAGTTTTACCAGAAACTTTAGTCGATGGACTAATTCAATTAAAGAGATCGCATCCATTCAAAAGAGTATTTATTGGCACTGGTTCTGATCCAGATTTAGCAACTAATTATGCCCGAGATTTGGAAACTAACTTAGGAGTGCACGTAATAAATATAGGTTCACCCAGTTAAATACTAAATGAACCTATAAATTTAATTGTGTATACTTTGGAGTCAAAAATTATTCAGTATATTCTTTTCCTAAACTGAATGAATCAGGATGGAATGGCTCATTGAAGCCCTTAGTCACTGCATTCTTGCCACCATAATACAATCCAGTCAAACCACCCCAAACAATAGCACCAGGAATAGTGACAAGACTAACCAAAGCACAGCTTGGACCACAGTCTTTTCCACCTAAATGTTCTGCTCCGGCTTGGGTCCAGTCTATATATGTTTTGTATGTACTACGTACGCAAGCTACCGGCGTTCCAACAACAAGTCCAGCACCAACTCCGCCAACTCTGGTAACCATTAAAGAACCATCTACAACTTTATCCATATGTCCGTCGTCAGCAAATGTTGGTGTTACCGTACTTAAAGCCACGACTAGTGATACAAGCCCGGCTAACTTTGATATTTTCACAAATAATCCTCCTAGATATCGACTGCTTTCTTTCCTATAACAATTACTTGACAAAACCATTAGTAATTCTTGAAACCAGCTACATAGTAATTTTGCACAATTATTACTTATTGGTAAAGCACTAAATTCTCAAAATCACAATTAAATGTAGGATGATATATATAATTGATACGTAGTCTTTATAAGGATATTCAATTTGCTAGCTGAAGGTGAACCCATGATTGTCGCCCTATTCATCATTTTTGCTTTGCTTGTTATTTTAGCTATTGCTGCAAATTTAGGCTTTTTACCAATGGTATAAGATTGATCAATGTTCAAAAGATTTGCTAAATTCCAAGTTGCAAAATTTATTACATTCATAAGCTTATGTTTATTGCTTAATAGCTGTGAATTGAGCCCAAACTTTGATGGTGGTTTAACAGCAAATACGAGGTGCGAGCTTATAGATTGGCATATCACAGGACTCTGGGTAATCAATTGTCCAGTAGCGTGGATAAGAGTGACCAATTACAATAATCAAGCAATTAAAGACATTACATTTCAATATAATACATATGATGCAAATGGCCGCCCTTTAGACGAAGGTACTTTTACCATAGAAGGTACGGTCCCACCGGGGCAAGTCAAAAATTTCATAGAATTGTACTTAGGCTTGGTAGATCTATACTCTGAACGCCTGAGCATTAAACTAATCTCAGTAAGCTCTGGCTAAACAAACAATTTTAAGGATTTTTACTTTCAGCAGCAAAGGCTGATTTAAGCACTATGTAAGCAACTGCCCCATAAAGAATAAGCAGCATAAGAAGCATTAATATAGGCATCTTTTCAAAGATTTTTACAAATGGTCTGACTACGAAGTCTACGATAAATAGTCCGACAGCTGTACCAGGCATTGCTTTTTACTCCGTTTAACCAAAATAGTATTACGGAAAGTCAAGGGCTTGGTCAAATTAAACACTTTCTTTTGTTTTCAGTGTTACTAAATCTTTGTATTTATTTTGAATAATATGATTGTTTTTCCCATAGTTTTGCAATAAAAGGCAAAACCAGACCTGGCATTAACACCGCCAGAATAGCAATCAGCAAAATCAAACAAAGTACAATTGAAATTATCCAGATCATGCAAAACCTATTACCTCGAAAACATATTTATATATTCGCTACATACGGTTAAGGGCTGGTTAACAATATCTCTCAGTTTTAGTTATCAAAGGTTAAAAAACGTTAGCTAAAAATCCATGGCATTTTCACTTTTAAGTTTTTCGTGTACTTCTATTTGTTTAATGTACTTTTCTATTTCTTTTTCACCAACAATGCCATCTTCTGTCACCAAACCAGAAAGCCAAGAAAAAGGAATCAATTCAAATTGATGATTTAAGATAGCAACACCATTTGTTGTTTCACTCCAAACTTCTTTGCCAGGACGCTCATAATCTTCAAATTCAAATACACGATCATCAGGAACAAATTTTTCTGTTCCAGTTAAAGCATAAAGAGGAATTGATAATTCCTTACAAGCTAAAGCTAAAATCCATGAACCAACTTTATTTACTAAGCCAGGGCGCCCAACACAATCACAACCCATAAAAGCAGCTCGACAATTAGGCAAAATAAGCCCCATTGCAGAATCAAAAGTGTGGATAACTTCAAGCCCAGCTGAGGCAAGCATATTGGCTAACTTTCTGCCTTCCATGCTTGGACGTGATTCTGTGCAAACAACACGAAAAAATTTGCCTTTAGAACGAGCATTTAATAACGAACTTACAACAGTACTACTAAATGAATACGCAAATACAAGTTCACCAGCAGGAATTAAATCATATACGATATCGGCAATCTTAGCTGCACTGCTACATAGTCTTTGCTCAAATTGATTCAAAACTCTTTCACAGCCCTCAATAACTTCACTAACTGTTTTCTCTTTTTCAATTTGCAATAAAACTGAATTTGATAAATGAAATAATGGTGCCATGGCAGGTTGAGCTTTAACCAGTTCACACGATAATAGACAAAGATCCTCTTTGAGGCGACTAACATTTTTGTCACTAGTTAACAGACTTCTAAAAATAGTAATGGCCTGCAAAGCAATTTCAGCTGCACCCGAAGTTAAATCATCGCGAATTGGCACTACCATTGATTCTAATTCTTGCACATGTTTCATTTCGCTTACTTCCATGCCTTTGTATTAATCTAACTATATTAGCTTTTCAACTCAGATAAAGCCAATTCTTGGGCTGCCTTACTATGTCTTAACAAGATTTTTTCCTTGGCATCATCAACCAAATGTTTCCATGGTAACAACGCATTCTCATTAAAATCAGAAAAAATATAGTAGTCGCTATCCACTTCGTCTTTATGAGCACGTATTGCTTGTTTCCATGCACCCAAATTAGCTTTAGAATTAAATACAGACATAATAATTTTGGAAGCCTTTCTATCAGATCGTGACAATAGGGCTTGAATATCGCTCCAGTTAGAACTTTCTGTTCTTACTTCTATACCTATTTTTGCTAAATTCTTGCGTAAATATTCTAATTTTTTTGAACTATTTTTATCTCGACCAAAAAACTGAAATGGTGTTTGTGCTTTAGGAACAAATGAGCTAACACCAAAAATAAAATGTATTTGCTTGAATGTTTTCTTTAACTTAGTTAAAAGCCTGACAGTTTCTTCTAAATCGCTATCAATTTCTCCAGGCAGTCCAACGATACCATAGAATTTAATAGCCTTTAGCCCACTTGCTTCTACTTTTTGTACTGCATTAAAGATTTGTTCTTCGCTCAGATTTTTTTTCATTATCGCTCTTAGTCTTTCAGAGCCGGATTCAATGGCCATGGTTACCGATTTTTGTCCTAATTTATAGAGCATTTCCAATACATAATCCTCTATAGTATCTACTCTTATTGAAGCGATTGAAATACTGATTTGAGGACGCTTCAATAATTCTTTTGCAATTACACTAAAATTAGGATGTTCAGTTACGGATGGTCCAAGTAATCCTATCTTCTTTGTATATTTAAGACCAATATCAATTTTATTCATAAGGGCATCTACATTTGCACCTCTAAAAGGTCTAGTTAAATAACTAGCTAAACAAAATCTGCATTCTTGAGGACAACTCCTTACCACTTCCACCAAAAAAGTACTTCCCCAACTAGTATCATCACTGAGTATCACAGAATGAGCAACATAATCATCTGGCGCGATAAATACTTGTTTTTTGATTTGAGCTGGAATATCGTCAGATACAGGTTTTACAATACCAACTTTTTCATCACTTGTATGATACTGATACAAGCTAGGCACGTATATACCATCAATCTTTGCTAAAAATTCGAGCTTTTCAGATCGAGAACTTGATTTTATTTCTTTGTATGCACTAAGCAATTTTGGTATTAATACTTCAGCGTCACCAATTAGAATAAAATCAAAAAATTCTGCATATGGTTCTGGGTTGGCAGCAATCGCTGGACCACCCGCAAAAATTAAAGGATCATGTTCTTGTCTTTCTTTAGACAATAAACTTACATCCATTTTTTTTACAATAGCAAGAACATTTAAACAATCAAGTTCCCAGGATAATGTAAAGCCTAGTAATTGAGCATTTTGCCATCCTGTTTCTTGATAGTCAGAAAATACACGAAAAACATTTGTTTCTACATCTTGCTCTAAAAGCCACCAAATTAGCTGATAACCTAAACCAGACATTCCAATAGAATAACTATTTGGATATGCCCAAGCTACGTCAACATTAGAAGACGCCTTAACAGGGCTTGCTAGAACACGAACTTCTTTCATCATAAGAAGTTTACCAAATTATTGCTTTATCAGCTCAAACCTTTATCTATCTAATTGCCTAACCTTAGATAAATGTTGACTCCATGAAGCCCCTATATCATCCAAAAATTGATGAACGCTTAAAACATCGTCATAAGTAATGGCTGGCTTATCTTTTAGCCTAGCTATGTCTTTTTTTGACCATTCAACCGGATGTGCATAATCATTTTTTTGACAATAATTTCGGCTATTTACTTTATTACTACACTTTATGTCAGTGTCATTAACATTCATACCAACAAGTGCCACACCTAAAGGGCGTCCGCATGATATACAGCCAACTTTTACAACTAATACTCCTGGCTCTTCTCTTATTAGCTGAACACCATCAGCTAAAAAAGGTTGATCACAAAATCTACAGGATCGGCGTTGGAAATATTCCTGAATTGCCTCAAAGCTCCCTTCACGGAAATTTTCTCCCTGAAAACTTCCCCTGGAAGATGCCACCATTAAAAACCGCCTGTTCTAGATTTTTACAATTTAAAACTGATACCACTAATAGTTCTACTAATTTATAGCTCGATTCAGCTTTTAAAACAACTACTAAAGTAAAAAATTTACTTGTTCCTCGACTATATGTAATATCAAATACGATGGCATATATTCATCAAATATATTCCTCTTTTTTTGCAGTATATTATCAGTCTTATATGCACTACCCATGGTGCATATCTCCAATGCAGTTACAAGATTATCAGCAACGATAAACGTGCCACCATATATGATATTGCCTATCAATTTAATCCAGCACAAACAAAATAGTGCAAACACAATTCAGCATCTCTTGACTATTTCTCTCAACTTAATAAGCTCATGAGAACCTATAGGCCAAAGAGTTATTGTGATGTTATAGTGACCAACTAAATACCAAGTTAGCCGGCTTGCACAGAGGCAGAAAATGACACATATAGAAGAAATATCTGCAATAGAAATATTAGATTCCCGAGGAAATCCTACTGTTGAAGTAACAGTTCTATTATCAAGCGGTGCAGCTGGTCGTGCTGCCGTACCGTCTGGAGCTTCCACAGGATCTTTTGAAGCCTATGAATTGAGAGATGAAGATACATCAAGATACAACGGGAAAGGTGTACTGAAAGCCATTGATCACATACACAACATAATTGCAAAAAGTCTTATCGGAGCTAATGCTCTAGAACAAAAAGCAATAGATCAAGAGCTAATTGCAATGGATGGCACTGTCAATAAATCTCACTTGGGCGCAAATACGATATTAGCAGTAAGTTTAGCCACTGCTAAAGCTGCTGCTAGTTCACTTGGTTTACCTTTATTTCGTTATGTAGGAGGAATATCCGCTTCAATACTGCCCGTCCCTTTACTAAATATATTGAACGGTGGCAAACATGCCGAAGATGGCGTTGACTTTCAAGAATTTATGATTGTCCCTTTAGGTGCCGGCAGTTTTTCTGAGTCACTGCGCTGGGGTGTTGAAGTCTATCATGCATTGAAATCCGTGCTCAAATCTAGCTCCCTCAATACTGCTGTAGGGGATGAAGGTGGATTCGCTCCTGCACTAAAGTCAAATAAAGCTGCAATCGAACTGATTATAAAAGCTATTGAAAAAGCGGGCTTCAAAAGCGAACGTGATATAGCAGTGGCTTTAGACCCAGCAGCTAGTGAATTTTTCCAAAATGGCAAATACAATCTTGTCAAAGAAAATAAAACTCTATCTGGCGATGAAATGGTAGATTACTATCAAGGGCTGACAAAGGATTTTCCAATCGTTAGCATCGAAGACGGTTTAGCAGAAGAAGATTGGACAACATGGAAATTGCTAACTGATAGAATTGGTAAAAATGTTCAATTAGTTGGCGATGATTTGTTTGTTACCAATACGCAAAGGCTACAACGTGGCATTGATCTTGGAATAGCAAATGCCATCTTAATCAAGCCAAATCAAATTGGTACTCTGACAGAAACAATTGCTGCAGTCGCACTAGCCAGAGAAAACGGTTATAGCTCCGTAATGAGCCATCGCTCTGGGGAGACTGAAGATTTTACAATAGCTGATTTAGCAGTAGCTTTAGGAGTTGGACAAATTAAAACTGGAGCTCCGTGCAGATCAGAGCGGACTGCCAAATACAACCAATTGCTGAGAATAGAACAAGACTTAGGATTCAGTTCTGTATTCAGAGGACCACTCTCATTTGCCCATCTAAGAACAAAAGAAAAAGAGCATTCAATAGCCAATCTTTAACTTGGTATGTGTTTGAAATTTAAAATGCTTTTTATTGCACAAAATGTAAGTATCATCATTACTAGCATATGAGTATAAGGCACTACATTTTTTACATATGCTACTAACAAACAGTCAATAAAGCAAAGCAATGGAATCATACAAAAAGTAAAAGCATAGAGCCTGAAAGTTTTATTGCTAATTTTAAGCAATTTACTAGGAGATACCTCTGGTATTATCATCGCAGCTGGCAATATCAGTAAAAGCATATCGTGATAATGGGCATGAGGACTAAAAAAGAGTGAAGTGATAATCGTACAAGACCAAAGAAGAGATTGCTTATGTCTATTTTCGTCTTTGCCTAATTTAAGCCACATAAAAGCAATACCAGTTAAAGCTATAACAAAAAACAAAAAGCTAGTAATAAGAGTCATCGGTTTAGGTAAAAACATCGACAAAAATGCTTTTAGGTTCACATGCAAAGCCGGATTGACACCATTGTATTTATCTATATTGCTAATTTCCAATAGATATTTAAGATAATCCACAAAGCTATGTATACCAAATTTATATTGAACAATTACAGCAAGAACTGCAAGTACGGTTGCTAGCCCATAAAGAACGTGAATACGACGACAAAAAATAGCAGGCAAAAGCAAAAAAATTGCATACTGCTGCTTAACAAAGAATAGTCCTAAAGCAATGCCAGCAAGATAATCTTGTTTTTTTTGAAAACATAAAACATATGCCACCATAAGAAAAAGTAGAATCCAAGTAATTTGACCAAGGCGGAATGAAATTATGGACGACAAACAAACAAAAGCTCCCATGCTAAACATGACAGAAAAAATTTTGTTGTGAGGGTGATAAGTATTACATACAATATATAAGGTAATAAGCGCCACTAAAAAAGATAATCCGATAAATAGCTGGTAAGAAGTGGTAAGCGAAAAGAGAGCAAGCGGTACAAAAAAAACAAATGCTGTTGGTGCATAAGGAATAGCAAATACTCTTGCTGATTCAAGGGGCGCTATTATTTGATTTAAAACTGAAAGCTGGTAATTCCAATCATAAATATTATTGTGGACAGAGTCCAAAAAAATTTTTCCTGCTTGATAAAAACATATGTAATCCGCCAAACGTAGCTCACCAGCCTGCATATACGCTAAAACAGAAGGCTCGAATATATATTTGAAAACTTCTAAAACTGATGTAGATACCCAACATATTATTAGGCAAGCATAGGCAAAATCCAAAACATTCGGTAAATTGTGCTTTTTATTCACTATAAACCTCTAAATTTCTATTACATTCCCTTTTTGAACGCCTTTGAAAAATAGTTAAACTAAGATTATTACATAAGTACTGCTTTATTAGGTAACCAATTGCATTTATAATGTACAAATACACTATACGTTGTAAATGAGGGCTTTTTTGTGAGCAACAAAACAGAAGTGCATAGCGAAGTAAAAGATCTGTCTTTAGCAGAAGCTGGACAGAATCGCATCGATTGGGCAGAAGAGGATATGCCAGTTTTAAGGCAAATTAAAGAGAGATTTGCCAAAGAAAAACCTTTAAAAGGACTAAAAGTATCTGCTTGTGCTCATGTCACTACTGAAACAGCCAATTTAGCATTAACGCTGAAAGCTGGTGGTGCTGACTGTGTACTCATTGCTTCAAATCCCTTATCTACTCAAGATGACGTTGCTGCTGCCTTAGTAAAAACACATGGCATGGCAGTTTTTGCTATAAAAGGCGAAGATATTCCCACCTATCATCGTCATATTCAAATAGCCCTTGATCACAAACCACAATTAATTATTGATGATGGATCAGACCTGGTCACCACCTTGGTTATAGAACGTCAACAACAAGTAAAAGATATAATAGGTACAACTGAAGAAACTACCACCGGCATTACTAGATTACATGCTATGGAAAGAGACAAGCAATTGGTATTTCCAGCTATTGCTGTAAATAATGCTCAAACAAAACACTTATTTGATAATAGATACGGCACCGGACAATCTACTATTGATGGTATTGTCAGAGCTACAAATAGACTTTTAGCCGGGCGCAATGTTGTAGTACTAGGATACGGTTGGTGTGGCAAAGGATGTGCTATGCGTGCCCGTGGACTAGGTGCAAATGTAATCATTACCGAAGTAAATCCAATAAAAGCAATTGAAGCTGTAATGGATGGTTATCGTGTTATGCCTATAGCAGAAGCATCCGCCTTAGGTGATATATTTGTAACAGTGACTGGAAATAGACATGTAATTGACTGGCCACATTTTGCTGCTATGAAAGATGGTGCCATTATATGTAATTCCGGACATTTTGACTTAGAGCTTAATTTAACTGAGTTAGAAAAACATGCTAAAGATAAACGCTTAATTAGACCATTATTGGAAGAATACACTCTTCCAAGTGGTAATCGCATATGTGTATTAGCACAAGGACGTTTAGTAAATCTTTCCTGCGCAGAAGGACATCCGTCATCTGTAATGGATATGAGTTTTGCTAATCAAGCTCTTGCTTTGGAATACCTGGTAAAAAACAAAGGCAAATTAGCTATCGGAGTACAAACTTTACCTGACTCGGTTGATGAAGAAATCGCTACCTTGAAATTAAAATCAATGGGAATCAAAATAGATTCTCTAACTAGCGAAATGCTTGAGTATATGAATTCATGGAAAAGCGGTACTTAAGTTAGCTTAGAATATCGAGCTAATTTATTTTTTGAAACATATAACCAATACCGCGAGCAGTCAAAATCAGATCTGGATTTGATGAATCATCTTCCAATTTAGATCTTAATCTACTTATATGTACATCTACTACGCGGGTATCTATACGATGATCTGGCGGATAGGCCCATACTTGTTGAAGAATTTCGCTGCGCGAAAATGGTCTTCCGGAATTAGTTACTAATAGCTCAAGCAAACTAAATTCCATACCAGTTAAACGAACACGCTCATTTTTCTTTGTCACTTGGCGCTTATTAAGATCGATTTTTAAATTACCAATAGTAACCACATTGGCTGTTTTGCTTAAAGATACATCTTGAGTTCTCTCTACTGTTCTTCTCAACACAGCCTTTATACGAGCCTCAAGCTCAGATGGACTAAATGGTTTTACTACATAATCATCAGCACCAATTTCTAGTCCTTGGATTCTGTTTGATACATCTGCTACTGCTGTAAGCATAATAATTGGCGTATCGGAAGTCTTTCTTATTTCACGACAAACTTCATAGCCATCCATTTTTGGCAACATGACATCAAGAATTACTAAATCTGGTTGAAAAGAATTGAAGTGCTCTATTGCTTCTTGTCCATCTGCTGCTGTCACAACATCGTAACCTGCCATTTTTAGGCGTGTTTCGAGAATGCGACGAATTGAAGCTTCGTCATCGACAACAAGCACTTTCTCCAGACTGTTTTGACTCTCGTTCACGACTTATGTTTCTCCCTTAAGGTTCCCTATGCCTCTTCAATCCTATTTTAAAACGATTTTCCAAAGGTTTACATCAGACCAACTTGCTTACTCTAACAGTTTATTTGCACATACATCTACTATATGTATCACGATATCGTCTTCTTGAAGAAAGAATCCTGCTAAAAACACAAACAAAAACTTGTCAACTTATTTACAACTATACTGATTAATAGCTGTTCAGCGTCTGATAACCAAAAAATTTACTGCCATACTTAAAATCTATCTAGCTAAGAAAACAAATCCTGGTAATATGCAACATGAAGGTATTTAGGAACAACTATGCTTGACAATATTGAAATATCTTAGTTGCTGATTGATAATTAACGGTAAATGAGAAGTTGTGTAACACAAGAAAATTTTACCTAATTGCTATCAATCCTTATACTATGTATGTTCAATGAGCATCTATAAAATAGCCAAGTGGTGTTGGTAGCTAGATTGATACCTAACAAAATAGAAAGGTTCGTGTTGAAAAAGTTTGTTTCATTTTCGTTGCCGTGTTAAGCTTCTTGGCTGACAGGTATGGAAATTTTTTCCGTTGCATTTAAAGAGGTAAGAAAGAGGAAGGATATATGAAAAAGCCCCGGTTGTGCTTAGCCCTAAGTGCCACGATTGCACTTCTCCAGGCTAACTTACTACAAGTAGGTGCTGCTCCAGCAAAGATTGCTGGCAATAGCAACCAAGAGAAGGTTACATCCGTGGTCAAGAAGACCGCGTCGACAATCCGCATCTCTAGCCACACAAATAAAGCGACCAAAGTTTTGGTTCCTACAACAAATGGAATTGCTGCCAGCAATATGTCTGGTCAAGTAATGCTATTTCTTGGCAATAGCAAACAAGCTAATGCAAAAAATGGAAAAACACCAGCTGCCGCTCTAACTATTCATACCTCTATACCTGAAGAGTCTACGCAAGTAGTTGGCAACAATCCTGTTAGCGAACCTACTTTAGTAGCAATGAAAGAAAGTCCTGTTGTATCTGATGGCAGTCCAGCAGTGGAAATCCCATCCAATATAACTGATTCGCCAAAGCAATTACTTGCTCAATTGGCACCAGACCAAATTATTGCCCAAGCTGATACCAATACAACTCCAATTCCACCTGTTGTATCTGGTGCAGTAGATTTAGAAGAATTCAAACCAAGCAATTCAATTGATTTGAAAGTTTCTCAATCTAGAACATTCAAGTTAAAGAACAAAATTATTCGTACATCTATATCAGATCCTGCCGTAGCAGAACCCGTTGTAGTAGCTGAAAACCAAATGGTATTGCTCGGCAAAGCACCAGGTAGCGCTACATTAGTAATTTGGGACGATGCTGGCAATTCAGTTGCTATCGATGTAAAAGTTAATCGCGACTTTAGCCAACTACAAGCAATGGTGAGAGAAATTGATCCCCGTATCATCATCAAACCATTCTCAGTTGGTGGCAGCGATCGTGTAATCCTATCTGGTGATGTTGATCACGTAGAATCAGTGATTAAAGCCTTTGCAACAGCCAACTCATTCATGGATGACAGAGGTATGAATATCACTGTTGCTAACGGACGCATTCTAGGTGTTCGTATCGGTGAACTTGGTGGTACACAAATGGCTGGACAACAATCTGGACAATTGTCTGCTATCGGTCAAGTTGATAGATATACATTTTTCGGCAACCAAAACAATAATATAAGTAAGGCACAGACCATGATTTCTGATGGCGGTCGTGTCACTAGCTTAATTAAAGTAAGAAAGACACCTCTAGTCGTATTGCACTGCACATTCATGGAAATGAACTCAGCAGCTGTAAGAGAATTAGGCGTTCAATTAGGTATCAACTACACCAGCAATAGTTTTGCATTTGGTATAGGTGGTAACAACAACGTATCTCAGGCTAATGCTCCAGCTTTATTCTCCTTTGGTGGACAAAATGGACCAGTAGCAGTAGCTCCAACAGGGACAATTGCTGGCAGCTCACAATCACCAGCATTTGGTGCTGCAACTACAGTTACATACGGTGGTGTGAACTTCCCAATTTCTCAAGTAGGTTTAGGTTCTCTTAATGGACCACCTGCTCTATTAGGCGGTACTACTTTATTTGGTATCCCAGGTGGAGCTACCTTCACAGGATTAGGATTAGCTAACTTATATACAGCTGTGTCCAACTTTGCATCAGGAAACAGAGCAAGATGGGGTGTCAACCCAACCGTAAACGGTATCATCACTCATTCAAGAGCAAGAATCTTAGCTGAGCCAACATTGGTAACAATCTCCGGCGAAAGAGCATCATTCTTAGCCGGTGGAGAAATTCCAATTTTGCAATCAATTGCAACTGCTGGTACAGCAGCTCAATCAGTTGTGTATGAACCATACGGCTTAAGACTGAATATGATTCCAGTTCTACTTGAAAATGGTGGTTTGAGCATTCAAGTTGCTCCAGAAGAAAGACTTTTGGATAGAGCAAATGGTCTTAACTTATTCGGTATCGGAACATCTTCAATTCCAGCTTTCGTAACACGTAAAACACAAACAACCGTGGAAATGAAGCCTGGTCAAGAATTGTTCATCTCTGGATTAGTTACAGCCAATCATGGTCGTGAATTAACCAAGACACCATTAATTGGTGAAGTACCAGTATTAGGTGCCTTGTATCGCAGTAAAGCTTTCTCCAAAAACGAAAGCGAATTAGTTGTTGCGATTCGTCCAGAAGTGATTCTGCCTGGAACACCAGGACAGCTTCGCGTACCGGATGAAATCAGCAAGGTTGAAGGACCTCGTGATACCAATATGTTCCAAGTTGAACCAACAATTTTGGATGAAGGTCACATGAGAAAAGGAAGAGCAGAAAAGTCTCTGCAATTGCCTAATACCCTTCCACCAGGAGCTCCAGTTCCACCTAATAACTAAATATAGGCAGGAAGATTCTATTAAAAACGGGGAGTTTAAACTCCCCGTTTTTTTATGCTTTTATAACGTATAAAAACTAACGCCAAAAACTTGTAAACATTCACTTAAAACCAGACATGCTGTCGCGGGTGGTAAACACAAACAAACTTTCCGATATTCTCCATATTTCTCAAAGTTCTACTGTGAAAGATCCACTAGGAATAAGTGGTGACAAAAATAAGGGTGACATTGGCACAGGAGAATTAATTCAAGTTTTGACTAAGTTTAGTCTACGGGTAATTATGCATATGCCAAATGATTCTGCTTTTTCAATCTACTTACTGCTTTATCAACGGCTGAACGTGTACCGTAATTTAAAGATCACGTGTGGTAAATATCTCGCCTGGCTTGAGAGAAGCAACAAATCTTTTAATAACTGAACATTCATGGACTACCCTGTTTGGTGGACTGCAAAAAGGTTTGATGGCTTGTCGTCGTTATATCAAATTGTCAGAATTTTGTTTATTTTTCTGACCTTTTTGGAGATCAACAGCATGGTAGTGGCAGGAAGTATTTAGGCAGATATCTTTACAACAAATGCAGATTCGACATGAATCGATTCTGCATTTAATCAATTGATAAAGGTAGAACTAAAATGCCCAGGCTAAGAAAATCAGCAAGATTTATCCTGATACTATAATACGGTGCCCAAAAACCACAAAAAAAGAAGGGCATGCCTGTCACGACATGTCCTTCAGTTAATGTTTCCAAAAACTTTGGCGGCTCATACTGCCAGCAAAGATATTATCAAGAAAGGCTCTATTATCTTTTCTTAGATTTAGATTTGATTTTAGCTAAAGCTGCTTGCGATTCTTCTGGAAACTCTCTCATGAATTTAGCTAATACTCTAGCCACAGCATCACGAACAAAGTCTTCTCGCGTTTTATCAGGCACATAACAATGTGCTAAACGATCTTGTCCTATTATTTTCAATAAACCTTTTTCAGCTAAACGAGCCATTGTTGTCATGACTGTTGTATAAGCAATTTCTCTTTGCTGCCGTAAAATATCATGAATCTGTCTGACAGTAATAGTTGGATTAGCTTTCTTCCAAACAAGCTCCATAATGTCGCATTCTAAATCTCCCAGGAACTTCCTTAAGCCTGATTGATTGAAACGGAATGAAGCATTTTCATCGTCAAGTCTCATAAATAAACTGTCTCACCTATATAAGACAACTCTCAAATCCTATCACGAATAATAGATACAATGTACTTGATATTATCAACTACTAAAAGGAATCTTTTTTTGTATGCGTCCTGTTGTCTTCTTGGATAGAGATGGAACAATAAATGAAGAAATTGGCTATATAACTAAAATTACCGATTTACAACTAATTGCCGGGGCTGGTCAAGCAATTAAAAGACTCAACGATGCAAATATAGCTGCCATTTTAATCACTAATCAAACAGGAGCAGCTCGTGGTTATTATGACGAAACACATATACAGGCTTTAAATAATCGCCTGGTTTCGCTATTAAAAGCTGAAAGCGCCCATTTAGACGCTCTTTATTATTGCCCCCATTTAGCTGACGGCATTATCCCTTATTTATCAATAAAATGTGATTGTCGAAAACCAGAACCTGGGCTGGTACTTCAAGCTTATAAAGATAATTCGGATTTAGATTCTCAAAGAGCTTATGTAGTTGGTGATAAAGCTACTGATGTAGAGCTTGCTCACAACTGTAATGCAAAAGGCATATTAGTAAAGACTGGTTATGGTAATGATGTTTTGCAAGGAAAATATCAACATCCAGTTACTGCAGACTTTACAGCAGAAAATATTATTGAAGCAATAGATTGGATTATTCGCGACTTATCAAAAAATTAACTACGCCTAGATCTAAGCAATAATTTCACTTCGCTCAATAAAGCCGGCAAATCAAATGGTTTTGGTAAATAAAGATCAGCACCTGATTCTAATGCTAACGATTGATCAGGATGCGATGTAACCATTACCACACCAATACCACGCAATTCTTTATCTTCTTTCAAAGTACGACACAAATTCCAACCGTCCATTAAGCGATCTGATAAATTGGATTCTAAGAGCATCAAATCAATTTTTTGGTCACGAGCAATATTTAAAGCATCATTAGCTGAACTTGTAACTTCTACAGAATATCCTTCCAAAGAAAGTGTCTCCTGTAATAAACAGGCCATAGCACCATCAGGCTCTACAACTAAAATACGGGATCTAGTAGAAGATTTTTGAGAAGTTTTTTTTGTCACTGGCATATCATCGCTTACATACGTACTACCAAAACCTAATTTTGCTAAAAAACGATAATCGCGAGAAGTTGTTAGCACATCAACAAAGCTTTGAAAACGTCGAGAAATACTAGAGACAATTCCAACGGCAATAGAAATCAAAGGCACACGACGGCGAATGCCACCGGTACCTGTAGCAATTAAATAGCCTCTTTGAACATCATCTGGTAAATAAAAGCGTTTACTTATTTCGTCGAATTGGCTACAAATTTGTTCAGCAAGTTTAATTCTTCGCTCTGGTGTAGTAATTACTAAAAAATCGTCTGCTTCTATATGCCCAGCAAATTCAGTTTCTGAAACAGTATCCAACAAAATAGCGCTAAGCGCCTTAATGAGCTGATCTCCTGCTAAATCACCATAAGTTTCATTATATATTCTCAAATTATTCAAATCAATAGATAAAGCAGCCCAATTTTTTTCTGATACCAAACATTGCTCCAACATCAATCTAATCAGAATAGGTCCAGGCAATTTTGTAAGCGGATTAGATAATTCTTCCTGCCGTCTACGCAAATGCGCCAAAACCCTTATGGCAAGCTCATTTCGATCAATGCTTTCACCTAAAACATCATCTGCACCATAACGGAAAGAATTAATTCTCTCATTAACATCTTCGGAGCTATGTAATAAAATCAAAACTGGTCTTGGATGGACCAAGGCTGCTCTAATTTGTTGACAGTAAAGTCTACCATCTCCATTTTCCATTTGAGCTGCCATTAAAATTAAATCGGGATGCAAAAAAAGCAACAGTTCATTTGCTTCTTCAAAAGTATTTACCAAATGAACTTTAGCGCCAGTTTTTTCCAGAATTTCTGCATACTGGCTCGCCAACTTTATTGTATGGATAATCATAATTTCAGGTGTTGGTAACAACATTATCCACGTCCTCTAGCTGCTTGCTCTTCCAAACTTGCTGCTGGCAATTTCACACTAAAAGTAGTTGAACCTGGACTACTCACAACAGAAATACTGCCGCCTAAAGCTATGACCAACGATTTAGTTATGTACAGCCCAAGACCAGTTCCTTCTGTTTTACTTACAAGCGGTTGATCTAAACGTGTAAATTTATGAAATATTTCCGGCAAAGATTGCTCTGGAATTCCATCACCTTGATCATTTACAGAAAATTCTACAAATTCATTGCTGCCTTCAATTACACGGGCAGAGATGGTAACAGTCGTACGTTCAGGAGAATATTTAATAGCATTATCAATTAAATTAGTTAAAATCTGTTCTAACCTATCAGCATCAGCCCAAACAGGCGGTAGTCCTTGTGGAATTTTAAGCACTATTTGGTGATTTTGAGTTTTATCCGCTAAATTACGATAAACACGTTGAACAGCTGATTCCAAATCTATAGCACGAATGGTAAGCTGTAATTTACGTGATTCAAGTCGAGATACCGCCAATAAATCTTCAACCAAACGTGTCAATCTATCTGCTTGATCTTTGATAATACCGATATAACGACGTTGCTGAACAATATCCAGCCTATCGCCTGCTCTTAAAATAGTGTCGGCAAAACCTTTTATACTGGTTAATGGAGTTCTTAGCTCGTGGCTGACAGTACTGACAAATTCTGTTTGGGCTTGTTGTACAGAATTAGTTTGGACAATATAAACAACAGTAATATTTCCAACAATATTATTTTGACTATCAAATAATATTCCATGATTGATAGGCATATGAACATCACCACCATTTTTACAAATTATGGTGGCATTATGCACATTCAGACTTTCATCATTTGCTACCGTCAAAGAATTATTATTATGCAGGCATGTACACTCAATAATATTTTTCAGTTTAGTATTGAGAATTTCTTTTTCGGCAAGTCCAGTTAATTGCAAAAAAGCAGGATTACACTTAACAATAATTCCATCACTATTAGTGACAACAAAGCCATCGGCTACACTTTTGGATAATTCAAAAATTTTTTCCATATCGCTTAACACGGCTCTATCCATATGACCTCTAAGCATAAATTAACATCGCCAAGAGCTCAATCAGTCTATTACAACCTATCCTTAAGGTTTGATTGTCTTTATAGAAACAGTTCTTATAAAGTTAACATTGCTTTATCTAACGGTCTTTTTTATCCTCGGGTTTATGGCTGGAGAATAACAAATCATTGACAACCCTGATAAAGAATTTGGGTAAATTCACTCCAATACGTTTCGCTCGCCAAGGTTGGCTAATTAGCCTATATAACCATTCTAAATGCAGATTTTGCATGAGTTTAGGAGCACGCTTAACTGAACCAGCCCAAACATCAAAACTGCCTCCTACACCAATTGTTATTGCCTTAGGAAATGCTGTATGCCATTTATCGATGAAATATTCTTGCCTTGGAACTCCTAAAGCCACTAAAACCAATTGTGGTTCGCAAAGTGCAATTTTTTCAACAATTGCCTCTTCTTCATTTAGTGAAAAGAAGCCATGTTGAGCAAACACAATATTTAAACCTGGATAAATTTTAGGCAGATCTATTTGTAGTTTTTCTATTACTTGCCTCTGGCTACCGATCAAAGCCACTTTTACACCTAGGAAAGCTGATCGTCTTAAAGCATGTTCTGCTAATTCAATACCAGGCAAACGTTGAATATTCTGTCCGGTTAGCTTTACTGCCCAGACAATGCCAGCACCATCTGGAATAATTAGATGTGCATGCCTAATAATGCGATCTAAGACAGGATCATCTTGCGCAGCAACAACCATCTCAGCATTCAAGGTCACAACATGTAATGCTTTGTCATCAGCCCAAGCACTTTCAATTACTTTTAACGCCAAATTAAGATCTACCGCATCTACAGGGTAGCCTAAAACCTTTTGGCGTGATCTATTAGTAGCAGACAAGGTTGACATCGAAAGTGGTGCCTAATCTCTCAGAGAAAGCTATATTTAACTTCCCAGATGAGTCTCTAAAATTCTAGCGAGAATATTAAAGTTCTGGCAAGACAAATTTTTAACGGTAACAAGCTTGGACTTTGCTTTATCTGACAACTCTGGAAGATTGCCTAGAGTATATTTCAAGGTTTTTTGCCACAATAATAAATCTGCCTCATTGGCAAGATTTAAGACTGGTTGCTCAAACTCACGTAATAGATTACTCACTTTAGGATCATAAGCAAGCCCAATAACCGGTACATAGCTCTTTAAAGCCATAATCAAAGCATGCAAGCGCATAGCAATTACTAAATCACATTCGCTAAAGAGCTTTAACCATTGACTAGCCTTAATAAATTTATCCTGCGTATTTAAAACAATGGCATAACGCCCTTTTTGTTGCCACAGATTCTGAAACTTCATTGATATTTCAAAATCTTGTTCTGGCTGCAAACATAAAAGTAAGATTTCATAGTTTTGCGGTAATTCATTATCTAAACACTGCAATAACCCTGCCAAGTGATCATCAGTAAAATTAGCACTAGGGCGTAATGAAATAGCTAACAGTTTGTTATTGCTATTTCTGCCTTTTATCTCACTTATTTGTTTATCAATATATTCATTTAAAGATCCTGCTTTGAGCAACCAAACAGGATCAGCACTTAGTACTGCTTTGATACCAGCTTTACGCAGCATATCAAATGAATTTTTATCTCTTACAGTTACATTATGGCAGAATGAAATAAACCATATAGACAATGATTTTGAAAACGATCCATAAAACGGACCCAAGCCTTGCGCATAAAATAAGCATTTTGTGCCTGTTAACCGAGCTAGAAAAATATAAAAGCCATAAAATAAAATTGAAAGTAGTGAGCGGCGATTTTGGAATAAACCACCTCCACCGCTAATAAAGAGTCTTGCATCAAACAATAGAGATATAAAAGACAACAAATTATATCGAGATATGGAATCAACCTGAAAAGTTTGTTTTGTAAATTCCATATCTTTTGAAAGAACAACAATATCCGATAATGATACAAAGCTTTCTAATTCGTGAATAAGCTCTTCTAAAATAGCTTCATCACCCAAATTCTTGAAGCCATAATAGCCAGAGACAATAACTTTTTTTCTTTTATTACTCACAATCTTCCTTTATAAACATTGTCCAGATGTCATATATTTCAATCTCAACTCATTTATTGTCATTATCATTGTGCTTAACTTACAACAATTCAATAATATTTTCTTTGTAAAGTACTATATATGCAAACATCTAAAACACATAGTAAGCAAATTAATGATATTCAGTCCTTATCTAACTTTATATCTACATGCTCTAGCAATGAAGCAATCATACCTGATTATCCACTAAGCGAAATTGAAGATTCAAAATACACAACTATAAATGTCTTAGATTTATCAAAAATTGATCAAGTTAGTTATTATTCCCCATCAGATCAAGTGATATCGGTTGGCACTGGTATTACATTATCCAATCTCAAATCTTTAATAAGCAAAGATAATTTAGCTTGGCCAGTTATGGCAACAAAAAATGAAATATCTCTTTTTAGTATTATAAATAATGGTTATGGCGGCTGCCTAGAACACAAATTTGGAAGGCTATCAAATTTGATTCTAGGTATGACAGTAGTTTTAACAAACGGTCAAATTGTAAAATGTGGCGGTAAAGTAGTAAAAAATGTAAGCGGCTACGATCTAAGTAAGATTTTTATCGGCACGCATAGTTGCTTTGGCATAATTGTCGAAGCCACTTTACGTTTATACGCTAGACAAAAATATTCCACAACATTTTGTCTCCAATTCTCAGACATAAAACAATGCATGAATAACATACAACAATTATTACTATCGAATTTACCATTGAGCTGTTTAGAACTAACAAATAGAGAATATATAACAGATTTCCAGAGTGAAAAAACAGTTAATTTAACAACAGATAGTCCATATATTGTTTCTATAAAAATTGAAGGTTCTAATGAACAAATAACAAAAACCAGAGATTTTTTAATTGCTTTGCTTAGCTATAAAACAAATTTGATTATCAATATAGAAAGCCAATTTGAAAGCTTGTTTTGGGAAAGAATGAGCAATCACACCCTAAGCCAATACGGATTTCCTATTACTATTAATCTAACATTTAGTAAAATGATTTTATTAGCTGAAAAACTGAAAACTTACAATAAAGATATTATTTGGCATGCATGCCCCAAACAAGGACAATTTATATGTTTTGTGAAAGAGACAGAATTAGATAAAACTATTGAAGCGCTATCTCAAATAAGCAAAGAAATTGTCGAGCCATTTACTATTGCTTATCAAAATCCTCTTTATTGTATAAAAAACATACCTCAATCCGATCCCAATATTGAAAAATTAACTGGTAATTTAAAAAAGGTTTTTGATCCTAAAGGCAATTTAAATCCATTTGTAATTTTATAAATATGACAAATCAAGACAAAAAATCAATTCCTCTCAAAAATCCAGATTTATTATCGGCTTGCATACATTGTGGCTTATGCTTACCTGCTTGCCCAACCTATTTAGCAACCGGACGTGAAACCGAGTCACCTCGAGGGCGCATCCAGCTAATTAATCTTTGGCAACAAGGTGAGCTTGGTCCAGATGAGCGTTTATCTGAACATATTAATTCATGTCTTGGTTGCATGGGCTGCCAAACTGCCTGCCCATCAGGAGTACAGTACGAAAAAATTTTGTTTGAGACAAAAACACAATTAGCAAAGCAACAAAATCCTACTGTCAGAAAATTATTGCGTTATATTTTTAGAAATGTATTGCCTAATTATTCAAAACTAAGACAAATAGGAAAATTGCTTAGACTATGGCAAAGTATACAATTAGACAAATTAACTAGCAAATCTATATTGGCACAAAGCTTCTTAAAAAACATAGCTAAATGGCAAGAATTTTTGCCTGAAATCAAAAAATATCAACCTTTACCCAAGCTATCATGGCAAGCGGGTGAGAAAAATCAACAAGTAGAATTTTTCGGGGGCTGCGTGATGGATATATTTTATAATCATGTCAATCACGCATCTATTAGACTATTAACCAAGCAAAAACATATTGTTCGAGTCCCCCCCCAAACTTGTTGCGGGGCGCTGGCTGCGCATGCTGGCGAAGTTGATATTGCAACAGATTTAGCTAAACGTAATATTGAATTTTTTGAACAAAATGGCGCTAATAACCCAATCATTGTTACATCAGCTGGCTGTGGAGCAATGTTAAAGAGTTATGGCGAATTGCTAAGCCATGATACAGAATGGCATGAAAGAGCAGAGAATTTTTCAAAAAGAATTTTTGATATAAGCGAGTATTTGAAAAAATTTCCTTTTACCTGCACGCCGAAAGTACTGAATATAAAAGTTGCATACCATGCAGCATGCCATCTTGCACACGTCCAAAAAATCCTGAATGATCCTATTGATTTATTGAAGCCTATTGCCGGCTTGACTCTAATAGAACTTAAAGAAGCAGAACATTGTTGTGGCAGCGCTGGCATTTTCAATTTGACACATGATGAACTCAGCTCTCAGGTCCTTGCCAGAAAAATTAATTATATTGCTGAAACAAAAGCAGATTATGTAGTCACAACAAATCCAGGTTGTATGTTACAAATTAAAGCTGGAATTGATAAACAAGGACTCAATACACAAGTTGTTCATTTAGCTGAAATTTTAGATGAGGCATATAACGACGACGAAGGGCAAAAACCCAGCTAAATAAAATCAATTATTTTATCCGCTCTCGTAATTGTTTAATTGCAGAAAATTCTTCTCCGGCAATTTTATCATTTAGCTGCAACAGAGGCTCTTTATCAAGCATTTCACTTATCGAAAGTCTTGTCTTATCAATTTTATTGCCATTTATAGATATCGCATCGCCTATTAGACAATTTATATCATTACTTTTAGTCTTACCCTTGAGCAGTATTTCTATACTTTGTTTTTTAGGCAATTCAATTATTTTTATCAAGTCTAAATCAGATAAAGACATCAAAGTAGTTGTGCCTGGCTCCAATGTAATTAAAGAATTTATTGTTTGAATTGAAATTGGCTCACCTTTAACAGATACAAGCAAGCTTCCATCGGCAACTACTAATTTGCGTCCATTTATAGATTTAATCCGGCAAGAACTAATAATAAAGCTGCCTTTAAATTCTTGATCTGTTTTATTTATATAACTAGGTAATACTGGTTGAGCAATTTTATTTGGTCTATAAGTCCATAATCGAAAAACATGTTCGTTGGCACCTTCTACATCAACTCGTGTAGCTTTTTCAGTTAATATAGAAGGGCTAGTATAAGCAATATAATTATCATTTACTTTTTGCTTGCCTTTATCTTCATCAGTTTGTTTTTCTAATCCGCCAAGATTATACGAAATTGACGCATCATTATTACTTGATGTTTGTTCAACTTTTTTTTCTTGTTTGTTTTTTTCAGCTTCCTTGCCTTGAACCAAATTGCCGGCAATAGGATCAGGAATTATTTTATGTTGCAATGTAGGTGCATCAGTTTTACTACCTTTATTTGGCAATACAACTTTTAAAGGGACTTTCACCAATCCAGAATCGTATAAAAGTAAGAGACGTAAATCTATTGCCGGCTGATTTGCATAAGTATCGCTAGTTAAGAAAAAACCTTGTGGTAAACCCCAACGAGCAATAGCTTTTGCCATGTCAAGCAAAAATGTAGAAGAAATATTAGGATCGGCATTATCTCCATTTTCTAATTTATTCATGATATGAACAGCTGCAATTGAAGATTTATACGCCAAACCAGGCAATAACCAAAAACAGCTATTACTCATAAGCAATAATGAAACCAATAATATTTTTGCTCTTTTTAAGCTGTTCAACATATTTGTCCTAATTGACAACAAAGCATAACAATATTCCCCTTTTCAATTCCATCATATCTTATTATTAAAACTTATTTGAAAAAGAAATGTCTTGTATCAACTTATAATTAACAGACTGAGGTCTAAATAATGGCAGGCGCCCTAAAAATAACTCACTATATTGAGCATAAAAAACCCGATCTGTTTGAATCTGACTTACCCAAAGACAGATTAGAGCATTATCTAACTAAAGACTTAATTGCTATTGATACAGAAACGCGTGGACTTAATATTCCAAGAGATCGCCTATGCTTAGTTCAACTATGCGATAACGAAGGTGTTGTTAGCTTTATTCGCTATAAATCAGAAGTTTCTCCAAACTTAAAAAAACTACTTACAAGCACATCAGTTACAAAACTATTTCATTATGCCCGTTTTGATATTGCAGTTTTGAAATATTATCTTCATATTGAAGCTACTCCATTATGGTGTACAAAAATTGCCTCTAAGCTAGTTAGGACATATACCGACCGACATAGCTTAAAAGATCTCACCAAAGAATTATTGAATATAGAAATGGATAAAGCAGATCAAACCAGCGATTGGGCAAAAGAAGATTTAAGCGAATCACAAATAGAATATGCTGCTAATGATGTACGAGTGTTAATCCCAATTTACAACAAATTAAAAATACTGTTGGAAAGAGAAAATTTACTTCCACTGGCTAATAGGCTTTATGAATTTATACCTACCCTTTGCGAACTTGACTTAAATAATTGGCAAAATATTTTTGAGCATTAAGTAAATTGTAATTGAGGCAAAATGAACAAACTAATTTTTGAAAAATCAACCAAAGATAGACAAGCAATATTATTTCCCAAAGTACAAGTGCGGAAAAAAAATATTGACGATTTATTGCCTAAATCATTTATCCGCCAATCAAGTCCAAGTTTGCCAGAACTTAGTGAATTAGAAGTAGTAAGACATTTTGTTGGTCTTTCCAATCTAAATCATTGTATTGACACAGGATTTTATCCTTTAGGCTCATGCACAATGAAGTACAACCCAAAAATTAATGACGCAATGGCAAATATTGCTGGTTTTAGAGAGCTTCATCCTCTGCAACCTGAAGATCAAATCCAAGGTGCTTTAGAGCTTCTCTACAGTTTGCAACAAAATATCGCCGATATTGTTGGCTTACCAGCTGTCACCTTGCAGCCATCAGCTGGAGCACAAGGCGAGTTATTAGGACTAATGCTCATTAAAGCTTATTTTAAAAATAAGGGTGATAATTCGCGCGTTAAAGTGATCGTCCCTGATACAGCACATGGTACAAATCCAGCTTCAGCTGCTCTAGCTGGTTTTGAAGTAGTCGAAATTGGCTCGAACGTTAAAGGGCTAGTTGATATAGATTCGTTAAAAGCATCTCTTGGTCCTGATGTGGCAGCAATTATGCTCACTAACCCTAATACATTGGGACTATTTGAAGAAGATATTCAATATATTCAAAAACTTGTCCATGATAGTGGTGCATTACTTTATTACGATGGTGCTAATTTAAATGCCATTATGGGTTTGGTCCGTCCAGGCGATATGGGCTTTGATGTTTGCCATTTAAATCTCCACAAGACCTTTTCTACTCCTCATGGTGGAGGCGGTCCTGGTGGTTGTGCAGTGGCAGTAAGACAACACTTAGAACCATTTTTACCTGTACCTATTGTTAAGAAAAACAATGATAATTCATACAGCTTTGATTATGATCGCCCTCAATCTGTAGGAAAAATCAAAGGATTTTATGGAAATTTTGGCATTTTAGTTAGAGCATTAAGTTATATACTTGCCCACGGTGCAAATGGACTTAGCCAAGTTTCAAAAGATGCAATTTTAAGTGCAAATTACTTAAAGTCAAAACTCAAAAATAATTATCAGTTTCCTTACACTCAATCTTGCATGCACGAATTTGTTATGTCTGGCAGCAAACAAAAAGCACGCGGTGTAAGCACTACTAATATTGCTAAAAGATTATTGGATTTTGGCATTCATGCTCCAACAGTTTATTTTCCTTTACTTGTTCCTGAAGCTATGATGATCGAACCAACTGAAACAGAATCTAAACAAACACTAGATGAATTCATTGATGTAATGCTCCAAATTGACAAAGAAACAATTGAGTCCCCAGACATAGTTTTAAATGCACCAACCAAAACTCCGGTCGGTAAATTAGACGAAGCACTAGCAGCTAGAAAACCTAATTTACGCTGGAATCCTAATTCTTAATAAATCAGACAATTACAATAAATGCCCGAATTCCATTTTAAATTTGACATAAGTCAAACGTTCTTTTAAGCGGGATATTTCTAAGCGTGTTCCTTTAATAGGTACTAGGCATAATAACGTCATTAAGTTGACGTATAAAAAAGGAGTGGATGCAATCATGATTTTTGTCATCTCATCCCCTACATAATCCGAATAACACTTAATTGCTATCCAAAAACCAAATAAATTGAGCCCAATAAATATGAGCCAGTGCATATATAAAAACAAGCGCTCACGAGCAATTAAAACAACTATTTTCCCTGCTTCTTCTTGCAATTCTTGGTAAACACGATTGCTATTTACTAATTTTGCTCTAGCAAACTCAGGAATTTTATTTATTTGCTGAGAAGGCAATACTTTAGCTACTCCACACTCACCACAAAATCGATGAGAGGCATTTATTTCATTGCCACAATTTAGGCATTGAGAATTACTAATTTGAGGAATCGTGCTATCTAGGACCATTGCCAATCTCAGTCACCTCTATAGCTCACAATTATAACTGTAATATAAGTTATCCAAGCAATCTAGCCTTTAATAAGCAAGATAAGTTGTTTTTATGCTCTTCAGTGGGGTTTTCCCCTATATTAAAGTTATATTTTGCTAAATTATCTAAAACTTAGATTGGCTGGACATTCTATGGGCATTTTTGAATAAGTTAATAGCAGCCTGCGGACTAAAATGTCCATCAGGAAATACTTCTTTTAAAACAAGTAATTTTATACCTTTATTTTTCAACATAAGTCTAGAAGCAAAGGGCAAAACCGCCTCGATAAAATTGAATTCTGGGCATATCACAATTGCTACTCCTTCTAAGGTTAATAGCGCTCTCATCACATATGTGAACTCAGAGGGCAGTCGAAAAGGATATCGATAGACTATATCTGAAAAATCAAACACTACCTTCCTAAATCGAACTTTTGATAGTTCTTCCTGGAAGCGTGCATCCACAATCGGTGTCAATTCATTGCTTAATTTGTCTCCATCCACATAAGGAGTAAGAAATCCCATATTCACAAAGTCATCCACAAGCTCACGATATTGTCTTTTAATCACATGCAAAAGAGCATTTACCATACTTTCCTTAAGGTCTGGTGATAAATTGCCGACCATACCAAAATCAAATATACCAATGCGACCATCAGGCATGACACGCATATTACCTGGGTGCGGATCAGCATGAAAAAATCCATGTTCTAAAAGCTGTTGCAAATAAAAATTCGCGCCAATTTTTGTCAATTCACGCTTATCAATACCCATGGCATCAAGGGCAGCATTATCAGTAACTTTAGCACCCGAGACATATTCTATAGTAAGCACACGTCTCCCTGTTAAGCGCCAGATAATTCTAGGAATATAAATGTATTCACTGTTGCGAAAATTATGCCGAAAACGATCAGCATTTTTTCCTTCACGAATATAATCAATTTCTTCTAAAATCGTGCGAGAAAATTCACTAACAATTGAAACCCAGTCAGTATGCCGACACAAGCTTGGATATTTCATTACTTCCAACGCAATGGATTTAAGTACTTGTATGTCTTTAATAACTATTTTGTCTAAATCAGGTCGTTGAACTTTTACAACAACATCTCGTCCATCATGTAAAACAGCTGAATATGCCTGACTTAAACTAGCAGCAGCAATTGGTGTTGCATCAAATCGTAAAAACAATTTTTCTTTGCTTTGTCCTAATTCGCGTTTTATAGTGTCAAAAGCAATTTCATTGGCATAAGGTTCGGCATCTTCTTGTAGAGAAGACAATTCAATTAAAGCTGGCAAAGGTACTAAATCGGCTCTTGTCGATAAAGTCTGCCCAATTTTTATAAATGTTGGACCAAGCTTATGTAATTTAATACGTAACCATTGCCCGAGTTTTTTAAAATATTCGTATTGTTCGTCAGATAAGCAAGCTTCTTCCAGACTATGTCCTGATTCTTTTAATTGGCTTAAACGTTGATATTCAAAAGCATGCCAGGCAGCAAAGCCTCTTACCGCCACAATAATTGTCCAAATAATTGGAATAACTCTAATAGCGCCATTCAATCCTTGCCAATACCATATTTGGCAAAAAACACGGCAGCTAGAGACAAAAACCCTAATAGGACTAATGTCGGCAAAAGTCGCTTTAATAGGATCAAAATTTTTCTCTGAAGCAGGCACTAAAATATTCCAAATTTATATATGAATTATATGTCACTTGCAGCCAGAATCTCTACAGATAACGGCCCTTGACCACTATTGTAAACTTAGTCTTGTCGTTGTCATAAGCCTACTATATAAAATTAAGTTTGCTCACAACAATTATTAGCAAACTTAGTAATTTATCGCCCACCTAAAGCTTGAAATTGTTTTTCAATTACTTCTCTAGTGCCTTTTTCAGCTAATTTAATTAAGTCTTGAAGTTTTTGAGTATCATACGGCTTAGATTCTGCTGATATTTGTATTTCTACAATTTTGCCTGATTCAGTCAAAACTAAATTACTATCCATTTCAGCTTGTGAATCTTCCTGATAATTAGGATCAAGCAATAATTGTCCATTTATATGACAAATGCTGACTGCCGCTAATGGCTCTAAAATTGGTAATGAGTCCCATAAGCAAGATTTTTGTAGTTTAAGCAAAGCATCATAAAGTGCCACAAAACCACCACTAATACTTGCTACTCTAGTACCACCATCTGCTTGTAAAACATCACAATCAATAGTAATTGTTCTTTCGCCTAGTGCCCTTCTGTCAATAATTGCCCGCAAAGACCTACCTATTAGTCTTTGGATTTCATTGGTTCTACCTGATGGCTGCCCACGCGTTACTTCTCTTTGGCTCCTCACATGAGTAGAGCCAGGTAAAAGAGAATATTCAGCAGTAATCCAGCCTTCTCCTTTTCCCATGAGAAATGCCGGTACTCTTTCTTCAACTTTTGCCGTAGTTAATACTTTGGTATCACCAAATTCCACAAGTACAGAACCTTCTGCATTTTTTGTGAAATTACGAGTAAATTTAACTGGCCTTAATTGATCCCATTGCCGATTGTCACGGCGGCGAATCATCCCAATCTCGCTTTCTAAATTGAGCGTATGTCAACACAATAAATTAATTATACGCGTTCTCAACCAATTTGCCTCAATTTTATATCCATCTTGCCAACAATAATAAAGAGGCTGCTTCTCAATAAAGCAGCCTCTTTAAGAGTTATATATTCTTTGCAACTATTTAAATTACTAAAACTAAGGAGTTGTAGTAGTAGATGTAGTTGTAGAAGTGGTTGTTGCTGTTCCTGCATCAGCTGGAGCAGTTGTGGTTTCCGTTGTTGTAGCAGTTGTTGTATTGCTATCAGTATTAACAGATGTGTCAGTGGTTGTAGCTGAAGGTGTATTTTCAGGAGTAGTTCCACCACAAGCTGTTAATGTTGCTACTAATGCAATGCTTGCTGTAGCAAGAGCAATTGTTTGAAATTTTGAAGCCATAAACCTTATTTCGTCTCCTTCTTTATATATCCGATCATTATTCGATCGTATGCATCTTTATTGTCTCTATAAACAAGTTAGCAATTGGTACCAACCTGAAGCGGCCGTAATAATAACAGGTAAAGTTTAACTGATCAAACAATTTGTGTTTGTCTCTTTAAAGAAACAAGAATTATTGCCATAAAACTGATATTTACATTCTTAAAACAAGTGTTGTCAATGTACAATTAAAGACTTTCCTGTCATTACATTAGGCTTAGCAATATTTAGTACTTCTAAGATTGTGGGAGCAACATCTGCTAAAGAACCATTTTGCAGTTTACAATGATTATCTACACGCTTACTAAAATCTGCCAATATAAACGGTACTGGATTAGTAGTATGGGCAGTATGAGGTTCTCCTGTTTTTAGATCAATCATTTGTTCAATATTGCCATGATCAGCAGTAATAAATAATGTACCTTTATTTTCTTTTGTTGCCGTGAGCAATTTACCAAAAGCATCATCAACAGATTGAACAGCTTCTATACCAGCTTCAAGAATTCCTGTATGACCAACCATATCTGGATTGGCAAAATTGATTATTATAAAAGGATATTTGTTTTGGCTGATAGCAGCACATGCTGCTTCGCATACTTTTTCCGTTTGCATCTTAGGAGCTAAATCATAAGTTGCTACTTTAAGCGATGGTATCATCAATCTTTCTTCACCTTCGATTGCTTTTTCTTTACCGCCGTTGAAAAAATAAGTGACATGCGCATATTTTTCTGTTTCTGCTGCATGTAATTGTCCAATATGATGACATGATAAAAGCTCCGGCAAAGTCATTTGCATATCTTGTGATGGTAATTGCTCAGGGCTAAATGCAACCGGTAAATCAAGTGCGGAATCATATTCAGTCAGACAAGCAAAATAAACTTGTGGGATTTTTTCTCTCACAAAACCATCAAAATTTAAAGCTGTAAGAACTCGACTTATTTGACGCATACGATCTGGTCTGAAATTAAAACAAATAATACTATCGCCATCTTTTACAGCACGAGCATTCACTACTGTCGGTAAAACAAATTCGTCCGTTTCTCCTCTCTCATAAGCAAGATCAACTGCCTCAAGGGCTGAATTTGCTCTTAGTCCTTCATTAAGAACAAGCGCCCGCCAATATTTTTCGGTACGCTCCCATCTTGAATCGCGATCCATAGCATAATATCTGCCAGAAACAGTACCGATTTTCACAAAAGATGGCAATTTAGATTGTAAATCTTTTACAAAACGACGTGCTGATTTAGGAGGAGTATCCCGCCCATCCAAAATTGGATGAATAAATACTTCTTTGATATTTTCTCGCTTGGCAAATTCAATTAACGCATCTAAATGATCAAGGCTTGAATGCACACAACCATCACTTAAAAGACCAATCAAATGCAAAGCGCCGCCTGTGTCTTTAACATGCTGTGATGCAACTAAAAAGGTTGGGTTCTTGTAAAAAGTTCCATCTATTATAGTTTGACTAATTTGTGTTAGCTTTTGAATTACTAAACGCCCAGCACCAATATTTAAATGTCCAACTTCAGAATTCCCCATAAGTCCAGGAGGCAATCCTACAGCTTCTCCTGATGCTTGAAGAATACTATTTGGAAATGACTTTAACATATGATTATAATTGGGTGTCAAAGCATTTAAAATTGCATTTCCCTTTTTTTCGCTCGTTACCCCCCAACCATCTAAAACCAATAAAGTAACTGGTCCAACCATATTTACTGAAGCCTCCAAATAGCGACCAATAAAAATTATCCATATCTTAACTAAATAAATTCAGTTGATGCCATATTTTCGTTTAAGTTAGGGAAATATGCTTAAATCTGGAACAATTATTGTCATATAGATTTATATGCTTCACTTTTAAATAAAGCATCGATTGTAAAGAGACAATTATAAAAAGCAATGAATAACTCAGACGAAACAAATTCATCATCTAATTGGATTGCTGAAGTCAGCCATGAATTACGTCTGCCTATTGCCAATATAAAACTTTTAATTGAAACACTTCTTGATGGCGCCATGGATGATAACGAAGCTTGCAAGCGCATGCTTAAGAGGGCTTATCAGGAAGTAGATCGATTAAACATACTTGTAAGTAACTTATTGTCCCACGAGAAAGTTGCTGAGGAAAGAAGCGAGCTAAATCGCAAATGGATTTTGCTGAAAGAACCCACTCAATACGCTCTTGATTCAGTATCTCAATTAGCAAAATCAAAAAATATAGACATAGTTGTAGATATCAAAAATGGCTGTTCTATATATGCCAACCCAGAGCAATTAGATCAAATATTGCTAAATCTTTTGGAAAATGCGGTAAAGTTTACAGACAAAGGGGGACGTATCGTCATCAAGTCCGAGGATGCCCCTGGGAAATTTTCAGTAGTCGATACTGGAATTGGTATAGCACCAGAGGAAATTCCCAAAATATTTCAGCGCTTTTATCGCATCAACCCCGAACAACATAAAGGAAGCACTGGACTTGGTTTATCAATTGTAAAACACATTCTTGATTTGCATGAAGCTACAATACAAATTACATCAGAACAAAACAAAGGTTCAACATTTTCTCTTCAATTTCCAAATCCCAACTAGTTAATGATATGAAAACAAATCTCCCCAAAATAATGTTAATTGATGATGATAATACAATCATAGAAACGTTAGAGTACAATCTTAAGCGTCACGGATTTCAAACATCAGCATTTAACACTGGACAGTCTGCTTTATCAAAGCTCGATAAAGAATGTCCTGATTTGATCATACTAGACTGGTCATTACCAGATTTAGTTGGACCAGAAATATGCAAAATAATTCGCACTCGTTTAATTACAGCACCAATACTTATGCTTACAGGTAGATCAAGTCCAAACGATATAGCAAAAGGACTAGCTAGTGGGGCAGATGATTATATTGCCAAACCTTTTAATAGTGTTGAATTATTAGCAAGAATCCAAGCACTTTTACGTAGGTCCAAAGGAGAAACAAAACCGAATCGCTTAGCCATTGGTGACCTGATACTAGATGATGATGCTCGACGAGTCACCTGGAAAGGAAAAAATATAGACTTATCACCAAAAGAATTTCATTTGCTTAAAATATTCATGCAAAATCCTGGAAAAACTTTATCTACAGAATTATTATTAAATCAAGTTTGGGGATATGGCTTTACTGGTGGCACTAAAACTGTTGCTGTACACATACGTTGGCTAAGACAAAAATTAGAGTCAGATCCTAAAAATCCTGCTTTGCTTGAAACTGTACATAGAGCAGGCTATCGCTTAAATCCACCCACAATGCCATCATCAGAATCTATCGTCCACGCACAAGGAGAGCATGAGTGAAAACACAAGCTATTACGCTTATCAAAGAAGATGTCTTGTCTCTTGGGCGCGTGGTCCACAGTAGCATTTTAGAATTAAGTAAACTATTGGTCCAAGAACCATCAGCTAGTCTTGAACTAATAGAACAACAAGAAAAAAAATTAACGAATCTAGTATAAAAATTGAAGAGTGTTGTTTTGATTTATTGCAAGAAAAACAAGATCTTACTGCCCAAGAAATCCGCACTTTGTTAGCAAGCGCGCTCATTGCGGGCAAATTTGAACGTTTAGCTGATCATGCTCATCGCATTGCTAGATTAGTTTCTTGGTCACCAACAGCAACTGGACAAATTCCTCCAGAATTGTCAGAAATGGCTGGTGTCGTAAGTCGTATGGTAGAGGATGTTTTATTATGTTTTCTAACAGATAACATAGACAAAATACCTGAAATTATGCAAAGAGATAATCGCATTGATTATCTACATGATATCGTCTCCAAAAATTTGCTTTTGCAATTAGGAGAACAAGATCAAGAACATGCACAAACTGGCACACAATTATTATTCTGTGTAAGATATATGGAAAGAATGGGTGATTACTGCACATCTATTGCTAAAAGAGTGCATTTTATAGTCACTGGCGAAAGACTCAAATCGGGTTAATTATCATGCCGATCATTATCTTAGCTGGAGAAGAAGAATTTGAAATTGCTCAAAAAGCTCAAGCCTTGAAAGCAAAGCTGGTTGATCCTACTTATCAGAGCTTTAATTTCAGCAAATTAACCAATGCAGAAATTAGAGACATTATCGATGCTGCTTGTACATTGCCATTTGGACCAGGAAACAAAGTCATACTAATAGATAAATGCAGCTTATTTACAAAAAAACGTGGAAGCTCAGAAGATAACAATACTAACAAAGCAAAAGATAGATCAAATAAACTCTTGGAAGATTTAGATGCAGCCTGCAGCAAAATAGCTAACAATACTTATTTAATTTTTACCTGTACAGCAAAGTTTGACTCTTCATTGAAAATTTCAAAAATTCTAGCAAAGCATGCCAAAATAGAAGAATTTGCCAAGAAAAAATATTATGTCGGTGGTGCCAACAGAGAACTCGTCACCTGGTGTCATAAAGAAGCACATAATTACAATGCAATCATTGAAGACGCTGCTGTGAATTATCTTGCAGAAAGCACAGAAGCAAATTTACGCTTAATGTCTCTTGAAATTCAAAAAGCAGCAACTTACGCGCTCCCTGATAACAAAATTACTTATAAGTTACTATCCACTATTTCTCCTCATACAAGCCAAGTCTTTTCCCTCTTAGATAATTATGTCTTTGGAAAAAAACAAGAATTATTGCAAAGCATATCTGAGGTTATTGAAAGACAAAACGCAATTCCAATTATTGCACTGTTGCAAACTACTTTATCCAAATGGATTAGTCTTAAAGTTGCTGTGGAACAATATATAATGAGCTTGCCAAAACAAGGAAATGCAACAAGGCAAAATATTCCTCCACAAGAATTGGCAAAACGTTTAGCTCTTCAGTTGCATGCAAATGCTTTCATTTTAGAAATGGATTTAAAAAGAATACAGAATTTTTCACTTGAAAAACTAATGAAAAAAAAGCAGCACATAACCGATATAGAACAAAAAGTAAAATCTGGACTAATGCCAGAAAAGCATGCCCTAATAATGTTTTTCCAAAATTAAATATATAGCCAAGGAGACTAGTATGGGTGAAACGCAATTTGTCATTGATGAGATTACAGCAAAAGACACATGGCGTATTTTTAGAATCATGTCTGAGCTTGTGGAAGGTTTTGACACCATGTCCAAAATAGGACCCGCTGTATCGATATTTGGATCAAAACGATGCGGGCCCAATAATAAAGAATATAAAATTGCCGAAGAATTAGCGCGCAAATTGGTCCATCGTGGTTTTGCCATAATTACTGGCGGCGGACCAGGTGTAATGGAGGCTGGCAACAAAGGAGCAATTGAAGCTGGCGGAGTATCCATTGGTCTAAATATACGACTTCCCGAAGAATTGCGACCAAATACTTATCAAACCATATCAGTTGATTTTAGATATTTTTTCTTACGCAAATTGATGTTTGTTAAATACGCCATGGCTTTTGTAATATTGCCTGGAGGTTATGGCAGTTTAGATGAATTGTTTGAAGCTCTTACTCTTATGCAGACTCGCAAAATCAAACAATTTCCTCTATTTTTACTAGGATCTAAATTTTGGCAACCATTAGTTGATTGGTTAAAAACAACTGTTGTTAAACAAGGACTTTTAACTAAAGAAGAATTGGATTTATTCATAGTCATAGATGATATTGACGAATTAGTTGAAAAAATTTCTTGGTGTGAAAAAGAAAAATGCTATGACAATCCAGAAGGAATAAAAGGTTATCAAAAACAGATATTGCATAAAGATACAAAAGGTCCTTAAAATAAATAATTGACAAGTGGCAATAAAAGTCAGTATTTAGTAAGTTGTCAATGAAAAACAAAAGTTATTTACTTGTAATTTTAGATCTTGATTAAGGAATTCGATCAAAAGCTCGATCTAGTGAAACAACAAAATATAATTGAAACACTCAAAGATTTACAAGCATTTTTAGGAGATACGCCCTTGAAAATTGCAGTATGCATTAAAGCAGTGCCTGATACTGAAACTAAAATTCAAATTGCTCAAGACAAAAAAAACATTGATTTTACTGGTGTACGTTTCATTGTCAGTCCATATGATGAATTTGCTATAGAAGAAGCATTAAAGCTGAAAGAAAAGCATGGTGGTGAAACAACAGTAATCTCTGTTGGAGAGGGAGAAGCTACAGACATTTTGCGCGATGCTTTAGCTCGCGGCATTGATAGTGCTGTTCATGTTAATGATCCTGATTTTGCTAGTCTTGACCCATTAAGTACAGCTAAAGTATTGGCTGCTGTCATCAAAGATAACGGATACGATTTAGTCTTATGTGGACAACAAGGTGTAGGTGGCGACAATAATCAAGTCCCAGCTATGCTTGCTGAATTATTAGATTGGCCACAAGTAATGCTTACTGTTAAAGCTGAAATTGAAAATAGTAGTTTCAAGGTTGAGCGTGAAATTGAAGGTGCTCATGAAACAGTTGAAGGTAGCTTGCCTTGTGTATTTAGTACACAAAAAGGACTAAATGAACCACGTTATCCATCTATTAAAGGTGTTATGGCTGCACGCAAAAAAGAAATAGTAATAAAAGATGCTAATGCTCTTGGACTAAAAGGACAAGTAAGTGGTCAATTAGCTAAATTAAAAGTCAAAGAAATAGCATTGCCACCATCACGCCCTCAAGGACGAGTTTTAGAAGGCGATGTCGACAGCCAAGTTAAAAAGCTAGTTGAATTGCTTAGAACAGAAGCACAAGTAATTTAGTAAAAGAAATTTAGGAGAATAAGTATTTATGGCTTCCAATAATGGCATAGTAGTATTTATTGAACAACGTTCTGGTCAGCTGAGAAAATCTTCTTTAGAAGCATTATCTGAAGCAAGAAAACAAGCTCCTAAAGGACAAGTACCAGTTGTCGCCGTGGTAATTGGGGAAAACGTAAAAGATCTAGTACCTGAAGTACACAAAACAAAACCAGATAAAATTGTACTTGTGGATAATGCTCAATACAAAAATTATTCTACTGAATCATATGCTTTTGCATTAGCAGAGATTATCAAAAAAGAAAATCCTGCTTATGTGTTTGCAGCCAATACAGCTATGGCAAAAGATTTAATGCCACGTATTGCGGCTCGACTCGATTCACCATTAGCATCTGATGTTGTAGAAATCAAAGGATCAAATGGCAAATTAACTGCTGTTCGCCCTATGTATTCTGGCAAAGTAAGAGCAGAAGTAGAATTTGATTCTCCACTAGCCTTTTTAACTTTACGTCCAAATATATTCCCTATAGTTGAAGCTGGCAATGGTGTTCAACCACAAATAGAAGAATTATCAATAACAACAGATAAAGTACGTGCCAAAGTAATTGACACTCATGCTGCCGAAGGACAAAAAATTGAACTTAGCGAGGCATCAATTGTAGTCTCAGGTGGACGTGGTATTAAAGGTCCTGAAAATTGGAATGTTCTACAATCATTATGTGATGTATTAGGTGCAGCGTTGGGGGCTTCCCGAGCTGTAGTGGATGCTGGCTGGATAGATCATCAACATCAAGTTGGTCAAACAGGTAAAACTGTCAGTCCTCAACTATATATTGCTTGTGGAATTTCTGGTGCTATTCAACATTTAGCTGGTATGTCATCTTCAAAGGTAATTGTTGCTATCAATAAAGACGCTGACGCACCAATATTTAAACATGCTACATATGGACTTGTTGGTGATGTATTTGAAATAGTGCCAAAACTGACAGAAGAATTGAAAAAACTAAATTTGCATAACTAGATTTTAATAGGAAAGACTCTTTTAAAATGTTGTTTGCCTAAGCGTTTGTAGATATTAAAATCACTATCAAAACTAGCTATGGCATCAATGCCTAATCTTTCAGCAATCGCAATTAATGACAAATCTGCAAAATCAGCAGGTAAGTCCTTATATTTTATATTGAGCTCGGCAATTCGCGAATAATCTTGAGCAATCAGATTCTCACATATGAATAAGCCACGTGCTAAATCTAGTAATAACTCATTTTGTACATTTACATTTGTCTGCAAACCAAACATTGCTTCTGTAACACATGCAGCCGTAGTGATAAATTGTTCTGTGACTTTTTCAAAATATGCCTTAGTCAATTTATGAAAAACATCGGACAAACTATAGTATGCAATTAATGGACCTGCATCAATTAATACAAAGGCATTCATATTTTGCGCTTAGTTTTCTTTGACTCTAAATATTGAGCAAACTTCTTCTTTCTATTTTCTCTAATTGATAAATTAGTCTTATTTGTAATTAAATATTCTGGATGTCCACCTCGTCGCTCAACAAAAGTACGTCCAGCTTGTAAGGCTAACCATTGATCATTAATTAGTCTTTTTATCAGTTCACTTTTATTATCAGCTTTGATAGCTGCTAACACTTGAAGCAATTTTTTTTCGTCTTCTTCATTGAGTCGCACATTAAGCATAGACATTTTTCCAATACCTTACATTTAATCCCATGTAAAACATGTATTACACGTAAAGCATATCGTGAAATGCCATACTTGTCAAAAGGATAATCAACTCCGAGTGAACCTTATTCCACCCAAACATTAAATTTGATGCGTTTTCCACCGTTCCGATAGACTTTCCGCCCCTCCGTGATGCCTTTTCCGCTAAATATGGTATAATGATAGATATTCCGCCGCGGTGAGTAGTTTTCCATATGAAGCTAGTAATAGAAAAAACAAGTGTTTTTCAAGAAAAATATTTGCCAGCCGATACAACATTAGCTGGTTTGTCAGCTTTGGTTAATGCTTTTAAAATTGAAGCGCCAGTGCGTTCACCTGCTTGCATATCGAAACGACGCTTTAAAGAATCTATTAGAGAAATAGATAATTGGAAAGTTTTTGATAACAAATATGCTATCAAACCAGATATATCTCACCATCTCACTTTTGCCATACGTCATGAAAATATAGACTTATTAGTTTTAAAAAAAATATTTCTTGCTCTACCAGAAAAAGAAATTCTTACTTATATCCAGTCTGCCCCTACTGGTCCAATATCGAGAAAAGTTTGGTTTTTATACGAATTTTTGACAGAGCAAAAATTAAAAATACCTGATTGCAGTAAAGTAACTGTAGTTGATTTGCTAGACAAAAAAAATTATTTTGTAAGCGAAGGCATTGTCTCAACTAGACACAAAGTACGTAACAATTTATTAGGCACCGCACAATTTTGTCCAATAGTAAGACGAACAGAAATATTGGAGTCATTTTTATCTGAACAATTATCAGATAAAGTAAAAACTATTTTGTCTAAAATTAGCCCACAATTAGTAGCAAGAGCAGCTAGTTTTCTTTTACTGGCTGACAGTCAAGCAAGTTTTGCTATTGAAGGTGAAAGTTTACCTCGCAATAAAGAAGAACGTTGGCTAAGAGCTATTCAACAAGTTGGCCGACATAAGCTCACTATAGATGAACTAAATAGATTACATGACATTCTAATTGAAGATCATAGGTTTATAAAACGTGAATTTCGCAATGAGGGTGTTTTTCTTGGTCAAAGATCTTATGATGGCATTCCTTTGCCTGAGTTTATTGGAGCTCGCCCAGAAGATTTAAAAGAATTAGTTGAAGCATTAATTGAGACAAATGCTTTGATGCACAATTCATCTATTGATGCTGTTATTCAAGCAGCAGCAATTGCCTTTGGTTTTGTTTATATCCATCCCTACCAAGATGGCAATGGTCGTTTGCACAGATGCTTAATACATCATGTGTTGGCAGAAAAAAAATTCAATGCTCAAGGAGTTATTTTTCCTGTATCATCCGTTATGCTAAAACAAATTGATAATTACAGAGAAGTTTTGCAAAATCACACAGCACCACTAATGCCTTATATAAATTGGGCTCCAACCAATAAAGGTAATGTCGAAGTGTTAAATGACACTTCTGATTTATATCGTTATTTCGATTGTACTCAGGCAGCAGAATTTCTTTACAGCTGTGTTAAAGAAACAATTGAAAAAGATGTACCCAATGAATTAGATTATTTAAAACGTCATGACAAAGCCATGAAAGATATTGCCAACTCTATAGAAATGCCAGATAGAATGGTAGAAGATTTTATTATGTTTATGCGGCAAAATAATTGGCAATTATCAAGAAAAAGACGAGAAAATGAATTTAAAAAACTAACTGATAAAGAAGTTACCGAACTTGAAGAAATAGTACAAAACGCCTTCGATGGTTTTGCCGAATAAATTATATTCAATAGACTATTTTATATTTGCTGTTATTTTTACAGCATAACGTTCATCAACATATTTATTTAAAAGTACAATAAAATCATTTACTAAACTTTGTCCGGCTAAAGTAGTTACATGTTTACCATCTATATAAACAGGCGCTCGTGGATCTTCACCTGTGCCTGGCAGAGAAATACCAATGTCTGCATGTTTAGATTCACCAGGTCCATTTACAATACAACCCATAACCGCTACACGTAATTCTTCAGAGCCTGGATATTTTGCTTGCCAAATTGGTCTTTGTTTACTTAAATATTCTTGAATTTCTTTTGCTAATTCTTGAAAAAGAGAACTAGTTGTTCTTCCACAACCAGGACAAGCTGTAACTTGCGGAACAAAAGATCTAAGTCCTAATGATTGCAATATTTGCTGACATACCAATACTTCTTGAATGCGGCTAGCACCAGGCTCAGGTGTAAGGCTCACTCTAATTGTGTCTCCAATACCTTCTGTCAATAAAACTGATAAAGCAGCTGATGATGAAACAATGCCTTTAGTACCCATACCAGCTTCTGTTAGTCCTAAATGCAAAGCATAATCACATGCTTTTGCCAGGCGCCGATAAACTTCAATCAAATCATTCACTTCAGAAACTTTTGCACTTAAAATTATGCGATCATGGCTCATGCCCAAACTTTCAGCTGCTGCTGCTGATTTGAGAGCACTGGCTACTATTGCTTCTATAAGCACTGAATGAGAATCGAGTGGCTCTTTTAAACATGCATTTTGATCCATCATCGCAGCTAAAAGATCTTGGTCTAAAGATCCCCAATTAACACCAATTCTAACTGGTTTGTCATAACGCAATGCCACTTCAATCATTTGTTTAAAATTATCATCGTGTTTTTCACCACGACCAACATTGCCTGGATTAATACGATATTTAGCAAGCAAACATGCACAATCAGCATATTCGGTCAATAACAAATGTCCGTTGTAATGAAAATCTCCAACAAGGGGCACCGATATTCCTTGTTTTTCCAAAAGAGAAACAATTTTAGGAACCGTTGCTGCTGCTTCTTTTGTATTGACTGTAATTCTGACAATTTCAGAACCAGCATCCCATAATTCTTTAACTTGTTTAGCAGTACTTTCAGCATCCTCAGTAGATGTGTTCGTCATAGACTGCACAAGTATAGGAGCTGACCCACCAATAGTTTTGTCAGCTATTTTTACACTCGTTGATTTACGTCTGTTATTTACAGCCATTTCATTTAAATATGCTAAATCACACTCCTCTCCACAATAACATAGAAATACCTATTTACACCATAAATGGGGGTAATTTTCTCTTAGGCTGTAAGCAGCCTGATTAGGACCCACTATCAAATGATCAATTAAGTTAATACCTAAAAATTGTGCTGCCTCCACCAGTAATTTAGTTACTTTGATATCTTCATTTGAAGGAGTAAGAGTAGCCCCAGATGGGTGATTATGACAAACTAAAATTGCATGACTATTAGACAAAATAGCTGCTTTAAATACTTCCCTGGGATGCACTAGGCTTTCTGACAATGTTCCATGCGATACTTCATGAACACCAATTACTTCATGCTTGGCGTTTAAATGCAAACTAACAAAATGTTCTTCTGGCAAATAACATAAAGGTTTAAAAAAACGCGATGCATCTTTAATTGTCTTTATTTTTGGTGAATCACCACGCGACGAGTTTTCCCTGACAATATATAACTTTATTATTGGCAACTTATATTTAAGACTTTTAAGAAAACTCTTTTTCATAGCCCACCAAAAAAACGCTCATATACATATAAACGTTGTTAAAAGAAAAAAAGTTCAAATTTTCTCAGTAGAAAAAGTAATAATTATGCTTCGGTAAAAATTTAATATATATTGTAAGCATTATCTTCTGAGGATGCATGTTGTGTTGAAGCATGTCCACGCTTAAGTCTTTCAATAGCAGCAGATAATCCAAGCATGATAAGAAAAGCACGACCAGTTGCAGGTGTATTTCTTTCAGAAGGATTGGATTTAGATCCATGTTCGTGACTAGCAAGTTCTTCTGGCTTAATTTCGGTAGCAGGTTTATTTCCTGCAGCTTCAGTAGTTGCAACTGATTCTACGCTTCCTTTAGCAATACGTTTAGGGGACGCAGGCTTTTCATCAATTGTAATTTTGCTTGCTTCACTATCAAGAGAAATAGAGCCAGATAAATTATCTAAAGCAATTTCAGTAATTACAGGCACTTCAGCATTAGCATTAGGAGCAGACTCGGCAGGTCTTACTTTTATTGGAACAGCTGCTCTAAAAGTAATTCTGCGCATGTTATTTCTTTCATTTTCAGGGACACCTAATCTGCCGAGGGCTCTTTCTAAATTTCTCTTTTCTCTATCAGTCATATCCTCAGGTGGTAATTGCGTGCTAGAGGCAGTATCGTTAGTTATAGTGATTAATCCATCTTTTTCAGCACGTCTAAGTAAAATGTAACTAGTGCTAGGGCGACTATCCAGTGACCATTCTTTATCAGCACCATGTTGTTGTAAATAATTAGCTAAAGCATCAATGAGTAATTTAGAATGTTGACGATGTTCTGGCATTACTGCTAAATCACCTATATATCTATTTTGTGTATCGATAGCAGCATAACCAATGACTCCACCATCTCTTGAACGTAAAACTATATGTTCACCAGCATCCACCCATTGAAAGCCTTCTGGATAACAAGCTTCAACTATTTTTCTCAAAGCTTCTTTATCCTTGTCAGTACCAGCACTCACCCAAGTAGGATAAGGAGGGGAATTAAGTTTAGGTAGCTCTGGGTTGCAAGCTAAAATTACTTGAGCTGCTGTGCCGTCTTTGTTAAATGAATCAGCCCAACCACCTTGCATAACACCAACACGTTCTGCCATAAAATCGGAGGGTAATTCTAAAGCTTTTACTTTATTAGGATCAGTCTCATTTAACTGGGCAGCTTCTGGTAGATCTAATACATCTACTTTACTCATAACAGTCCCAAGGGCAATGGTGTGATATTTACTAGATAAATCTTGAGCAGCTAGTTGATAGATTTCCCGTACAGCAGTTTTCCTATTGCCCAATTCTTTAGCTTCAACATTATCAAAACAAAGACCACCATTATCTGATACCCATGCCCAAGATTGGCCAACGATTTTACCCTCAGAGTCTTCGACTACAAAAAATCCAGAATTAGGACGTTCTTGTCCATACCAGGCAGCTTGTGCTGATTCACCTTTAGGATGTTGACATGAAGCAGAATGTTGACCAAGGAAAATACCACGGGGATCTGTACGTGGTAAAAAGCGTCCAGTATATTTACTACCATTTTCACCAGTGACAGACCAAGCTTTGTCTTGCGGAAAAGGAGAAGGGACAGATTGAGAGATAAGGAAGCGTCTTTCCATTTCAGGATATTCTTCTTGCGAGATACCCCATTTAGCAGCTTCAACTGCAAATTCATAAGATTTAGCATTAGGATATATATTAGACTTAAGTTCTTTAATAAGAACCTCAAAAGACAATTCTTTTTGTTCTGGTTTTAAGTCTTTCCAGTTTTTAGCAATAATTTCTAAATCAGTGATACTGCGATCTGAATGACGTAATAAATAATCACCCAGACCAGCTAATTGTTGTTGCGTGCCAACAGGCAACCAAATACAAGCATCATGATGAACTTGCTTTAGCTCGCTTACAAATAAGTCTTTTAGCTTATTGTACTCATGTTCTAATTTAGCATTTTGCTTAGCTTGCAATTCTTTAATTGCCTGACTATTTTTTTTAATTTGATCAATATACTTTTCTCTGGTATCAGCCTCTTGCCCATTTTGGATTTTTTCTCTTAGCTCTGTATTTTCTTGGTTTAGTTTTGCTAGTTGAGCATCCAGCTCGGGGCTTTTAAGATTTTCTTGCAATCTAGGATTCTGCTCAATAAGTTGTGCTAATTTTTTTTGCTCATGTATATCAATCCATTGTTTCCAATTATTACCAAATACATTTGTAACTTTAAGAGCATACATAGCTTCAGGAGATTTGTCTGCATAATTAGCAATCTTTGAATAATTTTCATCCTGGTACAAATATTCAAATATAGTTCTATCTGTATGTCCGGGTACAGTGTCTTTATCTAAATATCTATGAGCATCTCTAAAAGTGCCAGGATTTATTTTTTTCACATAGTCTAAAATTTCCTCAGAAGGAATTGCAACTTTTCCATTTGAATCCGGAGTAACCAGTTCATTAGCAAGAGCAGTAAGTAATTTTGCATAAGCAGGACTAATTACTTTATTATTTAGACAATGAATAGTATCTGACAAGTTATCAGCTATTTGTAAAACTGCTTTCGGTCCTTTATTACAAAGTTCTTTGTACTGCTCTATAAACTGTTTTGCTTTTTCAATTGAAGAATTGTCCTTATCAGCTTCTCTCCAAGCAATATTAGCGGCAACAATTTGCCAACGTTGTAATGGGCTACCACCATTAATTAGTAAAAGCTCCTGAGACAAATTTGCAGGAATATCTTTAGACAAATGAGCACCTAAATAAGCACCCCAAATAGTTTCGCTAACATTAAGTTCAGACATTGATAAATCTGCTCTAAAAAATTTGGCACCATTGATAGTAGCACCAGATAAATCAGCCAAATTTATTTTCGCATCAACTAAATTAGCGTTAGTAAAATTTGCATTTAATACTTGAGATTCTGTAAAAGCGGCTGCTTGAAGATTACAATTTGAAAAATCCTGTCCTGATAAATCACAGTCAATAAATTTGGCGTCACTCAAATTAGCTCCTGTAAAAATAGTTCCTTCTAATTTTGTATTTTCAAATCTTGCATAACTCAGATTGTGTCCAGAAAAATCATGCCCCGATAAATCACAATTTTCAAATTTAGCCTGTTTTAGTATTGATTTTTTAAAAGTCACATCATCTAATTTAGAATTGTCAAACCCGACCCCCATTAGATCCCAACCAGATAAATCTTGTCCGGCTAAGTTACATCTGTCAAAACTGGTGTTGAGCGTTATGACTTTTTTACAAATCATTTCTCTTAGATCTATTCCTTCAAATTCTACACCCGTGACATAACTTTTTGATAAATCTGAGTTTTTAAAAGTACAACGGGTAAAATGCAATTCTCTGAGGGTTGTATATTTCAAATCAGCTCCATCAAATGATGTATCTGCAATGTAAATATAGCTCAATGAAGAATTAGACAAATTTGTATTTGATAGGTTTGCTTTTTCCATTCTAGCTGATGTTATATCAGCAAAGCTAATATTTGCTCCGGCAAGATTTGCATTAGTGAAATCAACCTGTACTAACTCGTGCCTTGATAGATTGCAACCTGACAAACAAGCTCCTTTGAAATTAGCTTTTTCAAAATTAATATCGGGGAATTTATTTTTGTCTGTAAAATCCAGCCCACTTAAATCTTGATTTGATAAATCAATTGGTCTACCTGTTTCTTTAGATTTTGCAATAGCAGCATGAACAATAGCTTCTTTCTTTTGCATATCTAGTTTTTGTACATTAGACTCTTGCCCATCATTTTGAGCTGTATTGTCTGAGACTATATCCAGCAAATTTAAATTTAAGGTATCGTTGCCAGCAATATTTTGTTCTAATTGCTCTGCCTGGGAAGAAGCAGGAGAAACCGAGGCTTCACCAGAAGCTGACTCCGGTGCAATTGAAGGCAAATTATTTGGATTTTGCTCTGGTTTATCGTTACTTAGATCTGGAGGCATAATTAACAAGCCTCCAAATGATAAAAAGTACAAAATTTCAATAGCCTAGTAAATTGGCTAATTAAGAATAGACGCAATAGATGATATGAAATTTGAGTGCAGTGTATAGAAACAGGCTGCTTAAATGGGCGTGCAACCATATAGAATCTCCCTCAATTAGAGATCATTTTAGGGGCTTAATTAAGATGCAGGTATGTACAATTATGCAGAATAAGCAATTTAATCTATATAATTTTATGAAATAAATGGCTTTAAACCGCCTGCAATTTCCAATTACCTTTTTTAAATTGATAAGCAACTATTAAGCCCACAAGAACTGACGAAAGAGCAATGCTATACCAAACACCAGTTGGTCCCATGCCAACAACCACACCTAAATACCAAGAAAGAGGCAGTCTAATTAAAGCTAAGCATATTACTGTCGCTATCATTGGAGCTTTTGTATAACCAGCACCTTGCATGGCCCCACCCAATGTAATCCAGATAGCAACAAATATTTCAGAAAAAGCAATTACTTTAAGACACTCGTATGTATAAGAACTTACCACAGCATTATTACTCATAAGAGTAGCAGCAAAATGAGCGCCAAAAAACAAAGCTAGGGCAATAATTCCATTCATCACCACTCCAATAAATGCAACTTTCCAACCGGCTTCTTCAGCACGCTCTGGTTTATTAGCACCAAGATTTTGTCCAACTATAGTTGCTGCTGCCAATGCTAAAGCATACATTGGAAATCCACAAAGCATTTCTTCTACTCTTAGTCCAATAGACCAGGCTGCCTGACAATAAGTTGGATCTTTCATATGGGAAAAAATAAGTAAAAGAACAAAATTATTGCCCACCCACGATAAATCATTAAGACAAGCTGGAATACCTATTGCCAATAAACGCTTTAACCAAACCATAGAAATAGAAGAAAAATTTATTGCTTTTATCCTTACACATTCACCTAATTCTGAAGACTTAAGCCAAAAATATGAAATTGCCACACCGATAGAACTAGCTAAAAACCATGATATGCCAATTCCAGCAATACCAATTTTGAAAGGCCATAAACATAATCCAATATCTAGTGCAATGATCATTACCATCATGAGCACCATCATTATCATGGGTGTGCGTGCATCCCCTTTAGCACGAAATATCGAATTTGATACCCATAAAATTGTCATTGGCAATTGTGACAACATATCGTATTTCATATATTGCCAGCCAAGTTCTTGCACCGACGGAGAAGCACCAAGGGCAGCAAGTAAAGGACGTGCACAAAGAAGTCCTATTAAGGCTGAAACAAAACCAAATAAAATAGCAAATATTAATGATTGACGAGCAGCAATAACAGCATTATCTGTGTCTCGTGCACCCCAAAAGCGACTAACAAGCGCATTGGTGCCAGCCGATAATGCTACTGCAAGCATAATCATAAAAAACCAAACTTGCCCGGCTATGCCAATAGCAGCTTGCGAATCTGGACCTAATTTACCAGCAACCCAAATATCAACAAAACTGGCAACTGATATGGCAATCATATTTATAAATAATGGCCAAGTCATGTACCATATGGAAAACCAAAGCGAGCCGTTAACAATGACATCACTTTCTGCAGTATCGGATTTTGGATCGATAACAACATCATTGTCATCGAAAGAAACATAACTCATATTCACCCACCAAATATATCTAAGATACCTGTTTTTTTAATAAAGGCAAGATGGTAAATTACACATATTATGCTTCCAGGTAAATCCAGTTTTCAAGCGCTAGAATTTATAAAACCAACACAAGAACAAATCTGGTTTTGCCTCAATCGCTTACTAATATTTGATGAACCACTCAATCGTTATGAGCGTTTGGAAGAAATTCTCAGCCGTTATATAAATAATAAAAATGGTAAAGCGATTAGGCTAGCTAATTATTCTCCATCTGAAAAAAACTATTTTTTCAAACAAATATTTGGATCAAGATCTAAAAACAATATAGATTCTCAACTTTTAAATTTTTCTCTTGCTATGGAAGATATATTCCGGTTTACACCTATAGCATTTCAATTATGGTCGGCTTCTTTCAATAATGAAATAAAAACTGAATCTAATTTGCTTTTTAGCCAATTACAACTATCTGAACCTGAAAAAAAATGGCTTGTACATGCAAGCGAATCAGTACCAGATTGGCATACAGTAAAAGATAGTGGACCTTGGTCACAAGATGTAAGAGCAAATTTTATCATTGAATACTTAAATAAATTGTCCAAAATAAAAACAAGTTTGACTATAGAGAAATACATAAATGCACATAATGAATTTAGTCAGCTCTTAAATAAATGGCGCTCAAGGCTTCCTGCCGGTTTTCTTCCTCAATTAATTGTTTTAGTTGAAGGTCCCACTGAAGAGATTTTATTGCCACATTTTGCTAAGCAATTAAATGCTAGCTTCACAGATCCAGCAATATGTATAATTCCTTGCGGTGGTTCAAAACAATTATTGAAAAAATTTCTTGTGTTAAAAGAAATAACCAAATTACCAATAATTACCATTCTAGATCATGATGCCAAAAGCGAAATTGAATTAGTAAAAGATGCTCTACGCCCAACCGATTTTATGCATGTTTGGCAAGAAGGTGAAATTGAAGATATTTTCCCAGTAAGCTTTTTAATTGAATACGTAAATAGATTTCTCAGCATACAAGAGATAACTAATTTAATTACCGAAGAAGAAATTGCTACATTGTCTGCCAAGCGTCGCATACTAGCACTCGATAATATTTGGCAAATAAGAGCGCTAGGAAAATTTGATAAAATAGGTTTTGCTAATTTTATCAAAGACAATCTAAGCAATACTAATGAAGTCCCAGAACAAGCAAAAGCTTTAGTCAAACTGATTCATTCATTTGCTATAAAACAAAAAGCAATTACTAGCCAATCTATAGTTTTAAAATAGAGACTAATATGCAATCTGATCAAACAAATACAAGAACGAAAAAACAAGGAAAGGCAAAAAAAATTGCAGCAATACTATCTACAATTATCTGGTTATTAGCCTTTGCTTTAGCTTTTGCCATACCACCACAATCTAGTTTTATTTGGATGCCCGATGCTGTACTTTTAGCTGGGTTTATTCCTTTGCTATTTATTTATAGCCCAAGCTGGCCGTGGCTTGTCTTTGGTGTTTTAAATACAATTATCGGCTTCTTTTTACTTCTATCTTCTTACATACCAAACAATGAATTTCCTAATGATATCATCACCGTAAAAAAGCACATTGCTGACTACCATGCACCATTTACATGGATGTATTTTGGCGTAGTCGCAATTTTATATGGCTTAATACGCTTATTTAAAAACACTACTTTATTTTTGGTGAAGAGAAACAAAAACACCAACAAATAAAGTTATTTCTCAGCGATTTGTTTTTTACCTAAAACTACTTCTTGTGAATCATCTTCTGGTATTAAAACTTGAGCCAAATACTTCGATGGTTTTTCCCACATCCTTGGTGCTCTTCCAACAAGATTCATCAAATGTCCTCTGCCTTGAGCTGATTGATCAACAAATTCTGATTTCTTCACAACAAAAAGCCATTGCTTAACTATGAAATTAAACAAGCGAGGATCTCTTTTTTCTTGCATCATAAGTTTTTTCTCTAGGGCGCCTGCATATAAAATTCGTTTGTCCATATCTAATGGTGCTTGCTCAACAGACTTTTGCAATACTGTAATAGCTCTATCTAAATTACCTTGACGTAAAGATGCTTCACCTTCTAATTGAAGACAACTAGCACTCGCTACACCCAATTCAAGAAATTGATCAGATCTGATGACACCATTATTGCTGCGGCCAATATCAGATGTATCTTTAATCCAATCAGAATCATCAGAAGCAGAAAATGCACTTGGTGCCAATAAACACCAAACTAGCAAGCTTGTAAAAACTGTCTTTATCATCTTCAACTCCTAATACCTTAGTTCAATCCTACTTATTTCTTTGAGCCTATCTTAATTTTTTGATCCGACGAGCGCACTTTCACGCAAATTTTTAATTGCTTCTTTTACATTATTACTTCCGTAAATACTATTTCCTGCAACTAAAACATTTACTCCCGCTTGGGCAACTTGCTTTGCAGTCTCAGTATTAATGCCTCCATCCACGGATATAAGCACATTACTATGCCCTGAATTATCCAACATTTGTCTAATTACAGCAATTTTATTCACAGCTGTATGAATAAAACTTTGGCCACCAAAACCAGGATTGACAGACATTACCAAAACTAAATCAATATCATCAAGCACATATTGCAATACATTTGGGTTGGTTGCTGGATTTAAAGCTACACCTGCTTTAAGTCCCATTGAACGGATATGAGAAAGTGTCCTTTGTAAATGCGTGCAAGCCTCAGCATGCACTGTTAAATAGTTCGCTCCTGCTTTAGCAAAATCTTCTATATATCTATCTGGATCCGTAATCATCAAATGCACATCTAATGGCAATTTAGAGCATTTTTTTATACTCTTAACAACTGGGGCACCAATTGTTAGATTGGGCACAAAATGTCCATCCATTACATCTACGTGAATCCAATCAGCTTTGCCTTCATAAGCTTTTTCAATTTCAGCTTTTAAATTAGCAAAATCACAAGACAATATTGAAGGGGCAATTAAGACTGTCATAATGTATAAAACAACCTGATAGTAACCTAAATAAAAACATTCTTTAGGTTATCATGAACTAGCTTTCTCTGCAGAATATCTATAGGTAGTAAATAGTTTTTAATCATTGAGGTATATTTCATAAATGGCGGATCTTTGTTTAAACGATGAACAAAAAGAGTATCAGCAATTAGCTTTCAATTTTTGCCAGAAAGAAATTATTCCTCACATACACAGTTTTGAAGAACAAAACAAACCAGCAATTGATATTTACAAAACCGCATGGCAGCTAGGACTAATGAATGTCACTATTCCCGAGCAATATGGCGGACCAGGTTTTAAAAACTACGAAGCATGTTTAATTGTGGAAGAAATAGCATCAGGATGCACTGGCATTAGTGCATCTTTTGAGGCGAATCATGCTTTCATATCATTGGTGTTATTAGCCGGTAATGATAAGCAAAAAGAAACTTATTTCAATTCTCTTACTAGTGAATTTTCATTGGCTGGCTATTCTTTAATTCCGCCTAGTGAAATTGAAACAGAATCATATCCAATCACGTACAAACGCAACAAAAATAATTATGTGCTAAATGGTGCTGCACCAGTTCTTAATGCTAGCGCAGGTAAATGGATATATGTACTAGGAAAAAATATTGAAAATAACGACTTTTCTCCTTTCATCATTCCTACATCTATAAATGGTTATTTAGCTCAAGATAAAGTGACAACACTAGGTCGCAAAACGGCAGATTTGAAAAGTGTTTCTTTTAAAAATATAGAACTAGACAATACTTATTTAATTGGCAAAGAATCAGAAGGCTTAATCATTAGCAAGCAATTACAAACTGTAATAAGTCCATACATAGCTGCCCAAGCAACTGGCCTAGCAAAATCCGCTCTACATCATTCAATTACATACGCAAAAGAAAGAAAAACTTTTGGTCAAGCAATTGCTAATTATCAGGCTATAAGCTTCATGCTTGCCGATATGGCAAAAAATATTGAGGCATCTCGCCTTTTATACCGTAAGGCTGCTTGGCTAATTGATAATAACGAACCTAGTCTTTACCATTCTCTAGTTAGTCAATCTTTTGCTACAGATGCAGCCGTAAAAATCGCAATTGATGCCGTACAAATTTTTGGTGGTTATGGATATTCTCGAGAATACCCAGTAGAAAAACTAATGCGCGACTCTAAAGTATTAGAAACCCAATGTAATAAAGCAAATGATTTACTTGGGAAATGTTATGTAACGGCTTAAAAATTCTGATAATTTTGCATCAATATTGCCTGGCAAATGCTGATGCAAAATAAAACGCATTGTAATGTAATAAACTAAGACCAGCATCAGAACTGTAGAGCTAGTAAAAAAGAAATGTCTTATTGCTCTATGGATACTATAAGACTTTCTAGATAATTTAAATGCTGTATGCCCACCGTCGTCATGTCTTACAACAACATCTGTTGCTTTAGGGATTTTCAATCCAGCTTTTTGTAAGTCAGCTTGCGTTACTGCCCTGCCACAAGAAACACAGAATTTCAATGATAAATTTGTTGGCTCACCACAAAACGGACATATTATAGTTGACATAATCTACAGGTAGAATTAAAACTCTACTGCCTTTCCTTCGCTATCGCTTTGACAGTATCTCTTGTACATATCGCCTATCGACTCACGATCGTGCACCAATGTTTGTTGCCGTGAATTTAGCTCAACAATGCGATCTTGAAGTTGTTGAATTTGTTGCTCAATAACCTTAACTTCCTCACCAATTTCTTTTTCCGTAGTTGATAGCACGTCTGTAAGTGTTGAAAATGCTGTTTCAAGTTCTGCCATTGATAAACCGTTCCTTATTTCAGTTAGCTTCTTAACAACTATTAGCGTTCTGTTAGCTTATTTTACCTTTGTTTTGCACCTATTACCGCATTCACTAAATTCCTGCCCCATGAAGAAATACATCAACAGGGTCATTTAGTATACTTTGTTCATCTATTGTCATCTCAGAATTTTCTTTATTCTTTGAAGATTGATTAACTTGGACTTCTGAAACGCCAGTTGCAGCCATTAAGGCATTTATTTTATGGCTAAGCTCAGTCATTTGATCTTTCAATGCTTTAATAGCTTGTGCTTCAATATCAGGCACTGGACCATCAACTCGTTTACCATCCTGATATATAACCCTTCCCGGAACACCAACTACTATTGAATTTTCTGGTACGTCTTTAAGCACAATAGAACCAGAGGCTACTTGAACATTGTCCCCAATAATTACTGGTCCTTGAATTTCAGCACCACTGCCAACAATTACGCCTTTACCTAAAGTGGGATGACGTTTTTTCCCTCTTGTTTTAAATCCACCTCGAGCATCTGATCCTGCCCCTAGTGTCACACCTTGATAAATTACAACATCATCACCAATGATAGTAGTTTCTCCCACTACCACTCCCATACCATGATCAATAAATACTCTTTTGCCTATTTGTGCACCAGGATGTATCTCTATCCCTGTCTGTATTCGACCAATATGAGAAATAAGGCGAGCAAATGTGTAAAAGCGTTTTAGCCAAAACCAATTTGCAATGCGATAAATTATTAAAGCATGAAAACCAGGATAACAAAGAACGACTTCTAGTGCGCTTCGTGCGGCTGGGTCTTTGTTCATAATGTTATCTATTTCTTCTTTTAAGCTCATATTTAATGCTTATATACCTTAATTCTATAAGTGTCTATTATCACCTTATTTTAGCGAAGATGTACACCAATGATAAACCGAGCTCTAAAAGCATTGCCCGGTAATAGTTTGAGGCTTTTACAAATGTGGCATTTAACAATTAAGCCGCATCAGGAGTTAATTTGCGTATAAACGTATTTTAAGCACATCATAGACTACGTATTTTCCGCATTTTTTTCGATGAATTTAAGATATATGCTCATGAAATATAGGCTTTGTGTGTCCAGGGAGCACTTCATTTGTATAGACTCAATAGCAGGTCAATTCAGCAGTAACAATTAATAATTCCTTTTATGTCCGAACTCAATGATAATTCTAAAAATAAACCATCGTCAGATGTTTCCAATCTAGACGAAGTGGACACTTCACCTTCATCCACAGAAGGTGAAGATAATAGGGCTGAAGGTGATACAAGACCAAATCAACAAAATGAAGGGGGTCTATCTCTTCTTGCTTTTTATACAACAGACAAACAAAAGAATGATCTTTCTACACTTTCTCAATCAGTAGCAGATGCACCAGTAAAACCAGAAAACAAAAAGCCTACTGATAATGGAGCACTAGCTTATACAAGAGGTATAGCTGAAGGTGCTGGCACAAACGTATTAAATATGATTTCAACAGGACTTGATTGGGCTTTAAATCCTGCACTTGCAATTAAAGACACAAAGAAAGTAGTTGATGCTGTACAAGATAAAGGCATTAAAAGAATGACGGCTGATGTGGCTTCATCTACTTATAAATCTCTTACAGAAGGTACATCCGCTGAACGTGGTAGAGCACTGGGTAATCTCGGAACAACACTCTTCACATTAGGATATGGAGTAAAAAGCCTTGTAAAAACTGGTGATAATGCTGCACAAGGTTTAGTTGAAGCTGGAATTATGGAAAGAAGTTCAGCAGCTAATATTGCTAGACTTGGGGAAACTGCTTCAGTTACTAAAAAAATGATTGGTTCTGCAGAACTATCAATGCCAATTGCAGATGATATTGCAGCAGGAGCTGGTAATCTACTCAAACGTGAAGGCGCTCTTGCTAGAACACCAGGATTAGATGTACCTGAAGGTGGATTCTCTAATCCTAACAACAAATTAAATATAGGCGCTAACGCTGGAGATATAAATGTTGGTGTAGGTGCAGTTGATGATATAGCTGCACTAAGTCTAAATGGTGGCACCAATGGCCCAGTTAATTTATTACGACGACAAGGTGCAGGTGGTGCTCTAGGACCAAATGCAGATTTACCTACATTAGGTGAACGTCCAAGATTAGTACCAGGACAACCAACAAATCCAAGAGGTCCAGCAGCAAGAAGACCAGGACAAGCAGACATTGTTCCCGATGGTAATCCAAACGTTGCCGATGCTCTCCCAGATAATCTTAATCCAAAACCACCAGTAACAAAAAAACCAGGAGAACCTGCAAGTGCTCCAGTTGACACAAATCCAAGAGTTGCTAAACTCGATGCTCCGGAACCTGCTGCCGTAGTTGATGCTCCTGCCGTAGTTGATGCTCCTGCCGTAGTTGATGCTCCTCAAGTTAAACCTCAACCTACTGCTAAACTCGATGCTCCTGAACCTACTCCTGCTCAACGTGTCGTTGCTAGAGAAGTTCAACCTGTTGAAGGTCAACCTGCTGCTAAACT